>JADJTX010000016.1 GCA_016710985.1 Ignavibacteria bacterium
GATTATAATCACTGCCGAAAATTACTTTCTCAGCACCAACCGTGTGTACGACTTTATTTACAAAATGAAATTCACGCACTGACTCCGTTCCGAGATATACATTCCTGTATTTTTTATTTTTTAATTCTTTGGCGCACTCAAGATATAGTGAAGGCTGATCACCTCCCAGATGTGCCAGAATCAGAATAAGTCCGGGATATTTTTCGGTAAGCTCAAGAGGAAATTTGTAACTTGCGATCTCCTGCCACCTTCCGCAGTGAACGACAACAGGTTTCTTTTTTTCTTCAGCCAGCTTCATGTATTTATCATAAGAACCGTTTGTGATCTTTTTTCTTTGAATGGATGGATGGACTTTGAACAATGAGATCTTATCAATATTATTTTCTAAAAAATTGTCCAGATCCTTATCATCGGGATTGATCCACGCTTTATAATAAAATTTAAAATCAGGATTCTTATAAGTCTGAGAAAACAATTCGCCATTGCTTGTTGCGTCAGCGGGCATGCAAACCGCGGCCGAGACTCCTGACTTTTCATTACATCAATTGCCTGATCAACGGTGGATCCGTAATTAAAAAAATATTACTCCATTTTCCGATATGTATGTGAGCGTCAATTATCAATTTGCAAATTTTTATTTAAGATTTTTTTATACCATTTGTACGTCCGGACAATTCCTTCATTCAGATCGACCTTTGGAACAAACCCCAGAAGCTCTTGGCTTTTCAATGCTTGGAATTCTTAATTCGACATCTACATAGTTCTTAGGTACGTAGACTATTTTAGATTTTGATTTACATAAAAAAATAATTTTCTCCGCAAGTGAGGAAATGGTAATTGTACCTTTAGGATTTCCGATGTTAAAAACTTCACCGATTGCTTTTTTATTTGTCAGGCATTTTTCAATTCCGTCCATCATATCGTCAATGTAGCACCACGAGCGGATCTGATCACCGTCTCCGTGAATTTCTATATTTCTATTACGTACAATGTTCTTTATGAATATCTGCATTGCGCCTTCTCCGACCTGACCCGGTCCGTAAATGTTGAACGGTCTTATCGTTACAACGGGATAACCATGTTGTTTGTAGAAGCTGTGAAGTATATGCTCACCGGCAACCTTACTTATAGAATAAGTCCAGCGCGCTTCCCCTACAGGCGCAAAGTTAGTCTGTGATTTTTCAGTGGATTTATATGCGTAAGCTCCTAGTACTTCGCTTGTTGAAAAATCCAGAACCCTTTCGAGTTGGCCTGAATATTTTTCAAGAGCTTTAAGCAGATTCAAGGTCCCGTTAATATTTACATCCAGAGTTTTGATGGGATTAATTATTACGGTATCAATTCCTGCAATCGCTGCAAGATGGACAACAATCTGCGGCTTGAAATCTTCGCATGTCTTTTTCAGTGAATCGAAATTAAGAATATCATCACTGACAATTTTTAAATTCCGTGATTTAATTTTTTTATTGCTTAAAGAATCCCTTGAGAAATTATCAAAAATAAGTATTTCATTTTCTCCGATTAACTTCTCAGCTAATGTACTGCCTATAAAACCCGCTCCGCCTGTTAATAGTATTTTTTTATTTTTTATTTTCAAATTCTTAGTTCTGATTTAAATTAATTTCAAATGTCTTTCTTAAAAATCCGTTTGCCAAAAATTTTTTTTTAAATGCAAATAAACCTTCAATGATCTTTCCATCCATATCCGATGTTCCGATATCATAATATTTATAGCCCTGTTCTTTTGACCACTCAATTGATTTGTATAAAATAAATTCAGACACACCTTCCGGCTTGTATTTATCATCACCTGCCAGATAAAAATTTAAGATCATGTCATTATTTATGCAGAACAATACACAAATTGCGACCGGTGTATTTCCAATGAATGCAGTAAACAATATGATGTCCTTTTCCAGATTATTCTTCAGATAGATCAGCTCTTCGAACGAATGTGTAGGACTGACATTTTTCAGTTCGCGGTTTTCAAGCAATATGTCATAAAATTCCCTGAAATTATTCTCATCAAGTTTTCCCTCCATAATTTTCACAATGATCTCACTTGAAGACTTTTTTATTGAACGTTTCTTTGTTTCTGATATTTTTTTAAATTCAAAATCACTGAGGTCTATTATGTTCGAGATGGAAATACTCGTCACAGAAAATCCGGACTTACGCAATGCGTATTCTGTTTCTTCGTTCGGCATTTTATTATAAAGAAAAGGGGGGTTTCGGATTATACAGCCTTGAAAATTATTTTTGCTCAAATATTCCTTAAAAATTTTTATGATCTCAAAATAATTAATAAGATCAATTTTCTTTTTCCATAAAAACCCTCCGAAGCTTACTCCGTCACAGGAAACATAAGCCTTTCTTCCGTCAATTATTTTTTCACATCCGATCATAACAGCCAGTACTTTTTCGATTCTGCATCCTGAATTTCAAATGATGCCAGTTGATATTTTTTATGAAAACGTCATTGTAAGAATTGAATCTGTAATCATAAAAAAGATTATATTGATTTCGAAGAAATTCTTTCCATTCAATTTCATTTTCGATGTCTTCAACTTTAATAACTTCGATCATGATTTAATTCTCATATAATTCATATCCGGTTTCTTTTTTAATTATTTTACTGTCTTCAGGAATAAACGAAACTGAAGATTCATACACAGCCCTGTTAATGTAGTCTTTCTCAACAATAAAGTAATAATTGTTCCTGGGTAATGATTCCAGATATTCTTTTACTTCCCCGCTCTTATCATTTACATCTATCAATTGAAATTCATAAAGCGGATTTTCCCAGTTCAGATTCAGTCCTCTGAAATAAAAACTGAACTGCGGATTATATCTGTAGTTCGTCCCTATATATATGATCGCTTTTCTGTTGCCTGTTTCTATCTGATCTTTAATTGGCGATAGCTTATACCTGTCTACCCATTCAGGCGTAAAAAACAGATAATACAGATTAATGATAAAAAAGAAAATCAATATAAAGATATATAATGTTTTTTTTAGTTCAATGTTACAAAGTCTTTTATTTCAGGACGGATTGATTCTGTTGAAAACCAGACAATGTTTAAAAAAAGAAAAAATATTATGAAAACTTTTGTAATTAAATTTCCATTGTCAGCTCTTTTTAAATAAAGAGGTATCAGAAAGCCTGCAGGCAATAATATCATTAATACATATGCTTCAAGTTTTGTTTTGAACAAAGCGAGTATGATAAGTCCGGTAATAAACCAAATGTCAAAAAACAACTCCCGCCAGTCCCTGTTTCTGAAATTTTTGAGATCGCTGAAAAGGCTTATAAATGCGAGAATACTATAAGGTATGATTGAAAGCAAATAGTTAATGTGATAGAATGCTCCGGAGCTTTTTTGATTCAATTCAACTCCCTGAAATGCTCTGTCATAAATGTGAAATTTAAAAAAATAATCGGTAAACTCACTGCCGAATTCCAGTAACATGTATAAATGCCAGGGCAATGCAGCTGCAATTCCAATGGCTGTCAGTATAATGATGTCTTTTAATTTGTAATTAACTTTGTCTTTTATAAATAAGAAGCTTATGAAAAGAATCATTGGAATGTAAAATCCTACTAATATTTTTGTCATCAGACAGCAGCCAAAAGAAATCCCGCTGAGTATAAGATATTTTAATTCTAAAGAATCGTTATACAGAAAGATCAGATAAAATGAGAGCAGTATGAAAAAAGAATACGGGATATCAAACTGGAATCTTTGTGAGAACACTTCAAAAATAATATTACTGCAAAAGATGAGAGCAGCATAAAATCCGATTTCAGCTGAGAATAGTTTCTTTCCGATAAGAAGTATTAACAAAACACAAAGAAGAGAGAGGATAAAAACTATAAGTTTTAACGCGATCGAATTTACGCCGAAGATCAAAGTAACAAAATACCCAAGCCATATTAAGAGAGGCGGGTGTGAAGCTGAATAAAATTTTCCGACTGAATGCGAACTCTGATCAACGAAGTCTCCGTTTTCATGAATTGACAATACTCTCGCAGCATACATGCCTTCATCCCAGGGCTGAATGTCAGAGGTCAGAAGGGATGGTAGTTTTACAACACATAAAAAAACAACGAGAAAAAAAAATATTTTATATAAATTTTTCCCGTTGCTTAAAAAACTATTTAACTTTAAATATAATGAAGACATGTTATCACTTAAGATAATGTCAGAAATTTATCCCGAGTGAAATTGAATTGCCGGTCCCAAAATCACTTGTATAAGGAACAAATGCATAATCAAGATTAAGAGATTTGTATTTAAAACCGACCCCTGTTGTAAGTCCGCGGTTTTCATAGGATGTCTGATAACCCAGTCTTAAGAATGCAAAATCCTTATATCCGATTTCCCCCCCGGTATTAACATGGAAAGTTCCACCGTCTATAACCTGCAATCCTTCCAGCGCCAGGTTATAACTGAATTTACTTGCTGTTCCTTTATAACTTCCGCCAAGTCTTACAAGTGTGGGGAGCTTAGAGCTCTCATTTTTTAATTCATTCATTGACCCGATATTAGATATTACAAATGCA
Source organism: Ignavibacteria bacterium (assembly GCA_016710985.1). Taxonomy (GTDB): domain Bacteria; phylum Bacteroidota; class Ignavibacteria; order Tepidaquicellales; family Tepidaquicellaceae; genus JAGPCH01. Next base: position 4,565 of record JADJTX010000016.1, read on the forward strand.
ATACTGTAATTATCTTTTGAATAGTTTGTCCCTAAATCAAACGCAAAACCTGATGCTTCATCAACATATATTTTTTCAAAAAGAAATTTTCCGGTCAGACCGATTGAAAAATTCGGATTTATCAGGTATCCGAAAGAAACACCGGTTGAAAGATTTCTTGTATCGAATTCATCAATTGAAGCTCCAGGAATATTACGTATCTGTATACCGGAGACACTGGTTGTGAAAAATCCGACCCCCATTGCGAACTTTTGCCCGAGCGGAAATTTAATTGAAATATAATCAGTGGTCAGATCCTGAGCTGAAGCATTATGCATCAGAGTAAGATTGCTTTTTATTCCGAAATTTAATCTCGCAGGATTATAGATGTAAGCAGTGGCATCTTCGGTAACTGAAGAATATGCATCTCCCATTGATATAGCTCTTGCACTCGCGCCGAATTTCAAAAAAGATACACCTGAATTTCCCGATCCGTCATTCTGTGCAAAAATTTCTGTTGTACAGAATGCTGTGAGAAAAATTATGGATAATATTATTTTCCTATTTAATTTCATGTCTATTTAAATTTAAAGACTATTCCGATGTTCTGAACCGGATCATGCGTAAACGGTTCAAACTGAAATGAATAGTCTATGCCTAAATTTATATTCTGTGAAAAATTTTTGTTCAGACCAAGTCCAAAGGAAGGTTCTAAATTTCCAGTAAAATCATCTGAATTGAGATCTATTCTGTCGAGACCTGCTCTGAATTTAACCTGAGGTACTACATTAATTTCAATTCCAAATCTAAACAGAGTGTTGTTACTGATCTCACCTGAGGTCACTGTATCATTGGTCGAAGTTACCGACGGATTAAAGATCTGTCGAACGGCAAGTGAAGTGATTCCAAAGTTTTTCGGAAGAAGGTAAGATGCGCCGATATCAAGCAAGGTAGGAAATTTATCCCTTCGTTGTATTTCCATTGCTGCCGTAAAGGTCGGAAGTCTGCCACTCGTACTTTGCTCCTATATCTTTCAAAGCTATGCCAAATGCAAGACTGCCGCTTGCTTTGTAAGTTCCTCCAAAATCCAATGCAAATGAGGAGGTCGTTACCTCTTCGAAAAGTTTTGCATAATACAATTTAAATCCTACTCCGAGTGAAACCTTTTCATCAATTATGAAAGCAGTCCCGAGATAGAATTCATTTTCAAAAGTAGAGAACATGCCGATCTGTCTTGTATCATTATCTCTGCCGTCTATGTCGTTAACTCCTGCATTGATCCAGGCAACAGTAATACCTGCGCCTCCGGTTTTCTGCTGCGGTAATTTAATTTTTTTTGTAAATCCTAAAAAATTCAATTTCCTGTCGAGACTTAAAAAACTATAACCCAGATTTACCAGACCTTCATCCTGAAATGTTGCCAGTGCAGGGTTGTATATTCCGTTAATATCTCCGAAAACATCCGACACCATAGCATTGCTCATGCTCATCCCGCGGGCGCTGAAGCCCAGCCTTGAAAAAGCACCGGCAAAACTTCCAACCTGAGCGTAGCTCATTTCAAAAGCTGATGCGGTAAATAGTAATATTAAGATAAATTTTTTCAATCTTAAGAAATTTTTTTAAATTTCACAAAAAAGTAAAGCAATAATCATAGTTGTCATTTTATTGCAGTAAAATAATTTTACCCCAGACAGGATTTTCATCATCAAACTCAACTCTGTAGAAATAAACTCCGTTAGCCGCCTGCACTCCGTTATCATTTCTACCATCCCATGCCGTGAATAAGACATCTGTCCGGGCTCTTGTTGCATTCTGAATTACCGTTCTTACCGGATTCATCCCAAAGTCATAAATGTTAATTGTAATTTTTGAAACTGATGTTGTACTCTTATAATATATTCTTGTGATCTCATCATCAGGTGAAAACGGATTCGGAGCTGCATAAGTCTTAATATCAGATGAAAGATCTATAGGTGAAATTTCCCTGTAAATCGTCCACTTGCCTATCCATGGCTGTCCGTATTCTATAGTCTTCAATAAACCGTCGGCACTTCCAAAATATAAAGTATCCCCGATATGATTTCCCGTATAGAAAAGAGAGGTTCGTAATTGATCCTTTGTGCGCTCGTCATAAATAACACTTGGCTTTGCCCAGTTAAATGTTCCGAACACACTTCTCCAGAGTCCTTCATCTGTAAATCCGTAAATAATGGAATCCTTAAATGACATTCCGTTTGGCTTATAGTCATCTAATGTACTGAACCAGTTATTACCGCCGTTTGAAGTATAGCTTAAAGCATTATACTCTGCTGTCCCCTCTGCCTGTCTCGTAGCTCCCCAAATTATTTCTTTGCCATTATATTTTTGTACATCCATATTCACGACAAAATTTCCGGAGATGCCGTTACCGGTTGCGAGAGGATCTGTATTCTGGAAATTGTACTTTCTCCAGTTCACTCCCCAGCTTGTTGACTTGTTGATTCCGTTCGCAGTTCCTACATATAAAGTAGAGTCATTGACTGCTGTGATACTGAATACACGATAATTCAGACTTCCACCCTGACTATTATCTCTTGGACTGACAATAAAATTATAACCTGTTACATTAATATTCACGCTGTCAAGATTATCCGGGGGGAGAACTACTCTTTGCCATGTATTACCGTAGTCTGTACTTTTTCTTAAACCGCCTGCAAATGAACATATCCATATTGTATAATTGCTGAGATCATTTTGTGTTCGGGTAACTGCGATATCATAAGACAGATTTTGCTGAGGTACAACTATTGGTAATGCCTGCAAATTATTTGAACCGTAAACTACTATTGTATCTGTCAGAGCATCCATAGGCTGCGGATATGCAGACCAGCTCACTCCATAGTCTGTAGAAACTTTAATTCCCGTACCTACCGGGATTGATTCACCGTTTATTTCCTGACTGATCGCGGTAGCTGTGACAATAACTCTTCTGTTCAGATTAAATCCTGCTATATCATCATCACCGAAAGGTGCAAGCCCTGCATATGACTGAAAACTGTTAAAAAAATTTATGGTTCTCATAATGCCGCTTCCAGTTGCGAACCATACCGTATCTCCATTTAATACAATGTCGGTAATAAAATTACTAATAGGAGTGGCTGTGTTTACAGGAGTTACTATTTCTGAACCTGAAAGTATCCTGTTATTAATTTTTGTATTGGCACCGCTTAAGTTATATCCATTGTATTTATAACTCTCAGCTTTATGAATATTCTGAGCGAATGATATACCGGAAATAAGTAATATTAAAAATATGTATCTCATATTATTGTGGCTGAACAAATTTTATACTGTCCGTAACCGGAGCGCTGAATAAGTTTGAATTATCTTTTGCTGTAAAAGTATATTTATAATAACCATATGAAGTAGGATCGGTACTGTATGAAACATAGTTGGAGAATGCAAATTCACCATTTCCGTTATTGAACATTGGGATAGGAGGAAGAGTCACACCATTAGGTCTGACAGTTACAAATGTAACATCTTTAATATCACACACACCGTCAGGATCATTAACATTTACATAAATTGTCAGTAATGTTGAATCTCCCGGAAAAGGTCTTACTACGCTGTCAGGCAAATTTGTACTTATAATAACCGGTGGAACGTTAGCAGTATTTATTACCGTGAAGTTTGATGTAATTAAATTACTGAACAAACCCGAATTATTTTCAGCAACATATTCCATTTTGTAGTTTCCGACTAAGAGGCATTGAATATTAGTAATGTTTACAGTTGCTGTATATGTAGCCGGATTTGAACTTCCGCCGGTCATGTTAAATTGTCCGATCTCAGCGCTGTTAGGGTCAAAGACAGTGCAGGTAACTTTGTTTATTGAAGAGCCGTCGTTTGTATTTACTGATAACGAGACATTAAAATTAATGACCGGACTTGCCGAAGTCGTGAATACTGTATCCTCTGATATAAAAGGATCTGAGATCACAGGTGCTGAAATCGAAGGATCAATGATTGCATCATTATTCTCTTCGCAGGAATAAAAGTTAATTGTAATAATCAAAAGAATGAGTACTGCAAATTCTGTCCGGAATTTATTGAATGTGTTGATTATTCTGACTTTAATTTATATAGTGTAGATTTTTGTGATGGAATTTTATTTGAAGAGTTTACGATAAGTAAATTTTGAAATATATTAAATTATTTTCTTACTTTTCTTTTTACATCAGGATAAATTGTAAACCCGACATCAACACTGACAACTCCTATATATCTTTTAAATCCCGGTCCCGGAGTTCCGCTCCCGTCATTTAAGCTTTGTGATTGTCCCGAAGCAATGACTGCATTATTATCAGTAAATAAATTTGTCAGGTTGTATTTTGCACCAATGCTTATTCCGAGATTTCTGTTTTTATTCTTAAAAATAAATTCAAGACCGGCTTTAAGTTCCATACCTAACCTGAAAGAAGATTCGAAAGTTCTTGCAATGTTAGTAGTGTCATCAATTGAAGGATTTGGATTGTAAGAACCGGAAATTATATTTCCAGTCAGGCCTCCGCCGTAATAGCTTCTGAAGGTTGATGTCCCATAAAACAAATATTCATAACCTGCATCTACGGTAATAAAATCAAACTTAGTTTGATTTGCTTTATCGCTTCCCTCAAAATCAGAATTTGCCATACCTTTATAATTAACACCTAAAAATATTCTGTCGCTTCTCATTTTTTTACCAAAACTGTACTTCCCTTCAAGAAATGCTCCCCATCCCCATCTCATGCCGTAATTGTCTGCGAGAACCTGCGACTGATTGCTGTAATTCGCTCTGCCGTATGCATCATTAGTTGCGAGATTCCAGGCCGGACCTATTACAATTGTCCATTTTGGTCTTGGATAAATATAACTTACTTTCTGAGCCTGTGAATATTCAGCTGAAAATATAATTAAGATAAAAGTTAGGGAACACAGGAGATGAAAATTTTTTGGAAGTATTTTTATGGACATCAATTATTACAGATTTATTTTGAAGTCAAATTAGTATTTTGGCAGAAAACAATCAAGTATATATTAAGATAAATTCAATTAACCTTTTAATTCACAGTATAACTTGCATAAGGAAAAAACTTTAACTCATTTATTCATTAAGCATCTTGAGGAAAGAGGACTTGAGAAAGAAATTTTCTTCACCAAAGAAGACGATGAATATTATAGTGTTAATAATAGACAGCTAATTCAGAAAATTTATAATGTCATTAAATTTTTTGAGAAACAGGGCTTAAAAGAATCTGACAAGGTTGCAATAATTTCCGAAAACTCGGTTGAGTGGGTAGTTGCAGATTTTGCGTGTATGTTTCTGAAATTAATTTCAATTCCCATTTATACTTCACTTTCTGTTTCTCAGATCAGGTACATACTTGAAAACTCGGAATCCAAAATCTGTTTTGTTTCAAATGCCCTGCTGCTTGAGAAAGTATTTAAAATAAAAAGTGAGCTGCCTCAGTTAAAGAGCATTGTTGTTTTTAAAAACATCAGTACGGACAAATTTAAGGACGATCAGGTCATTCATTTACCTGAGATTTTAAACAGTATAATAGAAATTTCTGATGAAGAAATTTTTGATTATCTGAAAGCTTTATCTTTAAGGATTTCCGGAAAAGATCTGCTGACTATTATATATACTTCCGGAACGACAGGTGTACCAAAAGGAGTGATCCTCTCACACCGGAATATTCATTCAAATATTATTGCCTGTCAGAAAGTGCTTACGATAGATGAAAATGATACCTTCTTATCATATCTTCCTTACTCACACTCATACGAAAGGACGGCCGGATATTATTTAGCGTTGTTTTGCGGGGCAAAAATTTATTATGCGCAGAACATTGATACGATCGCGAAACAGCTGGCTGAAGCAAAACCTACCATTGTGATTACTGTTCCGCGGTTACTTGATAAAATATATAACAAACTTTTGAACAGCAGTGAAGATATGAAAGACGGTCTTAAAAAGAAAATTTTTCTCTGGGCAATAGATGTTGCAGCAAAGAGCAAAGGATCAAGGAGTTCATTGAAATGGAAAATTGCTGACAAGCTGGTGTATAAAAAGATCCGGGAAAAAACAGGCGGCTGTATCAGATTCTTTGTATCCGGAGGCGGAGCATTGAATAAAACAGTGGGTGAATTTTTTGAAGGTGTTGGTATTCCTACTATAGAAGGTTACGGACTGACTGAGACTTCACCGGTTGTATCGGTGAATAAGCCGCATGAAAATAAGTATGGGACTGTAGGAAAACCACTTGATGGTGTTGAAATTAAATTTACAAATGAAAACGAGATCTTAATAAAAGGTGATCTGGTAATGGAGGGATATTACAAAGATGAAAAGTATACCAATGAAATTATCAAGGACGGATGGTTTTTTACAGGGGATATCGGTGAAATGGATAATGAAGGCTACCTGAAAATTACTGACAGAAAAAAATCTTTGATGAAAACCTCAGGCGGCAAATATGTTTCCCCGACTCATATTGAAGACCTTCTAATGGGGCTCGGTTATTTTGAAAATGTAAGCGTAATAGGTGATGAGAGGATGTATATTACCGCGCTTATTGTTCCGGATAAAACTCTTTTAACAAATTTTGCAAAGAAGAATAACATATCGTTCAGTTCATACAATGAACTGATAAATGACAATTCACTGAAGAAACTTATTCAAAGGGACATTGATGCAGTTCAGAAAGACCTTGCCAGTTATGAAAAAGTAAGAAAGTTTACATTACTCGAAAAATCATTCTCAATCGAACACGGTGAACTAACTCCTACAATGAAAGTTAAGAGAAAATTTGTAGAAGAAGAATTTAAAGATGAAATTGAGAAGATGTATCATAAGATTTAACCAATTCATGTGGAGAATTATAAAATCATAACCTTTCATAAACTTTTAGATACTAATTTTTCCTTAAAATAATTGTAAAAAAATTTTTATATTGAAACATGCTTGAATCATACATACCAATTTTCATAATACTGATCATATCAGTTCTGTTTGCTGTAACTAATGTAAAATTATCTTCTTTGCTGGGACCTTCAAGACCTAACAAAGAAAAAATGTCAACGTATGAGAGCGGAGTAGAACCGGTAGGAACAGCTCACGACAGATTCTCAATAAAATTTTACATGGTTGCCGTTTTATTTATATTGTTTGACATTGAGGTTGTTTTTCTATACCCATGGGCTGTTTCATTTATAAATTTGGATCAGGTAAAAATGTTGTATTCTTTTGTAAGCGTAATGGTTTTCATTGTTATTTTACTTGTAGGTTATATTTATGTAATTAAAAAGGGAGCATTGAAATGGGATTAGAAGAAAAATTATCTAAAGACGGCTTTGTAACATCTAAGATTGATGATCTGATAAAGTGGTCGAGAAAAAATGCATTATGGCCGATGCCAATGGGAATATCCTGTTGCGCTATTGAAATGATGGCGGCTGCAGGACCGAGATTTGACATATCAAGATTCGGCAGTGAAGTATTCCGATTTTCTCCGAGACAATCGGATGTAATGATAGTAGCAGGAACTACAACTTATAAAATGGCTCAGGTCGTCCGTAAGATTTATGATCAGATGCCTGAACCAAAATGGGTAATTGCAATGGGTGCCTGTACGTCAAGCGGCGGAATGTACAGAACTTATTCTGTAGTACAGGGAATAGATCAGTTCTTACCTGTTGATGTCTATGTAGCAGGTTGTCCTCCAAGGCCTGATAATCTTCTGAAAGCCTTAATGGTGCTTCAGGATAAGATTCAATCAGGGAAAGAAGGAAGTTTTTCAGTAAATTAATTATTTATAAACTTAAATCAAAAAATCATGAAAAAAATTTACATTGTTTTAAGCATAATGTTTCTGGCTGTTGGTATTTCAAACGCACAGCCGATAATCTGGTCTCAGGGTTTTGAAAGTGCTGATTCAGCAAATTTACCTCCGGGATGGAATATATATAATAATGCTACTTTCCCGATTGATCCTCTTACTAACTGGACTGTCCGGACTGTTGGTTCGTCGCTTCCCGGTTTATCAACTTCTCTTTGTGTTGTTCATACCGGTTCAAAATCCATTGGCGCTAGCTGGAATGCAGCAATAGATACCAATCCTCCCAATGCAACTACCATATCTGATGTATGGCTCGTTACTCCTAGATTAATGAATGTAGCGTCAGATGCTTATATAAGTTTCTGGCTCACAGGAGGGTCACCTTCATATAGCGATAGTGTTTCAGTATGGATTACAAACGGTGACGGAACCCCGACTTCTTTTACTGCCAGCCCGAGTAACAGATTCCAGAACTATTTCTTTGCTGTAGGTTCAGTATACGGAGCTTATGAACAATATTTTGTAGATTTGGCAGCCTATTCAGGTCAGAATATCTATGTCGGATTCAGATATAACATGGATTGTGCTATAAACGGATATTTCGTTCAGATGGATGATGTGGATTATGCTGGCACAGTCGGTATATCTCAAAACGGAACCAGCATACCTGATGAATTTGCGTTGAATCAGAATTATCCAAACCCTTTTAACCCGACTACAAAAATTAATTTTGATCTGGCAAAAGCTACTAATGTAAAATTAACCGTATTTAATTCTCTGGGTCAGATGGTTATGAATATTTTCGACGGATATCAACCTGCAGGATCATATCAGGCAGAATTCAACGGAAGCTCACTTTCAAGCGGAACATATTACTACAGGCTTGAAACAGAATCCTTTGTTGAAACAAAAAAGATGCAGCTGATAAAATAAATCTGTTCAACATTTACTGTTAAATAAAACCCGTCTTAAAGGCGGGTTTTTTGTTGTTTAAAATAAATTTTATATTAAGTAAGTTGGTTCAAATAAAAAAATGAAAGACGACAGACTAAACCTTCTTAAATCAAAACTTCAAAGTTCAAATTTCAACATAGAATATTCTGACGTTAACGGAACTCCCGCAATGTATCTGAATAAAGATGAAGTCCTGAATGTATGTAAATTCCTGAGAGATGATGAATCATTCAGATTCATTTCCTGTGTGGACGCAGTAAGCGTAGACAGATTCGGGAAGAAAAACAGATTCGAGATGATCTATAATCTTATTTCGATAGAAAACAACGAAAGAATTTTTATTAAGATCAGATTAGACAGTAAAAAACCGGAAATGGAAAGCTTAGTGTCTGTGTGGAAATCTGCGAACTGGTATGAAAGAGAAGCATACGATATGATGGGAATTGTTTTTTTGAATCACCCTGATCTGCGAAGAATGTACATGCCGGAAGAGTTTGAATATTATCCTCTCAGAAAAGATTTCCCTCTGATGGGAATTCCGGATTCAATACCGCTTCCGAATAAATAAATAAGTTTATATAGTTTATATAGTTTATATAGTTTATATAGTTTGTATAGTTTATTTATAGTTTGTAAAGTAGTCATAGACAGTAGGGTTCATAGATTCTAATACCCAATACTCATTACTTAATACTTAATACCTAATAATACAAAATGCCTCAAACAGTCTATAAAGATTTAAAGGAACAAGATCCGACTATTAAAAGGTCAAAAATTCTGGATGCACTTGAGACTGAAGACTTAAGCGTTACATTTCCTGATTCTTTAGATAATGAAATGATTCTGAATATGGGTCCTCAGCATCCTGCGACTCACGGAGTTTTAAGATTACTGATAAGTCTTGATGGTGAAACTGTGATCAAATGTGTACCCGAGCTAGGTTATCTTCACAGAGGTTATGAGAAGCTTGCTGAATCCTGCACTTATCATGAGTTCATTCCTCACACAGACCGGCTGGATTATTTATCGCCAATGGCAAATAATGTTGCATACGCACTCGCAGTTGAAAAACTCATTCATCTTGAAATTCCTGAAAGAGGTCAGTACATAAGGGTCATAATAGCCGAGCTCGCACGCATTCAGTCTCACTTGCTTGCAATGGGTGCAATGGTAATGGATGTAGGTGCTCTTACACCTTTCTTATGGGCTATTCGTGAAAGGGAAAAAATCCTGGATCTGTATGATGTTATTTGCGGTGCCCGATTTACTACTTCTTATACACGTGTCGGAGGAGTTGCACAGGATGTTTCAGATGAATCAATGGCAGCTATTAAAATCTTTGTAGATGAATTTTCGGCAAATCTTGTCGAGATGCGAGCGCTGATAGACAGGAATAAAATTTTCATAGAACGATGTGAAGGGATCGGATATTTATCAAAGGACGATTGTATAGCCTTGGGTTTGACGGGTCCTTTATTACGGGCATGCGGAGTGTCAAGGGATCTGAGAAGAGATGAACCTTATTTGGTTTATGACAAACTTGATTTCAATATTCCTACCTATACCGAGAGTGACTGCCTGGCTAGATATTATGTAAGAGTGGAAGAACTTATAGAATCAATTAAAATTTTAAAACAGTGCCTCGAAAAAATTCCAAAAGGTCAATACAATGCTCTTCAGACAAAGAAAGTTCTGCCTAAGAAGGAACGTGTTTATACTAAAATGGAAGAGCTGATTCATGATTTTATGATCATAAACTTCGGAGTTAATCCTCCGGTCGGTGAATCATACAGCGCAATCGAAGCATCAAAAGGCGAATTAGGATTTTATTTTATCAGCGACGGAAGCGGTCATCCCTGGAGACTGAAGATTCGTTCACCAAGCTTCAGTAATTTACAGGCGCTTGCTCCAATGATGAAAGACTGTATGATTTCGGATACGGTGGTAATTATAGGAAGCGTGGATCCGGTAATGGGTGAAGCGGATAAGTAATAAGTGTGTGGAGTGTGTAGAGTGTGTGGAGTATATAGGGTTGTTTAGTTTTAAAATAAGTAAAGTTAAATTCAAATCTTAAATCAAAGATTCAAAATCTAAAATCAAAACATGAGTAACGAGAATTATACACCTCACTTCGATGAAAATGAGATGAAAATGGTACAATATCACATTTCAAAATATCCGAAACCAATGGCAGCGGTGATGCCTGTTCTCTGGATGATTCAGGATAAATACGGATGGATATCTGTTGACTCTATGAGATATGTCGGAGAATTATTGAACCTTCCTCCTGATCATGTTCTTGGAGTCGCAACTTTCTATACAATGTATTTCAAGAAGCCGATGGGAAAATTTCATCTGCAGGTCTGTACTAATGTTTCCTGTATGCTTTGCGGAGGGTACAAGATTTTTGATCACATCTGTAACAAGTTCGGAATTAAAAATAAAGAAATCACTTCTGATGGGATGTTCTCCATTGAAGAAGTTGAGTGTCTTGGAAGCTGCGGGACAGCGCCAATGCTGCAGGTTAATAACAGGGAGTTTTATGAAAACCTGACCACGGAATCGGTTGATGCTCTCTTATCAAAACTTTCTAATTCATAAGATTTATAAGATTCATAAGATTCATAAGATTCATAAGATTCATAAGAGCATAACAGATCAACCAATTAACAGATCAACCATTTAACAAATTAACCATTTGACCAATTAACGAATCCACGAATAATGGAAAAAATAATTTTAAGAGATATACCTGACTTAGATAATATTGATGTCTATGTTGCTAACGGAGGATACTCGTCTTTAAAAAAAGTAATAGCCGAGATGACTCCTGATCAGGTGATAGACGAAGTGAAGAAATCCGGTCTTAGGGGAAGAGGTGGTGCATGTTTTTCTACGGGAATGAAATGGTCGTTTATGCCGAAAGGAAATGAGAAGCCGAAATTTCTTTGCTGTAATGGTGACGAGAGTGAGCCCGGAAGTTTTAAAGACAGGGAAATTTTTGAAAAGAATCCTCATCAGTTCATTGAAGGTGCTTTGATCGCTGCTTATGCAATGGGTATTGGTGCGGTATATACTTACATACGAGGTGAGTACTGGAAGTGGTTTAACATAATGGAGAAGTCAGTAGCAGACGCTTACAAAAAAGGATTCATCGGAAAAAATCTTTTCGGTTCAAATTTTTCTGTAGAAATGTATAATCATATGGGAGCAGGCGCTTATATCTGCGGGGAAGAAACTTCATTGATGAATTCACTCGAAGGTAAACGCGGATATCCAAGAGTAAAGCCGCCGTTTCCTGCAGTCTCCGGTATGTGGGGTAATCCGACTACTATAAATAATATTGAAACACTTGCTAATGTTCCGGCCATTATTAACAAAGGCGGAGAATGGTTCAGCAAGATCGGAGATCCTAGACAACCCGGAACGCTTTTATTCGGAGTGAGCGGTGATGTAAACAAGCCCGGTGTGTATGAACTCCCGACAGGCATTCCTTTGATGGAACTGATAAACGATCACTGCGGCGGTGTCAAAGACGGAAAGGAAATTAAAATGGTTATTCCCGGAGGATCTTCCATGCCACCTCTTACACGAGAAGAATGTCTGATTGCAAAAATGGATAATGAGAGTTTGAAAGAAGTTGGTTCTATGATCGGCACAGCAGGCGTAATTGTCATGGCAGAAGGTACAGATGTTGTTGATGTAATAAGGCGTGTTACAAAATTTTATTATCACGAATCCTGCGGACAATGCACTCCCTGCAGAGAGGGATGCGGATGGATGCTTAAAGTACTTAACAGAATCATGGATGGTTCGGGCAGAAAGAGTGATCTTGATCTTTTGATCTCGGTTGCAGAAAACATTGAAGGCAATACTATATGCGCTCTCGGGGACGCGGCTGCATGGCCGGTAAAACATGCAGTGAGAAAATTCAGAAAAGATTTCGAAGCAAAAATAAAAGATGACACACCGCTCCCGGTTTTAAATAAAGTTCACGGGCTTAGGGAATCGGATGAGTATGATACGATTACTTTTCAAAGTGAGCAGGAAGTTGTTGAAGGATTGATAGGAACTGTTCAGGAGCTTTCGCAAAATGAGGATGTGAAGAGATTTAGCTCGTAGGGTTGGAATTTGGGATTCCCGATTTGGGAATTGGTAAAAGAGTTTTAAAATTTTATTGAAAGTCTGTGATTTTAAAGTTACAGGCTTTTTTAGTATTATTTAAGTTTATAAAGAAAATCTTTTATGAACAAATCCATCACCTACATACAGCTCGCATTAGGAATGTCAATCTACGGCAGTGGTACTCCGGTAAGCAAGTTAGTCACAGAAGGATTTCCGGTTTACATTGGTTCGGGATTGAGAATGTTTTTCGCTGCAATTGTTTTGATTCCATTCATTATTAAATACAGGGAAGATATTAAAAAATTTACAAAGCAAGATTTCCTAAACATTGCATTAATAGGTTTCGCAGGATATTTTTTATTCAGTATATTCATGATGCTTGCAATGAAAAATGTAAGCGGAGTCATTGCAAGCATAGTAATGGGAGCTTCACCGGCGGTCACTGCAATTGCATCTGTGATTTTTTTAAAAGACAAAATGACTCCGAGAAAGTGGATCGCTATCGGACTCGTTGTTGCAGGACTTATGGTAGTCAATATGGGGGAAAGCAGTATGCAGATTGCCGGTATGCAGAATACAATGGGAATGCTTGCTTTGGGAATTTTTCTTGTGTTTCTTGCAGTGTGCTGTGAGGCTGCATATACTATAATTGGTAAAAAAGAAGCTCACATCAAACCGGTTTTAGTCAGCAGCTTGTCCGTTATCTTTGCTTTAGTTTTATTTGTTCCTTTCTCAATCCCCGAACTTTCAGAATTTAATTTCAGCAATGTCTCATCATCACAATGGCTCTCTGCCATATGGTGGGGTGCAGGTACAATTTCTCTGGGCTTAACTCTATGGTATTTTGGAATTGAAAAAGTATCAGGAGTAGAAGCTGCAGGGTTCATGGGCATGATGCCGGTCAGCGCGCTGATCTTTTCATATGTTTTACTGAAAGAGCCTTTTTACACTCATCAGCTTGTAGGTTTTGCAATAGTCTTTGCGAGCATTATTTTGCTTACCTATTTACCAAAGGGTAAAGGAATGGAAATGTGATAAGATTTGGGGTTTGGAATCTTTGATTTGGAATTTGGAATTTCGGATTTGGAATTTATATGAATGTAAGTCAGTAATAAACTAATTTAATTTTACAAACATTGTAATAAACTTACTCAACACACTCTATCCACTCTACACTCTACACACTTAACTCACTCCACTCTAACACTCACTCAAAACCCATACTTCAAAAATCCCCCGTCTACTGAAATGCATTCGCCTGTTATATAAGACGAGGCAGGCATAGATAGAAAAGCAACCGCAGCTGCAACTTCTTCCGGTTCACCAATCCTGTTCATAGGTGTTCTTGATAAAATATTTTTTAGATAATCCGGGTTTTTTAAAACAGTTTCAGCAAGAGGTGTTCTTATGTACCACGGAGCAACAGCATTTACGCGTATAGAATCTTTCGCCCACTCGACAGCCAGATATTTTGTAAAATGAATTAATGCGGCTTTCGATATTGCGTAAGGAGATCCCGTGCCGACGGAAGTCATTCCTGCAACTGAAGCAATATTTACTATAGAAGCTTCACCGGATTTAATTAATAAAGGATGGAACATTCTGCTCAGCTCAAATACTGATTTCAAATTAAGCTCCATTAACTTGTCAAAATCCTCTTCAGTATTCTCGAGTGTTTTCTTTCTTGTATTTGTTCCGGCATTATTGACTAAAATATCAAGACTCCCCCACTGAATGTTGATTTTTTCAAACAGCTTTTCCCTGTCTTTTTTGTTTGTCACATCACATTTCATCCCGTAAATTTTGTAACCTTTATCTGCATGCAGTCTGACAAGATCATCTGTTTCTTTCTGATTTCTTGAGACAATGAATACTTCCGCTTCAAACCCGAGAAATTCTTCTGCGATAGCTTTTCCTATACCACGCGTAGCGCCTGTAATTAGAGCTTTTTTATTTTTTAATGACCAGCGGTTTTTCATATTAAGATTTATTCGTTTAATTATTGGCTACTTACCTCGACCTCAAAGACTCTAAGTTAAAAAAAATGAACCTTTAAAATATACAACAAAAGCTGTGTGTCTATAAAATTTGGAGTGATTTAACAATCATTTAATTCTCTGCTTCCAACTTATGTTCAGCCCACTTTTTCAAATCGAAATATTCAAAAGCATTTTTTTCATACTTATCTTTTTTTAATTCTGCTGCTTCATCACGAAGCTGAATAAAATATTTTTGAATTTTATCTTTTTGTTTTGTCCTGATTAATTTTCCAATTGCACTCAATGCAGCAGTTTCATACTTGTATAACTTCCTTTTATTCTGAAGATATTTTTTTGCTGAAGGAATTAAATACTGCAAAAGCTTAAAATTACTGAGTTCATAATGAATCAGTATATTCAATATTCTCAGGTATGATTCGAATTCAGGTGTTGCCTTTACATATTTACTGCCGAGAAAATTGTTCAGAGTATTTAATGCCATGTTAAAATCTCCGGTGACAAAAAAATATTTGGAAATATTATAGTAAAAGAAGTTTTCCGAATTAATTAAGATCTTTCCATCATGCGAGATTAAGAATTTTATAATTTCCGGAATCAAATTTTCCGAAGCTTTTTTATCGGCAGTCTCAATTGAGATCAGCAGTTTAATTTCAAAATCAGTCATGATATAATTTATTCTGTCATTCTCCAGCTCACGGGAAAGGGTGTTATATTTTTTAAATATTTTTTTTACTTCATTAAATTTTTTTAATCGCAAAGCAGAAGAGATGTAAAATTCCAGTGAGTCTAACTTTGGTTCAAGAAGAAAGTCTTTAAATACAGGAGGATGTTTCGAGATCAGATCAAATCTTTTTTTACAATAATTAATCGCCTCTTCATAGTTTCCCTTGAGACGGTTTTCCAGGTACTTTAACAGAAAAACGCTTTCCATTGCTCTGATTGAATTTGAAGCATCTTTATATTCCAATGTTGAAATAATGAGATCAATTTTTTTCTCAGATACTTTGTCACGTATCAGCCCTACTGTCCTTACTAATGAAAACAAATTAGAAATCGCTCTTTTAAAATTACTGATGCTTTTAATTTTTTCCAATACTTCAAGCTCCTCATCATATAAAGCATTCCGGTTCTTTTTACCTAATTCCTTTTTTTTCATTAAGAGTTTTTCGATTTCAATAAATTCGAGCAGAATGGTGAATCTTTCAGTTTTGTAAGCGAGGACTTTCCCGTTTTCAATGGTTTTAAAATATTGTTTGAACAGTCCTTTGTCAAACATGATCTTACATCTGTTCAAAATTGCATTTAACTTCGCATCAGTGGATTTCTCACTGTGAAACAGGATCAGACTTTTGAATATGAGCTTATAAAGGTAGTGCTTTGTAACAGTGAGATTTCTTACAAAGCTTTCATTCTTAAACCTGTCTTTAATTTCATTTTCATCGAAGGATCTCTGTGCATCTATTGCATCAAATAGTTTAATATAGTTTTTATTACCTTTCTGTAAAGATGCATTGAGCTTGAAATATCTCTTCTCGCTGCCGCTCAGTGATTTTATCAGTTCAAATAGTTCTTTGGTTGGCTTCATTAGAAATTGAATTATCCCGTAATATTTTCCTTATGGTTGTTTGTTTTAAGTGCTTGAAAACTAATATTGAATAAATACACGTTGCTTATACCGGGAATCAGGATTCTAATAATGATTATGATTTATAACCACTGCTTAAGCATCATTAGAATTTTACTCTCGTATTGTTATACATAAATTAACAATAAAAATAATCTTAAAATATAAACTTAAATTTATGAAGACAACTATCTTTCCCATTATCCTAACCCTATTATTATTAACTACCGAAGCCTTTAGCCAGGACTTCATAAAGCTTACCGGCAGCGTAGTAAGTATTGACAGCGGTGCAGGGCGAAGTGTAAACTGGATCGACTATGACAGTGATAATGATCTCGATCTTTTCATCTCAAACGGTTATAGATACGGAGATGATAATCTTTTATACAGAAATGATAACGGAACTTTTGTCCGCATTTTTGATCAGCCATTAGTTAACGACAGCTTACCTTCCGACGGAAGCAGCTGGGGAGATTATGACAATGACGGCGATCCCGATCTGTGCGTTGTGAACTGGTGGAATCAAATTAATTTACTTTATTCAAACAACGGCAATGGAAATTTTACATTTCAGTCTTCGAGCATAATCTGTAATCAACCGAGTAATTCTGAAACCTGTAACTGGGGTGATTATGACAGTGACGGGCTAATTGATCTCTATGTCACAAACAGCTTTGGCACAAATCACAGAAATTTTCTTTACAAAAATATGGGCGGAGGGAATTTTGTAAAGATAGACACAGGCATAGCCGTCAGTGAAATTGGTAATGCCCGCGGAATGAACTGGGTGGATATTGATGGTGACAGCATGCTTGATATTTTCGTCTGTCGGGAAGAAGGGCGCACTCCATACTTGTATAAAAATAACGGTAAAGGTTATTTTACTAAGATTACAAACACTCCTTTGACAAGTAACGCAGGTGACTGCTGGAGCTCGAGCTGGGGTGATTATGATAATGACGGTGATCTTGATGCGCTTGTGACTAACAGGGGAAGCCAGGGAAATTTTTTATACCGGAACGACGGTAATTTTACTTTTACACAAATTACTGACGGACCATTGGTTAATGATCCGTCGGGATACAGTGCGTGTTCGGGATGGGGTGATTATGATAATGACGGTGATCTCGATATGTTTATAACACAAGCATACGTTCCGCCGACGTATACACAAAAGGTAGTGAATAGATTATACAAAAATTTACTTATCGAAACCGGTTCTCCTTCTTTTCAAAGAATCACAGACGGTGTATTGGTAAATGACTCGGGCTATTCATATGGATTTGCCTGGGGTGATTATGATAATGACGGTGATCTCGATGTTGCGACTGCAAATACATTCGGTGAAAATCAAAAAAATGCACTTTATAAAAATGAATTGTCTAATGGGAATAAATGGATAAACATTAAATGTGTCGGTACCTTTACAAATAAATCTGCGATCGGATCCAAGGTGAGAGTCAAAGCTAACATCAACGGGAATTCAGTCTGGCAGATGCAGGAGATTGACGGTCAGTCCGGATATTGCGGACAGAACCTGATCCTGCATTTCGGATTAGGAAATGCAACTGTCATTGATTCTTTAATTGTAGAATGGCATTCAAAAACAGATCAGATTTTTACCGATGTAGCTTTGAATCAATCTGTCACTATCACTGAGAATGGAGTTATAATTTCCATTGATGAAAAAAAAACAATGGTCGGTAAAAATTTCGAACTATTTCAAAATTATCCGAATCCATTCAACCCCGCAACCGTTATTCGTTACTCGCTATTCGAAAATCGTTTTGTAAGTTTGAAGATTTTTGATGAGCTCGGAAAAGAAATAAGGACATTAGTAAATGCCAATCAAAGAGAAGGAAGTTATGAAGTTAAATTCAACGGTGATAATTTACCTTCGGGAATTTATTACTATAAATTGTTTGCAGACGAATTTTTTGAAACAAAAAAAATGATTCTCGTAAAATAACATAAGTCATTGATTACCGGAATAAGATGATATGAATATCAGAAGTCAAACATGCTTCCCTTTTATAAAAAAACCGATGTACCATTTGCATCGGTTTTTTTTACTTATCTTGGATAAAGTAATAACGAAAGTAATCCTCATCTTTTTTAAATCCTGTCTTATCATAAAGCTTCTGTGCATTCACATTAGAGAGATGAGTTTCCAGTATCAGTCCTTTTGCATTACTTTCACGCACCAGCTCTTTCGCTTTTTCTATCAAGGCTTCTGCAACTCCCTGTTTCCTGTAATTTTCATGAACGAACAGATCATTCAATATCCAGAGCCGTTTCATGCTGACTGATGAAAATGCGGGATACAGCTGAACAAAACCCATTCCTTTATTGGTATCTTCATCCATCGCTAAAAATATTACCGACTCATTTTTGTTTATTCTTTCTGATAAAAATTCTTTAGCGGAATTCAGATCAGATTTTTGTTCATAAAATTGCCTGTACAGATCAAAGAGTGAGGAAACAATTTCCAGATCTTCAATTTTTGCTCTTTTTATTTTCATATCATTTATTTTTTTTAATAACCGCTTTCGCGGCATTCTGTCCGTCCAACGCTGCTGATATTATCCCTCCGGCATAACCCGCACCTTCACCGCAGGGATAAAGTCCTCTGATCTGAACGTGTTCAAATGTTTCCTTATCTCTCGGAATTCTTACGGGAGAACTTGTCCTTGATTCCAGCCCGATCAGATATCCTTCTTCCGTAAAATATCCTTTCATCTTCTTTCCGAACTGTACTATAGCAAGCCCGATTCTTTCAGATATCTTTTCGGGCAATAAATTATTTAGCATTGAACTGTACATTCCCGGTATATACGAAGACTCACCCAATGATGAAGATAATTTCCCTGTTACAAAATCTGTCATTCTCTGCGCCGGTGCTTTTTGTGAACCGTCACCGGAATCAAAAAACTTTCTCTCAAGTTCTTTTTGAAACTCCAGTCCGGCAAATGCACCGTGACTTTGATAATCAATTAAGTCTTCTTCATCAATTGCAGTTACAATTCCTGAATTAGCAAACTTCGAATCACGTCTCGACATTGACATTCCGTTGACAACAATTTCTCCCGGAGATGTAGCAGCCGGAACTATCAATCCTCCGGGACACATGCAAAAGAAAATACTCCTTTCCCGTTAACCTGAGCTGTCAGTTTATAACTTGATGCAGGAAGAAATTCACTTCTCGGATTTTGCTTATACTGAATTTCATCTATCAATGCCTGCGGATGCTCAATTCGGACACCAACAGCAAAAGGCTTTGACTCAAGGTAAATATTTTTTTTCTTTAATAAATAAAAAATATCCCTTGCAGAATGTCCTGTTGCAAGGATCACGGCATCAGCTAAATATTCATCCTTATCATTTACTGTCACACCGAGGATTACATCATCTTTGATTATGAGATCGGTTACTGTTGAATTAAAATTTACTTCTCCGCCGTAATGCAGTATTGTTTCCCTGAGATTCTGAACTACACCCGGAAGTCTGTTCGAACCGATGTGGGGATGTGTATCGACAAGTATATCCGGATCTGCTCCATGTTCAACTAATATTCTTAAAGCTTTGTAAATATCTCCGCGCTTGTGGGAGCGGGTATAAAGTTTTCCGTCTGAGTAAGTACCTGCGCCGCCTTCTCCGAAGCAATAATTTGAATTTGGATTTACATTACTGAACTGCTGTATCTCTCTGAGATCTTTCCTGCGGGAGCGAATATCTTTTCCGCGGTCAAAAATTACTGGCATAATTCCGTTTTCAATTAACTCAAGCGCTGCAAAATATCCCGCCGGTCCGGCTCCGACTATAATAACTTTTTTCTTATCTGAAACATTTTTGTAATTATCTTTTATGACAGGTTCAGGAGACGGGGTTTCATTTATATAAACATCTAATAATAAATTTACAACCGGTGTTCTGCTGCGGGCATCTATCGAACGCTTCGTTAATTTAAAATCATATCGGTCACTCTCGTTTACATCACATTCCAGTTCAACAATCTCTGATAATTTTTTATCATCGAAAGCATCTTCAGGAAGAAGGGTTAGCTCTATTCTCTTTACCATAATTTTTAGTTCACTATTTATGTGAAAAAATTTTTATAATGCTTTCAGCTCATCTTTCTGTTTTCTGCTTAAGCCGTTTACAACAAGCTCATATGAATGATCTGTCATAATCTTTAATTCTTTATCTGAAACCCTTCCTTCGAAGTCAACTGTATTCCAGTGCTTCTTATTCATATGATATCCCGGCTGCACTTCCTCATACTTTTCACGCAGCTCGACTGCAAGCTCCGGTTCACATTTCAGATTAACACTCAATGGAACATTATAAGAAGTGATTGCAAATATTTTTCCAATGACTTTAAAACAAATAGTTTCTTCCCCAAACGGGAAATCTTCAATCACACCTTTCTTTGACAGACAATATTTTCTGAATAATTCCAGATTCATTTCACAGAGTTAAAAGTTGAAAGTTGAAAGTTGAAAGTTTATGAAGTTAATAATTAGTTATATACTTAGAATTTTAATCAACTATTTATTATCGAATATTAATTAAAAACTATTAACTAAAACTATCCAGTATCAACGATTATCAATTATCAATTATCAATTATCAACTGCTTCTTGTGTCTGTCCATTTCCTCACCGTTACAGGCTTAAATTCCTTCATCTTCTCCAGCAAAGTTTCAGCATCTTTTTCAATTATTATCATATCAAGATTCTTCTCATGTACAAATTCCTGTTTCACACAATTATTAATAAAATCAATCATCAGATCATAATAGCCGTCTATATTTAAAATACCGATAGGTTTTTCGTGAATGCCAAGCTGAGCCCAGGTCCATACTTCAAAGAACTCTTCGAGTGTTCCGATTCCGCCTGACATGACAATGAATCCATCCGACAATTCCGACATCTTTGCTTTTCTCTCGTGCATTGATTTCACTATGATCAGTTCAGTGACTTCTTTCAATGCTGCTTCTCTCGCAACAAGATCTTCGGGAATGATACCAATGACTTTTCCATTATACTGCAGAACCGTGTTTGCAATTTCACCCATGATGCCGACATTTCCGCCGCCGTAGACAAGAGTTATGTTTTCTTTAGCCAGAATTTTACCAAGCGACTG
Organism: Ignavibacteria bacterium; assembly: GCA_016710985.1. Lineage (GTDB taxonomy): Bacteria > Bacteroidota > Ignavibacteria > Tepidaquicellales > Tepidaquicellaceae > JAGPCH01. Next base: position 26,254 of record JADJTX010000016.1, read on the forward strand.
AGCCGCTAACAAATGCTTTACACCTTTTCCTGAATTCGATCCGCAGAAAACACAAATACTTTTCATTATTTAAATTAAATTTATTTTGTTTTATGTCTGTGAGTTTTTTTTAATAACATGGATATAACAAAAGATGCAGCCGCTCCTCCGAGAAGAATAAAAATAAGCTTTTGTATTAACTGAATATTAAGACTATAACTGAATTTTACTGCATCAACAGATGCATTTATTTCATCTCTACCCGCGTTTTCCCTGAGCAGCTTCCTTTCAGTTTCAGCTCCGATAGTATTTACAAAATCAGGATTGATATATTCATAGTAAACATAAATGAATATGACAACTGACACTGCAATTATTAAAGTTATTACAATACCTGTTTTGAAAGCCTCTTTGAAAGATATGTATCCGTAATTGGTTTTATACTTACGTTCTTTAATTCCAAAATATATGCCGGCAACCGGTACGAGTAAAGCTATTATGCTGACATATGAACTTAAATAATGATAGTTCGGAGCCAGGAGAGTGTATTCAAATATTAACCAGATAATTAAAAGAAAGGAAGAGAAAAGCCCGTACTTAAATTCAACCATATATTTTTTAAATAAAAAAGCTAACTGTAAATGAAACAGTCAGCTTAGAATATTTGTCAATGATTTCATTTTGGAAATACCTTCAATTAAGATTTCATAGAAAACTATTAATCATCAGTAACATCTTTAAGAAGCTCTTTTGCATATTCAGCATCTTCAGGCATTACCTGGAATACGACAGGACCTGTGATGGGATTGAATCCCGTTCCAAGTACCCCGACACCGAAAAGATCCTGAACACCTTCTCCCTGTGCGAGATATCTTATCTTTGCCTCATCAAGCATTGATTTTACAAGCGCTATTATTGCTTCGTTTCCGGTTTCGAAGACAGTTACAAGTTTTTCATGATCTTCTTTTTCTTGTTGTTCTTTGTTCATAAGTATAATTTTAATTTACTACCAATCTTTGAAAATAATATTTATTAATCAATTTAATTTTATATACTCAACTTTTAAACATTCATGTAATGTTTTAATGTTATCAATTGTATAACATGATACAAAAAATAACGTAACCTTTACTGTCACAACCGCTATTATTAATTGTCAAAGTCAGTAACTAAAGATTGAAATTCAAAATTAATATCATGACAAATCCATTTATAGAAAAGGACGAATCTGACTCTGATGACCAGCTACTTGTCGAATCTGCCGTCGGCGGAGATAAAAAAAGCCTTGAGCAACTTGTAAAGCGTCATCAGGCGTGGATTTATAACATTGCTTTAAAAATGGTCTGGGACCCTGTCGATGCGGAAGATGTCACGCAGGAAACTCTGATAAAAATAATTACTAAGCTTTCTACATTCAGAGGTGACAGCAGCTTCAGAACATGGGCTTACAGAATTGCAGCTAATCATGTCATAAATATGAAAAAACGCAAGATGGAATATCAGTATGTTTCCTTTGAAAAGTACGGTGATGCGATCATTAATTCTCCTGATATGGACCTGCCTGAACAAAGCAGTCTGTCGGTGGATGTCAGCCTTCTTGTTGAAGAGACCAAGATAGGATGCATGAATGCAATGCTTCTTTGTCTGGACAGAGAGCAGCGTCTTATATTTATATTGGGATGCATGTTCAATGTTAATGATGAAGTCGGAAGCGAGATTCTTGAGATGAGTAAAGTAAATTTCAGACAGAAGCTTTCCCGCGCAAGAAGACAACTCGCGAATTTCATGAGCAATAAATGCGGACTGATGAATAAAGATAATCCCTGTCATTGCGCAAAAAAGACAAAGCTTATGATGAACGCAGGTCACGTAGATCCGGATAATCTTCTTTTCAGCAAAAATTATGTTTATACAATTGAAAAACTTGTTCCGGATAAAATCGGGGAGTTCAACGACTTAATGGAAATCAAATCGTCAAAATTATTCAGAGAGCATCCGTTTCAGCAGTCACCGGATTTTGTCAGATCTCTGAATCAAATTCTTGAAAGCACCGAGTTTAAAAATATATTTAATTTTAATTAGCATGAATCTAAGCCTGCCGGTAGATCAGTGCATTTTTCCTTGGTTTTGTTCTGTGTCCGGCAGGTCTAATGAATAAAACGGTTTAAACCGTTTTATTGGAAAAATCCCAAGGCTTCTTCCCGAATTATTTACATCTACTGTCACAACTCTCAAAATATCTGTCTAAGTAATAAAGATTTTTAAACAATCAAATAAAAATATTATGAAAATTCTACAATTGGTTTGCATAATTATTCTTGCTTTTAGTTTGACAGCAAAAGCAGCAATAAGAAATGTGCCCGTACAATATTCCACGATACAAGGCGCAATAAATTCAAGCATTAACGGGGATACAGTCCTCGTTCAGCCCGGAACATATTTTGAGAACATAAATTTCCGCGGTAAGAATATTGTTCTGACAAGCAGGTATTATCAGAACAATGACTATTCTTTTGTTCAGTCAACTATAATAAACGGAAGCACTCCAGCAAATCCTGACACTGCCAGCTGTGTTGTGTTTCATAACAATGAAGATTCAACAACAGTACTTCAGGGTTTTACAATTACCGGCGGTACCGGTACAAAATGGACTGATGAACACGGAGCGGGATTATTCAGAGAAGGAGGCGGCATATTAATAGCGTACTGCTCACCTGTAATACAGAATAATATAATTACCGGAAATCACTGCCTGTTTGAAGGAGTAGTAAGTACAGGAGGCGGAGCCTTACGGATCGGAGATTGCTACGGAAGAGTGTTTAATAATATTATCACCGACAACAGCGCAAGATACGGAGCCGGCATTGTTTTGAATTATGCCGGTGGTGAATACAGGAACAATGTCATTTATAAAAATTATGGGTCACTGGAATTCGGCGCAGGTACAGCATTCTGGCTCAACAGTAATTATTCAAGACCGAGAATAATTGAAAATAATACTATTGTTAACAATACAGCGTTTATAGGAAGCCCGGGAATTGTAGCTTTCAGCGGTGTTCAGGGAATTATACGAAATAATATTTTATGGGGTAATACATCTCCAACAGGGATCCAGTTAGCCGGGTCCGCACTGACGGTCAGATACTGTGATATTCAGGGAGGTTTCAGTGGTGCAGGTAACATTAATATCGCTCCGGAATTTGACTCAAGCAACTATTACTTAAAAAATAATTCATCGTGCATCGACATGGGAGACAGCAGTTTGATCTACAATGATCCCCCCGATCCCAACAATACTGCAAATGCAATGTGGCCTTCAAGAGGGACTGTAAGAAATGACATTGGTGCGTACGGTGGTCCGGGAAGTAAAGTCATTGCGAATACAGTGGTGGGGATTCAAAATCATCAGGAATCATTATCACCGGAAAAATTTTATCTTGCTCAGAATTTCCCAAATCCATTTAATCCATCTACTGTTATTAGTTATTCACTAAGTGAGGGTATCTATGTTAGTCTGAAAATTTATAACTCGCTTGGCAAAGAAGTTGCAGCTTTGGTGAATGCAAAACAAAATGCGGGAGTTTATTCGGTTAAATTTGACGGATCCACTCTTTCAACAGGGATCTATTTTTACAGGCTGACTGCCGGTGAGTTCGTTCAGACAAAGAAAATGAATTTAATAAAATAAATTATCAACGATATAGAAGATAAGTGATGACCGGGAAACGCAAATAGGGTAAAGTAGAAACGTAAGCAGAGACGCATATTTTGTGTCTCTGTTTTTAAATATCAGAATTAATCTTCAAAACCATATTCGATAATTCAAATCATATATCACAACTTATGATGCAATGATCTTTTCATAAAATTTTTCATACAAAGGAACAATATTATCTTCACTGAATTCTTCGGCTCTCTTACGTGCATTCCTAGACAGCAATTCATAACGCTTGGCATTGGTCAGCAATTCAATTGTATATTTAGCCATTCTTTCAACATCACCTATCTCAGCAATGTAACCTGTTTCACCGTGATGATTTAATTCAGGCAGTCCTCCGACACTTGAAGAGATCACCGGCACTCCGCAGCTCATTGCTTCCAGAGCGGATAATCCGAAGCTTTCAGACTGCGAAGGAATAATAAAAATATCAGCAACAGATAATAGCTCAACAAGAGCATCCTGTTTTCCCATGAATTTTATGTCTTCGAATATTTCAAGCTCACGGCTTAATCTTTCACAATCACTGCGGTCAGGACCGTCACCAATTAATATTAGTTTTGAATCAACTTTCTTTTTTACCTCGTTGAAAATTTTTATTACATCCTGAACTCTCTTCAAAGGACGAAAATTAGAAGTATGAACCAGTATCTTTTCCCCGTTCGGTGCAAAATTCTTTTTAAAGCATAAAGTCTTTTCATCTTCTTCCCTTTTGTATTTGTGAATGTCAATAAAGTTTGGGATTACTTCAATGTCTTTGCTTATTTTATATTGCTGCTGGGTCTTATCTTTTAAAAATTTTGAAACAGCAGTGACTCCGTCAGATTTTTCAATGCTGAATTTCATAGTAGGAAGAAAGCTCGGCTCAAGTCCGGTCAGAGTGATATCTGTTCCGTGCAGCGTTGTAATGAATTTTATGTCAATTGAATTATTAGTTTCTGATTTCAGTATTTCCCTTGCAAGGTAAGCGCTTGTGGCGTGGGGGATTGCATAATGAGCATGAAGCAGATCGAGATCATAAAATTTCGTTACCTCAACCATTTTACTTGCCAGAGCTATACTGTATAACGGAAACTCAAACAGCGGGTAATTATTTATTTCAACTTCGTGATAAAAAATATTATCTATGAATCCATTAAGCCGGGTCGGCATTGCATAAGAAATAAAATGAATCTCGTGACCTCTCAGGGCAAGAGCTTTCCCGAGTTCTGTTGCAACAACTCCGCTTCCTCCGTATGTAGGATAACATGTAATGCCAATTTTCATTTTGATTGTTTTATTAATACAAAACTATTTTGCCAAATATAATTGTAATAAAGGTTAAGAAAAATTCACTCTTTAGAGACGGTGCCTTGTACTGATGTTTTTGGGGAAAGATGTGAAAACACTGATTTAACGGATAGTCGCTGATTTTCTCTAAAAAATTATTTGATAAAATTTCAAATTCTTTACTTTATTATGAGTATAAAACTCGTTTCAGCTAATAATAACATCCGCTATTTTTCAGGATAAATCCGTATGATCCGCGTTCAGTTTTTTCGTGCACAATGGAGACGTAATAACTAGTATTTATTGTCTTAATTATAAGGTCTAATAATGGTATTTTACCGTATTCAATTTGCAATAATAACGACACATAATTATTTATTAATTAAAATTACTGATATGAAAAAGATTAAAATTATCATTATGGGAGCGGCAGGAAGGGATTTTCATAATTTCAATGTGTATTACAGGGATAATCCCGATTACGAAGTAGTAGCTTTCACTGCAACTCAGATCCCGTTTATAGACGACAGAAAATATCCGTCAGAATTAAGCGGTAAATATTATCCTAAAGGAATCCCCATCTTTCCGGAAGATGATCTGCCTGAATTAATCAAAAAACATAAACCCGATGAAGTTGTATTTTCTTATTCCGATGTGACATTTGATTATGTAATGACTAAAGGCGCAATGATCAATGCAGCCGGACCATCTTTTAAAATGCTCGGCTATGATCAGACTGCTGTCAGGTCGTCAAAACCTGTGATTGCCGTTGTCGCGTCAAGAACCGGATCCGGGAAAAGTCAGACGTCAAGAAAGGTCATGGAGATCCTGAACTCTCTTGGTAAGAAGGTAGTTGCAATCAGACATCCTATGCCTTACGGAAATCTTGTAAAACAAAAAGTTCAGAGGTTTGCAGTGATAGCCGATCTGAAAAAACATAAATGTACCATAGAGGAAATGGAAGAATATGAACCGCATGTAGCAAGAGGAAACATTATTTATTCAGGTGTTGATTATGAAGCAATAGTTCGTGAAGCCGAGAAAGAAGCTGATATAATAATCTGGGACGGAGGCAACAATGATCTTCCATTCTATAAATGTGATCTTGTAATAACTGTTGCAGATCCTCACAGAGCCGGACATGAACTGCATTATTACCCGGGTCTTACAAATCTTCTGATTTCTGATGTTGTAGTCATAAATAAAATTGATTCTGCTGATCCGGAGGAAGTCAGCAAAGTGAGAAAGAATATAGAGAGAATAAATCCTAAAGCTGTCATAATAGAAGGCGCTTCTCCCATATCACTGGAAAATGCAAATGATGAAATTCATATAAGAAATAAGAGAGTTCTGATAATTGAAGACGGTCCGACTCTCACCCACGGAGAAATGAAATACGGCGCCGGTACAATAGCTGCTAAGAAATTCGGAGCCAAAGAGATCATTGATCCGAGGAGCTTTGCTGAGGGAACGATCAGGGATACTTATAAAAAATATCCGGACATCGGAAACCTGCTTCCGGCAATGGGATATGGTGACAGACAAATCAGGGATCTTGAAAAAACAATTAATAAAATTCCCTGTGATGCAGTAATTATCGGCACACCAATAGATCTAAGAAGACTGATTAAATTCAAAAAGCCGGCTGTAAGAATTACTTATGACTTACAGGAGATCGGAAGACCAAATTTAACGGATATTCTCACGAAAAAATTTTCGTGAAAATCTCCTGATATGTTCAGCTTTTCAAAACACGAATGAATGTAAAATTTATTCGTGTTTTGTTTTAATGTAAATGATAACTATCCCTTCGAAATTCGGGATTGTCCAAAAAGGAATTTTACTTATGTTAAAGCAAAAAGAATTACTTTTAAAAAAAAAACAATTTTCCTTTGTGTCTTTGAGTCTTTGTGGCAATAAGGTTTTCAAAACAAAAGTTTAGTTTGGATGATTGTGAATACAGGAATATTTTTTTATCAAAATTATTATAGCAAATTATAATCAAGATCACTATTTTAACCTAAAGAGATTCCCGAGATTATTTCCTACCCTCATAAAGGCAGTTTGCCCTGAACCCGAAATGAATTTTTACAGTTTACTCTTGTAATTGTTTTCATATTTTTATCTGCAGCTATCTATATTATGTTTCTTAAAAAACTAATTTTATTTTTCACACTTTCATTCCTGATCTCTTCATGCGCTTCACTGAGCATTGACAAGCGCGTCGAAGTAGACGAAAAAGAAGACTGGCTCTTTATCGGAGGTGATCTTGCAAAGACCAATGTTTCAAAATCGACAAGCATTCTTAACCCTCCCTTTTATCTTTACTGGCAATACAACATGGACGGCGGACTGGCAAAGAGCTGCCTTTCAGTAAGTGATGCTATCTTATTTGCTAATACTTTGAATGGTGAATTTTATGCAATAGACATAGCCAGCGGTAAAAGCCTTGGAAGAGCTTCAACCTCCGGGAAAGCTTCCTTTTCCACACCGGTTATTTTCGGTAACAATATAATCATCACATCATCAGGTGACAGAAAAAGCAATATATTCTGTTACAATCTCATCACCGGACTGGTCAAATGGGAGAAAAAAATAGGATGGATAGAATCATCACCTGTAAAGGTCGGAGATGATGTAGTAACCGGCTCTGTCACAGGACTTCTTTACAGATTCAATGTTAAAACAGGAAATTTAGTCTGGACAACAAGACCTGTTGATAAGAAGAAATTCTACGGTTCGTTCTACACAAGTCCGACCATTTTAAACAATACCATATTTGCCGGGAATGATGACTTCAATATGTATGCTTTCGATCTGACTTACGGAAAAGAATTATGGAAATTCAAAACCAACGGATCAATTTTTTCTGATGCAGCGGGAAGTGACGGGAAAATATTTTTCGGATCAGATGATAAAAATTTTTATTGCGTTGATACCTCAGGGAATCTTGTGTGGAAGAAAGATCTTAAGACAAAATTTTTATCGTCTTCTACTTTTTATAATGACCTTATCATAATTTCAGGAATTGACGGAAATGTTTATGGACTCGATAAAAAAAACGGTGATGTCAGATGGACATTCACAACAAAAGGAGCGATCACGGCTTCACCTCTGGTTCATAAAGATAATATTTTCATTGGCTCATATGACACATATTTTTATTGCCTGAATGCAGCTGACGGAAGGGAGCTCTGGAAATATCAGTGTGAAGGTAGGATCAAAACAAGCGCTGTAGTGTGGAAGGATTACATTTTTACTGCAAGCGATGAGAAATTTGTTTACTGTTTTTCAAAACAGGAGTTTCAGAAAAGATCTTCAGGAAAATCACTGAAATAAATTTATGTTTGAATGAAATTAATAATCATAATATTATTCATTTGGTGTGAGCATGCCTTAGCTCAGACGGCTCAGGAGCCTTTCAAAAATGATTCTTTAATATCAAAAGATTCGACAATTACTGAAGACTCCGTTAAGTTTTTTAAACTCTCGGTAATCTCCAATCTGAATGATGCAAAAATTTATTCCGATACTGCTTTCATCGGAATGACGCCTTTGAGAAATTACAGTATAAAAGAAGGAAGTCATAATCTTAAAATTGTTAATCCGAAAACTGTACAGGACTGGCAGAATGATAATGAATCATTCAGTATTGTCATAAGCAATGACACAACGCTGAATGTAAATTTCAGGTATTTTTATTTCATAAACACTATTCCATTCAGCGCAAAGGTCTTTAGAAGCGATTCGCTGCTGGGAGAGACACCACTTCGGTTTTTCAGTGACAATGAAGTAAAAGGAAAGCTGCTTATCAAAAAGAAAAATTATAAAGATTATCTTTACGATCTGAAAGATTATAATTTCGAGACGGGAGCTAACATCACTTTAAACCCAAAAGGTCTTGAAACTGTGAATGATGTTGTCTACAAAGACCGTTCTACTCAATTTAATACAAAGCGTAACCTGCCTGCCATATTAGCTACAGGAGGAGCTGCATTAGCCGGATGTTTCTTTGCCATGAATTTCAAGCAGGATGCAAATAATGAATATGACAGGTATCTAATCACAGGAAATGAAACACAACTCCAAAACTCGCAGAATAATGATACTTACTTCGTGATCTCTGTTGTCCTGATGCAGGCAGCTATCGGGGGGTTGATTTATTTTCTGTTCTTTGATAAGTAGGTTCGTTTAGTTCGTTCAGTTCTTTGTTCTTTAGTTCGTTTAGTTCGTTTAGTTCGTTTAGTACTCAACACACTCTACACACTCTCACACACTCACACACTCTACACACTCTACACACTCTACACACTCACACTCTACACACTCTACACACCACCCTACACCTATACACTCAACACACTCAACACACTCTATTCTATTATCTCCATTTTCTCCCCTGGTTTTAAGAACAGATTTCTCCAGACGATAGTTATCAGTATGATCAGAGACCCGATTATGGCATAAACCGACGGAACCTCACCAACACCAAGAAAAACCCAGATAGGACTCAGTATCGCTTCAAGCATTGCAATGATCATTGACTCGGTTGCTGAAATATATTTGACGCCTTCATTGAAAATTATATAACTTATTCCGATTTGAAATACACCCATGTAAAGAAGGATTAAAGATTGAGTCATATCAATCACAAGATTGTTCATTATTAACGGAAAGCAAAAAATGCAGACAAGAATATTCCCGACTACTATGTAGACCATAGTATTTTCAGTTTTATGAATCTGCTTTTTCCATTTTAAAAACAGCGTGAATAATGCAAAGCAGATTCCCGACCCGATTGCCAGTAAATTACCCTGAATGCCTGACAGCTCCAGCTTACCGAAAAAAAACAATGTCATTCCCAGAAAGCAGAATATTAACGCAATAAGATTCTTTTTCTCAAATTTAGTTTTTAAAAAAATTGGTTCCAGAATCAGCAGATAAATAGGTGCAGTGAATTGAAGGAAGATAGCGTTAGCAACTGTTGTAAGCTTTACAGCAGCAACATACAAAACAAGTATCAGCGCATAGCATAAGCTGCAAAGAACGGAAATGATATCAAACTCAAATTTTAATTTTTCTTTCCCTGACAAAGAAATTATAATTATTGTAATTGCTGCAACGGCAGAACGGAAAAATGAGATCTGAAACGCATCAAGAGTAAGTACTTTTATGAATAACCCGCCTGAGCTCCAGAGTAATGCTGCGAAGCTTATGTATATGAGCGCTCTCTTATGAACTGGTATTCTGTTTAATATTTTACTGAACATGCTTCTTAATTTATAAAAAGGGTAGCTAAAATGTTTTCAGCTCATTGCCATACAAATTTTCAATTTGCTTCAGGGAACAATTCTGGTAATAAAATTAGAAACATTATTAAAAACGATTATAAGATCACTCAGATCAATTGTGTTGTCCCCGTTTATATCTGTTTTCAAATATCCGGTCTCAAGTTCAACAACATCATTATAAATGCCTGTCAGATCAGTAAGATCTGTAATCCCGTCTGAGTTTATGTCACCGTTGTATATGCAATACTCTGAACCTTTTTGTATCATGTTACTTCCAAATGCCTTCGAGGAATTTGTAGTAAAATCATAGACAAAATTTGACAGAGAAAATAATTCTCCGCCTGCTTTACTCCATGTCTCAAGAGAATTTCTGTGACTGAAGTGAATATAATAATATGCTCCTCCGTCGGCATTTAGAAAATCAAAAGTCCCGTAACCGGAATTATTCAACACTGATTTCGAAGAATCAATAATCTGAAACGGAGGGGAAGTATTTTTTAAATAAATTTTCACTGTATCACTGATCATGGTATTATTTACCTCATTGTAGAACCCCTGTATCAATGCTGTCAGCTGAAAATTTTTATACTGCATTATTATGCCTGTATCACTCTGAGCAATATCACCGTAAAGAAATTTCTTACTGCCTGAATCATTTTTTAAAAATAAATTGAAGAAGGAAGTTAAATATCTTCTTGTAAGTCTCTGTTGTTCTGCACGTGTTATGGTGGCAGCATTATCAACCAGATCATCCAGACCCGGTATGAGGTGAAACTGACTGTGATTGCCTCCCTTGATATTTCCTATATGTTTAAAAGGAAAAGAATTATTGTAGTGAGGGATCTGCTGGGAGGAATATGAGGCTATGCTGTCACGCTGACCTGATAATAATTGTACAGGACATTTAACTAATGATGCAGCTGAGATGGAAGATGGATTTGTATTTGCAGCAGCCAGTGATGAAACAGCTTTCAATGTCGAATCAAGTGAGCCCGCCAGAAAACTGCAGCCGCCTCCCATTGAATGCCCGAACACTCCTGTATTGACTGAGTCTGCAACACCAAAGAATAAATCTCCTGAAGTTCTTCCTTTTCTTTTCATGTCCTTTAAAACAAATACAAGATCTTTTGCAAAGTTAAGATGATTTGGTGAAAAACCTGTTTCAGTAGAAGGAGCAATTACAATATATCCCCAGCTTGCAAGATGCCGGTATAAAGCCACATACAAATTAGGGTTAAGTGTAAATCCATGACCAAAGGAAATTAACGGATATTTATTTCCTGACAGAACAGGAGCATTGCTTCCTTCTGAAGTTGCAGGGTAATATACAAGTGAGGATATGCTTCTGTTGTTTCTTGATGAGTCAATGAATGTAATGGTTCTGTTTCCAACGTACTGAATACTTCCGGAATCTGAAGGAACCTGCTGAGATACGGAAACATTCGTTTTAAGAATCACAAAGAACAGTAAAAGAATTTTATTCATTCTGTTTAAATTTAAAAATCAGTCGAATCATTAAATCATCTGATCAGTGATCCAGTTTCTTTTTTATTTCTTTGATCATAATTTTCGACATTTTTTCAAGATCATATTCATGGTTCCAGCCCCAGTCATTCCGGGCTACCCTGTCATCAATTGATTTCGGCCAGGACTCAGCAATCGCCTGTCTGAAGTCAGGTTTGTAAGTTATCTTGAAATCAGGAATAATTTTTTTAATCTCATCTGCAAGCTGCGCCGGGCTAAAACTAATTCCGCTCAGGTTATAGCCTGAATGTACGGTAAGTTTCGATTCATCAGCTTCCATTAATTCTATCGTTGCGCGTATTGCATCGGGCATAAACATCATCGGTAAAGCGGCATCAGGTTTTAAAAAACATTCATAGGACCCTGTTTCAATTGCATCATAAAATATTTCCACCGCATAATCCGTTGTTCCTCCACCTGCTTCCGTCTTATAGCTTATCAGCCCGGGATACCTGATGCTTCTTACATCAAGGTGATGTTTGTTGAAATAATATTCACACCATCTTTCGCCGGCGAGCTTGCTTATGCCATAAACCGTGTTTGGTTCCATTATTGTTAATTGCGGAGTATCTGTTTTTGGTGTTGTCGTTCCGAAAACCGCAATGGAACTCGGCCAGAAGACTTTGTTTATTCCTACTTCTCTTGCAAGATCAAGTATGTTCAGCAGACTTCTCATATTTATATCCCATGCCTGTAAAGGCAGGCGTTCGGCATTACCGGAAAGAACTGCTGCAAGAAGGTATATCTGCGTAATTTTATAACGTATCACGAAATGAATAAGCCGTTTATCATCCATCACGTCCATTATCTGAAACGGTCCGGATTTTTTAACATCTTTCGGCGCATCTTTAATATCAGTTGCAAAAACATTTGCATCACCGTAAACTTTTCTTAAAGCTAATGTAAGCTCGGAGCCGATCTGTCCTGCCGCTCCGATGACAAGAATTTTTTCCATTCTGAATATTGTGAGTTTTACCACAGAGACACAGAGAACACTGAGTGACACAGAGTAAATAAATATTGTTTAGTAGCGTTTAAAACAGATTATCCAAGTGAATTTGTTGCTGAAAAAAATTTTCCCTCTGTGAATCTCTGTTTCTTTGTGTCTCTGTATGAAAATAAATTATTTAAGGTCTAATCGTTTTATTATTTCCGCCTGCTTCTGTATCTCAATATCCGTCAGCGGAATTCCCTGCTGAATTTTCTGCTGCAGCTGAGCGTAAGGAAGCCATACTTCCTGTATCTGAGCAACCTTCTTATTATCAGGAAGATTATTCACGCCCGCATTAAATTTTCCCTGCTTGAAAATTCCAAGCGCTGCCTGATAATTGCTTATTGAGGAATCATATTGCTGCAGTAAAGTAAATGCTCTTCCTTTATTCATAAAAGCTTCTCCGAATTCAGGATTTTCATTTATTGCTTTTTGAAAATCTGCAATGCTTTCCCTGTATTTCATTTCCTGAAACAGCTTCACTCCCGCGTCATAGCTTTCACTGCCTTTGGTGCCGCAACCAATAAAAATAGTTGTGATGAAAATTAATAGAATATATTTCATTTTGATTGTTATTAGATTTAAGTTCAAAAATTATTTACTCAATATTTTCAAAATCAGCATATTTGAAATCATCCATTACCTCGTTTAAGTCTATCAGAAATAGATTGTCCTTTGCAGCTTCTTTCATTAGAGAAATTTTAGCTTCATATTCTTTTTTACTTTTCTCAGTTTCCGATTGTTATGTTTTGGGAATTCGAAATGATTCGTCTAATTTGTTCATAAAATATTTAATTCATAATTCCTAATTCTTCTGAGTATCCTCCGTACCTTCGTAGAAAAATTCATTTCAATTCTTCTACAATCACAATTGGGAAACTTCAGATTTCGGTATCAGCGCAGGCCAGTATGCAACTACATCCGACGGCTTCGGTCTCCCGCCTGCAAAACCTGTAACTCCCGGAGGACCTGTCAGTATCAACGGGGCTATCTCCATCCCGAATCTCTCTATCGCTTTCCTGTCCTGTGAACGGACACCAATTCTTAAAACGACTTCATTAAGTTCATCAAACTTTGCGGCAATGTTTCCGTGACATGCATTGTATCCCTGAAATTCAGTTCTTATCTCGTCAAACTTCAAACCGAGATCACTTAATCTTGTCCTCAAAATTTCATCAGCTGCTTTCGCTTTATCCAAAGCATCGGGCCATGAATAAGTCAGCGAACCAAAAGCGCTGTAACCGTCCGAGTATGACATTGATACTTTATAAAAAGGAGTTGCCGGGAATCCTTTTACATCATATACTCTTACTCTGTTTTCTCCAATATCTTCAAGATGAATCGAAGTAAAGTCTGCAATACAATCCGGTGTTATGTAATCTTTCGGATCACCGATCTCATAAACAAGCTGTTCGCTTACCGTTTCAACACTCACTCTTCCGCCTGTGTTGTCGTGTTTTGTAATTATCACTTCACCGTTTGGAAATGCTTCAGCAATCGGAAAACCAATTCTCGCTAAGTCCGGAATGCTTTTCCAGTCTCCGAGAAAATTCCCTCCGCTTGCCTGACCGCCGCATTCGAGAATATGTCCGGCGACAGTGCCCGCTGCCATAAGATCCCAGTTCTTCATGTCCCATCCGAATTCATATATCATCGGAGCAAGTGTCAGCCCTGTATCAGTAACTCTTCCGGTGATCACAATATCTGCTCCTTGTTTTAAACACTCGACAATTGCTTCCGCGCCGAAATAAACATTCGCGCTTAAAACTTTATCTTTGACAGTCTTCACGCTTTCTCCTGTCTCCATATTTTTTAGCTCGACACCTTTAGAAACAAGTTCATCTATTTTATCAAGAATATTATCACCCATAACAACTCCGATCTTCAGATCTTTAATGCCATTTTTTTGGCAACTGCAAATATCGCGTCCCGGCATGCGATCGGATTCACTCCGCCGCCGTTTGTAATTACTTTGATATTTTTCTCTTTAATTACAGGAAGAAGTCTTTCCATTAAAGGAGGAATGTCACGGGCGTAGCCTAAATTAGGATCTTTTAATTTTTGCTTTTGGAGAATGGACATTGTTACTTCCGCAAGGTAGTCCATCATTATGTAATCAACAGGACCGCCGGTCGCCTGTTTGTATGGAGCATCTACAAGATCTCCCCAGAACCCCTGTCCGGAAGCAATACGTATTTTCTCTTTCATTAAGTATGTTTTTCCTTCTCTATTATTTTTATTATATCAATTTTGTTTAAGGGCAAATTTCTTTTTACAATTTCCCAGATCATTTCATAATCAATTCCAAAGTAAACATGGCTAATAAGATTTCTCAGATTGTACATTTTTTTCCAGGGTATTTCAGGATACTTTATTTGTATATCCGGGGGAATGTTTTTTGCAGCTTCTCCAATAATCTCGAAATTTCGAATAACAGCATCTACTACCATTCGACTTTGTTTGAACTCCTTAAACTCCAATTCACCAATATACTCTTCTATTAAATTAATTGAATTTAGAATATCTTCGAGAAATAAATCATATCTTCGTTCCTTTGAATTCATAAATATTTAACCTGTTTCAATATAGTTTCTCTTAGCTGTTCTTTTAATGAATTTGTGGTATGAAGATCAATTTTCCTTTTTAATTCCTTTTCAAGTAAATCCTGTAAATCAAAAAATTCCCATCCCAAAGGTTTTCTAAAATCAACAAGAATATCAATATCAGAATCTTCTCTCTGTTCGTTATTTAGAAATGATCCAAAATAACCGATTTTGTCAACATAAAACTTTTTCGACAATTCAGGTTTAATTAACCTTAATTTTCTTTCTAATTCTGTCTTTGAATTCATCTTATTTTATTTACAAATTACTCAAATAAATTTTGTGTAACAATTTAAAACTAATTTTATAAACCTTGTAAAAGCTTATCATAATTTATTCTTCACCTGATTCTTTTAAAGCCAAAATTTCCAAGTCCGGTGTCAATCTAAAATCTGTGCTTTTAAGCTTTTGCAAATAAGGTTTTATGGAAGTAATAATTTTTTTATTTTTTGCTTTGATTATAACACCAGGAGTTCCTGTAATATCAATATTTAAACCCTCTGCTATATTTCTTGCTTTGAGATCATCTAGTATTATTGTACAATCTTTTATCTCAACGGCAAGAGCAATTGCACTGGCTTCTCCTTTATCAATTTGTAACTCAAGCATTTTTTGAAATTGATCATCGAACGGTGATTTTATTTCAACCCAATCCGGTAATATTTTTCCGTACTCATTAGCGACATCCGGAGTAGTTATAATATTTCCATACAAGTGTTTAAGAAGATCAAGTTCTCCAATATTATCCAATACGATGAAGCAGCTCGTATCTGATACTATTGTCTTATGCATTTTTTACATCACGGGATAGTTCTGATGGAGGGTAATTAAACAAAGACACATTATACTTTCCCAATTGTTCGGCAAATTCTCGTTTAGTATACCCTGCAAGTTTTGCTGCATAACCTAATGAAAGCTTGCCTTGCTCATAGAGTTTTGATGCTAATATCATTTTAATATCTTTTTCATCGAGATCCAGATTTTCCGGTATTTCCAGTTGTATATTTTTCATATTATTGAATTTTTACAAATTACTCAAATAAATTTTGTGTAACAATTTAAAAGAAGGTTCTTAAATATTCAACGGGTTAAAGTGAACAAAATCATTGCTATACAAAGTGTTTATTTTAAAATTTAACAACATTAAATTTAATCTGTTTTCATAACCTTTTTGGAGTAATAACGAGTCTTTTAGATTAATCTCCTGATCCATCTTAATGATATACTTAAGCTGTCCGGAATAAATTTATGTTAATTCTATTTATAAACTAGTGATAATATTTAATAATATTTTTTTAATTCGTGATCATTCGTGAAATTCGTGGCAAGCTTTTTCTTTATTTTGGACGAATATTTAACAAAGTGAACAGAGAATCAAAATAGTAAATTGATACTTAAATGCTTTTAATTTAATTTCAAACAATAACTTTCTAAGTAAAAACTAAACCTCCATGCCAAACAGCCAGCGTAAAGCAGTGATAACCGCTCTTTTGGATGAATACGAAAATGTAATCGAAGATCTAAAAAATAACATTACGGATATTAATGACTCTGATCTTATCAAAATCTTAGATACTAAAACAAAAAACAAAGACTGCGTTTCCATTCAGTCTGTACTCACTCATATCATCTACTGCGGCTATAACTATATTACTATGATTGATATTCACAGGGGAAATACCAAAAGCATACGCGCGGTAAGAAAAAAATTAAAAACCATACCGGAATATCTCGCTGCCTTAGACATTTTGTTACATCACAGCAAACAATTTTTTGAAAACATTGACGATTCTGAAATGGCACAGTATGATCCTTCAAGAAAATTAGTAACCGGCTGGGGTCAGATATACGATTATGAACAGCTGATGGAACACGCAATTGTTCATGTGTCCCGTCACAGAAGACAGATACTAAAGTTCAGATCAATGCTGTAGTTAATCAAATATTATATCTTTAAATATGAGAAATTTCATTAAGTTAATTTATGTGCTCCTGTTTATTTTCAGTTCGTACTGTGATGTTTTTTCACAATGGACCGTCACAGGAAATTTCACCGGTGGATACGTAAGCTCCGTAATGACAACTGGTGATGAATTATATGCCGGGACTACTGTTGGAATATTCAGATCTGATAATAATGGCGCAAACTGGATTCAGATAAATTCCGGATTGGGAAATAATCTTTTCGTTCAATGTTTATCATTTAAAGATAATTATATTTTTGCAGGCACGTCATCGGGTGGTGTTTTCTATTCGGATAATAAAGGTGCATCATGGACGCAGTCAAATCAGGGACTCGGACAGCTCAATATCAAAGCTTTAATTACTGACAGCGCTAACGTTTACGCAGGTTGTGTGTTTGCAGGTATCTTTCGCTCGACAAATGACGGCTTGAGTTGGTCAAGATTCGGACTGGGTGAAGGTGACCTGCTGTATGCGCTTTCTTATAACGAAACAAATTTTTTTGTCGGACTTTACGGAGGGATCTACCGTTCAACCAATAGCGGAGTAAACTGGATGATGGCGCAAAATGGTCTCACAAATAATGATGTACGTACTATTGTTCAGACAGGAAATAAAACTTATTGCGGTACTTACGGAGGCGGAGTGTTTGTTACGGAGAACAACGGCATACAGTGGACATCTGCAAGTACGGGGCTGACCGAACTTAGAGTAATCACTCTGACTCCGTACGGTGATGATCTGTTTGCCGGAACTTACACCGACGGAATTTTCTATTATAATGCTTCATCCGGAATCTGGACGCAGATAAATCAGTGTCTCCCTGATACTATCATCGCATCAATAGCCATCAAAGATGAATACTTATTTGCCGGATCATCCACCGGAAAAGTTTGGAAACGCCCTCTTTCAGAGATCATAACAGGTATCAGTAATTCAGGCAATAGCATTTCAGAAGATTTTGAACTGTATCAGAATTATCCTAATCCGTTCAATCCTGTAACTTCTATTTCATTTTATTTACCGGAAAGAAATAGTATATCATTAAAAATTTTTGATGGACTCGGCAGAGAGATATCAGAAATTTATTCAGGGGTTTTATCTGAAGGAAAACATAATAAATTCTGGAATGCTGAAAGTTATCCTGCAGGTGTTTATTTTTACAGACTCCAATCTGCATTTTCTTCAGTTACAAAGAAACTGGTTTTGATTAAATGATCTCATTGCTGCTCTGTAAAATGATTGAGCTTTGACAAAAATCCGCAGGCATGAAGCCTGCGGTTACTTGGTTTTTTTTCTTTCCTGTTTCGCAAAGTTATAATACTCACGGAGTGATCTTGCTTACAAAATCAGCGGAATTATTATAAGTGATAAGCAGATCCTCAAGGTTTGTTGAGTTATCCCCTGTTACATCAGTTACTGTATATCCCATAACAAAATTCAATCCGGCATTATATACCAGTAATACATCAGACAAATTTACTGATCCTTCCCTGATTACGTCTCCGCTGTAAATACAATACTTCGTTCCCACCAATACCATATTATTCCCAAATGCTTTGACTGCTGCAGTTGTGAAATCGTAGTTTGCCGAACTGCCGGAACTAAAACTGACTCCTGACTTGCTCCAGGTCTCGATGCTGTTTCTGTGTTTCACTTCAATGTAATATGTTCCTGAAGAAGCATTATTAAAAGTGAAAGCGCCTGTGAAAGTTACGGAATCAATGACTGCTTTTGCAGAATCAGCTTTTGCAAAAGGAGTAGTTGTATTTCTCAGATAAGCAGTCACAGTATCTCTCATATTAAGGCGTAATGTAGAAAGGTTATAAAATCCTTCAGGTATAACGGTGATATTTACATTTATGTGCGGAGGACCCCAGACAAATGTCAGTCCTGAACCGGGATAAACCGAACTGCTTATCATACATTGCACGTCATTAGTAGCTCCCGCTGTTGTAGTTAACCAGTTTGAAGCTGTAGTTCTGTTATTGAAATCAGTTGGCAGAATCCCTCTTAAACCTACCTGACCGAATACGGGAATAGGACCTTCAAAAACTTTCCCATATACTACTTCAATTTTGCCTGTTGCTTCATACAGCTTTATTTGAAAATTTAGATTGTCAACTGTGCCGGTAGTTGTATTCCTCCTGAAATTTTTAAATTGAATTATATGAACCTTATTTCCGGCTGCACCCTGAGTTCCTCTTACAATACTTGCAGCGGCAATTTGAATAATTTCGTTTACCCCGGTTGACGTTGCACCTGCGGACATTGTAATTGTTCCTGCACTCTGATTAAATGAAAGGATGGTTGCTGAAGCAGGAATGCCGGTTCCTGTGATCAGTCTGCCTGCAACTATTCCAGCAAAGCTTACAACATTGGATAAAACCGCACTGCCTGAAACTCTGTCAGCATTCGTTCCAAAAATGCCAATAAGATCTATTCCAAATCCGCTCACTGCTCCGTCATATACTTCCGTCGCGGAAATTGAACCGTAATTTGCAGCGACAGGCGGTGTAGTACCAAATGTAATGAATCCGTTTGTGTTAATTGCACAATTTGTATATGGAACTCCGTTATATTTAAATGTAAACGGAATCCTGTTTGAGGGATAAGTAACATCGTCCAGATCCATAGGATTTGTAATTGTTGAAGTTGAGAAGGCTACAACTGTGTCACCGGAAATTTCTGTATAGGTCCCCGGATATTGTGAGAAAATATAACTTGAAACCTGTGCTTGTGAATTTACAATAAAACTAAAGAATAAAAATAACGAAAAGATTGAGATTAATTTTTTCATGATAAGTTTTTTAATGTTTTTAAAATTTAGAAAACTTCTCCTTTCATAGAGTTATTGACTCTTAAGACTATTGTTGGGTTTCCTTTGTAAGGATCAGAAAAAATTTTAAATTAAGTTTATTTCCGGGTCCATTTCCTTCCGGACCTGACTTAATACAAAAGAAGTGTCTTAGTTGAAAAACTAATATAATTTTATCGATTAATTTACTCATACCTGGTTATTTTTTAACCGGGCATTTTATCTTTATCAGAAGTAAAGCTTGTGAAGACAGGCGTGGAGGAGTAAGTTCATTAATGACTTTGATTGTCTTATAGCGGGGGATTCTTCTTTAAACATGTTCATGATAAATTAAGAATATTTTATATTTCTGTTGCCTGATTAAGTTATCCTATCTCATATGCAATGTCAAGTGTGATGAACTTGATTTTGCCTTTTCATATCTTGTCACTGAATCAATAAAATTTTGAAAAGAATATTTTAATCATTTTCTGTTATGCAACCGGGACTTAACTAAAAAAATGAAATACATAAAATTCATATTTATACTTTTCATATTTCTTACAGGAAGCTCAGCTGAATTCAAACCTGACGACTTTAATCCGAAATATTCAGAAGACATTGAAAACAGGATAGACAGCATTATTAACAATCTACGTGTAAAGACCAATAAAGAGGGAGTCTTCCAAAGCAGTACACTGAGTGACCGAATGAAATTTTATCATACTCCCGGAGTCAGCATTGCAGTTATTAATGACGGTAAAGTTGAATGGGCAAGAGGCTTTGGAATAAGAAATGACAGGACAAATGATTCGGTCAATGTAAATACTTTTTCATGGCGGGTTCAGTGAGCAAACCTGTTTTCGCCTTAGGTGTAATGCGTCTGAAAGAGGCGGGATTAGCAGATCTTGATAAAGATGTAAATGAATATCTTACTTCATGGAAAGTTCCTCCTTTTAACGGCGTGCAGCCTGATATCTCCTTAAGGCAATTGCTGAGTCATACTGCCGGTATGACTGTTCACGGATTTGAAGGTTATCAAAGGACAGAAACTATTCCGACTGTTCAGCAGATTCTTGACGGTAAACCTCCTGCAAACAATCCGCCTGTGGTAGTGGATATTCTTCCCGGATCAAAATTTCGCTACTCGGGAGGAGGTACAACTGTCGCACAGCTTACGGTCATGGACATTACCGGAAAATCTTTTCCGGAAATTATGCGTGAAGAACTTTTTGAACCGTTAAATTTAATCTACAGCACATTCGAACAGCCGCTTCCTGAAAGTCTGCAAAAAAATTATTCCGTCGGATTTCCAAAAAACGGATTGCCGGTAACGGGAGACTTTCATGTCTATCCTGAAATGGCTGCTGCAGGACTATGGACTACTCCGGTGAACTTGCAGCTCTGCTGACCGAGGTTCAATCAGCTCTCAAGGGAATTCTGAACTCTTCAAAAAGAAACAATTGAAGAGATGCTTACACCGCAAAGAATGCTCCCAACATGGGAATGGGATTTATGCTGCTGGGTGAACGTGAGACCGCAAGATTCCTGCACGGCGGATGGGACGAAGGTTTTGTTACAATGGCTGTTGCTTACAGGAATTCCGGTGTCGGTGCAGTGATTATGGTAAATTCTAATGAAGGATTTGAAATGATGGATGAGATCTTGTATGCAATTGCCTTTGAGTACAAATGGCCCGGATATGTTTCTAAATAGAGACTACTGAAAAATCATTCCCGATTTCTGAGTGTGACTAAAAAATAAAAAAATTTTACCGCTGAGGCACGGAGGACACTGAGTTTCACAGAGATATTTTAAACCACGAAGTCACAAAGTCACAAAGACATCTGTTTTCAAAGCATGATTTGTGTCTTAGTGACTTCCTGGTTTAAATAATGTTTTTGAGACATCTTGCTTTTAGCGGGGTGCAATGACAAACTTAATTGGTTTTCAGATTTCTTCTTAATAAGTATACCTTTATAATCTCTGTGCATCTCTGTGTACTCTGTGCCTCCGTGGTAAGAAACCTCCTCTGATCATTCCACAGTTCTTTCCGACGTATCACTTTTCCCGTCATCATACATCCCGGTAAGCTCTGTTACTTTTCCTGATTCATCTTTAACAAATTTAATTCTGAACACATCCAGATCCTTAAGCATAAAAGTATCTTCAGACATTGGCGTTAGTTCAAATTTTTGTCTTACGCCTCTCTGATAATACAGTTTCCCGTTTTCATAATGTACTTTTCTGTCACCGTAGCTTCCCGCATAACTTTTTAAAACATCGGTATCAATGTTAATGTCATTCAGCGTTGCATTCAAAGATGCTATCAGCCAGTCATATGTATTCTTTACTCCTTCATTATTCTCTTTTGATTTCAGATCTTCCAATGCCAGAACATGCGCTTTTGTAAGAGCCTTTGTGCTGTTGATCTCAACATCAGGCAAGACTCCCGTACCTTCCCAGTTTGTTTTAGAGATCGGATTGATCGCGCGTCCAACAGGAACGAATATTAAAAATTATCATCAACTATATTCATGCCTCCCGGGTGAGCGCCGCCTCCGGTTGTTTCTCCGACGATCGTCGCACGTTTGAGATTTTTCAGATTATAGGAAAATTCTTCCGCTCCTGAAAATGTATAGCTGCTTGTGAGTACATAAACAGGTACGTCCGGTCTGCGTTTTCCTTCAATTTCCTTTAATGTCCAGTACTGCTCCGTTGTATCAGCCGGCCTGAAGTACAGATCATTTAAATGAACAGGCTCTTCACCGAACAGATAACTTGTGATCACCTGTATCCCTGTCGGATCGCCGCCGCCGTTAAACCTCATGTCGAATATCAAAGCATTACAGTCTTCGACAAATTCCATTACGGAAGCAACTTTTTCCTTTATCAAATCTCCGGGACCGAAGTTGCGGAAATCTATGTAACCGATATTACCGCCGATCCTCTCTACTTTTCTGAATCCGTAATTTTCCCTCTTCAGCTGCTGAATGAACTCCGCCTGCATATCATTGCTCTGATTGTTATCACTTTCTTTTATTTTTTTGATCCGGTCCGGATTGTATTCAACGCGTATGTGCTTGTCTTTGCTGACTGACTGGAGGTCTTTTGTAAGCTCTTCAGAGAACTTTACAGGATCTGAAATGCTGCTGTAATCGTTAGCAGCTAACTTGTCCTTTATATATTTTTCCATCTCAGCTGAAACTTCAGGAAAAATATAGTTGTCGAATAATAGTTTGGATATTGACTGAACTGCCGATTCCTTTTCCGTATTGCTCATGACATTTCCGCTGCCTGAATTACTCTGGCTTATTGCAAACGGAACATTAATAAAAAATGAGACTGCCATTATTAAAGTTTTGATTTTCATAAATTATATTAATTTAAATTAGAGAATGACAAATTCCATGATCAATGGAACCTGTCTGAGTCTTATTGATAGCGTTGTAAAACCTCAGAATGTTCAGCCTTTACTGCTTATAAAAGATGTAACCATTGCAGCAATAAACGCTACCTTAAGAAACATCATTACAAAATTGTTTCCGGTTTCACTTTTGAATTCTGATTTTAACATAATTGCTGGATTTATGTTTTTAGAATTTGGATTTTAGATTTATATGTTTTGTGACCTTTTGAAATCCTACGAGAGTATCACAAAACTTAAAATATTTTTAAACCACGAAGACACAAAGGCACAAAGCTTACTATTTTTAAAAAATTTCTCTTTGTGTCTTTGTGACTTAGTGGTTACGCCAAAACCCTGCTTACTTTTTTCAGGCTCAGCTCCATCCTTAATGTAGCTCTTTTATAATCAGACTGATTTTTCATTTCCACTTCCGCGAATCCGAGATTCTTATAAAGATTAAGAGCAGGGATCAGAGTTGAATTGGTTTCAAGAAAAAGAGTTTCTGCATTAAGAGACTTCGCCTTTTTTATTACAGCCAAAGCGAGTTTCTTACCGATCTGTTTTCCCTGAACTTTCCCGGATACTGCCATCTTTGCAAGCTCATATTCTTTCTCATTATGTTTTAACAGAGCAGCTGTACCTGCGATCTCGTTTTCATATTCAGCAAATAAGATGTGACCGCCTTTCTGCAGTATTTCCTTTTCAGGATTTTCAAGCAGTTGTCTGTCCTTTTTCTCTATCTTAAAGTATTTCGATATCCATTCATAATTCAGATCACGGAAATGATCTTTGTAATCAGGATCGTACTCGAGGATCCTGACCTCGCTTCTCTGCCTGTTCTTTGTTTTGTCCATTACTCTTGTAAATATGTCCTTTGAATCCAGTTCATTTTCCAGTTTGCCTATAATATGCAAAACATCATAGCCGGTGGAATTAAAAAGATCTTTTACCGCATTTTCAATGTCCTGCCAGACGGGAATCAGTTTCAGAACCAGATCTTTTCCTTTCGGAGTAATGGTCAAAAGCTTTTTGCGCGAATCATTTTTTTCTTTAACTGAATCAATCAGGTTCTTTCTTATGAGTGCATTTACAATTTGTGTAACAGCCGGCTGTGAATATCCAAGCTGCTCCGTAAGTTCGGTAATGGTCACCGGTGATTTCTGATTGATGAGATAAAAGACAGTAAACCATCGCGGTTCAAATTCCAGTCCCAGTGATTTATAAATTTTATCCGCGTCCTGCATCAGCCTGTCAGTAAGGATCCTGAACCTTGTCCCCACTGCTATATAACCCAGATTTCTTACTATGCTCATGTTTGTTTAGTGATTGTTTAGTGATTATATAGTGATTATAATAATTTATATAAGCACTTATATTTACGCAAATATATAACTGATAGTTTCAAAAGTCAAGTACTCTTTTAAGATGTTGCGGAGGTTATGAGAGTTTCTGTTATGTGAATGGTGATTGAAATAATGGATTTTTCTTTAACAAAATTGCCGTTAGCTAAAGCCAACGGCAACCGGTCATTAAGTCTGAAGGATGAGGTAAAGAATTATTTCAGCAGCATCATAGTTTTCGTTTCTCTCACAATCCCGTTTACCGTCATTGTATAATAATAAACTCCGCTCGAAAGATTTCCTGCATTGAAATTAACTGTATGGTTTCCCGGATTTTGCTTTTCATTAACCAATGATGCAACTTCCCTTCCAAGTGAGTTATAGACTTTCAAGTTTACAAAACTATTTTCGATTAATGTATAGCTGATGGCAGTTGAAGGATTAAACGGATTCGGGTAGTTGTTTAATGTCAAAGCCTGCTCATTTTTATTTACAGCCGGCTGATTAAAGTCACCCGGATCGTCATTGATAGTATAAAGCACGTTACCGTTTGCGTCGTACCTAATAGCAGACCAGTATGCATTCGTTTCATTCCAACCCATCATAACTATCAGAGGCGTTCCGTCATTCGCAAGATGCAGTGTTGACCATTTATTCATTCCATCTCCGAGTGTTCTGTCATTTAAAATGAAGCCGGGCGTATATACTCTGTCTAACTCGAACAACGGGTCTCCGGCTGTCTGTGAATATTGCACATAAGAAAATCCGCTTGGTGAAGCTTCAGACACTCCCGCTACATAGACAGTTTTATTATCATTTATTTTAATGGAGGATGCTTTATCATTTACTCCTCTTGTCGAAGTATCGCTGTAATTATAAAACTTAACACCTTCCGTCCAGCCGTATGCTCCTTCAGCTGCTTTATACTTAATTGTTGCAAAGTCGCAGCCATGATTCCTTATAAACGAGCGATCAACATAACCCGCAACATAAATGTCTCCCGTGAAATCCTGACTAACTGAAGTTGCGTAATCATTTCTGCAGGACTTACAATTCGTATATTCTTTCTGCCATCTAATTATAAAGTGATTTACAAATGACGGTTCTATGAACATCGTAAGAAATTTTGTCCCGCCGCCGGCAGAAGTATTGTCAGATACACTTGTTAAGGATATTTTTGATTTCTGCACAGGAACGCTCGATCTTTCTGCAATGACAAACCCGGTCGGTTTGTCATCAGAGCCGGGACGATTATCAAATAAAACTTCATTCAATGACAGATCAGACTGCCAAAAAGTAAGTAATGTTATGTCATTCATTCTGTGCGGTCCGAAATAAGAATATCCTAAGACATAAGCATAATTGCCGTCAAGAAGAATGTCGGTGGCGATATCGTCGCCGAACTTTAAGCCGTAAGTTTTTTGACCTAATGAATCTCCATTACTTGCCGAATATTTTTTGATTATAAAGTCTTTATAGTTGTTAGGTGTTGTAACATAGCCAGCGATGAATACTTCTGTTGCTTGACCATCATCGTTTAATTTTAATTCTATACACAACCCTTTATCTTCACCAGAATTTTTATATATTTTTTCCCATTTTATTGTGCCATTTGGTCTTAAAGCAATTGTAATAATATCAACACTATTTGTAGCAACATTAGAGTAATAACCCGTTATAAAAGCATTATCAAGTGAATCAACTACTACATCTATTGCTCTGTCGTCACCATTTGGATTATCTACTTTTATCTCCCAAAGTTGAATATTACTTTTATTAAATTTTTGGATGTAAATATCTTTTGATTTCCAATAAATTTATAACCAGCTGTATATATATTATTCCCCGAATCGAGATAAGTTTTGAAAGGATAGTCTTCTGTAATTTGAGAAATACAATTAATGCTGATTGAAAAAAAGCAGATGCAAATGTAAATTATTGTTTTCATATTATTTTTATTTAAAGTTTTTTTAATTTACTTCATTACATTTAGTTTTTTTGTATATAGAATTGTATTATTAATATAAAGAGAATAAAAATATATCCCAGTTGAAAGACTGGAAGAATCAAATAATAATTCATAACTTCCTGAGTTCTGATTATCATTCACTAATGTAGAAATTTCCTTTCCTTCAATATTGTGAAGTTTGATTTTTACTTCAGCCGATCTCTTAATCTCATACTTTATAATAGTAGATGAGTTAAAAGGATTTGGATAATTTTGATGCAGTTTATAATTTGGATGATTATTCGTCTGGTTATTTTCTACAAAAGTTAATCCTGCATTAGTAGTTTTTAATATTGTTCCAAACTCTCCGCATAAATATGCTGTACTATTGTTTTGTACAAACACAGATGTTAATACATTTAAAGTAAAGGAGTTTTGTGATGTCCAGTCTAAACCTCCATTGGTTGTTCTTGTAATTTTTCCTTCACCACCGACTACAAAACCATTGTTTTTATCTATAAACGAAACTGACACCATTGTACCTGTAACATTGCTAATCTGATTTACCCAGCTTAATCCACCATCTGTTGTTTTTCTGATTCTACCCGAACCACCACAAGCGTATCCAATTAATGTATCTGTAAATGTTAAATCATATCCCCCAACATTCGTAATTTGATCCCAACTAATACCACCATTTGTTGTTTTCCTAAAACTGCTGGATGTTGAAACAAAACCTGTATTATTATTAAAAAAATATAAGGAATGAAATTCATCAAAAGGTAAACTAATTTGTTTTTCCCAATTTATTCCTCCGTTAGTGGTTTTAACTATGAAGTTATTAAGACCAATAATAAACCCCACATCAAAAGTTGTGAAAAATACTCCATTTAAATTATCCGTGAAAATTGAGCTCATCACAAACCAATTGTTTCCTCCATTTGTAGTCTTCAAGATCGTTCCTGTATCCCCGCAAACATAACCAACTTCACTATTCACAAAATAAACATCATTTAAATTCTGTATTGTATTACTCATTTGTGTAATCCAAACGTTTCCTCCGTCAGTCGTCTTTAATATCGTCCCTTCATATCCTACTGTATATCCCGTGTTCTCATTAATAAAATAATTTGATTCCAGATTAATTCCATTCCCTGTCGCTGTTATCCAGTTTTGTCCGCCATTAATTGTTTTTATTATTCGCCCTCCTGAACCGCACACATAAGCTACATTATTATTTACAGATTTCACACCGAACAATACTCCTATTTGCGGATATACCGGTTTAAATGTCGAATCAACTGTCCAGTCGATCCCTCCGTTTGTTGACTTTAAAATATTCCCATAGCTTGTTACCATAAATCCGGTATTCGCATTAAGGAATGAAATATTTCTCGGAATGTCATTAATATCCGGCAGGTTTATTTTATAGCCTTCCCAGCTTAAACCGCCGTTTGTTGTTTTATTAATTCTGTCATCAACATTGGTAAGGCATAATATGTTATTCGAATCAATGTAATTTATGCTGGTATTCTGAGGAGCAAAATTAATATATGTAATATTTTGAGCAGCCCAGGTCAATCCGCCGTTTGTTGTTTTAATTACAATCCTGTTGCCGCTCGCGACGCCATTCATTGAATCAATGAAACTCACACTGAATAAATTTGCAGTTGTACTGCTCCCGATCGATACCCAGTTTAACCCGGCATTTGTTGATTTTAATATCACGCCGCCCGGACCTGCTGCATATCCTGTGTTTCTCGTAGGGAAATCAACAGACCACATAACATTACCAGCTCCGCTGAATACCGTGCTCCAGTTTGATCCGCCGTTTGAAGTCCTTAAGATTGACCCGTTATTTCCCCCAACTGCAAATCCAAGATTCTCATCATAGAAATTTGTACCGAGAAGGTCTGAGTTAAAATTTGAATTTTGAACTTCCCAGTTATCTCCGCCATTTGTTGTCTTCATTATCGTCCCGACCGTTCCCACTGCATATCCGGTCTGCTCATTCACAAAATCAACCGAGTACAAAAAATTTCCCGAAGGAAGAGGCTGCTGCCAGAACCATGTTGATTGGGATCTGGCGGAATTAAGGTTTAATGCTATTAATGCGAGTAGAATAATTTTTTTCAGATGCATACTGATTAATTATTAATTGATTGCAATGTAATAAAAGTATAGCTTGAAGTCAAATTTATTTTTTCGATTTGTGAAAACTTATGAAATGTGATGTGATAGGAATTTTACTCCTGATCTAACTGATCAGACTTATTTCAATGATTAGGTTAACTTGGTTAATCATAAAATCTGATCTGCGAAATCAGTGGAATCATTTTAATCATAGGAAATCAATTTTCCCTGCATGTCCCCGGTAGCGTCCTCAATTCTCAGACTGAATATTCTCATTTGTTCGTATTCTCATGAGAGCCAAAATAGCTTTCAGCTTGTTGCAGTTGTAATCTTCTAACCTCCTCATTCAACCAATTATATAATATCAAATAGTCACTTTGATCCTTACATATAGAAAAACGAATTCTTGCTTCATTTACCAGTTTCTTACATTCTATCCTTGCAGTTTCACGTATTTGCTCTTTCTGCCTGTATCCTCTCTGAGAAACATATAAAACTATCACAGAAGAAACGGAGGGGAGAATAAATATAATTATTTCAAGAGGTTGAAACTCATTCCATTCAGGAAGTATTTTTGTAAGTCCAATAAGAATTGTGACAAGAAATCCTATTATTACTATTGACATATGTGACCAAAAGTTTATTCGCTCATAACGTTCTGATTCATCCAGATAGCTTTCATAATATGCCTTGTTAACATAATCAATAAAACTTTTCGTTTGATCTCTTGTAGACATTTCAGACCAATCCTGTTTTGTATATTTTTCCATAATTATGATTTTGTTATTAATAATATATTTTAGACCAATTTCCCTTCAGTGGGTTCCCCGGACTGACCAGTGGCTTCCCCCGCACTACTTGGTGGGTTCCCCCACTTCTCAGTGGGTTCCCCGCACCGCTCCGAAAAACGACTGACTTACTCAGAAACACAACTGACTTCACCTGGAACACGGCTGAATGACACAGTTTCACAACTGAGAAGTTTGAATGTAAGTTAAAGTTTAAGAAGTATATGTCCGGTTTAAAAAAAAGCAGGTTTGTATTTGCCGGAATCATATCTGAGTTTATCGGATTCATCTCTAATGCTCCGGGCGGCATGTCTTTTATTTAAAGATATAAGTTTTAGATCCCTGAACGTAAGTATTTGAAGCTCCTTTACATTTCTACAAATTAATCTCAAATCATTTACTCATAATAAATATTCACTATTCACTATTGACTATTCACTATTCACAATTGAAAAAAAATACCGGACAACTAAACAGCCCGGCATTAATATTAATAATTTGTAATTCGTAACTCGTAACTTGTAACTTGTAACTGAACTACATTACTTCATTCACATCAGAATACTTATACCCGAAAGCATCTGCAACTCCTTTATATACAATCTCTCCGTCTATCATATTCAATCCTAATTTCAGTTCTTCGTTTTCCGCACAAGCTTTATGCCAGCCCTTGTTGGCAAGCTCAACTGCATAGGGAAGCGTTGCATTTGTCAGAGCTATTGTAGATGTAAACGGAACTGCTCCGGGCATGTTTGCCACGCAGTAATGAACGACACCGTCAACTACAAAAGTTGGATCTTCGTGAGTAGTCGGCTTACAGGTTTCAATGCATCCGCCCTGGTCAACCGATACGTCAACAACTACAGAACCGGGTTTCATCAGTTTCAGCATAGGTTTTGTAATCAGCTTCGGAGCCTTTGCACCGGCAATTAAAACTGCGCCGATCACAAGATCAGCTTTCTGAATTTTTTCTCTGATGTTATAAGGATTGCTCATCATCGTTGTAATGTTCTTAGGCATTACATCATCAAGATATCTTAGTCTGTAAAGATTGTTGTCCATGATGGTTACCTTTGCGCCGAAACCTGCTGCGATCTTTGCAGCGTTTGTTCCAACAATTCCTCCGCCAAGTACAACTACTTCAGCAGGCTCTGTTCCGGGAACGCCTCCGAGCAGAACTCCTCTTCCGCCCATTGTTCTTTCAAGATATTTTGCGCCTTCCTGAGATGCCATTCTTCCGGCAACTTCACTCATCGGGATAAGCAATGGCAATGATCCGTCTTCTTTCTGAACTGTCTCATATGCGATAGCTATACATTTATTTTTCATCATTGCAAGAGTAAGATCCTTTGAAGATGCAAAATGAAAATAAGTAAATACAACCTGTCCGTTTCTGATAAGATTATATTCAGGCTTGATCGGTTCCTTTACTTTCATGATCATATCGGCTGTGTCAAAAACCTGTTTCGGTGTTTTTAATATTGTTGCGCCTGCTTTTTTATAATCAGCATCGCTGAATCCGCTTCCTACACCTGCATTTGTTTCTACAAATATCTTATGACCGTTTCTTTTCAAAACTTCCGCACCAATAGGAGTCAATGCTACCCTGTTCTCATTGGTTTTAATTTCTTTAGGAACACCTATTTTCATATGATTGGATTTTAATTTTGTGAATAAACAAAAATAGGTTATTGGAGTGTGTTATTCAATTCAGAATTGGTATTGGGTATTGAGTATTGGGTATTGAGTATTGGGTATTGAGTATTGAGTATCACTACTCATTGCTCTCAAAACTAAAAAAATACCACGGAGACACAGAGCGCACAGAGTTTCACAGAGAAATCTTTAGTCTTTTAACTTTTGTTTGAATGAATCACTTCAAATACCGAATACTCAATACTCAATACCCAATACCCAATACCCAATACTCAATACCCAATACCCAATACTCAATACCCAATACCCTCTACTTGATAAGCACCAATTTTTTGACAGCAGCAAAATTCTGTCCGCCGCCTTCAGCATTGATCCTGTAGAAATACATCCCGCTGGATAAGTTCGAGCCATTGAACTCTACTGTATGGTACCCGGCTGTTCTGACTTCATTCACTAACTTTACAACTTCCCTTCCGGAAATATCATACAATGAAATGCTAACCTTTCCGTCGTGCGGCAATTCAAAGTCGATCTTAGTTGTCGGATTAAATGGATTCGGATAATTTTGTAAAAGTGAATATACATTCGGAATTCCTACGCTAACTTCATTTCTTAGTTCATGAAAATTTACACCGCCGTTGAAATCAATTTGTTTTAATCTGTATTTATAACGGCCGGTGTTTAATCTTTCCGAAAATGCATAGCTCTTAGTCACTGTCGAATTTCCATTCCCGGCAACATACCCTGCTTTTACCCAGACGTCTTCCGTCTCACTGCCCGCGTCCTGCCGTTGAATATCAAATCCCTGATTATTTGATTCGGTTGCTGTTGTCCAGTTTAATGTGACTGTGTTTTCATTAACACCGGATGAAAATACGGACATTTCAACAGGTAAAAAACAACGAAGACAAAAAGGCTCTTCTACATTATAGACAGGTGTTTCCTGAGGTTCCGGATTTATTGTATCCATCAGAGCAACTACATTCTGGGAGGGAAATTGTTCGCTGTCGACTGAATCCGGATATGGCTGGAAATATGCTACAAATGTATTTGGATTTGCGCCAAGTTTAAACCGCAGCTGTAAAAATACATGCGGAAACTCATTTAGGCTGGTTCTGAGACGGCCTGTTAAAATTCTGGTTCCGGGGAAAGTTCCGATTATAAAAAAATTTTCGGTAGAATGCGGAAGATTACCGGACATTTTTAAATAACCGTTCGCAGTGTCAACCTGAAATGAAGGCGGACGTAAGGTTGGCGGTAATGCGCAGCCGGGACCATATAAATTTAAAAACAAATTTCCGTCACCCCGTACTGCTTTATTGTATGACCATGTAAACTGACCTGCCGCATATTCAAGATCATGTACGCCCGGTTGTCCCTGATTGATCTGCTGCATCCATATTTCAAACTGTAAAATGCTGTCCTGAAAACCGATATTATTCGTTAATGTTATGTTCCTCACTGTCATTGTAAAGCGCGGATCCGAAGGTGATGTTTGCCCCTGAATTATGCTTTGAAATAAAATTATAACTAAAAAGTTTAATGCCAGGATAACTCTGAATAAATTTTTCATTTTTGCTCCTGTTTTTTTATTGCTTTAAAATATTCTCTTAAGTGATAAATTTAGTATTTTTCATTGCTCATTGTTTATTGTTCATTACATAGACGTCTCAAAACTAAAGAATACCACAGAGACACAGAGGACACAGACACAGAGTTTCACAGAGAAATCTTTAGTCTTTTAACTTTTTGTTTGAATAAATCACTTCAAATACCGAATACTCAATACTCAATACTCAATACTCAATACCCAATACTCAATACTCAATACCCACCTCTACTTGATAAGCACCAATTCTTGACAGCAGCAAAATTCTGTCCGCCGCCTACAGCATTGATCCTGTAGAAATACATCCCGCTGGATAAGTCAGAGCCGTTGAACTCTATCGTATGATATCCGGCTGTTCTGACTTCATTCACTAACTTTGCGACTTCCCTTCCGGAAATATCATACAGTGAAATATTTACCTTTCCGTCGTGCGGCAATTCAAAGTCTATCTTAGTAGTCGGATTAAATGGATTGGGATAGTTTTGTGAAAGAGAATATGTTGCCGGAATTCCTACAACGACCTCATTTTGCAATGAATGAAAGTTTACGCCGCCGTTGAAGTCTATCTGTTTTAATCTGTATTTATAACGGCCGGTGTTTAATCTTTCCGAAAATGCATAGCTCTTAGTCTCTGTCGAATTTCCATTCCCGGCAACATACCCTGCTTTTACCCAGACGTCCTGCATCTCACTTCCCACGTCTTGTCTTTCTATATCGAACCCCTGATTATTTAATTCCATGGTGGTTGACCAGTTTAAAGTTACATTGTTTTTATTGACATTTGATATGAAACCTGACATCTCAACAGGAAAAAATAGACAGTTGGGAAACACACAATCTACACTATAAACAGGAGTAGCGGGAGGGTTAATAGTATCCATCAAAGCAACAAGAGTCTGAGAAGGAAATTGTTCACTGTCAACTGAATCCGGATAAGGAAGGAAGTATCCTACAAAAGTATTTGGTGAAGGTCCAAGTTTAAATCTTAAATTAAAAGGTTCATCGGGAAAATAATTTGCACTGGTCCTTATCTGCACTGTTAATATTCTTGTCCCCGGATATTTCCCGCTTATAAAAAAGTTTTGTAAATAATTTGGGAGATTGCCGGACAATTTCAAATAACCGTTTACCGAATCCACCTGAAACCCGACCGGCCGGAGTGACGATGGTAATTCGCACCCCGGACCAAATATGCTCAGATATAAATTATCACCGGGACGCTGGATATTTCTGTTATAAGTCCAGGTAAACTGTGCTGCTGCGTATTCTAAAGCGTTCACACCCGGCTCACCTTGATTTGTTTGCTGCATCCATATTTCAAATCTCGCAATACTGTCTCTGATCGGATTTGATGGATCTAATGTTCTGAAATTCTTTGCTACCATGATATAACGTGGATCTTCCGGATTAGTCTGGGCTTTACCAGTAACATTAAATAAAAAAGAACTAAAAAAACTCAGCATTGCTAAAATCGAAATACAATTTTTCATTTTCTTCTCCGTATTTAAATTAATTTATTTCATAATATAAAGAAAAACTAGTATTTTCAATGCTCTTGCTCTGCTCATTGTTTATTGTTCTTACTTAGACGCTCAAAACAAGAATACCCAGAGGTCACTGTCATTTCCGGTCATGCTTTATTTTGGATCAATCACAAAGTCCTGACTAAAAATTATACTCAATACTCAATGAATGGATGCCTATTGTTTTCAGAAGTCTCCAATACCTAATACTCAATACTCTACTTGACAAGCTTTTTGTGGCAGTAAAATTATGTCCGCCGCCTTCTGCATTGATCCTGTAGAAATACATACCGCTTGATAGGTTAGAGCCGTTGAACTCAATCGTATGATAACCGGCTGTTCTGACTTCATTCACAAGCTTTGCGACTTCCCTTCCGGAAATATCATACAATGAAATGCTAACCTTTCCGTCGTGCGGCAATTCAAAGTCGATCTTAGTAGTTGGATTAAAAGGATTGGGATAGTTTTGTGAAAGAGAGTAAGCTGTCGGAATTCCTACAGCGACTTCATTTTGTAATGAATGGAAATTTACGCCGCCGTTGAAGTCGATCTGTTTTAATCTGTATTTATAATGTCCTGAGTTCAGTCTTTCGGAAAATGTATAGCTCTCAGTCTCTGTAGTTGTTCCATTACCGGCAAGATAACCGGCTTTTACCCAGACGTCCTGCGCCTCGCCGCCTGCGTCCTGCCTTTGAATATCAAAGCCCTGATTATTTGTTTCTGAAGTAGTTGCCCAGTTTAACACAACAGTATTTTTATTCACATTCGAATTAAACACGGATAACTCAACTGGTAAAAAATAGTTGGGGTTTTCTATCCAATAAACAGGGTTCACATAAGGAGGAAGCGGGTGACTGTTCATTGTATCCATCAACATTACCGCATATT
This sequence comes from Ignavibacteria bacterium, assembly GCA_016710985.1. Lineage (GTDB taxonomy): Bacteria > Bacteroidota > Ignavibacteria > Tepidaquicellales > Tepidaquicellaceae > JAGPCH01. The sequence goes on from JADJTX010000016.1 coordinate 61,682, forward strand.
GATTCGGGAACAGTATAGTGTCAACTGAATCAGCATAAGGCTTAAAACAAGCTACAAATGTATTTGGAGCTGCCCCGAGTTTAAAACGCAAATTTAACGGAACAAGAGGAAATGAAACTAAGCTTGTTCGGAGTTTGGCTGTTAAAATTTTTGTACCGGGCCAGGTTCCGCTTATGAAAAAATTTACCAAAGGCTCAAGGAAATTACCCGCCATTTTTAAATATCCGTTAGCAGAATCAACCTGGAATGCAGGCGGACGAAGAGAGGGGGTAATTCCACATCCCGCAGCTAATATATTAAAGGATAAATTTCCATTACCCTGAATTGCTCTGTTATATGACCATATAAACTGCCCTGCGCAATATTCAAAGTCATTCACTCCCGGTTCTCCCTGATTGATCTGCAGGTAAATGTCAAAAGAATGATACTGTCACGTTCCATACTGACAGGATTTGTTGTTCTTATGTTTTTGACTGTCATTTCAAAACGGGGATCTTCAGGATTAGGTTGAGCTTTGATAGTTTCACCGGGTTTCACAAGAGTCAGCAGGAATATTACAAGTATAGATCTGAATGAATTTTTCATTTTTAACTCCTTTAATTTACTATTTATTTTTTATTTAATTTGGATTAATATAACTACTCAATACTCAATACTCAATACTCAATACTCAATACTCAATACTCAATACTCAATACCCAATACAATAAAAAGAAGTCTTCGACCCTCACCAAAGACTTCTTTTATGTTATGCAGAATGTTAAGTTAGCTGACCACATGTCGCTTTTAACATCCCGCAGTTTTTTGTTTTTTCCTTTAAAGATTGAGCATAAAATTTATTTGTTAAGGATCATTTTCTTTGTCTCAGAAAAACTCCCTGCCGTCAGCTTATAAAAATATATACCGCTTGAAAATCCGCTTCCGTCGAAAGTAAATTCTTTCTCACCTGCATTCAGGTATCCATTATAAAGAACAAATATCTCCTTCCCGCTGATATCATAAATGACCAATCTTACACTACCGGATTTTGAAAGATCGAATTTTATCTTTGTCACGGGATTAAAGGATTCGGATAGTTTTGATATAGTTTATATCTCACCGGTAACCTTGATGCTCCGGGTTCATTGATTGATACGGTTCCGAAATTATTTTCAAATAGATTTCTTATTAATGAACTGCCTGACTTTAGTGATGTAATACTCTGTAAATTATTCGCACCTCTCGCCACGAGCTGTGCAACAATTATAGTTTGAGTGTCACCGGGGTTTACGTTTGCCGGACCTGAACTTATCAAAAAACTTAAAATCACCTGCGCCAGAAATTCTGATCAGGAAATCCGGTCGGCAGATTAGTCATAGAATTTATCCAGACACTTCCGTCTTTTTTTAATCCCTGAAGAACATTAAAATATTCCCTGTCATTTACAGGCGGACTTATCAGCGGGTTGCCGTTAAGGAACGGAGTGTAAGATGTTAAATACAGATTTTTATAACCTCTCTTTACGATCCTGTTATTTGAAGTGACCGGTCTGTATAATATTACAGAGTCATTGTTGCTGCCCGTGTATGATATATTTCCCGGACAGAACATTAAACGATATTGCGGCGGCGCTGCTCCATATACACCGTCATTGTTTGTTGAGTTGTAAGTGTAACTTATGTTAAGACTGCTGTCAGGTGAGATCCGGTCATCTCTAGCATTTCCAAGGTCATCGTCAGTATATATTCCGGCGTAAAAAATTATTCCAGACGTTTGAACTTCTGTTTATAATTCTGAATTCAGAAAAAACGGTATATCCCTGGGGACCATTCAGATCAAAGACCCAGTCTGTTTCAAGGACCTGTGCCTTCATTGGAAATGTATTTGAATAGCCGTCTGTACAGGAAGAAAATAAAGTCTGCTCTCCGATCAAAAACGGTTTGCCGGTATTCCGTACATAAGCGCCCTGACTGCCGGGCCATTGAACATAATCAGAGCCCGTCGTATCTCCATTAACGATCTTATAAACTCTGTAAGCAGGATCATCAATACCCTGCGGATTTCCGTTGTTGTCAATATAGCCCGGCTTAAAATCACCTTCAGCTGATATAACAGTATCATTTCCGATGACCGCTCCTATTACTAAATTCGAACTGTATCTGAGAAACATCCCGGAATTCGCAGGCCACTCAAAGCCGGCATTCCCGTTCTCAAAGTTCCTGTTGAATGTGCCGTTATTCTGAAAATATGTCGACACATTGTTGCCGTCAATTTTCTTATAGGATAAAATCAGATCAGTGTCAGACCGGAAACTCGGTGAAAACATAACTAATATCAACAATGGAATTAAAAGCTCCGTCTTTTCATAATAGTTTATTTTAGTTAATGAAATCGTTTTCGTGAATCGTTAATCGTTAATCGTTAATCGCCAATCGTAAAACGTAAAACTTCAATCGTCTCTATTCGTAACTCGTAATTAGTAATTAGTAATTAGTAATTAGTAATTAGTAATTAGTAATTAGTAATTAGTAATTAGTAATTAGTAATTAGTAATTAGTAATTATTAATTAGTAATTAGTAATTAGTAATTAGTAATTAGTAATTAGTAATTAGTAATTAGTAATTAGTAATTAGTAATTAGTAATTAGTAATTAGTAATTAGTAATTAGTAATTAGTAATTAGTAATTGCTCTTACCGAATGAACACCGCTATCTTCAGCGTCTTCACCCCGAGTTCTTTACAGTCAACATACACAAGATACATTCCGCTGGCGACATTATTGCCGCTGTCGTTTTTCAGATCACTTCTCTAAGGAATTGTTCGGATCACTTTGGTTTCGGTCAATCCTTTTTACCAGTGTTCCGTCCAGTGTAAAAGTAAATACTGCGGCTTTGCGGAAGATGAGACACACTCAGTGAATCTCGCGCCGTCATCGATGTCTTCAAGATCGGACAAGCCGTATGGATTCGGAAAAACATTTATGCTGTACACTTCGGAAGAAGCAAGCTGCCTGTTGCCGAACTCAGTTCCTTTTACTTCCCAACTATACTTCACAGGAGGATCCCCGGAACAAAATCAGGACGCGTGATCCTTAAGGCGAAATAGTCAGCACATCACCGTTTGTCCATTGAGCAGGAACTCCGTTTACATTTTTTACGCGGGGGAGCCAGGCATACATTATGTCGGTCGAAACAAATCCATTTGAAGATGTACCCAATGCCAAGATCCTTTGTAGTGTAAACCGTAGCAAGTACAGAATCATAAGAGGAAGCAAGGATATAAGTAAAATGATATTTTCCCAAAGAGGTAGTATCAAGGATTCCATAAGCCGTCGTTATCAGCATCAATGTAAGCAACATTCAGCTGCGCCTTGATTTCCGTTGGATGAATCAGTTCATCAACAGCAAATACACTGAAAGGTATATCAGTCATGTCTGCATACGGAGTACTATTCAAATTAGTATCCGTCAGCAATACATTTCCCGTTAAAGGTTTATATCTGTATGCTTTTTGATTTTTGACCGAACACAATTTTAGTTTTTCTCAATGGTCCGCCATTTAACATCGGATTGTTAGATGAGACAGGCTGAAAAGAATTACCATTGGCTTTTACCCTTGTTACCAAACTTCTGAAAGCTCCGACAGTCGTAAAACTCATCCCGAGACTTCTGCTTTGAAACTGTCTTCCTGTAATTAACTTTGCTGTCTTTATTGCTGTAGTATCCGGGCGATGAACCATTCTTTTCCCTGAGGTTCATAAGTCCAACACTTTTGATTTGTTTGATATTGTAACCGTATGCATTGTAAAATGCGTCATCAGGATCTTTAACTAAACCTGAGTCTTTCACCATCTGATGATTAAATATCAGACCATCGGCTCTTTTTACAGAATCCTGCGTCCCGCTGAAATTGTAGATGTTCTCAAATATTGAAGCTGTTCCGTTAATTACTTTCGTTACCGTCCAGTTGGGATTTGCATTCGTCCGCCGAAAGCAGAAGTGTATATTGCGCTTACTAATTTCAATGGATCATAAAATGACAGGCATCACTCCTAAGTCTGTCTGATCTGTTTGTATTGTATCCCCGGGTTCGCAGCTGATCTGTGTTCCGGGAGCAATATTCTGCGGGACAACTCTTATTATATTTGATTTCGGCGATTCATTTACTTTAGATAAGTAAAAAAGCCCGCCTGATGAATCGTAGTAATATGAAGTAACAGCGAATTTATATTCAGTGCCGTTGATAAAGTTTTTGTTACTTATTGTATCTTTATCAATTTCAAAATATCTTATTATGCCGTTGTTACTGCCTCTTTGGACTATGCCGTAGAATATTCCCGCATTCGGCGGGAGATAAATGCTGTCCAGTATATTTGTAATGCCGTCTTTTAAATCAAAAGTTTTTAGCAGAACAGTATCACTCGCGACAGGCTGATTTGTATAAGTTCTGATCTGATAAATATTGTATCCCTGGAATTTATATGTTCCGCCGGTCAATATATTTTTAAAAGAATTATTCTGATTAGTATCTGTCCACGTTAAAGCAATTTTTCCATTGCCGGGTGCATAAGATGTTATTTCCGGAGAAGGTGATATAGTTTGCGGAGCCAGGTTATTATTATAAAAATTCTGAATGATCTTTGCTGTATTTCTTAACTGAGTAATGCTGTTCAGATTTGAATTTCCCTTTGCAATGATCTGAGCTGCGATTATAGTAATAGTATCACCCGGATTTACATTATCAAACGGACCTGTACACGTAATAGAGCGTCTGTCATTGTCACCGGGATTTAACCACCCGGTCCCTGTTACAGGATCACCGGCAAATGGTGTTGTAGTTGTATCTCCAGTCGGACTTACCCAACGCGGACCTAATCTCCACAATCCTTTAAGAACCCGGTATACTTCTATATTTGACCCGGGATCTGAAGGCTGCGGACTGCCTCCGTTATAATAATTAAATACTGTCATGCCTTCATCTATATACCCTGTCTTTTTAATAATATTATTACTTCCGAAGGGCTGAAAATATTTTACCGTATCATTTGAATTTCCCGTATATTTTAAACTTCCTCTTATAAATTTAAACCCGACTGCCGGAGGAGCTATTCCGTATATCCCGTCATTGTTTGTTGAATTGTAAGTATAGCCTATTTGTAAATTCGTATCACATCCGACCTTATCATCAGTAGCAGTTCGAAGATCATCATCAGTCCATAATCCTAATTACATATGATTCCATGTCCCTGATCGCTTTTATTAATGATCCTGTATTCCATAAAGATGGTGTTATTGAAAGGATCGGCAGGGTAACCGAGTTAAATTCTGTGTGATTGTAAGCCCAGTTGGTTTGAAGTATCTGAGCTTTTAGCGAGCGCACTTGAAGAACCTGGGAGATGAGGAAATCCCGTCTGTATAAACATAGAACATTGTCTGATCTCCCATAAGATAAGGTTTTCCGTCGGAGGTAAAATAGGCTCCCTGATTACCGGGCCAGTGTAAATAATCATAACTGTTTATATTACTTTTATTGATTTGATATATTCTGTAGGTAGAATCGTTCTGCGGATTTCCAAAATTATCTACATACCCGGGTTTATAATCATAGCCTATTCCAGCAACCGCAGCTTCAGCGCATCACCTCCCCGAAACACATCCGAGCCAGATACTCGCTTAAGCATACCTGCAGTCTTCCTGCTCCCTTTCAGCCATTCGAATGCTCCGTTACCTGTGACTTGTCTCGGTTGAAACCGCCGTTCCTCCTGATGGAGTCAGAAGAATTAACATCCATTAGCATAGTATTTACGACACACGAATTGCCCGAAACTGCATTTTGATTTTTTCTCACAGGACCTTCATCATTAAGATCGAATGAAATAAAAACCAAAGCTGTAAATAGTATTAGTATTAAAATTATTTTTTTTCATTGTCAGAAAATTATCTCTTGGATTTTAACCGAGTTCATACCTTTGAATGTTGATCTTTCCTTCCTATTCCGTCTTTTCCCTGAGTACAGACTTGCCTTTGGCTTTGACCTTTTTTATCTTTTATTCCGGGGTTTTGCTGCTTTTGAACTTTAGCCTTCTGCATCTCACTTATTAATTTTATACAAAAATACTTACATTTTTATATGCGATGCAAAGATATTTTTTTGAGTTTTGAGGAGGGTTTTTCGTGAAAAGACCGTGATGAAAAGGATAATAAAGGAGTAGATAGTTTGATTTCGGTTTGTTTTCAAAGGAAATTCAAAGAAATTCTCAGGACACGAAATGCGATTTGTGGAAACCAGCGGATTTGGAATTTCGGAATTGGATTTTGCTGATTAAGTCTCAAAAGCTTTTACCACTGAGGCACAGAGAACACAAAGGTACACAGAGATTATAACCGGTTTATTATTACTAATCTGAAGTTAGGCACTTTGTCATTCTGAACGAACGGAGCGCCCGCCTGATTGATAAACAGTTGATTTATACTTACAATCCGGCATGAAGCGGAGTGAAGTGAAGAATCCAATAACTAAGATAGAATTGAAGTATTTGGATTTTTCGTCTGCTCAGAATGACAAAACATGTGTTCTGCGTAACTTGAGTTACCAATTAAAATATTAAAAATTACTTAATCTAAAATAAATAAAATTAAATTCACTAAAGACTTTCTGTGAACTCTGTGTACTCTGGAGTCTCAGTGGTGAATTTTAGTTTTGAGACAGATATAGCTACAGGATTCCAAATCTGAGATCCCAAATTCCAAATTTGTATATTCTTTAATTCAAATATTTACTTTATGTTAATGGCAAATCAAATTTCCTGATGCAGAAATTAAAACTCACTGAACTCGTACTAAGCTTCACGCCCTCTGAACTGAGAAGATTCGGAGACTTCATCTGCTCTCCTTTTACAATAAAAACAAAAAGCTGATATTGATCTATGAGTATTTTGAAAATACAGTTGCATCTTCATCTGAGATATTATCCAAAGAAGAGCTCTGGAATTACATAAATCCCGGCGAGAAGTTCAGTGACTCCGGAGTACGGTCTTACTTATCTGATTTTAAAAAGCTGCTTGAAAAATTTGTAATTGTCATTGAAGAAGAAAAGAATCTGATGAATCAGAAGAATATACTGCTGAATTCGTATGCTGAAAGAAATTCACACAAAAATTTTGAAGTGCTGTCGAAAGAAATGGAAAGAATACTGGCAAATGACTTCACAAAAATTTTGATCATCATCTGCATAAAATAATTTTGAAAGGACTTTGATCTTTAACGAAGGAAAAAATGTGGAAGTCAATCTCGATGAGATATATTACCGGCTGTCTGATTCGATCGATTATTATTTTCTTTCTTCAAAGCTGGATCTGATCAATTCTTTTCTCAGCAGAAAATATCACGTACTGGGCGGTTTTAAGCTAAACTTAAAATTCACTGATGAGATCATTTCTTACATTGATAAGAAAATCTGAGCGAAATAAAGAAAACAATCCTTTCATCTACAGCGAATATCTGATATTTAAGATGATGACTGCTGATAATAATGATAAGTATTTTCCGATCTTTCAGTCTTTTGTGTTAAAGAACATCTAGAAGTATGATCAGCAGTCGCTTGAACAGGTTTACTTTTCAATGATAAATTTCGGGTTCAATAAAGTTGCCATGGGTGAAAGCGAATACCTTAATAAGCTGTTCGGTATTTACAGGTCTTTTTGAGATAAAAGGATTCTATTCAGACATGGAAAATTTTCAGGACATAGATTTCATCAGCATTGTAATTGCATCACTACGTCTGAATAAGATCAGCTGGGTGGAAAGCTTTGTCGGAAAATATAAGTCGAAACTGATCAATGAATTTAAGAAAGATACGGTCAATCTCATTAAAGCTTTGATCAGCTTTGAGAAAAAAGAATATGACTCAGCCATAGAATTCCTTAATAAGGTGAATTATCAGAATTCATATTATTACTTAAAATCCAAAGAGACACTCATGCAGGTTTACTTTGAACAACAGGAATATGAAGCTCTTCAGTCGCTGATAGACTCGACAAGACATTACCTAAACAGAAGGCGTGATGTATTATCTATTCATTATGAACGATATATGATGTTCCTAAAATATCTCGGAATGCTTCTGAAGTCTGTATACACGGATAAGAGTAATCTGATCATTTTAAAAAAAAGAGCTTAAGAAAATATTAATGTCATCGCGAGGAATGGCTGATGGAGAAAACGGAAGAGATAGTTGATAATTGATAATTGATAATTGATAGTTGATGGTTGATAATTGATAATTGATAATTGATAATTGATAATTGATAATTGATAATTGATAGTTGATAATTGAAACAAGGCAATTGCTTTCAAAGGAAGATAAATGAATATAATTTCCTCAATTATTTTTTTAACTTAAGAGCAAACCATTAATTCTTAATTCTTAATTAAAATTGTCAGAGTACATTCACCTGCATAGTCATTCCCATTATTCACTGCTTGATGCTATATCCACTATCAACGGGCTGGTGGATGCTGCTGTGGAGAATAAGATGAAGGCGGTAGCGCTCACGGATCACGGCGTTATGTACGGAGTAATGGATTTTTATAAGAAGGCAAAGTCTAGGGGAATAAAACCTGTTATCGGATGCGAAGTTTATGTCGCGCAGTCAGGTTCACGTTTTGATAAAGGAAAAAAATTCGTAAAGGCGGTTGAAGATATAGAAGATCAGAATCTGGAAAACTCGGACGGACTTACTTCTACCAATATTAACTACGCTCACTTAATTTTACTTGCAAAGGATGAAGCCGGCTACAAAAATCTCATCAAGCTGACTTCCATTGGACATACAGAAGGATACTATTATAAGCCACGGATTGATATAGAGGTTCTCAGCAAATACAGCGAAGGACTTGTTGCAACTTCAGCATGCGCCGGCGGAGTGATCTCGTGTTACATTACAAGAAATGACATGGCTACTGCGGAGAAGATGACTGGAGTCTATAAAGATATTTTCGGTGAAGACTTTTATCTCGAGATTCAGGATCATGATATTCCTGCCGAGAAAAAAGTAATGGAAGCCATGCCTAAGCTAGCTAAGAAATTCGGACTGAAGCTGATAGCGACTAATGATGTTCATTACATAAAACGGGAACATGCTATAGCATAATATCTATCTTAACATCAGCGCGAAGCAGTCGCAAAGTCAATCCGAACTACGGGCAAACTGACGTTATAAATAATCTCCGGTACGGAACAGATCAGATCTATTTTAAGTCTGCAGGCGAGATGTGCGAGCTTTTCAAAGATTATCCGGAGGCTATAAGATCAACTATTGAAGTCACTGAAAAATGCAATCTCGAACTCGACACTGACCAATTTCATGCCGAATTACAAAATACCGGATGAAGAGAAAAAAATAATAACTTTTGATGATTACCTTGAAAAGCTTTCCATAGAAGGTCTTAAAAACAAATTTGAGAATGTAACCAAGGAAGCTGAGGACAGACTTAACTTTGAACTTGATGTGATAAGGCGTATGAATTTCTCCGGATACTTTCTTATAGTTCAGGATTTTATTAATTATGCTAAGAGTAAAGGAATTCTTGTCGGTCCGGGAAGGGGAAGCGCTGCGGGAAGTCTTGTATGCTTCTGTATTGGAATAACAAATGTAAACCCGCTTGACTATGACCTGCTGTTTGAAAGATTTTTAAATCCTGAAAGAATTTCCATGCCGGACATAGACATTGATTTTCAGGATGACAGGAGAGATGAGGTCATTCAATATGCAAAGGAAAAGTACGGTGAGAGTTCGGTCGCGCAGATCGTCACATTCAACAAGCTCGCGCCGCGCGGGGTTTTGAAGGATGTCGGAAGAGTTTTGAATTTTCCCTTTCAGGAAATCAACGATCTGACCAAGACCATTCCCATTATTTTCGGAAAAGTGAAGAAGCTTGAAGAATGCATGAAAGAAGAACCGGACTTTAAGAAATATTTTGAGACCGGCGATACTTTTCAAAAAGAAGAGAAGAAAAATTATTTGAATACTGTACCGTTCTCGAAAATCTGAATAAGAATTCTTCAATACATGCATCCGGACTTGTCATAGCTCCGGGAAACGTAACAGATTATGTACCGCTTTCAAAAGTAACTGGTGAAGACAATGTCTTCTGCACGCAGTTTGACATGAATCAGCTTGAAGATGCAGGTCTGATCAAAATAGATTTTCTCGGTTTAAAAGAGCTGAAGGTTTTGGGGAGAGCTCTTGCTCTGATCAACAAAAAGTATAAGACCAGCCTTACGACAGACGATATTCCGCTTGATGATCCAAAAACATACGAGCTGTTTTCATCAGGCTCAACGATCGGGATTTTTCAGTTTTCAAAAAGCAAGATGCGGGAATCTCTTGCCAAGCTGAAGCCGAAGAACATTAATGACCTGGCTGCAATGAATGCTTTACCGTCCGGGACCGATGAAACTCATTCCGGATTTCATAGATATGAGAAACGGTAAAAAGCCCATCACATACGTTCATCCGAAAATGGAGAAAACACTAAAGGAAACTTACGGTGTAATAGTTTATCAGGAACAGGTGATGCAGATCGCAAGGGACGTTGCGGGATTTTCACTTGCAGAAGCTGATAACATGAGAAAAGCCATGGGAAAGAAGAATAAGGAAACGATGAACAAGGTAAAAGAAAAATTTATTTCAGGCGCGGTAAAGAATGAAGTTTCAAAGAAAGTTGCAACAGAAATATTCAGTTTGATCCTTGATTTTGCCGACTACGGATTTAATAAATCGCACGGAGTTGCATATTCGATCCTGGCATTTTATACTGCTTATCTTAAGACCCATTACCCTCTTGAGTTTCTGACTGTTTCAATGGCGTGCAGAAAAGATGATGAAGTCGAATTACAGCAGCTGGCAAACGAGTGCCGCAAGATGAAGATAAAATTGCGTCCGCCTGATGTGAATGAAAGTGAAATGGATTTCGCGATACGGTATTTTAACGAAGAAGATAAAGTGGGAGAAATTCTTTACGGGCTGAGCGCAATCAAAAATGTAGGTGAAAAGGCAGCTCTGAATATTATCAGCGAAAGAAATGAGAACGGTAAATACACAGGGTTCATTGATTTTTTAAAGCGGGTTGATCTGAGACTGGTAAATAAAAAATGCGTGGAGAATTTGATTTTCTCCGGAGCTTTTGATACAATTGAACCCAACAGGAATAAATTATTCCTCAATCTTGAGCGCTCGACAATGTATGCTTCAAGATACGCTACAAGCCAGGAGGTAAAAGGTCAGGAAGGTTTATTTGGTGACAGCGGTAATTCAAAAGTAGTAAATCAGGATTATATTATTCAGGACTATGAGGAGTTTCCTGAAACGGAAAAATATAACAGAGAAAAAGCGGCAATTGGTTTTTACATAACCGGTCATCCTCTTGCAAAATATGAAAAGGATATTGAGGGCTTCATTGACCTGACTTTCGGCGAAGATCCCGGAGAGCTTGATTTCAAACGCCTTAAAACTGTTACAATGTGCGGCGTAATAAATGATTCACAGGTAAAATTATCGAAGAAAGGAAATAAGTTTGTAGTATTTAATCTCGTTGATTTTTATGGTTCGGGAGAGTGCGTTGCATTCGGAAAGTTATATGAAACAAAGGCTCACTTATTCAGCAATGATAATCTTGTAATAGTGCGGGGAACACCTGACGAGAACGGTGATAAGATAAAATTACTGGTAAATGAAATTTACAGCATAGATGCATTCCTGGAATTGTTTACAAGGAATCTGACAATTTATCTCAATGAGAAGAAAACAGATGTTTCGGATCTGTATCTTATAAAAAAAACTGTCGAAAACAATCCCGGAACATCAAACTTGTTTTTCAGCGTTATGAATACCACTCACTCAAAAGCATATGTTTCGAAAGAATACAAAATAAAGGCAACAAAGGAATTAATTTCAAACTTGAAAAATATAGTTGGAGAAAATAACTTAAAGCTAAATTAAATCATTCATAAATTTCATTATATAAAGAAAGGAATAAAATAAAATGCCAACAGTCGAAATAACAGACGCTAACTTCGAAGAAGAAGTAATAAAATCAGACATCCCGGTACTCATAGATTTCTGGGCAGTATGGTGCGGACCGTGCAAAGCAATTGCTCCTGTAGTAGAGGAGATCGCAACGGAATACAGCGGAAAAGTCAAAGTCGGTAAACTGGATATTGATAATAACCAGGCAGTCTCGGTAAAATACGGAATCCGAAGCATCCCGACATTATTGATCTTCAAGGAAGGAAAGATAGTCGACCAGATAGTCGGAGCTGTTCCAAAATCGCAGATCATTGCTAAGCTTGATCCGCATGTAAAAGAAACAGTCAGCTAAGAAAATTAGTCAGCTTTTTTGGCAATCGTACATGAATATTTAATAGTCATTCAGAATTGCAATTATATTTTATTTCAGGTCAAAGACATTCTTTGACCTGATTATTTTTTTAATAATTTGTGTCCTATGGATTTTCTAAAAAGAACCACAATAAAATTTTCCATCCTGATCCTGATCTCAATTAGTCTTTATTCCTGCGGAAAAGAAAGCAAGAATGAATCCCAAAACAGCAAGACAGGTTCACAAACCACAGAAACGGAAAAATCTGAGACAAGCAAAAAGGAAACCGGTTTATCCAGTGATTTTATTATCAGCTATGATCTTGAAGGTAAGCTGAAGGGTAAAATGGAAATTTTCAGAAGCGGAGAAAAGCTAAAGCAGTACATGAACACTGAGATCATGGGAGTGAAAAATACCAATACGGTTTACATAATTGATAATAATGTATACAGTGTAATTGATCTTGAGGGAACTAAGATCGGTAACAAGACTGACCTTGCAAATTTTAACAAGCAAAAGAAAACCGGAGAGACAATAACTGATTTTAAAGAATTTGAGAAATTTCTCGAAGACAAAAAAATCACGGGAACCGAAAATATACTGGGACACAATTGTGATATTTATGATATTTCCGGCGGAGTCAGACTGTCAATTTATGATAAAAGGTATATTCTGAAAATTAATTCACCCGAGTTTACGGCTGTGGCAACTGCATTAAACACGAGTCCTTCATTTGCAAAGAATGAATTTGAATTGCCGGCAGATGTTGATTTTAACAGCATTGACATGAAAGGACTAAATAAGAAAAATCTGGATTCTCTTGTTAAAAAATATAAACAGTAGCTACGGCAGGAAATGTTTTAAGACTGACATTTATTCACCGATAATTTTCACCAAAATTCGCTTCTTTCTTTTACCGTCAAATTCCCCGTAGAAAATTTGTTCCCACGGACCAAAATCTAATTTGCCCTTTGTCACGGCTACAACAACTTCTCTTCCCATGATCGTTCTTTTCAAATGAGCGTCCGCATTGTCTTCATAAGTATTATGCTTATATCTTGAGTGAGGTTTTTCCGGTGCAAGTCCTTCGAGCCAGAGTTCAAAGTCATTATGAAGTCCTGACTCATCATCATTTATAAAAACGCTTGCAGTGATATGCATAGCATTGCAAAGGAGAAGTCCTTCCCCGATTCCGCTTTCAGCAAGACATTGCTCGATATCCGGAGTTATGTTTATAAACTCCCGCCTGTTTTTAATGTCAAACCAAAGTTCTTTTTTGTAAGATTTCATTAATTTTATCTGATAAAGCTTCGTACACGATGATTTTTAGGGAACACGGATAACACTGATTTTGCGGATATTCGCTGATAGTTAATGCGAAATTAAAAAATCAAAATCTTAAAATTACAATAATAAGTTGGATTTATATTGTATTTTTTAAAACAAATAAAAAATCCGTTATTTTTCAGCTCAATCCGCGTTATCCGCGTTCAATTTTTCCGTGTACAAAGCTTATAAAGTTACAACCATCCGGATCAAAATATTTTGAGGTCAGGACAAAGCCGGTTAATTAAACATGTTTTTATACTTATACATAATAGGAACGCCTTCATAAAAATTTTTCAGCTCAGCATCAGATAGTTTTTTCTTTGATGCAATATCCGGCTTGTAAAAATTTTGCCAGGGGTCAATGGCAACATAAATGTTTCCTTCGTCATCAAATGTAATGGATTCCGGCGCTATACCGACTATCATGTCGATTTCCTTATGAAATGGAATTGGAAGGCTCATTTCCATTATCTCACTTTTATTAACTGTAAAATCTTCATTGAATTTTATATAGAACATGCTTCTTCTGTTTCTGTCAATTCCGTAAATAGTATGATCATCTGTTGCGTACAATCCGCAGATTGTGCTTATCTTCAGGTCCCGGGTTCCGATAGTTTTCACTTCGTTTGTTTTTCTGTTCGCGATATAGAGAATAGTGCTGTCAGAAAATTCCGTTCCGTTAACCTGATAATTTTCCAGTCCAAGGAAAAAATAATTGTCCGTAGCAGCAAATCCTTCAAAACCGATGTTATCAAATGTGTGCCGGTAAACTTCTTCAGGCAGGTTGAGTCTTTTGATTGTAAGAATGGAATCGAAAGTGAGTATATCTTTGTTGAATGTAATTTCATATATGCCTTCTTTCTTTCTGTAGATCTGCGGATCCAGAGAGCTGTATTCATGACCTTCTATGGACAATAAGATCTTGTTGTTCAGTTTGTCGAAAGTTATGTCTTCCATATCCTTCTTCTTGAACTTTTGGAACAAAGACTTTACTTCTTCAGAAAATGCTATTTCGTTGATCTCAAGATCAGGCGGGTCAATTCTTTCATCTATTGTCAACCTGTTTATTTTTCCTATGTCATCGGCGGAAATAAATACTTTCTTTCCATCGCTTTCTCCGACGTAACACAATCCTGATGTCTGATCTGTTCGGCTTCCGGTTTGTCCTTTCATCCAGATAGGATAATTATCAATCGGCTGAATGCCGTCCGGATGTGCGAAATATAAATTAACAAATACGATTATTACAATTAAAGGCAGGAAAACCCTGATTACGTGTCTCATTTTTTATCTGAAATTCTTTTGTATTAACTCATTAAAATAATAATCGTTCCTTTCAGTTAAAATCAATAAAAATTTTGAATTTGGAATTTAGGATGCGGTTTTATAAACTCTTATAATTACTAATTATTTAATTCCTAACTGAAGTTACTCAAAACAGGAAAATTATGGAAAGATTTGTTTTTCTGTTGCGTATTTCTTGCGAAATAAATTTGAAAATGTGCAACTATTATATTTATAGATTACTTAGTACCCCGTAGAAGATTCGAACTTCTAAAGACAGATTCGTAGTCTGTTGGTTTATCCATTAGCCTAACGGGGCAAAATCAGTTGCAATTTAAAAGTTACAAGTTAAAAGTTAAAGGTGAAACACTTTGCAAAGCGTTACATAAAATTGTAGATGTTAATTCAGAATTATTAAATTTATTTTTCCTTTTATTATGCAGATATTATTTTTAAAAATTAACTCTTTACATAATTTTGATTACAAAGGAACAGTTCATCAGGACTGAAAAGACAGCAAGATATTATATCAGCAATCCGGAAATTGATATTTTACATTCAGTTTATTTTGTCTTGCACGGTTATGCTCAGCTAGCAAAAGATTTCATTAATGAATTTGATTTTCTTAAAGATGAAAATACTTTGATAGTTGCTCCGGAAGGTCTGTCCAAATTTTATTTTAAAAACCATATCGGAGCGTCATGGATGACAAAGGAAGACCGGTTAAATGAGATCAATGACTATACTAATTATCTGGATAAAATCTATTGTGAGCTTAACAGCAGATGTGATCTGTCACAGTCAAAAGTTAATCTACTCGGTTTTTCTCAGGGAGTTCATACTGCAGTCAGATGGTTCATTAAAAGCCACTATCATTTTAATACTTTATTACTTTGCTCATCGGACTTTCCTAAGGATGCCGAATTTAATATCTTAAGTGAAAAATTAAAGAAATCAAAATTATACTTTCTTTACGGCAAAAATGATAATATAATTTCTTTGAAGACATTTGAAGACAACTTGAACTTACTAAAAACAAATAATATCAATTTTGAAGAAGTGCCTTTCAATGGCAGACATGAGATTCATAAAGACTCATTGAACAAAATTTTTAACAAATAAAAAAACCATTCTAATGTTTTCTATTAGAATGGTTATCTTTATATTTTAAATCAAAAGCTTACTGTCCCAGATACGCTTTCAATGCCTTACTCCTGGAAGCCTGTCTTAATCTTCTGATCGCTTTCTCTTTGATCTGTCTTACTCTTTCACGTGTCAGTTTATATTTATCACCTATCTCTTCCAGTGTAAGCGGATTTTCTTTTTCAAGTCCGTAATATAATTTCACAACTTCTTTTTCTCTCTGCGATAAAGTATCCAGTGCTCTGTCAATTTCAATTCTCAGTGAATCCTTCAATAAAGCGACGTCAGGCATCTTCTCCTGCTTGTCAGGCATTATGTCTATAAGTTTTGTGTCTTCACCGTGTATGCTCGGAGCATCCATAGATACGTGTCCTCCTGAATTCTTCAGAGTCTCCTGAACTTCATAAACGCTCATATCTAATTTTTCTGCAATCTCCAGTACATTCGGAACTCTTTCATTCTTTTGTTCAAGTTCACTGATGGTTTTGGCAATCTTGCTTTTTTGCTGAACTATGTTCAATGGTAACCTTACGACTCTCGATTGCTCAGCTAATGCCTGAAGTATTGACTGTCTGATCCACCACACTGCATAAGAAATAAATTTAAATCCTCTTGTTTCATCAAATTTCTTGGCAGCTTTTATCAATCCCAGATTTCCTTCATTGATCAGGTCATTCAATGATAAGCCCTGATTCTGATATTGTTTTGCCACGCTGACTACGAATCTCAGGTTTGCTTTTACAAGTAAATCCAGCGCTTTTTTGTCACCTTTTTTAATTCTCTTCGCACAATCAATTTCCTGAGTAACCGTAAGAGGTGTAGTTTTGCTGATTTCCTTTAAATAAATATCTGTAGACTGGTTTTCCCTGCTTGTATACTGTTTGCCTAATTTCATATTATAAAATTTTTACTTTTTGAATATTAATTCAGGTGAATTGCTTTGCATTATACTTTCTTTATTGATTAATTTCACCTTAAAAAATTTTGAAATGTCTTTGTATATGGATACTTCAGACGTTAATAAGGGAAGCTTTGTTTCTGAACACATTGCTATAACTAAGGCATCCCTCAAAGTGTTACCTGTTCTTTTTTTTTTATGACTTTCATTACTTCTCCGGTCTTCAGCGAATATCTGAAAGGTATTCCCAGTATTCCTATATCTTCAAAAGCAGTCTTGGCTTTTAATATTGCTCTTTTTCCTGAACATTCCGAAAAAATTTCTGAGGCATTTATCACTGATGTATAGCATCCGTCAAACAAGCTCTTGGTTTTTTCTAACAGTGAAATTTCATCTGCTCTTTTTACATTTAAATGATCTGAAAAAATCCCGGTGTCAATAAAAAATTTCAAACCTGTTTTTCAATTTTCTTTAAATGATAAAAATTTATTTTTTACGAAAGTAGCAGTGTTTCAGAAACCTCTTTAATGGCTAAAAGCCCGATGATTCTATCATCGAGCTTTAGCTAAATTTGTCATAAAATTTGATTAATCGTGCCTATTCTACGTTGCCAAGAAAATCTATCTTGTCTTCCTTATGAAGAGTTACAATGGCTTTTTTCCTGTCTGACCTGTAACCTTCAAATCTTCCCTTCTTTGTCATCTGGGATTTCTTCTTTCCCTTTGCTACAATAGTTCTGACTTTCGAAACTCTGACATTAAATTTTTTCTTGACAGCCTTTTTAATTTCTATTTTATTGCTGTCTATGCCAACTTCAAAAGAATACTGATTAAGTGTTTCCTGTACTAAAGTATTTTTCTCGGTAATAAGTGGTTTGACTAAAATTGTTTTCATAAAAATTTGAAACCCGTTTTTTAATTAATTAAACTTTTGCACAAGTTTTCAACCGCTGACTTTTGCATTAATATCAGTTTATTGTTCAGTAAATCATAAGTAGCAGCTTTATCCGAAATCAGTACATTTACTTTCTGAAGATTTCTTCCGGACTTATACACATTATCATTTTTGTCAGAAACCAGTAATAAAGTTTTTTTATCGTCAATCTTCAGTGATTTCAGTATGTTAAATAAATCCTTTGTTTTCGGTGCTTCAAATGTGAAATCTTCAATCACCATGATCTCATTCTCCTTTGCTTTAATACTGAGAGCGCTTTTTCTTGCTAACCTGGCTGACTTCTTGGGGAGAGTTAATTTATAAGTATGAGGTTTAGGTCCGAAAATATTTCCTCCGCCAACCATAATAGGAGATCTGCTTGTTCCCTGTCTTGCTCTTCCTGTTCCTTTTTGACGGAATGGCTTTTTACCGCCTCCTCTTACTTCACTTCTGCCTTTTGTTTTGTGTGTTCCCTGTCTTTGATTGGAAAGATAGGTTCTCACTGACTGATAAATCAAATGCTGATTCGGCTCAATTTCAAAAACTTCCGGCGGCAAACTGATAGTTTGTCCGGACTCTGTACCATCGAGCTTATAAATTTTTAATTCCATTATTAGTTTTTATAAATTTCTACTAATCCGGTCTTTGATCCCGGAATTGCGCCCTTAATTAAAATTAAATTAGAGTCACTGAATATTTTTACTATTTTCAAATTTCTTACTGTAACTGTATCATTACCCATTCTTCCTGCCATTCTCTGTCCTTTAAATACCCTTGATGGATATGAACTTCCGCCTATTGATCCCGGAGCTCTTTCCCTGTCACTTTGTCCGTGTGTCCTTTGACCTCCGCCGAATCCGTGTCTCTTTACAACTCCCTGAAATCCTTTTCCTTTTGAGATTCCCGTTACTTTTACTGTATCACCTTCATTAAAAAGATCAACTTTAACAACATCACCTTCCTTCAATTCTCCCTTTGGAAAATCCCTGACTTCTTTTAAATATCTTAACGTCGGAGTTTTAATTTTCTTGAATTTTCCTATTAATGGTTTTGTAGTGTTCTTGTCTTTCTTTTCTTCAAATCCAAGCTGAACAGCTTCGTATCCGTCTTTCTCTTTGGTCCGGATTTGTGTAATGTAGCACGGTCCTGCCTCAATCACTGTACATGGAACGGCATTACCGTCACTTTGAAAAACGGTAGTCATACCGATTTTTTTTCCTAAAATACCTGTCATTATTTTTGTAATTAAACTTTAATTTCTATATCAACTCCACCGGGTGGATCTAATTTAGTTAACGCATCAATAGTCTTATTTGATGAATTCAATATGTCTATTAATCTTTTGTGCGCACGGGTCTCAAACTGTTCACGGGATTTTTTATCCACGTGTGGAGATCTCAAAACCGTATATACATTTTTCTTTGTCGGTAATGGTATGGGACCGCTTACAATCGCTCCTGTAGATTTGATTGTTTTGATGATTCTTTCAGTCCATTTATCCAGTAAAGAATGATCGTAAGACTTTAATTTGATTCTGATTTTTTGTGATGCCAACTTAAATTGTTTTTTTGTTCTTTATGAAATTAATCTACTATTTTTGTTACAACTCCTGCTCCAACTGTTCTTCCGCCTTCTCTGATAGCAAATTTCAATCCCTCTTCCATAGCAATCGGTGTAATCAGCTCAATGTTTAATTTCTCAACATTATCTCCCGGCATTACCATCTGTATGCTTTCAGGTAAGTGAACGACACCAGTTACGTCAGTTGTTCTGAAATAAAACTGAGGTCTGTAATTTGTACTGAATGGTGTATGTCTCCCGCCTTCTTCTTTTGCTAAGATGTAAACCTGAGCTTCGAATTTTTTGTGCGGAGTAATTGAGCCGGATTTTGCAAGAACCATTCCTCTTTCAATTTCATTTTTGTCTACACCTCTCAGAAGCAATCCGCAGTTGAATCCCGCTACTGCTTCATCAAGTTCCTTGTTAAACATTTCAGCACCTGTTACAACTGTTTTCTTCTTTGCACCAAGTCCGATCAATTCTACTTCTTCACCAACTTTTACTTTACCTCTTTCAATTCTTCCTGTTGCTACGGTTCCTCTTCCTGTTATGGAGAACACATCTTCTACCGGCATTAAAAATGTCTTATCAATATCTCTCTTTGGCTGTGGTATGTAAGTATCAACAGCATCCATCAGATCGTAAATCGGTTTTAATCTTTCATCTTCTACAGTTGATGCAGGGTCAAGTCCGGCTTCCATTGCTTTTAATGCGCTACCCCTTACGAATGGAATATCATCGCCCGGATAATCATATCCGTTCAATATGTCTCTTAATTCGGATTCCACAACTTCAAGTAAAAGCTCTGCGTCTTCCGGAGTTTTTTCCTGTTGGTAAATAATATCAACTTTATTTAAAAATATTACTAAAGCCGGTACGCCTACCTGTCTGGCAAGAAGTATATGTTCCTTGGTTTGAGGCATAGCACCGTCAGTTGCAGCTACAACTAATATTGCGCCGTCCATCTGTGCGGCACCTGTGATCATATTTTTAATATAATCAGCGTGTCCCGGGCAATCAACGTGAGCATAGTGTCTGTTTGCTGTTTCATACTCTACGTGAGCAGTTGCAATCGTGATTCCTCTTGCTCTCTCTTCCGGGGCTTTGTCAATTGAATCAAAAGCTCTTACTTTTGAATAACCCTTTTTTCCCAAAGCCATTGTTATTGCCGCTGTCAAAGTTGTCTTTCCATGATCAACGTGACCGATTGTTCCGATGTTTACGTGTGGTTTACTAGCACTATATTTCTCTTTAGCCATTTGTTATTTCTCCTTAAAGCTATTTATTTTAATTAATTTTATTTTAATATGTGTGAATCTATTTTTATTACAAACATCTTATTCATCAATTCCAAATTTGAAAATCTAAAATAGTGGGTCAGGGAGGAATTGAACCTCCCACCTCGTGCTTATAAGGCACGCGCTCTAACCATCTGAGCTACTGACCCTTGATGGAAATTTTTCTTATATTGAAAAAATCTTTAAATAAGATTTTTTTTATAGAGCGACTAATGTGTCTGATCTACGAGTTGTATCCTGCAATTGCAGGACTGACCCTTATTTTAAATGTTAAAGAACTAATATATAATTTAAATCCTGATTACTATTTCCGGATTATCAGGAAACTTTCTCTTTACCTTTTATCTTTTCTATGATCTGATCCGATACACTCTTCGGAGTTTCGTCATAATGAGAGAACTGCATTGTATAAATTGCTCTGCCCTGTGTCATGGATCTCATTGTAGTAGCATATCCGAACATCTCTGACAACGGCACCAACGCTTTGATTACCTGTGCATCGCTTCTTTGTGACATTCCTTCGATTCTTCCTCTTCTTGAACTAAGATCACCCATTACATCACCCATGTATTCTTCCGGTGTCACAACTTCCACTTCCATTATCGGTTCAAGTAAAACCGGATTAGCTTTCCTTGCGCCTTCCTTGAATGCCATGGAACCGGCGATCTTAAATGCCATTTCCGATGAATCAACATCGTGGAAAGATCCGTCAAATAATTTTACTTTAATGTCCTCTACCGGATATCCGGCGAGTACACCGTTCTTCATCGCTTCCTCAATACCGTCTGCGACAGGATTGATATATTCCTTCGGAATTGATCCGCCTACAATGCCATTCTCAAAAATAAATCCTTTTCCCTTTTCATTAGGCTCAATTTCAATCCATACGTGTCCGAACTGTCCTCTACCACCCGATTGGCGAACAAACTTCCCTTCCTGTATAACTTTCTTTTTAATTGTTTCTTTATATGCAACCTGTGGATTTCCTACATTTGCATCAACTTTAAATTCCCTTTTCAATCTGTCAACTATAATATCCAGGTGTAACTCACCCATTCCTGAGATCAATGTCTGACCCGTCTCTTCATCTGTCTTAACTCTGAATGTCGGATCTTCATCTGATAGCTTTGCTAATGATTCACCGAGTTTATCCTGATCAGCCTTTGTTTTTGGCTCTATAGCAATTGAAATAACCGGTTCAGGGAAAGTAATTTTTTCCAGTACAATAGGATCACTTTCATCACAAAGCGTGTCACCTGTTCTTGTATTCTTCAATCCGACTGCTGCGGCAATATCCCCGCAATACACTTCTTTCAGATCTTCCCTGCTGTTTGCATGCATCTGAAGAAGTCTGCTGAACCTTTCTTTCTTTCCTGAAATGGAATTGTAAACATAGCTTCCTGCCGTTGCTTTACCGGCATAAACCCTGAAGAATGTAAGCTTTCCGACAAATGGATCTGTCATTATTTTAAATGCAAGCGCAGTAAACTTTTCATCATCAGAAACCTTTCTTGTAACATGGTCATCTGTATGATAATGATGTCCTTCAACATCACCAACATCTGAAGGTGAAGGAAGTAAATCGATTACTTTATCCAGTAAATTCTGAACACCTTTGTTTTTAAAAGATGAACCGCATAATACTGGAATTATCTTAACTTCTATGGTCGCTTTTCTTAAAACTGAAAGGATCTCTTTTTCACTTATTTCTTTACCTTCCAAAAACTTCTCAAGCAAAGAATCATCTACATCTGCAACTGCTTCCAGCAGTTTATGTCTGTACTCCGTTGCCTGTTCTTTTAATGAATCCGGAATCTCTACATCTTCAAATGTCGCTCCGAGTGTTTCATCATTAAACATTCTTGCTTTCATTGTGATAAGATCAATAATACCGGTAAAAAGTGTTCCCTGACCAATCGGCAGATGAATTGGGACAGCGTTAGCTTTCAGTCTGTCTTTCATCATATCTATTGCATGGAAAAAATCCGCTCCTGTTCTGTCCATTTTATTTACAAAAGCAATACGCGGCACTTTATATTTATCCGCTTGTCTCCAAACAGTTTCAGATTGAGGCTCTACTCCGCCAACCGAACAAAATAAAGCAACAGCACCGTCCAGAACTCTTAACGATCTTTCTACTTCAGCAGTAAAATCAACGTGTCCCGGTGTGTCTATTATATTAATTCGGTGATCATGCCACGAACATGTAGTAGCCGCAGATGTAATTGTAATTCCTCTTTCTTTCTCCTGTTCCATCCAGTCCATTGTAGCTGCGCCTTCATGAACTTCTCCTATTCTGTGAAGTCTTCCCGTGTAATATAAAATTCTTTCGGTCGTAGTTGTCTTTCCGGCATCTATATGAGCCATAATACCGATGTTTCTCGTTTTTTCTAATGATACTTGTCTTGGCATTTTATTTTAAACTACCTTAGTTGTTTGATTATTGAAAAATTTGGTACTACCATTTAAAATGAGCGAAAGCCTTGTTAGCTTCTGCCATTTTATGAACATCTTCTTTCTTTTTTACTGAGCTGCCTTCACCAACCGCCGCCGCCATTAATTCATTTGCAAGCTTTAATGACATAGATTTTTCATTTCTACCGCGTGTATATGTAAGTATCCATTTTATTGCTAAGGCAATTCTTCTGTCAGGTCTGACTTCCGTTGGCACCTGATAATTCGATCCGCCAACTCTTCTTGACCTTACTTCAATTGCCGGCTGAACATTATTTATGGCTTTTCTGAAAACATCAATAGGCTCGCCTTTTGTCTTATCCCCGATAATCTTAAATGCATCGTACATGATTCTTTGCGCTACCTGCTTCTGTCCGTCAAGCATAATATTGTTAATGAATCTGCCGATCAATATGTCATTATATCTTGGGTCAGGTCTTCTGATTCTTTTTTCAGCTCGTTTTCTTCTCATTTATGTATAGATGTATGTGGTTATTATTATGAAATTTTAAAAATTAACTGGATGCAGCTGTCTTAACCTTTTTTGCTCCGTATTTTGAACGGCCTTTCTTTCTGTTGGCTACTCCGGCTGTATCAAGCGCTCCTCTTATAATATGATATCTGACTCCGGGTAAATCTTTTACCCTTCCTCCCCTTATTAATACGATCGAATGTTCCTGTAAATTATGACCTTCTCCCGGAATGTAAGCTGTGACTTCGATTCCGTTCGTTAATCTTACCCTCGCAACTTTCCTCAATGCAGAATTCGGTTTCTTAGGAGTGGACGTATATACTCTTGTACATACTCCTCTTTTTTGCGGACATGAATCCATTGCCGGCGCCTTGCTCTTGGAAATAATTTTCTTCCGGCCTTTTCTTATTAACTGATTTATTGTAGGCAAATTTCTTTATCTTATTATTGTGGAAACATACAAAATACTAAAATTAATGTTTTTAGTCAATTGCTTTTCTGATAAAAAATCTAAAAAATGATTGAGCAACGAAATACTTTACAAAAGTACCTTTCAGAGAAATTATATCTTAATAACCGAGATTAAATCTAACATAAGCAAAACTCCTGTCAGAATTTCCGCCATATGTCAAGTTTTTACTTATATTATAAACATAATTGAAGTCAAATGTATAATTCAATAATGGCTCGTATAAAAGATTAAGTCGTACGCTGTAATCATTTACCCTTACGCCATCAAGAAAATATGCTTTATCCGAATCCGTACTCGAGACAAATGTATCATAAACACTGCCTCCTACATTCCTGATAAGCTCATCTTCCGAATTATATACGTTTTCACCTTTCCGGATTTTTTGCAGTTCAAGATTAGCGCTTACTCTTGACGAGAAATTATAATTCATTTTTACAAACAACTGGTCTGCATTTGGTCCCATCGGATGTCCAAGTATTACTCCAAAAGCTGTATATTTATTTTCCGGATCAAAATGAGTATAAACGTATGGTCTTATTTTTGTGTATTCAAATACCAACGAAAAATTCTCAAACCCTATTGGCTCATACCAGAATAATCCCAGCTGATAAGCAGTTTTATTTGTTTGTCTTTCAAGATCGGAAAGGTTTGACAGAATATTTTCATCAAGAAAAAATGTCCCCTGCAGTTCAAGATCTTTCAGGAAATGAGTCTGCATATCAAAAAATAAAGTCCCGTTATCCCTGTCCTGCAAAGACATCTCCGCGAACTTATAAAATAAAAGAGGATTCAGATATCCGAATTCAATTCCTCTCGAAGAAATGATCGTCTCCCCGATTCCAACATTAAATAAATTATCCAGTGAAATTGTTAATCTGTTTGCTGAAAAATATTTTGTGTATCTCAGATCTCTGTCAGGTGTGTACTCTCCAACTGTCGAACCATAGATTGACGAAAAATTAATAACGCCATATTTAAACATGAATTTCAGAAAATCCATATTCGGTGCATCACCCGATAATGCAAGTCTTTTACTGTAGCCATAACCGTAAACCAATTTCTCACGACCGATCTGAACTGAAAGGTCCATTCCCTCTGTAGGATCGGTATAATATTTTAAATATCCGTTTGTGAAATCATAGTTTGTGATATTCTCAATATTCTCAACATACTTAAAAGTAGCCTTGATAGGGGGATAAGCTGATTCGATCAGGACAGAATCCCCGGCAGCTCCACCCTTCAATACAGACAAATTATAACCGATCTTATTAAACAGACTTCCCCTGAAATCAAGCCCGCCATCGAATAGCCAAGCGTTAGACTTTACTGTAGGTTTGATCCCATTCACATAATAAAGGTTTCCAATCACATTCATGAAAATATTATTCTTGTCTTTCTGATATGCGAAAAGATATTTCTGTTTGTCAGTCGCGAGTCCTTTTATACCGTCCGATGCGCCTGTGTTCCCGCCGAATAAAGAAGTAGTGGTTTTGCTGTTCATCTCTTCGGGCACAAATTCGATCATATATTTTCTTAATATCTCGCTTTCAGTCCGGCTGAGCAGAGACTTTTTTTTATACATTGTCTTCAGCATATCGGCTACCTGAAATCTTGACAAGTTCGGATCATCATCTACATAATCATTAATTATCCTTTTCACTGTCATTTCTTTTAAAAATTTATATACAGGGTCAGCAAGAGGTACATTCTCTATCTGCGCCTTAACCTCAATTGCCGTTAACGCTGTAATTGAAATTATTATAAGCAGAAATAATAAAATTTTCGTTATCATTTAAATATTATATTTTACAATAAATTTTGTTTGCATAATATAATTTTTAAGTTTTAATTAATGCATAAAAATAATTCAAATTAATTGTCCAGACCTTCTTATATAAAACTATTTCAATCCGGTGAGCTTTCACTCAGAGCAAAGAAGTTAGAATCAATGCTGGCTGATTGTGACATCTGTCCGAAAGACTGCAAAGTAAACCGCATCAATAACGAGATAGCAGCGTGTTATTCAGGATATAAACCCGTTGTTTCGTCACACTGCGTTCACTATGGCGAAGAGCCGGTTTTGGTTGGTTCGAAAGAATTTAATAATGAGAACGGTGTCGGGAATATTTTCTTCGGCAACTGCAATCTCCGCTGCGTCTATTGTCAGAATTATGAAATATCTCAGAATCATAAAACAGAAATAAAGAATGAAGTCACAATCGAACGTCTTGCCGAAATGATGCTCGAACTTCAGGATAAAAATGTGAACGCTATCGGTTTTGTTTCACCAACTCACTTTGTTCCCCAGATAGTTCTTGCCCTTGAAATTGCCGTTGAGAATGGATTGAACCTTCCTTTAGTTTATAATACAAATTCCTATGACTCAGTCGAAGTTTTGAAATTGCTCGACGGGATCATTGACATTTATTTGCCTGACCTGAAATATTCGGAAGATGAATACGGATATAAATATTCTAAAATAAAAAATTATGTCCACCATTCAAGAGAAGCAATCAGAGAAATGCATAAACAGGTCGGAAGTGATTTGGTTATTGAAAACGGATTACTGAAAAGAGGATTGATGATAAGACATTTGATCCTTCCGAATGATATCGCCGGGAGTTATGAAACTTTAAAATTCATTTCAGAACTTGACAATAAAATAAACCTCTCTGTAATGTCACAGTATTATCCAGTTCATAAAGCATTATCATTGGATCTTCTTTCGAGAAATATTCGTGAACGTGAATATGAAAAAGTTTTAGAATACTTGAACGAATTCAAATTAGAGAATGGTTTCCTACAGGAGTTTGAATCCGAAAATTATTACAGGCCGGATTTTAAAGACAGAGAAGAACCATTTAAGAGATGATTTAGTCCCGGACGGCATTGAAAAATTGAATGTGACCGGTATTTTAATAACTAATTTAAACACTATGAATAGTAAAGAGAAAGAAAATTTGGAGACTATTTCAAAAGTAACCATTATGAAATACAAGCATTTCTATCTTTGGATGTTAATACCCTTTGTGATTTCAATACTGGGATTTTCATACAGCTATTATTTTAATCTGGCTAATGCAACCTTTCATCAACATGTACACGCTATTTCTGCAACGCTCTGGTACATCCTGGTTATAGTCCAATCTTATTTAATCATTGGTAAACAAGGCATTCAAAGACATAAAACGCTTGGGACTATTGGAATTATTTTAGCAGGAATGGTAGCCGGAAGTGCATTTGCCATAATACCTAAAAATATAGATAATGTTAAAACTCTTGATATAAATGGTTTTTAATCCAACTATTGCTTATTTCGTTACATTACTTGACTTCGTATTGATATGCATGTTTGTTTTAAGTGTAAGTTTAGCGATACTAAGCATAAAAAGAAAAAACTATCGGATCATGTTCAGTGGTTAATGGCATCTGTTTTTTTGTCCTGTCTCCGGCATTGGTAAGAATGCTTGGAGTAGGAGCAATTATCCTAAATAAAGGTAGTATGGAGGGAATTACGATGGTCAAAATGGCAATCCCAACGATGATTGTCATGCTGGCATTGATAGTTATTTTCTATTTCAAATTTGGTAGTTTTAAACACTTGTCATTTAAGCTTTTAGTAATCTGTCAACTTTCGTTTTTGTTTGTTGAGCAGGTAGGTGATAACGAATTTATCAGGGACCTGCTAACTTCAATCTTCAAGGTATAGTTGGAATGCAGTAAAGCATATATTAATGACTGTAATGAATCTGTCAATAAGGTGACAATGATAAATGAAGTGCATACTGGCGATGACAAAAAGGATTGCTAATCCGACATCTGATTCCTCCCAATGACATTGCCGGCAGTTATGAAACATTAAAATTCATTTCCGAAATTGATAACAAAATCAACCTCTCGGTGATGTCCCAGTATTATCCCGTTCATAAAGCATTGTCGTCAGATCTGCTTTCGAGAAATATCCGCGAACGTGGATACGAAAAAGTTTTGGATTATTTAGACGAATTCAAACTCGAAAACGGTTTTCTTCAGGAATTTGAAATCCGAAAATTATTACAGACCGGATTTCAATGACAGAGTTGAACCATTCAAAACATAATAACTTCATTGCCTGCCAAAAGAAATTTTAACCACATAGAGACACAGAAAAAATAGTGAATATATTTTCTAATAAATTTCTCTGTGTGAACTATGTACCTCCTATATAACTCATTTTTAAAATGCTAAATTGAGGGCAAAAATGAGTTATTTCTTTTAAAACATAGGGCTTGACCTTTCGGGGTACTATGTGGTTAATATTACTTCAACAGCAGCATCTTCTTTGTCGACACCAACTTATCACTCACCATTTTATAAAAATAAATTCCGCTCGATAAATTACTGCCGTTAAACTCAACTTCATAAATCCCAGCGCTTTGCTTTTCATTCACAAGCGTCGCAACTTCTTTTCCCAAAGCATCAAATACCTTCAATGTAATAAAACGATTTCCGTTTAACGAGTAACGAATCACGGTAACAGGATTAAACGGATTCGGATAGTTCTGATATAAAATAAAATCATCGGGAATTGAACCCGATATATTATTTATTCCAATTACTACATTTGAAAAACAATCATTATAAAAGTCTTTAGCTGTCTGAGTAGTCTCTCTGAGTTTTGTAATGCTGTTCAGATTACTCGAACCTCTTGCAATAACCTGAGCGATAACAATTATCTGAGTATCTCCGGGATTCATATTCAACGGACCGAATCCCTGATAAAATCTTGCATCACTTTCTCCCGGATAAAGCCAACCGGTTCCGTTTACAGGGTCTCCGGAATAAACAAATTTTGTCGGAACAACTGATGTAGGATCAATATACTGAGTTCCGTTATTCTGAAGTCCTCTGATCGCATTATAATTTTCACTGTAATTCTCAGGCTGATCCGAATCATCTCTGTAAATGACAGTTGAGCCAAGTCCAATTTCTTTATAACCGGTTTTAATTCTTTTCTTTTTCCCTTCACAATAGAAAACTGTATCATTTATGTTTCCTGTATAAACCAAAGGCGATCTTATCACAGCAAATCCAACTGCCGGAGGAGCAAAACCATATGTATCATCTTCATTTGTCTTATTGTAAGTATAGGTCAAATTCAAATTCGTATCAACGCCTTCTGCATCATCGGTTGATGATCCCAGATCGTCATCACTGTATAAATTTATGTAAGCATTTGTCCAAATATTCGTGCTTCTGTTTATAATTCTATATTCCTGATAAATAATATTCTTTAATTCTTCGGGTTGATTAAAAGACCAGTTGATCTGTTTGATGTCGGCTTTTAAAGGAGCGGTCATTCCGGAATATTGAGTGTGAGCTTCGGAATAACTATCTGTATATGAATAGAACATTGTTTGATTTCCATAATCTACAGGTTTCCATTGCTTTGATCCTGAATCATAATATACCGGAGCCCCCTGATTTGAATTTCCAAGTATTACGTTCGGCCATTCTGTTCTGTCAGAGTCAATCTGATCATAGATCAATTTATAAATTCTATAATCAGGATTTCCATTTCCCTGTGGAATACCATTCTCCGTGTAGCCCGGCAAATATTCTGAACCATACTGACACACTGTTACTAAAGTATCTCCGTTTACGATCGCACCTATAACTGAACCGGAAGAATATCTTGCATACTTGTTCTCACCTTTTGGCCATTCAAATCCTGAGTTGAAAGTTGTTGGATGGTTATTGAACCAGCCGTTATTTTTAAACCAGGCACTTATGTTATTTGAATTCAGCTGTTTTGCATTTGGAGTAATGTTCAAGGTATTTGTGAATAGTATTAATCCATTGTCTCCGGTTACAAAACAATTATCTCTGTATGTTTGGATAATTGAATTTAATTTCTGATTAGTATTTGTAATTAATGGGTGCCAGCTTTTAAGCACAGTTCCATTTGCTCCACAAGCTAAAGATGGTTGACCATAATCAACAAGGTTGTATAAATTGTTTATTGTTCCAGTGTTAAACACATTTATTGTTGTCCCGATTATTTGAAAACCTGTTCCATTGTCTCCAACAACTATGTTTTCTCCTGAGATGCAATTTAAATTACTTGTTATATTACTATTGATCCTGCTCCAGTTTACCCCGCTGTTAGTCGATCTTAAAATTACGCCGTAATTCCCAACTGCAATCATTCTGCCCGGATTGAAAATATCGTAGGTGATTGAGTTCAGATCAACCGTATCTATCTGTGAAGCAGTCCATAAATTGTTTTCTAATTTCAGGAACGTTCCGTTTTCTCCTGTAGCGATTGCTTTAATATTACCATACATGATTTTGATTTCTTTTAAAGTAATAATTGTATTGCTGCTCATAACTGTCCAGCTGTTTCCTCCGTCAGTGGTTCTGAGAATGGTACCTTTGGATCCGACAGCATAGCCGGTATCAGTGTCTGAAATTTCCAGCGAATATAAGTCAGAATTTGTATTACTGCTTACCGTTTCCCACATCAAGCCCGAGTTCGAACTTCTGAGTATTGTCCCATTGTCACCGGCAACAAAAAGACTGTTACCATTCTGGTTGTACTTAACTATTATTCTGTTTAAGTTATTCGTCGTTCCGCTGTGCTGATAATTCCAGGTTGGCTGAGATAAAGAAATGGATGAGAAAAAGATTGTAACTAAAATTACTGTTATGGTCTTCATAATTTAAAATTTAAATCTTATAAAAAATTTGAATTTTGTTTTTTAAGATTATCTGTGAAAGAAATTAATTCACTGATAAGATATTTTAAATCATGTGGTCGGATTACGAGGGTAGTCGAACTGATATTGCTTAGCCGGAAATTCTGATGCTGCCATTGGTTAAACTTACTGATTCAGATCTCAGCTTTTCAATTTTAGACAATCTTACTTCCAATGTCAATTTACATTTCTCATCCGAACCGTTTTTCAGAAGTTTTATTTTTTCAGTTTCTATCAGATTCATTATCACATTCATAAATTTATAATCAAACTCAAGATTAATTTCTTCTGTAATTAGTCTTTCAACAATTTCAGCTTTACTCATACACAACTCAGCAGCCTCACTCATTGCTCGCCTCAGACCTCCGACACCGAGTTTCGTTCCGCCGAAGTATCTCGTAACTACAAGCAGTGTATCAGTAACATTATACTTATCAATCATTTCAAGTATCGGTTTGCCTGAACTCCCGGACGGCTCCCCGTCATCCGAAATTTTGAAATTATTTCTGTCAATTCCAATTCGATATGCATAAGGATGATGCGATGCATCATAATATTTTTTCTTAATTTCATTTAAATAATCTGAAACTTCTGACTGTGTTTTGATTGGAATTGCCTGAGAAATGAATTTAGATTTGTTGATCTTAATTTCTGCTGATGACTGTTTTTTAATTGTAAGAAATGAATCAGTCATTAAATTTGGAATTTGGGATTTCGGATTTAACATGTTAAAGTTAAAATCTATATCATAAGCTGTAAACTTGCAAACTTGTAACTCGTAATTCGTAACTCGTAACTCGTAATTTGAAATTTGTAATTTTTAATTTTTAATTTGAGATTGTCCAGCCTTCCTCCCCTATCAGCGGCACAAACTTAAAATCCTCATACGTCTTAAACTTATACTTCGGCTCTTTATCCTTTTCATCTTCACTCTGAATTTTCTTAACGAGTAAAAGTTTTTGAGTAACTTCATCACCAACAGGGATCACCATTCTTCCTCCTATGCTCAGCTGATCCAGTAACTGCTTCGGGATTCTCGGACTTCCCGCTGTAACTATTATTTTATCAAACGGCGCATTCTCTATCCAGCCTTTTGTGCCATCGTCATTTTTTAAATTAACATTGTATCCGAGTTTAAATAATTTTTCTTTAGAGGAATTATATAGTTCCTTTATTCTTTCAATGGAATATACTTTAGCCCCGAGTTCTTTTAAAATTGCCGACTGGTATCCGGAACCCGTTCCCACTTCAAGCACTTTATCATCCGGCTTAATTTCAAGAAGCTCTGTCATGAACGCAACTGTGAATGGCTGTGATATGGTCTGATTTGAATTTAAAGGTAATGCAATATTATCGTAAGAATATTTTTTAAATTCATCTTTCACAAATAATTCTCTCTTTACTCTTCCAATCGCCTTTAAAACTTCCTTATCCTTTATTCCTGCGGACTGAAGCTTTTCTACAAGCTCTTTCCTGTGAAGAGAATTCAAATCCATTATTTTTCTTCCTTCTTCTTTTCTTCATTATCAATATCCGGCTTAGGCTTCTTTTCAGTATATTCGTCTTCACCTGTTTCTTCAAATATATTTTTCATCGAACTTGCGACGAATGTTTTTCCCATGGACTTCACAAGTCTTTCCTTCAGATCTTCAATGTTATTATAAAAAATTAACTCTCCGTCTTCTGCAACGGAAATAACTCTTCTTTCTTCGGATATTATAATTGCAATTGCATCAGATACCTCCGTGATCCCTATCCCGGCTCTGTGACGTGTGCCGAGATTTTTATTCCTGATCTTTTCGGGTTCTGATAAAGGTAGCAGGCATCGGGCTGCTTCGATTCTGTCATTTTTAAATATCACTGCACCGTCATGCAGCGGAGACTTGGGATTAAAAATTGAGATCAAAATGTCCATCTTTATTCTCGATTGAATTATCTCACCTGTATCAATCACATTTTTCAGTCCTGTCGTTCTTTCAATCACCATCAATGCTCCCCATCCTCTGTTCTTTAATTCAAAACATGCATCTGCGATCTCGTTGACGTTTTCATCAATGTTGGTTTTGGTAAATATTCGCGCCACTCTTGTTTTTCCTATAAATAAAAGCAAACGCCTTATCTCCGGCTGGAATAAAATAATAAACGCAATCACCCATATATCGGTAATTTTACTGAGCAGCCATCCCGTCGCCTGCATGTTCAGCAATTGCGCTACAAAAGAAAAAGCAATAATAAGCACAAGGGCGAGAAAAATCTGAGAGGCAATCGTGCCTTTCATGATTGTATAAAGCTTGTAAAAAACATATGTGACGATCAGAATGTCAAGTATGTCTATCAGCTTTATTGATAAGAATCCGATTTTAAAAAGCTCCATTGCTCAGCTGTATATTATAAATGATTTCTTTAATAAAAAATATTTCTCATAAAAGATCTTACCGTTCGGAAAGATCTTCTTTAGTTCACGTTCCTTAAGAAGCCTTACCGAGTTCGCAAGCTCATTTGCCCTGACTGCATCGACTTCTTTTTTAAACCATCCGAGGTCATATTTTTTGATCAGATTTACTTTCATTTCAGCCGGCAGAAACTGAAAGAAAGGAAACAAAAAATGCGGCTCGACAGGAAAATAATAATTCGGCGTCTGAACAAAATAATGTCTGCCTATTCTCATAACCTCTTCCGCAAGTTTTCTTTGTTCATCAAAATTATTTATGTGTTCAAGAAGGCTGTTTGAATAAACTACATCATACTCTTTATCTTCAAAGAATTTTAAATCAGTCACATCTCTTTTTATAAAACTGAAATTTCTAAGCTCTTTGGTATTCTGCTCTTCAGTATTTACTACAGTTATATGAAAATCTTTGTTATTAATGAACTCAGAGTTTCTCCAGTGATAATCACTTCCGCCGAGATCCAGTATGTTTACAGGTTTTTCAAATCTGCTGCAAAACTCAGAAAAGAACTTTAATCTTTTCTCCCTTAATTGTTTTGAAATGGAATTTTCATTATTCTGATTTGCATTATAAAGCAGGTATGATCTGAGCTTTCCAAACATTGTTCAAATTTATAAATCAATTCCTACAGTTGCAAAGTAATATGAATCTTTGAATTTTATATCTTCCGTTAAATTATTTATTATTCTGTATTGAAATTTTCCTTCGAGATAAAATTGCCGCACCGGCTCCCAGTAAATACCTGCAGTGAAAATATCCCTGTTGATCCTTGTCCCGTCTAAAAATCCGTTTGTCCTTAAATAAGCATCACCTAATCCGAAGTTAATATTTCCTCCATAGTTGGCAATAAGCCTGCCTGTTGAATCTACAACAATTCCTTCACCCGACCTCTGATGCTGATAGAGAAGATCGATCTGAAGCCGGTTTGTAATGTCATAAGAAAACTTCGCGGCTATCTCATCAGAGTTTGGCGGCAAGGCATGTCCGAGCGACATTAGATAATTCGTATAAGTGCTTTTATTCGAACGGTGAGAGTAAACAAACGGATCAAGATGCGTATACTCCAGTGCTAAATTCATGTTTAAAGTATTGGTCCATAGTGCTCCGAACTGCCACCCGTATTTGTTCTCATTAAGCGAATCATCGACCCCAGTGTTCCGAAAGTCAGATCATCAATCAGTAAAGATGATTGAAATGAAAAATTTTTAAACGGAACAATTTCCATGTCAATACCAATCAATGAATTATTTTCTTCTGTCTGTTCTTTTCCGGCACTCAGGTCAGCAGAAGTCAAAAAGGTTATCGGATTAAAATAGGTAAAGCTGAACGGCTGATTGCTGATTATAATTGCTTCCCAGAGTCCGAGCTTAAATGCATCTGAAAAGGTTAAGTTGAGATTATGTGTTGCAATGTTTTTCGCGGATAAAGGACGCGTTGAATAAACCGGATACACGCCCGTCGAATCTCCATTAAGACTTCCGTAAGTGAAAGAATAGTTTACAGCTTTATAATCTATCACAATATTTCCGAAACTAAACGGCACAGTATTATTTGACAGAAATAATTTGTCAATATAACCGAAGCCATTATTCAAAGGAGTTTTACCGAATGTCAGAGCAAGCCAGTTGGTTTTCGTCTGATATCTTAAATATCCGCTGTAGTAATTAAAATTTTCTTTATCATAGACAAAGTTAGTGTTACCTTTTAAATACGGATAAGTATCCGCTGCAAAAACTATGTCATTATCATCTGCATTTGCAAAACGTCCATTTGACAATGCGAGGTAATAAGCAACGCTGTTATATAATGTACCCCGGACTTTGATCCCGTATTCTCCGAGTAAAATTGAATTAATACCGATCGAATCTCCGTCAGAACCTCTCTGAGAAAGAGATCCGAAAACATCTCCGAAGAAAGTTTTAACAGAATCTGTATAAAAGTAAATATGTTTTTGCTTGTTCCAGTTGAAAATATTTTTCATGCCGGTCTTACTAAAAACATTATTTTGATTGATCGTTTTTCCGTACATGTCATATTCAAATTCAATTTCGTAATCATTCAATAATTTTTTATCTGTGTTAGTTATTTTACCCGAGTTATCTTTTATTGTAATCAGATACTTTCCTACTTCACCTCTGGAAATTGGTATCACAGATGAATTATAATCCGGAATGATCTTCATCAGCTGCATTCTTTTTAAAAAATTATAAACAGGATTCTTTGCATCTACTAATTCAACCTGACCATAGCAATTTGCAATGAGCAATGAGCAATGAACAATTGTTACAAAGAAATAAGAATAGAATCTTTGTCTCAAACAAATAAATTATTTTTGTCAAAGTAATTAAATTAAATAAGGATTTAAATGTAGATGTGCGGAGTTCTTTTGAGTGTATGGAGTGTATAGAGTGTATGGAGTGTATGGAGTGTATGGAGTGTATGGAGTGTATGGAGTGGGTGAGTGAGTTGAGTGTGTTGGGTGAGTTGAGCGTGTTGAGCGTGTTGATGAACAAATAGACTTTACATGCTCTATCAAAATTCGCCACTCTATACACTCTGTAAACTCTATAAACTCAACACACTCAATACACTCTTTATTAAATCTATTCATTTAATTTCAAAGCTCAAATAAGTATATTGTTTTCAAATGAGCACTGAAAACAATACTGTAAACCCGGACATCGAAGCTGAAAAGAAATTTTATCAGCAGAAGGAATATCAGGCGCGTTTATCTGAGTTTGAAGGTCCGCTTGATATACTGCTGCATTTTGTGAAGGTTGATGAGCTGGATATTTACAATATTCCCATTTCAAAGATCACGAAGGATTTTCTGAATTACATTAATTATATGTCACTGCTTGATATTGAACTTGCAGGTGAGTTTTTAGTGATGGCTTCCGAACTGATGAAAATCAAAGCCCGTATGATGATCCCGCAGATTGACATCGAAGGCAATGTGATTGAAGAAGATCCGCGTTTGACTCTTGTCAGAAAGCTTCTTGAATACAAAAGGTTCAAGGATGTTTCATTGCAGATAGCCGAACTTGAAGAAGAACAGCGTAAAAGAATTTTCAGAAATAACTTTGATAACGATTATAAAGAATCCGAAAAAGAACTAGAGAATGACCCGAGCTTAAAGAATGTTACGATATTTAATCTTATAAAAGCTTATAAACGAGCATTGGTGGCGATCCGGAAAGAAGTCGTTCATCCGATTGAGCTTCTTGACATTACTCCAGAGAATCAGCGTGAGTTTATTTTATCAACCATTGATGAAAAGACTGAAATTGAATTCAACGAACTTATATCTTCAATTGAATTAAGACTACGTGTGATTTGCATTTTTCTTGCAATACTTCAGCTTGCACTGGACGGTGAAGTTGAGATAGTCGTCGATAGTAAAGACATGACAAAATTTTTTATAAAAAGAAGATCTAATCAGTTTGTAGAAGTTGTCCATGACCACTGATTTCATGATTACTCATTAAATTTTAGGGATAATCATGCAATCAATTAATCAAAAAATCAGTGATATCAGTTGGTAAGTACCGAACTAAAAAATATAGTTGAGTCA
This sequence comes from Ignavibacteria bacterium, assembly GCA_016710985.1. Lineage (GTDB taxonomy): Bacteria > Bacteroidota > Ignavibacteria > Tepidaquicellales > Tepidaquicellaceae > JAGPCH01. The sequence continues at coordinate 98,646 of JADJTX010000016.1, forward strand.
TTAATCTTTGCTTCTGAAGAGGAAATTAATTCAAAGCAGATAAAAGATATAATAGACAGAAGCGGATTGAGAATAGGCGTCGCTGAAGTGGAAGAAGCTGTTAATGTTTTAAATGATGAATATAAAACAAACAATAAATCATTTGAGATATTGAAGATAGCCGGCGGATTTTCCTTTGCTACAAAAAAAGAGTACGGAAGATTCATAGGGAAACTAATTGAAGATAAGCAAAGAAAAAAACTTTCGCCTTCGGCTCTTGAGACTCTTGCAATCATTGCATACAAGCAGCCGATAACACGTTCCGAAATGGAATTCATCCGGGGTGTGAATGTGGATTATATTGTTAATTCACTTTTGGAAAAGGATCTGATCACAATTCACGGACGCGCAGAGACTCCGGGCAGACCAATACTTTACGGGACGACCAAGACTTTTCTTAAAGTGCTCGGATTGAATTCTCTTGAGGATCTCCCGAAACTAAAAGAGATCAACGAGATACTGAAAAATCAGGAGATCGAAGGAATCACGGAAGCGGATATTGAATTGTTTAATTCAGTAAATTATCCTGAAGCCGGCAAAGAATCTGAAGGCAGCCATCAGCTTGAATTGATTTCAAGTGACAGTTCAAACGAAATGACAACTATTGATTCCGACGGAGTTTTAATCAGTGAAGGCAGCATTGAAGATGATATTGAAATTGAAATTCCTGATGAAGATAACGATGAATTTTTTGAAACAGAAAATAAAGCGATATCTGATGCCGGAACAGTTTCTGACAAGGATGAAGCAGGCTTAAGTAAAGAAAACAATAGTCGGGATGAAATTTTAGAACCTGACAACAGTGATAATTTTTCTAAAAATAATGAAATTGATAATAACGAAAGTGAGAATAAAGATTAATTGGATAATTTAGTTCGTTTAAATAAGTTCATTGCTTCAAATGGTGTTTCATCAAGAAGGAAAGTAGATGAACTGATTACTCAGGGACGTGTGACTGTCAATGGAGATACAGTTGTTGAACTTGGCTTTAAAGTAAATCCTGAGACTGATAAAGTTCAGGTAGACGGTGAAAACATCCGTGTCTCAACAAAGAAGATCTACCTCATACTCAACAAGCCTAACGGCGTCATTACTTCAGTATCGGATGAAAAGCACAGAACAACTGTCATTGATCTTATAAAATCGAAAGATAAAATTTTTCCGGTGGGAAGGTTAGATTACAATACCACAGGACTTTTGCTTTTGACAAATGACGGAGAGCTTGCGAACAAGCTTATGCATCCTAAAGGTGAAATTTACAAAACATATTTTGTAAAACTATCCAAACCGCTCGAAGAAAAGCACAGATTAAAATTAACCGAAGGAATAAAATTAGAAGGCAAAGAGACAGCGCCGAGTAAGATCCGATATCCGAAGAAAAACAACAATTATCAGGATCTTTACATTTCAATTTATGAAGGCCGTAACAGGCAGGTGAGAAATATGTTCGAACATTACGGATATTTTGTGAGAGAGCTTGAGAGGACTGAATATGCAGGGCTGAAGATTGGAGACCTGAGACAGGGCGAATGGAGAAAGCTTACGCCTGAAGAGATCACTAAACTAAATGAACTCGTTAAAGACTCACCTTCCGGAAATACAAAGAGAGTTCATTATGCTAAAAAAGATCAGGGGAAAGATTACAAAAAATATAAAGCCAGAGATGATAAACGAGATGTGAAAAAAGATCACAAAAGACCTGAAAGGAAATTTACAAAAAAGGATTCAAAGTATGGATTTAAAGACCGGCAGGTAGCGGAAAGGGATGCAAGACTTGGATTCAAGAAAATTGATACGATTGAAGACAAGAGAGATGAAAAGAAAGATTATAAGAAGTCTGATAAACGGTTTGATACGAAAGACTTTAAGAAAGATTATAAGAAGTTTGGTAAGAGTGATGACAGGAAATTTGAGGATAGAAAATTCGGAAAGAGTGATGATAAGAAATTTGAGAAGAAAGATTATAAGAAGTTTGATAAAAGAGATGACAAAGGTGGCAAGACTGAGTATAGAAAATTTGATAAGCCTGAAGATAAGAAAGTCTTTAAGAAAGATTATAAGAAGTTTGACAAGGGTGGTGATAAGAGATTTGAGAAGAAAGATTATAAGAAGTTTGATAAAAGAGAAGATACCGGTGTAAAGAAAGAGTTTAAGAAGTTTGGGACGGATGATGATAAAAAGACCGGAAAACCAGGATTTAAAAAATTTAACAAGTTTGATAAAAAAGATTCAAAGAGAAGGTTTAAGAAAAGATAGATCAGATCATTAATTCAATATTACTTTGTGCCTTCGTGCCTTAGTGGTAAAAATAAAAATACTAAATATTTGTCAGAACAAAACGAACTAATCAAAAGAAGATTAGAAGAACTGGAAGAGATAAAGAGTCACGGTATCAATCCTTATCCGCACCGCTATGATGTTACGCATAATTCTAAAGAAATTATCGAAAGCTTTAAAGACTTCGAGACTGAAGAAGATAAAGAAAAGAATAAGGAAAATCTTGTTTCCGTTGCCGGGAGAATTATGGCAATACGCAAAATGGGCAAGGCAACTTTCTTTCAGATCAAAGATGATACGGGAAAGATACAGGTCTATCTGAAGAAAGATGATGTAGGCGAAGAGCCATACAGTATTTTCAAACTTCTTGATATTGGTGATATCGTCGGAGTTAAAGGATTTGTTTTCAGAACAAAGACAGGCGAGATATCAATTCATGCTGTATCTTATGAGCTCTTAACTAAATCAATACAGCCTCTGCCGGTTGTGAAAGAAGAGGTGACCGGGTCAGGTGAAAAAATTATTCACGACGCGTTTGCTGATATTGAGCTGAGATATCGTCAGAGATACATTGACCTTATTGTTAATGAAAATGTGAAAGATACTTTTATCAAGCGGACAAAAATCATTCAGTCTATAAAACGTACTTTAGAGAAACATAATTTTTTTGAAGTTGAAACACCAACACTGCAGACTGTTTACGGCGGCGGCAACGCTGTTCCTTTTACTACAAAGCATAATGCACTGGACATAGATCTCTATCTCCGTGTTTCGAATGAACTTTTTTTAAAGAGACTAATTGTCGGCGGATTTAACCGCGTGTATGAATTTGTCAGAGACTTCCGCAATGAAGGAATAGACAGAACTCATAATCCCGAGTTCACGCAGGTAGAATGGTATCAGGCATACGGAGATTATTTTGACAGTATGAATATGTTTGAGGAAGTTGTGGAACAGGCTTGTGTTGATATTCACGGAACGACTAAAATAACTTACGGAGATATTGAGCTTGATTTCAAACGTCCGTGGAAAAGGATCAGAATGACTGAGGCAATACAACAGAAGATCGACATTGATGTAATCAATATGAAGAAAGATGAGATAATAAATTACATGGTCTCTAACAATATAGAATTCGACAGGAAGATCTCACATAGTAAAGGACTGTTGATCGCGAATTTGTTTGAAGAAGTTTGCGAAGAGGATTTGGTTCAACCGACATTTGTATATGATTTTCCTATTGATACAACTCCATTGTGCAAGCCGTTGAGAGAATATTCTTTAAAGCAGCTTGAAGAAATGAACAACGATCCCGAAAAGGTGATTTTTGCAGAGAGATTCGAACCTTATGTAAACAGATGGGAGATGGGAAATTCGTATACCGAATTAAATGATCCTGTACTACAGAGAAGACTTCTCGAGGAGCAGGTTGAAAGAGGTCGCGGCGGCGAAGCCGAAACTCATCCGCTTGATGAAGATTTTATCAAAGCGATCGAAGTCGGAATGCCGCCTACAACAGGCGTCGGGCTTGGCGTGGACAGACTTGTGATGCTGCTGACGAATTCGTATTCGATACGGGATGTGATTTTCTTTCCGCTGATGCGTCCGATGTGATTTTATTTACCACTAAGGCACTAAGAGCACTAAGAAAAAATTATGAAATATGAAAAGAAGACTTACACTTTATTATATTAACGGGCATTATTTTTTTAAATTTAATTTCCATTTCGTGTCAAGAGAGAAAGATTCATCTGACTCAACGATCTTGGTTTAACAAAAGTGTATATAATTTGAAACAGATTCTTCAATATTAAGAACTGATGATGGAGGAAATATTTTAGGTGGTGATTTGAAAGATTGGGATTTTGATAAAGAATTATAACTACATTTTAAAACAGGAATTTCATGAAATGTATAACAATCCTGATAAGATTTATACTAATGAAATGCCGTCAATTTTATTTGAGGTAAAGAATAATTCGGTTAAATTGACATGGTCCACGAGTTCAGAATTGAATTCCAAAGGTTTTGATATAGAGAGAAGTACCGGAGTTAATGAAAATCCGGACTGGAAAAAATTGGCTAAGTGAAGGGTAATGGTAATTCCAGAATTAATTAAATATAGCATTTATAGAAAAAATCTTGGATGGAATTACCATTTATAGATTGAAACACTATTCGAACGGAGAATTTAATTATCATAATTTGAATAATTTTGTAGCAATTACCAATTATAAAAAAGATTTTGAATTTTATCCGGTTTATCCTAATCCGGTCTCTGATAAATTCAAAGTAAGAGTTTTTCTATCAGGAAAGGATACAGTAAGTTTATATTTTCTGAATGGAAAAGATACAACTTACATTTTAAATCACGAGCCGCAGGAAAGAGGATTTTATAAATTGACTGTCTATAAGAAATCATTGGGTTTTGAGAATGAAATAAAAAGACTGTATATAAATTGTAAGTCTTGTGATAAGAAAAAGAATTTTGGGGATATTCAGTTTTAAGTTTTTTGACTTAGTGAACTTTGTGGTAATTAATAAACGTAAATTGAAAATATAACTAAATGAAATACTACAACAGCGTTTTAGACTTAATTGGAAACACACCTATGGTAAGACTTAATAAGCTTACCAAAGGAATGAAAGCAACGGTGCTTGCTAAGATAGAATCACTAAATCCGGGAGGAAGCGTCAAGGACAGGATCGGACTTAATATGATAGAAGCAGCCGAGCGTGAAGGGAAGCTCAAGCCGGGCGGTACTATTATTGAAGCCACAAGCGGAAATACCGGAATCGGGCTTGCTCTCGTTGCTTCATTGAAAGGATATAAGACAATTTTTGTAATTACAGACAAAGCATCGAAGGAAAAAGGAAATTACCTCAGAGCTTTAGGAGCTGAAGTTGTGATACAGCCTGTCGCTGCGAAGTTCGGTGAGCCGGATCATTATGTAAGCGTAGCCATGAGATTAGCTGAAGAGATCCCGAATTCTTATTTTTCATATCAGTATTCAAACCCGGGGAATCCGGGTGCACACTATCTTACAACAGGACCTGAGATATGGAACGATACTGACGGAAAAATTACACATTTTTTTGCGGGAATAGGTACAGGCGGAACCATATCCGGAACTGGCAAATATCTTAAAGAGAAAAATCCCGATATCAGAATAATTGGAGCGGATCCATACGGTTCTATTTTTAAAGTTGTAAAAGAAACCGGAGTCACTCCGGAGCCTATTCCATATTTAATAGAAGGAATCGGTCAGGATGTTATGCCGGAGAATGTAATGCTTGAGTATATAGATGAAATTATAAATGTAAACGACAAAGACGCAGTAGAAATGTGCAGACTGCTTACTAAGGAAGAAGGTATCTTTTGCGGAGGATCAACGGGAACGATAGCTTTTGCTGCATTGCAGACTGCTAAAGATCTTGACGAAAATGCCGTAGTGGTATTCATTGTCTGTGATACAGGAGAAAGATATTTGTCTAAGTATCACTCAGATGAATGGCTCAGGGAAAAGAGATTAATGAAAGCTGATAATTTAGTAGTGGGTCAGGTTTATATGACAAAGCGTTCAATAGGTGTTCCGGGATTATTATCCGTGAAGAGTTCCGACAAGGTTTTTGAAGCACTTGAGATGATGGATAAATATAATTTATCAACAATCCCGGTAATTGACGGTGAAGAATGTGTAGGTTCAATTAGTGAATCAGAGATCCTGGAAAAAATAATTTCTGACAGAAATGTTTCAGGCAAGAATGTAAAACAGGTAATGGAAAAGAAACTGCAGATACTTGATTTCGATATGGTATTTCCAAAAGCACAGGAGATACTTCAGAAAGATCACACTGTACTGGTTTCACAGCATGGTATCATAAAAGGAATTCTTACGAGATATGATGTTCTGGATTTTGCATGAAAGACAAACTAAATATTTTAAAAAATACAAACCGCTGTGACTGCAGGTCTCGTGGTTATAAAAACTCAAAATGAAATTTGCAACCAAACAGATCCACGCCGGACAGCATCCTGAGGAAACTACCGGCGCAGTAATAACTCCGATCTTCCAGACATCAACATATTCAAATGAAAAGCTCGGTGAATCAAAAGGATATGATTACGGAAGAACCATCAACCCGACACGGGTTGCTCTGGAAAATAATTTAGCAGCTCTTGAAAACGGGAAGTACGGTTTTTGTTTTTCATCCGGGATGGCAGCAATACAGGCGATCATAACTTTATTCAAGCCGGGTGATCATATTATCTGTACAAATAATGTCTACGGCGGAACATACAGATTATTTGAACTGATTATAAAAAATTACGGACTGGAATTTTCATACATTGATACATCTGATTTAGAAGAGCTTAAAAAATCCATTAAGCCAAATACAAAATTCATTTATGTTGAAACCCCTACCAATCCGATGCTCAACATTACCGATATGAAAAAATTATCCGAACTTGCTAAATCCAAAAATATTCTGACATGTGTTGATAATACTTTTATGAGTCCGTATTTTCAGAATCCTCTTGACTTCGGGATCGATATTGTGAATCACAGCTCTACTAAATATATTAACGGACACAGTGATGTGATCGGAGGATGCTTAGTCACAAATGATGAAAAAATTGCCGAGAGAATAAAATTTTTGCAAAACTCAATCGGCGCTGTACCTTCGCCATTTGACTGCTGGCTTATACTGCGCTCTACCAAAACACTTGCTCAAAGAATGAAAGCTCACAATGAAAATGCTATGGCTATTTGTGAAGTATTATCTAACGAGAAGAAAATTCAAAAACTGTTTTATCCCGGTTTGGAGACTCATCCTCAGTATGAACTTGCAAAATCACAGATGAGAGGTTTCGGTGGAATTATATCTCTCGAGCTTGGTTCTTTTGACAGAGCAGTTAATTTCTGCAATGCCCTGAAATTATTTCAAATCGCTGAATCTCTCGGAGGGGTAGAATCACTGGTATGTCATCCTGTTTCAATGACTCACGGAGTCGTTCCTAAGAATATAAGAGAAGAGATCGGATTGACAGACGGGCTTGTAAGATTGTCTGTAGGTATCGAGGACAAAGATGACCTGATTGAAGATATTAAAAATGCATTAAAAGTACTTTAACTTTAATTCAAAGCAGACAGTAATAAAAAGTAACTAATAAGCAGATAAACTGGTTTAAAAGGACTATTAAATTAGGTTATATTTTAAAAACATTTTTTGAATAAAATAACGAGGGAAAAAATTTACTATGAAAACATTAATAATAATTATCTTAACCATCCTGGCTTTTTCAAACTCTAAATCCCAGTTAAATGAACAATGGATAATGTCATATAACGGTCCGGGTAACTTTGCTGATGTTGCTGTTTCAGTAAAAGTGGATGATTTAAAAAATGTATATGTAGCTGGATCAAGCATCGGAAGCGGAACTCAGGCTGATTTTGCAACGATAAAATACAATAATGCCGGATCTCAGCAATGGGTTGCAAGATATAACGGAACCGGAAATGGTGTGGATATTGTGAGCGAAATGACAACTGACAATCAGGGAAACGTATATGTGACCGGAGTTACATTAACAGCTGCTGCTTCAAATGACTACGCAACCGTTAAATATAATTCTAACGGAGTTCAGCAATGGGTTGCTTTATATAACGGATTGGGTGGTGGTATTGATAATTCAAAGGCAATTGTTACAGATAATTCAGGAAATGTTTATGTAACCGGTTTCAGTTATGGCGGACCTGCCACATCTTATGATTATGCCACTATCAAGTATAACTCATCCGGGGTTCAGCAGTGGGCGGTCAGATATAATGGACCCGGTAATAACAGTGATGAAGCCAAATCTATAACAATTGATGCAAATCAGAATGTTTATGTGACCGGTCAGACAATGGGAATTGGTACTGCATCTGATTTTACCACAGTAAAATATAATTCTTCCGGAGTTCTTCAATGGGAGGTAAGATATAACGGTCCGGGTAATGGTATTGATATTGCGCATTGTGTTAGAGTTGATGTAAATGAAAATGTATATGTCACTGGCTATAGTCGTGGCAGCGGTAACTATGATTATGCCACATTAAAATATGATCAGGCAGGAAATGAATTGTGGGTTTCAAGATACAATGGAGTAGTAAATGCTAATGATATTCCAACAGGTATGGCTTTAGATAATTCAGGAAATGTTTATATAACGGGAGTCACAAATAATGACGGAGGCGGAACGTTGTCAAACTATGCAACAATAAAATATGACTCATCAGGTGCTTCACAGTGGACAGCTATTTATAATGGACCTTCTAACAATAATGATTCTGCCACTTCAATTATACTTGATGATTCAGGAAAAGTATATGTAACAGGCAAAAGTACCGGTGTAAGTTCTTCCCAGGATTTTGCAACCATTCAATACAGTTCTGACGGTATTCAAAACTATTTTGCCAGATATAATGGAAGCAATAACCTTCGGGATGTCCCTAATGACATTTGCGTTGATAATTATGGGAATACATATATTACCGGATCTGTAAACGGAAGCGGGTCTACTGAAGATTTTGGTACAATAAAGTATGGTTTAATCTCAGGAATATCTACCGTAAGCAGCAGCATTCCTGATGATTTTAATCTGGAACAAAATTATCCTAATCCGTTTAATCCATCTACCAATATTAAATATTCTGTTCCTGTTAAAGGATTTGTCACACTGATAATTTATGACATTAAAGGAAATGAAGTCGGAAGATTAGTAAATGAAAATCAAAATCCCGGAACATATTCTGCATTATGGGACGCAGCAAATCTATCAAGCGGAATTTACTACTATACTTTAGATGGCGGAAATTTTAGAGATACTAAGAAAATGATTTTAGTTAAATAAATATTTGAACCTTAAACTCAATATTTTTTCAACTCTAAAAGTTTTAAGGAATACTCATTATCAAATCTAATATTCAAATAAAGCTGACAGTATGGCTGGTTGTACCGTTCTTATTATTATTTTTTGCTGATGGTTATTCCCAGTACAGACATAAAACCGTTAATGATACGACGAAATACAGTGAAAAAAATCTTGATGTAAAAGTATTCCGCAATTTCAATAACATTAACAGTAAATTTGTTCATTCACTTGTTAATATTACAAATGAATCTTTAGCACCGGTTTCAATTGCTCTCCCTCTGGGTATTTATATCTCATCTCAAATAGATGATAACTATTATGACCAAAGCTCAGCCGTATTACTTGCTCTTTCTGAAATTACAAACGGAATAGTAACATTAGGAATTAAACTTGCTGTTAAAAGAGACAGACCGTTCAGGACTCTGAACAACGTATATATCTCTGATACAATGTCAGTAAAAGGTTCATATTCATTCCCTTCCGGGCATGCATCCGGATCATTCGTTATTGCTACTTCATTAACTTTGAGATACCCGGATAACCCGTGGATAATTGCAGGATCGTTCACTTATGCGACATTGGTATCACTTGGCAGAATGTACTGGGGGGTTCATTATCCTTCGGATGTTTTGGTAGGGTCATTAATTGGAGCCGGTAGCGCTGCGCTGATATATTCTCTGAGAGTCCCAATCATTAAAGCAAAAAATGATTTGTTCAATCAGAGTGAAAGAAACGATAATCTTAGCACAGGAAAAATAAATGCTCCTGTTTTCCTTATTTCACTTGCTGCGTCAGACTTTCTGAATTTCTATTTTACAAAATCCAAAAGTACAATCCTGAAAAAATCAAAGATCAATTTTTCTTCCTCTTCAAAAATGAATACTTTCAACTATTCTTATAGCTTTTAATATTCTGTTTTATTTGCCCCTGGAATTTCCCCAGGCAAGAATGTGTATCCGGTCAGTGTAATTAAAATTCAATTTCTTGCAGCATTCTATAGTCTGAAGCCGGTTTTTGTTCAGGTCTTCTTTTGTTATACCTTCAGGCATCAGGTAAATATCCTTTCTATCAATTCCCACCTTATGCTGAAGATCTAAAATTTCAGCGATATCATTCTCGTCTGTAAAAACAAACTTCCACTGAATGTCAATCTCGTTATTCAGTTTTAACGAATTATATTTTTTGAATACCTCTAAATTGATCCTGCTTTTCTGATGCATCTTTACGTATTCTGTATTGAAAGGTACCGATGAATTTAATTTGGGACTGATACTCATAAGGTCAGCATATTTGACAAAATCCCCGAAGTTCGTTCCGTTTGTTTCAATTGTAATTATAATGTTATTGCTGATCTCCTTTAAATATCTGCACAGCATCTCTAATTCATCCGGATACATAGTCGGTTCACCTCCGGTAATTACTATATCCCCGCTGTTTATTTTTCTGTATTCATCGAGTATAAAATCAATTTCAACATCACCCATGTTCTTTTCATCATCCGGAAACCAGCTTGTATATGAAGTGTCACAAAGATTACCGTCGGAAAACTTACATCTAAGATTACAATGATTGGTTCGTATAAAAAATGAAGGAGAACCTGTTCTTTTACCTTCGCCCTGTATTGAATAAAATATTTCTGAAATCTTCACTGTGTTTATTGTTTCGATCTCAAAGGACCTGCTAATCCTGAATAATCACTTAGATCCGCATCTATTGAGCCGATGACAACTTTTGTTTTTACTTTCACCGGCATTTTTCTGTCATCATCTGTCATCCAGACCACAATGGAACCTTCACTTTTAAACAATCCGCCTTCCTGCACAAGCGGTTCAACTTTTACACACCTGAACTCACCTGCCGGTACTTCTATGGTTTCTTTACCAAGATATTTTACCTGAAGAGGATATGTTTTGTCTTTATAAAAATTCTGAACTGTAGTAATATCACCTACTTTCATACTGCTGTAATCGAATGTTCTGTAATAATAAAACGCACTCATTGCATCCTGAGTATATTCAGGAATGTCAAACTCACCTTCGAATTTCTTAGGATCTTTTTCACCTGTGTAAGTTTTAGCCTTATGGTTTTCCTGATCAAATATGGCTTCAAAGTCTCTCTGATAATTTCCCTCTTTTATGTGCTGTTCGAATCTCCATGGGAACAATCCTTCCACATCTACATAAGTCCTGTAAAAATCTTTCACCTTATAAACCCAGTCAAAGCTTGAGGTTGAATTCACAGTGAATCTTATGTCGTAACATTTTCTTCCGTTCATTGTCTGAAATACCGGATCAATTTCCATTACTGCTTCACCTGCCGTCACGAAACCGTAATTTATTTCGAATGTCAGCTTTTCCCCGGGCTTAAAGGCATTCTGCTCTATTTTTCGGAATTCAGTCTTGGTATCTGATGAATTTTGTGAAAAGGTAAACTGAAAGGAAATTAAAATTAAAAGTATTGCTAAGACTATTTTGTTTTTCATAAAGGTTTGATTTTTTAAATGTACTGTTACTACTGAATTTAACGGGAACAAGTTCCCTGATTTATTTTAATATATTTTTAGCAGCTTTATTGATCTCTTCAACATTTATACTGTTCATGTCACCGGTTTCTAAATCAGGTTTTATTACAGTTACATGATCACCCGGCGGTTTCCAGCGTATGTCGCTCATTGGAGCTTCATTCGGGAAAAAACAGATTATATTTTTATTTAATGCTCCCGCAATATGCATTGGTCCTGTAGAGTTGGAAATAAAAAGTTTTGAGTTATCAATTAATATCATCAATTCTCTTAAATTCAACTTTCCTGCTGTGTTTATTACACTGTTTCTGCTGATGTCAGCGGCACTTTCTAAAATATTATCTGCAAGAATTTTTTCATTATCAAGACCTGTCATTATGATTTTAAATCCGGGATAATCTTTTAAAAAAACATTTATGAATCCGGTTAATTTTCCTGCCGGCAGGTCTTTTGCCGATCCTCCGCTTCCCGGATGAATAATAATAAAATTATCTTTTAAACTAAATTTAAATTCTTTTAATTTGTTTTCTAAATTATTTCTTTCATCAGCCGGATACCTGAAATGAAATTCCTTGACCTGCCTGACCTCACTGAAAAAAGATCTTAAAAGATTCAGATTGTATTCTGATTCATGCTTTACCGACGTCTTCCTGTGCTCATACACCTTGTAATTGTATAAAAATGAATACCACCTGTAGCCTGTTCCGATCCTGTATTTAATGCCAAGAAGAAAAAAAATCAAAGCAATGTCGAACTTTGGTTTCACATTAATTACGAGATCCGGTTTTTTTTTCTTAAAAAATTTGTATTTCCCGGAAAAAGTATTAATGTCTTCTTCAAATATAAGTTCATCGATTCCTTCATAATCATAAAGCAATTCCCTGAGGTTTTTCTTTAAAAGAAAAAAAATCTTTGCATCTTTGAAAACTTTTTTTGTTTCCGTCACCAAAGGAAGTGTCAGAACCACATCTCCAAGCCTGTCAGTCCTGGTAATTAAAATATTTTTTACTTCGCTTTTTTTGATCAATTTTCTTTACGCTTACTGCTGTATATAACCGTCACTTTTAATAATGTTATTAATTTTATCAGCCTCTTTGATTTTAGGCATGACTTCATCAAAATATTTTAATATTTGATCCAGCCTTTTATTCTCACTGTCAGCCTCAAGCAAACTTTGCCGCTCCGTTAAATTCAGCCCGCATTTTTCAGCCATTGCAAAGGCTAATGATCTGCTTCCGTCATTCCATCTTGTCTCATTCAGATCTATTTTCATAACTTTACCCTTATATACAAGCTCCACCAGATCATTATAATGTTTAACTGCTTTTTCCATTCCTGCTTTATCGAAAACGGGATCAATAACATCCTCTGTGTATTCTATTGTTCCTATATAATAACCATCAATCCCTAATTCATAATTAAGAATCTTATACCTCCTTCGACCTTTAACCGTTATATTCAATTCGCCGGTCTCAGTGCGGTTTAAAATTTCTTCAACTGAAGCAGTGCATCCGGTCAGGTGAATTTTTTTATCAGCAAAGAAATTGATCCCGAAAATTTTCTCATTAACAAGACAATCATTGATCATTTTCTTATATCTTTCTTCAAAAATGTACAACGGCAATTTTGAATAAGGAAATAAAACCACATTCAGCGGAAACAACGCTATTTCTGTCACATCAGACATTTTGAATAAATAACGAAAAAAAACCTCCGCAGAAAATACATCCGGCGGAAGTTTAAATTTTTATTAAGCTAATTTTATTTATAAGTTATGACAAGTGAACTTATGTTTTTGTCCTTATCGTAACCCAGAACCAACTGAACTTCCTTCTCCTGCTTTTTCCAGTTAATTAATCCGCCTTTATCCGGAGTTATCAGTTCACCGTCTTCGGAAACAACATAACCGTTTTGCTTCATTTCTTCTTTGTAAAAGTTAATGATATCCTGAACTTTCTCATTAGATTCAAATGTAACCATTGTCCCTTCTGAAGATGTCAGTGATCCTATTACTTTTGCATTCTTTGGCTGAGGGACATCCGCAGGAAAGTTTGCAGGCATACCCGGAGTCATTCCGAGTTCATTGGATTTATTAGCATCTTCCACTGCTGGATCGGAATTAGGATTTGCTGCTTCTTTTTCCTTTAGGTCGGAATCTTTTGAATCTCCGGCAGGATCTTTTGACTCTTTCTTGTTATCCTGCATTGAGGTCTCTTTTTTTTCCTCCGGTGACTTTTCTTTATCTCCGCACCCGGTAAATGAAATTGCAAAAACAAAAATGAAAAGTAAAATTATTTCTTTCATTAATTTTATTAATTTATTTTAAAATGAATTTAGTTGTGACAAATTATTGCTTCAAATGTACCGGAAATCCAGCTCTTACTGTCATCCTTATAGCAAATAGCAATTTTCCTTTTACTGATTTTTCATCCATACTTGTAATTACTAAAGCGCAATTCCATGGCATGGATGAATTACTGCTCTGACTTTCTTCCTTTGTATTATAGTATGCCACATAACCGTCAAGATTCTGTTCAAAACTTGCTTTCAGCAATTCTCCTGTTTTTATTTCACCTGCTTTGTGAATCAGATGAAATGAATTATCGCTCTCTATGAATCCGCAGTTATTTTTGGGTTTTACATCCCCAAAGTTCAGAACATTATCACCGCTTCCTCTCCATTCTTCAAAGTTTATGTAATCAAGCCTGATCTCTTTTCCTTTTATAAAGCCCTTAACAGGTGTGTCAGGAATGTCTGATATTTTTAATTCTGATTTCCAAGAAAAATCTCTGCCCGTTTGGCTTTCCGGATTTTGCTTGTCTTTATTGTTACAGGAAAAAAAAATGAAAATTAAAAAAACCCAGATTACTTTTGAAAATGTTATTCTCACAAATTCCTCAGTTAATTTTGTTTTGTAAAATATAAAGGTTAAAATAAACCTATCCTTTTGCTAAATTTAAAACAGCCTATTTTACAAATTTTTTATATCTCTCATTAATTCTTCCCCAGTTCAGATTCTTAAAAAAATTATCAATGTAACCTGCACGTGCCGGACCGTCTTTATGATAATATGCATGCTCAAATACATCACAGCAAATAATTGGAATTCCGCCCCAGATCGCACCGTAATGATGCTCGTCAACCAATACATCGAGAAGTCTCTGGCTGTAAAGCATGTCATATGTAAGTACAGCCCATCCTGACAGCTTTGCTGAAATTGCTGTAGCCTTAAAATCAGCTTTCCAGTTGTCAATTGAACCGAATTCTTTTTCGATTGCTGCTACGACCTCAGGACCTTTTGATGTATCTCCGTCTCCGCCTAAAACTTCCCAGTAGACATCATGAAGCAAAGCTCCTGCATGATTCCAGGTCTGTCGTCTCTTAAGCTCTCCGATCTGGCTGTAATTCCCGTTTGCAGTAGATCTGTCTGCTGTCTCCAGTTCCGCTTCAATTTTATTTAAAAATGTCACATATCCTTTATGATGAGTATTGTAATGCCAGTCTGATGTCTCGGCATCTATTACAATCTTCAGTAATTCTTTTGCTTCTTCATCAGAATATGGTCTTTTGTTAAATTTCCATTCATATGCCATTTTTTTAATATCTCCTTTTTTATTTTTTAAATTATTTTTTAAATTTTCCGGAAACAAACTTTTATCAATTTTATCAATTTTATCAATCGAGAGTAATCCTATCCCCATAAGAGATCCTTTTATAAAATTTCGTCTTGAAGATTTACTCATGATTTCATTTACCTCTTATTGAATATCTGTAGTATTTAGTATAAACCGATTTGTGTTAAGAACATTAAATATTCTCGTGAATAAACTTTGCAGGAAAATATGATTCGCACAATTCCGCTAAAGGATAAATCATATTTTAAACTCCGAAGGAGCTTCCGCAACCGCAGGTCTTTACTGCATTAGGATTGTTGAAAACAAAACCTTTCCCTGTCAATCCGTCTGTAAAATCTATTTCTGTTCCCGACAGATAAAGATTGCTCTTCATGTCAATAAAAATCCTTACTCCATCCTTTTCAATAACATTGTCTCCGGTTCTTTCTTCCGGATCAAAACCCAAAGTGTATGTTAATCCTGAACAACCTCCGCCTTTGACTCCCACTCTTAGACCATACCCTTCAGGTATTTTATTTTCTCCCATGAGTTTCTTTATCTCTCTTATTGCTTTTTCTGTAACATTAACTTCCTCACTTACACCTGCAATGAATTCTACTGTTTCTGCCATTTTAGTTTACCTCTTATTTATTAATTAAATTTTTAAATTACAATTTTGTAGTAAGCGTTTTTTATATGATTCCTTCTTTCGCCATATTATATACCGGTGATTCCTTTCTCAGTTTATTTATAGTCGCGACAAGTTTCTCTGTTACATAATCTATTTCTTCTTCTGTTGTAAAACGTCCGAAGCTGACCCTTAAAGAAGATCTCCCGAGCTCATCACTTCTGCCAATAGCTGTGAGCACATGTGAAGGTGCCATGGAAGCGGACGTACAGGCACTTCCTGTCGACACTGCAATATCCTTCATCTCGCCAAGCAGCAAATCAATATCCAGTAAACCTATGCTGACATTTATGTTATTTGTAAGGCGTTTACTACTGTGACCGTTAAGATATACATTCTCCAGTTTGGTGAGCGCATCAATTATTTTGTCCCTGTACTTTATGTGTTTCTTCACTTCAATTTCCATCTCGGCAATACTCAGCTCGCATGCTTTTCCAAAACCAACTATCCCCGGAACATTTAATGTACCGCTGCGGATGCCCTTTTCCTGACTGCCTCCGTGCGTTTGTTTTGAAACTTTCACACGGGGATTTTTACTTCTCACATACAACGCACCTACTCCTTTCGGTCCATAAAATTTATGTGCAGAGATGCTCATAAGATCAATGTTCATACTTTCAACATTAACAGGAATCTTTCCTACTGATTGTGTTGCATCAGTATGAAAAAGAACTCCTTTTTCCCTGCAAATTTTCCCGATCTCTTCAACCGGCTGCAGCGTTCCGATTTCATTGTTGGCTGCCATTATTGTTACAAGAATTGTTCTGTCATTTATCGCATTCTTTAATTCATCAAGGTCAATTAAACCGAATTCATCTACATTCAGATAAGTTGTTTCAACGCCTTTACTTTCAAGACACTGACAAGTTTCAATAATTGCTTTGTGCTCCGTGGTGCAGGTGATTATATGATTTCCTTTCTCAGCATAAACCTCAGCCACACCTTTGATTGCAATATTATTTGCTTCAGTGGAACCAGCAGTAAAAATAATATCCTTTGGACTTGCGCCTATGAGATCGGCTACATTCCTTCTGCTCCTCGAAACTGCCTCTTCAGCTTCCCATCCGTACTTGTGATTTGCACTGGAAGCATTACCGAAAATGTCGCAAAAATAAGGGATCATAGCCTCTAAAACTCTCGGATCTACGGGAGTTGTTGCATTGTAATCCATATAGACCGGAAATTTCATGATAAGTGAATATATGTTAGATTAAACAAAATCTGAAATAGTTTTACTTTTAAATAATTCTTCAACTTCTTTCTGAAGCTTTGAAACAGGTAATTTTATCGAGCATATATCCGTCAGGCAGCAATCCTTATCTGCTTTTTCATTCAGACATTCGGCAATTGAAATATCACCGTCGATGACTGACATTAAATTAAACAACTGAATTTCATCCGGTCGTTTATTCATGAAATAACCTCCGTTCATTCCCTGATTAGAAGCCAGTATATTTTCATTTTTCAATGTCTGTAATATCTTGGAAAGCAGATCGTATGGTATACTTTTAGTATCGGAGATTTCCCGCGCGGTTACTAATTTATGATCCGAATTAGAAATGAATTTCAATGCCATTAAAGCATATTCAACTTTCTTTGAGATTCTAATCATATTTGATTTTTATTGTGGACTAACATAGTCCTATTTCAAAATAAAAAAAAGGAAAAAATGCTTTTTCCTCTTATGATTTTTTGTAGCGGTCCCAACGGGATTCGAACCCGTGTTTTCACTGTGAAAGAGTGGCGACCTAACCCCTAGTCGATGGGACCTTTTTTAATAATTTGTAATTTAATCAATTCAGCTCAGAGTATCAATTGATAAACCTTAACGAAATGTTTTCCCTTTGTACACAAAAAAATAGAACGCGGATTGAGCTGAGAAATAACGGATTTTGTGAAACAAATGATACAACTAAAAATATTTAGTAAAAATTATTTTTTTTAAATCTTAAAAAACAAAAAAATTGCGCCTTATTAATTTGTTTAACTATCAGCTAAATCGGTTATATCCGTGTTCTAAAAAATTTTGTCGCATATTATCAGGTACGGAGATGTTTTTCTTCACATCGGAAGTATAACTAAAACCCTCAGGGTCTGATCACGCTCACAAAACCGGAAGAATTATTAAATGTAATTAATACATCCGTTAAATCAGATATATTGTCACCATTAACATCAGTATTTACATAACCCGTAACAAAACTTGCAGCGTCATTTGCAATTGTTATGACATCCGTAAGGTCGATATTTTCATCCTGATTAATATCGCCGCTGTAAATACAGTATTTGGATCCTTTTAACATAAGATTGTTTCCAAAAGCGCTTAAGTCTGAAACTGTAAAATCGTACAGATAAACTCCCCCTGATGTAAATGATTCTCCCCCGGCTTTACTCCATGTTTCAAGTCCATTTCTGTGCTTTGTGGAAATATAATATGTACCTGCCGATATATTGTAATATTGGAAATTTCCTGTCATGTTAACTGAATCAACTATAGATTTTGCAGAATCAATAATATTGTACGGTGTATTCGAGCTTCTGATATATGCCCTTACAGTATCCTTCATATTCAGGGTATTTGACTGAGAGTTATAAAATCCTTCAATGGCGAGCTTAACATTTAATGTAAATGTTGCCTCGTCTCTGAATGCTCTGTAAGAATATACACTTTGAGGCAAAGACATTTCCAGCACAACATTACCAGCGGGAGTTACTTCACTTAGCGTAGGATTTGTTCCGCCCCAGCCAATGAGCGTGTTTCCGTTTTTAAGTCTTTGAACCGATCCCCGGTTTGGTCCGTGAATGTCAGGATTATTTCTGTATTGCCAAATTAAATTTACAGTCTTGTTTACTTCATCAACCTGATATTCAACTGCTCTTGAGAAAAGAACCGGAGTTCGGAAATTACCATTATCATACAGAGTAATGTTCCCGTTTGCAATTCGTCTGACATCATGCTGATATATGAACGGTATGGTATCATTTAAAAACGTGAATTCATTATTTACACCTCCCATTCGCCAGACCATTTCTCCCGTTTGCCGGCTTATCTTCGTTACTTCATTTAAATGTCTTGCTGAAATAAGAAGAGTCCCGTCATTATCAAGCTCTATTGAATTTCCGTGAACAGCATCAACAGTAGCTAACGTAAAATTCACATGATAAGCATCAAGAATTTCATAATGGTCCCAGCTTCTCCATTGAAATACAACGTTTTTATTAACATCTATCTCCTGTATTATTAATCCTATAACTGTCGCATTCGGATTTCCTCCCGCCACTAATAAGCTCATGTCAACGGGCTGCCTGTCATAACTCATTAATAAGGCGTTCCCGCTATTCAAAATTTTAAGTTCATGGTTGTCAGTTGAATATCCGTTTCCGCAATAAAAACTGTCAACTATGTTAAAGTCTGAATCCTCTGCATAATACTTCCCTTTTGAAAACGAAAAATATGTGATCAACCCGTTTGGCTGTCTTTTAAACTCCGGTGCGTTTCCGACGAATTCTCTGTAATAAAAAGGAGTTCCGTCATTGTTTGCTATAATGATGTGAGGAGCATAATTCGGGGTTTGAAAATTGTTTATGAATATCGGTCCGGCAGAGGGATTGTTTGATATCGTAACCGTTAGCTGTGGTAATACCGAAAAATTACCTGAGTTTAAAAAGTCATTGGCTGCTTAATAATCATATTCATCCAATGCATTGCTGATCCGGTCATTTTCGATTTTTTTTATCTGTGTCTGAAAACTGTAAGTTTTGAGATTGTGTATTATAACTTCAACTGTTTCATTGTATGCAAATGGCTTATTGGGTTTAAATATAATTTTTTTTTTATCCGCCGTCAGAATTATCTCACCGTCATGGGTCCCGCTTATTGTACCGGTCACTTTCAAAATTGAATTCAGATTCCGGTTTTCTATCTTTTTATCAAATCCAATGATTATGTTATTGTGAATGCTGACGTATTTAGCGTTTTGCACCGGCTCCAAATAAATAATCTTAGCATGCAGCTCAAAAGTAAGACATATAAATAATACAGAAAGTATTATAGTTTTCATAGTTTTATATTTATTGTTAAGTTTTGTTTTAATTATAAAAATGCCTAAAAATATTCTAAAGATTTCCTGTAATTGTAAAGTTCTGAGTATTAGTTGATTTGAGTAATCTTAAAAAAATCTTCGGGAGTAAAAATTGTATGTGAATTTATGTATGATTGCTGTTTATATCAATATCATTTTTTAGGAGTAACCTCAGCCACCTCAGCTCTCTGTATATCACAGCACTTTTTAGAAAGCTCATAAAGCTGATTTCGTGTAAACAGACATCACACCGATAAATAACAAAATTGTGTAATTAAAATCCTACTTTAAATTTTTACTGTTTTGCTCTATCATTTTTAAACCGTCTGATGCTTCCCTGTTCCCCGGTTCCACTTCAATTACTTTTAAAAAAAATTCCTTTGCTTCATCATAGTTTTCAGTACTCAGCTTCATCCTTCCGAGCTGCAGCAATGCATCCTTAAAGTCAGGCTGTATCCCGATTGCCTTTTTCAGATTATTCTCGACTTCAGCCTGATTATTTAAATAACTGTAGCCCTGCGCTCTTACCAGGTACGCCAAGGCACAATCCGGATCGATCGCCAGAGCTTCGTTCATGTTATTAACTAACAGATTTCCGTCTTTCTGTTTGAGCAGGGATTTTATGGATTCGAGAATAAGTCTGTATGCTTTTGTTGAAAGAATGCCTGACTTTACCGGATCAAATTTATATATCTCAAAAACGTTATCCGACTCATTTGCGGGAGTTCTGTAAACGGGATTCTGATTTTTAATATGAAACCATTCCCTGAAAAATGCAGTGTATGTGACTCCGTTTTTTTCAGATAATCTGATACAATTTCAAAATAGTTATCTTCATTAATGCTTTTTGTTAATTCAGGTGTGACAAGCCCGGCTACGTCGACAATTCTTCTGTTGGTATAAAAACCAATGGCTCCGACATCATGAGTGGCAATAATGTGATTTTCGTTTGTGTTCTTATTGATCCAGTTAGCAACCGCCATCTGCCTGTTATGTGTATACTTGCATTGAGTGGCAAATTTGATCTTATAAGTTTCATAACTATCTATAGAAATAAATATTAATATTACAAAACTAATTCCTGTCAGAAGATTTGCAGCTAAAAAATTTTTCAGAAAAAATAAAATCAGTGAAAAAAAATCTTTAAATCCAATAAGCGACACAAGTATGAAAAACGGAACCAACGGTATCTGATATCTTCCGTATTTATTGACAGTCGGGAGTTTGATCACATACATTATCAAAAATGCAAATATAAATAGTATATAAAGAGAATTAGGATTAGATTTTCTCTTTATCAGATCATACAAAAATTTTAACAACGAGAATACAAAACCAAACATAAGAATGGAGTAATGTTTAACTGTGTATAACTCCCAAACAAAATCTTTAAGAAAGTACAGTCTTTTCCCCGAATCCGCAAAGTATGCTATCTTAGCACTGTATGTGTTAGGGAAGAAAGTACCTGACAATACATAATTCATTATGAAATATGCTGATGTGATACCTCCGGAAATCAGTAAAATGTATACTGTCTGTTTCGCAGTAAAATGCTTTAACCTCTCATCACTTTTAACAAAGTATCTGTTATACAAATAATCAATTATGACTGCAGCTATGAATGCAACGCCGTCGGGTCTTGTCCACATTATCAATCCCAATGTTATTCCAAGCGGTATTGCTTTTCCTGCTTTATAAAAATAAGCTCCCAGTAAAAGCTCAAAAATGAATAGCGAAGTCTCCATGCCGGAGAGCGCAGTAAAATTCATATTGTAATCCAGTATGAAAATCAAAGTGCATAAAAGACATAAGATTAATTTATCCCCGAGATCAATCCTTGTAAGCTTGAAAAAATAAATGCAGGCAAATACAAAAAACAGACCTCCAAGCACATAGCTTAAAATCATCTCATTGTCAGTAAAAAAAAATCCGGCAGCTACAATAAAAGTATAAAGCGGAGATGTTGAACCGGCTGTAGCGTTTTCATTCTTGTAATATGAAAAACTGAAATATTCCTTGAGATTTTTTCCGAATGTGAGATGGATCCAGGGATCATCCAAAGGAAATCCATTATAACTATTTACTGTAAATGCGTAAGAAAAGTAGTTGTATAAGAGATAGATTGGAATTAGAACTATCAGCAAATAACAAAAATAATTGAAATACCTGCCGCTGAGTATATCAGTTTTCATCAAAAACGGTCTCCGTCATAAGCTTCTTTTCAATTCTCTTTTTTAAATAACAGGTTTAATAGCGGGTTAAATTTTTTTTAAAATAACATTTGTTTGTTTAAAATTAAATACTCATTAAACATTAATTTATTTTGGACAGCTTGTTCAAATGTAATCAAATAGTGAGTGTTTGTATAAATTTGACCTTTAAATTTCTCTGAATATCATTTAAGTTTATCAAAATAAATCCCAAAATGAAAATTGTAAGACTTGCAGTACTTCTGCTTTCAGTATGTGCCGGAAACTCCTTCTCTCAGAACATTCCTTATCATATCAACTTTGATACAACCGTTACGAACACGACAGGTAATGTTTCCATATATGTTAGAAATCCCACAGGGAATGTTCTGCATATTAATTCCATAAGAACTCTCACCGCGCAATTTTTCGTGACTTTGAATAACTTTAACATAAATCCTTTTGACAGCGTGCTTGTCCCAATCTATTTTAAAACGAATCAGAACATTACTTACAATGATTTCATAATTTTTGAAAGCGCTGATCTGAATTATTCTATAATAAATTACCTGACTGCGACGGGAATGTATCCGGATACAGCATACCGGTTTACGCAGGGATTGATCGATGAACCTCTGAAGACCGCATTAAAAAATTATTGCTCCACTAATACGAATAATAACTATACAACTTCCCGAACTGCCATGTTTTCTACAATTGATGATTACAATAATGACGATACAATAACCTGCGTTTATACAGGTAGGAAAGTTTATACGACAGGAATTCCAAGCGTCAACCCTCCACAGAGCATGAATACTGAACATACATTTCCGCAGGGATTTTTTAATCAGGACGAACCGATGCGAAGCGACATACATCATTTGTATCCGACCGATGAAGTTGCAAATAACAGGAGAAATAATTACGACTTCGGATATGTAGTATCTAACATTACATGGGAAGTCGGCGGATCAAAGCTCGGCAATGATGCCGGCGGTAATCTTGTTTTTGAAACAAGGGATGTTCATAAAGGAAATGTCGCCAGATGTCTTTTTTATTTTCTCATAAGATATCAGAATTTCGGAAGCTATATGGATGCAACGCAGGAGAATGTCCTGAGGCAATGGAACCGACTGGATACTGTTGATACACACGAAAGAATGAGGGAGAACGGCATAGAAGCATTTCAGCATAACAGAAGCCCGTTCGTTGACCATCCTGAATTCATTGACAGAATAAAAAGCACTTTCACTGTAATTCCGAATACTTTGAAACCGGAAATATCCGCTTCGCCTTTTGCTTATACATTCGACACGATTGCTGTCAATGATACATCGGGATTATTTCTTGCTTTGTTTAACTACGGAACCGGAAATCTTAATATTACTTCGGTCACATCTTCTTCACCGCAGTTTACCGTAACTGATTTTCCGGCAGTTATTTCACGGAATGAATTCGCTTATGCTAAAATAAAATTCAGACCGGACCAGTTCAATCAGACATTTGCTTCGGTTATTACAATTGTGAATAATGACAGTACAATTAATGTAAATGTAACAGGCTACAGTAATAGTACTACCGGTGTAACGACAATCTCCGGTGAAATTCCTGTTGAATATTCTTTACATCAGAATTTTCCGAATCCGTTTAATCCGGAAACCGTTATTCGTTATTCGTTAATCGAAAATGGTTTAGTTACTTTGAAACTATATGATGTCCGGGGAAATGAAATTGCAACGCTGATCAATGAAAAACAAAACCCCGGGGTTTATAACTATCAACTGTCAACTGTCAATTATCAACTGTCAAGCGGGGTTTATTATTATAAACTTGAGTCGGGAAATTTTGTTGAAACAAAAAAAAAATTTTTTTAAAAAAAAAAAATTTATTTATTTAATAACAAAAAAAAAACACAAAGTTGCAAAGACATTAAACCATTGAATTTTAAACAATGCTCATTATCAAAGCCCAGAGGGAATCGAATATTTTCTTATATTTTTCTCTGTGATCTCTGTGACTCTGTTAGTCTCTGTGTTCTCTGTGGTAAATTGGCGGTGGAAACTTAAATGTAAGATTACTCATTGAATCATAGGACAAATGTAAATCGTAAGTAAATAATCATAAACCAATTCAAGAAAGAATACGTACTAATTTAAAATTTTAAAAAAAATAATTTTCTAAATAATGAACAAGATATTACGCATCATTTCACATTCACTTCTTCTCATATACTCTTTATTTATAATCTCAGGATCAGACTTATATTCACAGATAAAAACCGCAACAGACGGGAAATATACTTATGAGTATGCCGAAAACGATCCGTTGAATGCACGGATATACACACTTGACAACGGACTGAAAGTTTATATGACTATTAATAAAGATGCCCCGAGAATACAGACCTACATTGCAGTTGCGGCCGGAAGTAAAAATGATCCTCACGATGCGCAGGGATTATCTCATTACCTTGAGCACATGGTTTTTAAAGGAACGGATAAATTCGGTTCAAAGGATTATAAAAAAGAAAAACCTCTTATTGACACTATCATAGCTCTTTATGAACAGAGAAGAATAACCAATGACCCGGTTGAAAGAAAGAATATTTACCATAAGATTGACAGTGTTTCATTCATAGCATCGGAATATGCTATCGCAAATGAATATGATAAAATGATCGCTTCTATCGGAGGAATCGGAACTAATGCTCATACTTCGGTTGAAGAGACTGTCTATTATTGTGACCTCCCTTCGAATCAGCTCGAGAAATGGCTCACCATCGAAGCCGAAAGATTCCGCAATCCGGTGATGAGATTATTTCATACTGAACTTGAAGCGGTTTATGAAGAAAAGAACAGCGGACTTGATAATGACGGAAGCAAAGTCTGGGAAGCATTGAACAGCGGGCTTTTCCAAAAGCATACTTACGGAACACAGACTACCATCGGAAGTGTAGAACAGCTGCAGAATCCTTCAATTCAAAAGATCATTGATTACTATAACGAAAGATACGTTCCTAATAACATGGCAATATGCATGTCAGGCGATCTGGATTTTGATCAGACAATAAAATTGATTGATGAAAAATTCGGGTCTTTTCAAAAAAAGGAAGTTCCTGTTTTTGTACCACCGGCAGAAGCACCTATTACTTCACCTATCGTAAAAGAAGTTTTCGGACCTTCACAGGAATCAGTGATCTTCGGATACAGAGCTGACGGCGCCGGTACAAAGAACGCTGATATACTTCTGCTCCTTGAATACATTCTGAGCAACGGAAGCGCGGGTTTGATCGATCTCAATCTGAATCAGGAACAAAAAGTTTTAGGCGCATTTGCATCAACAGACATAAATAAGGATTACTCTACAATATATTTCGGAGGAAATCCGAGAGAAGGTCAGACACTGGATCAGGTTAAAAACCTTCTGATGTCTCAGATCGAATTGCTGAAAAAAGGAGAATTCCCCGACTGGCTCATACCTGCCATCATAAGTAACTTCAAACTTTCGAGACTCAAAGCGCTTGATAAAAATGATGACAGGGCAAATACATTCGTCAGTTCTTTCATACTCGGCATTGACTGGGATAAATTCATTAATTTTCCGGGCAGGTTAAATTCAATTACAAAAGCTGACGTTGTAAATTATGAAAAGGAAAACCTTAATGATAATTATGTAATAGTTTATAAGAGAACGGGAGAAGATACTTCAATTAAGAAAGTTGAAAAGCCCGAGATAAATCCGGTGAAGATCAATCAGCAGGATAAATCCGAATTTGTAGAGACAATTTTATCTGAACCCACAGAAGATATACAGCCGGTATTCTTAGACTTTAAAAAAGACATTCAGGAACTGACATTAAATAATGATATTCCTTTATATTATCTTCAGAATAAAGAAAACGACCTTTATGACATCCATTATATCATTGAGCTCGGAACAAATCAAAACAAAAAACTTAATCTGGCAATTGATTATCTTGATTACCTCGGGACCTCAAAATACACTCCTGTAAAACTGAAAGAAGAATTTTACAGACTGGCAAGCTCATACAGCATTGGCGTTTCTGAAGATCAGATCACTGTGAGTCTTTCGGGACTGAATGAAAATTTTAAAGAAGCTTCTGAACTTTTTGAAGAACTGATTTCAGATCCTGAATCAAACGAGGAAGCACTTAACAATCTTATAGACGATATTTTAAAAAAACGTGAAGATGCAAAACTTTCGAAAAGGACGATACTCTGGAGCGGAATGTATAATTACGGAAAATACGGTAAAGATAATCCTTTTACTTACCGATTATCCGAAGAGGAATTAAAAAACATCAAAGCATCAGAGCTGATTAAAATTCTGAAAGATATTTTCTCTTACAAACAAAGGGTTTTATATTACGGACCTGAATCAACAAGCGAAATAGTTTCTGCCGTAAATAAATTTCACAAAACACCTCCGGAGTTTAAGACTTTGCCCACAGTAAATAAATTTACAGAACAGGATATTACGGAAAATGTTGTCTATGTAGTAAATTATGACATGCAGCAGGCGGAGATCGTAATGCTTTCCAAAGGTGAATCATATAATAAGAACAACATTCCGATCATATCGCTTTACAATGAATATTTCGGAGGAGGAATGGGTTCGATCGTATTTCAGGACCTGCGCGAATCTAAAGCTCTTGCTTACGCTACTTTTTCAGCTTATCAGACTCCCAATAGAAAAGAAAGGTCGAACTACATAGTAGCGTACATTGGTTCGCAGGCGGATAAACTTCCCGAAGCAATGGCCGGTATGAGTGAGCTTTTAAACAATATTCCTGAGGCTGAAATAATTTTCAATAATTCCAAGAATAATCTGATGAAACAAATTCAATCGGAGAGAATAACTAAATCCGAAATCCTGTTCAGCTATGAAGGATCAAAGAAACTCGGAATTGATTATGACATACGGAAAGATATTTATGAAAACATTCCAAATTATAGTATCAGTGATGTACTCGAATTCCAGAAAAAATATATTAAGAATAAAAAATATGTAACCCTGGTACTGGGAGATGTAAAAAAACTCGACATGAAAACTCTCGAAAACTATGGCAAAGTGAACATACTTACATTGAAAGATGTTTTCGGATATTAGAAGTTACAACCGTCAGATAACTCTTTGTTAAGATCTGTCTGACGGTTATTTATTTTAAAAGTTAATTCCAACCTTAAAAAATTTTTCCTTTTTCATCACACCGAAATTGATGCTGTCACTGACATCGAAATCAAAAAGCTGCGCATCCACATAGGCATCCAGTAAATTTACTACGTACAGGATCAGCGAATAAATTATGAAATTATCTCTCTGATCCCTGTAAAATTCCCTTAAACTCTGCAGCTGAAGATTCCCGGTAGGATTTTCCGGTGTCTGGGAATTCTGATACAGCTCTTTATAATCAAGATACTGGTTATTATTCTGAATCCATTCATATACAAAATATCCGCCAAGACCTGCTATCACCGGGATCTTCCAGTATGATTCATTATAGAACTGACCTGCACCCGGAAGCACAGCAGAAAGAGCGACCGCTTTCCAGGGACTTTTTTTCATTTTAAAAGTAACTTTGTCAGGAGATTTTTTTTGAACGGAATCGTTTAATGATATTTTTTTATCAGAATTATTGAAGGACAATTTCCCCGGCAGGTAAGAAGTTTCCTGCTTATGCTCTGACTGGGAAAAAGTTTCAGACGGGAAATTTAATAGTAATAAAAGCAAAACGAAAAAAGCACTATGAAAACATTTCATAGTGCTTAATATAAACTTTTTAAGTTTAAAATTAAATTTCACATTTACTATTTCTCAGCAGGCGGAGCTGTAGTCTTTGAAGGATCAATTTTATCCTGTGCAGGATTTTGATCTCCCGGAACTGTTTGCCCCGGATCATTTGCCGGAGGCATGTTTCCTTCTGTCGGCGGAACATTATTCTGCGGAGGCATCTGTTGTTGCTGCTGTCCGGCATTTTTTTGTATAATGCTTTCATCAACTGTTCCTGAATTCCCGATCAGCAAATTCACGACTATGCATCCAACCATTAAAACCACTGCTAAAATAGTTGTAGATTTTGTAAGCAAATCGGATGTTCTTCTGACTCCGAATGCCATTGTAACGCTCGAACCACCAATGGGTCCGGCTAATCCGTTTCCTTTTGAAGACTGCATCAATACAACTGCAACCAGTATAATGGAAACTAATATTAAAAATAGAATAAGTAATGTTATCATAGGCTACAAAATTACACTTATCAGCCCAAAGTTACAAGTCAGAGAATGGGATTGATTCATAAGATTTATAAGATAAATCTGATGAATCTTATGAATCTGATAAATCATTTTTTCCGGAACAAATTATTTAAATGACAGGTAGTAATTGAAATTTAAAAATATCATGAAAACTCAAAAAATTCTCCTGCTCACCTTTGCCATATTCACCCTTAGTTCCTGCGGAACCAAAAGCGATAAACAAACTGACCCGGGTCTTCAAAATTCAAGAGAGATGAAATTAACGGATTTAACTCAGCCATCCGGTGAAGTATCCAAAGTTTCTGTTGTAAATCAAAACCTGTCAAACTTAAGTACTCCGATCCTTAATGACCGCATGATCATCAGGAGAGGATCGATGAACCTGAAATTGAAAAATTTGATGAGTGTGAAAAAATTATCATGGACGAAACCGGAAGACAAAACGGATACATCACAAACTCAAATTCTTCAGTAAACACTTCGGGTAAGAAACAAGGAATCATCGAAGCCAGAATACCTTTACAAAATTTCGACACATTCATTTCCAATGTAAGCAAATCCGGAAAAGTAATGTCGCTGAATGTTACCGGTAACGACATTACCGAGGAATACATAGATCTTGAGGCGCGGCATAAAACACAGAAAGCCCTCGAAGAGAGACTGATCGAACTTCTGGAAGAGAAAACAGCAAAGCTCACAGATGTAGTTGAAGTTGAACAAAAACTTGCCGACGTGCGGGCACAGATAGAATCAATGGAAGGAAGAATGCGGTATCTGAAAAATCAATCGGATTTTTCAACTTTATCAATTTCATTGTTTGAACCATCACTGCTGCAAACTTCCTCAGGAGGCGGATTCTTCTATGAGATCAGTGAAGCTTTTAAAGAAGGATTGAATGGCTTTACAGATGTCTTAACCGGGTTGATCACGTTCATGATAGCTTTCTCCCCCGTTTTAATTTTTGGTCTGATAGTATTTGTTTTGATAAGAAGATTAGTTTTGAAAAGAAAAAATAAAAAGCCGGACGTGCAGGTTCAGGCCGGCTGAGTAAAAGCCGAGATTATTTTCACCACTAAGGCACTAAGGACACTAAGGATTGAATTTACCAAACATTACTTCTTAGTGTGTTCTTAGTGCCTTAGTGGTAAATAAAGATTTGAAAATTATTTTCCGGTAGGAACAAAAGAGAGATAAATTTTAACCTTAACAATCTAAGGCATACGATTTAGATTGAATAATGGAGAATCAAAAAATAAAAGGACGCGGCTCACAGTTCAATCTGCCGAACAGGTTCGAAGAAGTTCACTTAGATAACTCGATAAATGATGATAATGAGTATTTCGATCCTGAAGAAGACCCAAAAGAAAATTCCCACTATATTTTATAATGATCATTCAAAATCAATTCTTGTAAAGAACAACAGTCCTGATCTTGGATTAGGCTACAGTATTAATCCATACCGGGGCTGTGAGCACGGCTGCGTTTATTGCTATGCAAGACCGACTCACGAGTATCTCGGATTTTCAGCCGGACTGGATTTTGAAACGAAGATAATGGTGAAGAAGGATGCGCCGAAATTACTGGAAGAAGCATTTTTAAAAAAAAGCTGGGAGCCGCAGTCAGTTTTTTTCTCGGGAAATACGGATTGCTATCAGCCGGTGGAAAGGAAACTGGAGATTACGAGAGAATGCCTCAGAGTATTTTTAAAGTTTAAGAATCCTGTTTCCATAATTACAAAAAACGCTTTGATACAGAGGGACATAGATATTTTAAAAGAAATGTCGGAATTAAATTTAGTCAGAGCGGTTATCTCTATCACAACTTTAAAAAAAGATCTTCAGAGAAAAATGGAACCGAGAACATCCTCCCCTTCAATGAGACTTCAAACCATAGAATTCCTCACATCACATGGAATTTCAACTGCAGTAAACGTCGCTCCAATTATCCCCGGTTTGACAGATGAAGAGATCCCGGCAATACTAAAGGCTGCATCGGAAAGCGGAGCAAAACTTGCCGGAAGAGTAATGCTGAGACTTCCGCACTCTGTGAAAGACCTGTTTGTTGACTGGGCGATGAGAGAATTTCCTGACAGGGCAAATAAAATACTTAACAGAATTACCGATCTCCGCGGAGGCAAACTATATGACAGTACTTTCGGTACACGATTGACAGGTGAAGGAAAATGGGCGGAAACAGTTCAGAAGATATTTGAAACAAACTGCAATAAGCTTGGAATGAATAAGGAAAAGATCCCGCTCGCTACAGATCTGTTCAGGATCCCTCAGGGTATTTTAAATAAAAATCAATTTGATCTTTTCGGATAGTGTTTTTTTTACTACATAGATACAGAGGCACAGAGATACATAGAGATACACCGAGAATTTTTTTTGAGTGAATTATTTTTAAATACTGGCTATTATACTCATTCCTCATTCCTCATTCCTCAATACTCAATACTCATTACTCAATACTCAATACCACATCCGTCCAAAACGTTTAATCTATAAAAAACCGGAAGGGGGAGAGAATTTTTAGAAAAAGGGAAACAATAAAAAAACCCGGGGGGGGGCGTTATTTCCCCCCCCCCCGGGGGGGTGTGGGCGCGCCGGTTTTTTTGCTTTATAATAAACTCCCCCCCCGGGGTTCCCCGGGGGGGGTTTTAAAAATTAAAAAAATTTTTTTTTTTACTCTGTTATTGAAACAATTAATACTTTTGGAGCCATGACTCAATACTCAATACTCAATACTTAATTCCTAATTCTTAATTAGAAAGATAAGTATATTGCAACCATGCCTTTAACAATTCACATAAATTCATTCAGCTATAAAAGTCGGGAATACCCGCTGATACTACGGGTCATGGAGGTGGTTTTGTGTTTGACTGCAGGTTCATTTATAATCCGGAAGAGATTTCACTGACTTAATGATATCTTTCGGATGTACAGGAGGACAGCACAGGTCAGTGTATGCGGCTGAAAAAGCGAAGGAACATATTTCAAAAAAATATCCCGGAGTTAACATAATACTTCATCACACTCAAATCGAGAAAGGTCTTAACATCGGCTAAGCAGTCTTACATCGGCGGATCTCCTGAACCGGATATCCGGAATTTAGAAAAAAAGACCTTCAGTCTCCATCTGATATCTCAGGTCTTTTACGGTTTATCGTTCGGCATACTGATGCTGCAGGATGTAATTCTGAAAAAATCCCTGCTTGCTTCAGACTTCCAGGTTACATTACTGATCTTTCTTACAAGCTCTGCATTTCTTTTTTCCATCTACGGAACGGAGATCATCAACAGATCAAATGATCAGTCAAGGACGATCATAGCAATGGCAATTTTCAGCAGAATTTTTTACTGATCATTCCTTTCTTTGAAACACCAAACTTTTTCATATTCTGCATCGCGGCAATGAGCTATACTGACTCACTCATTCGTCCTTCATGGAACACTGTTTTCAAGCATAATTACACTGATGAAAAAAGAAGCGTGCTGTATTCTTATGCATCGAGCTTATATACCATAGTAGTTCTCCTGACTACCACTGCTCTCGGATATATACTGGACATGGATTATGAACTTTATAAAATTTTCTATCCCATTGCCGGGATTTTCGATATCATAGCATATGTGAATCTCGCGAAGATGATCAAGATGGGTAAAATATTTGATGAAGGGAAAAATAAATTTACGGGAATAATATCAGCAAAACTTTTCAAAGACATTTTAATACTGCCTGTAAGAAATCTCATCAGAATTTTTAAAGAGAACAGACCCTTCTTAAGGTTTGAAATAAATTTCTTTCTCTACGGCATGGCTTTCATGATAGCGAGTCCGGCTGTACCTATCTTTTTAGTTGAGACTTTAAAATTGGATTACGCTCCTATCTCAATAGCTAAAGGTCTGGTATATTATACAGCTACGATTTTATTTACTCCGGTGATGGGTAGGATTCACGGAACCGGAAATCCCACAAAGTTCTGCGGATATTTATTCTTATCACTGATCTTTTATCCTTTGCTTATGCTTTCGATAAAATATTTCGGTGTAGACAATCATTTCCTTTCGCCGGATACTCTCCTTTACATAACTTTCTTCTTCTTCGGAATATCAATGAGCGGGGTGACACTTTCGTGGAATATCAGTTCACTCTATTATGCCCCGCCGGCACAGGTTGCAAACTACCAGGCGGTTCACATAACACTCACCGGAGTCCGCGGCCTCTTCGCGCCGTTCATAGGATATCTCATTTTAAAATCAGTTTCGATTGAAGCGACTTTCATTGTTTCAGCATTTTTCTTTTTGCTGGCGGGGGTGATGATGATGAGAGAGAGTAAAGCAATTAGCAATGAACAATGAGCAATGAGCAATGAGCAATGAATAATTGTTCTTTGCTCATTATTCATTGTTAATTGTAAAGCTGCCGGTCCTTTAAATCCGGCAGCTTGGGTCTTGTCATACTATCTATATTGAGATTCAACATTTAAGTTGAGCGTCATATAATTAGTATTTAGTATTTGTTCTTCCTTTAATTAATATTTGAAACTTAAAGCTCCGTTTCATTTCATAAATCTATTACAAAAATCGGGATTTTATTTTATGATTTGAATGAGGACTT
>JADJTX010000017.1 GCA_016710985.1 Ignavibacteria bacterium
ACGATTCACTATTACCGATTAACGATTAACGATTAACGATTCACGATTAACGATTAACGATTAACGATTCACCAAATACATTTGCATTTTTACATATAAATATTTACTTTAATAAAAAAGCAAAACAACGCCTGAAGTTCTTTTAAAGGAAACAGCAACTATGAAAGACAAAAGACAAATAGACAGCTCCCCAAAAGAAAGTATATAAAGTTATTATAATCTTTCCCCAAAGAGATTTTGTATTCCCCAAACGTTCATTAGAAATTCCATATTTGTTTTCACAGCACCTGAGGCTTGCCTGCTATTGTATTGCGGAAAAGTTTTATTGGTATTTTTTTAAATTAAATGAATAAGTATTAATTCCATTTCTTCACGAACTCTGTTATAAAATTTGAAACAATTATTTCAAACTAAATAAATTACAATAAGGAGGCTCTATGTAAATTTAAATTGTTTAAGATTATTATGACCTTCTTTGGGAAGGCGGGGAAATAATAATTTTAAATATACCGTGAGTTTCAGTCTATCAGCCTTCCGAAAAATTATCATTAATTTAAATTTTAAAGTCATGAAAAAAAAATCATTTTCATCCGAAGAGCTTTTAGCCGCGATCCTGCTGATCACATTATCGTTATTTATTCAGCCCGTAAAAACAAGTGCAGACATTGTCGGCACCAACCGCGCGCTGCCGGTAATAAACGTTTTTCAGGATCTCACGTGGAATGTGCTTTCATCAAACCCAATTACACTGACAGGTTATACAATTGAAAGAGCCCCTTCAATTACATGGAATTCAGATAATCTCCTGTTCTACATTATCTTAAGAACAACATCATCCGCCACTTCACGGAGGCTGGCTACAATAAATCCCGCAACAGGTGTCTGTACCGATATCGGTGACATGGGCGGTAATTTTTCTTCATTAACATATTCAGCTGCAACGAGCACTCTTTATACAATGGGAGGAACGGGAAGCGGCCTCGAAGCGAATTCTCTTTTTACCGTAAACATCAATACCGGTGTCCCTACATATCTTGCAGGTCCGTTTCCGTTAGGAACAGGCGGCGGTGCAATAATTGCATACAACTATATTGACGGATACATTTATCACTGGTCCGGATATCCTGTTTCATCCATGGAGAAAAATTGATCTTAATACGTTTTTAGCTACACCAGTTACAATGACAGGTGTATCTACAAGTGAAGTATTCGGAGCGGTTTTACAGGAACGGGTGATTTCATTATTACTGATTTTGGTTATAACGCTTATACTGTCACTTCAACAGGATTTACGACACTTCAGCAGTCCGGTTTAGTATTTCAGGTCAGAGGTCTTGGATATGTTGATGCATTGCTGCCCGTAGAGCTTTCTTCATTTATGTCATCTGTAAGCGGCAGGAATGTTGATTTAAACTGGACTACATCACAGGAGACGAACAATGCAGGATTTGATATAGAGCGGCGAGACGCGAGAGGCGGGACGCAAGATGTCTGGATGAAGATCGCAACGGTTTCCGGTAACGGTACAACCTCGTCTCCGCAGAACTATTCTTACACTGACAGGAATTTAACTTCAGGAAACTATAACTACAGACTGAAACAAACAGACTTCAACGGTAACTTGAGTATTTTAATTTGAGCAATGAAGTAATAGTTGGATTACCTGTAAAGTATGATATGTCACAAAATTATCCGAACCCGTTTATCCGTCAACAAAATTGGAATTTGGAATTCCGGAATTGGGATTTGTATCATTGAAAGTGTATAATGCTTCAGGAAAGGAAGTCGCAACACTTGTTAATGAAATTAAGACTGCGGGATATTATACAATTAATTTCGGATCTAACATGCCGAGTGGAATTTATTTCTATACTTTACAGGCAGGCAACACTACAGTTACAAAGATGATGATGCTTCTGAAATAAGGGCATTTGTCCTGTGATAACTGTTAAATGATTAAAATTTATTATCAAAATTTTATTAAACATCCCGTAGGGATGAAATATTAGTAACAACTAATGGAATACTAAATCATCCCGTAGGGATGAAATGACACTATCAGGCTGTATCACATCTAATCCCTACGGGATTGGTTTTGTTCATCCTACAACTATCCCTACGGGATTGGTTTTGTGTGTCTAATTCCACTAATCCACGGGATTGGTTTTGTATGTCATTAATTCCTACCAATATCTAATCCCTGCGGGATTGGTTTTGTGTGTCATTAATTCCTACCAATATCTATCCCTCAGGTTGGTTTTGTATGTCATTAATTCCTACCAATATCTAATCCCTACGGGATTGGTTTGTGTGTCATTAATTCCTACAATATCTAATCCCTACGGGATTGGTTTTGTATGTCATTAATCCCTACCAATATCTATTCCCTACGGGATTGGTTTTGTATGTCATTAATTCCTACCAATATCTAATCCCTACGGGATTGGTTTTGTATGTCATTAAATCCTACCAATATCTAATCCCTACGGGATTAGTTTTGTGTCATTAATTCCTCCAATATCTAATCCTTACGGGATTGGTTTTAACACATCTACAGAGTTGCAAAATTGATGAATGAATTATTAAGATTGATTACAGGACAAATGTCCGTATAGTAAATAATTACTAATTAGTTGTTGATCATTGGAAAGCCGGGATGAAGAGTCTTGCGGCTTTTTAATTTTGGTATTGGGTATTGAGTATTGGGTATTGAGTATTTGGTATTGAGTATTGGGTCTTGGGACATTTGACGTCTCACGTCTCACGTCTCGCGTTTCACGTTTCACGTTTCACGTCTCACGTCTCACGTTTCACGTTTGTTAACAACTTCAAAACAATTGTTAACAAAGCCTAAACTATTGTCAGCAACTCCAAAGCATTGTTAGTAAAGTACAGTTTAATGTTAGCAACTTTAGTATAATTGTTGAAAACTCGCGGTAAGCTGTCTGACTCAACCCGAAGAATTAACATAGGATAGCCTTTCCTGTTTTTCAAAAGAATCCCGCCGATGTTGGTGTTCCAAAAAGCTTGCCTGACGTGTTAGTTAGTCCTTAGAGTTCACATGCAAACTTTTTGGAACACCAACAACTTTAGCTAACGCAAGAATTCAAAATTATTCTTTAGTTAAGAATTACTAAAATAAAATTATTTATCGTCGTAGTAAAGTTTGATTTTAAATTTCACACTAAGTTAGTATCAAAGTTATATTACTTCGCACATTTTCCCTGGGGCTTTGTTGTTGGTGACCAAAAAGTTTGCTTGACGTGTTAGCTAGTCCTTGGAGTTCACATGCAAACTTTTGGGAACACCAACAAAGGCGGAAAATTATTAATTCTTAATTATTAATTATTAATTCTTAATTATTAATTCTTAATTCTGTTTTCTTCGTTTTCACAAATCGGAAATTTTACCATTTGACAAAACGGAATATTGGTAATAAATTGTCATCGGTTATTTATTAACTTAAAATAAAAAACTATGACAACGAAAACTTTCTTTACCGCAATGTGTATTGTTGCTTTGATGACAGTAACATTAAAGCTCAGTTAATTGAAGAGAGCTTTGACTATCCTGCCGGGGATTCAATCGGCGCTCACGGCTGGGTGCATTTCAGTCCTAACTCAGGGACATTAAACAGGATTATGGTGACTGATCCCGGTCTGCAGTATGCCGGATTTCAGACACAGGGTATTGGTAATGCAGCTACTCTGACCAATACAGGTCAGGATTCTTACAAACCTTTGTCTTCGGTTCAAAACTCGGGAAGTGTTTATTCATTTTTCCTTGTGAGAGTTGATACGGTAAGAACGACAGGAGATTACTTCTGCGCATTTCTTACATCAACTTCATCAACTAATTTTCTCTGCAGGGTCTATGCAAGGAAGATGTCTTCGACTGCCGTTAACTTCGCTTTCGGATTGAGTAAAACGACTACAACAGGCGGAGTGCAGTGGAGTGATACAGTTTATACAAAAGGCACAACGTATCTCGTTGTAATGAAATATACATTTAACAGCGCTTCAAATACAGATGATGAGGTAAGTCTTCACATCTTCTCATCCGGAGTTCCTTCAATAGAGCCTGCGCCTGTGATCGGTCCGCTTACAGGTACGGGTACAGACGCTGCAGACATCGGAAGATTCGCATTGAGACAGGGTTCGGAATCTTCAGCTCCGAATTTAAAGATAGATGAAATATTTACCGGTACAAGCTGGAGCGGTGTGCTTCCGGTCGAAATGTCTTCCTTCGGTTCATTTGTAAAAGGAAGAGACGTCAATCTGTACTGGAGCTCGGAAGGGGAAATCAATAACCTGAGATTTGAAGTAGAGCGGTCAGATGTCAAAGGTCAGATGTCAAACGAATGGACAAAGATCGGAAGTGTCGCAGGAAACGGGACAACATCCTATCAGAATAGTTACACATTTACCGACAGAGGATTGTCAACGGGAACATATAACTACAGGTTAAAACAAATTGACATTAACGGAAACTTCGAGTATTTCAACTTAATGAATGAAGTTAATATTGGTATTCCGGTAAAGTATGATCTTTCCCAGAACTATCCGAATCCGTTTAATCCTGTTACAAAAATAAATTTTGATCTGCCGTCAGACGCAATGACCGTTCTCAGAATATTTGATATCTCAGGCAGGGAAGTATCAACACCCGGTAAACGAAGTAAGAACTGCCGGATATCATTCGGTCATTTTCAATGCAGCCGGTATGTCAAGCGGAGTTTACTTTTATACTTTATCGGCAGGAGACTTTGTATCAACAAAGAAGATGCTGCTTGTTAAATAACACTATCAATAATATTTTTATCAGTAACTGTTGCCGTTTCAAATAAAGAAAACAGCGAAAACACATAGCCCTTCCCCTCCTCTCTGAAGAGCATAAAGGGGAGGGCTTTGTTAATGATGAACATATCCTACAGCAAATAAAAAAATCCGTTATTTTTCCGCTTAATCATCGTTATCTGCAAAGCAAAGGCACTTTGACAAATGCGACAAATGCGACTTGGGAATATGTGGTCTTTTTTATTGGATTAATAATTATATTTATATCAAGTTCTATTTTTATCTTTGCGGCAAAAAAATTAAATCTGAAAATTTTTAAAAGATTATTAAATAACTATTTATAAACTTCAAAAAATAATACTTATGAAAAAATTAATTCTCATTTTATGCTTTGCTCTTTCTACTACAATTTCCTCTAAAGCACAGTTACTGACAGAAAGTTTTGACTATCCTGCCGGCGATTCTTTGCAGCAGCACGGCTGGGTTCCTTTCAGCGGCACTGCAAACGGCTTGTTTGTTACAACGCCCGGATTGGATTACGCCGGATATCAGTTGCCGGGTATAGGTAATGCAACGTCTCTTGTAAATACAGGTCAGGATTCTTACAAGCAGCTTTCTTCTAATCAATCATCCGGAAATGTTTATTCTTTCTTTATTGTAAAAGTGGATACAGCAAGGATATTAAACGGAGTAGGCGACTTTTTTCTTCGGATATCTGCCATCAACTAGTACAACAAATTATGCCTGCAGGGTATATATCCGAAGATCAATTACACTAACAAATAGATTCGCTTTTGGTATTTCAAAAAGTGCCATATCAGGGGGTGCTGTTATTTGGAGCGATTCTATCTATACAATTGGGACAAAATATCTGCTGTGCGCTAAATACACTTTCGTAAGCACAACAACAACCGATGATCTCGTGAGCTTATTTGTGTTCTCATCCGGAGTTCCATCTATCGAACCGACTCCCACTCTTGGACCTGTTACAAGTACAACAACAGATGTTGCTGATATAGGAAGATTTGCTTTAAGGCAAGGACTTAACACTACATCTGCAAGTATGGTATTAGATGAAATTTATGCCGGAACAGACTGGACAACTTTACTGCCGGTGGAATTATCTTCCTTTTCATCATCAATTATTAAAAGAGATGTAAAATTAAACTGGGTAACAGCTTCTGAAACAAATAATTCAGGATTTGAAATAGAGCGGTCAAACGTCAGGGGTCAAATGTCAAACGAGTGGACAAGAGTCGGAAGTGTATCCGGAAACGGAACAACAACCTCTTCTTCAAGCTATACCTTCACAGACAAAGGATTAGCAACAGGAAATTACAACTACAGGTTAAAACAAATTGACTTCAACGGAAATTATGAATACTTTAATCTAAATAATGAGGTCAATATCGGCATTCCTGTAATATATGACCTGTCACAGAACTATCCGAATCCGTTTAATCCTGTTACGAAAATAAATTTTGATCTGCCGTCAGACGCAATGACCGTTCTCAGAATATTTGATGCATCAGGCAGGGAAGTATCAACACCGGTAAACGAAGTAAGAACTGCCGGATATCATTCGGTCATTTTCAATGCATCCGGTATGTCAAGCGGAGTTTACTTTTATACTTTATCCGCAGGAGACTTTGTATCAACAAAGAAAATGCTGATATTGAAATAAGGCTATTTATAAAAATCATTTAGTGTCATTTAAGGCTGTGGGACAACCTCCTCACAGCTTTTTTTATGTAAATTTTGAAAATCACTAAATTCTTTTCTCACAGATAAAACAGATTTTTAGCACAGAGGCTCGGAGGCACTCAGAGGTTAAATCATCCACATACTTTACGAACACGATAATTCCTACCTGTAAAGAGTCTGTCTCATAAAATCACTATTAACCACGAAGTCACAAAGACACTAAGGAAAATGTTTTAAATCATTGAGTGCTTTGTGCCTTTGTGCTTTGATTGCAAAATATTTCCAGTTTTGAGACACATTATGAAATTGTAGTATACAGAGTAAAAAGTATTCGGATATTAAATCATCTTAAAAATCATAACTAAAATTTGTAAGTTCAAAAAATAATACAAAAGTAAAAAATGAACATACTCTTAATAGAAGACGAAAAGAAGATTGCAGCATTCATAAAGAAAGGTTTAAAGGAGCAGTCATACAATGTAGACGTGGCGTATGACGGCATTAAAGGACAGCATCAGGCGGAATTGAATGATTATGATGTGATAGTTCTTGACATAATGCTACCGGGGCAGGATGGCTGGAGAACCTGCAGCAACATCAGGGAATCCGGAAACAAAACACCAATATTAATGCTGACATCACTCGGACAAACTGAAGATAAAGTCAAAGGGTTGAACATGGGTGCTGACGATTATCTTTCCAAGCCGTTTGAATTTAAGGAGTTCCTTGCAAGAGTAAGAGCTTTGGAAAGAAGAAACAGCAGAGCGGAAAAGCAATCGGTTCTGAAAATTGATGATCTGATAATGGATACCGCTGAGCATACCGTATTTAGAAATAATACAGAGATTAGTTTAACTGCCAAAGAATTTGCTTTGCTCGAATATCTGGTAAAAAATAAGAAGAGAGTAATGACAAGGACGCAGATATCCGAAAGCGTCTGGGGACTTGATTTTGACAGGGGAAGCAATGTAGTGGATACTTATATAAAATTTCTCCGGCAGAAGATAGATAAAGGATTTTCAAAGCCGCTGATACATACAGTCATAGGAGTAGGATATGTGATGAGGGAAGAAAAGTAATGAAATTATTCAAAACAGTCCGGGGGCAGTTATCTTTTTATTTTGTATTAGTATTCGGAATCACTCTATGCATCTTCAGCGCAGTTCTTTATTCCGTATTTGCCCGGCAAAACCGCGCTGAGTTTGATAAGGCTATGATCACATTTGCAAAAACAATAAGTGAAGAAATGCAGCAGGGGGGCTTTCAGTCGGGAACATCAAAAGATATTACAGAGTCATTTGTACCGTTCAGCACTCCAAAGCAGCAGTATTTAGAGATCAGGGATGAATTGTCTCAACCGGTATTTAAGCTCAGAGAATTTGATCTGCCTTTAAATCATGATCTGTTCAATGAATCCTTAAATGGAAATCCCATATTCGAAACAGTTTATGATGATGCGGAAAATAAATTCTGGGATTCTTACGGTGTAAGAATATTGCTCTATCCTGTCTCATACAAATCAGAAAAAAATGTAATTGTCATTGCAGTATCTCTTTCGAACCTTGAAAGCACACTCTTTAAGTTTCGTCTGATCCTGTACATTGCAATTCCGCTGACACTGCTTTTGTCTTCAATTCTCGGCTGGGTATTTTCCGGAAAAGCATATGCGCCTGTCAGCGAACTAATAAAAAACTCCAACCGCATCACTGCAAATAATCTTGATACAAGGCTGCCGGTAAGCGATTCAGGAGATGAGATCTCTAAATTAGCTGCAACTTTAAACAGCATGATGGAGAGACTGCAGAGATCTTTTCTCGTTTTAAAACAATTTACTTCAGATGCATCACATGAGTTAAGAACTCCTTTGACAATATTAAAAGGAGAAATTGAAGTTGCGTTGAACAAAGAAAGAACTGCTGAAGAATACGAAAGGATATTAAAGGATAACCTTGATGAAGTAGAAAGACTTCAAATGATAGTAGACGGATTGCTGACCCTGAGCCGGCTTGAGTCAGGAAAGAAACCGCAATACAGCGAAAGAGTGAATCTGGATGAATTGCTGATAGAAGCCGTCTCTAAGATCAGTTATATGGCAGGAATGAAAAATATAAAAATAATTTTAAAGTTTAACGAAGAGAACAACGACGAATACAAACAGCTTTTTGTCAGAGGGGATCTGAGCATGCTGCTGAATGTATTCATGAATCTTCTTGAAAATGCAGTTAAGTATTCCAATCCGGACAGTGAAATAATCTGTTCGGAAATTTTCATTCCTTCAGAAAACACAATTCATATTTCCATACAGGACAATGGTATCGGCATTTCTCCCGAAGATCTTGATAAAGTTTTTGACAGGTTTTACAGGGCTGATCACTCAAGGACAAGAGATGGCAGGCATGGAATAGGACTGGGACTTTCGATAGCTAAATCGGTCATTGAAGCACACAATGGTAATGTTTCAGTGAAAAGCAATCCCGGCAGCGGAACTGTCTTTACTGTTATTCTTCCCGGCATATCTGAAAATTAAGATTCCCTTGACGCTTCTGCCGTTATTGACTGACATTGTCAGTAAAGTATGTCATTCATTCATACATAAAGCTCATTTCATTACTGCATAATGCTCATTATTACGGCATATGCATTGATACTATTATAAAGAATAATACATAATTTGCAGGACAGGGAAATTTCCACAATGATTTTCACACCGTTTTCATCCCTTCTTTCTGATTATTTTTGTAAAGAATTTAACGGAAAGGTAACAAACAGATGAATCAATACAGGTCAATAAGACAGGGAATAATTGCAGTAGCGGATATAACTTTTTACACCATTGTAAACGGAACACTCAAAGTACTTGGCAAAACGGACACTGAAAATGAATTAGAACCGGAAGTCTTACAAACAATAAAAAAAATGTATCCTGATTCTGAAATTACAGCTGCTGAAAGTGTAAGTGAAAAAGGCAAATTAGTATTTAAGGTTGAAAGCGGTAAAGGAAAAGTAAATAACAATACAAGGTTTTCAAAGGATGACGGTGAGTTTATTGACATTAACTCTGTCGATTGAGGGGGTGATATTTGATAATATCACCCCTTCGGGGTTAATATGTAGTATAAATAATTTCTCTATAATTCTTTCACCCCTCGAGGTTTCCATTAATGTTTTATTTATTTATCATGAATGAAGTAAAAATCCTCCACTGCATTTCAAATTGAACTAAAATTTTATCACTCAAATCTTTTCAGAAAATCAGCGAGT
Source organism: Ignavibacteria bacterium (assembly GCA_016710985.1). Lineage (GTDB taxonomy): Bacteria > Bacteroidota > Ignavibacteria > Tepidaquicellales > Tepidaquicellaceae > JAGPCH01. The sequence continues at coordinate 9,762 of JADJTX010000017.1, forward strand.
ATCCGTCAGATCAGTATTATCAGCGTTAATAAAATGAGTTGTCTTATCTGAGATAAGAAAGTCGTATTGGAATAGTAGTTTATTCTTATGTGGAATTTTTATAATTTTGAATCATATAAATTATTCTTTCACATAAATAGTTAAAGGTATGAATAAATTTTACAGACCCCTCTTTATTTTATTCCTGTTAGTTTTAGTTTTATCCCAAAGTAAAACCAATGCACAAACAATTCCTCCAAGATTTGTAATGACTGTAAAGAACATTGCAACAACGAAACCAACTAACCCATTCAGGGACAGTATAGTACGTTTTGAAGTATATCTTCAGCAAATCAATCAGGGTCAGCCAAATGTAATGGACTTTGAAAATTGTGCAGGTCAATTTACATGGTCGTATAATAAAGCTATACAAGCCCCGGGCTCAAATTTATTTTTAAATTTATTCGCAGCTGGAACTTCATTACCTGCGGCAATTCGTCCTCCTGCATTCCAGGTTGATTCTATAAACGGATACTTAAAGATGGCTGGTAATCTGCCGCAATCTTTAGTTAACTATTTCATCAGCGGAACAGCTCCGGGAACAAGAATCTTAACTGCTCAACTTCGAACAAGTGCGAACAGATTTCCATCCGTTCCATTAAATTTAAGATTTAAACTCGGTGCATCACCAAATACATTCGTTGCAGCTTTCGCCCCTTATCCTGACACAGCCGGATTTGATAGTGAGAATTTCCCGAATCAAACAGCAATTGCTTTGATGGATACGATCAATCCTCCGGGAGATCCCGCTTATTCAGTCGAGAATGGCGGGTTCATTTTTCCTCCTCCTCCGGCCGGTACTCCGATTGCAATTTTTATGCAAACACGACATTCTTATATACAGGGAGTTCAGTAAACTTTACAGATTCTTCATCAAATGGTCCCACAACCTGGAGCTGGTCATTTCCGGGCGGAACACCATCTACTTCTAATATTCAGAATCCGACAGGAATTGTTTACAATACAGCCGGTGTATATTCAGTTTCACTGACTGTTTCAAATGTAAACGGCTCTGATTCGAAAACAAAAACAAATTACATAACTGTTTTACAAAGCTGTCTCGCAGTATGGAAAAATACAATTAAGATATCAGATGCCGGAAATGTAAAGGACAGTTTGATCTTAGGGACATCACTTTTGGGAACAAATAACATAGATACTTGCCTGGGAGAAAAAATATTACCTCCTGCACCGCCGTCCGGTGCATTCGATGTAAGATTTCTTCTGCCTAACGAAGCCACAAAATTGACATAAGAAAGGATTCGGCAGGAGATAAATCATGGACTTTGCAGTTTCAGCCGTCGCCCGCGGGATATCCAATCACATTTACCTGGGATATAAATTCTTTCCCTGCCGCTGAATTTTTTTTACTTAAGGGATCTGTTCGGAGGAAGCATTGTAAACATTAATATGTTAAGTCAGAACAGTTATACTTTGACTAACAGCTCAATAACTTCTTTAAAAATTGAATACTATAATAAAATAAATAAAAGCGTATCTTTGAAATCCGGATGGAATATTTTATCAGTTCCATTGCTCAAAGCCGATATGAAGACGACTTCATTATTTCCGACAGCTGTTTCACTTGCTTACAGCTACAACAGCGGGTATACATCGGCTGACAGTCTGAAGAACGGGAAAGGTTACTGGCTGAGATTTAACTCTGATACGACATACAACATTCTTGGTATCAATGTCTCCCCGAAAAACATGAATGTAATCACAGGCTGGAATCTGATCGGACCTTTTGATGAGAACATTCCTGTATCATCAGTTATTTCTTCTCCTTCAGGAATAATTACATCTTCATTTTACGGTTTTTCAAATATGTATTTCATAACTGATACTTTAAAAGCAGGCAAGGGATACTGGATAAAGACATCAGCTGCCGGAACTCTGATGAAGAGTTCAGCAGATAATCCTGTTAGCTTAGCTTCCGTAAATACAGACAGCGTAAACAGCTGGACAAAGATAATTTTTACTGATACGGAAAACACTAATTCGGAATTGTATCTTGCGAATGCAGATCAGATATCACAAAATTATGATCTGCCTCCTGTTCCTCCGGAAGGAATATTCGATGTCAGATTCGGTTCGGATAAGCAAGCAGAGATCTTCGGAAAAGAACATATCATAAAGATTAATACCGAAACGCAGCCTGTAAAAATCAAAGCTACGAATTTAAAAAATCACAGGATAAGACTGAAAGACGGAGTTACAGGGAATTTATTTAATGTTGTTCTTTCAGAAGGTGTTGAAGTTGAATTAAATCAGGGCATTGATAATTTAATATTGACTGATGAAGGAATAATACCGGCGGATTATTCATTAAGTCAGAATTATCCGAATCCGTTTAATCCGTCAACTACGATTAAGTATGATGTTCCGGAAGACGGTTCAGTAAGGATTGTTATTTATGACATGCTCGGAAAGGAAGTTCAGACACTGGTAAATCAGTTTGTAAAAGCCGGGAGCTATGATGTCAGATTCAATGCATCAAACTTTTCATCGGGTATATACATTTACAAAATGCAGTCAGGAACATTCTCAGAAATAAAGAGAATGGTTCTTTTGAAATAAGGACATTTGTCCTATCAAAATAGTCTTGGGATAAATTTATTGTTTGAAATTTAAAGCTTGAACAACATCCCGGAGGGATGAAATATTGGTAGCATTTAATTGAATAATAAAATCATCCCGTAGGGATGAAATGTAAAGTAATGTCAAGAAGGATCATATTTAATCCCTACGGGATTAATTTGGTGTTTAATTAATTTCTACCAATATAAAATCCCTACGGGATTTGATCAAGATATCAACGTAGTTAGTAAATTAACGAATAAAATGTTGGAAATGATCACAGGACACAATGATCTAAAGGTAATAAATTTAACCTCTCGCTAACCTCCACTTGAAAAAAGGGGATCGTAAGGTGATGTTTTCAGAAAAGACTGAAAAAAAATTTCTTATTTTGACTTCTAAAACCCAATTAATAAAAAAGATTTTATACCAAATAATTATATTCTCTTTGTTTTTCAGCATTTGTTCAGGGCAGGTAGTAAACATACCTATAAAGATCTCTGACGGAGCTGCAAGTGATACTCTGATGTTTGGTTTAGATCCGTCGGCAACAAACGGAATTGATCTTATGCTTAATGAGAATGAGCTTCCTCCTTTACCTCCTGCAGGAATATTTGATGCAAGGTTTACCGGAACAGGATTAACACCGCCGGTTCCAATTGGAAATGGATTAGAAAGAGATTACAGGGAAGGTAATGCAAACTATTCAGGGGAGAAAAAGCACAGAATAAAATATCAGACAGGTTCAGGATCAGTGATCATAATAAGCTGGTGGAATGTTCCTTCAGAAATGAGTATAAGATTACAGGATATAGTAACCGGAAGTTTGATAGATACAACTTTCAGCGGGTCGGGAAGTTACCTGATCACAAATACACTAGGCTTCAGCTCTTTGAATTTTACTGTAAATTATAGTTTCATAACTTCGTCTCAAAATGAGATTTTAAATACAGGAATCCCGGAAAGTTTAACTTTATTACAAAACTATCCAAATCCCTTTAATCCTGTTACATCAATAAATTATCATTTATCGAAAAATGATTTTATAAATCTTTCAGTGTATAATTCATCAGGGGAGTTGGTACAGGTTTTAATTAATTCATATACAACAGCCGGTATTCATGAAATAGTTTTTGATGCTTCTGATTTACCCTCAGGAGTTTATTTTTATAAAATCCGGTCAGGAGAATATACAAATACGAAAAGTATGCTGCTCCTAAAATAATTATTCGGGTATCTGAATACCTATAAATTTATAAAACAAAAATATGTATTTATTTATAATTTACATTTTACTTTTGAATCTGTCATTAAGTGATGTAAATGAGAGTTCATCAATTTCATTCAATGAAGATCCCGGAAATGCAACAAATTCTTCTGCGTGCGTTACTACATGGAAAAACACCTTAAAAATTTCTGATGCAGGGAATGTGAAAGACAGTTTAATTTTCGGCACTTCATTAAGCGGGAGCAATGGTATTGACACCTGCCTTGGAGAAAAAATACTGCCTCCGGTTCCTCCGGGCGGAGCTTATGATGTCCGGTTTGTAATACAGGATGGTCATACAAAAATTGATATCAGGAAAGATACTACTGTTGAAATGTCCTGGACAATTCAGTTTCAGCCCTCTCCTTCAGGCTATCCGATTACATTTACCTGGGCTAACAATGTTTTTCCATCAAGAGGATATTATTATTTGAAAGATAATATCGGCGGAAGTGTTGTAAATGTTAATATGAGAAATCAAAGCAGTTATACACTGACAAATTCTGGGATCAGTTTACTGAAAATTGAATACACAAGTGTTAAAATTAATTTAAAAGCCATACCGGAAGGATTTTATTTTCCATTATTCAACCAGCTTTCAAGAAGAGATACTTTTTCGGTTTTCTTAAGAAATATTGCAGCACCGCATACCATAGCTGACTCTGCAAGAGGTGTAATTGATTCAATAACTTTTTCTAATGTATTTACATTTCCTAAAGCCACAGCAGGAGGTTACTATATAGTTGTTAAACATCTCTATTCGATAGAAACATGGAGTAAGTCGGGCGGCACAAATGTCACGGCGGGCGGAGTACCTTTTAATTATGATTTTACTACTTCTGCAATTCAGGCTTATGGGAATAATCTACAGTTAAAAAGCGGGAAGTATTGTCTTTTTGGCGGTGATGTGGATCGAAACGGTTTCATAGATCTCACTGACGTTATCAAAGTCTTTAATGATTCTAAAAATTTCTTTACCGGAAGATATCTGCCTGCAGACTTGAATGGTGATTCAATAGTAGACTTAACGGACATAACATTATGCTATAATAACTCGATAAATTTTATTGCAATAAAGAGACCGTAAATACTGAATTACTTATTTCCCGGGTTTCATCTTAAAAATCTTAAATCTTACTAATCTTACAAATCTTACAAATCTTCACTCTTAGAAACCTTCACAATCACCTGCTTCGAAGCAGGCGTATTACTTTTCTCAGCAACACTCGAAATAGGAACGAGCACATTTGTCTCAGGAAAATAAGTTGCGGCGCATCCTTCGGGAATTGAATACTTCACAACTATGAATTTACGCGCCGACCTTTTCACACCGTTGTCATAATTAAATAGATCAACGATATCACTATCTTTTAATTTGCGCTTTGCTATGTCTTTCTCATTCATAAGTATTACGCGCCTCTCATTGTATATTCCGCGGTACCGGTCGTCCAGTCCGTAGATAGTCGTATTGAACTGGTCGTGACTGCGTATGGTCATCATCATTAATTCATCTTCATTTAATTCAGGTGGTTTGAATGTTGAAATGTTAAAAGCGGCTTTTGATGAAGCCGTATCAAATTTTCCTTCACGGTTACAGTTAGGCAAATAAAATCCTCCCGGCTTTCTCACACGTTCGTTATAGTTTTCAAAACCGGGGATCGTACGTTCTATGTCATCACTGATCGTGTCATAATTTTGTGAATAGCCGCTCCAGTTTGTTTTGCTCCGCTCTCCAAGTGTTGTCTGTGCAAGACGGCATACGATCACAGGTTCACTGAGTAAATGTTCCGAGACAGGCTTCAGAATTCCCTTAGAAGACTGAACTACACCGGTTGAGTTTTCTGTGGAAACAAATTGTTCCGCTCCGTTAATTATATCAGCATCACTCCGGCTGAGACAAGGCAGTATAAGAGCTTCCTCACCGTGAACAAGGTGACTGCGGTTAAGCTTTGTAGAGACCTGAACTGTGAGTTTGCATTTACGCAAAGCCTCTGCTGTGAAATTTGTATCCGGAGTAGCCGAAAGAAAATTTCCGCCCAGTGCAAAGAATACTTTAACTTTACCGGCGTGCATTGCTTTAATGGAATCAACTGTATCAAATCCCGGATGCTGTGGAGGAATGAAATTAAAATTCTTTTCCAGTCTTTTCAGGAAATCAACTGAAGGTGATTCATAAATTCCCATGGTCCTGTCACCCTGAACATTGCTGTGACCGCGGACGGGAAACGTTCCCGAGCCGGGTTTGCCGATACTGCCTTTCAGTAATAACAGATTTACAATTTCTTTGATAGTATCGACTGCATTCTTATGCTGTGTAAGCCCCATTGCCCAGCAGGCGATTATCTTTTTCTTATTTTTTAAAATATCCGCAGCTTCAGTTATCTGATTTAGTTTAATGCCGCTTGATTTTGCGAGCTGATTAATGTCGAGTTGATTCAGATGAGCAATCAGTTCATTAAAACCTTGTGTATTATTTTCAATGAATTCATTATCAAATACAGAGCCCGGATTATTTTCTTCTTCACGAAGAAGCAGCAATTCAATTGCCTGCAGCAAAGGCATATCGCCGTTTATTTTTACCTGCAGAAAAATATCCGTGAGAGAAGCGCTTATACCTAATATACCTTTTACAGTCTGAGGATTATAGAATTCCATCAGTCCGGTTTCAGGCAGGGGGTTTATTGAAATTATTATTGCGCCGTTAGCTTTTGCCTTCTGCAAAGCTGTGAGCATTCGCGGATGATTGGTGCCGGGATTTTGTCCGAGTATGATTATTACCTCGGCTTCATAAAGATCTTCAAGTTTAACAGACCCTTTACCTGTTCCAAGTGATTCTCCCAAAGCTACGCCGCTGCTTTCGTGGCACATATTGCTGCAGTCCGGAAGATTGTTGGTTCCGAACTCCCGTACAAACAGCTGATATAAAAATGCCGCTTCATTGCTGGTTCTGCCGGATGTATAAAACACAGCTTCATCAGGGGAGGACAGGCTATTTAACTTAGCCGCGATCTTATCAAAAGCATCATCCCATGAAATTGGTTTGTAATGAAAAGATCCCTTTGATAAAAACATTGGCTGCGCTATTCTCCCTGTCTTTCCAATTTCATAATCGTTCAGTTCAGATAGCTGCTTAACGGAATTTTTTCTGAAAAAAGATGAAGTGAGTTTCTTTGTTGTAGCCTCTTCTGCAACAGCCCTTGCGCCGTTTTCACAATATTCGCCAAGACCGGAACGTTCATCATCCGGATCAGGCCAGGCGCAGCTTGGACAGTCAAAGCCGCCTTTTTGATTCAGCTTTGAGAGAGCTTTAAAACCGCGAAGCAAACCGGCTTCACCGAAAATCTTTTTCCCGCTTGATACAACAGCACTCAATCCGGCGGCGGATTTAATTGTCCTGCCTTTTTTCAGACCGGTATGCTTCTCAGGATTTTCTGCATTAGAATTAGATTTCATAAAATAATTACGAGTTACGAATTACGAGTTACGAGTTATGAGTTACGAATTACGAGTTACGAGTTACGTATACGAGGTAGAAATAATATCAAACCAATTAACCAATCAACCAATCAAAATCCGAGAAATCAATCAGTGGGAATCAAATCAGTGGAATCAGTTATGATCAGTTAAATCAGCGGTTATTCTTTGTTCACCTGAATAAATATTAAAGCGATTGTTTTTTAAAAAGCCGATCAAAGTGATTCCTGATTCTTTTGCAAGCTGAACTGCAAGACTTGACGGCGCTCCGATGGCTGCAACAATCTTTATTCCTGCCATTGCAGCTTTCTGTATAAGTTCAAAGCTTGCGCGTCCGCTCAGCAATAAAATATTCTCAGCCAGGGGCAACCGGTCATTTAAGAATGCTGCGCCAATAATTTTATCGAGTGCGTTATGTCTTCCAACGTCTTCACAGAGCATTATGAGGTTACCGTCAGTATCAAACAAAGCAGAAGCGTGCAGACCGCCTGTCGATTCAAATACTTCCTGATTCTTTCTCAATGTATCCGGCAGCCGGTAAAACAAATCTGCATTCAGACTGATTTGGTCGGTTGTATCTTTGTAAACAGATATTGTTTTGATCGCATCAATGCTTGATTTTCCGCAAACACCGCAGCTTGAGGTAGTATAAAAATTCCGGTCAGCATTTTGTAATGACGGTATTTCATTATCATTTAAAGTGATCAGTATTTGATTATCACCTGAATGATCAACAGAACTTACCTGTTGCCTGCTTTGTAAAATCCCTTCTGTAAATAAAAAACCGGCAGCTAAGTCTTTATCATTGCCCGGTGTCCGCATAGTAACTGAAATGTTTTTATTTACACGTTCATTATTATTACTATAAAGCAACTGTATTTCAAGCGGTTCCTCTACTGCCACTTCATCATTAAATTCCTCAACTAAACCGTGCCTTACCTTCTTTGTCGTAATACTTTTCACCGAAGCTCTGCTTAAGTCAGTTTTCATTCTTTATTATGTTCTGTTGTTTCAAAATGATTTCTGAAAAGGAGCGGTCATCAGGCGTATCCGCACTCATTATGGCAAATCTGTCCGTAGGAAAATACTTATCAGCATCGATCGATCTTAAAAAATACTGAAGAGAATAGTTTCCTTCATAAAATAATTTTCTTAGTAAGTTAAATGATCTGCAGGAATACCATGCAATGAGCGGCTCATAAAGATCATTACCTGCATTGTAAAAAGCTGCTGCTTCTTTTCCATTTGTAATGGTTTTTAAAAATTTGCTGATCTCTTCTTTTGAAATAAAAGGATAATCACATCCTATCACTAAAAAATCATTTTCAGGATAAGATGTGAAAGCAGTTAACAGCGCTGCCATCGGACCTTTATTCTCATAGCAAGGTAAGTCAGCTAAAGTCACATAGCCTTCTTCTGTAATGTCTGATTGGTTCAAATTACATGAAATGAAAACTTTATCAAAAAACAATTCAAGCATTTCATACAAATGATATTTATGAGGTTTTTCATGATAAGTAATTAAGCCTTTATCATATCCCATCCGCGAACTGTTCCCCCCGCAAACAACGAGGCCGTATGTTTTAATTAAATGTGACATGACCTTAACTTAAAGTTAAAAGTTAAAAGTTAAAAGTTAAAAGCTTGATAATTGATAATTGATAATTGATAATTGATAATTGATAATTGATAATTGATAATTGATAATTGATAATTGATAATTGATAATTTATAATTGATAATTCAATCTGTCCTTCTTATCCGATAATTACTGATTCATTTGAGGTCCGTAACTTCATTTATACTTAATCAATTAATCAATTATCAATCATCTCTATTAATCAACTAATCAATAATCACTAATCAATAATCCAATTATCAATAATCAGCTAATCAATTACAATCATTTATCAATAATCAACTAATCAATAATCAATAATCAATTAATCAATTATCAATTATCAATTATCAATTATCAATTATCAATTATCAATTATCAATTATCAATTATCAATTATCAATTATCAATTATCAATTATCAATTATCAATTATCAATTATCAATTATCAATTATCAATTATCAATTATCAATTATCAATTATCAATTATCAATTATCAATTATCAACTATCCCCTTTAACTTTCAACTTTTAACTTTTAACTTAAAGCGGATTAAATCAATAAATTTCTTAACACTAAACTAATTTGTCATGAAGACTTTTATTATTTTAAAATCCCCAAAGAATATTATACTGCCTCTGCTTATCCTACTCTCCTGTTCAAATCTCTTCTCTCAGATCTCTCAATGGACATCTAAAGGTCCCGGAGGGGGAGGAGCATTGTTCTCACCTTCATTCAGTCCGCATAACGCAGATGAGATCTATATCAGCTGTGATATGAGCGAACTCTTCCGCACAACCGATCTCGGAAACAGCTGGAATGAAGTGGACTTCAGGGAAATTGTCGGTAACAACGGCGCTACAGTTCAGTTCACCAATAACCCTCTCATAAACTACTGTGTGAATTTTGAAAACGATCTTATGACTCCTTACAAAACAACTAACGGAGGAGTTAACTGGAATCCTTTAATATCAGATCCGACTTTTGGTGAAGCATTCAGTCTTAACTGTGACATCAATAATTCCAATAATATTCTGATCTCAGACTATACAAACCTATATTTTTCATCTGACGGAGGGAGTTCATTTAATTTAAAATATACAAATCCAAATGGCTGTTATGTTGCCGGAGTATTTTTTGACGGTAGTAATATTTATGCCGGACTCGATAACGGGATCCTTGTTTCCACTAATTCCGGAGCTTCATTCTCTTTATCAGTTATCACTGTACCGGCTACCGAAGCAATAGTTTCCTTCACCGGAGCAAAGCAATCCGGCATTACAAGATTCTTTTGTGTGACACTCGGCAGCGGTGATGTTTATCCCGGTGTTACAGGCGCGGATCATTACAGTTATCAAAATATTTATTCGATTGACTGGGGAGCTGCTAACTGGGTTTTAAAAACTGCCGGCATAAATTCAACTCATCATCCTTTTTTTATTTCAACGTCAAAGAGCAATATAAATGTTGCTTATACCGGCGGCGGAAGCGAAGCAGGTGACCCGACTGTCTACAAAACTACCAACGGCGGTAATAACTGGAGCAGCGTTTTGCTTACTGCAAACAATCAGAATATATTTACCGGCTGGAGCGGTGCCGGCGGTGACCGCGCATGGTCTTACGGTGAGTATGTTCTCGGATTTGCATGCTCACCCGTAGATGCAAATAAAGTTATCATAACAGACCTTGGCTTCCCGCACATTACCACTGACGGGGGAACAACCTGGAAACAGATGTATGTGAATTCAGCAGATCAGAATCCGATGAATGCCCTTACTCCTCAGGGAAAATATTACAGAGGAATCGGACTTGAAAACACAAGCTGCTGGTGGCTTACGTGGAGCGATTCGAATAATATTTTCGGTTCATACTCTGACATTAGAGGAACCCGCTCTACTGATGCAGGAAATTATTGGTCATTTAATTATACAGGACATACATTTAATTCAATGTACCAGTCAGTTAAACACCCTTCCAATGGAAATATTTACGGAGGCGTTTCTTCCGCTCATGATATGTATCAAAGTACATATCTGCAGGATTCAAGAATTGACGGAGCTACAGGGAGAATATTATTCTCAACAAACAATGGAGCTGTGTGGCAGACACTTCATGATTTCTCTGACCCTGTGATAGGATTGGCAATAGATCCAAACAATTTGAACAGAATGTACGCGAGTGTCATTCACAGTACTGCAGGCGGAATTTTTGTTTCGAGTAATATACAAAACGGCGGATCTTCCACCTGGACAAAATTGACAAATCCCCCAAGGACTGAAGGACATCCTTTTAATATCAAAGTCTTAAATGACGGGACGCTGTTATGTTCCTATTCCGGAAGAAGAAATACAGCAGGTACATTTACCGCGAGCTCAGGAATTTTCATAAGCACAAATTCCGGAGTGAGCTGGATAGACAGATCGGCTTCGGGAATGCTGTACTGGACAAAAGATGTCGTAGTTGATCCTCACGATGTTTCACAAAGCACATGGTACGGATGCGTCTTCAGCGGATGGGGCGGACCGCCGAATGGGTTAGGCGGATTGTATAAAACTACAAACAGGGGAGTGAACTGGACAAAAATAAATTCACTCGACAGAGTAGGCTCCTGCGCAATAAGTCCTGTCAATCCGAATGAAATGTATATGTCTACCGAAGTCAACGGACTGTGGTACAGCAATAATATTAACTCCGTCACGCCAACATTTACTCAGGTTAACAGTTACCATTTCAGACAGCCCGAAAGAATTTTTTATAATCCGTATAATACTAATCAGGTCTGGGTTACAAGTTTTGGAAACGGAATTAAGGTCGGATATACATCACCTCCTGCAGTTTCATTAAACATTACTTTAGGAATTGAAGGATTCTGGAATGGTATAACACAGGTCCGGGATACAGTAAGGATCTATTTGAGAAACGGGTCGGCTCCATTTAATTCCATAGATTCGGCAATTGCTTATCTGAATACTTCGGGGAATGCGCAGGTAAATTTCTCAAATGCTTCTTCCGGAAATTATTACATTCAGGTAAAACACAGAAATGCTCTTGAGACATGGAGTTCAGCAACGACAAATTTTACCGGCGGAGTTACAACAAATATTAGTTTCACATTACTTCAGTCGAGTGTATTTGGAAATAATTCAGTATTGAAATCCGCAAGGTGGTGCTTTTATAGCGGAGATGAAAACAATGACGGCTTTATTAATCTTAATGATGTACTTGATATTCATAATGATGCCGTGAATTTTGCAGGAGGTTACAGACAGACTGATGTTAACGGTGATAATATTATTGATCTAAATGACATATTAATTGCTCACAATAATTCGGTGAATTTTGTAAGTGTGAAGAAGCCGTGAATTAGTTTGTAAAGTTTGTAAAGTTTGTAAAGTTTGTAAAGTTTATAAAGTTTATAAAGTTTATAAAGTTTATAAAGTTTATAAAGTTTGTAAAGTTTACTTTGTCATTCCCGAGAGCTTTAATCGGGAATCCAATCACCAAAGAATTTAAAATAGGAAACGTAAATCTTTTCTTATGAGATACACCTCAGAGTAATTCAGAAGAACATCTTTCCACTTTAGGAATCTTTCTGAGTCACCTGGCGGAATTTTTTTACTTCTCTGTTATGGCTCCGAGTTAAAGTAGGAAAGATCTGATTTGTACAGGAATTTCCATGAGCTGTTCGGGTAAAATTCTTTACATTTCAGCAGTACCACTCAGATTTCCGAAGAAATTTCTCTGCAGGTCAGCAGTTCCACGGAATTATAACAAGGAATTTTTTTATGATTCAGAAGTTCCCCTGAGTTGAACAGGGAAATATTTGTAAGACACAGAAGTTTCCCTGAGTTGTTCGGGTAAAAATTTTTATGTCTCGGGAGTTCCCCTGAGTTATGCGGGGGAATATTTTTATAACTCAGGAGTTTCCCTGAGTTGTCCGGGTAAAAATTTTTATGTCTCGGGAATTCCCCCGAGTTATGCGGGGGAATATTTTTATAACTCAGGAGTTTCCCTGAGTTGTTCGGGGGAATATCTTTAAGCCACAGAAATTCCCCCGAGTTATGCGGGGGAATATTTTTATAACTCAGGAGTTCCCCTGAGTTGTTCGGGGGAATATTCTTGTTGATCAGAAATTCCCCTGTACTGTTCAGGGGAATTTCTATAAGCCACGGAAGTCTCTCTAAGTAGTGCAGGGAAAAATTTGTGAGCCACCGGAATTCCCCTGAATAACACGGGGGAATATCCGAATTGTTTAGGAATTCCCCTCAGTATTACAGGGGAATTAAAATTAGACCATTATGTGCATTTTCTCAACAAAAATGAAATTTATTTTTGTGTGGGTACATTCTGAACGAACGATGCGAAGCGTGGTGAAATGTGTGTAACTTCCGGTTAATAAATATTTCTGCGTACATCTGCTTTGATATTCTGTGTAAATCTGCGAGCGGCAAGACCGAATACAAGAAAATTCTTTTACGTTTCTTTTTATATCTATATGGAATAATTTTTAATAATAAAAATTCATTAACAGATAAGGAGGAATTCATTTTGAAAAAAGATTTCATTCCAAAGAGAAACAGTAATTTAAATATTTTTGTAAATAATTTTATAAAACGACTCGACAATCATTCGGCAGATCTTGAAATGAAGGAAGCTGAAACAGAGAAAGTGAAAAACGAACTTAAAAATCACATGAAGACATTTTCGAATATGATTTCATTAAGAGCGCAGGCGAAAGCGGCAACGGAAGAATTTAATCTAAGCAAAAAGAATACAGTAGATCTGCTGAGAAGGACCTCTCAACAGATTAAATCTTCGAAAAACTACAAGACCAACATCGGACAGGAATTTGGAATAATAAACCGTTACGAACCTGTAAAGGATTTTTCGGAGCATAAACCCGTACTGAAAATCAAATTAAATGGAAGCGAAGTCATAATAAAGTATACCGCAAATTCTGCCGACGCAATAAAACTCTATTCAAAGAGAGGAAACGAAAGTAAATTCACTGAGCTCTCAATTGTCTTCCGACGGACTTATACAGATAAACGTCCCAATCTCTCACGATCAAATCCCGAGACAAGAGAATATTATGCGGTTTATTTTGTAAAAGATAAATTGTGCGGGCTGGAGTCAGATGTGGTAAGAGTGACGGTACCGTGAAACGAGAAACGTGAATCGTGAATCGTGAATCGTGAATCGTGAATCGTGAATTTTCAGGAACAATTTCAGAAACAGTTACATTTAATTTTCCATTGTTATTCCACAGATTATGCCACCATCCGAGCGAGTGAACAAAGTTAAAATTATCTTTATTTATGAATCCTTTTTTAGAAATATTATTAACAGAAGAATTCCTGTCATGATAGCATAAATCTACAATTCCAAGCTGTCCTCCGGGCTTTAAAAACTGTGAGATATAATTTGTAAATTCATAATCTGTTCCGTAATACATAAAAGAATCTACAGCAATTATTACATCGAAATATTCAGCAGGGAAGGGAAGCTGCCTTGCGTCGATTTTAAGAGGTAAGACTGATTCTTCACAATCCATCTCTCTTATCCTTTTAAAATTTGAAGTTGGACAAATTTTTGAGTCAACTGCCCAAACCTTAACATTGAATTCCTTTGCAAGAAATATTGCGCTAATAGCTTTTCCGCTTCCCAGATCAAGAACTTTCATACCCGGATTTAATTCCAAAGCGTCGCTGAGACTTTCCAGATTATATAAAACATTTTCTCCAAGAGAGTTTTTTCTTACCCATTGCTCATCATATCTTGAGCTTAAAGGGAAATATTTATTTGCCTGAACTGTATTCATGAATTTTGTTTTACCTGGTTATCACTTTTTTCTTTTACCGGAACACTCTTAATGAACTCAGAGATCTTTGGATTTGCATAAGTGCCGTATGCGTCAATCAATATTCCCTGCGTACCGGAATTAGCTGTAATGCCGTAAATGATTGACATGTCATCAGGATTTGAATCACCTTCATACCTTCCTGTTCTTTCTATCATGACATCTTCAGGCTTGAAACTTTCATTTGTATCGGGAGAAACCAATAAATTATCTTTAATGCTAAAATCATGAATGAACTGTTTTGCCCGGAATCTTTCTATGGTTTCTGTAAGTGTGTTCATTTCTTTTTCCAAATTTACTCTACTTGTTTATATTTTAATTAAAATACTGCTTAATAAAATTCACAACTGATCAGTGATTAATTTAACTTAATTATGCTGATCTTTCCGTCAGTTTCAAGAATAGCTAATTCAACATCCTCTAATTCTTTAACACCTTTATGACGGGCGGCTTCCACTAAATGTTCCTGAGTTATCTTTTCCCGCTCCATATGATTTTTATACAACTTTCCGTTCCTTATCAGAATGACCGGTTCCCCTTCGATAATTTTTCTGAGAGCTTTATGCTTATAAATTCCCCGGGTCAATAAATAATTTACTGCTGCAAGAGCAATAATACTGACCAAAGCGCTTATGAATTTATTTTCCTCAGGCAGCTGCTGACCCAAAACCGATCCTATAAGAAGTATGAAAACCAGATCTATAGGAGATATTTCCGCTAAACTTCTTTTCCCAAGTATTCTCAGACACAGTAATACGAGAAAATATATCGCTATACATTTTAATGCCGTGATTAGCAGTATCTCAATCATTTGGGTTATTTTTCCTGAAGATTTTTAATTCAGATTTTACTTGAGTATATCAGCTGCAAATATTTTTATTGTTTATTCGATTTCCTTTTACTGCTTTTCTTTTGAGTATCTTACTGGCTTGTAATTTTATTGCTGATGAGTTTAATATTTATTCCGGCTGTTTTAACTTTTCACCGTCCGGAAAAATATAAGGGGCTATAGAAACAATAATTGCACAATTCAACGGAGACGGACTAGATCTTCCGAGTGTGTTGCTATATCCCCTTTTTAAAACCAAGGTTTATATATAAAAAATGCCGGAATCTTATTTGCCTGTAAACATCCCACAAAAATATAAATAGTAAGAAGGAACCTGCCCGAAATCATTCCCCAATAATTTCTTAATGGGCAGGTTTTTTGATGTGAGATTTAAAAATCTATGGTCTTGATAAAATTCATGTCCTGTCTGTCTGCATTTACATTTCGTCAGTCATTACAATGGCTTTCCGGTCTATGAGATCTTTCCGTTTCTTGAAGCTTGAAGTTTATGTGTTCCGTCAAGGAGACTTTGCATTTCATCTTTTAATTCCTGTGACATGACTGTTTTTTCAGTTTCAGGTAAAACTTTTTTCTGCTGTTCTTCACCGGAGATGACTTTTAATTTTTTTTGAAAATAAATTCTCCGGTTCCTTTAATTTCCTCATGTTTGAGTTTGGTTTTTGACCGATGAATTAATTACAATGGTTGATTCTTATTTTTCTTATTCAGAGAAAACTTATCTTCAATTGCTTTCCTGATCTTTTCCTCGTCAGGGTCAGACGTTGTTAATATCTCAATTTCAGGATTCAGTTTCGAAACTTCTTCAGAATTATCAACCAGAGAAAGTGTTTCCGGTAAAACATTTTGTCCCGGTAAATTTACACTTGGATACAATAATTCAATCTTGCCGTTCTCTTCTTTTTTAGGGAAATCGTGTTTGTTAATCTTTGTTTCATACTCAATTTTCCTATCTTTATCATTTTGATCATTCATACAATTCCTTTTTTAAATATTAATGAATTATTCTTTACACAAGTAGTTACAAGTCGCGTGCCAATAAATATATTGAGAATTAAAGATGATTTGTCAAGATTTCCGGAAGAATTATAGAAGTTGTGTCAGATTGTGACATTACTGTCAGAAGGGCTGACAGTTGACATTTGATAATTGATAGTTGATAATTGATAATTGATAATTGATAATTGATAATTGATAATTGATAATTTATTATCCATTATCCATTATCCATTATCCATTATCCATTATCCATTATCCATTATCCATTATCCATTATCCATTATCCATTATCCATTATCCATTATCCATTATCCATTATCCATTATCCATTATCCATTATCAATTATCAATTATCAATTATCAACTGATTCCCAGGCTTTTAATTTTCCTGTAAAATGTTCTCTCATTCATGTTCAGGATCTTTGCGGCCTGGGTCTTGTTTCCGTTTGCTTCCTGAATGGCTTTTAAAATTATGTCCTTTTCAATTTCTTTTGTAATGCCTGAAATTGAAGTGACATTTGAAGCAGATGGAGATGTGGTAAAATTTATTTCATTGGGAATATCAAGCGAAGATATTGTTTCGCCTTTAGACAATAATACAGCGCGGCGAATTACGTTCCGAAGTTCTCTGACATTCCCGTGCCATGAATGGTTAATCAGTTTTTCCATGATATTATCGGAAACCTGTTTTACGTTCCTGTGTAATTCTTTATTGGCATCGCTGATAAAATGTTCCACGAACAGTTTTATGTCTTCTTTTCTCTCTCTCAGCGGCGGTAGCTCCAGATGAAACTCATTTAGTCTGTAATACAGATCCTGCCGGAATCTCTGATTGTTTACAGCCTCAGATAATTTGATATTTGTCGCAGCAATTATTCTTATGTCTAGCTTTATAGCCTTTTTTGCGCCGAGTCTCGTTACCTTTCTCTCCTGTAATACTCTGAGTAATTTTATCTGATTTGAATCGGATAAATTTGTTATCTCATCCAGAAATATTGTGCCTTCGTGCGCAAGTTCGAATTTTCCTTCTTTGGCATTTTTAGCGTCAGTAAAAGCTCCCTTTTCATGACCGAATAATTCGCTTTCAATCAGGCTCTCGGGTATTGCCCCGCAGTCAACAGCTATAAAGCTTTTATCACCTCTGTCACTTGAAGAGTGTATCATACAGGCGATCACTTCTTTTCCGGTTCCGCTTTCTCCTTCGATCAATACACTTAGTTTTGTAGGGGCTACTACACGCACCTGCTCAAATACTTTCTTCATCACTTCAGATTCTCCTATGACCTCGCCTGCTCTGTAATTTTCATCAAGCTTTTTCCGGAGTAATTTTACTTCCTGATTCAGATATTTTAATTCAAGCGTTTTCTTTATTGTGATTATCATGGCATCATTATCAAAGGGCTTCGTAATGAAGTCCTGCGCACCCTGTTTCATGCATTCAACTGCTGTTTTAATATCGCCAAATGCAGTCAGCATAATTACCGGCAGTGAAGGATCAGATTCTTTTATCTTTTTTAATATTTCAAGTCCGCTCATTCCCGGAAGCCGCATGTCGAGAATTACCAGACCATATAAAGTATCTTTAACTTCGTCAAGCGCTGCCGAACCATCTTCGACCGCCTTGCATTCAAAACCTGATTCCTCCAAAAGTTCTGTAAGAGTATATCTTAAAGTTTCATTATCATCTACGATTAGTATTTTTTCCATTAATTTTGTTTTAGTTTTCCGATTGGCAGTTTAATTTCAATGTGTGTTCCTTTTCCGTACGTACTTTTTATGTTAAATGCTCCGTGATGCAGGCGGATGGTCTGATAGGCTAAGCCCATTCCTAAACCGACTCCTTCATCTTTAGTAGTAAAAAACGGCTCCAGTATTTTGTCCAGATTTTCCTGAGGGATCCCTATACCGGTGTCAATAAAATCTATTCTTACCTGACTGTTTATTTTGTCTTCAGATACTTTTACTGTGAGAGTTCCTCCGTCAAACATCGCTTCAATTGAATTTGATATGAAATTCATGAAAGCATTTTCGAGTTTGAGCTTATCAAGATATAAAACAGGTACATCATCCGGGATCTCTCTCACGATCTTTATGACATTTGTTTTACATCTTGCTTCAACACTCTCTAAAATATTGTTTAATATAACTTTTATATTCACCTCTGTGAAGTCAAGTTCTTCGGGAGATGCATAACTTAAAAGATTCTTAATGATCTTGTTGGCAATATCAACATTAGTGATAATATAATTCAACCGTCGTTTATTCTTCTCGTCAATATCTGCTTTTGTAATCAGCTGCGCAAGACTGTTTATATTTGCAAGAGGATTTCTGATCTCGTGAGCAATACCTGCTGAAAACCTTCCGAGTGCTGCAAGTTTTTCATTATAAATAAGTTCTTTCTGCGTTTCGATTAACTTAGCATTCGTTCTCTTAAGCTCTTCTTCAGCTTCTCTGATCTCAGTCACATCATGACCGGTACCGAACATTCTTATTACCTTACCTTTTTCGTCAAAATAAATCTCACCCTGTGCTTTCAGGATCTTGATCTTATCTGAAGAAGTAACTATTCTGTGATAAAAATTAAACGGGATCTTTTTTTCGAATGCTTCGCTGATGGTTGTTCTTACTCTCTCTACATCTACGGGATGTACGTGTTCCAGGAATCCTTCAAATGTCGGATCAAATTTATCTTTCTTTAGTTCGTATATCTCATACATTTCATCTGACCAAAGCACGATGTTTTTTTCTATTTCCCATTCCCAGCTTCCGAGTTTTGCAATATGCTGGGCATCATTAAGAATCTTTTCATTTTGCCTGATCTTATCGATCGTGTTTAGTTTTTCACATAAACTGCCAAGTTCGATCCCTATATTTATAATGCAGTCCATGATTCCTGGTCCAAAGGTTCTTCACCCTGTTTAAAGAACTCAAGGACTCCAATCACTTCACTTCCCATCACAATAGGAACCCAGATCCCCGTTTTTAAACCAAGTTTTGCACTGATCTCTTCACGTTTGAATAATTTCAGATCTGTTAAATTTTAATGCTCATCCACGATGACTGCCCGGCCTGAAGACTTTTTCCCGGATAACCTTCACCTGTTTTAAAAACCATCTTTGAGGCAATATCCTTGAACGGCAAATAAAATTCAGGAAGATCATCATTCCATATGTTAGAGGAAATGAGCTCATCATTCTTTTTCAGAAGGCAATGACCAATTTCCCAGTGAGTATATTCACACACTTTATTTATTGAATAAAGAATTGCTTCGTCAAAGTTAAATGTCCTGTTTGTAAATCTTATTACATCGTTTAAAACCTGAAGCAAATTATTTCTTTTTTTAATTAGCTCTTCGGTATTTTTCAGATCAGTTATATCCTGGCAAATTCCAACCAGCGCTTCAGCTTTACCATCATCATTTCTGATTGATGATGTTGAAAGGTAGGTAGGGAAGCCAGTTCCGTTTTTTTCTTTCCGTTATCAGTTCTCCTCTCCATCCGTCCCTGAGAGTTTTGTTTTTTGATATCGCTTTTAATGTTGCGGAGATCTGATCGTTGCTCATTATCGGGATCTCTTTACCAATGATCTCTTTTTCTTTATACCCGTAAGTATTTTCAAAAGCCTGATTTATAAAAAGTGTATGATTATCAAGGTCCGTAATATACACGCAATCCTTAATGCTTCTTATTGCATGTGCAAAAAGTTTGATCTTACTTTGTATCTGCTCTTTTTCTTCACTCTCGTTGATCAGTTTAGAAAGAGCAGCTGCTAATTCGGAAGTTCTTTTCTTTACCTTGTCTTCGAGCTCGAGATTGGAAATCCTGAGATTTTCTTCGGCTTTTTTTCTTTCAATAAAATTTCCGATCTGCCTCGCTGCAGATTCAAGTACATCAATGAGATCCTGTTTTTCTTCTATGCTTTTTTTATTGAAACATTCTATAACTGCAATTACATCTTTACCGTTTGTAATAGGAATTCCAAGCCCTGAATTCCATCCCATCTCAAACGCTGTTTCCTTTCGTATGTAGTCTTTATCACCGATGATATCAGTCGTCCATCTTGATTTTCCTTCCTTGAAAATCAGACCGGGAAAACCCATCCCGCGTGTAAATTCTTTGTTAACATCATAAAATCCGGAATATTCTTCTATATCAATTTCATTTTCACTCCAGTAAGAATCAGCTTTTATATATTCGTTTTTGTCATCTGCAAGCCAGAGTATTCCGAAGTTCCAGTCTATCCCCATACAGATATTTTTTAGAAGATTCTGAGAAGCTTCTTTAATTGTTTTGGATTCTGCTAAAGTTTTAGAAACTTCATATTGCAGCTTCAAGAATCTTTCACTCTTTTTCCTTTCGTTAATGTCTATGCAGCTTCCTATGTATCCCACAAATTCATTTCCCTCAAATCTCGGAATCCCTTTATCTAAAACCCATCTTAACTCTCCCTGAGCATTTCGCAAACGGTATTCCATTTCAAATGTAATCCTGCTGTCAAATGAAGTAGTGTATGTGTCTAAACATTTCTGCAGATCTTCTTTGTGAACACCTTCAGCCCAACCGATTCCCAATTCCTGTTCCAGTTTTCTGCCTGTAAATTCAAGCCATACCTTATTGAAATAGTTGCAGAGCTTATCTTTGCCTGAGATCCAGATAAGTACCGGAGCTGAATCCGCCATCATCCTGAACCGCTGTTCGCTTTCGCGAAGAGTCTCTTCAGTTTTCTTTCTTACCTTTATCTCTTCAGTTAATTTTTCATTTGAGTCTTTTAGTTCAAATGTTCTTTCTTCTACTCTTTCTTCAAGTTCCTCGTATGATTTTAAAAGTAAACCCTCCGCATTGCTTTTATTCCTTATGAGTCTTTGTGAAATAAATAAAGACATACCGATCACCATAAAGGAAAACAAGCTCGTAATAATGATAAACATCAGGATCGAATTGTTTACTCTTTCAGCTGAGTTCTTTCTTTCATTTAATAAATCAGTTTCACGTAATTTGATCTCTGTAATAATGTTATTAATTTCTCTTATTATGACTCTGCCTTTATTTGTAATGTCTATCTGCTCCTGCGTACTGCTCAAATCCTTGATCTCATTTACCTTAATGTTTTCAGCTGCTAATGAATCAAGAGATCTCAGTTTTTCCTTATAATCAGGATTATCCTGTGTTAGAATGCTCAGTTTATCGATTTCCTTTTTTGTAGTATTTTTCAGTGAATCATATCTCAGCAAAAACAACTTATCACCGGTTATTGCATAACCCCGGTTAATTAAAGGAAACAAGATACTATTTATGTACACATCATCTAATTTCTTGATAACTTCATTTGTCCGGCTGATCCATTCAATATCTTTTCTGTAGCGCTCAATATTTTTATAAGTGATAATGCTTAGAATAAATATACACAGAAGAAAAACTACAAAAGCTGCCGGTATAAATTTTTCCAGAGGTAATTTCTTCTCAAGATTTAAATATCCGCTGGAAAAACTGTTTCTGATTTTTGTTTTCATGAATTCATTGTCTGACAGTAATTGTCAATCATGTCATTAGTGCAGTTAGGGTCAAAGAATATTGATTAAAAGCTCAGTTAAATGAGATATTTGTTTGGCACCGTAAATGAAAGGTATGTACGAATGCTAAGATTGAATTTTCTGAGATGTTAAAAGATACATTTTAAAATCCAAAGTATCAAATATCATATTTAGTGTTTAAGAACATTTATTAATTAAAAAACCAAAAAAATGAAAACGATTAAATTACTATCAGTACTATTAGCAATGACATTCATGCTTGGCGCGTCGGCTCAGGCACAAACAGTTAAAAAGAAATCAGCATATCCAATATGGTCAATAAGTCCGATGGGTGGCATAGCTTTTCCGGTTGGTAAATTCGGGGAAAGTTTTAAATCCGGTCCGACCTTTGGATTAGATGTCAATTATAAGGCAAACAAAGAAGTTGGTTTCTTTGTTGAACTTGCTTACGATATTTTCACAACAAAGACAGAAGGAGCGACAGATGGTAAGTATATCGAGTATACTGCAGGTCCAAGATATTATTTTACTTCGAAAAATCTTAAATCTGCTTTCTTTCTTGAAGCAGGATTAGGCGGGTATTCTTTCAGACAGAATGAATATACTGTGACAGTGAACGGAACACCAACAAATTTCCCGGAATTTAATTCAACAAAATTCGGAATCAATGTAGGCCTGGGAGCCCTGTTAAATTTAGGGAAAACTGTAGATTTAAAAATGAAAGCAAAGTATCATAATATTCTGACATCTGACGGATCAACAAGCTTTATAGCCCCGGTACTTGGAATTGATATAAGGTTATAATTACATAAAATAAAGAGTAACAAAATTTCTTGTTACTCTTTTTTGAAAACATTTTTCAAAGTTCATAAAATCAAATAATAAAAAACAAAAAGGAGGGTAAGAAAATGTTTAACGAAGAAAAGCACAAAAGGAGTTTTTTAGCAGGAGTACTGACCGGCAGTGTCATAGGAGGATTAGCAGCGCTTCTTTTCGCTCCCAAAAGCGGAAAAGAGCTGAGAAAAGACATATCAGATAAAAGCGGTGAACTGCTTGATGATGCAAATCAGCTTATAGAGAATGCCAAAGAAAAGGCATCAAACATTTTAGCTGATGCTTCGAACAAAGCTGAAAAGCTGGTCGAAGACGGAAAGAAAAAAGTTGAATCAATGACAAAAGGCGCCGGGGATCTTCTGGAGCAAGGTAAGGATAAGGTGGAATCATTTGCTAAAGGAGCGGGGGATTTTCTTTCACACGGAAAAGAAATTGCAGAAGATGGTGTCACTAAAGTTAAAGATGCCGTGAAATCAGGAATGGAGTCCTTCACGGAAGAAAGAAACAAGAACAGGGAAGATTCAAAAAATCAGAGCAGTTCTTATAACGATAACAGAAGCAAGTCAAACAAAACAAGATATTAAGAATAATGGACGAAAATAATTTAAATATGATCATAGGTATTGCGGAAATAATTTTCTTCATAACTCTGTCTGTTCTTGCTGTGTATCTGATCATCTCAATGAAAAAATTTCTGTCCTCAATAACAAAGATAGAAAATGAGGTAATACAGATCACAGATCAGATATCACCGGTGATTGCAGATATGAAATTTATAACTGATGACATTAAAGAAATAGTTGACAGATCAAGGCTTCAATTTACAAAAATCGAAAAGCTGTCAGAAGATATAGTTGATAAGGGAAACGCTCTAATCAATACCCTAAGCAGAGTTCAAAAAGTCAGTAATGGTTTTTTATTGAACTCAACGAATTTTGTTTCGGCAATAACCAAAGGGTTTAAAACCTTTGGAAATAAATTAAAAAACGGATCACAGCTTCAATTTAAAAGCTATGATTAATTTTGTTAAATTAAATTCTTGTAAGGAGAAAACAAAATGTTGTGGACAATCTTTGTAATTCTATTAGTACTATGGATACTCGGAATGGTATCGTCTGTTACAATGGGCGGTTTTGTACACGTATTAATAGTACTCGCCGTAGTAGTCTTGATAATACAACTTGTGCAAGGTAAAAAAGTTCTGTAAAAGTGCTACAGACAAATGAATTTGTAAGTTTCTATAACACGCTTACATAAAGTAAATCAGAAATCAATCCGGTTTGTGAGCTTAGAATAAACACCAAACCGGATTTAATTAAGTCAGTACTTTTAAAAGGAATAAAAATTAAAGTTCTTATAAAGGAGAAATCAAAATGTTGTGGACAATATTTGTAATACTATTAGTTCTATGGTTACTCGGAATGGTATCGTCATATACAATGGGCGGATTTATACACGTTCTGTTAGTAATTGCAGTAGTTGTTTTAATAATCAGATTGATTCAGGGCAGAAAACTGATCAATTAAGTATGACTAAAAAATTTACCGGCAGCATATTGATTAATTAATTTTGCTGCCGGTGATGATGATCGGACATTTCCGATCAACAGTAAGAAGCAGAACTAAGACACAAAAATAAATTAAAAACATTAATTAAAGAATCATGAAAAAACTTTTAGCAGTTATTAGTATATTTTTCATGACATTTGCGGTTAGCGGCTGTGAATTCATCGGGGATATTTTTAAAGCGGGTATATGGGTAGGAATTATTGTAGTAATCGCTGTAATAGCTGTAATAGCATTTGTTGTAAGACTATTTTCCAAATAATATAAATACTGAGGTATAAAATGAAAAAGCTAATAATCGCAATAATGATGTTAATTCCATTTCTTACATTACAGTCACAGGTCAAACAGGGAGATAACTTTCTCGGTGCATCAATCGGACTATGGACAAAAGGAAATACACCGGTACTGGGTGCAAGCTTTGAATCAATGGTTGCAGGCTCACAGACAGGAACAATAGGCATAGGCGGTCTCTTCAGATATCGCGGGTACAATGAAGTTTATAATAACGGTAATTCCCGTGACTATAATTTTTCTTCATTAGGATTTCAGGCAAATTATAATTTTACAAGCATTGGCTCAGGAGAATTCGTTCCGTATGTAGGTCTTACACTGGGCTACAATAATATATCCAACACGTATTCAAACAGAAATAACGGTGTGATAGACAATGATTCATACAACAGCGGAGTCTGGGTATGGGGACAGCTTGGCGCAAGATATTTTTTCAGCAGTAAAGTAGCCGGAACATTCAGATTAGGAATTGGAAATGATGATTTTTATCCTCTGGAATTAGGCGTGGATTTTAAATTATAGATCAACAGCTGATCAACAACCTGAAGATTCCGTTTTGTGTAAACGGAATCTTTTCAGTTTAGAAACTAAACATACAAAGAAATTTTTGAAGATTGAGCGGATGGCTGAACAGAAATCTAAGAATTGATGTCAAAAGAATTGATCTTAAATTAAATAAAAGAGGTATTACCATGAGCAACAAATTAATTTTAAAAGCATCAGGAATATTTGTACTGATGATTATGATTTTCACATTTTTTTCCTGTTCAAAGACAGAGAAAGAAAATATGACCAAAGAAGAAAAAAATAATAATACTGAGGAAGTGATAATTGATGAAAAAGATTTTTTGGAATCCGATGAAGATCTTACGACTGTTGATTATAAAGAATTTTACGACCGCTTAACGCCATACGGTGAATGGGTTCAGGTCCAGCCTGAGGAGATTGGTCTGCAGTCAAATACAGCTCAGTCAAATAATTCAAACAATGATCTCTTATCAATGTCAGATTTAATTGGGATTAAGGAAGCGCATGCAATTGAGAATACAGATATGGTATTTGTATGGAAGCCGTCAATAGAATTAGCTGTAAAGCAGGCTGATGTGGAAGTTCCTGTTTACAGGCCTTACACAAATGGGCAATGGGTAAACAGTGATGCCGGATGGTATTTCAAAGCTCCGACACCCGTGGAAGAGACTGTTTCGCATTACGGAAGATGGGTTAATTCACCTACGGCAGGCTGGCTGTGGGTACCGGGCAGAGTGTGGGCGCCGGCATGGGTAGACTGGAAACAAAATGATCAGTATTTATCATGGGCTCCATTACCTCCTGCAGCGTATTTAAAAAACAGCACTGTTAATGCTCCGGTTATTGAAGATAAAAATTATGTAATAGTTGAAAAAAAATATTTCCTTGAACCTGATTTATACCGGTACACTAATTTTTATAATAAAAATGTTTACGGTATTCCGGTTAGTGAAATGAAAGGAACAACAGGCATCATTGTTGTCAATAACACCATAGTAAGCAAAGGACCTGATGTGAATATATTTGAAGCCTTGCTGGGTAGAATTATCGAACCGGTGAAGATAGTACGTGTTGTTAATTACAGTGAAGTTAGATATGCAGACAAGGAGTATGTAATTTATACTCCGGTTTTCAGGAAATATAAGAATAAAGATCAAAAAAGAATTACAGCTCAGGGTCCTAAATCTTTTAAGAAGTATGAAGAATGGAAAGTATTAAAAGCTGAGGAAAAAATATTAAAGAAAGAGGAAAAGGATTTAAAGAAAGAGGAAAAGGATTTAAAGAAAGAGGAGAAAGAAATCAGAAAAGAAAATAACGGTAAAGATAACGGAAGCAGAAATAATGACAATGATAACGGAAAGAAAAATAATGATAAGGAAAGAAAGAATAATGGCGATGATAACAAAAACAAAGGTAATGGTGATGATAACGGAAACAAAAATAATGATAACAGTAATGGAAACAAAAATAACGGAAAAGATAAAGGAAAAGGGAAATAATAACTTGAAAAATAAAACAAATAAAATGACAAATTCAATTTTCAAAAATAAAATCAGGTCCCTGATAGTAACTATAATGATTATTGCAGCAGGCATTACAGGATGTAGTGATGATTCATCAACAACTCCGACTCAGGCAAATAATCTGAGCTTTAGCTCTATGAGTTCAGCGGATTCTGTCGGTGATTTGCAAGGCGCGCTTGTACTTGATACAGTAAAAATATTAATAAAGGAGATCAAACTGAATGTAGCAAATAATAATCAGGATTCTTCAAATTTCAAAACAGGACCGTTTGTGCTGTTCCTTAATTTATCTGCACCTGTCAATGTGATAAGCGCAGGTATAATCCCGGATGGTTTATATGATAAGATCAAATTTGAAGTACATAAGTTAAATGATAACGAGGCAGTTCCTGATCCGGAGTTTGCTGATTCAAACGGCAGGTATTCTGTAATAGTAAAAGGCAGATACCTCGGAAACAATTTTATTTACAAATCCACTAAGTCAGCTCATCAGATTTTACAATTTCCGGATAGTGTTCAAGTTACTTCAGCAAATTTGACGAACATTACACTGATTGTAAAACCTTACATCTGGTTTATAGAAAACAATGCATATCTTGATCCGAGAGAACCTTCAAATTCCAACGATACAGATAACAATATAAAGGATAATGTCAACAATAATTTCAGAGCTTTCAAAGATGATGATAAAAACGGGATTCAGGATAATTAACATTCCGGAATTACTTTAAAATAGAAATTATCTGTTTTATATTATTTATCCAAAATCAAGTAACAAATATTATGAAGTCTATTTGGAAAGGTTCAATAGGATTTGGACTTGTAAATATTCCGGTGAAATTATTCAGCGCAACTCAGCAGAGCAGTCTTGATCTTGATATGGTGGAAAGTAGCAACATGGGAAAGATTCATTTAAGGAGAGTGAATGAGAAACCGGACGTGAAGTAAAATGGGAAGACATTGAAAAGCATATAAATTAAAGGATAAATATATTTTACTGGATGATGAAGATTTTGAAAATGCATCGCCTGAAAAAAGTAAGATCATAGAAGTTAATCATTTTGTAAAAGAGTCTGAGATAAATAAAATATATTATGAGAATTCTTATTATGCAGAGCCGGAAAAATCCGGCGTTAAAGCTTACGCACTTTTAAGAGAAGCATTAATTGAGACGGGAAAGGTTGGCGTAGCTCAGTTTGTATTACGAACGGCAGAAGTTCTGACGGTATTAAAACCATTTGGTCAAATTTTAGTTCTGAGTAAGATAAGATTTGCCGAAGAGATAAGAAAACCGGATGTATTTTCTTTACCTTCGAAAACCGTTGTGAAACCGTCTGAACTTAAGATAGCTGTTTCATTGATCAACCAATACAGTGGAAAGTTTGATATTGGTAAGTTTAAAGACGAATATTCAGCTTCACTTATGAAAGTAATTAAAGCAAAATCAAAGGTAAAAAGCTTGTCAGAAAAAATCTGAGGTAAGTTCTTCCAAAACTCAGGACTTAATGGAACAATTGAAAGCGAGTCTTAAGAAGGCTTCGTGAATCGTAAATCGTGAATTGTCATACGTCAACAGGCAATACTAACGTAGTGAATATATCAATCAGTTTAGGACTTATGCTAAACGTTTTAAATGATATTAATACTGTTAATTTGGGATACTAAATAATGTCACAGATCCAACCCTTGCTCCTTTCTCTGAAAAGGAATGGCTTGAGAGGGTTATATGATTTTAAGAACTTTTAGTATTTAACTTTTTACTTACTGAGTTGAGCCTATCATTATATAAAAAGAAAAGAAACTTCAAAGAAACTCCTGAACCTTTAGAATCTTCATCCGAAGACGGCAATAATCTTAAATTTGTAGTTCAGAAACACAACGCATCACATCTTCATTATGATTTCCGGCTTGAGATGGAAGGAGTATTGAAAAGCTGGGCAGTACCTAAAGGACCCTCAATGAATCCTGCTGACAAGCGTTTAGCAGTAATGGTTGAAGATCATCCGCTTGATTATGGAAATTTCTTCGGCGAAATTCCGGAAGGGAATTATGGTGCAGGTGTAGTTGAAATATGGGACAAAGGAACATACAAGCCGATGAAAAATCAGACTAAGGAAAATGATGAAAAGCTTTTACTGTCTCAGCTGAAGAAAGGTGATATGAAAATAATTCTTAAAGGACATTATCTTAAAGGTGCATTTGCTCTTGTCAGAATGAAATACGGAAAAGGAAACAACTGGCTTCTGATCAAAAGAAGGACGAGTATTCAGAAGATGATTTTAATATCGAAGACTTAAGTCCTGTTAAGCTTTATAAAGAAAAGAAAATAAAGAAAGAAGAAAGAAATAAAAAGCCTGGACGGAAAATTTAAAAAGGAAATTCCTGATAAATGCTGGATGACACTAAAGAAACCCATGCTTGCAAAGCTTAGTGACAAAGCATTCGATGATGATGACTGGATTTACGAAATAAAGTTTGACGGCTACCGTGCAGTTACAAAAATTGAAAACGGGAAAGCTGAAATGGTTTCGAGAAACGGGCATAGTTTTAATACTGTATATATGCCTCTTGTAAAAGAGCTTGAGAAGATAAAAGCTAAGTTATACTTGACGGGGAAGTGGTAATTGAAAATGAAAAAGGAATTCCGGATTTCCAGCTTCTGCAGAACTATTCAACAACTAAAAAGGGAAAACTCAAATACTTTATTTTCGATATTTTATTTTAAACGGTCATGATCTGACAGGATTTCCGCTGCATAGCAGAAAAAGAATTGTTAGATGAACTTTTCAAAAAACACAAGCTTAAAAATATTTACGTATCGGAGTATGCTGAAGGTAAAGGATCTCAATTCTTTGACAAAGTTTCAAAAAAAGGTCAGGAAGGCATAATCGCCAAAAACAAAAACGGAGTATATTTACCGGGTAAGAGATCCGGCAGCTGGCTTAAGATTAAAACAGGATTACAACAGGAGGCGGTAATATGCGGATATACTTTACCTCAGGGCAGCCGTAAACATTTTGGTTCACTTATACTTGGAGTTTATGATAATGACCATTTAAAATATATAGGTAATTGCGGCACCGGATTTACAGATGCTTCATTGAAAGAGTTGTACGACGCTTTGAGTCCTCTTGTAACTTCCGAAAGTCCGTTTGATCCAAAACCGAAAATTACCGGAATCAAAGGTAAGGCGGTATGGGTGAAGCCGGAGATGATATGTGATGTAAAATTTTCAGAATGGACCAATGACGGAAATATGCGGCATCCGGTTTTTAACGGATTAAGGAAAGATAAAGAGCCGGCGCAGGTAAGAAAGGAAACGGGATACAAAAATATTTCCGTAAATAATCCTGAACAGGAAATGAGTAAAGAAAACATTCTTACATTAAACGGTAAAAAAGTCAAGGTCACAAATTTAGACAAGCTTTACTGGAAAGAGGAAAAAATTACAAAAGGTGATCTGATAAAATATTATATTGATGTCAGCAAATATATATTACCTTACTTAAAGAACAGACCTGAATCGCTAAACAGACATCCAAACGGAATCAACGCCCCGGGCTTTTATCATAAAGATATGGAAGTAAAACAACTTCCCGAATGGGCAAAGACAGCAAAAATTTATTCAACCTCAAATAAAGATTACATTGACTATCTGATATGTAACGATGCTGCAACTTTAATTTACATGGCTAATCTCGGTTGTATAGAGATCAATCCGTGGAATTCCGTTTACACGCATCCGGACAATCCGGATTATATGATAATGGATTTAGATCCGGGAAAGATAAGCTTTACGGAAGTAGTTAAAACCGCATTAGTTACGAAAGAAGTTTGCGATGAGATCGGAGTAAAGTGTTATTGTAAAACTTCAGGAGCAACAGGACTTCATATATACCTTCCGTTGAAAGCAAAATACGATTATGATCAGGTGAGAATGTTTGCTCATATTCTTGCATCAGCCGTGCACTCACGTTTACCTGAAACAACAAGCATTGAACGAATGGTCAACAAGAGAAAAAATAAGATCTACATAGACTTTTTACAAAACAGCAAAGGTCAGACCATTGCTGCTCCATACAGTGTGAGACCGAAACCTCACGCAACAGTTTCAACTCCATTGATGTGGAGTGAATTAAAAGATAATCTGACTCCGCAGGATTTTACAATTTTTAACATTAAAAAAAGACTGGACAAAGTGGGTGACTTATGGAAAGGTGTGCTGGGAAAAGGAATTCCATTTTTGAAAGCACTGAAAAAACTTGAAAAGTTATGATATTTCAAAATATTAAATTTAAGTTGACTGCTTCATAATTTAAAGAAAGAGCCGACACTAATTTCACGAATTAGCACAAATTATAAAAATGTACTGTATAAATAATTCGTGTTTTAAAGGCGTTAAAAAAACTGGAAAAGTTATGATATTTCAAAATGTTAAATTTAAGTTGACCGCTACATTGTTTTAAGAAAGAGCTTGACACTAATTTCACGAATTAGCACAAATTATAAAAATGTACTGCATAAATAATTCGTGATAATTTGTGTAATTCGTGTCGAAAAATAGCTTAAAAATTTAGGGTTTAACCCCGAGATGTTAATTCTAAAAATATAAAATAAAATTATCACTATGAAAAAAAATAAAAAAGCTTCTTCGGACAATTCCAAGATCAAAGATTTGAAAAGAATTCAGCATCAGGGGACGGACAGTTCCTGACTACTAATCAGGGACTGAAAATAAATGATAATCAGAATTCGTTGAAAGCCGGTGAAAGAGGCGCTACATTGCTGGAAGATTTTATTCTTAGAGAAAAAATTACTCACTTTGATCACGAAAGAATTCCGGAAAGAATTGTACATGCAAGAGGCGCAGGCGCTCACGGATACTTTCAGGTATACGAGCCGATGAAAAGATATACTAAGGCAAACTTCTTACAGAATCCATATGAAAAGACACCTGTATTTGTTCGCTTCTCTACTGTAGCAGGATCAAGAGGATCAACGGACCTGGCGAGGGACGTTAGGGGATTTGCAGTCAAGTTCTATACAAAGGAAGGCGTTTATGATCTGGTTGGTAATAATATGCCGGTATTTTTTATACAGGATGCAATAAAATTTCCTGATCTGGTGCATGCAGTAAAGCCCGAACCGGATAATGAAATTCCTCAGGCAGCATCAGCACATGATACATTCTGGGACTTCATTTCCCTCATGCCTGAATCAATGCACATGATAATGTGGGTAATGTCAGACAGAGCGATACCAAGAAGCTTCAGAATGATGGAAGGGTTCGGAGTTCATACTTTCAGATTTATTAACGAGAAAAATGTTTCTGTGTTTGTCAAGTTTCACTGGAAACCGCTGCTTGGGGTTCATTCTGTTGTCTGGGACGAAGCACAGATCATTTCGGGAAAAGATCCGGATTTTCACCGCCGCGATCTATGGGAAAACATAGAAAGCGGAAACTTTCCCGAATGGGAATTAGGAGTGCAGATCGTCGAAGAGAAAGATGAGTTTAATTTTGATTTTGATTTGCTTGATCCGACAAAGATAATACCTGAAGAGATCGTACCGGTCAGAAGGATTGGAAAGTTAACATTAAACAGAAATCCTTCCAACTTCTTTGCCGAAACTGAACAGATTGCTTTTCATCCAGGTCATATTGTTCCGGGGATTGATTTTACAAATGATCCGTTATTACAGGGAAGGTTATTTTCTTATACCGATACGCAGCTCTCAAGGCTTGGAAGTCCTAATTTTCATGAGATCCCGATAAACCGTTCAGTAGCACCCGTTCATAATAACCAGAGAGACGGACATATGCGTCAGACAATAAACACTGATAAAACAAGTTATGATCCGAATACCATTGGAGGCGGATGTCCATTTCAGGCAAAAGCTGCCGAAGGCGGATTTACTTCTTACACAGAAAGAATAGACGCAAAAAAATCCGTGCACGAAGCATAAGTTTCTTTGATCATTTCAGTCAGGCAAAACTTTTTTTCAACAGCCAGTCAAAACCTGAAAAGGAGCATATCATTAACGCACTGACTTTTGAACTGGGCAAGCTTAAATCGGATGATATCAGAAGCAGAATGCTTGGAAGGTTAACCTTTGTAGATACACACTTAGCGAAAGAAGTTGCTGCAGGATTGGGAATACCTGTGCCCAAACCTGAACAGCCGATAAATCACAGTATCCCTGCAGACGGAAATCCAAATAATTTTCAGCCGGTGTTTGCAGATCCTCCGATTGATAGGTCTGAAGCTTTGAGTATGGAAAATACAGTAAAGAAACCGGATACAAGAAAAATCGCTATACTTGCTACTGACGGTGTGACTGACAGAACTTTTAATTTAATCCGAAACGCGCTGCAGAAAGCCGGAACAGTTCCGACAGTTGTCGCAACACATCTGGGAAATATTATTACAAGCACCGGTAAGAGCGTTAAAGCTGATGAAAGCTTGTTAACTACATCTTCGGTTTTATTCGACGCAGTATACGTTGCAGGAGGTAAGGCCAGTATTGATGCATTTTTAAAAGTCCCTGAGGCTCTGGAATTTTTAAACCAGGCATACAAACATTATAAACCGATTGGTATAAACGGAGAAGGTATTGAATTGTATCATGCTTCAGATTCATGCTTAAAATTACATAGTAAATATGATGATGTAAAATTAGCAAGTGAAGGAATACTGATAAATAAAAATTCCGAAGAGTTCATCGGAGCCATTGCAAAGCACAGATTCTGGAACAGACAGATTTGCTGAAAATTATTGGTTAATTGGTTGATTGGTTGATTGGTTGATTGGTTGATTGGTTGATTGGTTGATTGGTTGATTGGTTGATTGGTTGATTGGTTGATTGGTTGATTGGTTGATTGGTTAATTGGTTGACTTGTTGACAGGTTATTTATTAATTTGTTAACCGGAACAACCGATTAACGAATTAACAAATTAACCGATTAACCGATTAACGAATTAACAAATTAACGGATTAACAAAATTAACGGATTAACAAATTAACGGATTAACAAATTAACGGATTAACAAATTAACCGATTAACGAATTAACAAATTAACGAATTAACAAATTAACCGATTAACAAATTAACAAATGAATTCAACTTTTGACAACATGCCATTCTATATAAAATTTTCTATTTTTTTTGTAGGCATTCTTGCATTTGGATTTTTGACTTACATAGGTCAGGATATAATAATCCCGCTGTGCTTTGCAGTGCTGATAGCAATACTTCTTGACCCGATAGTATCTTTCTTCGAGAGAATTAAGATTCCGCGCACTTTAGCAATTACACTGGCGCTTACTGTTGGAATTTTGCTGATAAGCGGATTAATTTATTTCTTTTCTGTTCAGCTAAGTTTATTCAATGAGTCGCTTCCTATGTTTAAGGAAAAGTTTAAACTGGTTTTAGATCAGAGTAAGGCATGGGCTTCATCCGAATTTAATATCAGTATGGACTCAATCAACAGCCAGCTTGACAACTGGAGTAAATCTCTCTTTGAAGGAACCGGCGCTGTGATCGGCTATACTGTCATGACTTTAACTGAATTAGTAATTGTCTGGTTGTTAATTCCGGTATATACATACCTCTTCCTATACTATCAGAATTTATTTCTTGCATTCATAGAGCAGGTAAGCGACAAAAAAAATCAGAAGACAATAAAAGAAGTAATGACCGAAGGAAACAAAATGATACAGTCTTATTTAGTAGGGTTGGTGCTTGAGGTAATTATCATGTCAATATTAAATTCAGTCGGCTTGCTGATACTCGGTATAGAATACGCCATACTGCTGGGAATAATCGGCGCTTTGCTGAACGTAATTCCTTATATCGGCGGTGTAGTGTCAACAGCCTTACCAATGCTTGTTGCAATAGTAACGCACGATTCACTTCTTTCTCCTCTTTTGGTTTTAGCCGTGTATCTTTTCATTCAGTTCCTGGATAATAATTTCATTGTTCCGCTTGTGGTGGCATCACGTGTAAAGATCAATGCTTTGGTTTCGATCATAGTGGTTTTGATTTTCGGTGCATTGTACGGAGTATCCGGAATGTTCCTTGCAATACCCCTGACTGCGATAGTAAAAATAATATTTGACCGGATAGAATCATTAAAACCATTCGGGCTGATACTCGGTGTTGAAATTCCCACTAACACAAAATTCATCAACAGCTTCACCAGAAGCAGATCAGTAAAAATAAAAGACGAAGGTAAAGGATAAAGTAATATGGATAACAATTGCATTAAAACTCTTTCTGTGTGGACTGATACATTTAAGGTCCCTGAATTTGATTCATTAAAAGAAAATATCAATGCAGATGTTTGCATAGTCGGTGCCGGAATTTCAGGAATAACATGCGCATATTTACTTGCTTCGGAAGGGAAGAAAGTGGTTATAATTGATGACGGAATAATCGGCGGAGGTGAAACCGGAAATACAACTGCACATATAACTTCGGTTATTGATGACAGGTTCAGCAGAATTGAAAAGCTTCATGGTATTGACCGTGCACAAATGGCTTCACAGAGTCAGCGTAACGCAATCTTTGAAATTGAAAGAATAATTAACAAGGAAAACATACAATGTGACTTCAAGAAAGTTGAAGGGTATTTATTTTTTAAAGCCGATGATAAAATTTTCACTGAAGAGTATGAAGCGGCAATGCGCGCAGGGATGGAAGTTGAAATCTCAGATTCACCGTTAAGTTCATTTAAAGATTATAAGACTCTTAAGTTTGCGGGTCAGGCTCAATTTCACGTTCTTAAATATATCGCTTCTCTAGCCAATGCAATTACAAAAATGAACGGGAAAATATTTACAGGGACTTTTGTAAATGATATTGAAGACAGTAAAGAACAGGTTATTATTAAAACCGGGAAGGTTTTATTATTAAAGCCAATGATGCAGTAATTGCTACTAACAGTCCTGTCAGTGATTATTTATCAATTCATACAAAACAATCGGCATACAGGACATATGTCACCGGATATAAAATTAAAAAGACTCAGTCCCGGCTGCATTATACTGGGACACAGAGGATCCTTATCATTATATAAGAGTTTACCCGTTTAAAGAACATGATATTTTAATTATCGGAGGAGAGGATCACAAAACAGGTCAGGAAGAAAACCCGGAAGAAAGATTTATTAAACTTAATGAATGGTCAGTAAAGCATTTTAATAATCTATCAACACCTGAATACAAATGGTCTGGCCAGGTGATGGAACCGGTTGACGGACTGAGTTTTATCGGTTGTGATCCGGAGAATTCAAAGCATGTTTATATTATTACAGGAGATTCGGGGATGGGCATGACACATGCGACTTTTGGGGGAATGATCATATGCGATTTGATAATGGGAAAGAAAAATAAATGGTCAGAGCTCTATGATCCTAAAAGAATAACCGTGAAATCGGCGATGGAATTTGTAAAGGAAGGCGCTAATACGGTTTCGCAGTACATAGAATTCGTTACACCCGGAGATGTTAATAATATTGATGAGATTAAAAAATGTGAGGGGGCAATTTTAAGAGATGGATTAGAAAAGATAGCAATATATAAAGACAGTGAAGGAAAAATTCATAAGTTCTCGGCATTGTGTCCTCATCTTAAATGCATTGTGCAATGGAATCAGGTTGAAAAAAGCTGGGATTGTCCCTGCCATGGCTCAAGGTTTGACTGTATGGGGAAAGTTTTGAACGGACCGGCTATTTCAGACATGAAGAAAATTTAGTATACGAAAGATATTATTAATGAAAATATTCTTAAAATATTCAGCTGTTCTTTTCATACTTCTTTTTGTCTTTACCTTTCCTGAGATTTCGTTTTCCCAGTTATTATTGGTTGAAGAAATAGAGGTTAAATATAAGGACACTAAATCATTTGATGAAGATGTCTTGATATCAGCAGTTGGAATAGAAGAATCGGATGTCTACAATCCGCAGGTTCTCGGAGAGAATATATATAAATTACAAAAATTTTATTTCGATAACGGATTCTTTGATGCGAAGATTGACACGAGTGTGCGATATGATTTTAAAGAAGAAGAGGTATTCATAGATATTATCGTTAAAGAGAACAGACACTATAAAATAGATTCGCTTATCTATGTTGGTCTTGATAGTATTACAGGCAATACTGCTGACCTTATGAACAAGATCAAAAACATAAAATCAAAAGACTTTTACGATAAAAGTCTGATCATGCAGCAGACAAATGAGATCATTGATCTTTTGCAGAACAACGGTTACATGAATGCCAGACTGAAACAGGATTCGGGGACTATTGTAAAAAGGTATTCGGATTATTCCGAGCCTGCTCTGTCCGTCATACTACATTTCGAAGGAACAGATTCAATATTTTATTTTGGTAAAACGAACATCAACATCCCTGATAATAAATACGGAGTAGACAAAGGAGTTTTAAAAAGAGAAATTGCTTATAACGAAGGGGACATCTACAGTAAAGAAAAAAAACTCCTCAGTGAAAGTAATATCTCAAAAGTCCCGATTGTACAGAGCACGCGGATAAGTCCGTATGCAGTTAATAATAACAGGGTTGATTTCAATGCAGACATAATATTAAATAAAAAAACTGAGATCGGTCCGTATGGAGCCGCTGTAGTAATTGATAATTATTTTTATCTCGGTGGAGGAGTTCAGTATCTGAATAAATATTTTGCGGGAGGAGGAAAGATGTTAACACTTTCATTCGATGCACTTATCAATTCGTTTGATGTAAACCGGATCGAATTTTCCGCAGCTGTAACTCAGCCTCATGTTTTTAACAGCAGATCGTTTCTTACTGATAAAGTTACTGTTGGTTTATATAATATTAATGATTCAAAAAATTATTACCTTGGAAATCTGACCTCATATTTGCAGTCGTTTACAGATTTTACATTTTATAATAATGCTTCTATTGATCTTACTGAAGAGCTGATAAGATACAATTATGATACTGCGACAAGTCCGACCATAACAACATTCAATTCTTTTTTAAGCACAACTTTTGTTCATGACAATACAAATGATGTCTTTTCTCCTTCAAAAGGATTCTTTCATTCACTTACAGTCGGGAACGGCGGATTACTTCCTAAAGCGGTCATAAGTCTTTTTGAGCCAAATGTATATTACTCTCAGTATGTAAAACTTTTTACAAGCAACAATTTTTATTTTAATTTTTCAAAAAAGCAGGGCAATACGGTTTTAGCGTCGAAGTTTCTTGTTGGCGACATCATTGAGTACGGGAGCGGTAACCGTGTGATTCCTTTACCTTCATTTTATAAATTTTTCAGCGGCGGCAGCAGCAGTGTAAGGGGATGGGGCGCAAGAGATAACGGAGTGCTTGTAAATACAAATGACGGAGGCGATTTTTTAGTGGAGGGAAGCTTTGAACTGCGGCAGAAATTATTTCCGGGCGCAGATAATTTTAAGAAGAATATCAGCGGTGCGCTTT
This sequence comes from Ignavibacteria bacterium, assembly GCA_016710985.1. Lineage (GTDB taxonomy): Bacteria > Bacteroidota > Ignavibacteria > Tepidaquicellales > Tepidaquicellaceae > JAGPCH01. The sequence goes on from JADJTX010000017.1 coordinate 48,199, forward strand.
TTTTTTTTACACTAATTATTTTTAATCGTTCATGTCGTTAATTCGTCAGTGCTGTTCAAAACGTTTTTAGTTAGATCAATAAAGTTAGAAAGAATAACATTTTGTACTGATTTTTCCGGTGCTTGAAAACTATCCCCGGTAATTCAATCTACAATTGTTCCGGCATTTCTCAAACACCTTTAGCTTTGCTCTCACAGATTACACAGATTTCCACAGATATATTACAAAGCTCTTTCGGGTTCTGGTTCAATATAATATCCATGTCAATTCTGTGTTAATCTGTGTAATCTGTGAGAGCAAAGCTTTACAATTTTAGTTTCTTAATCATTACTCATCGTTTTGGACGGATGTGTTAATTCGTGTTAATTCGTGAAATTCGTGGCTATCTCTTACTTTAAATATTAAAGCGGTCAACTTAAGTTAATATTTTATCCTGTAAATAATTTTTACCCCGGTATTTGTTGAAGTTTCCGAAGTTCCAAAAACAGTGTTGCTCTCTTCTTCACGTGAAAACTCAAGCAACAATGTTTCAGGAAGATTCAGTCCTAAAAAATTATTCAAAGGATAATCAATTACAAATTCAAAGTTACGTATCTCTTTTAATAATTTCCCACCGACCTTTATTGTAGCTTCACCTAACTCTGATGTAAATTCTACATCAGTATCTTTAACATTACCTTCGGAATATTTAAATTGCGCATCAATCAAAAAAGGAAGTATGTTTCTTACAGTCTGTGATACAATAGATGAAATATATAATGAACCGAGACTTGTTCCGAGACTTGATGCAACAGCCGTTCTTTCCGATGTTGAAAGTTCGCTTTTATATTTTCCGAACAAAAGAAAAGTAATGGCATCTGCCTGAGCATCAGTGCCGCTTACTGTAGTTCCGTCTTCAATTAATTTAAGCTCGATCTTTGGCTCATCAAGCTCTCCTTTAATTGTCAGCATTACTTCAACCGGAATGCTCGCTACGGTGCCAAACTGTTGTGTTGATTTTACTCCTTCGTGAACCGCCTGTATATCAAGAACCGGATTCGAGATCGGTCCGTCAAATGTGATCCTGCTGTTTTTAAGTTTAAAGTCTTTGTAAAACCTGTAGTAAGAATTATTAATTATATTTACTTCACCTACCGCCTGAAATTCTTTATCCTGTGTCTTTAAATTCAGATCAGCAGTAATTTCACCGAAGAGCCGGTCTTTGGTCAGGTTATCAAAATCAATTGAAACATAAATATTCTTTTGTGTTTTTACATTAATATCCATGTCGAGGAAATCAGCTGCTGAAGTTTCTTTTTCATCAAAAGTATACTGATATCTTGCAAAAGGATTTATTTTATAGAATTCATTTGCCTCTGTAATTATCAGTGTATCTTTGATAAAATTATCAGCAGAATCTGAAACTGAAATGTAAGTAAAGTTATCCAGTTTATTATCATAACCTGTTCCTCCAAGAGGTATTGAAGAGATAGTTGCATCAATGATCAGCAGCTGTCCTGTGATGCTTAATTTATCAAGGTTGCCTTTGATTTTTATTGCCGGAGAGCCGCTGCCTGCTCTTAAATATCCGTAAACCCCAAGTTCATTCTGACTGACATCTTTATCCAGAAAGACCATGTCTCCCGAAGTATTCAGATCAATGTCATTTATTTTCATGCCGCTGAAATCTATGTTACCGAAAATATCAAAATGCCTTGCATCATCACTAATGCTTGAAAGCGAGAGAGTGTTTATGACGAGATTCGAATTTTCAGTTGATGTATTGAGTTTGTATTTGTAATTCATTCCTGTCAGTCCTAAGTAAGCGCTGCCGTCATTAATGGATATTGATCCTTTAAGAACAGGCGAGGATGCACTGCCTGTTGCAGAAATTTCTCCATTCATGGTGCCTCCGATTTCAGGCAGTGAAGGTATTAATTTAAGAAAATATTTTAACTGGAAATCCTTTGAAGTTAGCTTCAGATCAGCTGACTTGCCTGAAAGATCTGTACCGGTCAAAGTATCACTTTCGGTCAAAGGATTTCTGAACGGAATATCTCCTTTGATGTTCAGATTTCCTTTGCCTTCAGCATTGTTAAAGCTGATGTTGGTTTTGGCATTATGATCTTTGTAATAAATGTCAGCTTTGAAATCACCAATATCCAGACTTTCTTCAAAATTTTCATATCTTAATTTATCCGTATTGAGATTTAAAATTAATTCCGGGTTTTCGAAATCTCCTTTGTAGTTAACTGATAAAACTGCAATGTTTCCTTTAACAGGATATTCCTTAACTCTTATGACTTTCGCCGTATCCTGTGAATTTAATATTGAATATATATCTGATATTTTAATATTATCGCCTTCAATTTTTAAGTCGCTGTTTCCGTTAAATACAAAATCTCCGTTAATGTTTAAAACTGCATCAAGGCTTTTTACGGATAGCTTTTCGAAATTTACTTTCCTACCCGGAAAATAATTTATAACCCAGTCATTATCATTCGATATCTTAATGCTGCTGTATGATATATTCACGCTGTCAAATTTTGTTTTAATATTTTCACCCGTGAGATCCGCTATTCCGGTCATAGCTGCGTAAACTCCGGAATCCTGCTGCGCTTTTATGTTAAAATCAGCCAGAGAATTTTTCATGTCCATGTTAATTTTTACTGAATCAAAACCGGTGCTTCCGAAAGAAATATTATCTCCGGTTGTTTTGAGATCCAGATCAATGGATGAAAGAGAATTCTTATCTGTCAGAAGAGCATAATTGTTTGATAAGGAAATATCTGCATTGAAATTTTTTAATATTATTGCCGTATCCTGATAAATAAAATCTTTAACATCAGCAACAGCAGCAAATGTAAATCTTGTTTGATCATTTGAAATGCTTCCGGTGATATTCCCGTCATACAATATTCCTAAAGGACTTAGAATAAGATTTGTCTTTGAGGTATCCTTTAAAATTAATTCATAGCTAATATTAAAATCTGAATTTAAACCGGAATTAAAATCCGGATCATAGTTGACTATTTCTTCTTTTGGAAAAGTGTATGACTCTGTATAGTCATTATCCATCGTCACAGAATCCGGGATCAGTTTATTTTTAAATTTTTCAGAGATCATTCCGATGTTATAACTTAATACTTTTCCAAGTGAGCCAATGTTAAAATTTCCCTGCGCATTGAAATCAAAGAAGTCTGTTGAAACTATCACCGCGCCGTCTCCGCCTGAGTTTCTGATCTCAATATCCAAAGGTGTTTGCGGGATCTGATTGTCAGCATAGTAAGAATCGCCAATATCAAAATTAAAATTTCCGCTTATGTTTTCCGGACTGCTTCCTCTTCCTTTCACATCATAGGAAAAATTCAGATTGCTGTTGTCTTCATCGTTATTTGTGAATTTAGAAATGTTAAGATTATTTACTCTTCCGGTCAGATCATAAACAGGATTTTTCATATTTGCAATGTTAACTTTACCTTTTGCTGTTACGCTTCCAAATGAAGAAACGTGCCTTATGTTCAGTGCGATATTATTTCTGACAAAATTAACTGATCCTTCGGAAATCCGGATATCATAACCGGCAATTGAAGAACGGCTTATGTTATATTTTACAGAAGCAGACATTGAATTAGGATCAAAACCTTTTCCTGAAAATTCTGAATACAGATTCAGATTACTGCTCAGACTTTTGTCTTTGAGAATATTTCCGAGATTTAAACCGGCGGTGTTTATTTTCCCGCTGTAAGTTTCTTCTGCTAAATTCACATTTACAGCTCCTCCTGTAAAACCCTCATCAGTAGTAATGTCAAAGTCAGAATAGAATTTTTCAAATGTTCCGTCAAACTGAAGATCACCTTTTACTCTTCCCAAATGTGACAGATCAGGTATGGAAGGATCATTATAAACAGCCTTAATATCTTTAGTAAGAAAATCAAGGCTATCAATAATTACGTTTAAATATAGACTGTCAGGTTCATCCAGATGCTTTAAATTTCCCTTAATGTTTACGTAAGAATCCGGAAGCCTTAGTGTAAGATCGGATATATTAAAATCTTTGTATTTACCTTTTGCATAAAGACTCAGACTTACAATACTGTCAAGGTATTCAGCATCAGGAACAAAGAATCTGACATCACTGAAATTTATTTTTTCAATGTTTATGTCTGCTTCAAAATCTTTATCTCCGAAGTTTTCAAAGGCAGTGCTGTCAAAGGGATTAAATTTATCTACATAGATCTTATTAAATTTGATGTGAGAGCGGTCTGTTACAATCTCAAACGAATTTACTTCGGTGATTGTATCAGCTTCGTTGATGTCTGCTTTAAAAATAAAACTGTTAACATTAAAGTCAGAGTTTGTATTAAATGAAAGGTTCTTCATTTCAATGCTTTTTCTTTCCCTGAAATATTCCGCGTTAAGCTCTAAATTCAAATTTGATACAAACAGATCATTGAAATCAAATTCCGGTTGAGCAATGGTCTGAGATACCGGGGAAGGAAGTGAGTCATTAAGCTCATCTTTCGTTTTAAAGGAACCATTCTCAATTTTTAATTTACTAACTGTAATATCCCAGTCAAATGGAGAGGAGCCTGTGTCTGGTTCATCTGAAGCGCTGAACAGCTTAGAGAAATTCCAGATAAGATTTTCCGTGGAGTCTTTAATTTTAGTAAAGTTTATTTCAGGCGAGTTCAGAATAATATGGTGCAGCCGTATCTGATGATCGAGCAAACCCCAAATGTCATATTTTAAATCAATTGAATTAAACTTCAGAAGTGTATCATTATCTACGGTAATGTTTCCGCTGTCAAGCGTCAGACCGGTACAGATGTTTCCTTTCAGAGATGTTACGTGAATCCTGCTGTCTTTTTCAGCCCATCCTTCATTCAGTTTATCAATTGCGAAATTTAAGGCAAGCTTGTTGAATGAATCTGTCTGTATGTATAAAAATAACGCGATGAGAAGTACAAGTAATATACCAAAGAGCCATAAAAATACTTTGAGAAATTTGTTAAATAATTTTTCATTTGAAATGCTACTATCTAACTGAACAATCCTTATGCCACGAGTTGTTTATAATTCTTTTAAAAAGCAGTCTTTTAAATATAGTTTCAAGTGATTTAGCTGTCTATATGACAGTTATATATGACAATTATGTCAATTATTATTTATAAAGGAAAAAGAAGTTTGCAAACTTAAACAAACAGCAACAATTGCGCTGGCACAGTCATTGTAAATAAATATAATATTCATAACATAAAACAGGAGGATGTTAAATGTCAGAGGATTATAATCCAAACATAAAAACTCCGGAAGAACTGGAGCTTGGTTTTTCAGCGAACTACCGTGAAGAGTACAATGATGTAAATAGTTTATTTGACGGTTGTTCGCATGACGAATCTGAAACTGATAATGTAATCCGTGAAGAACTTGATGCAAACGGGCAACCACTATCAAATTTTAACAGAATTATTATCACTTCAATGGAACTGCAGTAATTATATCAATGGGACAGCCCTAAAGTCCCGGGTAAACCCGCCCCTCAAATTAATTCTTGATGGGGTGGGACTTATTATTGTTGTCGTACTAACGGGAGAAAAGTCAAATTTAATTACAATTATGACCTTAAAAAAGAAAAGCTGAGTTTTAAACTGACATGGAAGTTATTTGTTGAAACATTTGATCAGTTCATTGATGATAAGTGTTTTAAAATGGCAGCGGCATTATCATACTATGCTGCATTTCCCATTCGACCATTGCTTATGATCGTAATTTCAATTGCCGGAATATTCTACGGTGAAGAAGCAGCAAGAGGTGAAATTTCAAAACAAATTACATATCTAGTCGGACAGGACGGTTCGGAAATGATCGAGACGATAATCAAGGGAGCTTCAAATAAAACTACGGGAATAATTGCTGGAATAGTCAGCATATTATTTTTAGTATTAGGATCTGTCGGGGTTTTTCTTGAGTTGCAGGAATCATTAAACATAATCTGGGGTGTCGAATTAAAACCGGGGAGGGGAGTATGGGGATTCATTAAAAACCGTCTGGTCTCTTTTTCAATGGTAGTAGCGACAGGCTTCATTATGATGGTTTCATTATTGATAAACTCACTGATCTATTTGGTGTACAACTTTCTGAACAGTTATCTGAATAATATGCTTCCGGCTTCTGAAGCAATTAATATCATTTCATCATTCATTGTCATCACATTACTTTTTGCAATGATTTTTAAATACCTTCCTGATGTATTGATTTCATGGAGGTATGTCTGGTTTGGTGCTGTCATAACTTCACTACTGTTTGCAATTGGAAAATATTTCATCGGCCTTTACCTTGGCAACAGTTCGTACAGCTCGACCTATGGTGCGGCTGCTTCGGTTGTAATACTTTTTTATCTGGATCTATTACTCCGGGATTATTTTATTTTTCGGTGCGGAATTTACACAGGTGTACAGAAAAAGATTCAGTAAGGTTGAATTGAAACCCGGTGTGGACGGAATAACCATTCCTAAGATTTCCGATTTAATTAAAATTTCAATGGACAAGAATGAAGAGCCGGGTAAAGGTAGCATAGATATGGATAAGGAAGCTGAAATTAGTGACAGGAAGTTTCGCAACCGGACAAACTGATAATAGTGGTATAGGCAAAAGACCCCAGCTGGAAGATGCAAAATACGTATCGAACCTACATTCTAAATGGGCGCTCTAGGTGTCCCCCAGGTGAATGGCATCGTGTCACAACTGTTTGTTATATTACTTTCAAGTTCGTTTCAGCTCAATGGCGGGCACGTCAGCGTCAGAATGTCTGATGTGGCCACAAGCCTCTCATGCAGTCATTAAAAATTTACCACTGTATGAAAACAAAATTGAATTTTTCCTTTAAAGGCAATAATCTTTTTAAAAGATACAAGAATAATCCCATCGACTTCTTGATATGTGGCCTTACAAAGTTAATTCTGTTTTTAATGCCGGTGCAACAGTTTACAAAAATAAAGCTTTATTATTAGTAAGAGTTGAAGATATGACAGGACATTCACATCTATGCAAAGCAGTGAGCAATGACGGATTTACAAACTGGAAGATAGATGATCATCCGACATTTCTACCTAAGCCGGATGAGTTTCCGGAAGAGATCTATGGAATTGAGGATCCGAGAATTGTGAAACTTGAGAAAGAGAATGACACATTCTCAATTGCATATACTTCATTTTCAGAAAGCGGTCCGCTGGTATCACTTGCCACTACAACAGACTTTGAAACTTTCAGAAGATACGGAGCTGTGATGCCTCCTGATGATAAGGATGCTTCTTTATTTCCGAGAAAATTTAATGACAGATGGGTATTATTGCACCGGCCTACATCGGCGAATAAAATGTACGGCTCACATATATGGATCTCCTTTTCGCCGGATTTAAAACACTGGGGAGACAGTGCTATTTTACTTCCTGCGAGAAAGGGCAGCTGGTGGGATGCTTATAAGGTCGGATTAGGACCTCAGCCGATAGAAACATCTGAGGGCTAGTTGATAATATATCACGGAGTAAAAACAACTGCCGCCGGTTCTCTTTATCGTCTCGGTCTTGCATTGCTTGATCTGGATGATCCGCAAAAAATAATCAGACGAAGTAATGAATGGGTCTTTGGACCGGTTGAGGAATACGAGAGAGTAGGTGATGTTCCGGACGTTACTTTCCCGTGCGGAGTCATAGTAAAAGGAGACGAACTGATAATGTATTACGGAGCTGCAGATACCTCGATCGCAGTTGCAACTGCATCGATAAAAGAAATTCTGAGTTATTTAAATAATTTTAAAACATAGTCGGTATGGAGAAAAATTTTGGAATATCACTGATCTCGTCCTATGTTCCGCGGAGATGCGGAATTGCTACATTTTCAAATGATCTTGCTAATTCAATAAAGAATTTTGATTCAAATGAATTTTCAGTAAACATCTCCGCTTTGAATGACATACCGGAAGGATATAAATATTCTTCAGACGTCAATTTTGAGATCAAAGACAAAAACATTAATGATTTTAAAGAAGCGGCTAACTATCTTAATCTTTCGGATTCAGATGTAATAAACATTCAGCATGAATTCGGTCTCTACGGAGGAGATGCAGGTTCTAATATTTTATATCTGATCAATAAACTGAACAAGCCCATTGTCACTACGCTTCATACCGTTCTTGAAAATCCTTCAAAGGAAGAGTTAAAAGTGCTTCAGGAAATAGGCAGCAGGTCTTCTTATATGGTAGTTCAGTCTCAGAGATCTTTTGATATGCTTGAGAATATTGCAAAGATCCCGAAAAGGAAAATCAAGTATATACCGCACGGCGCACATGATGTACCTTTTCTTGATCCCGCTTTTTATAAAGACAAATTTAAATTATCTGAAAAGAAAGTAATTTTGACTTTTGGACTGCTGGGTCCGGGTAAAGGATTTGAAGATGCTATAAGAGCTTTGAAGTATGTGACAGAAAGATATCATGATGTTATGTTCATAATACTTGGAGCTACACATCCGAATGTAAAAAAACAATTCGGTGAATCTTACAGAAACTCACTGGAAAATTTAGTCAGTAACTTAGGTCTGGAAAACAATGTGATCTTCATAAACAGATTCGTCGAAACAAAAGAACTCCTTGAGTATATATTAATGAGCGACATTTATGTAAGTCCTTACAAGAACAAGGAGCAGGCAGTATCGGGTACGCTTACTTATGCACTGGGATGCGGCAAGGCAATAGTTTCAACTCCATACTGGTATGCAGAAGAATTACTTCAAAACGAGAAAGGAATACTGGTTCCTTTTGATGATCCCGACGCAATGGGCGCTGCGATCACTGATCTGCTGCTTGATGAGAATAAAAGAAACCGTCTGCGCAAAAACGCTTACGACGCCGGGAGAGATCTGACATGGGAAAATGTAGGAAGACGATATACTGAAATTTTTCAAAAAGCTGCGGAAGACTTTAAAACTCCAAAGTCCTTCCCTGTTATTTCTTCTTTGAATAATATTTTGCCTTCACTTCCTGATGTTAATTTAACTCATCTGAAAAATATGACGGATGATACAGGGATCTTTCAGCATGCCACGTATTCAATACCAAATCCAAATCACGGCTATTGCACGGATGATAACGTAAGAGCGTTACTGGTCGCAGTGATGCATAAGGTGCATTTCAATGATGACAGCATTGATCCGTATATCAACAGATATCTTCAGTTTGTCTATAATGCTTTTAATCCTGAAAAAGGTTTGTTCAAAAATTTTATGTCATATGACCGGAGATGGCTTGATGATGTCGGATCCGATGACTGCAACGGACGTGTAATCTTTGCATTTGGCTATTTAATAAGGAATGTAAAATCTCATTCGATTCTTGGATTGGTGAAAAACCTTTTTGATGCCAGCATAAAGAACATGCTCGACATCAGATCACCAAGAGCAATTGCATATATAATTCTCGGTTGCATATCTTATCTTGACAAATTTTCCGGTGCAAGTGAAATCAGGAAAATCCTGAACAAGTTTTCACACAGTTTGTATGAATTTTATGCAAACACAAAATCAGGTGACTGGTTATGGTTTGAGAACAGCCTCACTTATGCTAACGCCCGCCTTCCTCAGGCATTGATCGTGGCCGGGAAGTGCCTCAAAAAAAGGAATTTACATCTGCAGGTCTTGAGTCACTCGGATGGCTTTATGATAATTTATATGATAAAGAAAAAAAAGTATCTTTCTTTAATTGGTAATGAAAAATGGTTTGTGAAAGGGGAGACCAAATCCAAATATGATCAGCAGCCGGTTGAAATTCCGGGGTTGATTGACGCATGCTATGAAGCTCATCTTTCCACTAATGATAATTTATGGATCAGCAGAACCGGAACGGCTTTCAGCTGGTTTCTCGGAAACAATGACCGTCAGGAACCGATGATAGATTTCTCTACAGGCGGATGCTATGACGGACTGACTTCTACAAAGATAAATGAGAATCAGGGAGCCGAATCCTCTCTGAGCTGGCTGTCATCTCTTTACAAAATGATTGATATAAGTCAGAAGCTTCAGATGAATAATAAGGAAAATACGAAGAAGATATTTAAGGAATATTTATCCAATGTTGTCTGAGAGGTTTAGTTTAAGTTTTGTCTCAAAACTATTATCAACACAGTGCCACAGAGTCACAGAGGAAAATGAAATAAAAACTAAGTACTCCGCTTCTCGTTGACTATATTTTGGTTTCTAATTTTGCATTATTGTATCGGGCTGTACAAATATTTAATATTTAATGCAGTAAATAAAAATTCAGGTTCTTTACTAAATAAGCAGTAAAGAACCTGAATTTATTTATACCGGGAAAACAATTTTATTAAGCAGCTTCTTCCTGTGATGCTTCAACATTTACAGCTGTAACAGCAACCTCAGTTAATTTTACATCCGCGGCTTTTTCTTCTTCAAGCGTTTGTTCAAGTAAACCAACTGCTTCATCTAAACCGAGTGTTTCAGCGAATTGTCTTAGTGTGCCATATGATGCAATTTCATAGTGTTCAACTTTTTGTCCGGAAGAAATAATTCCAGCATCACGCATAGCACCCTTTTCACCTTCTTTCATGATCTCTTCACTTTCTTTCATTAATCCGCTCATAGCTTCGCATTTTTTCGCAACGGGTTTTTCATCTATTGATTCAAATACCTGTTCAAGACGTTTCACCTGCTCTTCTGTTTCTGTAAGGTGGCTTTTCAATGCTTCAGTCAATTCTTCTGAAGTCGAATTCCTTATCATCTTTGGAATGGCTTTTGTTAAAGCTTTTTCAGCCCAGTAAATGTCTTTTAATTCATCTTCAAATAATTTCATTAGCTGTGATGATTTCATGCCGCCTTCGATGGTTGCTGTGTCTGCTGACATTCTGTTTTTAGTGCTGCCGTTTTGATTGGATTTTGTGTTTTTCATTTTGTTTAATTTATTTTTTGATTAATGAATTTTTAAATTCTAAATATTATTAAATCAAAGGCTGTGCCAGTTCTAAATAATTAAAATCTAAAAATTATTAAACTTTAATATTTAACAAATATAATAATCTGACATCTTTGACATATAAATGTCAGAGGATAACATCCTCGATATCTTTTTTGTACAGCCATGATTCACTTTATAAAGATGCACGGGAGAACAGAGACTCACGGAGAAATATTTATATTTATTTATTAAAATCTTTTTTTAAATTAAACATATTATCTCAGTGTAACTTTGTGATCTCCGTGCCTCAGTGGTAAAAAATTTCTGAGACAGACTCAGAATAGAGGGTTGTTGTGTTTTTCAGAAGTTTTTCTGAACTTACACTTGTGATTCTAACATTTTAATTTATCCCTGAAAATAGTATGTTAAAAAAAATTAAAATGGAACCGCAAAATTCATCTGAAAGAAAACGCATCATTAAAGGGATCCTGATTGGCATAGTTATATTTCTTTTAAGTGCCGGAGTATTCTCAATGGCAATACTTATGGTTTCTGTCATGGTAATGGGATGCACAAAAAGTCCTCCCGACTGGGTTTACATGATCGTATTTTTTGGCTTTCCCATTCCTCTCATAATTACGTCAATAGTAGTTCCGTATTTATATATAAAAAGGCAAAGGGTGATATGGATGTTCTTCACTCCAATTGCCGGGTTGTTTTTAAGCTGCCTGACGTTTCTTATCTGGTTCTTAATTCTTACACAGTATTGCTGAATAAAATCTTAATGAGAACTGAAATATAAAAAGACACAAAGAATACCTTAGTGTCTTTTATGTTAATTACTGTCAAAACGTACTTGAGTCAGCTAAAAAATGTAATACAATTCCGATTTGTAAGGGATTACTATCTACCCCTAATTATCTCACAGATTACACATATTTTCAAAGATACACTTAACATTATTGAAAGAACAATTCAGGATTTAAATCTGTGAACAGCTGTGTAATCTGTGAGAGTCTAAATCCGGACAAATGATTATCGATACTGACTCAGCAGGTTCTGTATTTTAAAATACGCTTTGTCTCCTTCTTCTTTTACTTGTCGTAAGGAGTTTGTATTATTTTCTGCATTACCTGCAATTTGAGTATTCAGAAAGTCTAACCTGATCTGCATCCAGTCTGAAACTGCTTTATTGACCTCGGCAACAGACTGATCGGAATTTTTAGTTATTTCATATCCTGAAAATTCATTATACAGGGAATCCAGTATCAGTAAATATTTTTTCTTATTGTCCGCAGATGCTGTTTCTCCGAGACGGAACTGCTTTTCGAATTCTGTTACAGATTTTTGAAATAATTTCGGAAGTGGTTTCTCATTTTTTGTCAGAGATGTTTCAGCTTTAGTCTGTGATTCAGAATCAGTTGAACCATCACCGGTTTTGTCTATAATTACCAGTGTGTCATTCGTTTGATTGACTTTCTCACTTAAATTTTCCAGATCAACCCGCCTGTTAGCTAAATTAATTTTCTCTATCATTAAACGGGATTCGTTATAATATTCATCAGCCGGGTCTACTTTGCTTAAGAACATTAAAGCCTGAGGATTCAAACCCTGCGTTGAAGCATTTAATCCGTTAATATAATTTATTTTTGATTGAGCTAATTTAAAATCTTTCTCGTTCGTATCTACTTTTTGAAATTCAACCAAAGCCTGTGAATACTGTTTTTCATTCAAGTACTTGACACCTTTCTCATAGTCAGATTCACCGGATAATGCGAAATATAATACCACCATTAATATCAGCAGTCCAAGACCGGATAAAATGATTTTTAAATTTGTATTCTGATTTCCCAAAGATTCGTTTTTTCGTGCTGAATCATCATGACGTGGGTTGCGTTGTGTATTATCCATTATTATTTTTTTTTAGTTAATAGATTTTGTTTAAGTAATATTGTTCAGGTTCTGTGCCAACGGGATATGTGTAAATAACATCACTATATTCATTTCAAAAAAAATCTTGTGACAAATAAAGACAAAAAAGTCATAGTTCCGGTGAGCTCACGAATGGATTATATAGCACACGCCAGGTAAGTATAGTCAGGTAAGTATTATAGAGAGTACAAAGGTATTACTATTTACCCCATTGGGACGTAGAAAACACAGAAAATATTTTTTGGATTATTTCCACTATGTGCTACTAAATAAAATAATGTTGTTTTTTTTGCAAACTTTTAAACCATATTTTTTTAACACAGAGGCTCAGAGCCACAGAGGGAATCGAATTATTTTCTTATATTTTTTCTCTGTGTCTCTGTGACTCTGTGTTTAGGAAAATATTAAATTTTGTTTGTAGCTGAGGGCTACGATGTGAACTATGTGTCTAAGTGGTTAAAAATTCATCTTGGATAATCCTGAGAGCAATTGCATGTGAAGAACTGATGATCTGAATTGCATATGAAAGCAAATAAAAAACCGTGAGATTTTTCATCCCACGGCTTTATAATGATCAATACACAATATTTATTGTTAACTGTTAACTGCTAACTGTTTATTTGATCAGCATCATCTTTTTAATTTCAGTAAAATCTCCCGTTACCATCTTGTAAAAATAAACACCACTTGTAAGATTAGCTGCATTGAAATCAACAGTATAAGTTCCTGCCTGTTTAAAGTCCTGAACTAACACAGCCGTTTCTTTCCCAAGTACGTCGAATACTTTAATCTCAACATAACCTGATTTTGAAAGAGCAAATTTTATGTTTGTGACAGGATTGAAAGGATTCGGATAATTTTGCTCGAGCTTAAACGTCTCAGGTATTTCATTGTAGTTGCCGGTAATGCCGACCGGTAAACCGGTCATTTTTGAAATGACTCCGGTAGAATTAACAGCCCAGCCAACGAGACAACCTGTTCCTGCAGGGAAATCCATGTCATTCCCGGTACCTGTAATTGTATGAACCTGCGTCCAGTTATCTCCGGCATTCGTGCTGCGGTAAATGCCTGTTCCCCTGATATACCAGAAATCATTGTCTTTTCCTTCAATAGCATTTATGTTTCCGGTTCCCGGTGCTGTTCCGACGCTTGTATAAGTCGCGCCGCCATCAGTAGATTTTACAATGGCAGTTCCACCGGCGAGTCCTAAAGAATTGCTGTTAAAATGTATACTGTAAGAATTCAGCAGACCTGTTGTCACACCGGAGGTCCATGCAGAACCAAAGTTTGTTGAGTTATAAGATTTTGTATTGTTTGTACCAAACCAGATGTTGTTGCCCCGGGTTAATAATGAATTTACCCAACCGGCTTCAGTTCCAACCTGAGGAAGGTATAATCCTGCAGAGTCCCATGTTGATCCCGCATCAGTTGTTTTCCATAATGACCATCTTGCTGAAACAGGATCACCCTGAGCAAATCCTGTTGTAGAATTAATGAACTCAATAGCATTGATGAATCCGCCAGTCTGTTCAAATACCTGTACCCAGTTTGTTCCTCCGTTTGTAGTTTTATAAATGTAAGTTGCGGCAGGTGACGTTGTGCACCATGCAGTATTTGCATCGATTGCATCAATATTATAGATGAGTCCGTTGATGACTCCCGGATTAGGATTTCCGTCAGTCCATGAAGCACCACCGTCAGTTGTTTTTCTTACAGTACCGGCATTACCTGCCGCCCATACGACCATGTCGTTGACAGCTTTAACAGATCGCAAAGCCTGAGCTGTACCTGAGGTCTGAGTAGTCCAGGAGTAAGCGCAGTTTGTAGAGCCGAGTGTAAAACCTACATTATTAAGTGTTCCGCTTTGCTGACCCCAAACAAAAGGACAGGCACTGGTAGTTAAAGATGTATTTCTTCTGAATCCTGACTGTGTGGTTGTAGCAGAGCTGAATCCTGCAGCTCCCGCAGCTCCGCATTGCTGAACATCAATAACAAGACTCTGGGTAGGGTCATATGCAAAGGGTCTGTCGAGCGGTATTGTCAGCCACTGCCCGGCAGTTCCGGTAAGAGAAACAGTTGCTCTGGAATAAACAGTATCAAGCTGTCCTGTGTACCAGACACCTGCGGAAAAAGCAGTAATATTCGTCTGACCCATTTTAATTACCAGATTAGTATAATTATACGGACCCAATGCAGCTGCCATTATAAAGGACACACTCACAATATTTCCTGCCGGCGCGGGTGACGGCTGATTAAAATCTCCCGGCAGGTAAAGAAGTTGTATTTGTTTTCCCGCAGCAATATTAAAAGGAAATGAGTTTGTCGGCGTAGTAGTATTAAAATTATAATACTGCGGCGTCTGAGCCGGTGAGTATGTTCCCATTGCAAAGAGAAAAATCAGTAAAGCAGCAGCAGATTTGATTCTGAAACAGTGAAGTGTTTTCATGGTATTTTATTTAAGTTAGGAAAAAAATGTTCTTAAATTAAAATGAGTCGGTAAGTCAACTCAAATGAGACATTTAACTTAGTTTCTTTTGAATGAATTATTATTTTATTCGGATTATGTGCTTGATTTAAAATACCGGACGGTGTTTTCATTGAGACAACCTGAACAGACTTATCAGTGACTGAAATATTCAAAATCTTTTTCGTAAACATTTTTCTGAAAGTTAAATTATAAATTTCCCTTTTTAAGAAAAATAAATTCTAATCTTTAATTAGGTTGTATTGATTTATTTTAATTTATTAAACATATAAGTTTTAATCAACATAAAACTGAAAATAAGCCATATCCATCCTTGTAACTAAAAATTACCACAGAGACGCAGAGGACACAGAGTTACACAGAGAATTTTTTATTAATCTATTTTTACTTCCGGATAACCAGAAAAAAGTTTTAAATGTTTTTGCACCTTAAACAATCAACAAAAACAAAAAGGAAATCTCTGTGTAGCTCTGTGTTCTCTGTGCCTCCGTGGTAAAAACAGGGAAGGGTGCATCATACTACACGGCTGAAGCCGGGCAGTTGTAATCAAAATTTTAACGTGATAATTCTTTTTTTATAATACTATATTGCACAATCCAATTTATCATTAAACGCGTTTTTGCTTTAAACGATAGACCTAACATTACTCCCCAAAGTGTTTCAGAAATTAATTTTAAATAATATTTACGATGCTGAATAGCGTACAGATAAAAGGCAAACTTAAAGATAACTTCAAAGAAATTCTCACCGATGATGCATTAAACTTTATTTCCGTTCTGGAAAGAACTTTCCGTGATAAAAGAAAAGAGCTGTTAAAGAGACGCATTGAAATTCAAAAGGAAATTAACAAAGGTAAGTTTCCTGACTTTCCGGAAGAGACAAAGGAAATCCGTGATTCAGAATGGAAAGTCGCTCCGATACCGGAGGACCTTAAAGACAGACGTGTTGAGATCACCGGACCTGTCGACAGAAAAATGATAATCAATGCCTTGAATTCCGGAGCAAATGTATTCATGGCTGACTTCGAAGATTCAAACTCACCGACCTTTGATAATAACATAGATGGTCAGATTAATTTAAGAGACGCAATAGACAGAACAATTTCATTTACAAATCCTGACGGAAAAGTATATAAGCTAAAAGAGAAAACTGCAACGCTCATGGTTCGTCCGAGAGGCTGGCATCTTGAAGAGAAAAATGTTCTGCTTGACGGTGAACCTTTCAGCGCTTCCTTATTTGATTTCGGATTATATTTTTTTCATAATGCAAAAAAATTAATGGCAAAGGGAAGCGGTCCGTATTTTTATTTGCCTAAACTTGAGAACTATCACGAGGCAAAGTTATGGAATGATATTTTTAATTTAGCGCAGGATGAACTTAAAATTACCCGCGGAACGATCCGTGCAACTGTTTTAATTGAAACAATTCTTGCTGCATTTGAGATGGATGAAATACTTTATGAACTGCGTGACCATTCCGCCGGTCTCAACTGCGGAAGATGGGATTATATTTTCAGCTTCATAAAAAAATTCAGCAGCTTCAATGATTTTGTCCTGCCTGACAGAGGTCTTGTAACAATGACAACTCATTTTCTAAGATCATATTCTCAGCTTGTAATTAAAACCTGTCACAGAAGAGGTATCCACGCAATGGGCGGTATGGCTGCTCAGATCCCTATAAAGAATGATGAAAAAGCAAATGAAGAAGCACTCGCCAAAGTTAAAGCTGATAAAGAACGTGAAGCAGGTGACGGACACGACGGTACGTGGGTAGCGCATCCCGGATTGATTCAAATAGCAAAGGATGTTTTCGACAGATTAATGCCGGAAGCAAATCAGATAAATAAAAAGAGAGATGATGTTAATGTTACTGCGAAAGATCTTCTGGAAGTTCCAAAGGGTGAAATTACAGAAAAGGGTTTACGGCATAACATTAATGTAGCCATTCAATATCTTGAAGCCTGGCTTAACGGTAACGGCTGCGTTCCTATTTATAATCTTATGGAAGATGCTGCTACGGCAGAGATATCACGCGCGCAGATATGGCAGCTGATACATCATGAGAACGGAAAGCTAAGCGACGGAAGGAAAGTTACGATGGAGATGTATCATACTTTTGCTAAAGAAGAACTTGAGAAAATTAAGAATATGGTGGGTGAGGATAGATTTAACAAAGGGAAATATCTGCAGGCGATGGAACTGATGGATTATCTTACTGAAGAAAAAGAATTTCCGGAGTTCCTGACACTTAGAGCTTATCATCAATTGAATAATTAATAATTAATAATTAGAACTTCTGAAAAATCAAAAAAGCTTGTCATTCCCGCGTGCTCCTGGCGGGAATCCAATCAATAAATATGATTCTTATTCAAAACCTGGTGATTGGATCCCCGCTAAAAGCATGCGGGGATGACAATAAAAATTTTCAGAAGTCTCTAATTAAGAATTAAGAATTTATTATTTGACATTTGAAATTTGAAATTTGTAATTGAATAAAACCCTTAAACAAAATATCATATGACACCCAAACAAGATCAAATCAACGAAATACTTAATTCATGGCAGACCAGTGAAAGATGGAAAGGAATTGAACGTCCTTATAATGCTGAAGAAGTTTATAAGCTTCGCGGCTCGATACAGATTGAACATACTCTTGCAGCCATAGGAGCGGAGCGGCTTTGGAATTTACTGCATACTGAACCTTTTGTCAGAGCGCTCGGAGCATTGACTGGTAATCAGGCGGTACAGCAGGTGCAGGCGGGTTTAAAGTCAATCTATCTAAGCGGCTGGCAGGTAGCGGCTGACGCAAATAATGCGCGTCATACTTATCCTGATCAGAGTTTATATCCCGCGGACAGCGTTCCTGCTGTCGTGAAGAGAATTAATAATGCATTTATCAGAGCCGATCAGATTTCGCATCTTGAAGGTAAGGATGACATATACTGGTATGCTCCGATAGTTGCTGATGCAGAAGCGGGATTCGGAGGAACTCTAAATGTGTTCGAACTTATGAAAGCAATGATAGAAGCGGGAGCTTCCGGAGTGCATTTTGAAGACCAGTTAAGTTCTGCCAAGAAATGCGGGCATCTCGGCGGTAAGGTTTTGGTTTCGACAAGGGAATTCATAAATACACTTGTGTCCGCAAGGCTTGCGGCAGATGTAATGGGTGTTCCGACTGTTCTGATCGCCCGTACGGATGCTAACAGCGCGCATTTAATGACAAGCGACATAGACGAAAGAGACCATTCTTTCATCCACGGTGAGAGAACGGAAGAAGGATTTTACAGAATTAAAGGAGGTCTTGAATGCGCGATCGCGAGAGGACTAGCTTATGCGCCTTATGCAGATCTGATCTGGTGTGAGACTGCGCATCCTGATATTAAAGAAGCAAAGGATTTTGCAGATGCAGTTCACGAAAAGTTTCCCGGTAAGATGCTTGCCTATAATTGTTCGCCGTCATTCAACTGGAAGAAAAATTTAAACGATAAACAGATCGCAGATTTTCAGAATCAGTTGGGCGAACTAGGTTATAAATATCAGTTCATTACATTAGCAGGTTTCCATGCATTAAACTGCGCAATGTTCGAGCTTGCGCTCGGATACAGGGATCTCGGAATGACAGCTTTTACAAAGTTACAGGAGCTCGAATTTCAGCTGGAAAAAGATTCCGGATTCAAAGCAATTAAGCATCAGACATTTGTCGGTACAGGATATTTTGATGAAGTTCAGATGGCAATTACATCAGGTCATTCAGCAACTATTGCACTTGCCGGTTCGACTGAAGAAGAACAGTTTGGGAAGTAAGCGAGTGAATGGAGTGTGAAGAATGTGTGGAGACTTAATATATAATACTTTATATGAGTTGTGCAATAAACTCCATGGTAGATTTTCAAATCCTTAATCCGTGGATAGACAGGGTTTTATAGAGACGATTCACCGATGAATTAAAATTACATTCCCTCGTTGATGCCGGATATATTTCTGTCATGAAATATTTTACGGCAATGAGTAAAAGATTTTTTTTCTTCTTCAGCAGTCAGGAATATCTAAAACTATGACGCAGGTATCCTGTGCTTTTACAATTGTAGGTAACAGAGGATCCTACATATGAGTTATATATATATGCATCTGCGTTACATAAAAGTTTCCCTGTGATACTTATTTGTTTCGCGGTGGTATTTAGTGGTTTCCCTGAGGTACTCGGTGGCTTCCCTGTGGGACTTTGTGGTTTCGTTTTGGGACTGAGTGGTTTCGCTGTGGTATTTAGTGGTTTCCCTGTGGCACCTGGTGGTTTCCCTTAGGAGTTCAGTGTTGCCCTGAGGAATTCAGTGGTTTCCCTTTGGTGATTAGTGGTTTCGCTATGGTACTCAGAGGTTTCCCTGAGGAGATCAGTGTATCCCTGAGAAGCTCAGTAGTTTCCCCGTGGAGCTCAGTGGTTATCCTGTGGTTCACAGGGGTCTCCCTGCCGGGTACAGAAATTAACAAAAGCTGAAATTTTTTCTGTAAATGCAGTATAAAATTTTGTAACAGGTTTTTAGGATCTTCGATGTTGTCCGTTAATAATATTTTACCATAATTTGAAACCTACGGAATGAGTTCCCCGCCGTTGCTACGGCGGAGAAATATTTTATGGAAACAATTTGCCGAAGCCGCGGTTGGTGTTGCTCCATCCACCAACCGCCGTGATGCCCGGACGACTACTAGGTTGAAGGTTGTTTTGAATAAATAGGATATATTCAAAGCGCTTCACCGGTGGAAAGTTTTGTTGTTGGTGACCAAAAAGTTTCCCATAAAACATAATCCTAATTTCGAAATTGTTGAGGCAACTTTTTGGAACACCAGCAAACGCGGATAAAATAATATACAAAGTGACAGCCTGATCCTTCTCAACAAATACTACTATGACGAAGCAGGGAACAGAATACGGGAAATGACATACCGCATTGAAAATTACTAATAACAAATTTGTTTCTGCCCGTGTTAATCTTGTAGTTTGAAATGCAAAATTATACGTGCTTCAGTTTTTTAAAGCCGGAATTCAGATTAAACGGTTGAACTTTATTCAGAAGCCATCCCTGGTAATTAAAATTTTTTAATTTTAGAATGTCTAAATTCAATTTTTCTGATGTCAATTTTAGGATGTCCTTCCTTTAGAAATGTTAATCTTTCGAGAATATTCAGAAACTTATTCAATCTTTCTTTTCTCTTGTCCGTTACCAATAAATTTCTGCATAAGAATTGCCGGTAATTATTTAATTGAGAAAGTAGATTTTCGATATAGCCTAAATCATAATAAAGCATCAAATACAAAATCTTTATGTCATACTTAAGAATTAAGGATTCTTCCTTTATTTCTTTTAAATAATTAAAAGCCTTGTTCAAATCAGTAACTGAGTTATTATCAGAACCGAGATTATAGTAATACTCAGCATATGCAAGATTTACTATATTTTTATGCTTTCCGGGATGCAAAAACTTTGAATAATGAGAAATAAAATCAAATGCCCAATCATATTTTTTTAACCTCAAGGATAACAAAAGTATATTTCTGTAAAGATCTTCATTTATGTACTTAGATTTCTTACCTATAAATAATTTCTCTTTCAAGAAAGTGCTATAAATCCCAAAGAGCTCGTTATCACTATTTGATTTGTTTTGGCTGATGGAATTCTGAATCAAACAATACGAAATGAGCATGGAATGATGATATGCTAACTCATCGCGACTTAGCTTTTTGTAATATTTTGAAATTGTTGATTTGTAATTAAAATAGCTCTGCTTATCTTCAATACTTTGGAACGATAAAAATAATTGTAAATACAGATCCAGAATAAAATTATTCTTATCAACTTTTTTTATATGCTGAGAGATTTTATTTATATCTATTGATTCAATTAATCCTAAAGAAAAATCTGCTTTTTTACCAATATTAAATTTGAATTCTTCAACCACAAGTTTTAAATGAGAATTGATTACTTCCGATACAAAAAAGTTGGTTATGTAAATTATATAATTACTTACGCTAGTGACATCGCTTTCAATATTCTTCGCCGATCTTTCACTCTTATTAATGATGTTGTTATTGAAATTACAGATCTCAAGGAGACTTTTTGTATAATAGTAAGTATTGTCAATTCCGTTTTTTTCCAACAGATGTAAAGTCTTTTTTAAATTTTTTCTGAAAAGAACATCATTTTCTTATCAACTAAAGATTTCAATAGAAAAATATTCTTTTCAAATCCGCTTTCAAAAACGTGTTCTATAATCATAAATTTTTCCAGCAGAATTTGCATATCTAAAATTAGATTTCTAAAAGTAGAATCATTGTATTTCAATGTTGGTGAGATCTTCTTACTTAAATATTCTTTATTAAGGTTTTTATTTGTAAAATATGGGTAATACTTATTGATCTCTTTAAATAATTTACGCAACTTTTCACTTTTATTATGATAAGTTGATTCAATGAATCTTTTGAAACTTTTCATTTCTTCCTGAGAAAATGTTTTCAGGATTTCTAGAATTGACAGCATTAAGCTTTAATTATGGTTTAAGAAGTGACAACAGAATAGTGGTAAGTTATTAATTTATACATGAATTATCAAAGTTCTTTTTTATTACAAAACTATTTTACAAAAATAAGCGACATTTTGGAAAAAGTGTAGTTAGCAAATGAATTCTGTTTTGTTTATAGTTGTATATAATGTGATTTAATATGACTCTTCAAGCATTTAACTTGATCACTTGTAAATAACGGTCATAGAATACGACTTAAAGAGTATCGAACAAATATAAGATCAAATATGCAATCATCGCTAAGGATCCTGCTAGATTGTCAAGCGGGACTTAGCCGATAATTGTTCTAAAATTTGCTGTAGGATAGATTTAAAAAATAGATTAATTTAGCTAAACAGGACATGTTTCGGTTCGGAATTCCGATACCACGTTGTAAAATCAGACATTATGAAAAAATGGTTTTATTTTTATTTTTTTATTTGCTTAAACAACGTGTTGTTAAACAATATATTAAGTTGTATAAGAATTTTAATCCACAAAAATCAAAAAAATAGTCAGGGGACAAATGTCCCTATAGTAAATAAGAATATCGGTTATTCAAATATATTTTCTGGTTATAGAATTTTCCCAAAAGCTTTAAAGATTATTAAAAATTAAATTTCTTTTTATGTTTCGAAATATTTTATACATCGCAGTATTCTTTTATAATTTGAGTAATTGCTTTTCCCAAACGGGGTGGAATTTACAAACATCTAACATAAACCAGGATTTACATTCCGTTAAGTTTATAAATTCAAATACAGGTTGGTGTGTCGGTGACAGTGGTGTAATTTTAAAAACAACTAATGGGGGAACAAATTGGTTTTCTCAATCAAGCGGGTTCAAAAATAATCTACGCTCATTAAGTATGACGTCCGGAAATATTGGGTATATAGGTGGAGACAGTGGGCTAATTTTAAAAACAACGAATGGTGGGCTTAACTGGGTTAGAATAACTCTGAACCCTGATTTAAGTCTTACATCTGTATTTTTCGTTAATGACAGCATTGGTTATATAGGGGGTATAAATAAGGGTTTCAATATTGAGAACTTTATTTATCGAACAGTAAACGGAGGAACTACGTGGGATTCCTCTTTAACAAATCAGTCAAATACTTCTTGTATATATTTCATAAACCAATATACAGGGTGGTGTACAGGGAGTTATAATATAATAAGTGGAGCAGCATTGTATAAAACAATCAATAGTGGAGATAGTTGGTTTTTTCAACATAGTACTTCCGATTTCCTCAGTTCGGTTTTTTTTATTGATTCATTGAATGGGTGGTTATCAGGAAATTATTTAACCCCTACTATATTCCGAACAACTAATGGAGGGACTAGTTGGTTTTCAGAATTCCCAGGGTTGGGGTATACTGTAAATTCTATCTATGCTGTTAATACTCGTAAAGCATGGGCTGTTAGTGAAGGTGGAGCAATTTTATATACAACCAATGGCGGCGTAAATTGGTCCAATCAGTTTATTAATCCAAGAGAAGGAATATATAATTCGATTTACTTTTCCGATTCACTTACAGGTTGGATCGTAGGCGTTAATGGAATAATAGCAAAGACAACCAGTGGAGGAGTCCTTACTAATTTTTCTAATATATCTTCAACCATTCCCGTTCAGCATTTTCTTTCACAGAATTATCCAAATCCATTTAATCCAAAGACAATTGTAAGCTACAAATTAGGATTTTGGAGTTTGGTGAAATTAAAAATTTACAATATTCTTGGAAATGAGGTTTTAACATTGGTTAATGAAAGAAAACCATCAGGAAAATATGAAGTTGAATTTGATGCAGATAATCTTCCAAGCGGAATCTATCTCTATTCTTTAATTGTGAATGAAAATACAATTGATACTAAACGAATGGTCTTGTTGAAGTAATAATGATTTATTTATTCATATAGTTTTTAGATCTAGCTCAAGTTTATATAAAAATTTTAACAAGATTTTTTCTCCCCAAATACATAACATGAATTAATTCTTTCTACTGTTTTTCATCCCAAATTCAAAAGCAATGCAAAGAAAAAATTATGAAATCAATAACATTAATATTGCTTTTTGTTTTTTCAGCTAAAGCGCTTGCTGAAATTACTCCACACTCATTTGGACTAAAGTTAAAGGACGGTCAAATTGATTTTGACAAAATGACAAAACTTCAGCAAGATACAATTGTAGTTAACTTTTTTACAAACGCTGATGTATATTTAGACATTGCAGTATTTTACAAGAGCAAAAATGAGATAATATTTTTTAAAAATCTTGGTAATGGTTTTCTAGACACATTGAAAAAATTTTCATTGAAAAAAAATGCAGACAAGATAGAAGCGTATATGGATATTTTAATTCCGCCTTTTCTAAGTCTGTGTTTTGATTTGAAAGTTTACAATAATGATGCAACACAAACTATATTAAGGAACAGTGAAATAAATTCGCTAACAAACGACATTAAGTCTATTGCTCCATACAGGGACATAAGTTATGATCCAAAAATATTTCTCTATGATTTTCATTTTGTACAAAAATGGATTAGTCAAAGAGCAAGTGCACCAGCTAATCCCTGGACTCCAAGAGGAGATGTTGATAATGATGGGAAAAATGAATTTATTTATACATTCTATCCGGTCAATGATACAATGCATGTCTACACTCCTGGTCACATTGTGGTATTTGAATCTTATTCCGACGATAAGATACGAGTTGATTGGGATACTACTTTCGGTATAGGTCATTGTGGAACATTCTTTGACGAATTCTTTGATTTTGACAGAAACGGGAAAAAGGAATTCTTTGCCCGAGCACCAGACCCACTAACAGGAGCTGTTACCACGGGCTTATTTGAATGTTCAGGTGAAAATAAGTACAAATTTCACACTGCAAACGAAATTGACGGTTCAGGTTTATTTCGGGGTTATATAGCTCGAGATACAATGAAAAGAACGAGTTCAGGAAATCCGGGTATTTGGGTCAATTATTATGACCCTCCTCCAAGTCCTTCAACCAGAATTAGGGGATATGCTTTTACACAAAGGGGTCAGTATTCATTCAACTTTGCATACCTAACAAATGGTACTTATGCTGAGGTTGGTCCGCAAATCGTTTATGACATGGAGGTCGGAGAAATTGATGGTGATCCGCAGGAGGAAATTCTTGTCGGGGATAATCAATGGGAAACTAATTACTTCCATTATCTTGATTCGACAGGTTCATCAGGTAATGCGGGCTATCAATTAGTAACTGCAATCCCAGGAGCAAGAGTAGCTGGTGGATTCATGAATGCGATGAATTATGATGAAAATGAAACTAAAGAGATTACAATGTGCGGAATTGCAGTTGGTCGTGGTTCAATTGGAATAGTAAAACATACTGGTGCTCAGGTGAAAATCAATTTGCAACAATGTGGTGGGATACTGTTGGAATTGTTGCAGCTCCTAATTGGGGAATTGATACAGGAGAATTAATAGTGAATTTGTTGTACTCTTTCCTTTTCTTGATGGAGACGGGGTATTTACGAGGGATAACATAATGACATGTTCAAGGAATGGATTGTACTCATATTACAAATCGTCTTTGACTCAAATTGATTCATTCTGGTTTTATAATCCAAGGTTTATTGATTTAGATAATGATCAACGAGTGAACATTGTTGGATCCGGTGGTTTCGGACATCCTGCCAGATATTATGTTTTGATTTAGAGAGTACGATGGTCTAACTCTGATAAATCAAACTGCTAATAATACACCAACAATTTTTGCATTAGATCAGAACTTTCCCAACCCATTTAATCCAATTACAAAAATTAGGTTTTCTATTTCCTCACTCACAGGGCGGAAAATATTTGTGAAACTTGTGGTGTACGATGCAATTGGAAAGGAGATTTCAATCCTAGTCAATGAAGAAAAATATACAGGAAATTATGAAGTCCAATTTGATGGAGGCAATTTGCCGTCGGGGGTATATTTCTATTCCTTAAATTTAGGAAAAACAAATGTAGATGTAGAAAAAATGATATTATTAAAATAAATTTGGAGGAGCTTAATTAAAAATGAACCTTTTAAACTTTTCAGAAACCTCGGTTGTGTTGCTCCATCCACCAACCGCCGTAATGCCCGATCGAATACAGCCCAATTCAAACCCCACTGCACAATGTGTGTTATAAATTTTATATTTTGAATATGCTAACTTTTAGAACATCAAACAACAACGAAGAAAAATAATTTGACATGAATTTACGGAGATTCAGCAGTGTAATCATAATTTTAAATATAGTTGCCTGCAATAATGGTATTTGCCAGTGGATAACCGGAAATGTAGATACACTTACTCATGACAATAGTAAGGAGTATGCTTTCTCCCCTAATTCAATTGCTATCGATCAGCAGAATACACTTCATGTTGTATGGCAGAAAAAAGACCGTCCGTCAGATCCAAACAGTCACCGGATTTATTATGCAAAGAAATTTGAGAATGGAAATTGGACAGATCCTGTTGCTGTCAGTGATACTTTAATTCCGGCTGTTTATCCGTCAGTTGTCTTTTCAAACAAACTAAAAAAAGGTTTTTATTTCGTATACAAAAGCATATACTTATTACAAAACTCAAATTGCAATTTCGGTAGGTGATGGGAATACAAAATGGAACACAATAACTTTTCCGCATGACTCTCTTGAAAACTGGAATCCTTCAATTGATATGGACAAGGAAGAAAACATACATATAGCCTGGTTAGGAATGGATTCTCTGCATAACAATAAAGTTAAATATAGTAATAATAAGAATGGCTTCTGGAAACCTATACTTTGGACGATAATTTTTTTTGGAGATAATTATTATGCTGTACCAAGCCTGTCAATTTCACCAAGCGGTCGTGCTAATATTCTGTACCTGAGTGTTATTGATGGTATTAACAGAAATGTACATGCGGGAAAATGGTGATATACGAGAAGATGAATGGTTATTTGAATTATTGCCGGAATCAGTAAATGGAAACGGAATTTTAAAGGCAGGCAAAAATGGGAAGCTTAATTATGTATTTTATAATTCGAAAGGTTTTCAATATCCTGTCATATCTTATCACACCTTTAAAGAAAATAATACGTCCGCTTGGGCTGATCCCGAAATACTTAAAATTGGATTCGATGGCTTCTGCACTTCTGTTGTATTAGATAAGGATGAAAATATACATCTAACAATCGATAGTTTGTCTTTAGCGTTCAAAATGGGAAACGTATATTACGCGACAAATAAAACCGGAAACTGGTCATTATCCCCTGTTTTAAACAATGGCAAAACTAATTTCAGTAGTTTCAAACTTGACAATAAGGGTATTGGTCATGTGATTGCTGTAAATCAAGATTTACCATTCCATTATGATTTAATCCACATTGAATCTGAAAATAACCTCGTTGGAATTAATAACAATATTTCTTTTTATTATAAGGATTTTGTATTATTTCAAAATTATCCAAACCCCTTTAATCCCAAGACTTTGATAAATTATAATTTATCAGGAAGCAGCGCGGTTAGAATCAAGCTATATAATGTTCTAGGAAACGAAATTGAAACACTGGTTAATGAGAAGCAAAACTCAGGAAGTTATGCAGTTACGTTTGACGGGTCTAATTATCCGAGCGGAGTTTATTTTTATAGATTAGAGATTGATGGGAATGTAATGGATACAAAACGAATGGTACTTTTGAAATAAGTTTTCACCTTCTTTGTTGGTGACTAAAAAGTTTGCACAATGTGTGTTATAAATTTTATAAATTAGAATATGCAAAATTTTGGAATACCAACAATGGCGGGAAAAGAACATCATATTTCATTAAATCATTCATTTTATAGTTCAACACTCAACAACACAAGGAGCGTTGACTCTGTAAGTATGCATCCCAGGCTTTGGGCTCGGACAGAAAACAATAACATAGTATTAATTCAAACTATTGTCAAATGTTTATAAAAGTATTTGAAAAATTTTTCCTTAATTATATGGTTAAACCGATACTAATAATATTAATTATTTTATACAGTTCATTTCCTTCGAATAAAGTAAAAGGTCAAAGCGGCTGGCAATGGCAAAACCCGCTTCCAACAGGTAATAACTTATTCGCAGCTTTTTTCATTGATGATAATACCGGATTTGTTTCAGGAACTGCCGGAATAATACTGAAAACAACAAACGGCGGAATGAACTGGGAATACAAGACAACACCAACTCCATTCTTTTTAAGAGATATTTTTTTCATTTCACAATCCGATGGTTTTGCCGTCGGTGATTATGGAACAATTTTAAAAACAACTGACAGCGGTAATCATTGGACGATACAGCAGGCAGGACTCAATACGAGATATCTCAATTCAATTTACTTCGTTTCATCCACAATTGGCTGGATTGCCGGGGCAGATGGAGCATCAGATGGTGAAATATATAAAACTACGAATAGCGGTTTGAACTGGACCCTTCAGAATACAGGATCAACTCTTGGTTTTAATTCTGTCTATTTTGTATCAGAAATGACGGGCTGGGCTGTTGGTAATAATGGTACAATTATAAAAACTACTAATTCCGGTGCTAACTGGTTTCAGCAAACAAGCAGTCTCGCCGGTGGTTTAACCTCAGTCTACTTTACTTCTGAGACAACCGGCTGGGCTGTTGGTATGGGAAATTTATTTAATGCTGCAATAATTAATACAACTGACGGAGGAGTGACCTGGGTAGAACAATTCAGCAAAATGAATTTTGCTTTCTTTTCAGTTAATTTTATATCACCCAATACGGGTTGGGTTTGCGGAGCAGGAGAGGAGATATATAAAACTACTAATGGTGGTTTAAACTGGAACGAGCAGTTTAGTGGAAGTAATATTTTGTACTCATTTTACTTTACATCAGAGACAAAAGGATATTCATTTGGGGAATTTGGAACAATATTAAAAACTACTGACGGCGGTTCAAACTGGTTTTATCAATCTTCATTCAGCACGATAAGTAAATTGAATTCTGTAACTTTTGCATCAGAAGATAAAGGATGGGCTTGCGGTGATCGCGGCGCGATCCTGAATACAACAAATTCCGGATCAAACTGGAACATTCAAACAAGCAATTTAACGGATGATCTGTTTAATATTCATTTCACATCGGAGCAGACCGGATGGATCTCAGGTAATAACGGATATTTATTAAATACTACAAACTCGGGAACAAACTGGATTATACAAAAGATCGGTTTTTTGCCATACTATTCAATTTTTTTCGCTGATAATAATACCGGCTGGGCTGCAGGATTTGGAATAGTAAAACAACAAATGCAGGTATCACATGGACTCAACAAGGCAGCGGTTTAACACAGCCAATAAGGTCAGTCTTTTTTATTTCTAACACTCTTGGATGGGCAGTCGGAGACCGCGGAACAGTTGTAAGAACTACTAATGGCGGCAACAACTGGATTTCTCAAACCACATACAGCCAGGATCTGAGATCAGTGTTCTTTATCTCGAGTGAAACGGGGTGGACTGTAGGAGTCCCGGATGCAATTAACACTTCTATTTTCAAAACAACTAACGGAGGTATTAACTGGGTTGTACAATCCCACAATGTAAGTTCATTTGTTCCCAGCTGTGTTTTTTTCTCCACTCCGGAGATTGGCTGGATAACAGGGTATGACGGTACTATTTTAAAGACAACTAATAGTGGTAATAATTGGTCATGTACAAATACTGGATCATACTGTATTACAGGTGCATTTGGTGATCTCCGTTCAGTATATTTTAATTCAACATCTTTAGGATGGGTTGTTGGTCAATATGGTATGATAATAAAAACAACAAGCGGAGGAGATCCAATAAGTGTAGCCAATTCCGGGATTTCGATTTCTAATGATTTTGAATTATTTCAAAATTACCCTAACCCTTTTAATCCTAAAACTACAATTAATTACACATTGTCAGAATCTGAATATGTTACAATAAAAATATATACAGTTTTAGGGAAAGAAGTTGCTACTTTGGTAAGTGCGAAACAGAATCCGGGATTATACTCAATCCAGTGGGATGCAGGTAACTTTTCAAGCGGAATATATTTTTATAAAATCATTACAACCAGCTTTGAAAAAACCAGGAGAATGGTTTTGCTTAAGTAATTTTTTCAGAAGCCGCGGTTGGTGTTGCTCCATCCACCAACCGCCGTAATGCCCGATCGAATATAGCTCAAGAAGAATGAATAGAATATATTCAGAAGCGCTTCGCCGGTGGAGAGTTTTTGTTGTTGGTGACCAAAAAGTTTGCACAATGTGTGTTATAAATTTTATAAATTAGAATATGCAAACTTTTTGGAACACCAACAACGGCGGTAAAACACTCAACACACTCAACGAACTCCACACACTCAACGAACTCCACACACTCAACACACTCCACACACTCAACGAACTCCACACACTCAACGAACTCCACACACTCCACACACTCGGAAATAACATTGAAGTTAAATTTCCGTATAGCTAAATTAACAAAAATTAATTCAGGAGATTCAGAAAATGAAATCAATATTTAAAAGTGTAATAATTCTTTTCATACTAATAATTACAAAGACCACTTCAGCCGAAGTAATTTTCTCAAACGGTTCATATCAGGAAATTCTCGATCTCGCAAAGCAGCAGAATAAAACCATCATGATAGATTTTGTAACCGACTGGTGTAAATGGTGTATTGAGACTGACAGGAAAGTTTATACTGATGCTAAGGTAACAGCTTACGCCAATGAACATCAGATCAACTGGAAGATCGAGGCGGAAAAAGGCGAAGGACCTGACCTTGCAAAGAAATACGGTGTAAAAGGTTTTCCGACAATTGTATTTACAAGTTCTGACGTTGTTTCTGATCAAGATGACGGATTATAATAATGGAGTGAATACCTACGGTTCAATTAAGAAAATGCTCGATGACAATCCCGTTGACCCTGTTGCCAATTATCTCATGGCTGATAAGATGACATCTAACGGAATCGAAGGTGATGTAAAGGTTTACCTCGAAAAAACTATTTCACTCGATCCGTTAAATGAAAAAGGTTACACTGATGATGCTAAATTCATGCTCGCATACATTAAGGAAGATCCTGTTTCCATTGAATCCCTGATCAAGGAATATCCTAACAGTGAAAAGGTAAAGGACGGTTATATCAATCTTGCTTCGTATTATGGCGAGAAAGGTGATTATGATAAGGCGGATCAGATCTACTCTGATGCTTTTGTTAAATTCAGGAAAACTGATTTTGATCTGATGCAGAGTTATGGCGGTATGCTGCTCAATAAGGGTTACATCACAATGAAAGATGAAAAGTCAACTAAAGAGGACAGGGAAGCAGCGATCAAAACTTTAGAGAAATGTCTTGAGTATGTAAAAGGAACTGTCAATGAAGCGAGTACTTACTATATCATGTCCGATCTTTATCTGCAGAACAAGAACATTAAGAAAGCAAACGAATGCATTGACATGGCGATCAGTATTTATGATAAGAAATCATATCAGGAGCAGAAGGTAAAGATAAACAAACAGGAAGCTTCGAAATAGTTTAAATTGTAATAATATTTCCACCCCAAATCATCCGGCAGTTATTAATTCAGCTGCCGGTTTTTTTATTGTGTAAATATTCACCACAGAGGTTCGGAGGACACAGAGTTTCACAGAGAAAAATTAAATTTATCCCGGATTGTTCATTTAAAAACATTTTTTTACCACAAAGACACTAAGACACAAAGGTTTTATAAAAAATTAGGGTTGTAAGAAAAAATTCTTAGCGATCTTTGCGAAATGCTTTTCTTGCTTTGCGTTTAAAATACTTTTTAAAATTCTATTGAACAATTTGGGTCTATCTATTTGTAGTTTACATAAATTTGAATACAGCGAACATAAAGATTCAACCTTTTTCCAACAGATAGTAGAAAAACAATCTCTGTGCATCTCTGTGTTCTCCGCGTCTCTGTGGTAAATGGTGTTTAACGGTTTTCAGCTGCCGGTTATTTGTTTCTCTTTTTAAAGATCCTGTTAACATATTTACCCAGCATGTCAAATTCAAGATTGACAATGTCCTTCTCCCTGAGAGTTTTAAAGTTGGTTACTTCAAAAGTATGTGGTATTATTGCAACTTTTATCTGAATTTTCTTAGAGTCTTCTTTCACAATTTCAGCTATGGTTAAGCTCACTCCATTAACAGCAATTGAACCTATGCTTATGATATTTTCCCTGAACTTTGAATCAAACTCAATGTAAAATTCCCAGCTGTCCTTATTTGTTACGATCTTCTTAACTGTTCCGGTAGTATCCACATGCCCCTGAACAATATGCCCGTCCAGTTTAGATGCTAAAGTCATAGCTTTCTCAAGATTAACTAAGTCATCTATCTTTAAGATACTTAGGTTAGTCTTGCTTAAAGATTCCATAACAGTAGTAAATTCAAAACTTCCCGCTGACCGGGATTCTACAGTCATGCAGGCTCCGTTTATGGAAATACTGTCACCGGTCTTTACATTTTTGAGAAATGTCTTTGAGATTGGCTTCACAGAAAACTTTAAGCTGTCTCCCTGTGATTTCTTGCTGATCACTTTACCCATATCCTGAATTATACCTGTAAACATATCTTATTTTTTTATTTTTTATAATAGATCAATAGATCCTTGTCGAATTGCTTTGTGTAAATTAAGTTTAATGTTTTTGCTTCACTTAGTTTTGATATTTCAAAGTCATTAAATGATGAAATGCCTTTGCCGACGATCTTAGGCGCTGTGAAAAGGAATATGTCATCAAACATCCCGGTCTTTGCAAACTGTGAATACAGATTAGCTCCGCCTTCCACAAGAACGCTTGAGATATTCATCGTATATAGCTTTTTTAACATATCTTTAAGAACCAGTTTCTGATCCTTCTCTTTAACACGGATTATGTTCTTTGAATAGATCTCAGTAACAGATTTCTTTGAGATACCGGATAAAACATATGTTTTTCCTTATCGCCGTCAGTAAATAATTTCAGATTTTCCAGAAGGAAGAATCCTTATCAATTACTATTCTGTACGGAGTTCGTCCTCTGACATCTCTTACGGATAATGAAGGATTATCATACTTTGCAGTATTCCTTCCGATCAAAACCACATCGTATTCGCTTCTAAGCTGATGTACATATTTTCTCGAAGCTTCTCCCGTTATCCACTGCGACTTGAAATTATTCAAAGCGATCTTACCGTCAAGACTTTGAGCGATCTTGAGACTGACATAAGGAAGCTTTTGCGTAACAAACTTTATGAAAAATTTATTTAATTCTTTGCATTCGTTTTCGAGTATGCCTGACTTGACTTCAATACCCGCTGTTCTGAGCTTCTTTATACCTTTGCCGTTAACTTTCTCATAAGGATCCTTCATTCCAATGAAAACTTTAGCTACCTTTTCATTTATCAGCAGATCAGAGCAGGGAGAGGTTTTACCTGTGTGTGAACAAGGTTCAAGATTGACATATACTGAAGCGCCTTTCATTTCAAATCCTTTTTTCTTTGCATCAGTTACTGCATTCACTTCGGCGTGAGCTTCACCGTATTTTTATGATAACCTTTCCTATTACATTACCGTCTTTGATGATAATACAGCCTACCAGAGGGTTAGGTGAAACAAAACCTTTCCCTTTTTGCGCAAACTGAATGCATTCAGACATTATCTGTTCATCGGTGTTCATTTTATTTTCTCTTTTAGTTTGCTGATCACACTGTCGGGATTATTTCGGTAATAAACATAAGTAGGGGAGTCGAAGAGTTTTACATTAAATTTTATAACAGCTCTACTGTAAAAATCCGAATCGTGTGAATAAATATTTCTGAATCCTCCGAGCTCTTCAAATACTTTTCTTTTCCCGAATAATGTGCCTCCGATAATGCAGTCTTTAAGATGAATTAACTTTGAGTTATCATTGACATCAGGAACATAGAAATCATCTTCATCACCAATCAAAGCGGCAGGAGAATGTATCAGATCAATTTCCGGATTTTCAAAAAAGTAACTCGCTCTTTCCTCAAGATGAGTTGGTTTATACTCATCATCCGAATCAATAAAAGTTATGAATTTTCCGGTTGAGTTTATTATTCCTGCATTGAGTGAAAGCGGATGTTTCCTGTTAGAATGCCGGATATATTTAAAGTGACTGTTATCTTTTAGATATGGAAACAGATCCTGCTCTGTACCATCAATGCTTCCGTCATCAATGATTATCAGTTCATAATTTTTAAATGTCTGATTCAATACGGAATTAAGAGCGCGTTTGAAGACCTTTTTGCTGTTGAATAATGTCAGAATGACAGAGACATCATATTTCCCGGTATCAGTTTCCATCCCAGATAATTTGCTTAGCGCTCTTTGGAATTTTCAGACGGTAGGTAAGCTTGTTGTTATTGAATTTTTCCTTGAATAGGTGAGCCATATATTCTGTTTCTCTTTAGGTCGTGTAATGGTAATGTTTTTAGGAAAGTGAATGCCGTCCCTTTCATAAAAATTTTCATATAATATCTCGATCTTTGTGTCGCCGTTCATTTCGGAGTTAACTATCTTTGTCACATAATAATCTTCAGCATTGATCCAGAACTTTCTTATCTCGTCACCCTTCTTTAAGGAAATTAAATAATTACCCTTTTCCATGGAGATCTTTACATCTTCATACTGATCATCATTAAAAATAAACTTTCCGGAGAAAGCGTTTACTATGTCATCAAACTCTATCTTGATCTTCATGATTATTCCCAGATAATATGAACTCGACGGACCTTTTATTACTGTATTATCCTGCGGTTTGTAATAAATGAAGTTATCCCTTGTTATCAAAAGATCCGCGATGTCCATTCCGAATGGTCCTTCTAATTTTGTAAACACGCTGTCGGGTTTGTTAATACTGACTGTAATGGAACCGGAGTTGCTTATGTCGGGTGAATCTATTGAAATTTCACCGTCAGCATCAAGAGTCTTCAGCTTCATGGAATTTTCATTTACCTTTGCTTTAAGTTCCTCAAAGGACATCTCCGAAACAGTTTTTGTATCCGATGCAGTACATGAATAAAAAATTAAACATGAGATAAAAAGTACAGCTAAATTGTATTTCATATATTTAAAATTTATTACACTCTGAAATGAATCTGTCTAAAATATTTTTTGAAACAGGAGAATTAAAGTCCGAAAATCTTTCCGGATGCCATTGCACGCCGATAAAAAAAGGCTTATCTGTTTTATCCGCGTATTCTATCCCTTCAACAATACCGTCGTCCGATTTTGAATTTATCATTAAACCTTCCCCCAGGCGGTCAATTGACTGATGATGTGAACTGTTGACAGTGGCATTATCCAAATTTAAAATTTCATGAAGTAAAGTATCACGAAATATTCTTATTTCATGAAAACGGTCCTCTGCCGGTGATATTCTTTTGTGATTAACTCCCCTTATTTCCTCAAGATCAAAAATAAGACTGCCTCTGAAATAAACATTCACAAGTTCAAGTCCCCTGCAAATCCCAAGTATGGGAATCTTTCTCTGAATGGCTTTCTCAAGGACCTTTAATTCAAAACCGTCACGCTCCGGATTGTACGTGCCTTTTGTTTCGACAGTATCCCAGTCACAATAAATTTCAGGATAAATATCAACGCCTCCGCTCAGCAGCAAAACCGCTGCAGCTGTTTATCTTTTCAAGATCAGATTCATGTTTTTCATGATCAAGAATATCATAGCTGACATTAAACCGGTCAAACCATTTAATATAATTCTGAAATTTAGAATCTGATTTTGTTAATGCGATCTTCATTTTACACATTCATCAAGTTTTGAAAACAAAATATTCTCATTACCCGCTAATTCTGATCTCATCTTTAAATAATAAACCGGGTGATCATTTATGAAATCCGTAAACTGTTTTATTTTTACAAAGTCTTTTTCTGTTGTAATAAAGATCTTGCCCTTTGAATGAATACCTTTTAAAGAAAGTATATCTGATGCGGTATAATTATGGTGGTCAGAAAATTTAACTATCTTAGATATTGTTAATTTACTTTCTTTCACCATTTCAATAAAAGAATTGTCATCAGCTATCCCGGAAAACACTATTGCCTTAGAATTAAAGTCCCTCAAAATACTATTTTTATTGTCGATAAAATATTCCGTTTTGTATCTCATCGGAATAATATCCTTATCGTATTTTTTGAATTCAGGAATGATTACAATGTCCTCATACTTATTATTCTGTATTATTAAATCCGCACGATTAAGATTATTTAAGCTCTCACGCAAAATGCCCGAAGGCAGTGTAAATGAATTAAGAAATTTTTTACTAAGAAAATTATGAGAATCAATTAATACAATATCAAGATCTCTCTTTAGTTTCCTGTGCTGAAACCCGTCATCAAGAATGATAACATCAGGTTTGAATTCATTGATCAGATATTCAGCAGCCTGAACCCTGTTCTTTCCGGCAGCGATAAAAAAATTATTTTTGTGATCTTTGATAAGTTCGCCGGAGATCATTACAAGTTCATCTCCGGATTGTTCAATGTCTTTATTAATTGTTTTGCCGTCGCTGACCAGCACCATTTCATCCGACTTTCTTTTATATCCTCGAGATACAATCCCGACCTTCTTTCCTTTGTCAAGAAAGTATTTGGAGATCAGAATTGTTAACGGCGTCTTGCCTGTTCCGCCGGTTGTAATGTTGCCGATTGAAATTACAGGCACGGATATTTTATGAGATTTAAATATCCCGGTATCATATAATTTATTCCTTAAATAAATAACAAATGAATAAATTAATGAAAACGGGATCAATATTACTCTGAGCAGGATCAATTTATATTTAATGTTTTACATTTCACGTGATATGCTGTTCTTCAGTTCGTTCAGTGCAGCTTCATCGAGATATTTAACATACTGATATTTATTGCCAAAATATACTTCGCATTTCGAAAACGGATAAGGTATTTCAAATTTGTCCCATGATCTCGTCAGGACTTTTTTTTTGTGATAAAATATTCTGACAGGGACAACCGGTATACTACATTTGTTTGAAATTATGAAAGCGCCGTTCTTCATTTCTCCGCGGGGACCGCGAGGTCCGTCAGGTGTAATTACAGCCGGATTATTCATATCAACATAGCTCGTTAATTCCTGTAATGCTTCTTTCCCGCCTTTTGAACTCGAGCCTCTGAATACACGGTAATTCCATTTCGTCAAAAGATTGTCCAGTATATCTCCGTCACTGCTTTTTGAAACCAATGCTCCGCTGTTCTTATCTTTGAAAAGCCACCACCCGATCAGCATCTGAGAATGCCAGAAAATGAAAATGTAATTTGATTTATTGTCAGGAAGGTTGTGAATTTTTATTCTTAAGGTTCCGATGAGCATATTTATCAAAAGAGGAAGCATCATTAATCCGATCTTATTCAGGAATGTTTTCAATTGATTTTTTTCTGTATGAAATTCATAATGATCTCTGCTGCATTTTTTGAAGCGTCTTTGTCGGTTAAGATATTACGCAGTTCTTTAAAATTATTCTTCATCTCATTTACATAAGAAGCATCTGTTAAAATTTTCTTACCTTCTTCAAAAATATTATCCGGCGTCATTTCATTCTGTAAAAATTCCGTGACAGCTCTTTTCTTAAGCAGTATGTTTACCATTGCAATATGGTCAACCTTCACAAGACGTTTGCCGATAGCGTAATTCAATTCACCTGTTTTATATACCACGCAAAACGGAGTTCCGATCAGTGCGCATTCCATGGTTGAAGTCCCGGATTTTGAAATTACAAGGTCGGAATTCAGAATTGTCTTATAGTTAAGTTCAGAATTATTTTCATCATAGATAAGGTTAAAATCATTTCCTTTGATGAACTTCTGAAAATATGGTCTGCTTAAATTAGTAGTGCAGATAAAGTTGATCTCACATTTAAATTCCTTTCTGAATTTAACGGCTGTTTCAACTAATGCAGGCATCATTCTGTCGATCTCATCTTTCCTGCTTCCGGGAAGAAAACTTATGACAGGTTCAGGAGATTTTATTCTTTTATTCCGTGATAAAAAGTCATCAATCCTTTTTACGAGAGGATGTCCTGCGTAATCAACTATGACGTCTTCCTTTTTGTAAAAATCTACTTCGAAGGGAAAGACAACTATCATCAGGTCAACGTATTTTTTAATTGTCTTTACCCTGCTTTTATGCCACGCCCAAAGCTGAGGTGAGATATAGTAAACTATGATTCCTTTATAGAATTTTCTGATGCTTGAAATGAATTTCAGATTAAAACCGGGATAGTCAACAAGAATGACAGCTTCCGGATTTATTTTTTTTACTTCGGAAATGCAGTGATTAAGTATCGCTCTGATCTTTTGTAAGTTCATTATTACAGAAGAGAAGCCGATGAAATTTACCTGCTTCAGGTCATAGATAAGATTTACACTTTCTTTCTTCATCTCAGGTCCGCCAATACCTGTAAAAGTAACTTTTGTTACGGCTGACCTTAATTCTCTTACAAGTGAAGCTGCGTGCATGTCTCCGGAGGATTCACCTGCAATGATGAAAATGTTTTTTAAGTTATTCTGCATTATCAGCTCATGATATCCTTAGCCGCCTCTTCACCCGTAACTATCGCACCTTCCATGAAGCCCTGCCAGTCAGCGACATGCTCTCCGGCAAAATAAATGTTATTCATCTTCTCCTTGAGAACGGGCATTAAAGTAAACCACTGACCTTTTCCGTAAAGCGCATAAGCGCCTTTGGAAAAGGGGTCAGTTCCCCAGTAGTAATTTACATTGTCTTCCATCAGTGGCTTTACATCACCGAAAGCAGAAACAAGCGACTGAGCAACAAATTTTTCCCTGTCATCTTTATTAAGACTTCCGAGTATGTCCGCTTTATCTCCGATGGCATAAGAGATAAGAACACCTTTGGAATCAGACTGATATTTGGTTGCATGATAGAAGTAATGTGAAAATGTATCAGTGATAATGCTGAATGAATCATCCTCCCAGAATCTTTCCTTAAATAGAGTTGCAGACTTATTTATGCGGCAGTACTGAAGCTCGTTGATAGCATTTATTTTATCCTGAGGCAAAACCGGATTCCATTTTATTTTGCTTATTGAATAAGTTGGCAGTGTGCAGATAAGACTGTCGCATTCATAAGTATTCCCGTTGGTGCAGTGAATTTTTATCTTAGAGCCGTATTCAATTTCATCAGCCTTATTTCCCGTCTTAATATTATCCATCCCGACCTTATCAGCCATAGCTTTCACGATCTGCTGATTTCCTCCCTTTGCTTTATAATCCATTTCATCTTGTCAGCTTCGGTATATTTTGAATAGTCTTTGATGATCCTGTCATATTTCTCATTCCATTCGGGAGAGAAGCTCCACTCGTGTGTTTTAAAGAATTTATTGTCATAGATGAGTCTGTCATCGAACTGATTATTGATCAGCTCAACATTCAGTTCCTTGCATAATGCGATAATTCTGTCGTGTGATTCGCCGATCCACTCTGCGCCAAGCTCGATGACTAAATTATCTTTCTCATCAATGGTATGTGAAAAAACTCTCCCGCCGATCCTGTTCTGCGCTTCAAGTATTGTCACATCATAACCGTTTTCAATGAGCATTTTACCGGCAGCTAATCCGGCAAGTCCAGCTCCGAGGATAACTACTTTGGGTTTGCTTAAAAAATTAATTGCAAAACTATTATTTGCAATCAATGTACCTGCTGCGATCAAAGATGTTTGTTTCAGAAATTCACGTCTGGTTGACATAGGCTTTAAAATTTTTTAAACGTCAAAATACGTAAATGATGTAAATATTGAAATTCAAACTTTTCAAAATCCTTTTTTTAACTAATTTAAACCTTTGCCACGAATTACATGAATTATCACAAATTTCTTTGATAATAATACAGGTCAGTTTATACAGCATTCAAATTAACTCTTTGAAATAAAAGCATACACGGAATTACTTCTAAAATACTTTATTGAATAACCAAATTTGTATTCATATTTGTAATCTTGTGAATTCGTGGCAAAAGTTT
Source organism: Ignavibacteria bacterium (assembly GCA_016710985.1). Lineage (GTDB taxonomy): Bacteria > Bacteroidota > Ignavibacteria > Tepidaquicellales > Tepidaquicellaceae > JAGPCH01. The sequence continues at coordinate 88,197 of JADJTX010000017.1, forward strand.
TAGAGAGTTTTGGTAATTTGAATTCATATAAATTAATAATATTAACTAACATTCTTGATTGAGCAATAAGTATTCAAATATAGATTCATTATAAAATAACAAAGCCGCAAGAAATTTTTCATTTCTCACGGCTTAATAGGCAATACACAACAACTTTTATTTTATTAGCATCATCTTTCTAATAGCTTCAAAATTCCCCGCTTTGATCTTATAATAATAGATCCCGCTTGATAAGTTCGAACCATTGAATGAAATGGTGTAGCGGCCCGCATTCTTAAAATCATTTACCAAATTCATGACTTCTTTTCCAAGTAAATCATAAATTTTTATAGTTACAAAATTATCTTCAGGAAGATCGAATTTAATTTTGGTTTCGGATTGAAAGGGTTAGGATAGTTATCATACAGATTATAGTTTTCCGGTATCTCTCCCGCTTCTGATAATATTCTTCCTTCTTCTTCTTCTCCAACACAATTACCGCAGTTGTAAAGTCCAATAATACTTCCAAAAGCTGACTTTACGGAAGAATCTGCAAACTTATCAATCGCCTGAACTTTATACCTGAGTGGATATTGTATCTGATTACCCATGCCGGGCCATGCGCTTCCCAAAGCAACTACGGAAGTATCTATATAGCTTGGAGCAGTTCCGGAATCTATGTTCAAGACTTTGAGCAAAGTATAATTTGTCGGGACATAATTCATACCTACCTGAGTCGCTCTCCATATCGAGTATCTTTTCTTTGTGCTGTCTCGCAGCATATCGGGTTCGTTGTTGTGATTCCAGGTTATAATTGGTCGGTTAAAGTTTTCTCCTTCAAAATAATAATCTACTACTATTCCCATTGGTTTGGATGGAGGAGTGTAGCGAAGTATTGTATCCAAAGGCAATTCACCGGTACCTGTTCCGGCTTTATAAATTTTTAAAGATGCAACACCGCCGGGACCGCTGCCTGAATAAGTATGATGCCAAATAAAAATTCCGGATGAATCATTATTCCATTTACATGATGATGGACTGGAGTACGGACTGAATATTTCGTTGTAACCCGGTGCCCAAGCGTCATATCTGTCTCCTATGGTTTCTGCAGATGTATAAATTTCATTCTTATTAGTGAAAGTTCTATCCTTTCCTACAAAACATGAACTTGCTTCCTTTTCTCCATAACTCCACCACTTTGGATACCGCTTACCGATGTAGGCATAGTAGTAATTAAAACTTATTCCATCTCCAACAGAAAGAGAATTATTAACAATTGAGTAATCATTTGTATACAGAGGGTTTTTTTTATTAAAGTAATACCATGACAAATTCGATTGAAAGCACGTACTTGGTACGGTTTGGTAGTGAACTCCGGCATGAATGCTGTCCCACTTCCAGTATCCGTCAGCACATTCCATATCTTGAGGAGATACATCAACCTGAGGATGATAAATTCCATTTGCCACGTGATAAATGTAAAGTCCTTTTCCATAAGTCGTATTCTCAGAATAATATCCGGTTTTTAAAACTGTGTCTCCTAACATAACTCTATCCCATCTTGAAACTTTGTTTCTGCTTGCAATTAAAAAAAACTGGTTACCTTGTATTGGATTTTTAACAAATTGCCAATCGTGTCGTTGTTTCCGGGATGAGTAATCACCTAAATTATGATTTGTGGTACTGAAATCAATTGTCTCGGTACCATGTAGTGAGTCAATATCATATCATACGGACTATAAAATGCATCACCCGATACCATAATTAACGGCGCTATAAGTATAATGTGAACCTATTGCAATTGTATAATGACATAGTTCATGTTTGCAGGATCCAATGTACTCATCTCTTGAACCAACCATAAGACAGAGTGATGCCTGATCCCAGTTCACTGTAAAAATGATTAATAGATATTGAATCATCCTCATCGACTCCCATAATCTCCTGTTGAAACTCCTAATTGTGAGTAACCCAACTCTTGTATCATTACTGGTGATAGTGATTTATGGATTTTAAAAATCATAT
>JADJTX010000018.1 GCA_016710985.1 Ignavibacteria bacterium
GGGATTTAATGCAGGTTCAACAATTACAACTGAAACCGTCTGGATTTGTATGAGCAAAGATACAGAACCAACTTTAGGCACTGTTAATAATCAGATTACACTTGGTAATGACGAGATAACTTCACTTCGCTCCAACTGTTCAAGCAGTATCAAGTTTCTGTCTGACTCAAGAGATAAGAAGAATATTTCAGACTTATCTCTGGGTCTTGATTTCATAATGAAAGTAAGCCCGTTTGTTTCCAACTGGGATAAGAGAAGTGGTATGATAATAATATTTCAGACGGAAGCAAAAATGGAAAGAAGCTCCGACAGCGGGATTTATAGCCCAGGAGCAGTGAAGTTCAAACGACAAAATGCCGAATAGCTGAATCTTGTTTTGAAAGATAATCCTGAAAAGCTAGAAGCGACGTCGAGATCTTTTGCCTGTGATGGTAAAGCGATACAGGGTGAAGTTGGAGAATGAAGAATTAAAGAAGAAGTTGAATCACTAAGATCAATCAGTGAAAAAGCAGTAGTATTAGAAACTTGTAAAATGAGTTGACTTCGGTTAAGCGTACAACACTTAAATCAAGACCAAACTATAACTTTTTCAAAACAAGGGAGTACTGAAAAATAAAAACATTATTTATTGCTTTAAGCTTTCATTTCAGTAAATTTTTCGTAAAGCATTACCAACACCTCGGCACAAATGGAGTGTTTAAATTAAAAGATGCGTCTAATAATTTCTGACATTGAACCAATCAACTGGTCAGGTGAATATACCTAAGGTCACTCCGTCTTGAAAATACAACAAGCTCAAGCCTGGGGAATACTATTTAAAAAGAAGCAGACAGGTTTTACATAGCTATGGGACGAACAATACATTCTTAGGTGGCAACTCAGGTAATTTTAAGATGAACGGTACATATAACGCAGCTTTGGAAATCAATCACTGACTACAATACCGGTAGCAGGTATAACGGCTCTTAGATCAATTTCATTATTCTCTGCACTACCGGCACGATCAACACCTGTGGGATTCATTTCTTTGTATTCGAACACGACGGGATATGAAAACACAGCTGTCGGAACGGTTTCTCTAAATTTGAACACCACCGGCCATTCTAACACTGCGCTTGGATATAAGACTTTATCTCGTAACACAACCGGCTCTTCTAATACTGCTGTGGGTGATAGTTCATTATCTTCCAACACAAACGGTGATTTTAATACAGCTGTAGGACTAGGTTCTTTAACTTTCCAACACGGTGGGCACTTAATAATACATCAATAAGTTTGTTCGTTATTATCAAACAACAGCGGCCAGGAAAACACATCTGTAAGATGCAGTCTTTATAATAGTAAATACCACCGGTCTTAACAATACGGCCATTGGAATGCAAAACTTTATTTTTCAACAACGGCGATAATAACACAGCTATTGGACACAAGACCTTATTTTCCAATTCAAGCGGTGATAGTAACACAGCAGTAGGAAAAAATTCATTGTTTTCAAATACGACGGCAAATGGAAACACTGCTTTCGGGATGAATTCATTATATTCAAACACAACCGGTTTAAATAACACCGCGTTAGGTTTGAAGTCATTAAAATCAAACTCTACCGGAGTATACAACACAGGTTTGGGTACTCAGGCATTGTATTCAAACATTGGCGGCAGATTAGATACAACTGTCGGACGGAATTCCTTATTTTCTAACACCACTGGCGATAGTAACACGGCAGTAGGAATAATTCTATGTACTCAATATCTCCAGGGTTAGCAACACTTCTTTTGGGACAGATTCTCTTTTCTCAAATACAAAGCGATAATTATAAAACAGCTGTAGGTTTGAGCTTGTATGGCAATTCTGGCGGTTCCAACACGGCTGTCGGATATCAGTCTTCTTATTTCGGAGGCAATGTCGCAAATACATCTTTGGGCTATCAGTCGTTATTCTCTAGTTATGGAAATGATAATACAGCTGTTGGTATAGTTCACTACAAGCCAATATGAGCGGCACAATATTAATAGAGGTTTTAATCTAACATGCTTAGGTTATCAGGCATGGCCTACAACGGGTTCAGCTACTAATCAAATCACACTGGGCAATAATCAAATCACTTCTCTCCGCTGTAATGTGCAAACAATTACAAGCTTATCAGATGCAAGGGATAAAAAAAATATTACAGATCTTAATCTCGGTCTTGATTTTATTATGAAAGTTAAGCCGCGTTTGTTTAACTGGGACAAAAGGGAATGGTATGAGGATAATATTTCTGACGGAAGCAAAATGAAAGGAGAACTCACTGCAGGATTTATTGCACAGGAACTTGATGAAGTTCAGACAACAGAAGATGCAGAATGGCTGAATCTTGTATTGAAAGATAATCCTGAAAGCTTGGAAAGCGACTTACGGGAATCTTTTGCCAGTGATGGTGAAGGCGATTCAGGAGTTGAAAGTTGAGAGTGAAGAGTTAAAAATGAAAATGTATTGAATTGAAGAAGAGTAAAGAATAGAAACAAAGTAATGAAAAATTATCGTCTGAAGTTGAATCATTAAAATCAATGAATGAGAAAATTGTAAAAACTTGAAAATAGTTAATGAGCTGACTTCTGTTAAAACTATCTTCACAAACAATACAAATGAAACTAAAACAATTTCAAATAAAGGGAGATGACAAATGAAAATAAATTTTGCTAACAGTTTTATTAATAATTTGCGTCAACTTCTTTCAGCCAGAGTGTTATAGATTTCGGTGCCGGCACAAACATAGAAGTCGGAGCAGGCGCAGACATTTGCGCAGATGACGTAAACATTAACGGCACTTTCACGGGAGGAGGAACAATTTGCGGGAGCGTTGCTTTTGTTCTGAATCTTACTGCATACATTCAGGGTTTTTATAACCCTTCATTAAACACAATGGTTTCTGATACCATAACAGTTTACCTGAGAAATGCTTTCTTTCCATATGCAAAAAAAGATTCCGCAAAAAGTCTGTTGAATAATTCAGGGATAGGCGCTTTCATTTTTTTTAATGTCAGTAACAGTACAAACTATTATTTACAGGTAAAACACAGAAATTCAGTTGAGACCTGGAGCAACACAGCAATTCCATTTTCAGGGAGGACTCTGGCGTATGATTTTCAACTTCGGCAAACAAAGCATTCGGCAGTAATCAGATACAGGTAGACAGCAGCCCTTTAAAGTTTGCAATCTACAGCGGAGATGTAAATCAGGACGGGTTTGTTAATCTGACGGATATAGTAAATGTAAGTAATGGAGCAGCTTCGTTTTTAAGCGGCTATGTTCTCCACGGATATCAACGGAGATAACATTGTAAATTTAGCGGATATATTAATTGATTATAATAATTCAACGAATTTTTGTGTCGGTAAAAAGCCGTAATATAGTGCTGAGTGTGTAGAGTGTGTAAAGTGCGTTGAGTTCTTTAGGTTCGTCTACGTTCGTCTAGTTCGTAGAGTTCGTAAAGTTCGTTAAGTTCGTTTAGTTTGTTAAGTTCGTTTAGTTTGTTAAGAGTTCGTTTAGACTAATGAAAAAATAACTCTTAAATAAACTTACGAACTATACGAACTATACGAACTATAAGAACTATAAGAACTATAAGAACTATAAGAACTATAAGAAACTATAAGAACTATAAGAACTATAAGAACTATAAGAACTATAAGAACTAAAAACTATAAGAACTATAAAAACTATAAAAACTATAAGAACTATAAGAACTATAAGAACTATAAGAACTACTAAAGAACTATACAAACTATACAAACTATACAAACTATACGAACTATACGAACTATACGAACTATACGAACTATACGAACTATACGAACTATACGAACTATACGAACTATACGAACTATACGAACTATACGAACTATACGAACTATTATACAAACTTAAAGAACTTAAAGAACTTAAAGAACTTAAAGAACTTAAAGAACTTAACATGGATTATGCGGTAAAAATATTGTCAATCGAGAAGGTCACAAATAATGTACAACTTTATTGTTGAAAGACCTGAAGGTTATAATTTCACACCCGGTCAGGCTACAGAAGTGTCGATAAACAAACCAAAATGGAAAGATGAAACACGTCCGTTCACTTTTACATCTCTTGTGAGCGACCCGTTTCTTCGATTCACAATTAAGAGTTATTTTGATCATGATGGTGTAACAAATGAACTTTCCAGGCTGACACCCGGAGATGAACTCATTATCAGAGATATATGGGGTGCGATAGAATACAAAGGACCCGGATATTTTATTGCAGGCGGTGCCGGAGTAACTCCATTTATTGCCATTCTGAGAGACCTGAATTCCAAAAATGAAACCGGAGACAACAAACTATTCTTCTCGAATAAAACTTCTGATGATATCATTCTGAAAGAAGAGTTCGAGGTAATGCTCGGCAGAAATTTTGTTAATGTTTTAACTTCAAAAGATGAGAAAGGATATCTGTTCGGCCGCATAGATGAAGAGTTCCTGAAGAAGCATATATCCGATTTTAGTAAGTACTTTTACATATGCGGTCCTGCAATGATAACAAATTTACAGAATACTCTTAAAAAGTTAGGAGCTTCAGTAGAGAGTTTGGTATTTGAAAAATAATCCTCTTTCAGTTCGTTTAGTTCGTATAGTTCGTATAGTTCGCTGTAAAACTCTAGCGAGATATTCAACTCAATGAACTCAACGATCTCAATGAACTCAATGAACTCAACGAACTCTAAAGCCCATACCTGTCCACAACAAACGCAAACCAGCCATCAAGAAATTCTGTTGAGCTCATCCCCAGCACCTGTTCAAAATTTCCATTAGTTAAAATCATATTTACAAAATGATTCCTGCTCCAGTTAAGAATTATGTATTCCGCAAGGAGATAACCTACTTCATAGATCATGGTATTGCTGAATGAATTCAGCTGAGCAAAAGTCGGAGGATTATGACTGACGAGATACGGAATGTTGTGAGGGTCAAAGAACTGTCCTGATTCATAAATTGCCACGCTTTCCCAGAGCCAGCGGGGATTATTGCCAATGTTAGGTCTGATATGATAGGAAACACAATGAGCAAATTCGTGAATCAGATTAACCATCATAAAACTGTATCCGAAGTCCGGATGATTCGGTGACATCATGTATATTTCTGTTTCAGAGATAGCAAGAGCATTTGCCCAGGCAGGAAGATTCGGAACAGCGTGAGCTACTGCAGCAGCCAGTGAATCATGATCTGTGAAGAAATATACTTTTACAGTTGCCAATGTATCCGATTTCAGATCATTAATAACTCTTGAATAATGTCTTTCAAGCGTATCCCCCATTCCCCTTATGTTATCGTTATCCAAAGAAGTATAATAAAATGAAAAGTGAGTTGTATTATGCGGATATGAAAGCGGTTCATTTGTTGCAGGAGGAGATTGAGGGTCGTCTGAACAGGAAATAAACATTAACAGGAAAAAAAGGATCAGATTTTTCATGATTGTTTAATTTTATTTTTTGAACAGAATTATTTTGTATTCAATTACGCCTGATGGATGAATATTGTTTCTGATGTATAGAGTGTATAGAGTGTATAGAGTGTATAGAGTGTATTGAGTGTATTGAGTGTATTGAGTGTATTGAGTGTATAGAGTGTATTGAGTGTATTGAGTGTATAGAGTGTATAGAGTGTATAGAGTGTATAGGCTCGACAACTCTACACACTCCAAACACTCTACACACTCTACACACTCTACACTCTACACACTTCCACACACTTCCACACACTCCACACACTTCCACACACTCCACACACTCTATTAGCTTTAATATTAAATTCTATTTAAGTAATTTGTAAACATTCTAGAATGAAAACTTTTTAATGCTAAGACCAATAATTTTCGGATTAATATTTTTTGGTGCAATCGGTTTTTTTATTTATTCCGTTAAAAACTTTCTATCTTACCTGAAGCTCGCTAAACCTGAATACCGGTTAAACGATATCCCCAAAAGAATAAAGAACACAATTGAAATAGCATTTCTTCAGACAAAGCTTTTAAGAAGCAAACTTGCCGGCATTCTGCATTTATGCATCTATTGGGGATTTGTAGTCTTACTGTTTGTTGTTTTGGAATCAATAATCGAAGGATTCTTTCCTGATTTTTCATTCGCTTTTCTCGGACCGTTTTACAATGTACTGACATTCCTACAGGATTTCTTCGGAGCTTTGGTACTTGTAGTGGTTGTATTTTCATTAATAAGGAGATATGTCGGAACGCCGAAGCGGTTGCAGGTTGACAGCGCTGCAAGGTTGGACGCAAGCTTCATTCTGATAATGATAGGACTGGTAATGGTGACCATGTTCGGAATGAGTATTGAGAAAATACTGATCGGACAGTCACATGGATACAGACCGGTATCTGAATTCATTGCAGGATTTTTTACAAACGGCTCACACACAATGTATGAAGTTTTTTTCTGGGCTCATATTATTGTTGTACTAGCATTTTTAAATTACCTTCCCTATTCAAAACATTTTCACGTGCTTTCATCAGTTGCCAATACATTCTTATCAAACTATGAGATCCCGTATGAAGGGATAATGCTTAAGCCGATAAATTTTGAAGATGAATCAATTACACAATACGGCGTAAAAGATATTACTGACTTAACATGGAAAAATCTTCTCGACAGTTACACCTGCACGGAATGCGGAAGATGTACTTCAGTCTGTCCTGCGAACATTACAGGAAAGCTTTTGAATCCGAAGCTTATCATTACAAAGATAAGAAAGCGAACCATGGAAGCCGGACCTTTGCTTGTAAAAGAACATGAAAGCAAGAGTGCGGAAACAACTGAAGCAATTAAATCCGACCCCATACTCGAAAAGAATTTAGTTAACGATTATATAACTGCGCAGGAGCTATGGGCATGCACAACCTGCATGGCATGCGTTCAGGAATGTCCGGTAATGATTGATCACGTTACACCGATAGTCGATATGAGAAGAGATCTTGTAATGATGGAATCAGAATTTCCTCCGGAGCTGAATACTGTTTTCAGAAATCTTGAGAACAATGAATCCCCGTGGGCGTGCGGCGCGCAACAAAGAAATGACTGGATAGATGAGCTCAGTGATGAACTTGCAAAGGAAGGTGTGCAGAATAATTTACAGAAAGTTTCTAACATTGGATCTGCGGAAGAATTAGACATAGTGTTCTGGTCAGGATGCGCAGGTGCTTTTGATAAGCGGTACAGAAACGTTACGAAGTCTTTTGCTCAGCTTTTAAATAAAGCCGGAGTTAAATACGGAGTCCTTGGCAGCGAAGAAAAATGTACGGGAGATCCGGCAAGAAGATTAGGGAATGAATTTCTTGCACAGACTTTCATTCAGCAGAATGTAGAGACATTAAAGAAATATAAAGTGAAGAAAGTTGTGACTGCCTGTCCCCACTGCATGAACACATTAAAGAATGAATATAATAAATTCGGGATCGAACTCGATGTCACTCATCACACAGAATACATAGATACTTTATTAAAGGAAAAAAAGTTAGTTCCGAAGAAAGAGATCAAGGAGAAAGTAACATTTCATGACTCATGTTACCTTGGAAGATACAATCACATTTATAATTCACCAAGAGAATCCTTAGAAAGCACAGGTGCAGATCTTGTCGAAATGGTCAGGTCAAAGGACAAAGGACTTTGCTGCGGAGCGGGAGGCGGAAGAATGTTTTTAGAAGAAGATGAAGGTAAGAGAGTTAATATAGAGCGAACAGAAGAAGCACTGGCAACCGGCGCAAAGACAATAGCAAGCGCATGCCCGTTTTGCATGACGATGCTGACTGATGGAATTAAAGCAAAGGAAAAGAGTGAAGAGGTGAAAGTGAAAGATGTGGCGGAGATAGTGCTGGAGAGTTTGTAAAAGTGTATGGAGTGTATGGAGTGTGTGGAGTGTATGGAGTGTATGGAGTGTGGAGTGTGTGGAGTGTATGGAGTGGGTGGAGTGTGTGGAGTGTGTGGAGTTTTGCAAAGTTTGTAAAGACAATTAACCAATTAACCAATTAACCAATTAACCAATAACTATACTAAGGAGAATTAATTAAAATGTCATATTTATTTACATCTGAATCTGTTTCAGAGGGACATCCGGATAAAGTAGCAGATCAGATATCAGACGCATTGATCGATAACTTTCTTGCATTTGATCCGCAGTCAAAAGTAGCATGTGAAACACTTGTAACAACAGGTCTTGTAGTTCTTGCCGGAGAAGTAAGATCAAGTGCTTACCTTGATGTACAGACTATTGCACGTGAGGTAATTCGCAGGATCGGATATACAAAAAGCGAATATATGTTCGAGGCAGATTCATGCGGAGTGTTGTCAGCAATTCACGAACAGTCAAGAGACATCAATCAGGGAGTTGAAAGAAAAAAGAAAGAAGAACATTTTTTAGGCGAACAGGGAATGATGTTCGGATATGCAACAAACGAAACCGAAGATTACATGCCGCTGACACTTGATCTTTCACAGAAATTGCTGATTGAGCTTGCCGCATTAAGAAGGGAAAACAAGCTGATCAAATATCTTCGCCCGGATTCAAAATCACAGGTAACAATCGAGTATGATGAATTTAATAAGCCGATAAAAATTGACACGATAGTAATTTCAACACAGCATGATGATTTCAGCACAGAGGCAGAGATGCAGAAAAAAATTAAAAATGATGTCATTAACATTCTCATCCCGCGTGTAAAATCCAAATATCCGAATTACTCGAGACTATTAAGTAATGATAAAATAAAATATCACGTCAACCCAACAGGTAAATTTGTGATCGGCGGACCTCACGGAGATACAGGACTCACGGGACGAAAGATCATCGTTGATACATACGGCGGTAAAGGTGCACACGGAGGCGGAGCATTTTCAGGAAAAGACCCTTCAAAGGTTGACAGATCAGCAGCTTATGCAACAAGACACATTGCAAAGAATTTAGTTGCAGCAGGCGTTTGCGATGAAGTGCTTGTACAGGTATCATACGCAATTGGAGTTGCAAAGCCGATGAATATTTTTGTAAACACATACGGCACAAGTAAAGTAAAAATGCAGGACAGTGATATTGCAAAGATAGTTGAGAAGCTGTTTGACATGCGTCCGTATTTCATTGAACAGAGATTTAAACTTCGCACACCAATATACAGCGAGACAGCAGCTTACGGACACATGGGACGCAAGCCGCAGAAAGTTACAAAAACATTCACGACTCCTGACGGCGTAGTGAAAAAAGTCAACGTGGAATTATTCACATGGGAGAAACTGGATTATGTTGATAAGATCAAAAAAGCTTTCAAGATAAAATAAATGCTTAGATGAAAAAGTATTTAAGATATTCAAAAGTCACGAGGAGCAGGAAAAAGCCGATGAAAGACATTATAAAAGAATGTCGCCGGATAAGAAAATACTGGAACTGGAATATATAAGAAACAGACATATCTATTATACTTATGGAAGTTTACCAAGACTTAAAAGAGTTTATAGAATTGTTAAACGAAAACAAAGTTGAATATCTGATTGTCGGAGGATATGCTTCATCATTTCATTCAAGACCGAGATATACAAAGGATATAGATTATCTGGATTACGGAATCGGTTGGATTAAAATTTTCTGAAGCTTATAAAAATAAAGTTACAGGAACTTACGGCAGCATACAAAATGTAAATTATATTTCTTCAGATGATCTGATTGTAAACAAGACTAAAAGCGGGAGGAAGCAGGATCTGTTTGATGTTTACTGGATCAATAAATACAGCACTAAGAAAAGAAAGAAATGAATAATTTTATATATGGATTCTTTTACCCGTTCAAAAGTGTAAAATTATTTTTAAATATCCGAAGCTTATCGGTTATTCAATTGTCCCGATAATGATCAACCTGATCATCTACGGGACAGTTTTTTTTTACACTTACAAATGGATAATGGGAATGTCGGAAGAGGCACTGGAAATAAGCGTCTCGAACAACATATTATTTGAGATCGTCAGAACATTCCTTAAAATATTTTACTTCATTTTAATACTGCTCATCTGTTATTTTCTTTTCATAATATTCGGAGGAATAGTCTCTGCGCCATTCAATGAAAAAATATCCGGGTTTATAGAGGAAAAAGTTTATAATGAAAAAGTTGTCAGTGACCTGCCATTTATAAAAGATGCGGTTGAAAGCATAAAAGCGGAATTGAAAAAGATATTATTTTATCTTTCGGGGATAATTCCGTTATTCCTGATCAATTTCATTCCGATGATCGGAAGTGTAATATCTTTAGTTGGCGGAACGGGCTTTTCATTTTTCTTCAATGCACTGGACTATCTTGATTATCCGCTGACACGGAGAATGACGGGATTCCGGGAGAAGCTTAAGATCGTAAATTCAAAGAAGATGCTGTCATACGGATTCGGCGCAATGGGATTTATACTTACTTTCATTCCCATTGTTAATGTATTCATGAAGCCGATTCTTGTGGCATCGGGGACAAGTCTGTTTTATGAGAAGGAATATTTGAAAGTTAATAGTTAATAGATTTTTTAAATCAACCTAAGAGAAACAATCAAAATTACTTTGATAATGACCTCTAATAATATTAATTTGATTCCGGTCCTTAATTTGGAGGTAAAAAATAGCCACGAATTTCACAAATTAGCTCGAATTAACAAAAATGAATTATAAAAATAATTGGTGCAAATTCGTGTAATTCGTGGCGAAAAGTGATACTTAGATTAAAGCGGTCAAATTGTGTATTAAATATTGAATGTAGTCATATAATGAATGATAGTTTAGAAAAGAAAATAAAGGAATTAGAAGAGATCATAGAGATTATCAATAAGGATAATGCATTACTTCGGTTTGAGAATGATAATCTGATAAAGCAAAGTAAACTGCAAACAGCGATTGTTGAAAACTGCAGAAAAGAATTGAAAATTTAGCAAAGCTTTATTCAATTATTAACAACAATAATGATAGTAGTTCGTCAAAAGGGATGAGATCAGTTTGTTAAAGGATGATAACAGTCCGTTAAAGAATGACAGAAGTCCGTCAATGGATGATAGCAGTTCCTCAAAGGATGATAGCAGTTCTTCAAAGTATGATAGCAGTTCCTCAAAGGATGATAGCAGTTCGTCAAAGGATGATAGCAGTTCGTCAAAGGATGATAGAAGTTCGTCAAAGGATGATAGCAGTTCGTCAAAGGATGATAGCAGTTCTTCAAAGGATGATAGCAGTTCTTCAATGGATGATAGCAGTTATTCAAAGGATGATAGAAGTTCGTCAAAGGATGATAGAAGTTCGTCAAAGGATGATAGCAGTTCGTTAAAAAATGAGAGCATTCTTTCAAAGGAAGTTCAAAAGCGTATAATTAAAGGGAACATTGATATTAGTTTTAAGAAAAAATATATAGTTAAAGTAAAAGAAAGACTTACCGAAGAGATTTATTACTTCACAATACATGGGAAAGTGCGGTATGATTCATTGTTACCGGCTGTTAAAATCTCGCTCCCTACAATAATGAGAGATTTTCAGTTACTCAGAAAGCTTAAATTGATTGAACATGTCGGACCAAGGGAAGGCGGACATTATGTACTTTCGGAAGAAGGGAAAAAGCTGACAGTGCAGGTAAACGAAAAGAATTAAATTTACAATAAACCGAGCTTTGTTTTCTATTGCGTTTTTGAGAACGAGGAGAACATCAATTATCAACTATCAATTGTCAATTATCAATTATTAAATGCCTGAACCTTTAGTTAATCTCCAGCTCGCAAAACAATTTGGACTACTCGAAGAAGAGTATGAACGAATATTAAAAATCCTCGGACGTGTCCCCTCTTACACTGAACTCGGAATTTTCTCTGTAATGTGGAGCGAACATTGTTCATATAAAAATTCCATACTGGAATTAAAGAAACTACCGAGAAGCGGAGGAAGATTGTTGGTCGGTGCGGGTGAAGAAAATGCCGGTCTTGTTGATATCGGAGACGGGCTGGCTGTTGCGTTTAAGATCGAATCTCATAATCATCCTTCGGCAGTCGAACCGTATCAGGGAGCCGCGACCGGAGTTGGCGGGATCCTGAGGGATATTTTTACAATGGGAGCGAGACCGGTAGCTGCTTTGAATTCACTGAGATTCGGGAAGATTACCGGAGAAACCGTTAAAACGGTTTCGGATGAGAAAGAAACCGTTTTAACGGTTTCTGAGGCCGGAAGGTCTAAGTTCCTTTTTAAGAATGTGGTGAAAGGAATTGGTGATTACGGAAATTGTTTCGGTGTGCCGACTATAAGCGGTGAAGTATATTTCGAAGAGTGTTATCAGGACAATCCTCTTGTGAATGCAATGGCAGTTGGAATAGTCAAACATAACGAAACATCAACTGCAGCCGCAGGCGGGGTCGGTAATCCGGTATTTATTGTCGGCTCTTCTACCGGCAAAGACGGAATTCACGGAGCGACATTTGCTTCGGAAGAAATTTCAGAAGAATCGGAATCGAAAAGACCTAACGTGCAGGTAGGCGATCCGTTTACGGAAAAACTTTTGCTTGAGGCGACGCTTGAAGTCATTAGAGCAGGTGTTGTTGTCGGGATTCAGGATATGGGAGCTGCGGGAATTACATGTTCGACTACTGAGATGAGCGCAAAAGGTGAATGCGGGATGGAGATAAATCTTGATCACGTTCCTTTACGTGATAAGAACATGAGCGCTTATGAGATCATGCTTTCCGAATCTCAGGAAAGAATGCTTGTTGTAATAGAGAAAGGTAAGGAGAAAATTGCAAAAGATATTTTTGATAAATGGGATTTGAAATGTGTTGAGATAGGAAAAATTATTGCTGAAAACCGTGTAAGGGTTTATTATAAAGGGAAGCTTGAAGCCGACGTTCCTCCTTATGATCTTGTGCTTGGCGGAGGAGCCCCCGTTTACAAAAGAGATATAAAAGAACCCGCATATATAAAGGAGAAGAGAAATTTTAACTTTGACAATTTAAAAGAACCGGATGATCTCAATCAGACCCTGCTGAAATTATTAGCTTCCCCGAACATTGCAAATAAGAATTGGGTGTATGAGCAATATGACACGCAGGTAAGAACCAACACTGTAGTTCTTCCCGGTGGTGATGCATCAGTCATAAGACTAAAAGGAACAGATAAGGCATTGTCGGTGAAAGTTGACTGCAACGGAAGGTACGTTTATCTGAATCCATATAAGGGAGGAATGCTTGCTGTGTGTGAAAGCGCAAGGAATGTCGCCTGTACGGGTGCGAAGCCGCTTGCAATCACGAACTGTCTTAACTTTGGAAATCCGTATAATCCGGAAGTCTATTATCAGTTCTCAGATGCGATCAGAGGCATCAGTGATGCATGTAAAGTATTGGAAACACCTGTGACCGGCGGTAATGTCAGCTTTTACAATCAGTCAAAAGATTACGCAGTATACCCTACTCCTGTAATAGGCATGCTAGGACTTATTGAAGATGTGGATAAAGTGATGACGAGTTATTTTAAGAAGGAAAACGATATCGTTTTGGTAATAGGTAAATCTTCAACCGTTAATCGTGAATCGTCTAAAGTGAATGAAGGAGAAAAAGATAAATCCCAAATCCGAAATCCCAAATCCCAGATTGGCGCGAGTGAGTATTTAAATACTATTCACAACCTTGTCCGGGGTGATGCTCCGGACATTGATTTGGAATATGAAAAGAGATTACAGGAGTTTGTTTTGAAACTTATTGATGAATCACTTATTAATTCAGCTCATGATATTTCCGATGGCGGAATTGCCGTTGCTCTTGCCGAGTGCTGTGTTATGAACCGTGGAAAAGAGATCGGATGTGAAGTAAATTTTAGTCATGAAGAAAGAAAGGATTTTCAATTGTTCGCGGAGACTCAGAGCAGCATCATCATTTCAGCTGAGCAGATCAATCTGAAGAAGATATCAGACTTTGCAAAAGAATATGGTACAGATGTTTTAAAGATAGGAACGACTAAGGGAAACAGATTGAAGATAAATCTTGATATTGATATGCCTCTGAGGGAAATTCAGGAAGCTTATTATAATTCAATAACGGAAATTATGGAAGACCGGTTATGCAGTTAAATTCTGCTCACTCAGAATAGCAATTAAATCACGAATATGCTTAACCCGTAACACTGTTTTTTATATTTGCCTTTTGACTTGTTCGCCGTCAGACATTATATAAATTTTTTCTATATTAATTTTTTATATGTTTTAAATACACTACAACTTTCATATATTTAAAATATAATTTTAATAAAAATTTTATTACTGAATATTTTCAGAGTTTTACAACAAAGGAATCAAAAATTTATTAACTATAAGTTGTGAATGAAAAGATTCATTTTACTCGTTCTAATATTTCTCCTGAGCAATAAAGTTATCATTTCACAGGACATCACTCCTCTCTTTGATTTAAAACTAAATTCCCCCAAAGAAAAAACTGAAAGCGCAAATTCTACATTGCCGATCGCTATCGGAGTTGCGGGCTTTCTGTATTTATTTAATCCGGTGGTCCTGATAGAGAATGATAAAATAGCTTTTGGATTTACAAAAGAACTTTCACTCGGTTTCGGATATTTTGGTCAGCACAGGATCTCAGCAGAATATTCATACATTTTCGTAAACAGTCTGAAGAGCCGGCTTTTCATTGGGTTTACTGAAGACATTTTGTTAAAGAAAATAAAACCTTCAAACACAATGCAGGGAACTTCGGTAATTGCTTTGGGATCCGGCTACTTCACAAATTTTGACCGTTCAGGAGTTTATGGTGATGTTGCTTACGGATATTCTATACGCAACGATAAATTATTATTTTTTCCAAGCGTGAAATTAAGATTTACTTATGTTCATAACGGGTCTGACATTCTTGACATTTCAGCAGGAATAGTAATTGGTATTGCAAATCCTTTTATGGATTTGAAAATTAGAAGAAGCTACTGATGCAATGAACAATGAACAATGAGCAATGAGAAATGAGCAATGAGTAATGAACATTCAGCAATTTAAAACATGGTAATTAGTAATCAGTAAATTAAAAATGGCGAATAGTACAGATATCGAAGAGAGTCTTCAGCCGGCGAAATTTAAAATTAAGCTTCCTAAAGGGATTGAAGAATTCTTTTTAAAGGTTGCGGGGCTTTCCGTTTTTGCTTTTAAGAATGTTAAGGAAGTATTTAAGCCGCCTTATGAATTTAATGAAACTCTTAAACAGATGTATGCCATCGGATATAAGTCACTGCCTTTAGTAGCCATTACCGGTATAATCATAGGATTCACTCTTTCATTACAATCAATACCAACTCTGGAGAAATTCGGGGCAGCTTCGCTGGTTCCTTCAATGGTTGCATTAGCTGTTATTCTCGAGATCGGACCGGTAATTACTTCACTGATATTTGCGGGAAAGATCGGATCAGGTATTGGAGCAGAGCTCGGTTCAATGAAAGTAACAGAACAAATAGATGCTATGGAAGTATCGGGATGTAATCCGTTCAAATATTTGGTTGTAACGAGAGTTACAGCGGCTACTCTGATGCTTCCAATACTCGTAATACTTTCTGATTTTATGTCATTGCTCGGGGGATTCATAGCTCTTAACCTGACAAATCAAATGAGTCTTAAATTGTTTCTTATGAATTCTTTTTCAAACATTGAAATGAAAGAATTACTTCCTGCGACTTTCAAGACATTTGTGTTTGGTTTCAGCATTGGATTAGTCGGATGCTATGAAGGATATAATGCAGACAGAGGAACAGAGAGTGTAGGTATTGCAGCAAATACCGCAGTTGTAATTGCTTCCTTGCTGGTAATTTTAATTGACATGGTAATGGTGCAGTTAACTTCAATATTATTTTAATCATGGACAAAAGTTCAGTGAATAAAGACGAAAAAACTGAAATTGAAAAACAGAGTTCGGATAAGACTGATCAAAGGAACGATACTTCTCTCAAATCAACCGGTAGAACTGACTCAAATAAAGATGACGTTAAGTCTGAAGCAGAAAACAAAGACACAGATTCAGGCATCAGGAATAAGAATTCAGATAATGCACAGGATCCGGGAAATAAAGATGCAATTTTAAAGATCACAGATTTAAAAAAATCATTCGGCAAACTCGATGTACTGAAAAATGTAAATCTTAATTTAAAAAAGGAGAGACTGTCGTAATCTTAGGAAGATCCGGGTACGGGCAAGTCAGTTATATTAGAATGCATAATCGGTCTTCTTGAACCTGACTCAGGAAACATAGAAGTATTCGGTCAGGAGTTTCTCGAGCTTCGTGAAGCAGAGAAAAACAAACTCAGAATAAAAATTGGGTTCTTATTTCAAAGCGGTGCACTGTATGATTCAATGACTGTTAGACAGAATCTGGAATTCCCTGTTATACGCCAGCCCGATTATAAGAAAGAAGATCTAACGGACAAAGTGAAGGAACAACTTAAAAATGTCGGACTGGAAGAGGCAATAGACAAGGTACCTTCGGAACTATCCGGAGGAATGAAAAAAAGAATAGGACTTGCGAGAACTTTCATGCTTGATCCTGAAATAATTTTGTATGACGAACCCACGACAGGTTTGGATCCTTTTACATCAAACGAGATCAGTGAATTAATACTGAGCATGCAAAAAAAGTACGAAGTATCCTCTTTAATAGTGACACATGACATGGCTTGTGCGAGGCTCGTTTCCAACAGGATCGTAGTTTTAAAAAACGGCGAGTTTGCAGCCGAGGGTACCTACGAGGAACTGGAGAAATCAGAAGATGAATTCGTAAAAGGTTTTTTTGAATTCTCTTAATTAAATACATCCGGCATGAAATGACGTGTTGTATAATTTCTTTTAATTAAACAGGAAGTTAAATCTATAAATATAAAATTTTAAAAAGATCAATATGGATCAGAAAAAATCTAAATACATTAAATTAGGTATATTCATAGTTGCCGGCCTTGCATTATTTGTCTTCGCATTATTTTACATTGGAAGCAAGGAAAATCTCTTTTCCAAGACTTTTGAGATCTATTCAGTATTCGGAAATGTCAGCGGACTTTCTCAGGGAAGCTCGATTCAGTTTGCAGGAATAAGTGTCGGCTCTGTTCAGTCCATTGACATAATTGCTTCCGATAAAGTCAAAGTAAACATGACCATAGTGAAAGATGTTCAGAAATTTATTAAAAAAAATTCAGAAGCATCTATAGTTTCTGACGGTCTTGTAGGAAACAAGGTGCTGACCATAAGTCCCGGAACTCCTGATTTCCCTACTATTGAGAACGGAGATTCACTTCATTCAATAAAGCCGCTAAGCATTGGTGACATAATGAATAATCTTAATGAATCTACAAAAGAAGTTAATGAACTGGTGGCGGACATAGGCGATATAGTAAGTAAAGTAAATGATGGTGAAGGTACACTTGGTCAGCTTGTAAACAACAGCAGCATATATGATAATCTTGACTCTTTAATGAATAGTTTTGCCGGCTCTACAGCTAACATCAATAACATACTTACAAAAGCATCCTTTACAGTAGATCTTGTGACCGGTGATATTGTAAAGCTGCAGGGAAGCGTAGATTCAATAGTGCGAAATATTGAGGGCATCACACAGAAGATAAACTCCAGTCAGAGTCTTGTCGGAACATTGTTAACCGATACAGCATTTGCAAATAACATTAAGAGTATTATGAAAAATACAGATCAGACGACTGCAAATCTTGAATTAGGGTCATTCAGCTTTTATCAGAATATGGAAGCATTAAAGCATAATTTTTTATTCAAAGGATATTTTGAGGATTTAGGATACTGGAATAAGCAGGAATTTGAAAAGACAATGGATTCAAGAGAGACCCGCATTTTAAGTAAAGAAAATAATCTTATACAGCGCGAGCTGCAGTTAAAAAAATTCCAGATACAACTTGACAGCATGCGAAATGCTCTTGAACAGAAAATCGACAGTCTGAAAATAGAAGATTTGCAAAATAAATGAGATTAAATAAAACGAATGATGTGTGATATAAGTGCATGACATATCTATTTAGAACGCTGATAAACACAGATTCAACTAATTTAAATAATTACTGTTCACTGTTAAATAATTTGTACGATCGAGCATTTTTCATAGCACAACAACTATGTCTTAGAAAGACACAAAGATACTCTTTTTAAAAACAATTTTTACTTTTTGTGCTTTGTGCCTGCTTTATGAACTTTGAGCAAAAGCAGAGTATTAGATGTATTGATTAAAAATAATTAAAAATCTTCAAATTGAATAAGAAATATCTTTAAAAGATTTTATGAATTAACTATATTGCATATTAAAATTTTTAAAAAAACTTAAAACTAAATTTTAAATGACAAACGCAGAAATCGAAGCAAAGGTAAAACAAGCAGTAGTAGACAAATTAGGTGTTGAAGAATCAAAAGTAACTACTGATGCATCATTTATTAATGATCTTGGTGCTGATTCACTGGACACTGTAGAATTGGTAATGAAGTTTGAAGAAGAATTTGACATAAAGATACCTGATGAAGATGCAGAAAAGATTCAGAAAGTCGGTGACGCAGTAAGTTACATTTCCGAGAAAGTTGCTGCAAAATAAATATAAATCTTATTTTTATAAATGAAGAGAAGAGTTGTAGTTACAGGTCTCGGCGTTGTTAGTCCCGTAGGATTAAATGTTCAGGATTTCTGGAAAATTTAATTGCCGGAAAAAGTGGTGTGGATAATATCACATATTTTGATACGGCTGAATTTGATACCAAGTTTGCTGCAGAGCTGAAAGGATTTGACCCGCTGAATTACATGGACAGAAAGCTTTCTCAGAGAGTCGATCCTTTTACTCAATATGCAC
Source organism: Ignavibacteria bacterium (assembly GCA_016710985.1). Taxonomy (GTDB): domain Bacteria; phylum Bacteroidota; class Ignavibacteria; order Tepidaquicellales; family Tepidaquicellaceae; genus JAGPCH01. The sequence goes on from JADJTX010000018.1 coordinate 18,888, forward strand.
TGGCAGCATCAGAAGAAGCAGTTAAAGATTCCGGATTAAATCTTGAAAAAATAGATCCCGAAAAAGCAGGTGTTGTTTACGGTTCCGGTATCGGCGGAATGTGGACATATCATAATCAGCAGAATAATTTATACAAGAGAGAGGGAAACCCTGACAGGGTGAGTCCGTTTTTTATTCCAATGCTCATAGCGGATATTGCAGCCGGAAGAATATCTATGCAATACGGATTCAAAGGACCTAACTATGCCACAATATCAGCCTGTACGACTTCAGCTCATTCAATTGCAGATTCAGTAATGCTTATAGAAAGAGGAGATGCCGATATAATGATTACCGGCGGTTCAGAGGCGGTAATTTGTCCGATGGGTGTAGCCGGATTTAATGCAATGAAAGCTTTATCTACAAGAAACGATGCTCCTCAGGAAGGTTCCAGACCATTTGAAAAAAACAGGGATGGATTTGTAATGGGAGAAGGCGGCGCAACACTGATACTCGAAGAGCTTGAATATGCTAAGGCAAGAGGTGCAAAGATATACGCAGAAATAACCGGGTTCGGATTAACGGCAGATGCATTTCACATAACTGAACCGGCACCTGAAGGTGAAGGTGTGGGAAGAGCCATTAAAGTAGCAATCAGGAATTCAAACCTAACAACAAATGATATTGATGTTATAAACGCTCACGGGACTTCAACGTATTATAATGATAAGAATGAATCACTGGCAATAAAAAATGTATTTGGAGAAAATGCATACAAAATTCCTGTTCATTCAATTAAATCCATGATCGGTCATTTACTTGGTGCAGCAGGAGCCATCGAAGCAATTGCTTCTATATTAACGATCCGTGACGGAATCATCCCTCCCACAATCAACTACGAAGAAAAAGATCCCGAATGTGATTTAAATTATGTCGTTAATACAGCACTGAGGAAAGATGTCAGGACTGTATTGTCTGAAAATTCAGGATTTGGAGGTCATAACACTGCCCTGGTATTCCAAAAGTACGAGGAATAAAATAAGAATAAGTATCATTGAAAACCATGTTTGATTTATTCAAGAAAAGTCTAAGAAAATTCATACCTTTTTATAAGGAAACAAAGACCAAGGATGAAGACACTGCCGGTTCAATGTTTCAGATTGATTTTGAAGGTTTTCAAAAGTCGATTCATTATAAAATAATAGACAGAAGTTATTTCATCACTGCTTTAACTCACCGTTCATTTCTTAAAGTCAAAAGCAATCCTTTAAAGATTGGTATAATTTCAAATGAACGTCTTGAATTTCTTGGAGACGCTGTCCTTGATCTTGTCGTTGCAGAATATTTGTTTAAAAATTTTCCTCTTAATGAAGAAGGAGATCTTACTAAATTCCGTTCGATCCTTGTTAATAAAAAATTCCTGGCTGAGCGGGCTAAGAACATCGGGCTTGGAAATTACCTGCTTGCTTCTTTTACAGCTAAGAAATCAATAGAGGAGGGATATGATACAATTTTATCGGATGCATATGAATCAATAGTCGGCGCTGTTTTCATGGATTCCGGATATGATGCGGCAAAGGAATTTCTTAATGAGGAGATTTTTAAAAAGCTTGACATCAAATGGCTTAATCAATTTGATGAAAACCATAAGAGCAAATTCCTGGAATACGTTCAGGCGCATACAGATTTCATTCCTGAGTATTCAATCATTAAAGAAGAAGGTCCCGAACATAATAAGCTTTTTACGGTAGAAGTTTTTGTAAATAAAAGAAGTCTGGGAATCGGAAAAGGTAAATCAAAGAAACAGGCAGAACAGGAAGCAGCAAAAAATGCATTGAACCATCTGGATGTACTTGAAAAGATGGGGCTTACAAAGAAAAGAGCCGCGGGTTAAAAATTTTTTGAGCATTGACATTAGAATGTACTAACAATATATTTGCATACCTAATTTTCAAATTTAACAAAAAAGGAAAAAAGTATATAGAGATTTGTTATTAATTTATTAAGAAACCTTAGTTCAATCTCTATGTATGATTTTTTAAAACCATTTTTTAAAGATACCTGTATGTATATCTTTGGAAAATGGTTTTATTTTTTTAACAACTTGCCAGGACTGAATCTGTAATTTTTTTGAATAATAATTGTTAGTTTAGGAAGTAATTAATCCGAATTAACTTAAATCCAAACAAATTAATGAATAAAGAGAATAGAATCATAATTAGTAATCCTGTATACCTTACAATTCCTTTATTATTATTCTTCGCTGTTTTTAATTTCGCTTTCTCACAAACTAAAGATGCTTTAGATACAGATGCCAAACCTGATTATAAAATTATCAATTCCACAGAAACATTTATCGAGCTTGAATTTTATCCCAAATACAGCAGTGATGTAGAATTTGAACAAGGCACAGGCTACAGCAGCAAATACGGAAGCCCTGATGTTAAAATGAGATCTTTTCCGGTATTCTTTCCCGGGAATTCAAAAAACAGAGTAGAAGTAGTTGATATGAAATATGATGATATTCAAAGTATTGAAATTTTACCGGTACCGACATACGAAATTTCAAAAGATAAAAAAGGATTTGATCCGGTTTATAACAGAGACGAAAACATTTATAACGAAAACAAATATTTTCCCGGAGAGGCTGCTTACGTAAATAATATTGGCGCATTGAGAAATAAGTATTTCGGATATCTTAATATATACCCCGTCCAGTATAATCCCGTAACTAATTCAGTCAGAAAATACAGATATATAAGAGTAAGATTGAATTTTGCTGATGCTCCTGTTTATTTAAACAAACAACTGAGCAAGGAAGAAACATCATTCTTTGAAAATACTGCCATTAACCAGGCTGTTTCTTCTCAATGGTCAACAAGAGAATTTAACTTACCAAGAGATTTCGGCGTTCAGAACAGTGTGCTTGCTTCAGGAGATTTTTATAAAATGGAAGTAAGAGAATCGGGAATGTACAGACTTGATAAAAACTATCTTCAGAGCGCAGGGATAAATGCAGGAAGCATTAACCCTAAAACTATAAAAATATACGGTAACGGAGGAGCAGAACTTGCTTATGATAATTCTGTTCAGTCTCCAACCGACCTTGTAGAAAATAAAATTTATGTTTCAGGCGAAGATGACGGACAGTTCAATGATAATGATTACATTGTTTTTTACGGCAGAAGTCCTAACGAATGGAAATATGATCCTGACCGTAAAACCTTTAACCACACTATTAATCATTATTCGAAAGTTAATTATTACTGGATAACCTTCGGCGGTCCTGACGGACAAAGAATGGCAGTTCAAAACTCACCTAATGTTTCAGGATTAAATCCGCAGTCAAGTTTCAAATACAGAATGTTTGAAGAACCGGAAGTAAATAATCTGGGTTCTACCGGACTTTTATGGGTTAGTCAAAGAATAAGCGTAAATGAAAGTTTCAACTACAATAAGGAGTTAAAAGGATATGTTGACGGAAGCAATGTTAATTTCAGGTACAGATTCGGAAACGGTTCAACTTTCCCGGAATGGTGGCGTCTTGAAGACCAAAGCTCAAATTTTTTACTAACTCAGTTTGTCCCTGCAGTTTCAGGAGAATTCTCACACATAAATTTATCTTATATTGACAACAACTTATATGGAGTCAGTTATCCCCTGTCACCGGGAAATAAAAATGTAAACTTCAAAGCATCACTTCGTTCAGCAGATGGAAATTCCCCTAATGTTGCAGGTTACACTGATTATTATGAAATACTTTATGACAGGGTATTTTCTGCTGATAATAATGTTCTGAGATTTAATTCACCTGATGTAAATACAACCGTTGAATATCAGATCAGCAATTATACTACTCCTGATATAAAAATATTTGATGTTACAAAACCGGAGGAAGTGTTTCTCATAAATCCCATATCTTACACAAACGGTGTTGTAAGATTCCAGTCAAACATAATTGCAGACGAGCCAAAGGAGTATTATTCTATCGGAGGAAATAATTACAAAACCCCCGCTTCAGTTTCCGACAGGGTTCCTAATCAGAATCTGAAAGGTGAACTCGCAGCAGGATCGAGTTTTATCATTATATCACCTAAAGAATTTCTGTCAGCAGCCAACCGGCTTAAGGCACACAGAGAAAAAGCCGGAGGAGATTTTATAAAAACTACTGTAGTGGATGTTGAAAAAATATACAATGAGTTTTCAGGCGGCTTAGAGGATCCCGTAGCACCCAGAAATTTTTTGAAGTATGCATTTAATAACTGGAATGAAAGACCTGTATATGTTTTATTCTTTGGCGACGGAAGTTATGATTATAAAAATATTTACAATTCATATAATGCCGGTCTCAAGAATTGGATACTTCCAATAGAAAAGAATTCAGAAATTTCTAATGAAGTTGACAGCTATTGTTCGGATGATTTCATAGTAGAAATTGACCAGACAGATCCTGCACCAGGCGGTGACTGTCAGCCCGATTTTTGCTCAGGAAGACTTCCGGTGAATTCATTCGATGAAGCAAACATTGTAATTGATAAGATCTTAAGTTACGAAAGTCCTTTAAATTTTAGTAAATGGAGAAATGAAGCAACTTATGTTGCTGATGACGGATGGACAACCCAATATACAAACGGAGGTGAAGGAAGTCTTCATACTGATCAATGCGAAAATGTTGCTCAGAACTACACTCCGGGCTTTATTAAAAAGAGCAAGATTTATATTGCAAGTTATCCTTCTGAAATAACACCTCAGGGAAGAAGAAAGCCGGGAGCGAACGTTGACATAATAAAAAACTGGAATGAGGGAAGACTTATTATGAACTACACCGGTCACGGAAGTACTGATTTATGGGCTCACGAGCACATCTTCGAAAGACAGGTAAGCATTCCTCAGTTAAATAATAAAAACAAATATCCGTTTGTCACAATCGCCAGCTGCGATCTTGCAAGATGGGATGATCCTTTTAATTTAAGCGCTGAAGAACAATTGGTAGTTTTAAAGGATAAAGGTTCAATTGGAATAGCCGCTGCAGTAAGACCAGTTTACAGCATACCCAATGCAATTTATAACAACGCCTTGTACAGCAATATTTTCAAAACTGATACTTTAGGATTGAGATTAAGATTAGGTAAGGCAGTATTTAATGTAAAGCAGGAGCTTCACTATGAGAATGATATTAAATTTGCATTATTATGTGATCCGACTCTAAGACTGGCAGTACGTCAGCAAAGAACTAAAATCGACCGCATTAATAATGTTCCCGGTGATAGTTTGTTTGAAATGAAATCTCTTCAAAAAATTAAAATATCCGGAAGTATAATAAAAACTGACTCCACTTTTTGGTCAGATTATTCAGGAACACTCGATCTTCAGGTATATGATGTTGACAAGAGCATTTCTTTTGTTGACTTTCAGAGCCCGTTCAATTATAAAATTTCCGGAGGATTGATTTACACCGGTAGAGCAAATGTTGTAAACGGAAAATGGGTCATAGATTTTGTTGTACCAAAAGATATTTCATACAATCCGGGCAGAGGCAAGATCATAGCATATTTTAACAACAGTTCAACCGACGGGATAGGCTTTACAGATAATTTCATAATGAACGGTATAGATACGAATGCTGCTCCTGATTCAACCGGTCCCGTTGTCAGTGCATTCATGGGAAACAGGAATTTCAGAACAGGAGATCTGGTAAATCAAAACCCAAAGCTGATCGCAGATTTTAGTGATGAAAACGGAATAAATTTTACCGGGACAATAGGACACAGGATTGAAGCAGTTTTAAATGAAGATGAGAATTCAAAGATTGACCTGACACCATTTTTTATCAGTACAACAAATTATCAGAACGGAACGGTAGAATACCAGATGCAGGACCTTCCCAACGGAAAATATAAGCTTGAAGTAAGAGCCTGGGACACATATAATAATTTTAATTCAACATTAATTGAATTTGATGTAAGAAACAGCAGTTCTTTAGCTCTTGAAAACGTTTACAATTACCCGAATCCAATGCAGGACGGAACTAACTTCATTTTCGAACATAATTTAGATGAACCTTTAACGGCGACTGTAAACATTTATACAGTGAGCGGAAGATTAATAAAAGAATTGAATAAAACCAATATTACAGATAAATTCGTCTCTTTACAATGGGATGGTCTTGATTCCGATGGTGATGCTATTGCCAACGGAACATATATTTATAAAGTTTTAATAAAATCAGAAGACGGTAATTACTCCAAGAGTACAACCGGAAAATTAGCCAAGTTAAAATAAAAAAAGAGGAGAAATAATTTAATGTTCAGAAAGACATTCGCATATTTATGCGTAATATTAATTGTAGTCAGTGTCATTACATTTAATAATAAAGAAGCATATTCACAGACGACTACGGTTTCTACGGGAGTTCCATTCCTGCTAATCGGACCTAATTCCAGATTCGGCGGAATGGGAGAAACGGGAACAGCAATTGCTGATGATGCGACTGCCATGCACTGGAATCCTGCCGGTTTAGCTTATCAGAAAAAATATACCGAGATTAACTTTACTCACTCACCCTGGCTTGCAGGTCTGAATATCGGCGATCTGTTTTATGATTACATTGCAGGAAGGAAATTTATTAAGAGTATAAACGGAACAATAGGTGCTTCCATTACATACTTAAACATCGGAGAAGTTATTGTAACGGATGAATTCGGAAATTCACAGCCGGACAGAAATTACAAAGCATATGAAATGGCTTTAGGTGTTGGGTATGCTACTCAGCTTGGAAAAGACTGGGCAGGCGGTGTGACCGGAACATTCATTTACAGCAGATTATCACCTAATGATTTTACTGTCGCTAATGAAAAAGGAACAGGTACCGGTATATCAGCTGCACTTGGCTTATCTACTTTGTTTAAACCTATCAGCGGATCTAAAATTTTTGCAAACAGATTTACTTTTGGATTAAACTTATCTAACATGGGACCTAACATATCTTATGTGGATGCTGATCAGGCTGATCCCCTTCCGCAAAACCTGAGACTCGGTATTGGATATGAAGTTCTTAACTCCCAGTTTAACTCACTGGTTATAACTGCTGATTTTACAAAATTACTTGTTAACAGGACAAATACAATTCCTGCAGATACAGTCCTGGGTACTCCCGGAAATTCCCGGTTCAGTTGACCCTTTTTACGAAGCGATATTTACGTCCTGGGGCAGCGGACTTCAGTCAATTCAGACTTCAATCGGAGCTGAATACTGGTACGGAAGCCCGAAGTTAATTGCATTGAGAGCAGGTTACTTTTATGAAGATCCTTCTAACGGAAACAGAAAATTTTTCACTCTCGGAGCAGGAATAAGATATGATCTGTATGGATTTGACTTTGGATATATCAGCACTATTGAAGAGACTCATCCGCTTGCCAATACACTGAGGTTTGGGCTACTCGTTGATTTCTAATTTAAATAACTGTTTAAACCAAAAATTAACCATAGTTCAAAACTCTGAACTATGGTTTTTAATATATAAATAATTTTAGAATGACTTTCAGAATAATTTTTAGTTTAATAATATTTACATTACTGATCCCGTATAAATCATTTTCTCAGGATAAGAAAACAAACTATTCCTTATCACATCCAATCAACTTTGGAAATGATAACCGAAATCTGCAGCCAAAGGATTTTAAAAGCGGAACAGATTCATTTAAAGTAGTTGCTATTTTAGTTCAGTTTGTTGAAGATGATGATCCGAGAACTTCAGGTAACGGACTTTTTGACTTATCAAATAAATACTATGATCCATCAACCGGAAGGGATACTGTTATTGATTCTCCCCCGTATGACAGTTCCTATTTTGCTGATCATCTGGAGTTCCTGAAAAATTATTTCAGTAAATCCTCAAAAGGTAAGTTAAATATAAGCTACGATCTTTATGGAAAAGTAATCAATCTTCCCCGTAACATGCAGTACTATTCACCCCAAAACACACAGTCAAATTATCTGTTGTGCAGTTTGTTTGTTGATGCATGGGCTCAGGCAGACAGCTTTGTAAACTTTTCGGGCTACGATAAATCAAATACTGCATTTGTTATTTTTCATGCCGGTGTGGGTAGAGATGTTGATCTGACATCAATTTACGGATTTGATCCGACTCCCTATGATATTCCTTCTGTATACTTAGGTTTGAATAATATTCGACAGTTTACCGGCAACAGTTCCTACAATGGTTTTCAGACCGGTGAAGGATTTTTTGTGCAAAACTCTTTGATCATTCCTTCAACAGAATTAAGAGAGCTTTCGCTTAGTTCAGGAAATTATTTAGTTGAGCTTGGGATGAACGGAATACTTTCCGCAAGTTTCGGCAGCTACCTTGGCCTGCCTGACCTGTTTAACACTTCAACAGGCGTGACTGCAATTGGTAGATTCGGTTTAATGGATGGTCAGTCTTTATTCAGCTACAACGGGATATTTCCGCCGGAACCTTCTGCCTGGGAAAAAATATTCCTCGGATGGGTTGAACCTGTTGTTATTTCATCCGGAACGGGTACATTCAAAATCCCAACTAGCTCAAAAAATATTGAAAGAGACTCTACAATTTATAAAGTTCTGATAAGCAGCAAAGAATATTTTCTAATTGAAAACAGGAACAGGGATCCGGAAAACAACGGACAGACTCTCTATACTCACAACAGAAATTTTTATGACTCTGCAGTTTATACTCAGGATCTGGAAGACGGATTTTTTTATTCAAATGCTTACGCAAGTTTATACTTAATCAACGGAAATCTCACGGATGTTGAGACATTCGACTGGAGTCTTCCGGGTCTTATCAATGATCAGAATGAATATAAAGGAGGTATATTGATATGGCACATTGATGAAAATGTTATAGATGCAAATTTTTCAACCAACACAATAAACAATAATCTATATCACAGAGGCGTTGATGTCGAAGAAGCAAAAGGCGCGCAGGAAATCGGAGTTACCTTTTCGACACCGTTTGGAAATATTACAGGTGACGGAAGATATGTGGACTACTGGTTTAACGGCTATCACGAAGTCCCTTCATCAATCTATACTAATGCTTTTACACCGGCTACTAATCCGAATTCTTTAAGTTATTCGCTTGCGAATAATAATATTTACATCAGAAATTTTACCAACATAGATACGCTGATGACATTTACTGTTTCAATTGGTGTAGCGCAGATAAGTCCCATTGCAGGATTCCCTAAATTTATCGGAATTGATTCAACCCAAAGATCTCAGTCAATAGCTTTTGATTATCTGGGAAATGCAGGTGATGAAATACTGATAAACTCAAACGGACAGACTTATGGATTCTACAGCAATGGTAATTCTATCAATCCAAGCTTTTCCAATGGATTTTTAAATATACCTGCAAAATACATTCCGGCGAAGATCGGCATCAGCAGCACTGAATATTTAGTAACCCTCTCTGACGGTGAAGTTCTCTTTAACGGTCAGCCTGTTATGATAAACGCTTCATTTCCAAACTGTGCACCTTTATCCATTGAGAATAACGGATTTGTTTATGTCGGCAAAGCGAACGGATCAATTTACAGATTTAATCCGGATGGTTTATTTTCAAGAATTGATTCAGTATCGAACCCAATAGTACAGTTTTCAAAAACAAGTGCTGACACATTTACATATATAAGTAATACAAATAAATATTTAGTGGTAGGAAATATAACTTCTAATTCTTCAACAGATGTATTGACGGTTAATAATAATGACCAGATGGTTTTAAACGGATCTGTCATGAATATTAATTATGACATTTCGCAAATGAACACCTCCCCCATTCTTGCGGATGTAAACAGCGACGGAAAGCAGGAAATCATTTTCAGTAACGGAGATAATGTCTATGCTTTAAATTCAAACGGTGTGCTGCTGGATAATTTCCCCGCAGATTTTAATGATAATGTTACCTCCGGTGTGTCAGTCGCTGATGTTAATAACGACAACATTTACGATGTCATCTTTGCAACATCCAACGGCGATCTCTATGCATACGGGGTTGACGGTAATGTAGTAAGCGGCTTCCCTGTTCTGATAGGACCTAATACAACTTCAACACCTGCTCTTGCAAACCTAAATGATACTCTCGGAATTGTTGTAGCCGGCGGTGACGGATATCTTTATGGATTTAAAACAAACATTGTATATAACGAAAATAAAGTGCTTTGGAAAAATTATCTTAAAGACGAATACTTATCTAACAGTAATTTTGTAACCGGTAACAGTCCTGTGAGTATTTCAGGAAAGCTTCCGTCTGATAAAGTTTATAACTGGCCGAACCCTGTTTACAACGGCACTACATTCATCAGATACTATATTAACGGAAATGCTTCCAGCATCAGCATAAAGATTCTTGATCTGTCGGGAGAGCTTGTAACAACGCTTCCCGGTACTGCATTCTCTAATGCTGATAATGAAGTAGTATGGGATGTATCAGGTGTTCAGAGCGGCATTTATTACGGAGTAGTCGAAGGTGATATTGACGGTTCCAGCGAGTCACAGATAATTAAAATAGCGGTAGTTAAATAATAATTTTAAAATATTTTCTTTAAATAAAGGTGACTATCTTATCTGAAACAGATTGAATCAGATAAAGATAATCACCTTTTTATATTGACCATAGAAATATTCTTTTTATCCTTAACCTTACTATACTTCCTCACCCATCTATTTCTACTTAAAGGGCTGAATAAATCATTCAGACTTAAGAAGAATCAAATTCAGGAATTACCTAAAGTAAGTGTAATAGTTGCAGGCAGAAATGAATCAGCTAACATTCGGAGATGCATTCAATCATTATCACGTACAAATTATCCCGCCGGTAAACTTGAAATAATCTTAGTAAATGATCATTCAACTGATAATACTTTTGAAATAATGAAGGAGGCTACAGCAGGTCTGGATTATTTTAAAGTGATTAACTCAGCTGAAAGCACTTCAAACAATCTGAAAGGCAAAGCTAATGCAATTGATACCGCTATCTCGCAATGCACGGGTGAAATTATTATTTCTACTGATGCAGATTGTGAAGTTCCTGCAAACTGGGTCAGGGAAACAGTCAGGTATTATTCAGGAAACACTGCAATGATCTGCGGCTTTACAAAAATTAAAACGGATAGTACTCTGTTTTCAAAAGTACAGTCCTTAGACTGGCTTTATCTGCTTACTCTTGCATCTTCAAGTGCCGGATTGAAAATGATTCTAAGCTGTGTGGGAAATAATCTTGCATTTTCAAAAAAAGCATATAATGACGCGGGAGGATATTCTTCCATTGGCTTTTCAGTTACGGAAGATCTCGCATTGATGCGAAAAATCAATTCTTACAGCTCTCTTGAAATAAAATATCCCATAGATAGGGAATGTATTGTCGAAACTCTTCCATGCAGTAATTTGTCTGAGCTGTTCAGCCAAAAGAGAAGATGGTTCAGGGGCGGAATCGGGATAAATTTCCTTGGATACATTGTGGGATTTGAGTTATATTCAATGAATGTGTTACTGATCTTCGGATTACTTTTTTTAAATGTAAAAGTTTTCAGCGTTCTCGTATTGATGAAATTTATTTCAGAGCTTTTGTTAATTTCAAAAGTTATGAAGACATTCAACATGAATTATCTGTACAAATATTACCCTGCCTTTAGCATATACTTTGCTTTTTACGGACTTACTCTTCCGTTAAGTTTTTTGTTTAAAACAGGAATAAAATGGAAGGGGAGAAAATTCTAAAATTTGACTACGGGAAAATGAAATCTTATCTGAAAATTCAGATTGGAATACTCACCGGCCAGTGTATATTTAGTAGCCAGATCAAAAACGTATATTGTAAATGCGAGAGAACCTGAATAGGTCAGCAGGCTCTGGTCAAAACTGATTCCAGGCAGTGGTGTGTCCGGTGCTACATCCCGTGAAACCTTTGCATATTTGATTTCCAGTGACAGAATGGGAGTAGTGAAATCAGACTTTAGAAATTTATTTAATATTATATCAAGACTGCCTCCGAAGTAAGCGACATTTGTTGAAAATTCTGTAAGCAAATTATTGTTCATAAATCCGGCATTACCTTTATATTTTTGTCCTTCATAAACAGCACTAACTACAAACGGATACAGCTTCATGAATGCAAATTCAAGTTTAGCTCCGTACGCTGTTCCGGTACCGACGTTGCTGCTGAAAACCCCCAGCGGAAATGCGAGTCCAACACTCGGAGAAATGAAAATTCCGCCAATGTTTATGCTTTGAGTCTTAGTTTTTTCTTTTTCAACCTTGTTCGTATCACTAATTAATTTATCCTGTGATAAATTGTATTTCAATTTTTGCCGGCAAACAGATTATCCATGCCTGTCTGACAAATCAGAATTGATGTATTGCAGAGAATGAAACAGATTACAGATATTATTATCTTGTGCATGTTTACTCTAATAAATTATTTTAACAGGTAATAATTTTCTATATTCAGCTTTTAATTTTATTTGTGATATTATATTCATTTACTATGTATTCATCCATAAGGTCTAAAATTGCAATAACATTCTTCATATTTAAGCTTTCCTTCCTGAATGCAACCTTAACTGTTTCCATTCCGAGTAAAGTATAAAATGGAATAAGGGAAGGAAGCTCCTTATTAATTGAATTCAGATGATTTGAGATGGTTTTTACATCGTTCCTTTCAAATGGTCCTGTAAGAGAATTTACCAAACCTTCTGTTGAAATATTCTTAAGCGTATTTTCTATTATCGGTTTAAAAATTTCAAATGTCATCTTCTTATCTATTCCAATACTTCCCATTACTTCAGCAGATACATTAAGAAGGGAAATGAGAAAATTTGAAGAGATAACACACGCAGAATGATACAAATATTTTTTATCTTTTGGTATCTCAATAAATTTTGAATTAAGCTTGCTAATAATTTCAATACAGAGTTTTAAAGCTTCCCTGCCGCCTTCAATTCCGAAATAAATATTCTCAAGCAGATGTTCATTTACAAAGCTCACTTTATTAAAAGTCTGTATCGGATGCATTGAGACTATGTTATCTTCATTGAATACGCTGCGTGGAAACATATCGGTTGATTCGGCTCCTGATGTAATAATAAAATATTTATTATTAAGGTTTATTTTAAATTCAGTTAGTTTACTTACTGCTTCACCTATGTATCTGTCCTGAACACAAATGATAATTACATCCGAACCTGCTACAAAATCCTCTTCAATTTTTTCAGAACATGAGATTGGATGTATGATATCAGAAATGGATTTTAATCTCTCTGTATTTCTGTCAGTTAAAAAATCAACCTCATATCCTTTTTCTTTAAGCTCAAGAGAAAATGCTGACCCAACCTTCCCTGCTCCGATGATATAAATTCTTTTACTCAATTTTCAAATATTATTTATCGAGAATAATTGTTACGGGACCGTCGTTGATTAATTTTACTTCCATCTTAGCTGCAAAGACACCGGTTTTAATTCTGTCAGGTATATAATAATTTTTCATTTCTTTAACTAATTCTTCATACAATGCATTGGCTTTATCCGGTAATTCAGCATTCACAAAACTTGGTCTGTTACCGCTTTTAGCTTTGTCAGAACATAAGGTAAACTGTGAAATGACCAGTACTTCACCTTCAATATCTCTTACGCATAAATTCATCTTATCAGATTCATCAGAGAATATCCTGAGATCAATGATTTTTTTTGCAATTACTTCTGCATGTCCGGAAATATCACCTTTGCATATACCGAGTAAAATTAAAAGTCCTTTGCTAATTTTACTATACACTTCTCCGTCTATAGATACACTTGCTTCCTTTACCCTCTGTACAACTGATGTCATTTTACTATCTCCAGTATTCTGTCAATATTATTATAGTCTTTATAAAATTTAAACTGACTAAAATTGTTTTCCTTTATAAGTTTCTCTATGCTTTCTTTCTGACCATAAATATTTTTTTATAGAATTTCAATCCGTCACCGGAATCTGTCAGAGCGAAGCCCGGTTCAAAATCTTTTATTCCGGGTTCAAGTGAATCATAATCTGTTTTTGAAATGTATGGAGGATTTGAAACTATGTAATCAAAACTCTTTGTAAGCTTCTCAATTTCAAAAACGTCCTTTCGATAAAAAGTGACCTTTTTATCTGAAAGCTTATTGGCTGACAGGTTTTCTGCCGCTACTTCAATTGCATCTTTCGAAATATCAATTGAGAAGATATCATAGCTTATGTTTGCTTTCTCTAAATTTTTAGCCAGCGAAATTGAAATGCAACCTGTACCTGAACCAATTTCGAAAATTGAAACAACGGCTTTGTTTTTTCAATTATATCAGAAAGGATTTTTTCTACCAGCAGTTCCGTCTCGGGTCTCGGTATCAGGACATTCCTGTTAACTTTGAAATTAAATCCATAGAAAGAAGATTTTCCGATGATATACTGTAAAGGTTCATGTTTTATTCTTCTTTGTAAAAAATCAACTAATTTACAGCGTTCAATTTCTTTCAGCGGCTTATCAAAATTAAGATAAAGACTAACTCTGTCGTAATCCATTATTTCACACAGCATTAATTCCGCATTCAGCCTTGCATCAGGAATATTGTTGTCTTTTAACAAATCCGCTGCATGATTTAAATATTCAACAGCCGTAACGGGATTATTCTTCTCCATGAATATCAAACTGTATCTTAATTTCTTTCCTTACTGCTGTCATAGATCACTCTGCCGTTAATGATAGTGTTAAGTACTTTTGTGTTTAGCAATTCCTTACTGTCAGAGTTAAAAATATCTTTGGATATAACAATAAAATCCGCTGCCTTTCCTTTTTCAAGGCTTCCTTTGGATGCTTCTTCAAAAGAGGAATATGCCGGCCAGATTGTATATGATTTTACAGCATCTAAAAGAGAAATTTTCTGATCGGGATTTGGAATTGAAGTAAGAACCGTATCCGTCAGCTGTCTCGTAGTCAGATAGTATATCTGAACAAACGGGTTTATCTGATGAAACGGAAAATCAGAACCTGATGTAATCATGCCTGAAGATTTTAAAAGTGAATTCCACAATCCAAGCTTTTTGGCAACTTCAGGATTTATTAACTGTGTCACTATCTGAAGGTCATTCATACATACATCCGGTCTTACTGAAGGAATTAATTTCAGCTCTTCAATTTTACTCAGATCCTTCGGGCTTACAAATTCACAATATTCGATTATTGTTCTGGGATCCTTTGGATTCTTCTGCTTCATTACTTTTTCTAAAATGCTCAAAGAAGTACCGACTGCACGGTCACCAACTGCTTTTACACTGAATTGAAAATTCTTATCAATGGCTCTTGAATAAATTCTTTCTATATCATTTTCTGTAACATAAGGGATCTTTTTTTAGGCTCACTTTTAAATTCATCATTCATAGCGGCATCCTGCAGTTCAAACTGACCGTCATAATCAAGCGTGATAGCCCTTATCGTCAGCCGGTCACCATAATTAATAAGAACACCTTTGCTGAGATATGTTTCTATCAGAGAACTGTCTTCTCCGGATAACACAGCATAAACTTTTATTGGAAATTTTTTCGAATCTATCAGCTCTTTAAAAATCTCTAGACCTTCCATTCCGACCGTCCTGTCGTGAACTTGCGTAATGCCGTATTTAGATATTTCCTTCAAACCTTTTTCGACCTGAACCAGCATTTCGTTTTTTAACAAACCCGGAACATTATCTTTAACCAAATTTACCGCATCATCATACAAAAGACCCGTCGGCTCCCCTTTTCCGTCTTTTTCGATTTCTCCGTTTTCCGGAGAAGGTGTATCTTTATCAATTTTCAAATAACGGAGCAGTCTTGAATTTACCCAAACCGTATTTAAAGAAGCATTGACCAGATAAACATTATAATTAGGTGCAACCTCATCTAGAATTTCCTTGCTCATAATTTCAAGATCCTCCTGAGGAATGATCAGTTCATTCCATCCGTATCCCCCAATCCATTCACCTTCATTCGTATTTTTTACCTTTTGAAGAATAAGATTTTTTATTTCATCTATGTTCTTTGCATAAGACAGGTTGATGAAATTCAGATTTTTTGAGAACTCAATTATTGAACCCTCGGAATCAATAAAACCGGGAAGGACTACGGCACCTTTTAAATCAACAACTTCTTCAGAGCTGTAATCATCATTTATATCCGCAGAAGTGCCTACATCAAGTATTTTACCATCTTTTATAGCCATGGCTTCGGCTACAATGTTTCCCGAATTCAGTGTATAAATTTTCCCGTTCGTATAGATAACATCCGGTTTTTCCGAACAGGAATAGAATACTGTTATACACAGCAAACATAATAGATACTTACAAACATTCTTTAAATCCATTATTATAAGAATTAAAATTTTAATTTATCATAACTTAGTAAAATCATTTTATTATTTATATCCACATTATTAACCTCATTAAAGTAAACATATTTAGCAAAGGTATTGCAATAAATTAAGTATATACATATTTTTGCTAAATCAATGAACATGAAAAAAAACTTCGCCATGAAAAAACTTTACTATTCCATTAGTGAAGTTAGCAGAATTACTGAATTAGAACAGTATGTACTCAGATACTGGGAAACTGAATTTGAACAGTTAAGACCTGCAAAAAATCTTTCCGGGAACAGAATATATACAAACAGAGACATTAAGCTCATTCTGTATATTAAAAAACTACTTCGGGAGGAGAAATATACAATTGAAGGAGCTAAGAAGTTAATAAAAAATTATTCCTTAAAAGAAGATGATGATGAATTAAAAAAAGAAGAACCAGCAGAACAAAAGAGCACAAAAATTTCCCCGATTACTAATAATGAAATGAGCCTTTTTGAAAATGAGAACTTAATTAAACAGTCGGAAGGGATCAGAGTGAAAGTTTAAAAGATGATCTTAAAGAACTAAGAACATTTCTTAAAAATCTTCTTGACAATATGTAATAACCGCCTCTCTTCTTCCAATTCCTTTTGGTTTGAAACTTAATAATCCCGTTTAAATAAAATTGATCAATCACAGCTTGTCATACAGACAAAATTATATCTATTCAAGCATCATGTCTATATCTCTTGAACTAAGATATTTTAATATCCAGAAATTGAATTCATCATTCTTATTTGTAATTCTCATAAAATCTTCTCTTCGTACTGCCAGTACATTGGAGTTCTTTGAGACGTAAGAAGAATTTGTATATTGCATACCCATGAGAGCGTCATCAATACCTATTATATCTCCTCCGGTCAGACTCCTCAGAGTGAATCTGAAATCATTATCTTCTTCTGTTTTGATAAGTTTTATTTCACCGGACAATATGAAATACACATTTATTATCGGTTCGTTTTTTCGGTAAATAAATTCCCCCTCGGAATAATTATGAAAAGTTTTCTTTTCAAATTTATTCAGTATGTAATCGAATTTAAAATCTCTTAAAAATGAATTTGAATATTTTTCAAACATACTTTTACAATAGTTTAGTCATACAGATTTGCCAGTTTTAAAAGGGCTTCTCCCTTGAGTATTCTGATTTTCTTTCCCTCAAGATCAATCAATCCTTCTTTTTTTAATTCTGACATTAAGCGTATTACAGTTTCTGTAGCCGTTCCGACAATATTGGCAATCTCTTCTCTTGTAATAGTAATGTTCAGCGAGTTATCATTTATTTCCGTTCCGTAATATTCCCTTAGCATAAGCAGGGTTTCAGCTACGCGTTCTAAAACAGGCTTCTGTGCCAAGTTAGTAATTTTATTCTCTGCTTCTTTTAATTCATTAGCCAGCAGTTTCATAATACTCGAGGTCAGGCTTGAATTATGCTGTATTAGTTCGTAAAAAACTGACTTTGGTATGAGACAAATTTTTGAATCCTCTATTACTGTTGCCGTTGCTGAATACGCTTCCCCGCTGATCAGAGCTCGATAACCTAATATGTCACTGTCTTTAGCAAGCCTTAAAATCTGTTCTTTACCTTCTGTACCTGCCTGTGATATTTTTACTTTTCCGCTGTTGATACAAAACAAACCTGAAGGCAGGTTTCCTTCGTTGAAAACTGTCTGTCCTTTCTGATAATAATTACAGTGCTTATTAATTGAAAGCCCTGACAGTTCTTCATCACTCAATTGACAGAATACAGATTCGATTCTTGATTTACATGATTCGCATGAGGGATTCTGAAATTTTTTTAACATTTTATCTTTGCTTAAATTTGATTTAAGCAAAAATAATTCAATATAATTGTAATAACAATTCAACTGTTCTGTCGATGACTTTGAATTTCCTTTATAATTCAATTATGAAAGTTTATTTTCACATATTTTACTAATTACAGATCAGCTCCTGCCTTACGGCTTTATTAGTATTCATATCTGCCGGACTAATATACGGAATACCTAAATTCAGTCCTCTCAGGATAAACAATAATCCCAAAATCACTGTGAGAACGGGGATTAATTTATTGATCCTGCTCCTTGCATTCACGCTCACTCTGCTTCCGAAAACAGAAACTGACAGCATCATCGGAACAGTACCTAATCCGAACAGCATCATATAAACCGAGCCGCTTATTACATCAGCGCTCACCATTGCGCCGCTTAAGGCAATGTAAACAAATCCGCACGGGAGTAACCCGTTCATTATCCCAAACATAAGAAATGAAGACCCGTTTCTGATCCTGAACAATTTACTGAAAAATATTTTGTAATAAATATAAATCCTTGAAATAAAATTATTGTTCATTAACAGTTTCTTCCTGCGTTTTGAAAGTATTACCGATACCAGAATAAGTACTCCGATTGTAATGGTTAAACTTTGCTGTAATCCGAAAATATTCAGCCTGTCCCCGAAAAATCCAAATATCAAACCTAAAATAGAATATGATACAATTCTTCCTGAGTTATAAACTAACCTCCCTGAGATGAATGACAGCCCGGTATTATTATTCTGAGGTACTGACAAAGCTATCGGTCCGCACATTACAGAGCAGTGAAAACTTCCCAGCAAACCTATTACAAACCCGCTGAATAATTCCATTAGTTAATAAAAATATTTTTTTCTACAAAATATTTCTTTCCCCCGTCAGTCAAAGACAGTTTCACTTTCCATAATCCCTTATCCAGTTCTGCAGCTGATACTTTCTGAATTCCTTCTGAGTCAGGATTAAAATTAATCTTAAAATCTTTTTTGGCATCTGATGTTCTGTAAAAATGAATCTCACCTTTCAGATTCTGTAAATCTTTCATATCCGGTATTTTTAATATTATGAAATCAATATCCGTTGTAATGGAAATTTTCTCATCAAGAAAAAACGAATCCTTTAATATGTCTATCTGATCCTGATATTTGATCTCCTGCTCATAATAATTTTCACTCACAAGATCAGTTGACCTTGAAATGGAAATAGCCGCCATTGTAATTATCCCGGCTGCAAATAATATAAATGAAATTATTATTTTTATTCCCCAGCTTATTTTCATATAGTTTTATGTTAATTTTGCGGACCTAAAAAGTTGTACTTATGTCTTCTATTACTTTCCCGTCAGATATTACTTTTATTCTGACAGGTGTATTAGTGAGTTTTATTTTTTCTTTTTGGATGAGTATGAGGAAATTACCTTCATAAATCTCCAATGGCTTTATTATGATTTCATTACCCAGAAGTTTAAGCTCTCCTTCAATTCCGTCGAGTTCTAGTTTCATGGATTTCTCCTCAAAAGTTTTGTTGGAAATATGCAAATTATACAAATTGCTTACCTTGTTATCGGGTTGATTCTGATACAGCATCCCCGGAGTTCTTAATATGCTTACATCAGTGTCACTCCTGTTTGCTAACAACACCCCAATTGTTGATACTAATACCACCAGAACTGCACAATACCCGATGATTCTTGGTGTCCATCTGAATTTAACTTTATTGCTTATTCCCTCCATCGAATCATATCTTATTAATCCGCGAGGCAGATCTATCTTATCCATTACTGAATCACATGCGTCAATGCACGCAGTACAGTTTACACATTCAAGCTGCGTCCCGTTGCGGATATCTATTCCGGTCGGACAAACATTTACACATTTTTTGCAGTCTATACAGTCTCCTAAAGACTTTTCTTCCTTCTGTGTAAATTTACCCCTCGGTTCCCCACGGATAAAATCATAAGCTATTACAATTGAATTCTTATCGAGTAAGACACTTTGTAATCTTCCGTAAGGGCAGACTAAAATACACGCCTGCTCTCTGAACCATGCAAATACAAAATAAAACAAACCTGTAAATATTATTATGGAAATGAATCCGCTTACATGCTGCGAAACAGGATCTGTAATAATTTTCCAAAGCTCGTCGGTACCTATTATATAAGCAAGAAAAGTGTTCGCTATAGCAAAAGAGATTAAAAAAAATATAATGTACTTTGATATTTTTTTAAAAAACTTTTTGATTCCCCAGGGAGAGTTATTCAGATCCATCTGGCTTTTATAATTTCCTTCAATAAAGTATTCAATTTTTCTGAATACCATTTCAAGAAATATTGTCTGGGGACAAACCCACCCGCAGAAAATTCTCCCGAATACAGCTGTAACAAGAAAGAGCGCAACAAATGAAGCTATCATCACTAAACCAAATATGTAAAAATCCTGAGGTGTAAATACCAGACCGAATAGAATGAACTCTCTCTTAATTATATTGAAAAGCATGAACGGATGTCCGTCAATCCTGATAAAAGGTGATCCGAACAGGAATGCCAGCAGGAAAATGCTGATAACAGTCCGTGCAGTATAAAACCTACCCTTTGGTTTCTTCGGATAAATCCATTTACGTTTACCTTCATCGCTTACAATTGAGATCGTATCTCTGTATGATTCATCCGTATTTCCTTCATTCATATTTTATTTTTTAATATTCGCTGTATCTTTTATCATAATATCTTTTTTCAAAGTATCTTTACCGGTATTGACCGCGTTGGTTTTAGAGGAATCAGCGCCGGTTTTAAGTGAATCAGAAATTGTTTCAACATAAATCAGTCCTTCAGCCGTTTTCCCCCCCGGCGGGTTAGTACCTTTCAGTGTCATGACGTAACTTGCAACCTGCTGCATTTTCTTCGGACTAAACTGATTCATCCATGTTATCATGCCTTTTGCAGGAACGCCATATTTTATAGTTTTAAAAATATTTTTTATTCCGCCGCCGTGTATCCAATAGTCGTCTGTAAGATTAGGACCAATTGTTCCCTCCCCTGCTGTACCGTGACATGTTACACAATTAGCAATAAATGTCTGCTTACCCGCTGTTATAGATTCATCATCACTCAGGAATTCGACAGTACTTTCATTTATGAAAGCGCCTGTTCTTATTAATTCTTCACGCTGAAGCTCCGCAGCATAAACTTCATCAGAGTATTCCTGAAAAGGCAGCTTCCCTGTTTTAAAAACGTGATAATTAAGGAAATATAGTACTGCAATGACTATGGTTCCATAGAAGAGAATGTTAAACCAGGGCGGTACATTATTGTCAAGTTCACGGATCCCGTCATAGTCCCCTTCAAGCAGCAGGGAATGTTCCTGTTCGATAGGTTTAAGACCGGACAATTTATCCGTAATTATCTGTAACTGAGTTTTCTTTTTTTCCTTTAATGCAGCTTCTTCCGCAGTTTCAGGTGTCCGGAACAGGGAAATAAAGATTGCATTTAGCATTAGAAATACTATAAGCAACAGAATATTCATGTACAGTTCCATGTTCATTTCTCCTGAGGCAGGAGCCTGGGTCTGCGCAAGACTGTTATTAACTAAAAACAAAAGTACTGAAAAAGCTGAAATGTTTTTTAAAATTAATTTCATATTTTATTTTTTATGTCAAATGTATTTTAATTTATTGTTCATTATCTAAAGGAAGCATTTCCATTTCCTTTATGTATTTTTTATCAGTTGTAAAAGCACGTATAACTATTATTACAAAAAATAAAGTAAATATGATCAGAGAAATGACCGGATAGATTTCTACTCCGTCTATCAATTCGAAATAATGTTTAAACATAGTATAAGTTAAAAGTTGAAAGTTAAAAGTTAAAAGTTTATAATTTATTTCGTTGTTGTCTTATCCACCTTAATGTCAGTACCGAGACGCTGTAAATATGCGATCAAAGCAATGATCTCCTTCTTGCTTTCAACCTTTATACCGTTCTTTTCAAGGTCTTTTGATATCTCATCCGCCTGCTTCATTAGCTGCTCATTTGAAATTTTGTCATAACCTTCTTCATAAGGAACTCCCAGCTTTCTCATTGCATTTATTTTTCCTTCAGTAGATGACAGATCGAGATCCTGACTTATCAGCCAGTCATAGGCCGGCATTATGGAACCCGGAGATATGTTACGCGGATTTTCCATGTGATAATAATGCCACAGGTTCGGATATTTCATACCCTCTCTCTGAAGATCCGGACCGGTTCTCTTTGAACCCCATAAAAACGGATGATCATAAACGAACTCACCGGCTTTTGAATATTCACCGTATCGTTCAGTTTCCGACCGGAACGGACGAATCATTTGTGAATGACAGTTATTACATCCTTCCCTTATATAAATATCTCTGCCCTGAAGTTCAAGCGGTGTATAAGGTTTCACACTCGAGATTGTCGGTATGTTTGACCTGATCAAAAGTGTCGGAATTATCTCTACTGCTCCTCCGATAATTACCAGTACTGCTGCGATCACGGCAAACTTTCCGGGACGGGATTCTATTAATCTGTGCTTTGTCTTTATTGACTCAACACTGTCTCTTACCATTGGCGGAGCTTCTGCCTCTTCATTCTCAACAAGCTTACCCTGCTTCGCGGTTTTATAAAGATTATAAACCATTACAAGAACACCGGTTAAATACAATGCTCCTCCGAAAGAACGGACCATATACAATGGTATGATCTTTAAAACTGTTTCAAGAAAATTCGGATATTGTAAAAGACCTTCCGGTGTAAATTGTTTCCACATCAGAGACTGGGTAATTCCTGCCCAGTACATTGAAGCTGCATAAAATACTATGCCTAATGTTCCAATCCAGAAGTGGAAGTTAGCCATCTTATTGGAATAAAGATTTGTTTTATAAAGCCTCGGTATCAGCCAGTACAGTATTCCGAATGTTAAAAATCCGTTCCATCCTAAAGCGCCGACATGAACGTGTGCAACTATCCAGTCCGTAAAATGCGCGATAGCATTAACATTCTTTAATGAAAGCATCGGTCCTTCAAATGTAGCCATTCCATAAGCTGTAACTGCCACCACCATGAATTTCAATACAGGCATTTCCCTTACTTTATCCCATGCACCGCGCAATGTCAGCAATCCGTTGATCATTCCGCCCCACGACGGCGCGATCAGCATTATGGAGAATACTACTCCCAGTGACTGTGCCCAGTCCGGCAATGCAGTGTAAAGCAAATGATGCGGTCCCGCCCAGATGTATATGAATATCAGAGACCAAAAATGAATTATTGATAACCGGTAAGAATAGATCGGACGGTTAGCAGCTTTAGGCAAAAAGTAGTACATCATTCCCAGATATGGTGTCGTCAGAAAAATGCAACTGCATTATGACCGTACCACCATTGAACCAGTGCGTCCTGAACTCCTGCATAGACAGGATAGCTTTTCAGCATTTCTACGGGAATTTCAATTGAGGTTACTATATGAAGGACAGCAACTGTTATGACGGTAGCAATGTAAAACCATATGGCTACATACATATGCTTTTCCCGCCGCTTAATGATCGCTCCGAACATATTGATCGCAAAGACAACCCATACTAATGTAATTAAAATATCTATGGGCCACTCAAGCTCTGCGTATTCTTTGCTTGTTGTATAACCAAGCGGTAGTGTAACAGCTGCCAGTACGATAATTGACTGCCATCCCCAGAAATGAATCTTGCTTAATTTGTCGCTGAACATTCTGGCTTTGCAAAGTCTCTGAAGGGAATAATATATACCCATAAAGATTGCATTGCCGACAAATGCAAATATCACTGCATTTGTGTGAAGCGGTCTAATCCTGCCGAATGTTGTGTACTGGTTTGCCAGGTTCATTACAGGGCTGAAAATCTGTAACGCCACTAACAGCCCGACCAGCATTCCGACAACTCCCCAGACAACTGTAGCAACCGCAAAATTCCTTACGATCTTATTATCGTAGCTGAATTTTTCCAATTCCATTCTTTAATGATTCTCCTTAATTAGTTAAATTAAATTAAATTTACTTCTTTAAAACACTTCTTTATTCTTTCAAAAGCTACTGTAATATCATTATCCAGTCCTATGGAGAATCTTATGAGACCTTCCCTCAATCCCATTGATGACTGCTCTTCTTCAGGAATTTCGGAAGAAGTGCTGTGCCTGGTGAGCTGAATAATGTTTTAAAATATCCTAAGCTGACTGCAAGATAGCCAACTTTTTCTTCCTGCATTCTTGTCATTATCCTGCATGCATTTTCGTAAGTCCGGCATCTACTGCCATCATTCCTCCGTATCCGAATCCATCGTTCATAATTGAGTTCATCAGATCATGATCTTTATTTGACTTTAATCCGGGATAATATATTTTAAGTCCAGCTTTTCAAACTCAGTTGCGAGGAACATGGCATTCTCACTGTGCTTCTTCATTCTTATATGAAGACTGTGAAGATTCTTCAGAATACTTGCCGCCCTGTAGCTGTCAAGCACCGGTCCTAACAGCATTGTCGCTCCGGTGTTAATGTCAGTTAATGTACAGATAAAATCGTGTGTTGAACAAATGCATCCTGCAACACAGTCGCTTGTTCCGTTAATGAATTTTGTCATGCTGTGAATCACAATCTCAGCGCCAAGCCTGGCGGGAGAGATGATCATAGGGCTGAATGTATTGTCAATGATCAGCTTAATGCCGTATTTTTTTTGCAATGGTGCCTAGAGCAGGAATATCCGTTACTTCAAGAAGCGGATTATTTATTGATTCACCGTAAATTATCTTTGTCTTTTCATTAACAAGCTCCTCAACTTTTTTTATATTATGCAGGTCTGTAAATCTTGTATTTATTCCCAGCTTGGGTAGAAAGTTTTTGAATAAAGCGTAGGTTCCGCCGTAAATGGTTCTGCCGGAAATTATCTCATCACCTGTTGAACAAATGTCAAGTATTGTCGAACTTATTGCGCTCATTCCCGAGGATGTAACCTGCGCTGATTCTGTGTCTTCAAGACGCGCCAGTGCGTTTGACAGGTATTTATTAATCGGATTCCAGTGACGCGAATACAGAAAGCATCCTTCAATTTCATGATCAAATGCTTCATCCATTTTACCCGGATTATGAAAAGTAAATGTTGATGAATCTGTTATTGATGGGTTGACATCGCCAAATTCTCCAAAGACCAGATAATCATTAATATTTGTGCTCGGATCAAATTTCATTTTTTAACGTTTTTTGGTTTTCATTTTTTGTAGTTTTTGTTTTCATCTTCATCATCGAACAGCATCCTTATCGAAGGAGTATATTTATCCTCATACTGCCCGGATTTCACGGACCATATGAATGCAAATAAAAAAATAAAGCGACCAGCAGACTGACTCCTATTAATAATATTATCACGCTCATAGCAGCTTTCTTTTTTTGCAAAATAATTTGTTACACCGGTAACAAATAAAATGATCGAAACAGAATTAAACGGCATTAACACAGCTGCAATGAGCGGAGAGAAAGTTCCCTGTGCTGCAAGATAAAGACCAACTACGTTATATAGAAAAGATATGAGAAAACTGACTTTAATTATCTTCATAGTTGTCTTTGAAAATTTCAGGAATGCTCCCAGCTTTGAGAATACTGAAGCATCTATGATGGCGTCACTGGCAGGAGTAAAGTTTGCTGTATCTTCAGACACAGATATCCCTGCATCACTCTGCCTTAACGCTCCTGCATCATTGAGCCCGTCCCCTATCATAATTACTTTACTATTCTTTTTTTGCAGTGTCTTAATGTAATTTAATTTGCAGGCCGGGGTCTGATTAAATAAAAGATGCTCTTCATTTTTAAAAGAAAATAATTTCCTTAGATTATTTTTTTCAGCATCATTATCACCTGAAATTACGGACAGATCATATTCATCACTCAGCTCACCTATAATGTCTTCCAGTCCGTTTCTGTATTTATTCTTAAAGGAAAAATATCCTTTGATCTTTTTGTCAATTGAAAGATAAACATTCGTTGCAAATGCATTACCGGGAAATTCATTTGAAAAAATATAATCAGTAGGATCAATATCTTTCAGAATGAAATGTATAGTGCCTAATGTAACGTTCTTCCCGGATATCGTACAGGTAATGCCTTCCTCAGATTTTCCTTAAAGTTTTCTATTTGATATGAAATCGTAAATTTTATAGAATCATAAATCGCTTTGCTTAAAGGATGAGAAGAATTACGTGTGAGAGACTTCACCATGCCGATCTCACACAGATTAAGCTTTGTTCCGGTATACTGAACCGATATGTCGTTTGAATTAGTGATTGTACCGGTCTTATCAAAGACTATGGAATCGGCTTTCGAAAGGTTCTCTATTACATTTGCATTCTTTAAATAAAATTGATTTCGTCCGAAAATCCTTATCGTGTTTCCCAGAGCAAAAGGAGTTGTCAATGCCAGAGCGCACGGGCATGCAATGATCAGTACTGTTGTAAATGCATTTAAAGCGAGATTAATGTCTGTCCCGTACCAGTAAGCTGCAGATCCGAATGCAACTAATAATATTGCTGCTGTAAAGTATTTGCTTATGGAGTTTACTGCACTTTGTAAATTAGAATCTGTCTGCTTTTTAAAAGCATTGTCATTCCAAAGCTGAGTAAGATAGCTCTTTGAAACTGTTCTGATTACCTCAAGCTCAATCGCGCCGCCTAAATGTCTTCCCCCTGCGTAAATAATTTCACCTAGAGTCTTCTGCTCGGGAATTGACTCACCTGTTACAAAACTGTAGTCAATGCTTGATGCTCCGTAAATAAAATGGAATCTGCCGGAATGATTTCATTATTCCGTATTATTATTCTGTCTCGGTTTTAAATTTGAAACGGGTATGCTTTTTTCCGCATTGTCTGTTTTTAATGTTACCGATATGGGAAAGTATGATCTGTAGTCTCTTTCGAAATTCAGAGTGTCATAGGTTTTATTCTGAAAAAGCTTTCCGAGAAGAAGTAAAAATACAAGCCCGGCAAGTGAATCCGAAAATCCTGCATTATTAAAATAAATTATTTCATAAATACTTCTGACAAACAAAGCTGTTAAGCCCAGTGATACCGGAACATCTATATTAATGAATTTCTTTTTAAGACCATTCCATGCTGATGTAAAATAATCAGACGCGCAGTAAAAAAATACGGGTACTGATAAAAGTAAATTCAAATAATTAAACAGAGTCTTAATGTTATCTTCAATAAAACTATCCATTGAAAGATACTCGGGAAAACTCAGAAGCATTATGTTGCCTAAACAAAATCCCGCGATCCCGATTTTCAGATACAACTTCTTTTGGTACTTACTCTTTTTTATTGAATTGTTCTGGAAATCCGGACTGATCAGCGGTTCGTATCCTATTGAGGTCAGCGTCTTTACTAATTCCTTCAAAGATATAGCCGAGTTGTCAAATGTAATTCTTATTTTTTTCTCAGGGAAATTTACTTTTGATGAGATGATCCCTGTATTAACTTTATATAATTTTTCAAGAAGCCATATGCAGGAAGTACAATGTATCGAAGGAATAAAAAATGAAATTGTTGAAATGTTTTTGTTTGTAAAATCAATTAGCCTTTTCTGAATTCCGGTGTCATCAAGGTAATCGTATTTAGAGCTGTCTCTGATCTCCCTTACACTGACTCCTTTGTTTTCTTCAAATGAATAGTAACTGCACAGATCATTTCCGTTCAGGATTTCATAAACCGTTTTACAGCCTGCACAGCAGAAAGTTTTATCATCGGCTGAGATTGAGTCATCCTGACAATCTTCACCGCAATGATAACATACTACATTTGATTTTGCTTTTATCAATTTTTTGTAATTTATTTTATTCTGTTAATCTTGTCTTTAAAATCTGTTCAAAGATATAACGAATAGAAGTTTTACTCTATGACTAGAATCAGATAAAAATATGATATTTGTCATAGTTTTTTTGCATAAATAATTAAACAAATGGGTTTTTGAGAAATTTATTACAGTATAATACTTTTAACAAAGTAAGAAAATGATAAAACTCATAAAGTTCTTTCCTTTCAGACTTTCAACTTAAAACTAAAAATAAAAAAGCCTCCGTTCCCAACAAACGGAGGCTCCTACGAAAGGAACTAAGAAAGAACGGTTTTATTTTGCAAATATGGTCAACAAAATAAATTAATTAAGTTATACAAATATACCATGAGCGAATTTAATTTTACAAACAAGAATTCCATGAATTGTAGTATTCAGATTTTACCGGTAAGCAGCGTCAGAATCCTATACTGTTCCTGTAAACATCCTGGTCTTTGCGGTAATCATTAATTTCAATTTTTGTAAAAACCTTCTATCTGGGGCGAACACAAACCTTACGATCTTAAATAATACTTTACCGGATTAAAATCTTACATTCTCAATAAAATTTAACTCAAATAAAACAATGTTTTAATCTCTTCCGGGAACGCAATCGTTTTACTTAGCAGGTTATACCTTGTATTTAGATTCATAAATAGTATTCCCGGCGACATTTATTATAGCCTCAGGTATATTATTTTCCGTTTCACACAAATGTCAACTACTCTGCTGCATGTGTATAAGTGTTGCTGGCATTTATATTTATTTAAAGGAGTTGTTAAGATATAAAATAAATAAAAATGTCAAAGTAATATTCATGTATATAGCACTCAGGAATATGTTCTTCTCTTTCCGGTGTATTACATACAATCTGTGATAAATAATATTGAGTATAGCGGCATAGTAATTTTAGATATAGGTTTCCCTGCAACTGGCGAATATTTCCAAATACTTTATTCCGTAATTATAATTATTTATTATAAAATCCTGATAAATAATAATTAATATGAAATATAATTTCTATAATATCTAATTAATTATAATTGTTACCTGATTAGTTATAGTGTAAACTAAATTATATATATTCTTATTCAAATTAACTATTAGACTAACCTAATATTATAAAACATTTTTATATTAATAATTGGAATATATAAAATATTTATTATAAAATAAGAATTTATAATTTGAATAGCCTAATTAATTATTAAAATATCCTGATTAATTATAAGGTTATCCCAATTGTTTATCAGAATTCGTCAAATTGTACATTTTCATATTTTTTTGCATTTCGAATGTGGAATTTTATGCTGCAATTAAAGATTTTGAATAAATTTGCATATCGTACGAAATCTATATTGATTTCGGGCAGGTAAATCCAAATTCCCAAATTACAAATCACGGAGTGACTTTACCTGCGTAAATTACAGAATTATTATTTGTAATTACAAGGTCTGTCAGATCCGTAATATTATCTCCGTTAACATCTGTCGCATTATATCCGGTTATAAAATTTACAGCATTATTATAAATATTTATTATATCCGTCAGATCGACACTTCCGTCCTGATTTACATCTCCGCTGAAATCTGCAAATCTGACAGGCGATGTATCAACCTGTTTTAAATTATTTCCGTAAGCCTTTGTGATCTGATCGGACATATTATAATTTGTGTTTCCTCCCGATGTAAATGCTTCTCCTCCCTGCCTGCTCCAGGTTTCTATACTGTTCCTGTGATTTACAACAATATAATAATTACCCGTTGGTAAATTACTGAAAGCAAGAGTAACATTTCCGGATGTTGCCAGCACCTTTTGCAGAATCTGCAAGTGAATGCGGTGCTGATGAATTTCTAAGATCAACCATAACAGAATCACTGACCATGCTGTGTGTATTTGAATTATAAAGACCTTCAATAAGCATTGTAAGATTCAGAGAAGAAATTCCGGGATTATTAACTGTAAATACCGCAGCTCCCTGCTTGCACAGCTTATCCACATTTCATATCCATTTTGTAAATTTTTAACTTCAATATCATATATTTGTGCATGCGGCAGTCCTCCTGTCTGTTGCTGAGGAATAATACCAAAATTCGTTCCGTCAAACCAGCATAGACCGTAAACAGAAGTCGATGCGCTTCCGAAGTTTGAAAACCAAAGACGCCCGTCCGGTGTTACGGCAAGAGGTGAAATATTTTCTCCGGGTATTTGTGAATTGGCTGGAGAATAAAACTGATATGAACCGTTAGCCGCATTAACTTTTGCCAGACCTTTATTTGTTCCAACCCAGGCAAAGCCGTTTTCCAGAGGGACAACTGTTGTAAGTCCGTCACTCTGAGGATCAAGCTCTGAAAAATCATCTGTGACTTTTGAAAAATTATAATTACCGTCAGTTCTTAAGACCTGATAACCTGAACACACCCAGACTGTGCCTGATCTTGTTGGATCTTTTTCAATGTTTGAACCCAGACCTATGAACGGAACAATTGTCCAGTTATTTCCTGCATCATTATAATAAGAAAGATTATAATACTCACCAACACTCCACAATCTGTTCTGAGAATCTTCTACAACTCCTACTGATCTGCTGTTCGGATAATTAAGTGAAGTGTATGAACTGCCGTTCCATGCATGCAGATTGTTAAACATTGGATTAACAATTATATTTCCGTTTGAAGGTCGATAATATAATACTTCAGCGTTATCAGTTGGAAATGGAAAAGGATTTCCTAAGCCATAAGTGAATTCATTGTAACCTGTCCATCTTGTTCCGTCAAATTTCTGAAAACCACCGAATCCCGTTCCGGCATTTCCCGCCATATAGACATTGCCGTTATTATCTATAGTAATATCTTCAGCCCAATATGTAAATTGAGAAGAATTTGTAATACGATATCTTTGCCAGACGCCTGTTTGCGCATTGCGTTTAGCAGCACCTCCGACTCCCGTTACCCATACATTCCCGCCTGCATCTATATCAACGCCATAAGAAAAACCTCCTTCTCTCCATGCTCCGAGATCCTGCCAGGAGGACCCGTTAAATTGCCGGACATTACTGTTACCGTCAATCAGTAATGCCTTACCGTTTCCATAAGCTTTAAAAGCCCATATATCATTTTCAGAATTTGCCGGCGGCTGAGCAGGCGTGATCCAGTTGCCCGCAGGCGTTCTGTAATCAAGCGAATACAAACTGCCTGTTGCTGTATATTTGAATGCCCAAAGATTATTCGCATCATCAATGCAGTCAATTCCGGGTAAAGCGACAATTTCACCGGGTTCCTGATTTTGCGGCAGTAATGTAAAAAGCTGAGTATCGCTGTCAAAAGTTACCATCGTATTCCATCCCGTACCATCAATCCAGACAACATAACCTCCTGTAGTTTTTTCCTGAATGGAAACATTTTCACAGAAACTAATCCAGCCCGGCCAGTTATTAGCAGTTGATCCGAAAGACCAATACCGCCATTGATTAGTAGCCGGATTAAAATGTACAAGTCCTCCGTTTCCCCAGGTCACAGAAAAAACTGCAGCCCACACAGATCCGTCGGGAGCAATCGCGAGATCCATTGTTCTACCTCCGGGATGTAAAGAGTTATCAGCTCCCCAGAATTCCAAAGAGCTTGCGCCGGCAGCAGGATTGAATTTCAAGATTCCCCGCCAGGTAGCCATCCATAATATTCCGTTGGCGTCTTCTTCAATATCGCTTATGCGTGATGAACCAACATCATTAATATCTCCTATAACCGGATAATCTACATTTGAATAATTTATCCATCTGTTTTCTGATTGAATATACTTTGCAAATCCGCCTTCTTCCCAGCCGGGAGTGTAACCTGCGATATACGGATCTCCGTCGTGATCAATCCAGATTGCTTCAACATAGTCGCCCTGAATTCCTGTATTCCCTGTATTGTAATAGCGCCATGAAAGCGCCGGAGTTTGTGCATTGGTAATCTGAATTGCGAATGCAAAAATGAACAAGTTTAGTATCAGATTTTTCATTTTCATATTATTATTTAATTTATTTAAAATCTAACATTTTCATTTGGGTTTATTTAAGAAGGATCATTCTTTTCGTTTCGGAATAACTTTCAGTCTCTAATTTATAAAAATAAACTCCGCTTGGATAACTCGAGGCGTTCCATTCGACTAAATATGTACCTGCATTTTGCACACCATTAACAAGTGTTGCGGTTTCCTTACCGGTAGCATCAAATATTTTCAGAGATGCATATCGATTTTCGTTTAACGAATAACGAATAACAGTTACAGGATTAAATGGATTCGGATAATTTTGTTCAAGACTGAATTTTTCCGGGATATTTAAAACATTAAGACCTGCAACCGAAGTAAGACCTGTATTGCTTCCTTTCATAAATATCAAAGTACTCCCAGTCCCGCTTGGTGGAAGAGATCCAACTGCTCCGATATCACCTTTGCCGTCATTATCTATATCGGCGAATACCGGAGAAAACACACTTAAGAAAGCTCCGGCTCTCATTTTATATTCAAACGTTCCGTTATTATTATAATAAAGCGATAGTGAATTCGAAGCGTTATTTCCGACAATTATGTCCTTGTCTCCATCATTGTCCAGATCTCCTGCTGTAATTCCGGAAACGTTCAGCAAATCAGGAGAATATGCAGACGGAAGTATAATTGCAGTTTGAAATGTCCCGTTACCGTTTCCATACAAAACCGACATTGATGTTCCCTCCCAGAAATTACTTGATGCGATATCAGGCTTTCCGTCGCCGTTAAAATCTTCAACTACAATATCGGTAGCTCCTCCCTGATCACCTATTGAATAAGATACAGGAGCTAATAAGTCTCCGTTTCCGATTCCCATGGATATTTCCACAATTGCTCCGGCACTTCCTGTGATAATATCTTTTTTTCCGTCACTGTTAAAATCACCATATGCGATTGGTGCCGGCTGCGGACTTACAACCTTAATTATCGGATTGGCAAAAACAGAATTACCGTCATTAGTACAAATGTAAATTCTTCTTGATGAATTAGTAACATTCGGACATCCGAGCCATTCCGTGATAATCACATCATTGTCACCGTCATTATCAAGATCAGTTGCATCAATATCATACCAGCCGCATGAACCTAATGGTTTTGTCTGGACTGCTCCAAAGGTTCCGTCTCCATTATTAATTGCATAATGAAAATCATAAGGAGCTGAATTTATCGCAGTCGCAAATAAAATATCCGGCTTGCTGTCACCATTCAGATCCCTGAACTTTGCCTGTACTCCGCCGCCTCTTATCGAAGATAATGTCCCGCCATCGAAATTTCCGTTTCCTAAATTTTTCATGTATCTTACCGGAACACCCGTAGCTGTCCTTCCTGATGCAGATACGACAGCGTCAAGATCAAGATCTCCGTCAATGTCTGCGAAGTCAACACTTGCAGAAAATGAGTTGCCTGTTTCGAATGTCGAAGGTACCGGAAAAATTCCGGTACCCGGATTTTTATGTACTGTTATCTGCATCGAATACGAATCCGAAGTAAGTATATCGATCTTGCCGTCGTTGTCCATATCACCAATCATAACATCTTCTGTATTCTGACCTGCATTATTCCTGTAAGATGGAAGAAATCCGCCTGAACCGTTGCTGAGCATTACCTGATAACCGTCTGTTGCTCTCGCATTTGCATTTGCAGTTATAATATCATTCCACCCGTCATTATTCAGATCAGCAGTTTCAACATCTCTTATTCCGGCGGCAAAGCCGGTAGTCTGTATTAATTCCGGGTCGGAAAATATTCCGCCGCTGTTTCTTAAAAGTCCTATTGCCGGCGCATTACCGGTTCCTAATGCGTTATTGGAATAAAGTATATCGAGGTCGCTGTCATTGTCTATATCCGAAACTTTAACATTCGGCAAATAACCAGTTCCTCCAAGAATGAAAGTATATTCGGTCCTGTTTGAAAAATTTCCGCTTCCGGAATTCATCAGCACATTTACCATTCCGTTTTCATTTGCAACTGCCAGATCAATGAAATTGTCAGTATTGATCTTACCGGCAGATAGCTTGACCGGAGAATTACCGGCAGGATAAAGAACAGGAGCTTCAAATGTTCCGTCACCGCTATTTATCAGGAGCGTAACAGTGTTGCCTGACCCGAAACTTCCGCGCGTCGCAACGGCAAGATCTGTTTTATCATCCCCGTTAAAATCTTCTGCAGCAATTCCTACCGGACCACCGCCTACGAAGTAATTTGCGGGACTGCCGAACGTCCCGTTGCCAAGATTGAAATAAACTGAAATTGAATTACCGGAATAATTATTTCCGGTATTGGATACTATAATATCAGCATAAGCATCATTATTAAGCTTAGCTGAATAAACAAAATCTGATGAATTCGTTGACGGATAATAAACCGGAGATGAACCAAGCATTCCGCCACCAATATTCTTAAGTACTACAAAGCCGGTTGCTGTTCCCATAAATCCTGCAAAATATCTCGAACCGACAACATCCGAGTCGCCGTCATTATCTATATCAACTACTCTCCCGCTGTTCAGAAAATAATTCTGCTCTCCAAGTTTTGCATTGAATCCGTACCAGGTATTGTCAAAAGTCGTCAATACGGGTTGAGCAAATAATGTTAATGCTGATGAAGTAAATATTATTGCTGTTAAAATTAGTCGGTATGTGTTTTTCATTATTGTTATGTTTGTTTGCTTCATGTAAAATATAATTTCTGAGAATAAATTTGCAAACCAGAGTTTTCTTAACAGTAGTATTCAAATTTTTTTTCATCAAAATTATTCTTCCTTCTCGCTAAAACCTATTTGATAATTATTAAAAATACACTCTGCCGGATTTTTTACTGCCAATATTAAGTACTCAATACCCAATACTCAATACTTGTCAGGGACTGACACGATGCACAAAGTTAGATGAATTATTATATGCGATCGTAATATCACTCAGGTCAACAAACATATTTCCCGTGAGATCCGTGTTGACATAACCCGATACAAAATTACCTGCATCATTAAATACAGAGACAATGTCTGTTAAATCTACTACATCATCCTGATTTACATCACCTGAATAAAATGACCATAAAGAACCAACCTGTTTCATATTATTCCCTAATGCCTGGTTTGCTGCGGTAGTAAAATTATAAGTTAACACTCCTGCAGAGAATGAAGAAACATGTCCGCTCCATGTTTCAATTGAATTTCTATGCTTAACGACTATATAATATGGAGATCCGTTTACTGCATTTGAAAAAAATGTTTGATGAGCAATTCCCTGACCTCCAATACTTTGATGTGACTCGATTAAATTGAAAGGTGCTGAAGCATTTCTTAATTCAACTGAAATTGTATCCTGAGAATTGATTGCTTCAAAACCTATTGATAATGTTAGTACAGGATTTATAACGGTTAATACAGCGACTCCGCGGCTCATGCAGCTTATCCATAACTCATATCCGTTTGGTAATATTTTTAATTCTATTTCCTGAATTATATCATTCGGCAGGCCAGTCGGAGAGGGAGTAAAAGATCCAAAATCAGTTCCATTATACCAGCCTAATCCGGAAGCATTTGTAATACTGTTGGAAAAAGAAAACCAGACTTTTCCGTCCGGGGATACTACATATGGTAAGATCCAGTCACCGGGTATATTTGAATTATCAGGTGAATAAAACTGATAAGTACCGGTACCTGCATTTAATTTTATAAGACCCCGGTCAGATCCAACCCAGGCAATATTGTTTTGATCCGGGAGTAACAGTAGTAAAAAACCTCCGGTAGAATTTAATTCCGGAAAATCTTCTGTAGTTCTGATGAAATTATATGTTCCGTCTGTTCTGAGAATTTCGTTAGAAGTACTTGCCCATACAGTTCCGGTTCTGGTTGGATCTTTCGTAATACTATTTCCCCATCCTATTAATTCAACTGCTGTCCATGTTCCTCCGCTATAATAATTCAGGCTGAAATATTCTCCCAAAGCCCATAATCTTCCTTGCGAATCTTCAACAAGTTTTTGCGCACCTCCTGCGGGAAGCAGAGTATTAAATCCTGTTCCTGTCCACTCATAAATTCCAATTAACCAGTTTAAAGGTGATATTGCCAAATTTCCATTTGATTCTCTGTACTCAAGTGCACGACAATCATCATTTTGAAATGGCCACTCAACTCCAAGTCCGTATGTTGCCTGGTTAAAACAAAACCATCGTTCTCCGTCGAACTTCATCATCCCTCCAATACCTGTTCCGGCATTTCCTCCTATCCACACTGTATTGTTCACTGGGTCCATTGTTAAGTCATAGTTCCAGTTGCTGAACTGACCTGTATTTGTTATCCGGTATCGCTGCCAGATTCCGGTCTGTGCATTCCTTTTAGCTGCACCGCCTACACCTGAAACCCAGACATTTCCCTGAGCATCAATATCAACAGCCTGAGAATATTGTCCCGGTCTCCAGATTCCAAGACTTGACCATGTTGTTCCGTTGAATCTCCATGTTTCACCATTACCGTTTACCAGCAGCGCCTGAGCATTACCAAAAGCTTTGAAAGCCCAGGTGTCGAATGTTATGCTTGGATAAGGCGGTGCAGGAGAAACCCATGTTCCGTCAGGTCGTCTGTAGTCAAGTTTTTCCCAGTCGCCGGGAGTATCTGCCATACGAAATGCCCAGAAATTTCCAGCATCATCAACACAATCCTTGCCGGGCATTCCGGCTATTTGACCGGGTGAATCAGGCAGATAACTTGTCCATGTTCCTGTTGTACTATTAAACTGAAATACATATCCAAAATAGCTCGCTGCCGACCATACATCATAACCACCTCCTGATCTTGGCTGCGCGGCAATATATTGTTCACCTCCCTGCCAGTAAGTCCATGTATTGTTAGCCTGATTGAATCTAACAAGCCCGCCGCTTACAAACCAAACGGAGTTATCAGGCGCAATGTCAAGGTCAGTAGTATATCCCAGCAAACCTGAATTATTCGGTTTATAGTTAATAAAAGATGAACCACCTGCAGCCGGGTCAAACTTAAGCGCTCCCTGCCATGTTGCCATCCAGAGCTTACCGTTATTATCCTGAACTATATCATTGATCCGTGCATCTCCTACTTCGTGTCCGCCTATTACAGGATAGTCAACGTTAGAGTAATTAATCCACCGGTTTTCTGATTGTTTGAATTTTGCAAAACCCCCCTCCTCGAATATTGGATCATAACCTCCGATATAAGGATCTCCATTCTGATCGATCCATATAGCATCACAATAGTCTCCCTGAATACCTGTATTACCGGTCTGTAGTATCGCCATGAATTAGTTACTGAACCCTGAGAAAAAATATTGCTGTTAAACATAAACGGTAAAATGATTATCAAAATTAGAATTAGTTTTTTCATTTTTTAACTCCTGAATTAATAATTTTAAAAAATAACTCTGCTTCAAATTAATTTCAATTTATTCGAATAACTTGTCAAGGTCTTATCAAATGCACAAAGTTAGCTGAGTTATTATAATCGATCGTAATATCACTCAGGTCAACAAACATATTGCCCGTGAGATCCGTATTGACATCGCCTGATACAACATTACCCGCATCATTATAAACCGCGACTAGATCAGATAAATCTATTACAGCGTCCTGATTTACATCACCATTAAAGATGCAGTACTTGCTTCCTCTTAGCATTTGATTATTTCCAAAAGCCTGTGAAGCTGCGGTTGTAAAATCATAACTCAAACTTCCGGAAGTGAAGGAGTTGCCACCGGCACTCCATGTCTCGATCCCATTTCGATGTCTGACAACTATAAAGTAAGGGACAGAATTTATGGAATTTGAGAAATTGAAAACTCCTGTTCCATTAGAATCCAGTATAGCCACTGCAGAATCGGCTATAGAGTACGGTGATGATATATTTCTCAAATAAGTTTTCAATGTATCCTTTACCATTTTATTCGATATAGGATCATAGAGCCCCTGTATAAGTGCTGTTAGATTTAAGGTTCCGGATTGTGAATATTTTAAGACAGAATAATAAAACTGTCCGACTGCGTATAAACTAAGATCAGCATCCAGAGCAAGTCCCATTCCTTTCCCTGCATATAGATTTACACCTGCAACCCAGGGATTACTTCCGTCAGAATTATATCTTACAGTTTCAAGTCCATGATAGGTGGTTCCGCCGAATGGTACACCGACGTTCCCGGTAACATAAATTTCATTCTGCGGTCCGATCAAAGTAAAGTTAGGAAATTCTTCCCAGGATTGATTTGATTTAAATCTTTTATGCCATAAAAGATTTCCGGAAGGATCGATCTTCACAGTAAGCCATCCCGGGAATTGTCCCGGCAACGCACCAAAACCTGTAACAATTATGTCAGAGTGAGAATCGATATTTATAAGTTTCCCGTATTCAGAATTCCCAAAATCATAAAATTTTTGCCAAACCTGATTTCCTGAAAGATCATACTTCAGCAGCATAATGTCATTGCCTGTACCGGTATTGAAATCATAGAATGAGCCGGTAATGAAAATTCCTCCGTTATTGTCAGCCCTTATATTGCTTCCTGCTGATCCCGAATGCTCTCTTACCCATTGACGTACACCTGCGCTGTTATACATAACTGTAATTAACCCGCCGCTTTGACCGCCTCCGGTAATGAATAAATTATTTGATTGGTCAAGATCCATGCCGGCCGGTGTATGAAATCCTCCGTTCTGATCAAAAGTATCCAGCCATAACTGTGTCCCGTCGGGGGCATATTTAACGGTAACGAAATCATATGTAGCAGTGTATTGCCACGCTCTTCCCGTGACATATATATTTCCCGTCTGATCAACAATTGATCGAACTGCAAATGCCCATGTCCCAGGGATGAGTCTGTCCCAAAGCAGGTTTCCATTATTATCATACTTATTGTCAGCAGCCCGGATTCAACCGGATTACTGCTGAAATTGTGACGATAACCCGTTACTATAACATTGTCGGAATCATCCTTGGAAAGCCAGGTTGCAACAACAGCCATTTCGGGAATTGTATAATATCTCTCCCAAATCAGAATGCCATGCGTGTCATATTTTGTAGTTATGATCTTAGTATGATCACCGGACTGACCGGTAACAATAACATTATTGCTCTGATCTAAAACCAGCATAACACCTACAGGGAACCCGGAAAAATTATTTATTGCCCATTCTGTTGTTACCTGCTGAGCATTCAGATTGACTGTAAGAAGTAAAAGTAGAATGGCTAAATTGATTGCAAATGGTTTTTTCATAATTTCAACCCTTTTTAAATGTTTTCTTGTCTGTTTGAACAAGTATAATAATTATCAATCTTGTCTGATATGATTTGTATCAGTATAAAATATGACTTTTGTCACAGTAGATTATTTACTCAGCAGCAATATCTTCCCGCTGTTGTTAGTGTTCCAAAAAGTTTGCATGAATAAATTTTAAAATAATCTTAGCATCTTCGCAAACTTTTTGGTCACCAACAACAAGACTCCCGGATTTTTCCTTTTTAATTTCAATCATGTATTGACTTTTACTTAATCAATATCATTCTCTTAGTCTCGCTGAATCCGTTCACTTTTAAAGTATAGAAATAAACTCCGCTTGTCAGACCCGATCCGTCAAATCTGTATTTGTATGTGCCGGGATTAAGATTTTCATTTACCAATGTCGCCACTTCTTTTCCAATAATGTTATACACTTTCAAAGAAACAAATCCCAAATCCGAAATCCCAAATTCCAGATTCGTAACAGGATTAAACGGGTTAGGATAATTTTGTGATAAGGTGAATTTCTCCGGTAACTCCGCAGAACTGTTTCCTGTCCCTGTTACTATCAGTTCTGTCGGAATCGTTTTAATTATCGTACCTAGCAGTCCTCCTGCATATACATAATTATCTTCATTAAAGTATAATGCATATAGTCCGTTATCGGTCACTGTCGGCTGCTCGATCCAGTTGTTTCCTGCATCAGATGATTTAACGATCTTTCCGTCACTGGATACTGCATAACCGAATTCATTCCTGAACTGAATTTTATAATACCCGCCGTCAGGTGCATTCATGATATTCCAGACCGTTCCGCCATCTGTTGTCTTCAATAATCCCTGACCGGAAGATATGTATCCGGTATTCTCATCCGTAAAATCCACCGAAGTAAGATATGCGAAAGTGAAGGGACAGTTTTGACTTGTCCACGTTAGACCTGCGTCCGTTGTCTTAACAATTGTACTGTTATCCCCTACTGAATAACCAATGTTTTCATTTACAAAACAAATTGAAGTAAGAATGCTTCCGTTAGAAGGAATGTTCGTTGATGTCCATGTCTGTCCTGCATTTGTTGTCATCTTCAATCTGCCGTAACTACCGACAACATATCCTGTATTTACATTTGTAAAATATACATCAGTAAAAATTTCGTTTTGTGTACTCGAATATACATTCAACCAGTTTGCACCGCCGTTTGTAGTTTTCTTAATATCAATGCTCCTGCAATGTAACCTGTTTGCGGATCAGTAAAACTTAACCCGTACATTGGTGTATGATAAGTGCTGATCTGTGAAACCCATGTCGCACCGGCATCAGTGGTCTTTAAAATATCCCCGCTTCCGTATCCGCATACTGCATATCCTGTGGTTGTATTTACAAATTTTATTTCTGATAAAGTATTTTCCGTAACAGTATATTGTGTTTCCCAGTTTGCTCCGCTGCTCGTTGACCGCAATATGATACCATATTTACCTACCGCATGTATTCTTCCGTCAGATGTTACCTGTGCATCCATGAAAGGGCGGATAGTGCTAATGCCATAATCTTCTTCTGTCCAGTTCATTCCGCCGTTAGTTGTCTTAATAAATATACTGCCTCCGCCTATTCCGAATCCGGTATTATCATCGATAAATAAAATTGATGAAATATCCATTCCTGTCGGAGATCCTGTCTGTACCCAATTGATACCCGAATTGCTCGTCATTAGAACACATCCGTTTTCTCCCGCAGCTACACCTTTTGTCTGATCAAAGAAATAAATATCTGACAGAGCAGGATAATCATAATATTGAACCAGCTCCCAGCTTGTCCCGCCGTTTGTTGTTTTAATGATTTCGCTGCCCAGTGAACCTCCTGCTGCATAACCATTGCTTTCATCCAGGAAATGAAGTGTGTTCAGATAATTTGCTCCGGCTGTTGTCTGAGTTGTCCAGGTAATTCCGCCGTCTGTTGTTTTCCATATCTTACTTTCGAGCTGAAAGAATCCTAACACATATCCAGTATTCAGGTTTACAAAATTAACATCCATAATAGAAAAGAGTGAATCAAAAGGACCTTCCTGCGGCAGCTGAACTAAGGTCCATGTCAAACCTTCATCAGTCGTTTTTTTCAGAAGCTGATCAAAACCTCCGATGTATCCTGTATTTGAATTTACAAAATCAACGCTTAGCAGTCTTGTGTTTGTACCCGGATTAAGCAGTGTCCATGTGATTCCTCCGTCAACTGTTTTTACAACCGTACCAAACGCGCCTACCGAATAACCGGTATTATTTTCCGGAAAGTCTAATCCAAACAGAGAGTTTCCCTGCGGAGCAGGATTCATCCATTTCCAGTTATCAGGCATCTGCGAATAAGATGCTGAAGAAAAGCCAATAAGAATGGCAACAATTAAAATATTTAATTTTTTCATTTTTCCTTATCTATAGTTTTTAAAAAGTAGCTATGCTTTAATTACTTTAATGTTCTATGGTGTTATCTTACTTATAAAATTTGCAACATTATTATTGGTAATGATCAGATCAGTTAAGTCGGTAATATTATCACCGTTTATATCAGTATTATTATATCCTGTTGTAAAAATTTTTGCGTTATTATATATTGCAACTATGTCAGTAAGATCCGTATTTCCATTTTGATTCACATCCCCGCTGTAATTTGCAAACCTGACCGGTGCTGAATCGACCTGCTTAATATTATTTCCAAATGCTTTCGTGACCTGATCAGACATATTGTAGCTTAAATTAACTCCCGATGTAAATGCTTCCCCACCCTGCCTGCTCCATGTTTCTATGCTATTCCTGTGATTTACAACGATATAATATTGTCCGGTAGAAACATTGCTGAATGTAAAAGCACAACTTCCTGATGTTGATAAAACACCTTTCGCAGAATCTGTCAGCGAATAAGGCGCTGAGGAATTTCTAAGATAAACCTTCACTGTATCACTAATCATAGTGTTTGTATTGGAATTATAAAATCCTTCGATGAGCATTGAAAGATCAAGAATTGTATTTACTCTCAGTAATTCCGTAGGTATCGTTTTAATCATAGTACCTAATAATCCTCCCGCGTAAATGTAATCATCTGTATTAAAAAACAGCGCTGATAGTCCGTTATCCGTAACTGTCGGCTGAACTATCCAGCTTGTTCCGCCATCTGTTGACTTTATGATCTTTCCGTCACCTGTAATAGCATATCCGAAATTTCCCCTGAACTGTACTTTTGCATATCCGCCTGCGGGAGTATTCAGCAGGAACCAGGAATTTCCGCCTGTTGTAGTTCTGTAAATCCCTGTTGCACAGGAAATATATCCGTTATTTTCATCAGTAAAAAATACATCGCTCAAATTTATAAACGGCGAAGCTACTGACATAGAAGTCCAGTTCAATCCGGAATTAGTAGTTCTCACGGCAGCATTATTGTCACCAACTGCATAACCCGTTGTTTCATTTACAAAACAAAGTGAACCGAGAATAGAGCCTGAACTTGCAATAGTCGAAGGCGTCCAGCTCGCGCCGGCATTTGTAGTCTTCATCTGTTTTCCG
This sequence comes from Ignavibacteria bacterium, assembly GCA_016710985.1. Lineage (GTDB taxonomy): Bacteria > Bacteroidota > Ignavibacteria > Tepidaquicellales > Tepidaquicellaceae > JAGPCH01. The sequence continues at coordinate 61,782 of JADJTX010000018.1, forward strand.
TAAGATCCGACTGCATACCCTGTATTTACATTTGTAAAAACTATGTCAGTGAATATCTCATTTGTAGTGCTGTTGTAAACAGTATTCCAGTTTGTACCTCCATTGGTTGTCTTGTAAAGTGAAATGCTTCCGGCAAGATATCCGGTCTCGGCGTTTGTAAATGCAATTCCATAAATGGAAGTTGTGTATGTACTTACCTGTGAGACCCAGGTATTTCCCGCATCCGTTGTTTTTAAAATATCACCGTGATTAAATCCTGTCACAGCATAGCCGGTTGAAGTATTGATAAATTCTATGTCGGAAACATATCCGTCAGTTACAGATGCCATGTATGTAAAATCTGTTCCGGAATTTGTTGACCTGACCATTGCACCGAATGAACCCGCAGCATGAATTGATCCGTCCGGTGTAACGGCTGCATCAAAATACTGACTGCTGTTACTTGCTCCTACAGGCTGACTTTCATACCAGTTATCTCCTCCGTCGGTTGTTTTTATATAAACTGAGCCTGTTCCGAATCCGAAGCCTGTAGATGCATTAATGAAATTCAGTGAATAAACATCAATGCCTCCGTCTGACAAAACAAAATTCCATGTATTGCCCGCATCGGTGGTCCTGTACATTCTTCCCTGATCGCTTCCGCAATATCCGGTCAGCGCATTAAGGAAGACCATACTGTGTTTTGCATAACTGTCTGTATAGATCAAATTCCAGTTAACTCCGCCGTTTGTAGTCTTAACCATGTCACCTCCGAAAGAACCTCCGGATGCAAAGCCGGTATTTGCATTAAGGAAATAAAGGTTGTTTAAATAATCTGCACCGCCTGTAGTTTGTGTTGTCCAGCTTTGTCCTGCGTCAGTGGTTTTCCAGATTGTACTGTTAAAAATAAAAAAACCAAGTACATAACCTGTGTTTGCATTGATGAATTCTATATCATACAGAGTAAAATTCGGTGCTGATGGAAGCACAAGGTTAGTCCAGGTCTGTCCTGCATCTGTTGTTTTCATTAAAAGCTGATCACCGCCTCCGGCATAGCCGGTATTTGCATCAATAAAATCCAGACTTGTAAACTGATCCGAAATTTCTGTATTAAGTTTAGTCCATACAGAACCGTTATCAGTAGTTTTTAAAATCGTGCCGTAATTTCCTGCTGCATAGCCGGTGTTATTATCAACAAAGTCTATTGCATACAGAGAGTTGCCCTGCGGCTTTGGATTAAGCCACATCCAGTTGTCCGTTTGTTGTGAAAATAAGGGAAGGTTGGTTAAGAATAACATCAGGGAAATTTTCATTGTAAGTTTGATCATTTTCATCATTTGGTTTTTGTTTTTATTTTTTTGTTGAATGAATTTGTTAATTACTTTTTTTATTTGTTGAATCAAAATTACCAATTTTGTATACAATATTACAAATCCGAATTTGTTCAAACGTAGTATTGAAATGATTTTTTTCATTTTGAATCCCGTTTCGCATGAATCCGGATCAGATAATCGATAGCATTTTAGTATAAAGTATGACGACTGATACTTATTCTATTATATAACTTTAGAATAATGTTACAGCATTCACACATTTAAATGCCGGCGGAGGGTTTATTTTTTGTATCAAAAAAACTTCCGAGTCAATTCAGTCCCCGGAAGTTTCTTTCTTAACTTAATGGCTTTCGTATTAGCCGGGAGAATTTGGATTTTGAAAATTAATTAATAGAACCGGTCTGGCGGTCAGTCTTGTAATTCCGCCTGAAATGTCACCTCTGAAAAAACGGGAAATGCCTGTCCTGCCGTGGTGTCCAATGGCTATAACGTCAGCTTTACATCTTCTGCATACTGCAGTATTCCGTCTTCCTTAGAATAAGAATCATAAATGCTTACTTTATAATCTTTCCGGAATTTTTTCATGAAGGCATTAATTATTTTCATGTTATCATTTGTGCGCCTGAAGTCATTGTGTGTATTCACCTTCAGCAAATGGATTTTCGCATCAAACAATGCGGCGAACTTCTGAACGGAAGGAAAAACATCATAAGATTCTTCACTGAAATCTGATGCAAACACAACTGTTTTCAGATTTACTATATTATAAGGAGTCACCAGTACGGAAACTTTTGAGAATGCCGCTACTCTCTGGGCATTACTCCCGATCAGAATTTCTTTGATGCCGTTCAAACCGCGTGAACCCATTATGATTATTGCTGCTTTTTTTAATTCAGCATATTCGCATATTGTCTCATACACATTAAAGCTGATTATTATTTTGAAATCAACTTCAATGTTTTTTAAATATTGAGCATTTATAAGCTTTTCAAATTTCCCTGTCACTTCCTTTTTTAGATTCTCATAAAATTTATATTCAAAGCTATCTGTGACGGGCGGTACTACAAACGGATCCGAGCCGGGAAGTAATACATGAGACCTCTGTATTATGTTTATCAAATGTATTCTGCCGTTCACTTTCTTTGCTACCGAAGATGCAAATTTCAGAGCGTCAACTGAGCTCTTAGAAAGATCTATTGGAACAATTATTTTATTCATTTCATTAAATTTAAATTTATATTAAAAACACAATTTGACAGGTTCTTATTGAATGAAGGAGATAGCCACTATTTTCACCCTGCCCGTTAATAATTTATTTTCTTCCTAAACCGTCTTTACAGATATTCTTTTTACTATACAAATTTATATAATTTTATGCAAAACAGACTATGATACAAATCATAGTTTTTATGACATTCATCATAGTAATATGAATTATGTTGTGTATTTTTGTATAGTATTTAGTTTTCAAATAGGCAGCAACGAATAACCGTCAGACCGCTTTTTAAAATCTATCGGGTAATCAGGTTTAGAACAGCAGTCAGACGGTTACACATTTCAGTATGTTAAACGTAACCGTCAGACCTCTTATGATAATCTGTCCGGTATTTTAGATTAGAACAGCAGTGAGACCGGTTACAGGAAACTTATAAACAAATAACCAATCAAAAATGGCATCTGAAACATTAACGGGACTCACAGACAGAGAAGTTGAACTAAACCGTATACAATTCGGCGCTAATGTAGCCGAAGTTGAAAATCAAAACAAATACTGGAAAGTTTTAAAAGAAGTTATCACTGAACCGTTATTTATAATTCTTATCTGCACAGCATTAATTTATGCAATTCTCGGAGAGTTTCAGGAAAGTCTCATAATGATCGCCGCATTAGCTTTTGTTTCTGGTATTTCATTGTATCAGGAAAACAAGAGCAGGAATGCCACTGAAGCTTTAAAAAAATTATCAAGCCCGAAAGCTAAAGTCATACGGAACGGAACGACCATTGAAATTGCGTCAGAAGAAATTGTGATGAACGATTTAATTGTTGCAGAGGACGGGAAATTTGTGCCGGCTGATGCAGTAATTCTTGAAGCTCACGATTTCTCTGTAAATGAAAGTATGCTCACCGGAGAATCATTGGCTGTGGTTAAAAGTCATCAGGAAAAAGATAATAAAATATTTCAGGGAACAGTCGTAATGACCGGGTCCTGCATTGCTAAGGTGACTGCGCTTGGGATATTCTTCACAGCCTGCTTCACGGACTTACATTAGCAATGTCAGTTCTGCCTGAGGAAATTCCTGTTGCATTCAGTACTTTCATGGCTCTCGGCGCTTATCATTTATATAAGAAAAAAGTAATAGTTCAAAGCCCTTCTGCTGTAGAAACACTCGGAGCAGCTTCAGTAATATGCACTGATAAGACAGGTACTCTGACAGAAAATGAAATGGAGCTCTCAGCCATTTATGATTTTTCTTCAGATAAAATTTTTGATTATACAAAAGTCCCCTTCAGCTTCAATAATGTTCTGGAATATGCAATGTGGGCTTCGGAAATTGCACCGTTTGACGCCATGGAGAAAGCAATACACGAAGTTTATTCCAAAGTTACTGATGAAGATAAAAGAATGAAGTACAATTTCATTCACGAGTATCCTCTGGGCGGCACACCTCCGATAATGACGCATGTATTCAGTGATAATAAAGCTGATCATATAATTGCCTGCAAAGGAAGTGTTGAAGGTATAGTCATTCAATCAAAATTATCAACTGAACAAAAGAAGCAGATAGAAGAAATAAATAGTTCATTTGCATCGAAAGGTTTCCGTGTACTTGCAGTTGCCAGATCAGACAGTGATATTAATAATCTTCCCAAATCACAGCTTGAGTTTGAGTTTGAATTTCTGGGACTGATAGCTTTTTATGATCCGCCAAAGAAAAATACAGAGGAAATTCTAAACAGGTTTTATAAAGCAGGCATAAAAGTTAAGATGATCACAGGCGATTATGCAGAAACTGCCCTTGCAATTGCTGATCAGATAAATTTAAAAAATAACGGGATAGTTTTAAAAGGAAAAGAAGTAATTGAAATGAATGAGCAGGAGCTGAAGGAAAAAGTAAACGATGTGAACATCTATGCACGCATGTTTCCGGATGCAAAATTAAAAGTGATCGAAGCGCTGAAATCAAACGGTGAAGTCGTTGCAATGACAGGCGATGGAGTGAATGACGGACCTGCGCTGAAGTCCGCTCATATCGGTATCGCAATGGGAATGCGCGGTAGTGAGATCGCAAAAAGAGCAGCGGCGCTTATTCTTATGGATGATGATCTTTCTAGAATGGTTGATGCAGTCGCGCACGGAAGACGCATTTACGAGAATTTAAAGAAAGCGATACGGTATATTATTTCCATTCACATTCCGATTATTTCCATAGTGACAATACCGTTATTATTGTTCTGGAAATTCACGGATTTCTTTACGCCTGTTCATGTTATTTTCCTTGAACTTATAATGGGACCGACTTGCTCAATTGTCTTTGAGAATGAACCTATAGAAAAAGATTCAATGCTCAAGGGACCGCGAAAAATGAGTACATCATTTTTTTCATTCCATGAATTATCGCTGAGTATTTTGCAGGGATTAATGATCGCGCTTGCAAGTCTTGGACTGGGTTACTTTTATATGACCAATGGAAACAGTCAGACTGAAGTGAGAACAATAATTTATGTAACTCTTATCTTCAGCAATCTTTTTCTCACACTCGTCAACCGGTCATTTTATCATTCAATCTTCACAACAATCCGTTACAGAAATCCTATGATACCTGTCATTCTTGGAATATCTTTAATCGTACTTTTCCTATCCGTTTACTTTCCACCGTTTCAGAATATCTTTGAATTCGAAGCATTGAAGATAAAAGATTTAATCCTGTGCCTCGGTGCAGCATTTACAGGTGTGATATGGGTGGAGTTTTATAAGATGGTGAAGAGAAAAAAAGCTGAGTAAGTTCTTTAAGTTCGTTAAGTTCATTAAGTTCTTTAAGTTTGTTAAGTTTGTTTAAGTTTGTTAACTTAATAAACTTATATCAACGAGAACTCAAGCTCAAGAACTTAATGAACTCAACAAAGAACTCAATGAACTCAATGAACTCAATGAACTCAATGAACTCAACGAACTCAATGAACTCAATGAACTCAATGAACTCAACGAACTCAATGAACTCAATGAACTCAATGAACTCAACGAACTCAACGAACTCAACGAACTCAATGAACTTTTTGAACTTTATGAAAATAACGGATTAATGTCACCAGGCTTACCAATGCCAGTACACTCATTACTACAGTGAGTGTAAAGTCCGCTTCAGGCTGATCTTTATTCATCACCACGACGAGAAATCCTATTGTTATATCCATTAAAATAAAAAACATAAGTATAGACGGGGCAAGAATTAATCCTGCTGACTTTCCTTTCAAAAGAAAAATTCCTGTTAGAAAAATCCCGGGAAGAACAACCGATAGATCTATAACATGAACCGGGTTAGTAATTAATCCTGTTTCAATTAGACTTTTAGGAGTAGTGTTATTAATAATTGACGGAAGGATTTCGGCTAACCAGAGAAAGTAGAACAACGCGGAAACTAATATCAAGTATACAGCGGTGAATTTTACGATGAATGAGTTTTTAAACTGTTCAGGAAATTTTTCATTTCTTTCTGTAAACAGGAAGTACATGAATGAATAAAATGACAAACCGAGCTCCATACAATAAAGGAAAAACAATTGATTAAAATGAATATCAAAACAGAATATTATAAAAGTGTAAGTAAGGTATAAAACCACGCCACCCCACAGCAACTTCGCGGGCTTATTGTTTCGTGAAGCGAGAATGGAAGTGATCAACAAAAATGGAAGTATAAGAAACAGATCTATAATATCCTGACCGTATGATTGAACCTGCCAGTTCAAAGATTCATTGGAATAAAAACCGGGAGCAAATATTCCAACAAGGCTTGTAATAATAACCAAAACTGCAAGTGGTATAGACAGAGCTAAAATAATCTTCCCTTGGCTTTGCATAAAGTTTGTTAAGTTTGTTAAGTTTGTTAAGTTTGTTAAGTTTGTTAAGTTATCAAAGTTAATGAACTCAATGAACTCAATGAACTCAATGAACTCAATGAACTCAACGAACTCAATGAACTCAATGAACTCAATGAACTCAATGAACTCAATGAACTCAATGAACTCAATGAACTCAATGAACTCAATGAACTCAATGAACTCAATGAACTCAATGAACTCAATGAACTCAATGAACTCAATGAACTCAATGAACTCAATGAACTCAATGAACTCAATGAATTCAATGAACTCAACGAACTTAATGAACTCAATGAACTCAATGAACTCAATGAACTCAATGAACTAACATTGAACGACTCGTTCTACTCAACAAAATTTGAACGGATGTGTAATTCAAAGAATTAAATGAAAGGCGGGCATCCGACCCGCCTTTGAAAAGATAATCGTACTACCTTTATCAGGTATCGGATTGCGACTCTTTCCTGTTTTAACAGTTTGGGGCTGTTAAAACAAAATTTACGTATTATTAAAACACCAACATTTCATGACACCGTAATCTGTTTTTTATTTGAGTCTTTATTTGTTTCTGTTTTCTTCGGCAGCGTTAATTTCAAAATACCGTCTTCATAATTTGCTTTAATGTCTTCATATTTTACATTATCCGGAAGGACAAATGTCCTGCTGAACGAATTGAAATTATATTCCTTCCTTGTGTAGTTCTCATCTTTCTCTTCCCGGGAGTCTTCATGGCTGGCGCTTATACAGATCAACCCGTCTTCTGTAGTAATTTTAAAATCTTCTTTTTTCAGACCGGGGGCAGCAACTTCAACTTTAAATTCTGCTGTATTTTCTTTTATGTTGACTGCCGGAAGGTTGTTTGCAAACTTACTGCTTAGAAAATCATTTTCAAATAAATCAGAAAACATTGGGTTTAACGGGAATAGATTACTTCTTTGTAATGCATTCATGTTAATGTCTCCTCTAAAATTTAATTTTAAAACATTATGGAAAGGTTCCATTTTACAGTCGGGTTAATTTAGCATAAATAATCTTAATATAGTATGATCCCGGTCATAAAATAACATGATAAATATCATATTGTCACTTGATTGAAATCGTTGTTTAGATAATTTCAAATAGATAATTTACAATAAAAAAATGCAACTCATATGTTTAAGGACAGAAAACATGCAGCAAAAATAATTGCTGACAAACTTAAGGAATACAGGAGCTGCAAGGGAGTTGTTATTGCAATTCCGAAAGGCGGAGTCATACTTGGATATGAACTTGCCATGGAATTAAATCTGCCTCTTGAAATAATGCTTTCTCAGAAGATCGGTCATCCCTATAACCCGGAATATTCCATAGGAACAGTAAGTCTTTACGGAGCTATCGTTAGAGATGATTTCGGCATCACTGAAGAATATCTGAAACAGGAAACAGAGAAGGCAAGAAAATCTTTAATACTAAAACATAAGCTGTATATGTCAGGAAGAAAACCTGTTGATTTCAAAAACATGAGCGTAATTATCGTTGATGATGGCATTGCAACCGGCAACACCATGCTTTCGATGATTGAAATGGTAAGTAAAAGTGAACCGGCGCAAATAATAATCGCAGTACCTGTAGCTTCCCGGAGCGCTATTGAATCAATTAAAGAGAATGTAAATGTGCTGATCTATTGTTTAACTATCCCGGAAAATTTCTATGCAGTCAGCCAGGTATATAATAGCTTTGAACAGATAAGTGATGATGAGGTAATAAACCTGCTTAATCAGGCAAATAAAAGAAAAGTAAATGTTTGTCCATTGTGAATAGTCAAATAGACAATAGTGAATCGTAAATCGTGAATCGTCAATCGCACCATTCTCCCCTCCTTTTTCTTCAGAGTCTGTTTCATTAACATCACTATTAACCACGAAGTCACGAAGACACTAAGGAAAATGTTTTAAAACTAGAATGCTTTGTGCCTTTGTGTCTTCGTGGTAAAATAATTTTTCTAGTTTTGAGACAGACTCTTCAGAGTCTGCAGGCTTTTAGCTTTGAAACAGACTCTTCAAAGGGGAGGTGAGGGGGTTTAAAATCGTCAATCGTGACAAATTTATTATGATCTTATGACAAATATCATTAATTCTAATGACTTGAATCATATCTAATAAAAAAGGTTTTACATAAATTTACAGAAAAAAAAAATTATGAATACTACAGACATAAATACCATATCAGACAAAAAAGCTGATCTCGCGGGACCGGGCATTGGTTCCTATGAAGAAATCGAAAGAATATTGCCTACGGATTATTTATCTCTCATTGACGTGAAAGATACCCAAAAAGCAGTTTATGAAGTCAAACAATTCATAAGTTCAGGGCTATGTAAGGAACTTAATTTAATGATGGTTGAAGTTCCGCTGATCGTCGATAAAGAAAGCGGAGTCAATGACATGCTCGACAGGGACGGATCAAGGACTCCTGTTTCATTTCATATAAGTAATGACAGAGGAAAAAATCCTATTGAGGCGCAGGTAGTCCAGGCTGCTACAAAGTGGAAAAGAGTTGCTTTGAAACAGTTCGGTATGAAACCTGAAGAAGGATTATGCACAGACATGCGGGCAGTGAGAAAGGATTATTTCCTCGATCATGATCACAGCGCTTATGTAGATCAGTGGGATTGGGAAAAAGTAATAACTGACAAGGACAGAAATCTTGATTATTTGAAGGATACAGTCAGAAAGATCTGGAAAGTTATTAAGGAGGCAGAAGTTTATGCGCAATATTTGTTCCCGGCGCTTAAGAATTCAAAGTACCCGAATTTACCGGACGAACTTGTATTCATTCACGCTGAAGAATTACTCGAAAAATACCCTGATCTTCCAAGGAAGCAAAGAGAAACTGCTATACTTCAGGAGTATCCTGCTATCTTTATAATAGGATCGGCTGGACTCTTGATGATGGTTTTCCTCATGAAATGAGAGCGGCTGATTATGACGACTGGGTTACACAAACGGTATCAGATAAAGGGAACATCACGCACGGAATTAACGGAGATATCCTTGTCTGGAACAGTGTAACAAACAGAAGACATGAACTTTCTTCGATGGGAATAAGAGTTAATGCTGAAACTCTCAGGACACAACTTGAAATGACAAATCAGCTTGATCTACCTTACAACTCCGTATCACAGCGGTATAATAAACAACGATCTTCCTTTAAGTATCGGCGGCGGTATTGGACAGTCAAGAACTCTGATGTATTTGTTAAGAAAAGCTCATCTCGGTGAAGTAAGTGTAACAGTATGGCCAAAAAGACTTAAAGACATTTGCGCTGCAAAAAATATTTTCGTTCTGGAATAATTATACGGAGTGAAAATTCCTTTCGTGGGCTGTTCAGGATAAGTAAGACCCAACCTTTATTATTGAACAGCCCATTTCTTTATTGTGATTTGGAATTTGGAATTTCGGATTTAAAATTTCCCACGTCGGAGTCTCCGGTGCTTTTCCGGGACTCCGATCGCTTAAAATAATCTGTATCTCCCACGTCGGAGTCTCCGGCGCTTTTCCGGGACTCCGACGTTCCCTTTTTGATTTGGAATTTGGAATTTCGGATTTGGGATTCTAACTCAAAAACTTGCCACGAATTCACACGAATTTCCTCGAACTAAAAGTTTGCATCCCACTTCGGATTATCTAAGAGCGGTATATCTTTGCCAGGGTCTCCTGTGCTTTCCGGGACTCCGAGGGGAGATCTTCGCTATTACCCAATACCCAATACCCAATACCCAATACTTTTTCAAATCCCTCCAAAACCACTTGAATTCCCTACTCAAATGATTATATTAGCACTCTAAGCAACAGAGTGCTAAGCAAATCAAATAAATTTTAACTCACTTATATATAATTAACTTAACCAAAAACACAAAATGAAGATTAAACCCTTAAGCGATAGAATTATCGTTAAACCGGCAGAAGCTGAAGAGAAAACAGCTTCGGGAATTATCATTCCTGACACTGCCAAAGAAAAGCCAATGAAAGGCGAAGTTATCGCAGTTGGTCCGGGAAAAGTAACGGACGACGGAAAATTAGCAAAAATGGAACTCAAAGTCGGTGATCAGATACTCTATGGTAAATATTCCGGTACAGAGATCACTTACGAAGGTACCGAATACCTTATTATGAGAGAATCAGATGTATACGCTGTAATCTAAATTTAAAAACTTAGCCACGAATTTCACGAATTAGCACGAATTTTAATTTAAGTTATTAAATCAAAATTCTAACTAAAAAGTGAAATGAGTGAACTAAGAAATAAATTTTAAAACAATAATTGAAAGCCACCGAATTTTAAATCCAGAAAAATAATTCGTGAAAATTCGTGAAATTCGTGGCAAAAAATTTTAAACTAAATCAAAAATCAAACATGGCATCAAAAATAATAACATTCGACACTGAGGCAAGAGCCGCCTTAAAAAGAGGTGTTGATACACTTGCTAATGCAGTGAAAGTTACATTGGGTCCAAAAGGACGCAATGTAGTAATCGACAAGAAGTTCGGGGCTCCGACTATTACAAAAGACGGCGTGACCGTCGCTAAAGAAATAGAAATTGAAGATCCGGTGGAAAATATGGGCGCGCAGATGGTAAAAGAAGTTGCTTCAAAGACATCAGACGTTGCAGGTGACGGTACAACTACCGCAACTGTCCTCGCACAGGCTATCTACAGAGAAGGTCTGAAACACGTCACATCAGGTGCTAACCCGATGGATTTAAAAAGAGGTATTGATAAAGCTGTAACTGAATTAGTAAAAGGATTAAAAGACATTTCGTCACCTATTAAAGAGAATAAAGAGATCGCACAGGTCGGATCTATCTCAGCTAACAACGACAAGTATATCGGTGACCTCATTGCGCAGGCAATGGATAAAGTCGGTAAAGACGGCGTTATTACAGTGGAAGAAGCTAAAGGCACCGAGACTACTGTTGATGTGGTCGAAGGCATGCAGTTCGACAGAGGTTACTTATCACCTTACTTCGTGACCAATGCAGAATCAATGGAAACAGAATTAGAAGATCCTTATATCTTAATCTACGACAAGAAGATATCAACAATGAAAGACCTTCTTCCAATACTTGAAAAATCAGCTCAGTCAGGAAGAGCAATGCTTATCATTGCTGAAGACATCGAAGGTGAAGCTCTTGCAACATTAGTTGTAAATAAATTAAGAGGTACGCTTAAGATCTGCGCAGTGAAAGCTCCGGGATTCGGTGACAGAAGAAAAGCTATGCTTGAAGATATTGCGATCCTTACTAAAGGAACAGTTATCTCAGAAGAGCAAGGATACAAACTTGAGAACGCAACGTTAGCATATTTAGGAACAGCAAAAAGAGTCGTCATCGACAAAGACAATACAACAATCGTCGAAGGCGCAGGAGCTCCTGAAGATATTAAGAAAAGAGTTAACGAAATAAAAGGACAGATGGACAAGACAACTTCTGACTATGATAAAGAAAAATTACAGGAGAGACTGGCAAAGTTATCAGGTGGTGTTGCAGTATTGAAGATCGGCGCATCGACAGAGATAGAGATGAAAGAAAAGAAAGCAAGAGTTGAAGATGCATTACACGCTACAAGAGCAGCAGTTGAAGAAGGAATCGTTCCGGGTGGCGGAGTCGCTCTGTTAAGAGTAGCTTCAAAGCTTGACGGATTAAAAGATGATAATCACGACATTGTGACCGGTATAAGCATCATAAAGAAAGCGATTGAAGAGCCGATCAGACAGATCGTGAACAATGCAGGACTCGAAGGTTCAGTAGTGATCAACAAAGTAAAAGAAGGAAAAGGAAACTTCGGATTCAATGCAGCGACTGAAGTATATGAAGACCTGGTGAAAGCCGGTGTTATCGATCCGACCAAAGTAACAAGAATCGCGCTTGAGAATGCAGCGTCAGTTGCAGGATTACTTCTGATGACCGAAGCATGTATCGTTGAGAAACCGGAAAAGGAAAAGATGCCGATGATGCCTCCGGGCGGTGGTATGGGTGATATGGGCGGAATGTATTAAGAGCCGCGAGACGTAAGACGCTAGACGCGAGACGGTGAAACGTCAGAGGTCAAATGTCAGACGTCAGACGATGAAATTTGTTTGTCATCCTGAGCGAAGCGAAGGATCCAATCAGCAATCGTAAATCGAAGATCTAAAACAACAAAACCTTCCTGGTGAAAGCTTGGAAGGTTTTTTTTTATTTACACTATGTGCTTCCCTCATTTAACATTTAACATTTAACATTGAACATTGAACATTGAACATTGAACATTGAACATTGAACACTGAACATTGAACATTGAACACTGAACATTGAACATTGAACATAAAACCATTAGATTAAAGAATGAATGAAGTAATAGAAATTAAAGTACTCGACATGTATAATATTTGGCTGAAATTCAAAGACGGAACTGAAGCTGTAATTGATTTAAAACCATTTATCGGTCAGGGCTTTACAAAAGAGTTACTTGAAGAAGAAAACTTTAAAAGAGTTTCCATTGAACCGGGCGGAGGTCTTGCCTGGTATAATGGATATGATTTTTGTCCCAACTATTTGAAGCAGCTGAGCTTCGATAAAGCAAATTGCATAGCGTTTAAGAAACGCTGATAATTAATCCTGAATATTCAACCTTTAATCTTGAATCCATTTGTCATCCCCGCGTGCTTTTGGCGGGGATCCAATCAGCAAACGTCAATCAATAGAACTAAAATTAAAAACCTTCCTTGTGAAAGCTCGGGAGGTTTTTACATTTTACTTTGCACGCAATAATTAATAATGTTATTTTATAAAAGATAATTAGAGATAACAAATAATCCGAAAGAATAAAATTGTCCATTTCAATCCCCTTTTATAAAATAGATATCTTGTTGCTGGCCACAGCTAAAGTCAACAACGGAGAATCACTTTATCCTTCAAATCAAAAACTAAGCAAATAATTATGGACGAGAAAATTGATTTATCCCAAAATTCAATTGAATATACCTATAAAGAATATGTTCGCTTGAGCGAACGGTGCGCTTCTTATGTGGAGAGTTCATTCGCTGACATAAAATTATACGCGGCTATCGGAACAATTCTTACCTGGGGACCGATCAGTGATAAATTCTTTAGTAACGATCCGAGAATTCTCTTTACAGGTTTTGTAGCAATTTATACAGTAATAACCGTTCTTACAATTTATAATATAATTAAACAGTCGTTAGTCGTTTATTACCTGCAAACTTTGCCATTATATGAAGATGAAATCCAAAAGAAACTGGGGACCGGAAAAAAGATTTTCAATTGGTCTGAGACTTATCTGAAATGGAGAAAAGAAAAAGTAATTAAGATCTATTTACATCTTGTTCCGATCACTTTTCTTATTCTTATTGTTTTTCCTGTAACTATGATGTTGAATGTTCCGGGTGCAACAGCGTATGCTATTGCCTATGCCGGAGTCGCACTTCTGTTTTCAGCTATTACAATCAGCGCAATGAAAATAATTTATGAAGGTATTTTTGCGAAGAAGCGGAAGGAATAAAATTTCACTGTAATCAATTAACCCAACACATATGAAAATACTATTAAGAATACCAACACTTATTGTTATACTATGTTTATCTGTTATTAATTACTCGTGCGAAAGCGACAACCCCGTTGCACCGGTTGCAAACACTGTCAACGGAAAGGTCTATTCAGTTTCAAAGGCAACATTAGGCAACCTCAGTGTCACGATACAGAATAAATCAACCACAACTTCTTCCGACGGAAGCTTCTCACTGAATAACATTGTATTTCCCTATGATGTAGTGATTGCCGATGAAACCGGAGAATTCAAAACTCTTTACAGAAGTTTGAACACTTCGAGTCCCGAACTCATAATGTCCTTCATCGACCGTGCTAAGATCTTACCTCTGGAAATAACTATTCCGGACAGTATCTTTTATAAACAATTATCCATCCTCATTATTTTTTCCGATGGTAAAAATATCAACGACTACAGATACATCAAACGCCAGGTTGTTCCGTCGCGCATAGGTTTCGGATTGGGATCTAATACGCCTGAATTTTCCGGTAAATTATATCTTCTTACTTTTAAACATGATAACGAGGGAAGGATTCTTTCATATGAAAATTTTGGCGTAAGTGATGACATTGATATCTTTAACATGTATTATACCTTTACCGCCGAACAAATATCATTTAATCCAGCAGAACTTGATGTACCCGTTACTATAAACTCAACTGCCAATACTAATTTTGCTTTCTGTAAACACTATATTGGTTTTTCAAAAGAAAAGATCTATAACGGAGTGTTTGAAACCATTCAGACATTTGTTCCCGGTCAGCTTAGTGTAAGAATTCCCGCAGATCTCCCCGTACAATCTTATAATTTTCTTGATTCATATTCAAACTCGGCAACGGGCGGCGGTACTGAACAATACTTACTGGATCCCGCCGGACAGAATACTTTTACAGTAAAGGATAATCCTTCTTTATTAACACCTGTCCAGAACGCAACTGTAACCGACACTACAAATTTTACTACACCTGGTGACGGAACGGGAATTTACAATATCGTTTTTTATGACAGCACATCATATACATCGGTGTTTCAGTCACAGACCTCAATTAAATTCAGTGATGTAAAAAGCCTTATCCAGCTCAATGGTTCTTCAAATCAAATAGGCTGGTATGTTTCTAAATTAGGAGAGATAACTTCACCCGATAATTTCATCGATGAATATTTCAGAAAACAATCATCTTTTAAAACCGGCTCCGTTCTTGGGATCTTTAATTATTAAGAAGACATGGGGTATGATCGTTTATACTTTGCAGGAGATAGATACTATACTTCCCGCAGGAAGAAAATCCTGACGGCACTAAAATTTTTTTTCTTTGAAGAAAATCAAACTTTCAACAAGGCTTGAAGCCCGGGTACTTTATTTCCAGAACATTCATCACCTTTGATTAAGGCAATAATAATACGTAATTTTACATTCGTAATACGTAATTTGCAATTTGTAATTTTTAATTTGAATAATGCACTCCCCCATCGAAAATATCAGCGACATTTCAAGAGCCATTCAGCTTGCATTGGGTCCGGTCTTTTTACTAACCGGAATAGCAGGTATGCTGAATGTTATGTCCGGTCGTCTTTCAAGGATCATTGACAGAGGAAGAGCACTTACTGAAGGAAAAGATCTGATTGTAAAACTCGGAATGGAAAGGGTCGAAGAAGAATTGAAATCACTTGAGCGAAGGAGACATTTAACCAGTCAGGCAATTACCATGTGTACAATCTCAGCTCTTTTAGTTTGCCTGGTCGTTGCATCTCTCTTCATTGAAGGAATGTTTCAGGTTCCATTAGACTGGGCAATAGGTATTCTATTTACATTTGCAACCATCGCTCTTATTATAGGACTGGTCTTCTTTTTAGGCGAGGTTCACATGTCCGCACGAGTTATCCGCATGCGCCATTCTAAGAGTTAATGATTATAAATCCAACAGCTCCTTGAAGAAAATCCTTTCTTCTCTACTCAGAATATTCGAGCGGTATCCCCCACCCATGTTGATGTTCCGCGCGCAGTGAGGTCACCAACATGCGGAGACACTGAAGAATGGAAGTTTCATCAGATTAAACAGATTATCAAATCAACAAACCTAAATAAAAGGTCAAAAATCAAAATAACCTGTCGTGTGATTGTATACGGCAGGTTATTTAATGAGCAATTTCAAATGTCAAATTACAAATGACAAATGATTTTGATTGAATATAATAAGTAAAAATAATTATGTCATCCCCGCGTGCTTTTGGCGGGGATCCAATCACGAATCGTAAATCAAAGATCTAAAATCAAAATAACCTGTCGTGTGAATATGTGCGACAGGTTTTTTATTTATGCTTTGTAGAAAAATTAAAGTATTAGTATTTTAAATTTAAAATAAAAATGTTTATAAATCTATCAAAATAAAACTATGAAACTTCAAAAGAACATTAAAGCTGTCATTGTGAACGGTGATGAAAGGGGCTTTGTAGCTGAATGTCTGAAATACCTGTGGTTACACAAGGTCAGACTTTGGATGAAGTTACAAATAATCTGAAAGAAGCTGTTGAACTTTTCCTTGACGGTGAGGACCCGAAAGAATTCGGTTTGGATGAAAAACCAAATCTAATGGTAACGTTTGAGCTTGTACCCTGAATATGCCTAAATTAAAAAAGCTTTCAGGAAAAGAGGTGATTTCAATTCTGAATCAATTTGGATTTGAGGTTATAAATCAGAGAGGAAGCCACATCAAACTTCGGAGAATCAAAGATAATCTGAAACAAACTTTACTTATTCCAAACCACAAAGAAATTGATACTGGCACATTAAGAGCTATTGTAAGGCAAGCCGGGAGATATATTTCAATTGAAGAAATACACAAACATTTTTATTCATAACAACTGATTTTTCCCCGCCCATGTTGGTGTTCCGAGCGCAGAGAGGTCACCAACATGCGAAGGCATGTGAATGATCATTAAACCTGCCGGATGGAAGATTGTACGGCAGGTTTTTTATATATATAAAATTCATTTTATTGTAGAATTGAAATTTGTATTTTAAATACGGCTAAATAATTGAAAGGATAGATTATTATGATAAAATCAAGAATATATATTGATACTTCAGTTATTGGAGGTTGCTTTGATGAAGAATTCAAAGAATGGTCAAACAAATTGTTTGAAGAGTTCAAATCCGAATTAAAATAGCAATAATTTCAGATATTACTTTAGACGAATTGAATTTGGCAAGAGATGAGGTGAAGAATCAAATCAATTTAATTCCGGAGTCATTTAAAGAATACATTCTTAATGATGAGGAAACCGAAGAACTTGCTTCTCAATACATAAAGGAAAAAGTCGTAAGCAAAAAATTTTATGAAGATGCCTTGCATATAGCTATTGCAACAGTTAACAAAATTGATGTATTGGTCAGCTGGAATTTCAGGCATATTGTAAATCTTGATAAAATCAGAATGTATAATGCTGTAAATTTGAAGAACGGTTATTCATTAATTGAAATCAGGAACCCGAGAGAAATCCTTCTCTGAATTTTAAAAAAGTAATATGAAAAAAGAATTTGATGCTGTAAAATCAATGCGTGAGATCAGGGAAAAATTGAATAAAGAATATTCCAAAGATCCCGGATTAAGAAAGAAGCGCTTAACGAAGATCCATCGTGAATATGGTATTGTTAATCATAATCTTGATATACAGAAAGTTTCAGAAGACTACAGGAATAAATACCCGGAACAAAAATAACAATTGAAGATTATTGTAGAGAATAGTGCTATCACCAGGAAGGTTTTTTAATTTAGTTCTATTGACTGACGTTTGCTGATTGGTTCCTGCCAAAAGCATATCAGGTAAAAGAATTAAAACAATCAAATTATGACAGGCATAAATAAAATAAATCCCGTTATAAAAAAAATATCATTCCCGGAAAAGGGGAAAATGAAGTTTATTCTTCTGGATAAAAGAGAGATAATGATTCCCCTAAGTTATTTCCCGAAAATAAAAGCACTTACCCCGATTCAAAGAAGTAAATGGTATGTGCTGGACAACCAGATGTTTTCATTCGATGACTGTAATGAAGTATTTCATCTTGAGCAGGTACTGGGGAAAGAGAATATTTACAAATATAACTTTGCTAAAAAGAGTGCGTGAAATAACTTGGTTATAATGTAAAGTAATAATGATTAGAATTAAGCATAAACTCTGGAAGAAAACTTTAAAAGAGTTTCCATTGAACCGGGCGGAAGTATTGCATGGTATAATGGGTACAATTTTTGCTTCAATTTTCTGAAGCAACTGAGCTTCGATAAAAAAAAGTTGCATAGCGTTTAATCAAAGCTGATAATTAATCCTGAATATTCAACCTTAATCTTGAATCCATTTGTCATCCCCGCGTGCTTTTGGCGAGGATCCAATCAGTAAACGTAAATAAAGATCTAAATGAAAATAAAATCTGTAGTGTGAATGTGTAAGCAGGTTGTTTGTTTATAATTTGCAGGAAATAATTAATATTAGTATTTTATATAAATGTTAATTAAAGATAACAAATAATACGAAAGAATAAACTTGTCATTCCAAAATTCCCTATTTAAAAATTATACTGTTCTAGCCACGTTAGCGTTGCCTAACAACAGCTATTCTATTTTAACTTTAAAACTAAATTCCCGCTAAGTTTGGATGAAGAATTTTTATATAAAACTAAAGCTCCAAAGGGAATTTATATATACCCGATAATATTCTTCTTCATCGCTTTAGCTTTTATGTATTATGATGTTCCAATTCTGACTACCTATTTTTATCTCGTGATAGCAGGCATCATCCTTTATATAATTTACATCATCAGAAATCCTTTACCAAGTATCGTCTCTGTTTACACTGATAAAATAATCTTAAGCCAGCCATTCCGTTTAAGAAAGAACATTGTATATTATTACAAAGATATTCACAGCGAATTTGTTATCAGTGTCTATTCAATAGATTTCATTTATTTTTGGAAAGATATATTGTCAGTTGTTCTTTCCTATATGGAGAAGAGGCAAAAGCTCTGAATCTCAATCTTTTACCCAATTTAAAAGAATTTGCAATTGCTCTATCAATAATTCGCCATAAGCTCCGGTTATATCAGAAATCAATAAGTGATATACTGAGCGAAGGGAGTGAAGAAACAGGTGCTCATCTGGTCAGCCTGCTTGAACGTGATGGCTTAAAGAAAGATGAGATCGTTGAACTCTATAAAAGTGAGAATATTTCCCAAGAAGTAGTTGAAACACATTTTGCTGAACTCGAAGAAATGAAGGATCGGGAAATAGATGAATTTAAAAAGGATTATTCAGCAGGCGGATACTTGATGTTAGGTATTGGAATATTGTTTATTTTTTTTTCAATTATTTTACAAAACGGTAGAATTATTATATGGGCAATTATTGCAATTATTATCGGTATCAGAGTCATTCTTAAATCAGGAAAAATAAAAAAGTAGGTATTTCTATTTATACTTTTCACGAAATAATCCCCGAGCATGTTGGTGTTCCGGGCGCAGTGAAGTCATTAAAATCCGAATACAATTAGGTTGGTGAAAAAAGTTTTACCAGTGGTGTCAGGACTTCCATCCTGACACCATAAACTTATATTCCCGTCAAGACGTAAGTCATGGAGGAACAGGAAAACTCAAACAATAATTTTGAATACATGTTGCTTTTGCTTTTTCAATATATTTATAAAAATTATAAAAAATAAATTTATAACAATAAAATGCCTCATCTAAAAGTGTTGCTGATTCTTACATTCATTTCATTTTTTAATCATTCATTTTGTCAGCAGGAAAGGACAATTGATGTAACCGGGACGGCTGAAATTACTATCACTCCCGATAAATTATATTGGTCGGTCGATGTCAGGAATGAAAATACTTCTACTCAATCGGTCAAAAGAGAAGTAGATGAAACTACGAACAAAATTCTGAGAATCTTAGATCAGCAGGGAATTTCAGAAAAAGATATAGAAACCTCCGGTATATCCTTAAGTAAAAATTATTATAATGATAATAATAAAATGAAATACTCTGGTAACAATCTTATCAGTGTAACTCTTTGGGAGATCGGTTCATACACAAAGCTGCTGGATCAAATTATTGAGATCGATAATGTATTCCCCCAATCTCCCTCTTTGACCAGCACAAAAGAAATTGAAACCCGTGAGACAGCGCGAACGGAATCAATAAAAAATGCAAGGAGAAAAGCTGAGGAAATGGCCTCTGTACTGGGTCTGAAACTCGGAAAAGTAATGAAGATTGAAGAAAAACCCATGAGTTCCATTTACCCCAACCCGTTTAATTCTACTGACTCAATTCAGGATTCCGGTATGAGAGGTATAACCGAATTCAGAGAAGGAAAAATAAGTATCTCAGTAAGTACGAGAATAATATTTGAGCTGGTGGATTAAAACATTTCGCAGTGTATTCAATCAATAAAATAGTTTTCCGATGTTTCGATAAAAAAATTGTATAGCGTTTAATCAACGCTGATAATTAAACTTGAATCTCAAATGCAAAACTAAAATTTTTTCTTAGCTTGGCTGCGGATGAACTTAAAAATGAAAGGGAAAATATGAAAACGCTTTTTAATTATGATTCTGTTTTAAAGGAACTTACAGAACTATATCTTATTGAAGACCATTGCGGCCCATCACAAATCCAAGATGAGTATTTGTCAGAAGTAAGAGGTTCTGATGTTTTAATTATTCTTTTCAAAAAAGAGCTGCGAGAAGCAGTAAAGAAAGAATTTTTAGAAGCAAAAAGAAACAATAAAAGTGTTTTTTGTTACGTAAAAAATAATGAAACTCAAAATGAAAATCTTGAAGATTTCACTAAGAATGAAGTATTTCCAAATAGTACATGTGGTAAATATAATGACTCAGAAGATTTAGTCGATAAAATACAAAATGATTTAATAACATATTTTATAAAAATAATTAAGTCTACTGAACCTTCTTTAATTAAACAGGTAATTCCGCAAAATGTCTTTGAATCAAAAGGGTTTGGGAGTTATTAGCATCCTATAATAATAATACAAAAACTTTAACTCTTCTATTTAGTTTTACGGGCTTGGGCTCTGGAACAACAACAGCTAACTTGCATGGACCAGCAGAGGAAAGTTTTAATGCCCCAATCCAAATTTCGTTTGTTGGGTTTCCTACTGGAGTAACCTCTGGAAGCTATTCAAACACTTATTCTATAAGCCCGGAACAGGAAGCTCAGCTCGTTAATGGTACGTGGTATATAAACATTTGTACCAAAGCATTTCCAAATGGTGAAATCAGAGGTCAAATTACACAATCTCACATTAAAATGGATAACTTTTAGTTCTACCAATGAAGCAAAAATATAATTCTGTTGTCATTTTCCCACCCATGTTGGTGTTCCGAGAGCAGCGAGGTCACCAACATGGGAAGACGCGTGATTGATCACTAACCTGCCTCACCGAAGATCGTGCGGCAGGTTTTGTTTTTATACTTTGTAGAAATAATTAATATTTGTATTTTATTTTGTTGCTAATCAGGATAGCCCCAATTGAAAAAGTATCATAGTATTATGAATCGAGAGTTGCAACAAAGGGATTTAACATGGAAAAAAGATATTGCTATTAAACAAATAAAGGCAGCTGCTAGACATTATATCAAAGGCGATTATATATGTTCCATTACGCTATCAGGAGCAGCTGAAGAAATATTAGGACGAATTGCCAAAAAAAGGACAAAGACAAATCAACTTGAAGGAGAGGTAATATATTTAAGAGATATTTATGATTATTTATCTGCTCAAAA
>JADJTX010000019.1 GCA_016710985.1 Ignavibacteria bacterium
TCTCGTAAACACCGTCCACTCGGTTAATGGACGTAACAATAGCCGCCTGACCTGCAGCTACACGGATTTCCTCCGAAAACTGCCGGTATTCACCGGTAGCAGCGCACGCAAGACGGTAAGTCCTTAACTTTGCTGTCCGGTCATGTCTAAAGTAGAATTATTTATAATATCCGGGTTGATGTTTTCTTCAGTGACGGAAACATTCAAACAAATAATTACTCACATAATCTGATTTATAAAAACTGATATAATCCTCAGTATTGTATCAAGACTCAGCGGATCAATAAAATAATCTCCGTTTGGAGTCAGTACCATTCCGTGAAATCCAAAAGCTGCAACATCTATCTTCCTAAAGCATAAGGATCATCAATACCTTTCACATTAAGTTTTAATTTCGAGGACTGCGACGCAAGTCCCGGCTCCATCATTGAATATTCTGTTACATAAAATTTTGATAAGCTACCGTCAGGCATAGGTAATTCTATGATCTGCGGAGAGTTTACTGACCTGTCGCTGAATTCAAACGGAGCAGAGTTCAAAATATTTCCTAAAAAGAATTCAGATTTAATTTAAGCCTCTGTATTTCAAAGGCAATACTCTTTTTGAATCTGTATTTTTGCTGTTAATTCCTGAATTATCCGACCAGACAGAATAATTGACCTGGGAAAAAGCATGTTCTGATCTAAAAAGAACATAATAAAGCGATTAAGAAAAGTTTTGTAAGGATTTTCATTTTGTTTGTTTTATGTTAATGTGGATTGTGAATATGTGTTTGAAAAAGTTTTTGCCCTGAGAGAGTGGTTTAATTTTTTCAGTGTAACAAAATATTCTAATTCTAATTTCTGATGATCAGAAATATTATCACATTATCCTGAAATTGAATATACTTGTCTACTTTTTGTATGGGGTTAAAATATATAATCTGAAAACTGTAAAAAAGTTATCTTTTTAAAAAGTTGTCAAATCTACAGGCTTCGAGACCTTGTAATTAGATTTGACAACTTATGAATGAATATATAATTTTATTACTTATTCTTCAGGATCTTCTCCTGATTTTTATAGCCTTCATCTTTTCTGACTCCCCGGAAATTCATCTTCCTGAACTCTGTTTTCATTGATCACTTTCATTCTCTGTTCATATAATGACCTGCTGTCATATACAACAGAAACGGGACTTGATCAGGGAGACTTTCCTGACTAACAAAGTTAGATGCGTTATTAAATACAAGTAAAAGGTCAGTCAGATCAACTATCCTGTTACCTGTCAGATCAGAGGCAATATATCCCATAGTTGCATTCATTTCATACAGGTCTTTATCGAGCTGCTCTATGTCAACCCTGTCTTTCATTAAAATTAAAACTCTCGTGTACTGCAGAGGATTTAATGTGCTCATTTTGTTTGCGAGTCTTTCAGTGACCTGTACGCTTTGAGAGAACACGCTGGAATTAATGAAGATCAGTAGTAAGAAGAGATACAATTTTTTCATAATCAATAGAATTCAAAATTTGGGAAAAGTTATGAAAATTTTTGAAAGCAAAATAAATAATTCAGGCTTATCAAGAAAGATATCTTTAAATAATTAAATAATTAGGATAATGGTTGATTAGTTAATGGTTGATTGGTTGATTGATTCAACCGTCAGGATTATTTATTCACCACTGCACTCAACAAAAAAAGGACTGATCAATTGATCAGTCCTTTAAAATAAAATAACTTGATCGTGACTTCTTACTTATTCAGAATCTTCTTTTCATCTTTTAATAACTTCTTCAGATTTTACTCCAGGTAATACTATTTCCTGCGGACGGCTTTCTTTCATTTCCTTAATCTTTCTTTCATACGTATTCTTATTATCCTTCACATCCCGCAACAGGACACGGCTCCCGCAGGTGCTTTCCTTGAAACAAAATTTGAAGAATTATTAAATACAATAAGAACATCAGAAAGATCTACTAACCTGTCACCTGTAAGATCATTTACATTAAATCAGTTGTAAACGAACTTGCTGCATTATTGATCTGTATTATGTCATCAAGATCTATTGCATTGTTCTTCACTACCTCTCCGCTGTAAATACATAACGCGAGCCTTTTTAAAATAAGATTATCTCCGAATGCCTTGTTTGCTCCATTCGTAAAATTATAAGCGAATGGTGTTCCTCTTGTATATACTTCACCGCCTGACCTGCTCCATGTCTCTAAAATATTCGGTCCTTTGACTACAATGTAGTATGTTCCCGTCTGTGCATTGGCAAATGTCACTGTGCCTGATGCAGAAATTGAATCTACTACTGATTTTCCGGAGTCAACTATTGTATAAGGAGCATTTATGTTCCTCAGATAAAATGTAGCTGAGTCTCTGATATTTAACTTCGTATTGATCTCATCAAAGTATCCCTGCGCAGCAAATGTAATCGTTGACGGAAGAGGTGACGGACTATTCGTTACATTAATATTTATGCTTCTTGTATGTACAGGAGTTCCGTTCAGACCATTTCCTTTTACTGTGATTGTATAACTCCCTGCAGTTACTCCGCCTGAAGTTACAACTCTTAATCTCAGCGAATCCGGAAATGCATTGAGTGAATCGAGAAGTTCGTTTGTTGTTTTATTTAGAAAAGTTAAAGTAATAGAACCTGCAGACGGAGCCGGAGATACAGAAGCGGAAAAGAAAGCAGACTTATCATAGAGCTTTACACCGGGAACAGAGACATAATGGAAAGAGCTGTCTAAAAAATTTGTTATTGTATCAAATGCAGGCAGAACTCTCATAGCAGAAGTCGGAAAAAAGATCCCATATTCAGAGCATTCCCGTTGCGGTGATCTCCCCATATGCTGAAAGCAACATCCTTGTTTCCTGTTATGCTAGTGTAGTCTCCTCTGTAACAATTTGTATTCGGACTGCAAGGAGGATTCGGATAACTAAAAGTTACATTAGTTAATCTTTGATTTGGTTTGAATGTCTGACCTCCGTCTTCTGTATAAGTTGCATAAACATCAACGCCATAACCGGCCGGATTATTCCTGTCATCATACCAGTGAATGTACAATCTTCCCGTTTCCCTTTCACATGAGATTTCCGGAAACCACTGATCACTTGCTGTAGGATTCGGGTTATCATTAATTCTTGCTGCCGCTGACCAGTTAGCTCCCTGATTTGTAGAATATCGGAGCCATACATCCGGCTTATTGCCGTTGCCGGGAGGATCATTTGTTGCATAAACAAGATACAACCTGCCTCTGTACGGTCCGTTACTGTTATCCATTGCTATCTTTGGATGTGGTGCCGTTCTTGCTCCGTTTATTACAAACCTTCCTGCAGTATTCAAAGTACCGACCCATCCTACAAAATTCTGACTCGACATTAATGTAAAATTAGCTCCTCCGTTTGTGGAGCGGTGGAAATTGTAAGTTCTTGATAAGTGCTGCCTGTATTAGTAACATAAATAACACATCCGCCGTTGACAGCTACCGTCCGGGACCGACGGCAATATAACATCCCGGCTGTGTATTGCTGGGAGTATATGTAGTGGTCCAGTTTAATCCGGCATTAGTACTTCTTCCAAAATTCCGGGGTTATACCGGCATACACGTAATTAGCATAAGGCCTGTTCCTGTGTATTCCGCCGAGACATGATTTCTGTCATTACCCGAAACTGAAAGAATTGCCGGACCCCAGTTCAAACCATGATTAGTGGATCTGTAAACATACTGGCCGCTTACACCGGAGGCATAAATCAGAATATTATTCCCGGTATACGTAGTCCATGGATCACAGCAAGTTGAGGAATGATAACCAGGATTATTTAGAATCAGTTAAGACCGCCGTTAGTTGTGAACCCTTGCATTCTGTGCGCCGCCTCCTCTATTCACCAAAGAATATAAGCAGCGGATTTAAGGACTTGAAGTTGCACTTTGCTCCCAGTTGTCAACGCCAACATCAAAGTTATCAAAATCACCCATTGTTATAACTGACGGAGTATTGGGATTAGTATTATCCTTCATAAGAAGATATGACTCAAGGGTCGGCTGTTCAATATTCGGGTTATCATCATCAAAAATATGCCATGCATTTTGTCCCTGAAAAAAGAATGCTGAGATTAATAATGCAATCAGCCACAAAACTGAGTAGTATTTTAATTTCATGTTTAATTTTTGTTAAAGTTATTGTTTGAAATTAATAAAATGAATTCTATTATTCCTGTTATTAATTGATTTTCAATAAAAAAGGGACTGATTGAATTCAACCAGTCCCTTTCTGAAAATATTTTTACTTTGTAACTCTTATCTCTTCAGGTTGTTATCCTGATTTTTATAGCCTTCATCTTTTCTGACTCCCGGTAATTCATCTTCCTGAACTCTGTTTTCATTGATCACTTTGATTCTCTGTTCATATAATGACCTGCTGTCATATTCAGCCGAGAGCGGACCCGATCCCGGAGGAGATTTTCTTATAACAAAATTAGATGAATTATTAAATGCGATCAGTACATCAGACAGATCTACAATCCTGTTGCCTGTAAGATCATTCACATTGAATCCTGTAACGAATGCACCGGCTGCATTATTGATCTGCAGTATGTCATTCAGATCAATTACATAGTTCTGTATTACATCCCCGCTGTATATACAGTAGCGGGCACCTACTAATATCAGATTATTGCCGTATGCCTTGTTTGCTGCTGTAGTAAAATTATATGAGAATGGAGTTCCTCTCGTATACGCTTCACCGCCTGCCTTACTCCATGTTTCCAGAATATTTCTTCCGGTCACTACGACATAGTATGTTCCTGTCTGTGCATTTGCGAATGTAATTGTGCCTGATGCAGAAATGGAATCTACTACTGACTTTCCTGAATCAACTATTGCATACGGAGCGTTTATGTTTCTCAGATAAAATACAGCTGAGTCCCTGATGTTCAGTTTCGTATTCAGAGAATCAAAATATCCCTGTGCCGCAAATGTGATAGTGGACGGTACGGCTGCAACGAAGCTTGTTGTTTTGCAGATGTTATCAAGATACAGATTATTTCCGAAACCGCTTCTTGCTCTGAATTTTACTTTGTTTGTTCCGGCAGGTAAAGCAAGTTTTTTAGTTAGCCACTGAACAGAAGTTGGCGTAAATGCAGATGTGTTTGTAGCTGTTGTATTTAATGAGTTTCCCCCGATACCTGAAGTCGAATTACCATATAATCTTACAAGACTGGTGTAAGTTGTTCCTGCGTTTGTAGAAGTCTGTATTTCAAGTGAATCGGTTCCTGATGAATAAGGTGCATATGCATAATCATACTTTAATGAATCTCCGCTGACAGAGTTGCCAAATGCTAATGTTACAAGTGATTGAGTTGTTCCTGCGCTTGCAGACCAGAAATCAAATTTAGCTGATCCCGAACCTGTACCGTAACCGCTCACTGTATTTCTTGTCCAGTAGTTAGTCCCGGTGAATTCTATATTCCAGCCTGTCGGCGCAAATGTAGCTGAAGTAAAATCTTCACATAATACCTGATCACTAATTTTAAATGAATACAACACGGTAGAATCCCTGTTATGCGCTAATGAATTATCCTGTGCAAAAATTTTGTAATAAATATTATCATTTATTGCTACATCTGAATTCAAAGAATTAAATGCAGCCGCGAAAGTGCTTCCCGATGTATTTATTAATTTAAACTGCTTCGTCGGTAAAGGTGAATTTTTATACCATACTACCCATGAAGAATCCAGTCCTAAATTATCTGTAACGGTCGCTGTGACAGTTGCCGGCCAGTTTGGTTTCGGCTGATCTGTTAATGCCGTATGAACTATCACAGGTTTTGTATTATCAGTCTGAGCTAAAAATAAATTTAAGTTTAAAGGAGCTCCTGCAGGTGAAGTTGCAGTTCTGCTTAAGCTGTCTGTAGTTTTAATATAGTATCTGTATGTTGCAGGTGAACCATTCGCCGGAATGTTAGCTGTCCAGTTATTTCCGCTGGTATTTGTCATTAATAAGGAGTCAGTAACAGAAACATTATTTCTTGACCATAATAATTTTGTCAATGAAGGATTGATGCCTGATCCGGAAGGAGTTATTACACAATTTACTGCATAATTTCCTGCAAGCTGTTCAGTGTTTGGTAATGGAGTATGAGTTATTCCCGGACCGAGATCTACTGAAGTTGTCCATGCCTGATAGATACCGGTTGAATTATCAGCCCACAAAGGCCAGATCTTATTATTACCGGAAGTAATTCCAATGTAATCACCCTGATAACCTGTTGCAAGGCCGGATATCGGCGCTGGTACAAAAGTATGATCACTGACTTCTGTATCTGTCCACGTAACTCCTCCGTCAATTGATCTTGACATAAACACTGAAGAAGCGTTTGAAGCTGTATTTCTGTCATCATAATATACTATATTGACTCCGCCTGATTCATCAACTCTTATCGCAGGAAACCACTGATACTTTCCGTTGTTCAATGCATCCTGATTTACTCTGATACCTGCTGACCAGGTAGTTCCGCCGTCTGTTGATTTATGTAAAATCACATCCGGATCTGAACCCGCCGGTGCAAGGCTTTTTTCTGCTGCCACTACATAGATCCATCCGTTTCTCGGACCGCCGCTTCTGTCAACGTCAATTCTTGTAAATCCGTTTACTCTTATGTTAGACTTGGTAGGAAATGTTCCTCTTATTCCATTCATGTCTAGGCGTTATTTGTAACAGTCCATGTGACTCCGCCATTTGTTGATTTTGCAAATCCTGCAAAGTCTTCAACATTCGCCGCGGATGTATTAGGTGCTGCCCATACTACATAAACTTCTCCGTTGGGTCCGACTCTGATATCACATCCCTGTGAATAGTGTCCTGCAACAGATGTATTGATCTGAGCTGCCCCGGACCAGCTTACTCCGCCGTTAGTAGTATATGAAACTGCGATCGGAGGGCTTCCTACACTGAATAATGACCAGACTACATATGATCTTCCGTAATAAGGACTTGAAGGAGCATCATCTGTTGCTGCAAAGTTTTTATCCTGTGAACCTGAGGCAATTGTAAAATTTGCTGACCAGGTTGCTCCGTTGTTTGTAGAATAGTTTGCAAACATTCCTGAAGTTGTGTATCCAAGATGTGTCATGATTATGGTACCGTTCTTATCTATTGTAGGTCCGGGATCACCGCCGTGATTTCCTATCGGAGAACCGTTTAATGTATCGGATCCAAACCAGTTTACACCTCCGTTAGTAGTTACATAAACACCTTCACTGATGAATAATGAACCAACGTTGTTAACTGCATTTGATGACCCGAACATTATCAGAGGATTCAAAGGATGTCGGGTGATTATTACTTCACTTTGACTGCTGTTAGTTCTTGGTAAAACTCTGAAATTCGGATTGACGGCATAAATGCCGTTTGGATCACTTATGTACTTTGTTGCTGTATTCGGAGCGACATAGTCATATGACTGAAGAAATGGCGCTGATGTTGTATTTGATGGATCATATATTCCTGTTTGCTGCGGTGTATTCCATTTTTCGGGCTGATTGTCCTCAGACTTCTGTCCCATAAAAAGAAATGCACCTATGCAAAAAACTGGAATGAGTAAAAACAATTTTTTCATTCTTTTGATGATTTAGTTTTTTAATTATTGTATACAATTTGGATTGATTTAAAATAAGCAAAGTCAAATATAAATAAAGGTTATCCTAAATAAAAAAGACTGAAAGCGGAATTAAATCCGAGCCTTAAAAAAAAGGACCGGTTTTTTTAAACCGGTCCTTTTTCGTATTATTTTGAGACAGTCTAAGAAATTGAGAACAAATACTTCATTAGTTTTTCAGAAGTTTCAAATACTTTATTTATTCAGGATCTTCTTTTGATCACTACGGATTTCATCTGCGTTCACTTCCGGTAATGCCTCTTCTTTTACCAGGCTTTCATTTATCTCTTTAATTCTCTGCTCCTGTTGAAACCTGCTCTCATATACCGCCGAAACAGGACCCGATCCCGGAGGAGATTTCCTTACAACAAAATTAGATGAATTGTTAAAGGCGATCAGTACATCAGACAGATCTACTATCCTGTTGCCTGTAAGATCATTCACATTGAATCCTGTAACAAATGCGCCGGCTGCATTATTGATCTGCAGTATGTCATTCAGATCAATTGCATAGTTCTCTATTACATCCCCGTTATATATACAATAACGTTCACCTACTAATATAAGATTGTTGTCGTACGCTTTTGTCTGTGAATTTGTAAAATTATAACTAAATGGCGTACCTCTTACAAAAGACTCACCGCCTGCTCTGCTCCAGGTCTCAAGAAGGTTTCTTCCTTTTACTACAATGTAGTATGTTCCGCTCGCGGCATTCGCAAAAGTTACTGTTCCGGAAGCTGACATTGAATCAATAACCGACTTGCCGGAATCGACTAAAGAGTATGGCGGGCTAATGTTTCTCAGATAAAATACGGCAGAATCCCTGATGTTCAATTTTGAATTGAGTGTATCGTAATATCCTGAGCTATAAATGTGATTGTTGACGGGACAGCTGCTACAAAACTGGTTGTTTTACATATGTTATCAATATAAAGATTATTTCCGAATCCGCTTCTTGCCCTGAATTTTACTTTGTTTGTTCCGGCAGGCAATGCATACCTTTTGGTCGCCCATTGTCCGGCGGTAGGCGTAAATGCAGTTCCGAGAGCTGCAACTGTATTAAGATTTCCGTTAACATTATTTCCCCATAATTTTACTAACGTGGAATAATTTGTTCCCCCGTTTGTTGAAGATAATATCTCGAGTGTATCAGTACTTCCGTCAGTGTATGGGGCATAAGCATTATCAAACTTTAAGGAATCTCCTGATAAAGAATTGCCAAAAGCAAGAGTTATAAGAGACTGTGTCGTCCCGGCAGAAGCAGTCCAGAAATCAAACTTTGCCGAACCCGAGCCTGTACCGTAACCGCTCACTGCATTTCTTGTCCAGTATTGTGTCCCTGTAAATTCAATGTTCCAGTTTGTCGGCGCAAATGTTGCCGATGTAAAATCTTCACATAATACCTGATCAATAATTTTAAATGTGTATAAAGTTGTTGAATCCCTGTTATGCGCGAGTGAATTATCCTGCGCAAATATTTTGTAATAAATATTGTCATTTATTGCTACATCTGAATTCAAAGAATTAAATGCCGCAGTGAAAGTGCTTCCCGATGTATTTATTAATTTAAACTGCTTCGTCGGTAAAGGTGAATTTTTATACCATACTACCCATGAAGAATCCAGTCCTAAATTATCTGTAACGGTCGCTGTGACAGTCGCCAGCATTTGGTTTCGGCTGATCTGTTATTGCAGTATGTACTATGACAGGTTTAGTATTATCTGTCTGAGCAACAAAGGAATTTAAAACTCCCGGAGCTCCGACCGGTGAGGTAGAAGTCTTGTCAGTGCTGTCGGTGGTTTTTATGTAATATCTGTATGTTGCTGTTGTACCGTTACCCGGAATGTTTGCTGTCCAGTTTGTTCCGCCGTCCTGCAAGATTTTCTGTGTTTGTTAAAGCTGTGTGTTGAATGCTCGGACCAAGCATCTGATAAGCTCTGATAAACATTTATCAGTCCTTTTCCATAAGTATTATCTTCTCCGGCTGCACCAAGATCCGTTGCAGTCGAGAACAGAATCGCTTTAAGCTGTCTTCCGGTCATTCCCGGCGCTGCCTGTTTTAGTAATGCAATAGCGCCTGCTACGTGAGGAGATGCCATGGATGTCCCGCTGATTGATGAGTAAGTTGATCCTGACCATGTTGATCTTATGCTGGTACCCGGAGCGCACACTTCAGGCTTTATTAAAAGCGTTCCTGTTCCTCCGCATAGTGACGGACCTCTGCTTGAAGAATTGCTGATCACTAATGTCGAACCGTTTATATTTCCGACACAAAAAACATTTACTGAATCTATGTTGATGTTTTTCGGAGGTGTTATCGTTGATGCTGATGGTCCGGAGTTACCTGCTGAAAATACTACTGCAATACCTGCAGCTTCAACTGCAGTCAATACGGTTCTGTATATTGAGCCTGTACATTGGTCTGTAGCAGTCGGGTCCTGCCATGAACAGCTGATCACATCAGGCATGTCCATAGTCAGTGCGTTTGTATCAGGATCCATTGCCCATTGATAAGCTGCAATGTTCATTGAAGGATAAGAAGCGCCGGGACAATCTGTAACTCCGGCAGCGATCCAGTAAGCATCAGGAGCGACTCCGACTGTATCACCTGTAGCAGTATTCCTTCCGCACATAATTCCCATTGTATGCGTCCCGTGATATGTTCCGCCCGATGCACAATCAAATGGCGATGTACTGACCGGGGCAATCGGATCAAACCATGAATGATACCATTGTCTACCGTTATTCCCCCACCATCTCGGAGACAGAGCCGGGTGAGTTCCGTTGACTCCCCCGTCAATGTTCATCACTGTCCTTCCTGCGCCTGTAATACCGATCCTCCATAAGGAATCGGCTCTAATAGTTCTTAAACCGGTCTCAACTGATTCTGCATTATCCGGAGCAGGCTTTTCATCATATGGTAAGTCCATTTCAAGCTCAGCATCAAGATCCATTACTTCTATGTCATTTCTTTTTGTAAGTAAATTAATAACATCCGGCGTGGCTTCTATGAAAATTAAATTTGTGATCCAGTAATTGATCACCTGCCTGATCTTGCCGGATTCTTTTTCAGCATTTAAATAATTCAGGATCGGTGTCTGAGTCTGCGCCGCTTTGTCTCTTAAAGTATTTATTACAACCTGCGCCCGGTATTCGATGTTTGCATTCATTTCATACAGATCTTTATCGAGCTGTTCAATGTCAACTCTGTCTTTCATTAAAATCAAAACCCTTGTATACTGAAGAGGATTTAATGAGCTCATTTTATTTGCCAGTCTTTCTGTGACCTGAACGTTTTGAGAGAACAGGTTAGAACTAAAAAGAAACACAACTAAGAAAAGGTAAAGTTTTTTCATTTTCGAAAGTGGTTAATTACGGAAAAGTATTTTTTGAATTTGATAAACAAATTAAATAAATTGAATCATTTATGAAAGGTTTGTTTATTGTGTGCCCGTATTCCGTCAAAAGAAAAAGCCTGCCACGAATTTCACGAATACCACGAATTAAAACCGCCTCGTTTTCAAATTCTTTTAACACACACTCTGTATCTCACAATCAAATTCTTTTAACATACAATTTCCCCGTCGGGTTCGGTCGGCCTTTTCCCCGTTTTTTTTAGCTGCCTGGCCCTTAACCGCGGGCTCGGGGCTTTGCTGTGTTAGGGCACCCCTCCTTCGAGCGGGTTTCTCCTCGGCTCTCCCTATGATTCATCAAGCATTATTAAACTCTTCGGAACATCTATATTTAAATTCAATAATTTAGCTATCAATGACGGTGTTCCGTTTCTCATTCAGCTGAAACACAGAAATTCAATTGAGACATCGAGCAGGATGTCTGCAACTTCTTCGCTTCAAAATGATAATTCATTTTCTCCTTTAAACTCAACTGTCTATTATGATTTTTCAACTTCCAAATCAAAAGCATTCGGGGAAAATGAGATACAGGTGGATAATTTACCGGTAGCCCGGTTTGCTTTATTCGGCGGAGATGTAAATCAGGAAGGGCACATTGACCTAACGGATGTACTTGCTGTTTACAATGATGCATCAAATTTTACAACAGGATATATGAATACGTTGGTTTACAGGCGACAACACCAGTGACCTTACGGATGTGATCACAACTTACAATAACTCTGCAAATTTTGTAGCCGTGGTCAGACCGTGATGGTATCGTAAGGGAAAAAGTTCAAGCGGAAGACTCTGCGAAATGAAAGTGCTTAAACGCAGAGTCCTCCCGGTGAAATTATCCGGTAATTGAAATGCAGATAGGGAGAGACTCTGCGGAGACAACGATTTATTTTCATGATAGTTTTTTTAAATTTGATTCCACCATATTCCCCCTCCTTGCGAGGGTGTCTCAAAACATTGTGGGATTTTTTGATTATATTTGTAGAACAAAATTTTATAAGAATGTCACATTGATAAAAGCAAATTACGAACAAGATTTTACTCCCCCATCCTTAGAAGACTGGATTACGGTAGATCATCCTGTAAGATTTATCCGAGAGGTCCTCGCCGTTGTTGGTGTTCCAAAAAGTTTGCATATTCTAATTTATAAAATTTGTAACACACATTGTGCAAACTTTTTGGTCACCAACAACAGAACGCTTGCCTAACGAAAATTTCATAATGGCTTCTTTCATATAAGATGTAGTTGAAAATTATTCCTCATTGTCCTAAAGTTTGATATTCATAAATCTTAACTAAATTAATTTCACATTCGTAAGTATCAATGTTAAACTCCACAGCTTCGATCCATGAAGCTTTTGTTGTTGGTGACCAAAAAAATTGCTCGACGTGTTAGTGAGTCTCCGGGTTTTACAAGCAAACTTTTTGGAACACCAACAACGGCGGGGAAAGCCCTTATGCAGCTTATGAATATCACAAAGGAGATGGCAGACATAGGAGTGAAGTATTACAGATGACAGAGATGACCTTATTTTGCACTTTTGTAATATGAAGATTTGTCGATGAAAGAAGCGGGAGACTCAGCCGGGATGGGTAAGGTTATACATTATCAGATTTTGTAACACTCACACAAAATTTATTTCGATATTCCCTTCAAATCCATAAGAAGTTTTGGTAAATGTTTCTTAATTATTTGCCAGACTTCTTCGGCATCTATTCCAAAATAGTCATGAGCAATTAAATTTCTGAAATCCTTTATCTTATTCCATGGGATACTCTTATTCTTTGATTTAAATCCATCACTTAATTTAGAAACTGATTCACCCATAATAATAAAATTCATCATTACGGCATCAAATGTCTTTTCATCTTCAAAAAATACATCAGCGTTTTTAATATTTTTTACATACGCTTTTATTTTATTAGCACTGTCTATTATATTCATCAGAGTCGGAAGATCTTTCTCAGACATATATTGTTGATTTTAATATTTGATCTCTGTAATATTTCTTTATATATTTTTCTCTGCAGATATCTACATTTACCGAGAATCTCTTTTTTAATAATTCTTTCAGACTCACTTTTTTTCAAACAACATTTTCGTATCGGGTTCGAATTCAACGATAATATCTATATCGCTGCGATCACTGTAATTGTTGTTTGCATAAGATCCGAATAATCCAATTTTAATTATCCTGTATTTCTTATTAAAAACAGATTTGTTCTCTGCAAGATAATTTAATATTTCATCTTTAGTATTCAATCTTATTGTGATTATTTTAAATTCTTACAAAGTTAACATAATTTTAATGCATTTAATATTAAAATGGTTATTCACTCACATCAATCAGATAAATTCATGCGTTTATTGTCCACATCTATGACTGGCCTTCACGCGAGACGCTAGACGTCAAATGTCAAACGTTATTTAACAATGAACATTAACGTTAACGAATACAATTTATAATTGAGCATCGTCTCCGCTGCCTGCCCTGTGGGGAGTCTCTCCCCTGGTGCATTTTAAAGCGAAAAAATATTTAGCGGGAGGACTCAGCGAAAAGAACTCTCACTCGCTGAGTCCCCGC
Organism: Ignavibacteria bacterium; assembly: GCA_016710985.1. GTDB lineage: Bacteria > Bacteroidota > Ignavibacteria > Tepidaquicellales > Tepidaquicellaceae > JAGPCH01. The sequence continues at coordinate 13,639 of JADJTX010000019.1, forward strand.
AATAAATATTTTCTTAATTGAAATTCTTTTGAAGCGGGAGACTCAGCGGGGACGGGTAAAGTTAATGTAAAATTATTCACTGCCGTCCAAATCATTTTCAGATTATTCAATTATTTACGGTGTTTTGGACCAGTTGGCAGGCGGAGCCCTGTTTCCCGTCGGAGTCTCCGGTGTTTTTCCGGGACTCCGACGGTTGAACAGCATCGGCGGAGTCCCCAAAGAGCGGGGAGACTCCGCCGTGGGCTTCAAATAAAAAGAGTTTATTAAGAAAGTTAATGTAAAATTATTCACTGCCGTCCAAATCATTTTCAGATTATTCAATTATTTACTGAAGTTACGCACTTGTTTCCCACGTCGGAGTCTCCGGTGTTTTCCGGGACTCCGACGGTTGTTGAACAGTCATCGGCGGAGTCCCCAAAGAGCGGGGAGACTCCGCCGTGGGCTTCAAAAAAGCAAATATTTTTTTTTCAATTTGTGAAACGTGAAACGTGAAACGTCAAACGTGAAACGTCAAACGTCAAACGTCAAACGTCAAAATCAACTATCAATTATCAACTATCAATTATCAACTATCAATTATCAATTATCAATTATCAATTATCAATTATCAAAACTTTTTTTTCAAAACATGACCTGCATCATACTATCTTTCATTGAATTCTCTTAGATTCACTAAAGTTTAAATGAAAGGTCAGGTAATACTAAAAATGAAAAATTCAAATAGATTTTCATTCATCAGAAATGTTTTACTAATCTTAATTTTATTTATACTTGTTTTTATGTTCTATGGTAAATCATATTCGCAGCAGTGGTCGGGATTGTCTACCGGGATGAATGACTGGGTTCACGCTCTTACAGTTTATAACGGCGAACTGATAGTTGGCGGACAATTTACAAGCGCCGGAGGAGTTCCGGCAAACTATATCGCTAAATGGAACGGTACTTCCTGGTCACCTCTTGGCGCAGGTACGAATGCGGAAGTTGATGCACTCTGTGTTTTCAATGGTCAGCTTGTTGCAGGCGGAAGGTTTACTTACGCCGGCGGAGTCGAATTAAATTTTATTGCTCAATGGGACGGGACAAGCTGGAATGATGACCTTGGTGGCGTAGGTGATATCGTAACTTCACTTACAGTTTACAATAACAGACTGGTTGTCGGAGGTTATTTTATTGAAGCGGACGGAACACCCGCAGGACGTATTGCATCACGAGGATCAGGAGGATGGCTGAACATGGGAGGAGGAATGAATTCACAGGTGATGGCGCTTGGTCATTACGGAAACGAGCTTACTGCGGGCGGATTTTTTACTACTGCAGGCGGAGCACCGGCAAGCCATATTGCTAAATGGAACGGTACTTCATGGTCGCCTGTCGGAACAGGCATAGGACACATAGTTTACTCTTTAGAAGAATATAACGGAGAATTAATTGCAGGCGGATTATTCTCAAGCGCAGGCGGGGTCAGCGCTAACAATATTGCAAAGTGGAACGGGAGTACATGGGCTCCTCTGGGAAGCGGGATTGGCGGCATTATCTATCATTACGTTTTCGGATTAACTGTTTTGAATAATGACTTATATGTTGGCGGATTGTTTCAAACTTCAGGAGGATTAACAACCAACGGCATTGCTAAATGGGACGGAACTTCATCGTCTTCACTTGGAAGCGGTTTGTTTTACGGAGGCTCAAACGCATACGGAGCATATGCAGTAGATACTTTCAGAGGTAATTTAATAGTTGGCGGACTTTTCAATTCTGTCGATGCAATAAATGTTTATCATATTGCGCAATGGTCTCCACCCGCTAACGGTCACATTAATGTAACTGCGGCACAGGAGGGATTTTATGATCCCGTTACAGACAAACTGAACCAAAGTGACATTGCTGAACTGTATCTCTGTGCATCTGTTCCTCCTTATAATGTTGTAGAATCTTCATCTGCGGTTTTGGATTCAAATAACTTAACGGCGAATTTCCTGATCACAAGTGCTCCGTCTGGTAGTTATTATCTGGTATTAAAACACCGGAATTGTATTGAGACCTGGAGCAGTACAACTATCAGTTATAACGCAGGCAATACCATCAATTATGATTTTACCTCTTCTGCTACAAATGCATTTGGAAATAATATGAACCAGGTGGATTCCTCTCCTGTAATATTTGCGGTTTACAGCGGAGACATCGATCAGAACGGAAGTGTTGATGCAACTGATGTAGTGGGAGTATATAATGATGCCGGGGTCTTCATGACAGGCTATGCGGACTCAGATCTTACGGGAAATAATGTTGTGGATGTTTCAGATCTGATTTTAGCTTATAATAATTCGGTTAGTTTTGTAACAAAAATAACACCGTGAATCCGAGTGTGAAACGTCAAACGTCAAACATCAAACGTGAAACGTGAGACGTCAGACGTCAGATGAAGGATTTGTCAGATTTAGATATAGCTTTCAACTTTTAACTTTTAACTTTTAACTCTTAACTTTTAACTTTTAACTCTTAACTCTTATGAAGAATTCAAAAAGATTTTCATTCATTAAAAGTTTTTTATTTGTCTTAATTTTACTGATATTAATTTTAGTGTTCTACGGTAAGTCATATTCCCAGCAATGGTCAGGTCTGTCTTATGGAATGGATAACTGGGTTCATGCTCTTTGTGTTTATAACGGTGAACTCATTGCCGGAGGCCAGTTTACAAGCGCCGGCGGTGTCCCGGCAAACTATATTGCAAAATGGAATGGCTATTCCTGGTCACCGCTTGGAGCAGGTGTAAATGCAGAGGTTGACGCACTTTGTGTTTATAATGGTGAGCTTGTAGCCGGGGGTCGATTTACTATGGCCGGCGGAATTGAAGTAAATTTCATTGCAAAATGGAATGGGACTGCCTGGGATGATGAGCTCGGCGGTGTCGGCAGTATCGTTGCTGCGCTAACTGTTTACAATGGCAAGCTTGTTGCCGGGGGATACTTTGTGAACGCTGATGATCTGCCGGTTAATTATATTGCAACACGTGTTTCCGGAGGGTGGCAGGCAATGGCCGGAGGAATGGGCGGCTCGCAGGGACAGGTGATGGCGCTCGGTCATTACGGAAGTGATCTGATTGCTGCAGGATTCTTTACATCCGCAGGCGGACAATCTGCCAACCACATTGCGCGCTGGGACGGTACTTCATGGTTTCCTTTGGGCTCAGGCATCAGCAACATTGTATATTCGCTCGAACAGTATAACGGAGAATTGATCGCGGGAGGTTTATTCCTGAGTGCAGGCGGCATCAGTGCAAAAAGCATTGCAAAGTGGAACGGAAGTACATGGGCTCCGCTGGGAAGCGGAATTACCGGTTCAATTTATCAGTATGTTTTCGGATTAACTGTTTTGAATAATGAACTTTATGCCGGCGGTTTATATGAAACTGCAGGCGGGCTTACAGCAAATGGAATAGCTAAATGGAACGGCTCTTCCTGGGCTGCTATGAATGGAGGTTTATATTATGGAGGCTCGAATGCTTACGGAGCATTTTGTGTAGATACTTTTCAGAATAAAGTTATCGTAGGAGGTTTGTTCACTACCGCGGGCAGTGTTGGTGTGGGGCATATCGCGCAATGGGGTTTTCCTCAAACCGGGACTCTTAATATAACTGTTATTCCGGAAGGATTTTATAATACCGGTTCAAAGACTCTGTATCAAAATGATGTTGCTGACGCAGCTATCTTTGAAACAGTTCCACCATTCAGTTATATCGCAACAGCTTCCGCGATCATCGATTCAGTTACTTTAACAGGCAGCTTTCAATTTACAGAAGTTCCGACCGGCTCATATTATGTCGGCGTATATCACAGAAACAGCATCGAAACATGGAGCAGTGCTCCTGTAAACTTTGTTTCCGGAGGTACAAGCAATTATGATTTTACTACCGCCGGTGTGAAAGCATTCGGAAGTAACATGAAACAAGTGGATGCATCCCCGATACGATTTGGAATTTACAGCGGAGATGTAAATCTTGACGGAGCTGTTGACGCAACGGATTTACTTCAGGTTTATAATGATGTAACTGAGTTTGTTACCGGATACGTCAGCACCGACGTTACCGGAAATAATGCAGTGGATGTTACCGATCTTATTATTGTTTATAATAATTCAAAGAATTTTATTGTAACAATTGTACCGTGAAATGTGAGACGTGAAACGTGAGACGTCAAAAAACGTCAAACGTCGTGAAACGAAACGTCAAACGTCAAAAAGACTGAAAGAATTTAATCTTTCAGTCTTTTAATTAATTCAAGTATTTTAAGTATCTACTTTTCCAGACCGTGTCTGCCGTTGTTTACTTTTGGAATTCTGGTGTTTTTCATTCTTGCCTGATTTAATTTATTCAGATATTCCTGAGAAGGCATCGGATTCCAGTTTGGAACATACTGTTTAAATTCCTGCTTCGGATTGCTTAACTGTTCCCTTATTCCTGCTTCATACTTTTCTTTTTGTGAATCATTTTCAAAAACCATGTCCCTTGAATTGGCAGGTACCGGTGTGTCAGGTACAAAGTCCGCTCCCGGAGGGGCTTGTCTTTGAACAAAGTTAGTGCTGTTATTATATGTCAATAGTATATCAACAAGACCTACAACATTGTCTCCCGTAACATCTGTCTCAACATATCCTGTAAGGAATATACTGGCTGCATTTGAAACAAGTATAACATCATTTCCATCAACGAAATTATTTCTGTCAATGTCCCCGCCAAAATTACCGTAATAGTCGAAGTTTGGATCTACGAGCGCCTGATTATTACCATATACAATTGAGTTATTATTAATCAGATCATATGCAAAAGATGTTCCTCTGGAATAATTCGGTATTCCTGCATTTGTCCACGTTTCAATTGAATTTCTGTGTTTGAACACCAGGTAATAACTACCGCTCAGAGCTCTTGAGAAGACGGGATTTCCGCATCCGCTTACTTGATAATACATCAGCGCGGAGTCTACAGTTACGTTAGGAAAATCAGTTCTCTTTAAATACATTCTGACTGTATCCTGAATCACATTAGGGGAAGGTGTTGGTCTGTAAAACCCTTCAGGCATGTCACACAAAAGATTAGAAACAGGTGCAGCTAAAACCTGTACGCATAAATTATCCACATATAAATTGTTTCCGAATCCGCTCTTAGCTTTCAATCTGACTTTGTTTGTTCCAACCGGTAATGAATATATTTTAGGTCTCCATTGAGAATTTGAAGGAATGAATGAAGAAGTAGTCGCAGGAGCAGTATTCAATTCACCTGTTCCGTCAGCTCTTCCTATCAATGTTGCCAAAACGCTGTATGTTGTTCCGGAATTACTTGATGCTTCTACAACTAAAGTATCAGGACCGAAGCTCACACTATATGGAGCATACGCTTCATCAAATGTGAGATAAGTATTTGCACCTGCTGCAGTGAAATTATTAGAAACTAATGACTGAACCACACCAGAATTTGCATTATAAAAATTAAACAATGCAGAGCCGGTTCCTATTCCATAAGCCGATACACTGCTTCTTGACCAGTAATTTGTTCCTGTATATTCCTGAAACATTGAAGCAGGCGGAAATTTCACACCGCTAAAGTCATCACACGGAGCAGCGCTTACGGAAGTATTTACTGTTAATGTAACGGTTCTTTTATGTACAGGTGTTCCGTTTGATCCCTGTCCGGTAACCGTTACAGTATAATTCCCCGTAGGTGTTACTGTTCCGATGGTTTTTACTTTCATGAATTTTGAATCCGGATAAGAGGATAAAGCATTTCCTCCGAGAAATTCAACTTCAAAACTTCCCGTTGACGGAGCAGGAGTTACTGTTGCGCTGAATGTAGTAACATCCGTATATAATTTAACAGCCGGAACGGATATTGTAAAATTTCTGCTGTCATTTGTCTGATTTACCGTCTGTAAAGCAGGTGATGCAAGCATTCCGAAATCAGGGAAATAAGAGCCGACATTTTTATATGTGCCTGATCTTCCGTCATACCATACTGCAAAGCCGGCTTTTGTATTAGCAGTCATCCCGTCATAATCACCTCTGTAGCAGTTAGTATTTGCCGCGCAGCTGGGATTAGGATAAGTCCATGAAGTTGTTGTAAGTTTCTGATTTGCGGCAAATGATGTACCGCCATTATCAGAGTATGTTGCATAAACATTCACTGCATATGAAGCCGGATTTTCTCTTGTGTCATACCATTTTATATAAAGTCTGCCGGTTTCTTTTTCACACCATATCGCGGGGAACCACTGATCACTTAGCTGAGGATTTGCATTATCGTTTACTGTAATCCTGCTTGACCATGTCGCTCCCTGATCTGTAGAGTACTGTAATATGATATCAGGCTTGTTTCCGTTTCCGGCAGGAACGTTTGATGCATAGACAAGATACAGCCTTCCTCTGTAAGGACCGTAACTGTTATCCATTGCTATCATCGGATAAGGTCTTGTTCTTCCGTTATTTATTACAAGTCTTCCCGCACTATTAAGCGTACCTACATATCCCGCTACTGTCTGGCTTGACATTACCGAGAAGTTAGCTCCGCCATTTGTTGATCTGTGAAAAGTATATGTAACATTTGCCGTTGTGCCGGTATTAGTTACATAAATCACACAACCTCCCTGCGTTGCGCCGTTTGGTCCGACTGCGATCATTGTTCCGGGGATTGTATTAGATGATGTATATGTCTGAGACCAGTTAAGTCCGTTATTTGTACTTCTTGAAAAATTTCCCGGAGTGATAGCTGCATACAAATAATTTGAATATGGTCCGTTTGTCTGATCAGCAGCTAAAGTGTTCCTGTCATTTCCGCTTACGGATAAAATTGCAGGTCCATATGTTGCACCTCCGTTAGAGGATCTGTAAACATACTGTCCGGTTACTCCGGAGCCATAAGTCAGACGTCCGAGACTGTCAAATGCAGACCACGGATCACAGCATGTTGAGGAATGATATGAGGGATTACTTTGAATCCAGTCATAACCGTTAATTGTGTAATATGCATTCTGACCTGCTGATGAACTGTTGACGCCGAACTGCATGTTAAGCGGATTTCTCGGATTTGAAACAAGCATCTGCTCCGCAAAGTCAACGCCGATTTCAAAATTATCAAATCCGCTTGCATCGGTGATGATATCAAGTTCATCGTCAGTTTGCCCTACAACGTGCTGCAGAGCTTCTCTTGTCGGTCTGTCAATATACGGATCACTTTCATCATAATTAAACATATTATCATTTACAGGAGCCTCGATTGTCTTTTGTCCCTGAAAGATTTCAAATCCAACAACCGCGAAGATAAAAAATAATAAGAGTGTGGCAATACCTCTTTTAAGATGTGAAGTTTTTTTCATTTAAGAGTTGGTTTAATTTTTTAGATTATTAAACTATATTTAATGGAATAAATTTGCAATGTAAAACTTAGAAAAATTGAAAAGTGTATACAATTATATAAATACCCCTTTAGTTATATCTATGCTGTTATTTTTTAATAGCATAGCTTTCTCTCAATCTTTCTGGACAAAAATTAACAGCCCTGTAAATGTAAACTTAAGAAACTGTGTCTTTACTGACAGCCTCAACGGCTGGGCTTCAGGCGATGACGGGGTGATCATTCATACTTCCGACGGAGGAAATACTTTTGTAATTCAGAATTCTACAATTCCATTTTATATAAACGATATATTTTTTCTCAACAGCCGTCTCGGGTGGGTAGTTGCTAATGAATTTGTGTTTTCCGGCACAACTATTCTGACAACTACTAACGGCGGACTGCTATGGACTTCCGAACTTTTTTCAGATACAACATTATTTTTCAAAACAATTTATTTCCGTGACTCTCTGAACGGGTATATGGCGGGAATCAGCGGCTCGTTTTATAAAACTTCCGATGCAGGAAATTCATGGATTGCCTCTATTGTAGATTCCTCAGAATTTTCTACTTTCCCGGTTAACAAAATAATTTTCACATCGGAGATGAATGGATTTGCATGCGGCGGATACATTGATGTTGCCGGAATAATATGGAGAACCATAGACGGAGGGATTAACTGGACAGCGGGAGCTTACTCACCCGAACCGTTCTATGATCTGTATGTCAAAGATATTAATAACATATTTTCAGTAGGAGGTGATTTTGAATATGGAGTTCAGATCAGCCGAACTTCTAATTCCGGGAATAACTGGATCTATGAATCACTCAAAATGTTCGGACAGGCAGAGTCCATAGATTTCAGAACACCCGGTGAAGCTTGGATGGCGCTGGGATTTGCGTCAAGCTGGGCTGTATCACAAGACTCCGGAAATACATGGAAATCCATTCCGGTAGTTGACGGCTTAGTTATACATTCCGTCGCTTTTGCAGATTCACTTCATGGCCTGGCTGTCGGTAATGACGGAGCAATTTTAAAATATAATCCTGAAAAGGTTTCTATAAACCAAAATCAGGGAAGTACAAGTCCCGGGCATTTTAAATTAGAGCAGAACTATCCTAATCCTTTTAACCCTGTTACTGATATCAATTATGTTATTCCGTCAAATGTCAAAGATCAGAAGTCAAATGTAAAACTAACAATCTACAATTCCTTAGGTATTGAGATAAACAAATTAGTTAATGAATATCAAAATCCCGGAAGTTATAAAGTAAAATTTGATGCCGGTGATTTACCAAGCGGTGTATATTTTTATGAGCTGAAAATTTTGAGCGGTAGGAATGGTGAAAAATTGTTTTCAGAAACAAAGAAAATGCTGCTGGTAAAGTAAGGCTTGTCCTCAAATAGTTTTATCGTTGGACAGCCTAAAGTAAGTAAGTTTGTTTAGTGCATTGAGTGCATTGAGTTCATTGAGTTCATTTAGTGTATTAAGTTCATTGAGTGTGTTGAGTGTGTTGAGTTGAAGAGTTCTTTGAGTTTTGAGTTCTTGAGTGTGTTGAGTGTGCTGACTGTTCTACCTAAACCATTAAACGAACCAAACACCAAACAAACCAACCAACCCAAACGAACTAAACGAACTAAACAACTAAACAAACTAAAAACTTAAAGAACTTAAAAAACTTAAAGAACTTAAAGAACTAAACGAACTAAAACAAAACAGAAAAGACTGAAAGAATAATCTTCCAGTCTTTTCTTATATAAAACATCTGCTAAACTAATTATGGAGTGCCCGGCAAATTACCTTCAGGATTTACTTTAATGTTGTTTCCTGAATTCTGGTTTCTGTATTGATAACCTTCAGGGGGATTGGTGCCCCAGTTCGGAGTTATCTTTTCCGGTTCCTGATTCTTCATTTCTTCCATGTGTCTTTTTCCTGATTCGTATTTTAATCTTACTGCATCATTTTCAAATGTGATTTGCGAATCATCCTGTTCTATAAAAGGAGCCGGCAATGGTACAGCTCCCGGAGGTCTCTTAACAGAGACGAAATCTGCATTATTATTATACGTAATTAATACATCGTTTAAATCTGTCACATTATCACCGGTTACATCAGTCTTTACATAGCCTGTAACGAAAGCAGATGCATCATTATATACAAAAGTAACATCATTCAAATCTATAAAACCATTTTGTTCGATATCTCCGCTGAACATTCCGTACCATGGACCGGGATAAACAAGTTTTTGATTGTTATCAAATGCCCAGCCGCTGCCTACTATAAAATTATAATTAAATAAAGAACCTCTGTTATAAGGTACTCCTCCGGCGCTACTCCAGGTTTCAATAGTATTTCTATGCCTTACTTCAATATAATAGTTTCCGCTTAATGCACGGCTGAAACTACCGGTTGCTACAGCCTGATTATCAATTGTTGTTGTAAATGAATCAACTTTAATATTTGGAAAATCCGATCTGTGTAAATATACTCTGACAGTATCATTCAGTCTTGTATATGGGAAAGTCTGAAGGAACATTCCTTCCGGGACAATGCCGATACCTGAATTAGCTGCAGTCGGTAATGTACTTATGCAAACATTGTCTATATATAAATTATTTCCAAAACCGCTTACAGCTCTTAATCTTACTCTGTTTGTTCCGGCAGGCAGTGAATATATTTTCGGCGCCCATTGCGAAGAAGAAGGAACAAATGAAGCATTTGTTCCCGGCGCAGTATTTAATTCACCTCCTGAAGGATAAATACCGGAAAGTCCGGCTAACTTTGTGTATGAAGTACCGTTATTGGTTGATGATTCAACATACAGACTGTCCGGTCCGAACCCGGGATTACCGTATGGAGCATAAGCCTGATCAAATGTTAAATAATATCCTGCAGGTGTAGGCTCACAATTTGTTACAAGTGATTGTGCAGTACCTACTACACTTGCGTTATAGAAATCAAATTTTGCAGAACCGTTTCCTGCTGCCCCGTAAGCATTTGGTGTTTGTCTAGTCCAGTACTGTGTACCTGTGAATTCAAGATGAAAATAGTTTGGCGTAAATGAAGTATTCGAAAAATCTTCACATCCCCAGCATGGATTTGAAGGAAGCAGTTCTACTTTTGCTGTCCATGCATTATATAATCCGGAATTGTTTGCCATCCAGTAAGGCCATATCCTTTGATTACCGTTTACAGGATTGCCGGGAATAAGCGCTGAGGTTATCCCGATATAGTCACCTGCATATTGACCGTTAACACCTGCTACGCCTGTCGGTGCATGCCTGAACTTGTTTCCGACTTTCATATCTGTAAATGTGACTCCGCCGTCAGTTGACCTTGATAACCAGACTTCAGCAGAGTCATTTGTCGGTGTATTTCTGGTATCATAATAAACTACATTCACTCCACCTGATTCATCCACTCTTATTGCTCCCATGTATTGTTTCCTTCCGTTACCAAATGCATCCTGATTTACTCTGACTCCGGTTGACCAGTTAACACCTCCGTTGGTTGATTTATATAAAGTTATGTCTGAAACATCTCCTGCAACACCGGGGCTCTTTTCTCCCACACACACATAAATCCAGCCCGCTCTTGGTCCGCAGGTTCTGTCAACATCTATTCTCGGGAACCCGGCAACCCTGATCCCGTTCATCATGTTAAACGTCCTGTTACCGTTTAGATTTGCAACATTGTTCCTGGCGATTGTCCAGCTGACACCTCCGTTTGTTGACTTTGCAAATCCGAGTGAATCCTCAGTGAAAGGGTTGATTAAACTACTATTAGCCCAGACTACATATACTTCACCGTTAGGTCCGACTTTTGTATCTGCGCCCTGGTGAAAATGATTTGCTGAAGGTGTTGGACTGACAGGAGCAATAGCGGTCCAGTTTGCACCCTGATTAGCTGTGTATGTACCGACTATCCTGTTAAGATTAGAACCAGAAGCAAACTCAGTATAATAAGTATAACTTCTCAGATAATTCGGGCTTGTGGGAACATCATCTGTACTTGAAAAATTTTTGTCTGACGAACTTGTTGAACTTGGAAACGTTACAGTGTTTGACCAGTTAACTCCGTTATTGATTGAATATGAAGCGCCCATCTGTCCGGAAAGAGTAATGTATGAAATTAAAAATCTTCCTGTTCCGTCAATGATCGGTGCAGGATCTCCGAAGTTAAATACAGGTGATCCGGCTCCGTTTAATAAAGTATCATTTCCAAACCAGTTTGTTCCTCCGTCTGTAGTCACATACCAGCCTGTGCTGAAGTTTCCGCCTCTGGAGGTATTAGCAGAGCCAAACATGATCAATGGATTTGTAGGATGTCTTGTTATCGGTACCTCTGTCTGATGCCCCGATGGAGGTGAAATCGGATGAACCCTGAATGCAGAATTCACTACAAATACTCCTGAGGAGTCTGAATAAAATCCGGTTCATTGACAACCGGACCTGAATAATCAACAGTAGGCAACTGAGTGTATTCTTCGATCTGCGGATATAAATTAATTCTTGTTCTTGGATCCTGATTCCATTTTGGACTGTCGTCATTCGGAGTGAACCCAGAATAGATTGTCCAAAGTAAAAACAGAACAGCACTGGAAAGCAGTAGTTTTGATTTCATTTTTTCCCTTTCGAAATGTTTAGATTTTAAATTATAGGTTGTGCAAAAAGCCCATTTAACGATTTTATTTCAAGTCTAATAAAAAGTATACAAGTATTCTATGTACACGGCCAAAATTTTTTAGAATGCCAGATGGGCGTCATCAGCTTCTTCCCTTTCCCTCTTTATCGTGTACTGAGAATTATCAATATAAGTGAATATTTTTTCAAAACTTTATTATTTACTTTGATAATAAAAAGATAAAATTATAAAAATTAATGTCTATAAAAATTTTCACGGTATTGGTTTTGGTAAATACATTAAGTTTAATTAATTATGACATTGCTTTTTCCGGTAATTACTGGATAAAGCATCCAAGTCCGGTGATCAGGAATTTTAAAAATTGCTTTTTCATAAATAATAATACAGGCTGGATTTCCGGTGATTCCGGTACGATCATCAAAACAACAAATGAAGGCTTGACCTGGAGTATTCTGCCCACAGGTGTTTATAATGATATCCAGTCTATTTTTTTCATTAATGAAAGATTAGGCTGGGCGGTTTCAAATGAGGTGTTTCCCGACACCAACAGTTTTCTCGGAACCCGGATATTGAAAACAACTGACGGCGGCAGCAGCTGGATCAACTATATGTATCCCGATTCAAACAAATTCATGAGATCGATATATTTTTTAGATTCCTTGACGGGTTTCATGGTTGGCGCACCTATTACCATTGTAAGAACCGGTGATGCGGGATTCCGCTGGGAATCAATGGATACAGATTCTTCCCTTCAATTAGGGCTGCCTCTGGAAAATATAAAGTTCATTAATGATCAGGTAGGATATGCCTGCGGGGGATTCAGAGATATTGCGGGAGCAATGTGGACAACAACCAACGGAGGATTTAACTGGAAAGGACTGATCATTGCTCCCGAGCCGTTTATGGATATTTATATTTTTAATCCTGCAAAGGCAATAGCAGTTGGAGGCGATTTTGAATATGGTTCAAGTTATGTCAACACTACAAATCAGGGAGTGCATTGGAATTACGATACGTTAGGAACTTTCGGAGTAGCTACGGGAATTGATTTCAGAACTCCTTCTGAAGGATGGATAGCTCTGGCAATTGCGCAGAAATTTACCTACACGCTCGATACCGGAAGAACCTGGACTTCAATTTACACACCTGACAGCGTATCGGTTAATGATTTGCAGTTTACTGATTCACTTCACGGCTGGGCTGTCGGTTATAACGGAGTTGTCTTAAAATACAATCCAACTGTGTCCGGTATCAGCTATGAAATTGAAAATTTCTCTCCCGTTAATATTACATTAAATCAAAACTACCCCAACCCATTTAATCCGAAAACAATTATCAATTATAAAATCCCGCCAGGTGTAAAAGGTCACACGTCAAATGTGAAATTAGTAATTTACAATTCATTGGGTACTGAAGTGACCACATTGATAAATGAAAATCAAAAGCCCGGAAATTATGAAGTAGAATTTGATGCAGGAATTTACCAAGCGGAATATATTTTTATAAACTTACTTCAGGCGTAAATTCTGTCACAAGAAAAATGGCGCTGTTAAAATAAGGACATATTTCCTTTTATAACCGGAAATTACTGAAAGCTTATCCTACAAAAAAAGGCTGAAGGAATAAATCTCCTTCAGCCTTTTATACATCCTAATCGCAGCACAGATTAGTCGAATTTATTCTGTCCGACTTTTCATTTATTTCATTAATCTGTGCGACTTTCCATTTAGTTTTATTAATCTGTGCTACGACCGCAATTTATTTCCACGTGCGTTCCGTTTACGGATTACCAACATTTGACCCTTCGTAGTTTTGTTGCCTGGATTCAGGTTTTACTGGATTTCTTTTCTTAAAATTCTCCGGTGGCATAGGACTCCAGTTAGGAATAACTTTTTCTTCCTGAATGTTCTGCGCTTCTTTAAGAAGTTTTTGAGTCAGTAAAAACTTTTGCCTGGCCTCTTCATTTTCAAAGGATATTGATTTTTCATCCTGCTCTATGAATGGAGCCGGCATTGGTGCTGTAGCTCCCGGAGGTCTGACAACTGAAACAAAACCTGCATTGTTATTGTAAGTTATCAGCAGATCAGTAAGATCTGTAACATTATCTCCTGTCACATCAGTCCGCTTGTATCCTGTTACAAAAGCTACTGCATCATTATAAACCAGAGTGACATCCGTCAGATCAATAAAACCATTCTGATTTATATCACCGCTGTACATTCCTCTGTAAAACGGGGATGTATTTACAACAGCCTGATTATTTCCGAATGCCTGACCATCGGGTTGAATGAAATTATAATTAGTAGTAGCTCCTCTTGTATATGAAGTCCCGACACTACTCCAGGTTTCAATTGAATTTCTGTGTTTTACGACTCTGTAATAATTTCCTGTAAGAGCTCTGTTAAATAAAAGTCCGCCTGAAACAGCATTACCTGACATGACTGCCCTGGCAGAATCAACCTTTACATTCGGAAAATCACTTCTCACTAAATATACTTCGATTGAATCCAGCAGACGCCAATAAGGATTCGCAGGAATAAACATTCCTTCAGAAGCTAATCCTACAGTATTGGCTACAGGAGCTTCTCTGACCACGCAAATATTATCTAACCAGATATCATTTCCGAAACCGCTGGTTGCTCTTAATTTAATTTTGTTTGTTCCTACGGGTAAAGAATATATCCTTGGGGACCACTGACCGCCGGTCGGAGTAAACTGACTCCCTCCAATAAGTACCGTATTCAACGGACCTGCCTGCGATCCTAATCCTCCCCACAATTTCTGCAAAATAGTATATGAGGTGCCGCTGTTGCTGGATGTCTCAATGATCAAAGAATCAACGTTTCCGCCGGTCCACGGTTGATATGCCACATCAAATGAAATATAAGTATTTGCTGCTGCAGCACTGAACTGGTAAGAAATTAATGATTGAGTTGTCCCTGCACCTGCATCCCATGCATTAAATCTTGCTGATCCTGCACCTATATCATAAGCGCTCGCTGTTGATCTTCTGTTCCAGTAATTTGTTCCGGAAAATTCCTCGAAAAAGTTTTGTGTAGTGACAGGAAAAGTTGAAGTACCGGTATCTTTGGCGCATGAAAAATCCTCACAAGGAGTATCAATTGATATGTCAACTAATGATGCATATGCCTGATATCTTCCTCCCGTAGATGTATTTTGTTCGCACCAGTAAGGAATAATTTTTCCTGCACCTCCTGATGTAATTCCGATATAATCTCCCTGGTATCCTGCAGCTGTTCCGGAGATCGGAACAGGTTTGAATTTATGATCTGAAATTAATACGTCTGTAAATGTGACACCTCCGTCAGTTGATCTTGAAAGATAAATACGTGCAGAATCATTTGTTGGAATACCGCGCGTGCTGTAATAACAGACATTAATTCCGCCTGTTGCATCTACATTTATTGCGGGGAAATATTCATATGAACCTGCTGCATTTTGATTAACTCTCACCCTTGTCCAGCTGGACCCGCCGTCAGGAGTTTTCATTAATACAATGTCTGCATTGTCTAATGCCGGAGCAAAGTTTTTTTCAGCCATTACAACATACTCATCATCTGCGGACGAGAGACAGGTTTTATCTCCGTCAATTCTCGGAAACCCATTTGCTCTGATTATTGAACTCGATGATGTTAACAGATCAGATGTTCTGATTCCGTTTGTGTTGACTTTTACATCCGATACGTCACCCCATGAAGTTCCACCTGTACCTGATTCTGCCCAGCCTAAATAATCTTCAGTAGAGTTTTGTCCATTAGAAGTACAGTTTGCAAAAACTACGCGCACCCATCCGTATATATCAACAGTAACATCACAGCCCTGGTGATGATGTCCTGCTGATGGAACGGGACTGACCGGAATAACATTTGACCAGGTTACTCCGCCGTCATCAGAATATGTTGAAACGATTCTGTTTACGTAAGCTCCGGCAAATTCTGTATAAACAGTATAACATCTTCCGTAGTATGCACTTGTTGGCGTACCGTCAGTGCAGGATAAATTTTTATCTGTGCCTGTTGTTGCACCCGGAAATGTTACTGTGCCGGACCATGTAGCGCCGTTATTAACTGAATAAGCGGCTCCCATTGATCCTGTACTTGTAATGTATGAGATCAGAAGTCTTCCTGTGTACATTATCATCGGAGCAGGATCTCCGAAATTAAAATTTGTAGTATCATCACCAAAGAACGTAAGCCCTCCGTCAGTCGTTACATAATGTCCGCAGCTGAAAGTAGTTGTGCCGCCTACATTAAATGTATTTGCTGAAGCAAACATTATATTTGGATTTTGCGGATGACGTGTGATTGGAACTTCACTTTGAGTTCTTGCTGAAGTAGGGTGTACTCTGAAATTTGGACCTACAGAAAAAACTCCCTGAGGTGTGGAAATGTATCTTGTTTCATTACTGAAAGCTGCATCTGTCCCGTTGGGAAGATCAATATACTGACCTTCGGGATTCAGATTGATAGCAGTTCTTGGATCTTGACTCCATTTTGGACTGTCGTCATTACCTGAGAATCCGGAATAAAGAATCCAGGAAAAGCAAATGATTGCCGTTAGAAGAAATAATTTAATCTTCATTGGATCTCCCTTTCGTTAAATTTTTTGGATTGCAATTAATTATTTAAATTGATTTCAAAAATCAAGTCCAATATATGGTTAACCCACGAAAAATACATAAATGATTGAACGAACATATAGCCGGCATTTTTATATGGAATCTGAAATTGAAATTATCTTTATTATTTAGATATAATTCATTGCAAATTTTTTGTTAATTATTTTGTTACTATAACTAAAAATGTTTATACACATGTTAACCGGATTTAAAAAAATCCATATTTTATTTTTTATTTTATTACTGATGACAGATTATTCTTTTTCACAAAATTACTGGTCTGAAATCAACAGCCCCACTTCAAAAACTCTTACAAATTGTTTCTTTATAAATTCCGGAACCGGCTGGCTTTCAGGAGATTCCGGTACCATCATTCGAACAACTAACGGTGGAAATAACTGGACAGTTCAAAATTCCGGAATAGTTAACAACATCGAAGATATTTTTTTTCTGAATGAAAGATTAGGATGGGCTACTGCATTTGAGGTCTTCCCCGATTCAAATGAATTTCCGGGCACTCATATTCTCAAAACAACGAACGGAGGAGAAGTCTGGACAAACTCCATGTTTCCCGATACAAATATGTTTATGACATCAGTATACTATCTGGATTCGCTTAAAGGATTTTTAGGCGGAATAGCCGCGGCTATTGTAATGACAACTAATAACGGATTAAGCTGGACTTATACAGATACTGATTCATCTCTTTTCTTTACACTTCCGGTGTTCGATATTTCATTTTATGATGATCAGATTGGATATGCCTGCGGCGGATTCAGGGATATAGCAGGTATTACATGGGTTACTACTAATGGCGGATTTAACTGGAGGGGAACTGTGCTTGCGCCTGAACCTTTTTTTGACATCGCAATCCTGAATTCGCAAAAAACTATCTGCTCGGGTGGTGATCTTGAATACGGATCAAGCATTGCTTCTACTTCTAACCAGGGAGCTAACTGGTTCTATGACACACTCGGAGTATTCGGATTAGCTACCGGAATTGATAACCGGACTCAGTCAGAAATCTGGATGACATCAGGATATGCGGCAAAATTCCTTTATTCATTGGATACAGGAAACACCTGGGCTGCAATACCGACACCAGGTAATCCAGCAATACTGGATCTGGATTTTACAGATTCTCTTTACGGTTTTGCCTGCGGAGTAAACGGAGTGATATTAAAATATGATAAAACAAAGTCATCCGTTTTAAATGACCCGAATGAAATTCATGATTTTGGTTTTGCTCTGTATCAGAATTATCCAAATCCGTTCAATCCAAAGACAATTATCAATTATACAATCCTGTCAAATGTCAAAGGTCAGATGTCAAACGTAAAATTAATTGTTTATAACTCTTCAGGAAGTGAAATATCAACACTGGTAAATGGAAAACAAAAACCGGGAAGCTATACAGTAGAATTTAACGCGGGTAATTTACCGAGCGGGATTTATTTTTATAAGCTGAGTTCATCAGGCTTTTCTGTAACAAAAAAAATGATCGTTTTAAAATAACAACATTCAATGTTCAAAATCTTTAAGAGCTGCAAATGAAATATTATCCAATTTTCAATCAACCACCTGACTAATCAACCAATTAACTAATTAACCAAACCCGGAGCTGGAGACGTGAGTTGAACACGCGACCTGCTGATTACGAATCAGCTGCTCTACCAACTGAGCTACTCCAGCTTATTGATTAAAGATTTATAAGATTCTTAAAATTATAAGATTACACTATTACTTAAATTAAAAGATTTGTAAGAAATGAATCTTACAAATCTTATGAATCTTACAAATCTTATGAATCCAAATTAATACCTGTACATTTCCGCCTTATATGGTCCGTCTACTGAAACACCGATATAATCTGCCTGCTCTTTCGAAAGTGTCTCAAGCTTTGCACCGACTTTTTCAAGATGAAGTCTTGCAACTTTCTCATCTAAATGTTTCGGCAATACATAAACTTTGTTTTCATAGTTCTGCGAATTATTCCATAATTCCAATTGTGCAAGGACCTGATTTGTAAACGAATTCGACATTACGAAAGAAGGATGTCCCATCGCACATCCGAGATTTACTAATCTTCCTTCGGCTAAGATAATTATTTCTTTACCGTCAACTGTATAAAGGTCTACCTGAGGTTTGATAGTATTCTTTGTTTTTCCGTAATTCTCATTCAGCCATGCCATGTCAATTTCATTATCAAAATGACCAATGTTACATACGATCGCTTTGTCTTTCATATTCTTGAAATGCCTGTCCGTAATGATATTCACATTACCGGTAGCTGTTACAAATATATCAGCGATCTTTGAAGCTTCATCCATTGTTATGACCTGATATCCGTCCATCGCTGCCTGTAACGCACAGATCGGATCGATCTCAGTTACCAATACTCTTGCGCCTGCTCCTCTGAGTGACTGAGCTGATCCTTTTCCAACATCACCATAACCTCCAACAACTGCAACTTTTCCTGCCATCATTATATCAGTAGCTCTTCTGATCGCGTCTACCAGTGATTCTTTACATCCGTATTTATTGTCAAATTTAGACTTTGTAACTGAATCATTTACATTGATAGCCGGGACAGAAAGCGTTCCGTTTTTCATTCTTTCATATAGTCTGTGAACTCCGGTTGTTGTTTCTTCGGATAGACCTTTTATCTCAGCAATCAGTTCCGGATAATTATCAAATACCATATTAGTCAGATCACCGCCGTCATCTAAGATCATGTTCAATGGCTTTCTATCAGGTCCGAAGAACAAAGTCTGCTCAATGCACCAGTTAAATTCTTCTTCGTTCATTCCTTTCCAGGCGTAAACCGGAATTCCTGCCGCTGCTATTGCCGCAGCTGCATGATCCTGTGTTGAAAAAATGTTGCAGGAAGACCATGTAACTTCTGCTCCGAGATCAACTAATGTCTCTATTAATACTGCTGTCTGAATTGTCATATGAAGACAGCCGGCAATGCGTGCGCCTTTGAGTGGTTTTTTAGATTTATATTCTTCCCTGACAGCCATCAGTCCGGGCATTTCTGCTTCAGCAAGACGGATCTCTTTTCGTCCGAATTCTGCTAAAGATATATCTTTTACTTTGTATGGTAAGACTTTTGTTTTGTCTATTGTTTCAGTGCTCAATTTAAATCTCCTTAAGTTTTTAGATTAGTGTGTAAGATACAATATATATTTTTTTAAATAAATTAATATTTTACTGCATTTGTTAATAATGTAAATATGGAAAAAGGCGTAAAGATTATTCTTTACACCTTTCATTGCTAAATGTGAACGGATTTTAACCTTTTCCAGGTTATAATTAATTTTTTACTTTATACCGCCGCTTTCTTTTAAGTCAACATTCATTATTCTTTCGTCTGCAAAAATCACACTGCTCTTATCTTTGGAATAAATTTCCAGTCTGCATTTATATATTATTTCATTCACATTCCCGCCGGTTTTGAAATAAACACAGTGCTTTCCGCTGTCTGCTTCTCCTTCGGCAAGAGTTGTAATGATTTTCCCGTCAATATCAGTTACATACAACTTCACAAAATTTTCATCCTTAAGAGTAAATTCAATCGCCGTATTGTTAATAAATGGATTTGGGTAGTTCTGCATCAGTCCGTTTTCTGAAGCTTTCTTTCCTGTTATTAATGACGGTTGTGAGCTTGAATTAGTACTGAAAAGTAAGACGGTCATTAGTATTGCAAATATAATGTATCTCATTGGACTCCCCTTTTTTTAGATTATTATTATTTAATATTTAAGTAAAGTTAAACTTAACAATTGTATAAAGCTGTTTTTTTCTGTCTTGGAATAATATTCCCATTGAAATGATCCTTCAAACCCGCTCTGATTATTTTCAATATTTGCATCTTCTGACTGTTCATCGGAAATGTCATCCTCATTATAGACATCCTCATCTTCATTCCCTGAAATTTCATCCTCATCAACATCCTCATTTACATTCTCAAAAGTATCAACCTCATCATAAATATCCTCATTTGCATTCTCTGAAGTTGAATATTCTATGTTCCTGTCCTCTGCTTGCTGAAATTCAAGTTCCTCTGAATATCCGTAAACAGGCTCTTCATCAGAATTATGAATGCAACAGGCTTTAATTTCATTCACTGTCTGTGAATTAGATTCTATGGGATAGAACTCAATAATTAATAAGAGTGCAAATATGGTTTTTATAATGATGTTTTTCATTTTCTTTTCCTTCCGTTTATTTTTAAGTTTTAAATTAATTTCATGTACAAAAATCGGAAATATATTGCATAAGATTAATAAATGCTTATACACTTTCCTAATAAGTGTAAACACTTATTTTTAAAAAAGGCAGACCGGGCTAAGATAGCCCGGTATGCCGCGGGAGATGTTTACTTTGAACCGTTTACGCCATTTATTTTCCCGGTTAATACAACGTCTACATCAAACATAGATGATCCGGTATTCACTACTGTTACTTCTTTCAGATCTAATTTACTGCTGCTGTTACAGCTTAATTCTACTTTCTCATTAGAACTGCCGATTATCCTCAGGTCCTTGCATGGATCATTAAATATATCATCATCTGCTGCAGAATAAATTCTCTCCGCCTTTACAGAATTAAATAAATTTAATCCTGTATTCGAAAGATTAAAAGTATATGATCTGAAAGGTTTCAGTCTTATCTGTGTTTTAAACAACGGTCTGTCAATCTGCCTTTCAGCCTGTGATATTCCGGAATTTTCCATATTACCGGACATAGACTCCCCGGTAGAAGTTATCTGATCGCTGCATCCGGTTAGAAATGACAGTGCGGTCAGTGATAAAGCTGCTAATAACATTTTTAAGTTTTTCATTTTTTGTTTTCCCTTATTGTTTGGTTTTAAATTTCCTGCCGGAATATTCTCCCGGCAGGTGTGATTGTGATTATTTCTTTTCTGTTTGCTTTATTTCCTTTTTCTGCTTGATCCCTCTTATGCTTACATCAAGATCAAGAAAATCAGAACTTTTATTTTCCACTGTGATTTCCTTTACATCTAAACCGTTGCTGTGACAATCAAGTAAACTGCCGTTTGAGAGGCTGTACACGGCGATCTTACTGCAGTCCCAACTCAGATCCTTATCTGCAGATTTAACAGGTTCACTTTCAATGTCAATTGAATACAATCTGTCAAAGCCGGTTGAAAAAAGATCGAATGTATAAGTTCTGTAAGGTTTTAATCTGACCTGAGTTCTGAATGTCGGAACCACAGGCAGCTCTATTGGTAATGTCGATGCTGAGATTACTTCCTCACCTTTTTCAGATGATCCGGTTTCGCCCGAAGAAGTTATCTGATCACTGCATCCTGTCAGTATTGACAGAACTATCATTAAGAACAGAGTGAGGAACGTTTTTAAGGTCTTCATTTTTGTTTCTCCTTTGATTTATTTGGTTTTTAAATTATGTTTATTGTTATTTATATGTTCCTTTCAGTGCACTGAAAGAAGTCAGTGTTACTTTATTAATATCATCCTCTTGGTCTGTACAAATCCGTCTGCCTGTATCTTATAGAAATATGTTCCGCTCGAAAATTGTGACGCATTCCATTCATATTTATAATTACCTGCCTGTAAGACTTTGTTTTCAAGCAATGCTACTTCTCTTCCTGTTATGTCATATACAGCCAGTCTTACTTTCGAAGATACAGGTATGTCAAAGCTTAACTTCGTAGACGGATTAAATGGATTCGGAAAATTATCATTGAGTCTGAATGCTTCTTTTATTTCTGCCGGGCTCTTAACACGAGGGGCATCTTCATATCTTATCAGGCAATAATCCATTTCAGTTTCTTCACCCATGCTTTCTCCCATTACAAAGATTCCGCCTTTACCATCCAAGACCACTCTTTTGGCTATGTCATCACTGTTTTCAAATCTGTCTGTTCCGTTATACTTCTTTTCCCAGAGTAATTCACCGTTTGCAGAATACTTGATCGTCGCAAAGTCTTTACTGTAACCGCAGCTTTGGCTCAGACCAAATCCGCTTGTGAATCCGGTTACAATTACATTTCCGTTTATGTCTGCTGCCAGAGCAAGCGCTTCATCATCACCATATCCTCCGAATTCTTCGTTGCTGTAATTCCTGGTCCATTGTGTCTCCCCTATGGGATTCAATTTAACAGTATAGAAATCGCTTTCTCCGTCCGGTGAAACTGTCTTGCCTGTCAAAAATATATTCCCTGCGTGGTCGATGGCTATTGCTCCGGCTTCTTCATTATTTGTAATACCCCTCTGCACAGACACATTATCTACTCTCGAAATCCATTCTGTTTTCCCGTTATTGTCATACTTCAGGGTCACAATATCTTTTCCTGTTCCTGCTCCGAAACTGTATCCTGTTACATAAACATTACCTGCTGCATCAAGCGTCAGAGCGCGGACTTCATCTTCATTTATAGCTACATTTCCTCCGACACCGTTATACACAGAAGACCATAATTCCTTTCCTGATTCACCGTATTTTATTGTAAAGTAATCTTTTCCTGAACCCAATCCTTCGCTGTATCCTGAAACAAAAACATTTCCATCTTCATCTGTCTTTACAGAAACTGGCTTATCGTCAAGTCCGGCTTGTCTGTCGAATGATATCTGCCATATCATTTCTCCTTTCGGGGAGTACTTGATCGTATGAAAGTCATATCCTGTTCCCTGTCCGTCACTGTATCCGGTAACTAATACTGACCCGGAATAATCAACTGCTATTGAAGTAGCTTCTTCATCACTGTCTTCTATGCTTCCAATCCCGCTGAAATGGTTTATCCATATCTGCTTTCCCTCTGAGTTATAACTTATAGTGCAATAGTCTCTTCCTGTCACTCCGGTATGTGTGGATCCTGTTACAAGCACATTTCCTTCCGCATCTACGGCGATTGCATTTGCAATATCATCATTTCCATCTGCATTTCCGGAGCCTGAATATGTTGCCGTCCACAGCTCTTTACCCGAATGACCATACTTGATTGTAAGAAAATCCTTGCCGCCGTCTTTCCCTTCAGAATATCCGGTGACATAAACAAAGCCTTCCTTATCAATTGTCATTGCCATTGCCTTGTCATCCTTATCATAGCTGTTAAATCTTGCAACCCAGTCCTGTTTTGGCTCTGCATAACTTTTAAATGTAAAGCTGAGCATCAGAGCCAGTGAGAACATGATTGTTAAAATTCCCTGTTTACTTTTTTTCATAATTGTTTTCATGATTAATTTTTTTTTTGTTTAAAAAATGTTTTTTTAATTTAGTTCGCTTTCAACTTTGATGAGAGGTTCTTCTGACAAACTCTGCACTCCGGTTAAAAATACATCCAGCTCTACAGAATTTTGTGTCTTGTTCTCTATTGTAATTGAATTTGCAATGAACCCTTTGCTGTTGCATCCCAATACCATCACCACGTCATTTAGATATCCCAGTATTTCAACGCTGCTTTTTGCATCACCGCAGTTCAGTATAGAGATGGAATTGAATGAGCTGAATACTGTATTCTTGTGACTGTATGTAAACGCCTGACGCGGCTTGAGTGTAATTTTGCTGTAAAATACGTCCGGGTTCTTTTTTATGCCCGGTGCATTTGATACTGCATCAGGTCCGGTACTCTGTGAAAATGGTGACACGATCTGATCACTGCAGCCGGTCATTATTGACAGAAGCATGACCATTACTGCTGTTATTGTTGATTTAATTTTTAACATGTTTTACTCCTTCTGTTTTTTAATTTATGAATTTTTTATTCTCCGGCTACTACACCGGTTACTGTAATTATTTTTTGTTCATCGTTTCTTAATTTCAGATCTATGAAGCTGCATTTTTCCATCAACACCGTCTTTGATCTGAATGCCATTCCGTCTGAATTGTATAAAGTAAAGATACCCGTTGAGTTTATGTACAATCCGAATATTCCGTATGTCCCTAATTCCTGCACGTTAAGTATCTCTCCCGGTTTTAAGTCTCTGAAAAAAGAAACTATCTGATTGAAATTGTTACCTGTGTTCGATTCAAGTAATTTTGAAAATGCGATCTTCTCTGATTTAAATCTGATGTTAAGATCAAGCTGAATACAGGTTGAATCATAATCCTTCACAGGTTTGTTTTCACCCGCTGCTGTTACTCCTGAGTTGGTATTCTGATATCCTGTTAAAATTGAGTCACCGCATCCGGCTGTGAGAACCGAGAATGAAAGTAATGCTAAAAGAACTAATGATGCTATTGATTGCTTGGGGTTATTCTTTAAACTGATCCCTGACATTTGACTCCTCCTTTCCTTTTTACTGTAAAATTTTGAAAACAATTTTGAATCTAATTTGAATCTTTGGGGTCTTATGGCTCCCGATTGATAAAAATTCTTCGGGGTGAATCTTTTATTTCTTTTGAGGTCTTTCATTTTGTTCTCCCTTCTTTTTATTGGAATGTGAATCTGATATTATCATTTTCAAATCCTCTACAAAAATGCCAATTCCTATTCAGAATCTTAATAGATGAACTCACACTTTATTTATAGGGGACTACACTTAATTTTTAATGATGAGAAGAAGAGACGCAACACTAAGGGGAGTAGTGCCGGGAAACTCGTAGCACAGATTATTTGATATAATCTAAATGACATTTAAAATTTTAATTAATAATCTGTGCTACGGGAGTAGTGCCGGGAAACTCGTAGCACAGATTATGTGATATAATCTAAATGACATTTAAAATTTTAATAAACAATCTGTGCTACGGAGTAGTGGGAAACTCGTAGCACAGATTATTTGATATAATCTAAATGACATTTAAAATTTTAATTTAATAATCTGTGCTACGGGAGTAGTCGGGAAACTCGTAGCACAGATTATTTGATATCTAAAATGCAAAATTTAAGAGGTGTTGATAATCTGAGTGAGATTCCGGGAAATTCTAGCAAGATTAATGTAAAAAGCAAAATAAGAGGTGTTGAGACTCTGAGGAGATTAATGAGACGGCTTGAGTTAGAATCTCCTAGGGGCCCCCCGGGGGAATTAATTAATTTAACTCATTCAGAAGTGTTTTATTTTCTATCGCAAACTTAACAAGGCTGTGGCTGCCTTTGAGATTAAGCTTGTTTGAGATGTTGGCTCTGTGATTTTCTATTGTCCTGTAACTTATGAAAAGAATTTCCGCAATATCTTTACTCGTCTTGTTTTCAGCGATGTATTTTAAAATTTTCTTCTCGGCGATTGTAAGGCTTTCAAGTCGCGGATTATTGTTTCTTAATTCATTTAATTTCTTTCTCCTGTTGATAAGGAAGTTTGAAACGGAAGGGCTTATGTAATACTTATCTTCCACTACAGAAAATATGCAGTCAAGAATGTCATTTACAGCGCTGTCTTTTAAAACAAAACCTTTAATGCCGAGATTCATTGCCTCTTCAAATATGTCTTCCTCTGCATACATTGTAAGAAATATTATCTTCGCCTCGGTGGAGTCCTTCAGCTCCTTCAAAACTTCCAGTCCCGTTTTCTTAGGCATGTCTATATCCAGTACTGCGACATCCGGTTTCAGTTCTAATATGAGCTCAAGTGCCTTCGCACCATTATCAGCTTCACCGATTATCTTTATCCTGTCGTCAAGCTCCAGTATCTGTTTCAGACCGTTCCTGAATATGGGATGGTCATCTGCTATTACAACTTTAATTTCATTACTCATTTTATTATAATTTTAATTTAACTTAAGTTGGAGCCGCTTCAAAATTTAAAATAAGAGATAGCCACGAATTGCACTAATTGGCACGAATTGACAAAAATCAACAATTAAAAAAATTAGTGTAATTTCGTGTAATTCTTGTCTAATATAGTTTCCAAAATTCAAAGCGGTAATCTTGTGTAATTTAATTCTGCAAATTAACCGCTTGTTAGTTCCTCAGGCGGTTGGTCAGCGGAACAACAATGTTAAACGTAGTTCCGTTGCCCGGTGATGACTCGATATTAAATTTTCCTTTGAATAATTTCACTCTTTCACTCATTCCTTTCAAACCAAATCCGTGCTGGCTTGAATTCGCTGCCGCTTTCTCGGTATTGAATCCCACTCCGTCATCGGAGATCATGACAGAGATATCATCACTGCCTTTACTTACATTTAAGATCACTTCCTTTGCCTGAGAATGTTTGATGATGTTCGTTATGCATTCCTGCACGATTCTGTACAGGTTTATCTCAACTTCCGGCTGAAGCAGTTTATCTATACTGTCAATGTGACTGGTAAAAATAATTTCCGTTGATCTTGCAGTTCTGTCAATTATTGATTGTATTGCCTTTGCTAATCCTAACCGCTCGATCTGATACGGATGCAATGTATATGAAAGCTCTCTGATGTCATTTATGGTATCCGATATTATACCCGATACTTCATTTATGTTCTTAAAAATAAATTCTTTGTCATCGGGTTTATTAATGCTTAAAAGCAATTTGTTTTTTGTAATGAGCAGTTCATGTCCTATGCTGTCGTGAAGTTCGCTCGCAATTCTTTTTCTGTCATTCTCCTGAACATCGATCAGCCTTTTTGTAAATTCTTCCTGCGCTTTTTTTTCTTTCCTTACTTTCTCCAGTTTGTTCTGATAAATACTTCCTGCTGCTCCTGCTATTGCCAGAGCTCCCAGTCCCTTGAACCAGATGGTTTTCCAGAAAGGCGGCGTAATTTTAATTTTAACTGAAGTTCCTTCTTCATTCCATACTCCGTCATTGTTAGATCCCTTTACTCTGAATAAGTATTCACCCGGATTTAAATTCGTATAAGTTGCGAATCCCCTGTTACCGGAATATACCCAGTCTTTGTCGAATCCTTCCATCTTATATGCATATTGATTCTTACCCGGAATATTGTAATCCAGTGAAGCGAACTCAAATGAAAACACGCTCTCTCTGTAGGAAAGTGTTATTTCATCTTCGAGTGTTATTGATTTTTTTAATACTGAACCGTTTTCTGAAATTGAAACAGGTTTGTTAAATATCTGAAAGTTAGTAATTACTACCGGCGGGATGAAAGAATTTTCCGTAATGTCCTGAGGATTAAATATATTAAATCCGTTTATCCCTCCGAATACAAGCTCTCCGCTCTTTAGTTTTAAAAAAGACCATTGATTATATTCATTGCTCTGAAAGCCGTCTCTTGCGTCATAGTTTCTGAAAGTTTCGGTCCGTTTATTGAATTTTGACAAGCCGTAGTTAGTGCTGATCCATAAATTTCCCGTATCATCCTCAAGTATTCCCATTACAGTATCGTTTGATAATCCGTCATTCTGATTGAACCTTTTAAAGATTTTTTTATCTCTATCAAACTTATTTAACCCGCCTCCTACAGTTCCGATCCATATTACTCCTGATGTATCCATAAAAATTGTCATGATATGATTACCGCTTATGCTTGATGAATTCCGGGGATCATTTTTAAACTGATAGAACTTCTCCTCACGTATGTCAAATCTGCAGACTCCTGATTCCATTGTCCCCAGCCAGATAGTATTTTCATCTTCCACTAATATACTTCTGATCCTGTTCGAACAAATGCTGTACTCATCATCAGGATCATTTTTATATATGGTAAATTTCTGTTCCCTTATATCAAATTTATTTAATCCTCCTCCGACCGTTCCGATCCACAATGTGCTGTTGCTCTTTGCCAGTGCGAATATTGAATTTTGACTGACAGAATTCGAATCATCCGGATCATTAAAATATCTTGTAAAAGTATTCCTGTTATTATCAAATTTATTTAAACCTTTATTGGTAGCTATCCAGAATACATTTTTCTCCATCTCCAGAATATAGTTAACTGTATTGTTGCTGATTGAATTTGAGTCGGAAGGATCATTTTTATAATGATTGAACGTGTTTTTTTTCCGGTCGTATTTGTTGAAGCCGCTGTCCCGTGTTCCGATCCAGATGATACCTTCTGAATCTTCACAAAAATTATATACAATGCTGCTGCTTAATGTATTTAAAGTATCTTCTTTTTTATAGAAGTGTAGTATTTTTTTTGACTGAGGGCTGAATTTATTCAATCCGCCTCCAAATGTTCCAATCCAGATAATTCCAGATCTATCTTCGTATATGGAATATATTGAATTGTTACTTATAGAGTTTGGATTATTTTTCCCGGTTTTATAACACTCGAATTCGCCGGTTTCCGCGTTAAATAAGTTCAGACCATTTTCCCTGGTTCCCACCCAGATATTATTTGAATTATCCGCGAGTATTGAAGAAACTAAATTCTCGCTTATCGATTTACAATTTTGAGGTTCATTAAGATAATGCTCAAATCTGTTTTCACCGCTTTTAAGCCGGAACAAACCGTAGTTTGTGGAAACATATAAATTATTTCTTTTATCTGCACATAAGGAATTTATGCTGTTAATACTCATGGCGTGTTCAGATTCTTCTGAGAGATTGTATCTGATAAATTTCTCATTTTCACGGTCAAACAAGCATAAGCCGCCTCTCCAGGTACCAATCCAAAAATTGCCGTCGGAATCCTCGACTATGGAATTTACACGGTTCTCACTTAAGCTGTGAATGTCGCTGTCGTTCTTCCTGTAATGAAAAAAATTGTCTGAATTTTCATTATATTTTTCGAGTCCTCCTCCGTAAGTTCCGATCCAGAGGGTACCATTCCTGTCTTCATAAATAGTTCTTACCTGATTGTTGGATATGCTGTTCTCATCCTCTCTGTTTGCACCGTAATTAAAGAAAATTTCTTTTTCCCTGTCAAATCTGCTTAAACCATTGTCAGTTCCAATCCACAAATTCTTACTCTTATCTTCACAAATGCAATAGATATTATTGTAGCAAATACTATTGCTGTTTTCAGACTCATTTCTGTAAACATGAAATCTTCTGCCGTCAAATTTATTTAATCCATCCTGAGTCCCAAACCACATAAAGCCTGCTTCATCCTGAAAAATACACTGAACAGAAATTTGTGATAAACCATCTTCTACAGTAATATTTTCAAATTTGATATCGTGCTTGTTTTGCAAAATTGTTCCCGGTATTTGTTAAGTGATTCTGTTTGTTAAATGTCTGTGAATGAGTTACAAAATAGTTCTATAAGTCTTTAAGTTCAAATAAGAAAATTATAGTAAGCCATGAAGACCTTGAAGTTGTATTACTGCTGTCCAAAATGTTTTAACCACAAAGCTCTCAAAGAATTCACAAGTAGCACAAAGACTAAAAAAATAAGTAAAAAATCATTGCTGTCCAAAATGTTTTTAAAATTAAATAACATTAAAATTCAATCTGTTTCGATAACCTTTTTGAGTAATTATCGAATCTATTTAAATCAACCCCTAAATCATTCTTAATTTTATGCTTATGCTTTCAAAATAAATTTATGTTAATTCTATTTAAAAATTAGTGATAATAATTTTAATTCGTGATCATTCGTGAAATTCGTGGCAAGCTTTTTCTTTATTTTGGACGGATGTGAAAATTAAAAATGATTATGATATTTTTATTATTAATAAATTTATTTAAATTCACATAATTTTTTTCTAATAAATTAAAATGAAGGAGAATTAAATGTTAAATGAACAAGGTAAAGGAGATAATTGTACTTACAAAATTGTATCTGAAAGTACACTTGATCAACTGGAAAAAAAAGTTAACGACATAATTGCACAAGCCTGGGAAGGTGACGGATCCGGATACGGTAAATGGGAATTACAGGGAGAAGTCGGATTTGACGGAAAAAATTATTTTCAGGTAATGATACGATGCCCTATACAAAATGCAACTGCAGCAAAATCATAGCATCAAGTATAGGTAGTCAGGATTTTATACAGCTTTTGTTGCAAACCTGCAAGGATTATTATTCTTCATAGTTCTAATAAAAAAAATCCAAAATTTATTTAAATTTTGGATTTTTTTTGTTAAAATTACACCTTCTTTTTAATCATGCACGTGCTGACACCAGCCCGAACCGTTAAAATATGGCTGACTTTCTGTTTCCCATCCATTCGCAATCATGTCACTTACAGTGCTATTGAGCTTTTCTAAAGAGCCTTCACAGACTGTAACGACCTGTTGAGTATTACGATAACTATTTGTCTGGAATTGTGAAACACTAACCGTTAAAAAAGATAAAGCAATAAAAAGACCGGCAATTCCGTTTTTCATTTTTGTATCTCCTTAATTATTTAATTTGTTAAAATTGTGAATTGAATCAATCTTCTTAATTAAAGTTTTTTTTTCAAGATATTTTTTTACTCCATTACAAGAAATTGCCTGAGTCCGTAAAATACCTGCAAATCATAAACTTCACAGATGTGATCTGTTTTCAATGGCAAATTTCACAAGACTGTTTGTTCCTTTAAGCTCCAGTTTGGTACTGATGTTTGTTCTGTGGTTTTCAGCTGTTTTAAAACTTATGTCAAGCATCTCCGAAATTTCTTTGGTCGTATGTCCTTCGGCTATTAATTTCAGAATTGTCACTTCGGATTTTGTAAGTCTGTCTGTCAGCGAAGATTCTTCAGTTTGTCTCTTTGATATGTGATTCTTTTTTATCAGAAGATCGGATAATTTTGAGCTTATGTAATATTTATTGTCATTCACCTTGTATATGCATTCTATGATCTCGCTTATTGCGCTGTCTTTTAAGACATAGCCGCTGATGCCGAGTTCGACTCCTTCATCATAAAAATCTTCATCAGCATAGACTGTTAAAAATATAATTTTGGAACTGTTTTTTAATTTGTTTAATTCTCTGAGTACTTCAAGACCGTTTTTTTTAGGCATGTCTATGTCAAGCAGTACAATGTCAGGCTTTAAATTAATAATAAGATCCAGCGCAGTCTGACCGTTGTCGGCTTCCCCTGAGTATTTCAATATTGCTGTCTTCCTCAATTATCTGCCTTAAGCCACTTCTGAATATCGGATGATCGTCAGCCATTACGATCCGAATTTTGTTTTGAGTTTTCATTAAATTGAATTTTTATATGGTATTGAAATGACAATTATTGTTCCCTTTGTCTTAGCTGATTCTATGACAAGTTCTCCTTTGTATAATTTAACTCTTTCTTCTATGCCAGTTAGTCCTAATCCGTCAATTCTGTTTTTCGAAATTCCCTTTCCGTTGTCCCATACTGTGATCGTTAATGTTCTGTTATCTTTGAGTATGTTCAATGATGCTTCTGTTGCCCCTGAATGTTTTATGATATTATTAGTGCATTCCTGAATTATCCTGAATATATTGATTCTTAATTCAACCGGCTGTATGTCATCTATGTTCTCAACTGCTTCAGTAAAGCTGATCCCCGTTGAGCCTGCAACATGCTTTACGACGGACTTTATCGCCTTGGTCAAGCCAAGCTTTTCAAGTATCTGAGGATGCAGATGATTTGAGATGGACCTTACATCGTTCAAAGTTTGTGAAGACAGCTCTGAAATTTCATTCAGTATTTTTTTCATTTCCGGATCGGCAATTCTTTTCATGCCTAACTCAGCTTTATTCTTTGTGATCAGAATGTCATGGGCTATCGAATCATGCAGCTCTTTTGAAATTCTTTTCCGCTCACTTTCTTCCCTGTCAATTAAGCTCTTTGAAAATTCTTCCTGCGCTTTTTTCTCCTGCTCGATCTTTGCGAGCTTCTGACGGTAAGTATATCCTGTCGCTCCGGCTACTGATAGAGCACCGAGGGACTTAAACCACCATGTTTTCCAGAATGGAGGCGTAATCTTTATTTTAACCGAAGCGCCTTCTTCATTCCATATACCGTCATTATTTGAACCCCTGACTCTGAAAACGTAATCTCCGGGTTCGAGATTAGTGTATGTAGCAAACCTTCTTGTTCCGCTGTAAATCCATTCTTTATCGAAGCCTTCCATCATATATGCATATTGGTTCTTCAGCGGATTGTTGTAGATCAAAGCGGCAAACTCAAATGAAAAAACACTCTCGCGGTAAGACAGTACTATTTCTTTTGTTTCTGTTATGTTTAATTTTAAAAAAGAATTTGTCAGCGAATTCTTAACCGGATGATTAAAGATCTGAAAATCTGTTATTACAATTTCCGGAACGTATGGATTATCCTTGATCTCATTCGGTTTGAAATAATTAAATCCGTTCACGCCTCCGAAATATAACGTACCGTTCGAAGCTTTATAATAAGCGTATTCATTAAATTCATTGCTTTGCAGTCCGTCATCCGAATCAAAATTCCGGAATGTTTCTGCCATTGTGTCAAATTTTGATATTCCTTTGTTTGTACTGAGCCATAAAATTCCGGGCTCAGCTTCCACAATACCGTTTATGTCATTGTTCGGAAGCCCGCTTTTAATAGAATAATTATGAAATGAATCTTCGGTTTTATTATATTTATTCAGTCCGCCGTTCCTTGTCCCGATCCATAGATTTTTCCTGCTGTCTTCAGCTATCACTGTAATATAGTTATCACTGATGCTTTTATTGTCCGGAGAATCTGCTCTGTATATTTTAACATCATTATTTTTTAAATTAATTTTTTTTAGTCCCTGATTGATTGTTCCTGCCCAGAGAAAATTATTGGAATCTATAAGCATGCACTTCACAGAATCACTTATTCCGGATTGAGAGCTTTCCGGCATAAATGGGGTAAATTTATTTTCTGCTGTATCAAACACAAATATCCCTGAGCCGGTTGTCCCGACTAATAAATACCTGCTTTCCTTATCAGGAAAATTTATTATGCAGGATACTTCATTATATTTTGAATCGGGTAATTTAAAATTTTGAAAGGTATCGTTCTTATAACAGTATCTGTTAATTCCTTCTGATGAGACTCCTATCCAGAGGTCGGATACTTTATCCAGTATACTGAAGACGGAGATTCCTTTTAAAGAATTTTCATTTTTTTTGTTATCTCTGAAATTTTCTGTATTGCCTTCTTTATTGCTGATTCTGAAAAGTCCATCGCCATGAGTTCCGATCCATAAGTTATGAAAAACGTCTTCTGAAAATGCAGTGATCTTATCTGAAAATACTTTGCTCTTTTCATCCAAGACTTCTTTGACATGATAAAACTTTTTTTGCTCGCAGTCAGCTCTGCATACGCCGCCAGCAAAAGTTCCGACCCAGGTTACATTGGAAGAGTCATTAAAAAGCTTTAATATCCTGTCATTGCTGACGGATGCATTGTCTGTTTTACTGAATCTGAAGTTTTGAAAATTACCATGCCTTCTGTCATAAAATAATATCCCGTTGTTCCTTGTACCTATCCATAAATTTTCATTCTTATCTTCAGTTATGCACTGGATCATACTTTCCCTTAATAATTCGCTGCCTTCTGTCAACTCCTCAAAGTCCGTAATTTTTTTTGATTTCAAATCAAAGGTCTTCAAACCTTTCCCGGTTGATATAAGCAGATTATTACGGCTGTCCTTATAAATGCTGTATACTCTGTTCTGTATTTCACCGGCATCTTTTAAATCAGTTATTTTATAATTTTCAAAAACCATTTTCTTCTCATCAAAAATACTGATGCCTTTTTCTCTTGTACCGATTCTGATAAGATCGTCTTCATCTATATAAAGACATAAAATTCTTTCACAGGGCAGTGAATTGGCTTCTTTAACATTCTCATTAAAGTGTTTAACTATGCCTGAGGCGGTTTCATATTTGATCAGACCTTCGTATGTTCCGATCCATAAATTTCCCTTTGAGTCTTCTGCTATTGAAGTTATCTGCAAAGCAGGATGATCGCTTTTGAGCTTATCTCTGATGTTAAAACAAGAGAAATTATCCTGCCTGTTGTTATAGGTTGAAATTGTATCTGCATAAGATGCTATCCACAGCTTTCCGCTTTTATCCGTATAAAGATCCTGAACGGAATTATATTTCAGGCTTGAAGGATCAAGCGGGTCATTCAGATATGTTCGTAAGTTATATCCGTCATACCTGTTTAATCCCTGTTGTGTGCCAAGCCAGATGAATCCTTTAGAATCCTGACTTATTGTTTCGACAACGCTCTGACTCAAGCCCTGTTCTAGAGATATTCTTTCAAACTTCATATTTTACTCTACTGAATCCAACGGCTGTTATTAAATTCTGTTAAAAATGATTTCTTAATTATGATTAAAAATAATTGAACATTTCAATACTGATATCTGAATCATATATTGGATTTTCAATCCCGGTTATTTTCCTTCACAGTTTTCAAGCTTATCAATCAGATTACTGTTAACTTTAATTAAATAATTATTGATCATTTCCTGCTGGCTAATTAGTTTCCTCATTTTGATAAGTCCGTTTTGCTCAAAGTCCATCAGGTCTTCAAGTTCTTTTCCGGTCAGTGATTCCTTATTGTCTTTATGCATGAGATAAAAATTTAGTTGCTCTGTCTCTTTAGCTCTTATAAGTGATAAACAAATGCTTACCTGATTAAAAAATCTTAAACAGTTCCGGCTCAGGTTGTCAGTTGTAGATTGAGTAGTATCAAAGAATACATCTCCCTGAACTCCCAGACATTCAGCGCATAGATTAAAATCAACGTTGCATAAAATATCGGGATGTTGTGATAAGTAAACTTTAAGATCCTCACATGTCATGGAAGCTGTGTCAGATGGCGCAATTTTGTTACCTGTAACCTTAGTGAACATTGAGTCGTTTTGAGAAAAAACTGTTACATTTGATGCTGCAAAAAATATTAACAGCAGCAGCACTCTCATCCGGATTTTCTTTGCATTCATTTTTTGTTCTCCTTTACACAGCTATTTCAGTCATACTGTTAATGGAATATCCTGAACAACTGTATTGTTTTAGTTTTATAATAATTAAAGAATTTTAAATATTAGTTGAATCCCCTGAAGAGTTGTTCAATCAATTTAAATTTCATAAAAATAATTAAATTAACATTTAAAAAATGCAGTTTAATTACTAAGTCTTCTGCAAATATCATTATTCATATTTACAGAATAAATGAGTGTAAACACTTATATTAAAATGACGGGTAATAACGGAAGGGTTTGTTAATGATTAGATTTGAAATTATTCTTGTGTATAAAATTGAATACCTACAATAAACTCCTGTTTTTTATTGCGTACTTAATCAGGCTGTTTGATCCTGCAATCTTCAATTTATGACTAATATTCGTTCTGTGATTTTCGACTGTTTTGAAACTGATAAAAAGTTCGTCACCTATATCTTTGCTTGTTTTTCCTTCAGCTATAAGTTTCAGAACATTTAATTCTGTTTTTGTTAATTCCTTTAATTCAGGGTTATCATTTTCCAGTTTCTTCAATCTGTCTTTCCTGTTAACAAGAAAATTTGATACTGAAGGACTTATATAATAATTACCTTCTGCAACTTTTCGTATACATTCTTTAATTTCATTCACAGCACTATCCTTCAATATGTATCCGCTTATTCCCAGACTCATGGCTTTATCAAAAATATCTTCCGAGGCAAATACAGTTAAAAAAATTATCTTAATTTCGATCTTTAATTTATTCAGGGTTTTCAGAACCTGAATACCGGACATCTTTGGCATATCAATATCCAGCACTGCTATCATCGGCTTTAATCCGGTGATAAGCTCCATTGCAGCTTCACCATTTTCAGCTTCACCAATAATTTCTATCAAAGAGTCTTCTTCAATCAGCTTTCTTAACCCATTCCTGAAAATAGGATGGTCATCTGCTATGATGATCTTAATTGTTTTGTTTTCTGACATGATAATTAATTTATTTTTTATTAGTAAACCGTCTGACCGTTTGATGAAATTAAAAAAGCGTTTTTGTGTTCTCTGCATTCATAGAACCAAAAAATTACTCAAACAAAGAGGTCTGATGGATTACTTTATTTCAACCGGATTGTTTACAATCGGAACAGATATTCTAAGCACTGTCCCGCTATTCTCTTCCGATTCAACTTTAAATTCTCCCTTTAGTATTTTCACTCTCTCTGCTATTCCCGACAATCCAAATCCGTATTTACCTTCATCAGAAGATTTACGCGAATCTAATCCTATTCCATTATCCGAAATTGATATAATGATCTGATTCTCAAGCCGAACTACTTTTAATTCAGCTTCTGTTGCTTTGGAATGTTTAATGATATTATTTATAGCTTCCTGTATGACTCTGTATAAATTTATTTCACCTTCCTTTGATATGACATCATCTACATTATCAACTTTAACACTAAATTCAATATGACTTGCCCTTGAAACATCATTGATAATTGATTCAATTGCTTCTGAAAATCCAAGGCGTTCGAGCTGATGAGGATGTAAGTTATATGAAATTCCTCTGACATCGTTTATTGTTTCTGATGACATATCGGAAATTTCATTCAATGCGTTTTTCAGATTTTCATTATCATCCGGATTTCTTAATGCGAGCAATGCTTTACTCTTTGTCAGTAAAATGTCATGTGCAATAGTATCGTGAAGCGAAGATGCTATTCTCTTTCTTTCTTCTTCCTGAGATTCAATAAGTCTTCTTGAAAATTCTTCCTGAGCTGTCTTTTCTCTTCTAAGTTTATTAACCCGCTTTTTGTAACCGAATCCTGCAGTCAAAAATATTAACGCAGCCCCGCATGACTTAAACCACCACGTCTGCCACCAGGGAGGGATAATGATTAGTTTGACGGAAGCTCCTTCTTCATTCCACAATCCGTCGTTATTCGAACCTTTCACTTTGAAAGTATATTCTCCCGGGTCTAAGTTAGTATAGGTTACATTTCTTCTCGTCCCGCAGTAAACCCAGTCTTTGTCGAAACCTTCCATCATGTAAGCGTATTGATTCTTTGAAGGATTATTGTAGATCAATGCTGCGAATTCAAATGAGATGACGTTATCTTTGTAGGATAAAGTTATATCTTTTGCAGCTGTAATATTTTTTTTAAGAAAAGGATTTTCGGGAGAGGGATTTACTGATTCGTTAAGGATTTGAAAATCTGTTAAGACAATATTGGGAATGTAAGGATTGTCTTTTATTTCAGAGGGATTGAAATAAATTAAGCCATATTTGCTTCCAAAATATAAAGTCCCGTCTTTATCTTTAACGCAAATACTTGAAGGACCATAGTTATAAAAACTTACATCATCATTTAATTTGTAGAGGACTGCTCTTTCTTTTTCCGGGTCAAACTTATACAGACCTTCATTTGATCCAATCCAGAGAAATCTATTATTGTCTTCCAAAATGGATGAGCAATAACCGGTTAGTCCATTTTTTATACCATACCTTACAAATTTTTTTTTAGAATAGTCAAATTTGTTAATTCCTTCCGAACCAGTTCCAATCCATAAACTACCGTTACTGTCTTCAGTAATTGCAGTTACTTGATTATCACTAATACTATTGCTGTCATTTTTATCATTTTTATAAATTCTCAGGACATTTTCCTCAAAATTGTATTCAAATAATCCTTCAGTAAAAGTTCCAATCCATAGTATTCCTTTTTTATCAATATGCAATGTATGTACATAAGAAGAATTTTTAAAACCATTCAACAAGTTACTATACTTTGTCTTCAAGTCAATAAATTTTTTTTCAATTAGGTCGAAAAAAACTATATTCCCTCCCGTTGAGCCAATTATAAGTTTATTTTCATGCAATACTGCATATTCAGAAAACATAGAATGACTGTAAATTTTTAAAGACTGAGTATTTAGATTAAATTCAAAGATGCTTTTATTTGCTATATACCATACTGCGTCTCCAATCTTAAATATCGCTATGCACTTACTTCTTTCTATTAGTTTTTCTTTTTCCGGATTTGAGCTCTTTAGTTCTCTGCATTTGCTAAAAGCAATACATCCATACTTATCTTTTGCTAATTCATAAAAGGCTTCTTCACCCGGGGCACCAATCAGAATTACTCCGGTTGTATCAGTGAAAATAGAAGATACTATCTTATTGTTAGTACCTCTTTCATTTTGAAAAAAATCCGATATTCTAAAAAAATTTCCAGATTCCAAATTACGTTTATAAATTCCATTTCCCCATGTCCCTATCCATAGTACATTTGATCTATCAACAAATAACCTATATAACGATTCGTGAGGGAAGCCATTTGAAGATCTAAATTTATTACACTTTTTCTTTATCAAATTTAGCCAAGCCGGTCATTCCCTTTATATCCCAAGTAATTCCAATCCATAAATTGCTATTCATATCTTCATAAATAGTTTCGATGTCTCCACTATAATTTTTATCCCTCCACAAAGAAAATTTTTTGAAACTCCCTGACTCCCTGTTAAATAAGTTTAAATTATTTGCTCCAATCCAAATATCATTATTTTTGTCTTTAAAAATAAATGATATCCGATTACTCCCAATACAAGTCTGATTTACAGAATCATATGTGTAATTGATAAGAGTATTTTTCAATTTATCAAACACAAACAGACCGTAACCTTTTGTACCGATAATAATTATATTTTCATCAATTAGTTTTATGCAGGATATGTTCTTTAATGAAGTAAACTTTAAGTATTCATTTTGACTATGATCCCGGATTTTATTTTCTTTTCTGTCAAAAACTTTCATTCCATCCCTATCTGTACCTATTAATATATCTCCATTGCTGTCTTCTTCTAATGAGATAATATTATTGTAATCATTTAATTCACCGGAGTCCATACGTATGAATTTTTCTTTTTCTCTGTTAAATTTTAAAAGTATACCGTTTTTGTCCTCCGACCCATAGAATTCCCTCCTTGTCCAAACAAAAAGAGTTAAAAGCAATTTGGGTAAAATCTTCCCCGTTTTCATATTTAGCTTTGCTAAATTTATACCCGTCATATTTAATTAATCCAAGAGCAGTAGCAAACCACAAAAATCCATCATTATCCTGAATAATTGCAAATACATAATCAGAACTTCCAATGTCAAGACTCAATTTTTCA
The DNA here is from genome assembly GCA_016710985.1 of Ignavibacteria bacterium. Taxonomy (GTDB): domain Bacteria; phylum Bacteroidota; class Ignavibacteria; order Tepidaquicellales; family Tepidaquicellaceae; genus JAGPCH01. Next base: position 53,158 of record JADJTX010000019.1, read on the forward strand.
ATTCTTTCATCATTTATATTATTCTGACATAGAGCTGTTACAGAATTAGTCATTTGCATAAATTTTTTAAGCTTACAAAATGTATTTTAAACATCTGATTTATCTAAATCTAAATTTAACAAATTTCAGGAATTAGATTTGGCTATTGTAATTCTTTTCATTCTATAATTCATATATGTTCAGATCTTAACGGGTATTAATATTTTTAATATTGCCCTCTCCCCTTTTCGATTCAATACTCATTGTCCCCCCGAGAATCTTCACCCTCTCCGAAATCCCCGACAAACCCAGACTCCCCTTTTTAACATTATCTGCATCAAACCCCTTCCCGTTATCTGAGATCAAAATAGAAACCGATTCCTTATTATTTGTAATTTTAATTATCGCTTCCGATGAGTTTGAATGTTTAATAATGTTGCTGATGGCTTCCTGAATTATTCTATACACATGAACTTCATATTCTTCCGGAAAGAATTTATCAATGTCCTCTACTACCGGAATGATAATTACCTTTGCTGATTTCGATACTTTCTCAATCATTGACCTTATCGCCTTACCTTCCCCTCCTTCCCAAACCCCAGTTTGGGAAGAGAAGAGTAGTCAATATCAACATTATCCACAATTTTAATTCTTCACATAAAATCAAACAGTGCAATATCTGCTAAAGATAACTATGCCTTCCCAAACTGGGGTTTGGGAAGGAGAGAAAAATATTAACTCATAAAATTTTTAAAATAGATTTTATTTATTTTCATTCAATGTAAAATTAATTATTCCAAAATTTCTTTTCAGTGTTGTCCAAACGAATTTAGAACATGTTACATTATTTAAAATTAGATATTTTTTGAACAATATATCTCCATTAACTTTTATAACCTACCTCTGCCACGCTCTCGCTTGCGGAGGGGGCAAGAGGGAAATTACTAAACGGAATAGAAATTCTCAGTACTGTCCCGTTATTCTCTTCCGGTTCAATCTTAAGTTCACCTTTTAATATCTTCACTCTCTCAGCTATTCCCGATAATCCAAAGCCGTGCTTATGGTCCTCAGAAGATTTTTGTCTGAAGCTAATCCTATTCCATTATCCGAAATTGAAACAATAATCTGATTCTCAAGCCGTATAACTTTTAATTCTGCTTCAGTAGCTTTTGAATGTTTAATAATATTGTTTATACCTTCCTGTATGACTCTGTACAAATTAATTTCGGCTTCTTTGGAAATAACATCATCTACATTATCAACTTTAACACTAAACTCAATATCACTTGCCCTTGAAACATCTTTAATAATTGATTCAATTGCTTCGGAAAATCCAAGACGTTCGAGCTGATGAGGATGTAAGTTGTATGAAATTCCTCTAACGTCATTGATTGTTTCTGACGACATATCGGAAATTTCAGTCAATGCGTTTTTTAAATTTTCAATATCATCGGGATTTCTTAATGCCAGCAATGCTTTACTCTTTGTAAGTAAAATATCATGTGCGATCGTATCGTGTAATGCAGATGCAATCCTTTTCCTTTCTTCTTCCTGAGATTCGATCAGTCTTCTTGAAAATTCTTCTTGCGCTGTTTTTTCTTTTTTAAGTTTGCTTACTCTTTTTTTGTAACCGAATCCCACGGTCATAAATATTATAGCTGCTCCGCAGGACTTAAACCACCATGTCTGCCACCAAGGAGGAGTAATAATTAGTTTCACGGAAGTTCCTTCTTCATTCCATACTCCGTCATTATTTGAACCTTTGACTCTGAATGTATATTCTCCCGGTTCAATGTCCGTATAGTTTGCAGTTCTAATATTCCCGACATTATTCCATTCCTTATCAATTCCTTCCAGCATATAAGCATGTTGATTTTTTTCTGGGATAGTATAATCCAGTGCAGCATAGTCAAATGAAAAAAAATTCTCTTTATAAGAAATAGTAATTAACTTTTTTTGGGTAATTGATGTATCCAGCTTAACTTCCTTATCGAATACCTTGAAGTTGGTTAACACAATTGTAGGAATGATTTTATTTAACCGGATACTATCCGGATAAAAACTGGTAAAACCACCATCCCACCCAAAAAACATTTCCCCGTCTTTTGATTTAAAATCAGACTTAGTATTAAAACATTTTCCAGGAATTCCCTCTTTTTCATTGTAGTTTATAGACGATCCGTTATCAGGATTAAACATACTTAAACTCATTGTGCTTTGAATCCATAGATTTCCGTTATTATCTGACTGCATTCCAAAAAAAATTTCATTGTTCTGACCATTCCCGATTGAACAGTGCTTAAAGTTTTTTGTATGTGTATCAAAGTCATACATACCTGCATTGGTTGTTAAAACCCAATAACCCTTTTTTTTTATGCAAAGAGAAGATACTCTGTCACTATTTATTTTATTTGTGTCATTGGGATTAATTCTGTAAAAAATCACGCTGTCAGTTTTTGGGTCAATCATTGCTAATCCCTGATTAGTCCCTATATACATATATCCGTTAACGTCTTGAGAAATGTCATTAATACTTATCTGACCATAATCTTCAAAATCATTTTCTGCAGTTAAATATTTCTTTTTCAGGTTTCTGTTTTTGTCAAAAACTCTTAAACCTCCATACCACAATCCGAGCCAAAGATTTTCATCTTTATCTTCAAAAATAACGTGAGTGTTAAAACCTGTTCCATCAAAGTCATAAAAATGAATGAAACTTTCCGTTTCCGGGTCATATTTTTCTAAAGGACCATTTTCATTTTTTCCTATCCACATATAATTTTTTTTGTCCCTGTAAATACAAAAAATGGAATTATTAAAAAGACTGGTGGTATCATTCGGATTATTCTCAAAGTGACGGATTTTTTCCTTATTTTTGTTAATAACATCTATTCCATTATTGCTGCCAATCCATATATTTTCCTTAATATCCTCGCCAAAAGATAACAAATTTGATTCATTACTGTTATAATTTAGCAAATTATCATAATAATTAAATTTCCATTTGTATTTATTATATGTTACAAAACTGGCTTCTTTTGATTTACAGATCCATACAATACCCATTTCATCAGTGTAAATAACCTTAATATCTGATAATGCCGGATATTCTTTTTTTCCAATATTTGTAAAAACATTAGTTACAGGGTCAATAATACTAATACCCTCAGAAGTTGCAATCCATAAAAGACCTTCTAATCCCTTTGACATCCTAGAAACTTGATCTCCTATTAAGCTATTATTTTTTAAAGAATCATATTTAAAACGATGAAACTCTTCTTTTATTTTATCAAATTTGTTAATTCCACTATCCGCTGTTGCGATCCAAATATCTCCATTATTATCTTCAAGAATACTGTTTATGCGATCTGAACTTAAGCTGTTAGGATTACCAGAACTAAATTGATAATGAGTAAATATTTTACTTACAGGGTTATATTTATATACTCCCCTCGACCATGTTCCTATCCACAAATCATTATCTTTGTCTTTATACAAAGTCGATGGATTTCTAAAACCTTCAGAATCAAGATCATAGCGTGTAAATTTATCATTTTCTCGATCGTATTTTTTCAATCCTGTACTGGTTACAATCCATAATTCTTTATTGTTTGAAATGTGAATTGCCATTACATCATTGTATTCGAGAGTAGATTCGTCTTCACGATTAAATTTATATATCTTGAATTCTTCTGTGGTTTTGTTAAAACGATTCAAACCACCCAGTGTCCCTATCCATAAGTAATTGTCATCGTCACAAATGCACAATAATTTATTTGAACTTATGGATTTAGAGTCATTTCTATTACGAAAGTAGGCTTTAAAATTGTAACCGTCAAACCTGTAAAGACCTACATCAGTTGCAAACCATACAAAACCTACCTTGTCCTTGACAACAGATGTTATTACCTTTGGAAAATTCTCATCACTTGTTTTAAATTTATCGAATTCATATTTATTTTGCTGCGGAAAGATATTTTGCACACCCGGCAGGAGAAGCAATATTACTATAGCAAGTTTCAATTTCCAATTAAATGTATTTTTAGTTTGTTTATTTTTCAATTTTAACATCTAGTGATTTTAACTATAAATTAATAAATACTAACTGAATATTAACTCATAAAATTTTTAAAATTGATTTTGTTTTAACGATGCCGTTTGTAAGGAGATCTATTTAATTCCTCTTGAAATTCATGATACCTGCCTTATTTTTGAGCGGGTATCACGAATATGTTTCGGTACAATTCACGGGCTGTTTCTTTTCAATTTCAAATTTCAAATTACAAAATAGAGCTGAGAATTAAGAGTTAGAATATATTCAACATTTGACATCTCAATACCTAATACTCAATACTCAATACTATTTCAAAAGCATCATGGATTTCGTTTGAATAAATTCACCGGACTTAATTCTGTAAAAATAAACTCCGCTCGATAAATTACCTGCAAAAAAATCAACTGTATAGCTACCCGCGCTTTGTTTTTCATTAACAAGTGAAGCGACTTCTTTCCCAAGCACATCATAGATTTTTAAAGTCACATAATTTGAAATCGGTATATCATATTTGATCTTTGTAGCCGGATTAAAAGGATTCGGATAATTTTGTGATAGTGAATACTCATTTGGAATTTCAAGATTCAGATTTGAAATTCCTGTAGTACCGTTTACTTTGCAAATATTGTCTAAGTATAAATTGTTTCCGGAAGCGCTTACTGCTTGAAAACGAATTAAGTCAGTTCCTATTGGTAATGCGTACCTCTTAGTTGCCCATTGGGTTGGATTTGGAACAAACGAATTTGTTCTGGGCGAAGCAGTCACCAGATTACCTGAAACTCCACCCGCGAGTCTCTCTAAAATGGAATAACTCAATCCGGAGTTTGATGAAACTTCTATTATAAGAGAATCAATTTCAGTTTGATAAGTTGCATAAGCATGGTTAAACTTCAATGAGTCGCCCGTCACAGACATTCCAAATGGATTTGATATCATATATTGAGTTGCACCCGATTCGGCTTCATAATTTTTGAATACTGCCGAGCCGCCACTTGTTGCAAAAGCACCAACAGTCGCTCTGCTCCATAATGGTGTGCCGCTATATTCCAGATTCCAGAATTGAGGAGGAAAAGTTACCGATACGTAATCCTGACACAAATTAAAATAACTGATTTTGATTTTGTATTGAATTGTCGAATCACTGTTGTGCAACAAAGAATTATCCTGTGCAAATATTTTGTAAAATATTGAATCTCCGTTGGACACGTCAGAGTTTATAGAATTAAACAATGCTTCATAATTATTTTGAACTGTATTTATTAGTTTAAAATGTTTTGTTACCGAAGGATTATTCTTGTACCATCTGACCCAAACTGAATCTATCCCGATCGTATCGGTAACTGCTGATTTAATTATTGCCGGCCAATATTGAATTGGAAATGAAGTTGTAACTGAGTGTAAAATAACCGGAGGAATAATGTCGTTGAGAATGTTAAATGAAAAATAATTATCCGGAGCAATTACCGGATAGGTTTTAGAAACACCCGTGATATCTACGGCTTTAATGTAATATTTATATAAAGCCGGTGCTCCGTTTCCCGGAATATTTGCAGTCCAGTTATTTCCGCCGCTGTTAGTCATAGGGATACTGTCATAAGTATTTCCTCTTGTCCAGAATACTTTGGTTTTTGCAGGGTCAATCGATCCGTTTATTGAAACTATCGAACTATTTACTGTGTATGGTCCGGATAAATTCTCTGTGTTGTTTAAAGAAGTATGACTAAATGTGAAACCCCGGCTGCCTTCAGTATACCTTATTGCATTATAAGCATTCACTTTTCCATAACCCATTTCATTATTCCATGTATATCCTAAAGAACTATAGGGTCCGGTTGAATTATAATTGTAGTTGCCGACTTTATCTGCTGATCTGCTTAAATATTCTCTTACTTTATCCCATCTTAGAGTTGAATCAACTGACAGCATCAATGCAACAGTCCCGGCAGCATTAGGAGTTGCGCTCGATGTTCCGTTGAAATTTGAAATATAATTGCCTGTAGTATAACCTCCGTTACCTGAAATATCGGTTGCAAATATTTTTACACCCGGAGCTACAATACTTAAACCTGTTCCATAACAAGATCCCCAATTTTCATTATCACAGCTTACAGTACTTTTCCTCTGATTGCAGGGACTTAAAGCTCCAACAGCTATACCATTGGGATTAGAAGCGGGAAAAATTACGTTTGATTGATAATTCCCCGCAGCAAAAAGGTAAATTGTACCTTTGCCGTTTCTTCCTAACGTCGTACCGTCAAGAATCGCATTATCTATAATGGAAGAGCTGTTAAAAGATCCCCATGAGTTTGAACAAATCCAACTTCCTGTCTGCCATGCATAAATTAAACCTTGAGCAATATCAACCCATTCTCCTGAAGCACTGGAATTGAAAGATTTTATGTTTATAATTTTGCAATTTGGTGCAACTCCTGAAACTCCAGTTAAATTATTTCCTATCGCAGCAATAATTCCCGCGCAAGCTGTCCCGTGTCCATTATCATCAAAAGCATTTGTGCTTTCATTTATAAAATTGTACTGAGAATTAGGAATTAAATTTCCTGCAAGATCTTCATGCAATGTATCTATACCTGTATCAATGACAGCGATTTTTACTTTATTGCTTCCAAGTGTAATATTCCAAGCGCTTTCTAATCGCATATCACATCCTGCTGCTCCTGAAATTCCTTCCGGAATATTATTTCCCGTATTTCTTAAAGCCCATTGCTGTGAGAAGAGTGGATCATTAGGAACATACTGACCCAGATTTGTAATATATAAATTCGGCTCTGCATAATTTACTTTTTCGCTTTCAAACATTTCATTTGCAGCGTCAAATGAAAATGTATTTGAATTAACTTTGTAAACAATCGTTTTCCCGCCGGTTAATGAAAGAGTCATAACAAAGGTTAAGTTTTTGCTTCGTTCAATTTCAGCTATCTCATTATCCGGCATATTAGATTTATACTGAACGATGATTTCATTATTGGCTGCAATTAACTGGTTGTTATTTTCTTTTTGACCCGCTGAAAATACCGGAGATACACATTCAAATATTTCTGAAGATTTTAAATTATTGAGAAGATCAGTTAAATCAGAATTTCGAAAAGTTAAGTTTAATTTTAAAATCTGATTTTTTTCCTTAGATATAAATTTATCATAATTCAGATACTGACCAAAGACTTGTGTAGAATTAATGAACTGATCTTTGCTCAATTCTTGATTTAATTTTACATAAATATGATCATATTGAAGATCAAGATATGTTTTTGAATTTTTATAATAGTAATAATTTGTAATGGAGCTGTTTTGTGAAAATATAAATTGAGGTGCTGAATTAATCATTAAACTTAACGATAAGCAGATAAGTAATTTTTTCATTTTTATTATTTTTTTAAATATCTTTTTAAAATCAGTATTTCTGTTCAAATGAATTCCTTAGTGATCTTCAGAATAACAAACATCCTGGGTTAGCTATCTCGGCTCCTTTCAGCATGGTTACCAAAACAGAATTAAATTTTTTAATTAATGCTTTCATTTTAAATTTCCTCCCTGCATACCATTGCCGCTTTCACCTATAGCAAATCCTACCAGCCACACATCAATTGTTTTTGTCTGAGCGCTGATATTTTTTATTGAAAGATCTTAAAACGCAAAGTTTCCGCTTTTCTTCCACGTGCATGGTAGTGAAGAATTCTCAACCTGATTGGAGATGCGTATGTATAAATCCTTTGCGTTTATTGTGCAATTAGAAATTGAATAAGAATTTATAAGTTTGAGACAATAATTAAAAACAATAACCCGCTATACCGGTAAAGTAATTTAGTATCATCCCTTCGGGAAAGGAAAAAATGTTCGCGTACATTTTTCCGGGTTATTGTTTTTTAAAGAACTGCGAGTTACGGATATTCAAATTAAAGTAAATCTAAAACCGTCAATCAAAAATCTAAAATCCATCAAATCCGAATTCCCAATTTCCAAATCGTTACTTGATCAGCATCATTCTCTTTACATCAACAAACTCTCCGGTTTCCATCCTGAAGAAATATATTCCGCTTGACAGATTAGCTCCGTTGAATTCAGCTCCATAATTTCCTGCGGGCTTATGCTCGTTAATTAGCGTCATAACTTCCTTACCAAGGACATTATAAATTTTCAATGTCACCAAACCATTTACAGGAATTGAAAAATTAATTTTTGTAGCCGGATTAAAAGGATTCGGATAATTTTGTGATAGTGAATACTCATTTGGAATTTCAAGATTCAGATTTGAAATTCCTGTAGTTAAATCACATCCGCCGGATCGTGCAACGTATAAGCCAAAAGTAGTTGCGCCCGTGATGGACCCGCCGGGAATAAATATATTTATTTTGCCGCCTATATCTTTTGCGGAAACCACACCCCAATAGTTTGCAGCAGCTCCGGTACCTCTGCCCGATAAAGGAGTTTGCCATGTTCCTGAAGTTGTATTAAATATAAAAATGCTGTCTTGCTGTTGGGGGTCAGGAAAAGTTTGACCTGCGATGACATAAAAATGTCCGTCAATTCCAACTCCGCCGGATCTTGACATTCCGGTTCCTCTGCATGGAACTTGCGGTCCTAATGCCCATGTAATAGTATTTCCGTTTGCACCTATTGTTCCTATATACATATCTTTTCTTGCGGCACCTGACCACCCGGAAGCTGCATAAATTTTATTTCCAACAATACCTCCCGCAAAAGTACGTCTGCCCGCTCCTGACGGAACTGAATCTGATCCCCGTGACCATGTGTCTGTAGATGGTCTGTAAATTTGTACTGACCGGTAATATTGCGTCCATCCTCCCATTATGCAATAAATTACACTGTCTCCCCAGCATGCTCCGGCGTTTCCCTCAACCGGAGTTGGGATAGGAGCTACTTCGTCCCAACCTAATCCAACTCTGTATCTAAGTGTATTAGCAGTTGGAGTTCCAAAACCGTTACTGCCTCCAATGTAATACAAAGCATTTCCGCATTTTACTAATGACCCTACTGATTTTTCTACAGGCATAGAAACTCCTGTAGACCATGAATCCGAAGTAATTGAATACCTGTAAACATCCATTGAAGGATTACTATTGGCACTTCCGCCGGCAACATATAAAGTATCACCTAACCAGTTGGATGCAATCCCAACACAACCGTCAGGATAAGCAGGAATCGGACCTTTATAACAAATTGAATCCGGAACTATTGCTGAATTATCTAACTGAATTTCGGAAGGTAATGACTTTGGACTCATAGAGGTCATCTCATTTACTTGTTGCTGTATTTTTGTATCAATATAATTTTCATCTGAATATGGATTATCCTGTGATGAATAACCCAAAATTAAAAACAATGAAAATAAAACAGGTAAAAAATAAATCGATAATTTGGTTTTCATTTTTCTCTAATTTAAATTATTAAAAATAGTTTTTTAGAATTCTTGTATTACATTTTAATTTAAAGCTTAATAACCCGCCATACCGGTGATGTCATTGTAGCCGCGCCGGGAAATCCCGGAAGTTCTTTTTTAGTCCAGCTGTTTCCTCCGTCTTTTGTTTTATATATAAAATTCGGGCTTTCGCAGCCATTAATATTTCCTGAAACAGCAATTCCAAATAATGGCATACTTTCGGAAAATTTTACTCCGTTAAAAGATGCAGTAGGTCCTTCTATTGAATCAAGTACGATCCAGCTTAATCCTGCATCTGTAGTTTTGTAAAATCTTGCTTTTCCGTTTATACCGGCATCACCTGCAAATACAGTGTTAGCATCCTTTGTCCATATACAGAATAGTTTAGTGAATATTCCGTTAGTTGATACAGCAGTCCATGTTAAACCGGCGTTAGTTGTATGTGTGATCATTGGTGCTCCCATATTTCCTCCAGCACACCAGAAATTATTATTATCTGCTACAGAAATGCACGGACTTAAGCCCGGATTTGAAATAATCCCTGTCACTTTCCATTGTGAGTAAGAAGTTTTAGCTAAAATTAAATTAGACGTGATAAACAGGACAAAGAAGAAGTAGTGATATTTTTTTTTCATTTTGATTTTCCTTTTGTTTTAAATATTTAATGGTTCAAAAATATGCAGAATAAAGTGTTGTATGAATTGAGACAGAAGAACTTTCTTAACCGGTGAAATTACTCTATTTAATATGTGTGGAAAATATTGATTTTTAAACCCAATGATATCAGATAAAGTTAGATTATGTATAAATTGAAAAAGTCGCTTGATTTTTTTTCAAAACATTAAGATTGATTCTGCTATTTAACTTCATTTTCCTGCACCTATCAGCTTCACATCAATACTTCGAGTATGTTCGCTTCTGTTTTCAATCAGCAGATCTTCCAAAAAATAATTGCTGCTGCCGCATGGAAGGCTCTGTGATGCATCAATGTTTGATGCAGTAATATACAGATCCTTTTTTGTAATTCCGCAATTTGAAATTGAATACTCTGTGATGTGCTCTAATCCTGTGAGTCCGGAATGAAGACGGATACTTTCTCCGGAATTTAATAGAAACGTAGCCGAATAAGAATCGCTTTTTCTGATGTTGCCGGAATTTAATACCTGATTTTCATTTGATGCGGAATTTAATGATGAGGTAATGCTGTCACTGCAGGAAGTTATAACAGCTAAACAGATCATAAGTAAAATCCCTGTGTAAAGTTTTGTTGTTTTCATTTTCGTTTTCCTTTCTCCGTGTTAACGGGTTTAAGATTTTTCTTTGGTGAAACATTATTTCTGATTGCTTTAATTTATGTATTTATGAGTCTAAAACCTGACATTTAACATCTTGAGTTTAACATTTCACGTTTGACGTTTGACGTCTCACGTTTGACGTCTCGCGTCTCGCGTTTCACGTTATTTCAACAGCATCATTGATCTTGTCTCAATAAAATCCCCTGCTTTAATCCTATAAAAATAAATTCCGCTTGACAGATTCGATGCATCAAAATTATATTTGTATGTACCGGGTTGTAAATTTTCGTTTACTAAAGTTGCTACTTCTTTACCAAGCACATCATATATCTTCAATGAAACGAATCCCAATTTCATTATTCCAAATTCCACATTCGTAACGGGATTAAACGGGTTCGGGTAATTCTGTGACAATGAATATTTTTCCGGCATTTCTGTGATCAGATTATTTGAAATTCCCGTCATACCGTTAACCTTCAATATATTATCAACATATAAATTATTTCCGAAAGCACTGACAGCTTTAAACCGGATCATGTTTACACCTACAGGCAATGCATATTTTTTTGTAGCCCACTGAGATGCATTTGGTACAAATAAGATCTGAGAAGGCGGAGCGGTAGTAAGGGGTCCTGAGGGTCCGCCGACCAGTCCGATAAGTAATGAAAAGCTGACACCGGCATTAGTTGAAGTTTCAATGATCAGAGAATCATCTTCCGCCTGCCAGCATCTGTAAGCGTGATCAAATTTCAAAGAATCTCCTGTGACTGATTCATCAAAAGGATTAGTTGTCATATACTGAGTGACTCCGGGTCTTGCATTCCAGTAATTAAACTTGGCTGAACCTGTCCCGATACCATAAGCGCTTACATCATGACGTGTCCAGAATTGTTGGTCTGTATATTCCAGATTCCAGAACGGAGGCGGGAATTCGGGTGAAACAAAATCCATACTTAGATTAAAAATGGATATCTTAATTTTATTTAATGAAGTGGAATCACTGGTATGAAGATTTGACTTATCCTGAGCAAATATCCTGTAAAAAATTGAATCGCCGTTCGAAACATCAATATTAACTGAATTGAATGCAGCTTCAAAATTATCATCTAATGTATTCTGAAGCTTAAAGTGTTTGATTACTGATGGATTATTTTTATACCACTTTACCCATACTGAATCAATTCCTATTGAATCCGTTACAATTGATTTAATTTTATATGGCCAGAACTGGATAGGAATGACAGGTGCAGACGAATGTGAAATCTGAGGCGGTGTATTGTCATTTATTACATTAAATGAAAAATATGTTCCCGGAGCAAGAACAGGATAAGTCTTAGATACTCCGGTCACGTCAGTTGCTTTGATGAAATATTTATATGAAGCCGGAGCGCCGGTCCCGGGAATTGTTGCTGTCCAGTTGTTTCCTCCGCTGTTTGTCATTGGAATGCTGTCAAAAGAACTTCCTCTTGTCCAGAATAGTTTTGTCTCAGCAGGATTGATCGCACCGTTCAACGAAACAATTGAAGAGGTCACTGAGTATGGACCTGACAGGTTATCATTATTTGTAAGAGGATTATGATTAAAAGTAAATCCTTTGCTGCCTAAAACATATCTCACTGCATTGTAAGCATTAGCTTTCCCGTAACCCATTTCATTGTTCCATGTTCGTCCGAGATCTGACAATGGTCCGGTAGAATTGTAAGAATAATTCCCTGTCTTATCAGCGCTATTGTTAAGATATTTCCGGACTTTATCCCAGCTTAAGGTAGAATCTGCAGAAAGCATCAATGCGCAGATTCCGGCTACATTTGGTGCAGCACCGGAGGTACCGTTAAAATTATCTAAGTAATTTGTATTGGACCATCCCCCTGATCCTGTAATATCAGTTGTATAAACTTTTACACATGGAGCTACGACATTAAGTCCTGTGCCGTAATTTGCACCCCAATTTTCTCCGTCACAACTAACGGGTGATTTTCTCTGATTACAAGGACTTAAACCTCCGACTGCTATTACATTAGGATTTATTGAAGGGAAAGCCAAAACTGTATTAGAATTTCCGGTAGCAAAACAAAAAACTGTTCCTTTTCCGTTTCTGCCTAAAGTTGTGCCGTCAAGGATTGCATTGTCAACTCCTGATACAGGAGGTAGACCTCCCCAGGAGTTAGAGCTGACCCAGGCGCCAATCTGCCAGGAGTAAATTAATCCCTCTATAAGATCCTCGTACGTTCCTGCTGCCTCATTATTCAGACATTTAATGTTTATTATTTTAGAATTTGGAGCAACGCCTGAGATACCTAAGGAATTATTCCCGGACGCGGCGGCAATACCACTGCAGCCTGTCCCGTGTCCGTTATCATCGAATGCATTAGTGCTGTTCGTAATAAAATTAAATTGAGAATTCGGAAGAATATTTGCAGCAAGATCTTCATGAAGTGTATCAATACCTGAATCTACTATAGCTATCTTTACTTTATTGCTCCCGAGAGTAATGTTCCATGCGCTGTCCAGTCTCATATCACATCCCGGAATTCCGGATACGCCTTGCGGAATGTTATTCCCCGTATTTCTTAAAGCCCATTGTTCCGGAAATAAAGGATCATTCGGAACATACGAAAGAAGATTGGTCATATAAAAATTCGGCTCTGAATAATTTACCATGCCGCTTTCAAAAATGTCATTTGCAGCATCCATTGAAAAAGTGTTTTGATCAACCCTGTAAACCTTTGTTACACCTCCTCTTAAATCAAGATTTTGAATGAAGGTTAAGTTTTTACTTTGTTCAAATGTAGTGATCTGATCATTAGAAAGATTTGACTTATACTGAACTATGATCTCGTTATTAGCTGCTATTAAAGTATTCGGATTACCTTTACCTTCAGGCATTGAAAACACCGGTGAGACACTTTCATAAAGTCCGGTTGTTTTCAGATTATTCAGGAGATCAGATAATCCTGACTCACCTAAACTAATATTCAGTTTGATGATTTGATTTTTATCATTTGTATTAAAGTTATCATAACTTAATACTTGTCTGAAGCTTTGTGATGAATTAATAAACTCTTCTTTCGTCATCTCATTTTTTAGTCTGAGATAAACATTTTCCTTATTCAAATCCAGATAATATGGAGCATTATTGTAGTAATAATAATCCGTAATGGATTTACTCTGTGAAAATGAAATTCCTGAGAGTATTGTAAATATTATAACAAAAATTGCGAACAGCTTTGAATAACTCTGTACTGTTTTGATTTTTTGAGCTGTTAAATTTTCTTTCATTTTTGTTTCTCCTTTTCCGGCTTAGCGGATTTTTGGTTAATTAATTTTAATGTTAAAAAACTATTGTAATTTTTTTTCCTGACAAAAGTAATTGGCATTAAAGGAAGATTAAATAGGGAGCGGAGGTTAATTATATAGGGAGTCATACCTATATATGATTTTGGATTTTATATTTGGGATTTACCGGATTTGGAAATGGAAATTTCGGATTTGGGATTTACTTTGATTTGGAAATGGGGATTTCGGATTTGGGAATGGAAATTTCGGATTTAGGATTAGATTTGAAATGCGATATTAGATTTGAAGATTTTACGAAGTGGCTTTTAGGATTTCGGGTTGGCTTTATTTTACTGCATTACAATTTCTTCGTCCTTAATCATACTCGATAATGAATTCAATAAAAATTCTTTAGCGTCAAATATTTCCAATAAAACCGGTTCATCGTCAACTGTATAGTGAATAATTATTTTCCCTTTATCATCTGCATAATCTATTTTTTTATCAGATAATTCTATGATTAATGCATCTGCATCTTTGCTATATTTAACTTTAGTCATATCTTTTTATCCTCCCGGGATATATTGTAATAATTAATAAATAATCACTATACTTTTCATAAACTACTCTCAATACGTGAGATTCATCAAGTCTTTTCTGAGCAACTAATCTGTTTTTATAACCTGCTTCTAACTTTTCCGGATCTTCAACAATTTCTTCTATAAATTCTTTTTCAATCTCAATTCCATGCTGTTTCAAAATTTCAATCTTAGTTAAGACATGGTTCGAAAAAAATATTTTCATAATAGTCTGATTTAAACTTAAACATCTTTACACAGAAAAATAAAACAATTCAAAATAAATTACAACCACTTTAACATTCTAATTTGCGTCTTAGAAACTTAGTATTTGAAAATCCTATGCATACAAAAAATCAGATTGAAAAATTCATTTTATTCTTTTTTAGAAATCTCAATTCCCAATTCATCAAGCTGCTCTTTCGACACTTCACTCGGACATTCATCCATCAGCGAAGATGCTTTAAGAGTTTTGGGGAATGCGATAGTATCAGTTATTGATTTCAGTCCGCAAAGTATTGCTATAATTCTGTCTAATCCTATCCCGGCTCCGCCGTGCGGAGGAGCTCCGTATGTGTATGCATCAAGCATAAATCCGAATTTCATTTTTGCTTCATCATCCGACATACCAATCATATCAAAAACTTTTTTCTGAACTTCAGGCTTGTTGATGCGTATACTTCCGCTTGCTAACTCAAATCCGTTCAATACAATGTCATAACAATTTGCTCTTATACTCTCTACTTCCTTTACATCACGGCTGTCCATGAATTTGAGATATTCGTCTTTAGGTGATGTGAATATGTTATGCTCTGACTCGAATTTTTTTGCTTCTTCATCATAATGGAAAAGCGGAAAATCAGTTATCCAGACAAATTCAAATTTTGTTTCATCCCTTAATTTAAAATCTTCAGCAAGCTTAAGTCTGAGCTGTCCCAAGGCAAGCAAAACTTTCTTCTTTTCACCGCTCAGAATAAATACTGTATCGCTGTCATTAGCATTAAACGCTTTCTTTATGTTTGCAATTATTTCTTCGGATAAAAATTTTGTCATGGGCGACTGAACCGTTCCGTCCGCATTGTACTTCAGATATCCGAATCCTCCGAAACCAAGCTTTTTAATAAACTCTGTCAAACCGTCAATGGTCTTTCTCGAAACTTCCTGACCGCTTAACTTTATTCCTGCAACCATTCCTCCGGACTCAATCACATCATTGAAAACCTTGAACTCACTTCCTTTCACAACTTCAGTTATGTTTTCAATTTTTACATCTCCTTTTATTCTCAGATCCGGTTTGTCAATTCCGTATGTTTGCAATGCTTCATCATATGTCATTCTTTTGAAAGGTATAGTAAGATCAATGTTTTTTATCTCTTTCCAGATTGCATGAAACATACCTTCTATGATCTCAAAAACATCGTCCTGCGTTACAAAGCTCATCTCAAGATCTATCTGCGTATGCTCGGGCTGCCTGTCAGCGCGGAGATCTTCGTCACGAAAACATTTGCATATCTGAACATACCGGTCAATTCCGGAAAGCATAAGAATCTGTTTATAGATCTGCGGGGACTGCGGAAGCGCATAGAATTTTCCTTTATGAACTCTCGACGGAACAAGATAATCCCTCGCTCCTTCCGGTGTTGACTTCATAAGTATCGGTGTCTCTATCTCTAAAAAGTTATGCTTCTCAAAATATCTATGTATGATGTTATAAACTCTGCTCCTTACGATCAGATTATCTGTGACACTTTTTCTTCGCAGATCAAGGTAACGGTATTTCAATCTCAGCTCATCCGATGCTTTCACATCTTCTTCAATTACAAAAGGAGGAACCAATGATTCATTTAGTACTTCAAGAACATCAACATCGATTTCAATATCACCCGTGGCAATGTTTTTATTGATGCTCTCTCTCTTTATGACTTTCCCGGTAACGGAAATTACAAATTCATTTCCGAGCTTTTCAGCTTTGTCATAAACATCTTTTTTTGACGGATGAATATTCAGTTGCGTAATTCCGTATCTGTCACGCAGATCAATGAACAGCAATCCGCCAAGATCTCTTTTCTTAGAAACCCAGCCGTTCAAAGTTATATTCTTATTTTCATCTGCAAGTCTTAATTCACCGCAGGTATGTGTTCGTTTTTTATAAATCATTTTGTATGTGTGGTCAAACGTCAGATGTCAGACGTGAAACGTCAAACGTGAAACGTGAGACGTGAGACGTGAGAAAATTTGTAACGCAAGACTGTTTTATTGGTTATTAAGTTCTTAAAGAATAGCTAATCGTTGATTGAATTAGCAATTAACAATTAGCTACTTGTAATTTGTAATTTGTAATTTGTAATTAAAGCGTTCCCCGCAAAGCCTGTTCTCTCTCGATCGCTTCAAACAGCGCTTTAAAATTTCCCTTTACCAAAGCTTCTCGCGCCTTTCCTCTGTATTATCTCAAAAAATACTGTCGGTCTGTCTTCGATCGGTTTTGTAAATATCTGCAAAAGGTAACCGTCTTCATCCCTGTCAACAAGTATTCCTAATTTTTCGAGCTCGGAAATATCCTCATCTATTTTCCCTACCCTTTCTTCCAGCTCTTTATAATACGATGTAGGTATGGTTAAAAACTCCAGTCCTCTGCTTCTTAATTCATTCACAGTGTCAAGTATGTTAGCCGTTGACATTGCAATATGCTGAGCTCCTCCGGTCTTATAAAAATCGAGATACTCTTCGATCTGTGATTTCTTCTTTCCCGGTGCAGGTTCATTGATAGGAAATTTAATTTTTCCCGTGCCGTTCTGCATTACTTTACTCATAAGGGCAGTGAAGTCGGTCGAGATATCCTTGTCATCAAAAGAAATCAGCTGATTGAATCCCATCGTGTGCGCATAAAACTTAACCCACTCATTCATTTTACCGAGTTCGACGTTTCCAACTATATGGTCAACTGCCTTAAGCCCGGTATCCTTAATTCCCTTCACTGCCTTATTCTCCGCGCTTACAAAACCCGGCATGAAAAGCCCTTTATAATTTTTTCTTTCTATGAATGAATGTATTGTGTCTCCGTAAGTTTGAATCGAAGATTTTATTATCACGCCGTTTTCATCTTTGTATTCAGTAGGTTTTAAAACTCCTTTAGCTCCGCGGTTGGTCGTTTCAATATATGATTTAGTTGCATCCTCAACTTCCATTGCGATGTCTCTCACTCCGTCACCGTGTCTTTTGTGATGCTCGGCAATGAAATTATTATCGGTCAGCGGAGATGTCAGAACAAATTAAATTTTCCCTGTTCAAGCAGATACGAAGCGCTCTCTTTATTTCCGGTCTCCAGACCGGAATAGCCGGTAAGTTTGAAACCCATAACATACTGATAAAAAAATGCCGACTGTTTTGCGTTACCGGTATAAAACTCCAGATGATCTATTCTTTTTAACGGAAGAAAATCTTCGGTTGTTTTTGTATCATCGATTTGTTTTTCGACTTCCTGAAGTGTATCCATGATAATTGAAATTTAATTTTTTAGTATGATCTAATTTACTGAAAATAAGATTAATATTTAATGATGTTAAATTTATTATCCAAATTCTATTTATACACAACAATAAAATTTTCGCGCAGATATACGCAGATTGTTACCGGGAATCTGCGGATATCATCTGCGAAATTCTGCGGGATAAAAAATTGTCACTTTAAATGACCCTTCCCTTTTTTTACCACGGAGGGCACAGAGGACACAGATTTGCACAGAGAATTTATTTTTATCTCAAATTGTTCAATAGAAATTTAAAGGAGTATTTAAACGCAAAGTGCGCAAAGTATTTACGCAAAGATCGCTAAGAATTTTTTCTTACAATTCAACTTTCTCTGAAACCCTTTGTGTCCTTCGTGCCTTAGTGGTAAAAAAAATCCAATGAGAAATCTGGGTTTATAACAGTCAGTTGTTATAGTGCTTGAACATTTAAATATTTTGTTGATTAAGAAATAGTAATAAGAAGTTTCTCTGTGTAAACTCTGTGGTCTCTGCGCCTCTGTGGTAATTTTTAGTTTTGAGAAAGGGAGTTATGGGAATATTCAGGGAAAGCTAAACGCATTACATCCGGCATTTAGCTGTATCACTGTTATTATCAGTCGTATCACTGCAGTTCTTAGTCGTATTGTTACTTCCTTCAGTCGTACTCCCGTGAACTGTTGGCACTCGACACCTAGGAACTGGGCGCTAGTTCCTGTGGAAACTCAGGCGTATTCCTGTGGAACTCAGGCGTATTCCTGAGGAACTCAGTCGTATTCCTGAGGAACTCAGTCGTATTCCTGAGGAACTCAGTCGTATTCCTGAGGAACTCAGTCGTATTCCTGAGGAACTCAGTCGTATTCCTGAGGAACTCAGTCGTATTCCTGAGGAACTCAGGCGTATTCCTGTGGAAACTCAGGCGTATTCCTGTGGAACTCAGGCGTATTCCTGTCGAACTCAGTCTTATTCCTGAGGAACTCAGTCGTATTCCTGAGGAACTCAGTCGTATTCCTGTGGAACTCAGGCGTATCCCTATGCAACTCAGGCGTATGTCTGTGCAACTCAGGCGTATGTCTGTGGAACTCAGGCGTATGTCTGAGTGATACAGAAATGTAATTTTTATCACCGGGAATTCGGATGTATGTCCCGATTATCCCGGGAAAATTAGAAAACTCCTTTTTTTAATAAAAAAATCAACTTTTAGCAATGTTATTTAATAAATACTTAATTTCTTCAGTTACTTTTATTTTATCAGAACCATTCTCTTTGTAGAAATAAAGCTTCCGGCTTCAATCTTATAAAAATATATGCCACTCGCTAAATTGCTTCCGTCAAATTGAATCTCATATCCTCCGGCATCTTTTGCTTCATTAACAAGCAATAAAATCTCTTTTCCTGCTACATCATAAATTTTGATCTTTACTATTTCAGACTTTGGTAACGAATACGAAATCGTTGTGACCGGATTAAAAGGGTTCGGATAGTTCTGAAAAAGTTCAAAACATTTCTACATTTTGACTCTGATGTTGAACATTTACTAATTCGGGTGCATAACCGTTTGAATCAGTAGAACCATGTCTGATTAAAAATTCTTAAATCAATATTCACATAATTCATTCCCCAGCCTGGGACATCATTTATCACGATAGAATCTGGTTGATTGGGACAGGGATATTGTGGAAAAACCATTTCATTAAAAAGGAGACATAGTACGAAAAGTATAATATAGAATATTGTATTCATAATAATTTTCCATTTTAATTTTAAAATTATTTAATAAGTAAAAGTTTGTTTGTTATAGATTCATCTTCTACGGAGAGGTTACAAAAATAAATCCGTTGGCCAAAGTGATATTGATTGGCATTAAAGATCACTTTATATTCCCCTGCTTCTTGATATTTTTCAACTAATTTACAAATCTCTTTACCTTTCCAGATCATAAATTCTTAATACTATAAAACCTGCTTTAAACAAATTGTATTTCATAGTAGTGATAGGATTGAAAAGGATTTGGATAATTTTGATATAAATTAAATTTTTCAGGTAATAATAAGTTATTATTTTAATATTGACCATATATGGTGCATTGCATAAAGAGTCTGTTTTCGAAGCAAAATGTTAGACTCGTGAAAACTTGGAGGATAGTCTGTAAAGCCGGTGAAAATAAAGCCACGAAATCATTTTGTTGCGTTCACAGCATGTGCTAAAAATGCAAAATTACTATCGTTTGTTAGTGAAGGAAGTAATTTATTAAATATTAAATTTCCATTTGGATCAATTTTTCGAAACCGCCATTAAAAATGCTTGATAATTATTCACATACTGGCCACCAACCATCAGAATATTTTCATCTTTTGATAAGCACATTGACCCGCATCCATTCACTCCCTTATAATAACTTTTTGAAAAATAACTGAACTTTGAAGTGTCAATTTTATATAAAATCATTGAATCAAGCCCCCTCCGACAAAAATATGTCCTGAAGGATGCTCAATTAAATTTATTGCATTTGGAAGAAATAAATTTTCTTTCCAAATAACTTTGCCAAAGTCGTTAGCTTTTGTCAATGACGCCATTACAACACCACAGGCATTAGTAGAATGTTTATTAAAAGATTATAACGATGTTTATTTGTTCTTTCAGGATTTTCTTTTGAATATCAATTCCTAGAATATAAAATGAATTATCCTTACTCTCTAAAATCACAAAAATGTCAGTAGTGAAACTATATAGGGCATCCCATAATTTGATTATTCCCATTGAATCAGTTTTAATTACACAACCAATGCTAGGATTGAATAAATATCCGCAAGCCAAAATTCCACCATCATTTGTTACTTTATGATCCAAAAATCCTGCAGATCTGCCGAAATATTTTTGATCCATTAACATCACCCAGACTTATTGATTCTGAATATTATTGCAGAGTC
Source organism: Ignavibacteria bacterium (assembly GCA_016710985.1). Lineage (GTDB taxonomy): Bacteria > Bacteroidota > Ignavibacteria > Tepidaquicellales > Tepidaquicellaceae > JAGPCH01. The sequence goes on from JADJTX010000019.1 coordinate 74,188, forward strand.
CTGATTGTTTTCCTGTAATTATGTATCCACTATCACGGGCTTGCGTTACGGAGCTTAAATATAAAGAAAAATCCTCCTATGTTATTCACATCATATAGTCTCTGCCATTCAATTATTCCAAATTGATCGGTTTTTAGTTACAACCGATCTTGTTATGATAAGAATATAAATATTCGATAATATAATGTACCTCCATCAAATGTTTGTATGACATCATCTCCACTTTCTTCAAAGTTATTATAATCATACCACTTCTGCCATGTTACAGCCTGAGAATGGACTAAGTTATAATCAGTTAAAAAAACTGTAAGAACAAAAAGTATTTTCACTACATTACTCATTTCACAAATATTTTATTTAAGTAAAAAAGTGGAAACGAACCGAAGTAAACTGGAAACGAACCTAAGTAAACTGGAAATGAACCGAAGTAAACTGGAAACGAACCGAAGTAAACTGGAAACGAACCGAAGTAAAGTGGAAACAAACCTAAGTAAAGTGAAACAAACCTAAGTAAAGTGATTTTAAACTAAGTAAAAATGGATTGAACCGAAGTAAACTGGAAACAGAAACTAAGCAAATTCTAAAACGAACTTAAGTAAACTGGAAACTTTTTGAACCGAAGTAAACTTGAATCTGAACCGAAGTAAACTTGATTGAAGAATGCAAAGTGAATCAAACCTAAGTAAAGTTGAATTGTAGGTGAGCAAAAGTTTGCATTCACCTGAGTTAACTTAAATTTATCCAAGCAAACTTATTTGAACCCAACAAAGTTTTAACTAATCATTCATTATGGCACTTTGAAATAATCTTATACTAAAGAAGTATTAAGGTTAAACTTCACGTCTTCTGATCCCGGGATCTTTGTTGTTGGTGACCAAAAAGTGGCCATAAAAAACGCCCGTCCTCGGTGATGTAATATCAAATAATCACTTAAGAGGACGAGCGGTTAAAATTTTAAATTCTGTTAGAAATTAGACAAACGACATGTAATGATCAAAATGGTCTCTGTAAACTTACAAATGCTGCACTGTTATTATATGTCAGGACGATATCAGTCAGATCAATAAGATTGTCACCTGTTACGTCCGCTGGTTTATATCCTGTAACAAAAGTGACTGCATCATTATACACAAGTGTGATATCTGTAAGATCAACAAATCCGTCCTGATTTACATCTCCGCCGAAGTTACAGTATTTGGTTCCTACTAGTTTAAGATTATTGCCATAAGCCGTTGCTGAAGAAGTTGTGAAATTGTACGACAGTGAATCACCTGAAAAACTCTGACCCGAACTGCTCCAGGTTTCAACTGAATTCCTGTGTCTTAATACAATATAATACGGGAGTGCGTTTGAGGCGTGTGTAAAGCTGAAATTTCCTTTTCCTGAAGGATCGATATAAGAAGTGGAAGAATCTATCAACGCATATGGTGCGAAATTATTTCTTAAGTATACTCTGACTGTATCTCCGTTCATCAGCCCTGTGGAGGTATTATAGAAACCTTCTATTAACTCCGTAAGATGCAGGACTTTCGGAGGAGGGCTGACATCAATTCTAAAACTTGTGGCCCAGTTCCATGAATCTCCGGATTCATTACCGTCACTGTTGGTTGCGTTGCCTGTTACAAAAATTGTATCTGTACCTGCTGTTGCAGGTGATGTATAAGAAAACTGCAAGGTCACCTGTCCACCGGTCATTGGTATGTTATTGTTATGAGCAAGCTCACTTGACTGTAAATGAAGAGTTGGAGACACTATTCCCAGAACTCCCCTTCTTACCGCAATATCGACTCCGGCACCGGTTTTTCCGGCTTTATTTATTGTAACTGAAAAAGTGTATGTGTGACTTGTTGTAACTGCAGACTGCCCGCTTATGAGGACGCTGACGCTTGCGTCCCTGGAACCGTGACAACCACCACATCCGTTTGCTGAAGATTTTAAAGTTCTTCCTGTCCTTCCGTCAATATCTGAAAATGCTTCTCCTGAAATTAAAAGCATTGCGGATATGATGAGAAGGAACCTGAATGCAGTAAAAACGCGGTATGAGTAAATCATTTTTTTGCTCCTTAAGATTAGATTTATGGAATTGTGAATTATGTAAAAATATTTTATAGGCAATTTAGCACATATTGTATACAATCTTACATGATAAATATCATGTTTTGACATGACAAAAGTCACTTCTTTTAAACTAATAACGTGAACAACTTTTTATTTCAAAAAAATTTTATGACAAATATCATAATGTTTTTTCAAAAAATAGAATGGATAATGAAAAAATATTTATTCAAATTAGAAAAAAACTATTACTGAAATGAAAAGAAGAGAAATGATATTGAAAGCTCTGCAGACAGGAGCTTTGATCACTTTGGCTAAGCCTTTGCAGATCTTTGCCAATGAAAAAAAGAATGCGGTTCTTACTGAACTTACCGGCAATCCACTGAGATTTCCGCCGGTTTTTACAAACGGAGGTACAATGACATTAGCAAAATCAAATGTAAACGTCTGGCCCGGCCAGAATACGGAGGTGCTTGCAATAAACGGCTCGTATCCCGGTCCGTCAGTCGTTATACAGAAAGGTACAACCTTCACGGCTAATTTCATTAACAATCATAATGAACCTGCGACAATTCACTGGCACGGAGTTAACGCACCGGAATTAATGGACGGTCATCCAAAAGATGCCATTCCTCCGGGTGGAAGTTATACTTATACATTTCCCGTAATCAACAGAGGAGGAACTTACTTTTATCATTCTCACGCTGACATGCTTACTGCTGAACATGTTTACAGAGGATTTGCAGGATTCTTTATTGTTGATGATCCGGCAGAACTCATACTCGGGCTTCCCCGGGGAAACTTCGATATTCCTCTTTGCATACAGGACAGAAGAAATTCCGATATACCTGATTTCAATTATAATCCCGTGATGAATGATATCATGAACGGATTTCTTGGTGATACTGCTCTTGTAAACGGAACTCCCGAACCATATTTTGAAGTATCGAGAACGCTTTACAGATTCAGGCTGCTTAATGGATCCAATGCAAGAATTTATAAGATAGCATTTTCCGACAGCAGACCTTTCCATATAATCGCGACTGACGGAGGCTTAAAGGATGAAGCTGTGCAGGTAACATCTTTCTTTTTATCACCGGGTGAAAGGACGGATATACTTGTTGATTTTTCTCCCTATACTATCGGACAAAATGTTATTCTGAAATCCCTTCCGTTTACAGCACCTGGTATGGGAACTTACAGACAAGGCACAGAAATGAATCTGCTGAGATTTGATGTTACAGGCAATACCGGTTCAGGCGGCATCATACCTGCGGTTCTTCCCCGATAAGTTATTATAACATAGGTGAGATCAAGACTACAAGAAACTTTGTTCTTACAATGGTCACAGGAGGAATGAACATGCATTTAATAAACGGACTGACATTTGAAATGGACAGGATTGACTGGGAGACTCCTTTGAATTCGCTTGAAGAATGCAAGATAGTCAATACATCCAACATGCTTCATCCGATGCACAGTCATTCGGAACAGTTTCAGGTTTATTCGAGAAACGGAAATACAAATCTGCCTCCTGAAGACAAAGGGTGGAAAGATACAGTTCTTATAAATCCTTTTGAAACCGTCAGAGTGCTTGTAAAATTTACTGAGTACAAGGGAATATTTTTATTTCACTGTCATAATCTTGAGCATGAAGATGACGGCATGATGCTTAATTTTAAAATAGTTGACCCTGTTGGAATAAATGAAGAGAACAGTAATGTCCCGGAAGATTATAAATTATATCAGAATTATCCGAATCCTTTTAATCCGGAAACTGTAATACGTTATTCGTTAGGCGTAAATGCTTTTGTTTCCTTAAAAGTAAGTGATGCTCTTGGAAAAGAAGTTGCAGCTTTAGTAAATCAGAGACAAAATGCAGGTGAGCATTTAGTTACTTTTAATGCCGGTAATTTAAACAGCGGCGTTTATTACTATACAATGACAGTCGGTAATGAAGTGGTTGACACTAAAAGCATGATCCTTGTAAAATGATGTTCGTATGATCAAAATTGTCAATCAATTTAACAGCCTGGGAAAGAGTTGTGTCTATGCTAACATACGCGTCTAAAAGAATTAAAAACCATTCAATAACTTATTTAATAAACTTAAAAATGTTTTGGACAGTTATACTTAGCTAATGTTCTTTTTAAATTCTTTAGGATTTAGTTTACATGAAATTTGTGTTACTTTGCAGACAATCTTTTTGTGATTTGCACTTAAAAATTCATGTAATTATTTGAACAGTAAAACAAAGGTATTCTTCCCCGGTCTTAACGGACTCCGTGCAATCGCCGCAATCAGTGTCGTTATTTCCCACACATTAAAAGAGCAAACCGGATTCGGACTTCCGTTTCATGAGGATCTTCCGGTCGGCGGAAATGCCGTTACGGTTTTTTTTACACTGAGCGGATTTCTAATAACCTACCTTCTGCTGGAGGAAAAAAAAGAATTTAATAAAATTAATATCCGCGATTTTTATGCGAGAAGGATTTTGAGAATCTGGCCTCTGTATTTCATGTACATTTTACTTGTTTATATATTGTATAAAAATCCCGAACACTGGGATTATGTTTACTTATATTTTATTTTCTTGCCTAACATAGCTTATAATCTGAATCTTTACCCACAGGGGATGGGGCATCTTTGGTCAATCGGCATAGAAGAACAATTCTATGCATTCTGGCCGGTTGTGGTTGCGAAAATTAAGAATTTAAAAAAATTTATTTTTATACTGATACTTATAATGATAATCTTAAAAATTTTGTCAAAACTTTTAAGCTATTATCTTGATAACAGATTACCATACAGCATTATTTCCTGCATGAGGTTTGACTGCATGGCGATAGGAGCGGCTTTTTCAATTTACTTTATGGAAGGTAAATTCAACGGTTTTAATAAAAAATTCTTGAATATCTTTGAGATACTGTTCTGGATATTGTTTTCATATTCTTTTTTTTATCCATTAAGTTTTTTTTCAATTCTTGGAGATGATGTAATAGCTGTATTGACCGGATTCCTGATCATAACACAGATATCGCGGAAACAAATTTTTGTTTCCCTGGAAAATAAAATTATGGACTTCTTAGGCAGGATATCATACGGGATCTATGTTTATCATCCTCTCGTAATAGCATTCCTTTCTTTAATTATCTATAAAAAATTCGGGATTAAACTGCATAATTCATTCGAAGCAATAATGCTTGAAGTTACTATTACAATTTTTATTTCATATCTGTCTTATAAATATTTTGAATCCTATTTTCTGAATTTTAAAGTCAGGTTCACAAGGATTTTTTCAGATAATGAAAAACAATGAATTTAAATTCTCCGGACTCAATAGCCTGCCACATCCGTCCAAAATAAAGAAAAAGCTTGCCACGAATTTCACGAATGATCACGAATTAAAAAATATTATCACTAATTTTTAAATAGAATTAACATAAAATTATTTGGTCAGCATAAATATAGCTTTAAGAGGAATTTAAAGGGTTGATTTAAAAAGAGTCGATATTGTTGCAAAAATATTATCAAAACAGATTGAATTTTAATGCTATTCAATTTTTAAAAAACGTTTTGGACGGCAATGATAGCCTGCAAGATTATGCCATCTCTTTTTCCCGGCAGAAGACTCAAGCGTTTTCGGGATTTGTCCTGCAGGTAATCGGAAACTTATAAAAGCCGGACCTCATTCATTATCTAATTGCTTCTTTTAAAGAAAGTGCATGAAGTTTTCATTCTTTCTCTTTCAATGGTTTGACAAGAGATAAGACTACCGATGCTGTCAGTATGAGGGCTATCACGCCAAGTGAATATCCAATCGGGATCTTGAATATATCTATGATCAGCATTTTAAATCCGATGAATATGAGTATCATTGAAAGTCCGATCTTAAGGTAATGAAACTTATCAATGATTCCCGCAAGCGCAAAGTACATCGCTCTTAAGCCGAGAATTGCAAAAATGTTTGAGGTGTAAATTATGAACGGATCACTTGTAACGGCGAATATCGCCGGGATGGAATCGAATGCAAAAACCAGGTCTGTAAATTCAGTTGCAACAAGAACTACTAACAGCGGTGTGGCGAACTTCTTACCGTTTTTAAATGTAAAAAAATTTCCGTTATCATATTCATTTGTTACAGGAAAGAACTTCCGGAACATTCTGATCACAAAATTCTTCTCAGGATCGATGTGTGAATCATCCTGAACCGCCATCTTAAATCCGGTAAAAACAAGAAAAGCGCCGAAGATATAAATTATCCATGCAAATTTTGTAATCAGCACGACTCCTATTCCGATAAGCAATGCGCGTAAAACCAGCGCTCCTATTACTCCCCAGAACAGAACTTTGTGCTGATATTCAGCCGGAACTTTGAAGTAAGAAAAAAGCAAAACGAAAACAAAGATATTATCAATGCTCAAAGACCTTTCAAGTAAGTATCCCGTAAAATACTCGAGAGCTTTTTGCTTTCCCATATCATAATAAATGAAAACATTAAACAGCATGGCTAGCAGTATCCATACACCACTCCATATTAATGCTTCCTTTACGCTTATTATATGAGTCTTCTTTTGAAATACTCCGAGATCCAATGCGAGCATCAGAAGAATGAAAATATTAAAACCTATCCAGAGGGCTAATTCGTATGTCATATCTGCAAAATAATTCTTTAAAACTGAAAATTATAAGAATTAATTTTTGCTTAATTACCAAAGTCAAAGAAGGCAAAGAAAAACGGTGATGACGCCGACAAGCGGAAAATTGTTTTGTAATTTGCTGAAACAGAGATCACAATACTCAATAAAATAGTTGAGAATTAGAAATTTTACTAATTACACGAGTTGACTGCTTTAATCCCGGAATCTCTTTTCGCCACTAATTACACGAATTTGCACTAATTATTTTAATAATTCATTTTTGTTAATTCGTGCTAATTAGTGAATCGGGGCGTCTTTTACTCCCAATTTTAAATCATCAACTGAGTTTCAATCTAGATTGGATTGCATCTATTGTATAAAGCGCCCAGCCGTGATGTGCAACTTCCTTTTTATCCGGCAGTGATTTGAGATCAAACCATTCGGAGGATTCAATGTCTCCGGAAGGAACAATTTTTTCTGTTTCAGTGAGTATTGTTTTATAATGAAAGACAATATGCCAGGAACTGTCATTTCCTTTAAAAGATTCTACAAAGGAAATTTTAGAATCAGCATTGGATATTCCCAGCTGTTCTTCAAGAATTCTTTTTGCCGAATCATCCGGATCTTCGAATTCTTTCAGCTCATCATCCGGAAGGAACCACCCGGTCTGATGATCATATTTATTTCCGTCCCTGTATTTTACCAAAAGAACTTTATCATTTGTAAATACAGCAATGTCAGTAATTAGTTTGCAATTATGCATAATGAAATTTTTTTGATTCAAAATAAATATTGACATGTTTTAATTCAAATCATAATTGTAGCTTTGAAAAAAAATCAAAAATATTATGAATGACTTCAAAACTAAACTCGTGTGTCAGTGGGCATTAGAGATTGTTTATGGAAAGAAATCCGAAGCTGTTTCAATATTGAAAAAATGGGGAGAGGAAAAATTCAGAACATCAAACTTTAAGGTTTCTCAGAACAGGCTGATGAGCGGTTTTGTTGGGGCAAGCCCTTCATTGATAATTGATGAATATATATTTGATTCAATGGCAGATTTTGAAAAAGCGCTGAGTGATATGTCGCAGCCGCAGTTCACACAATACTCTGATGCCCTCGCGCCGCTTGTAGTACCGGGATCGCAAAAGTGGACGGTTTATAAAATAATTGATAATTGATAATTGATAATTGATAGTTGATAGTTGATAATTGATAATTGATAATTAATAATTGTTAATTGATAATTGTAAATGATAATTGTTAATTGAATGTTTTACATTTTCAAGTTTCACATCTGAACATTTCACATCACTTCTGACATTTGACGTCTGACGTTTGACGTCTCGCGTCTCGCGTCTCGCGTCACTTAGCTTTCAGCACAATCATCGTCAGATCATCATGAACTTCAGCATAGCCTCTGAATTTAGAAACTTCAGTGAGTATTTCATTCTTTATTTCATCAGCGCTTTTATGTGAATTCAGGATCAGCAATTCCTTGATCTTGTCGAGACCTAATTCAGCTTTGCCGGTATTCATTGTTTCCGTCAAACCATCGGAATAAAAGAATATTATATCGTCTTTGTTTGAAGTGATCTCAATCTCCTGAAGCGAGTTTTCAAACAGACTGCTGTTATTCAGTCCCAGCGCCATCCCGTTTTGCTTTATTTCAGAACATGATCTGCTTAAGGAATTATAATACAATACGGGATTATGTCCGGCGCGGCAGATCTTTAGTTTGCTGCCTTTTACTTCAGTTAAAATTGCGCTGAAGTATAATCCTTTTTTAATATGTCTGAAAATATTTTTGTTAACAGATGAGAGTATCGATTTAGGATCATCCGAAAAGTCAATAAGGTGTCTCAGAAGCAGTCTTACCTGAAGCATGTACAATGCAGCAGACATCCCCTTACCGGAAATGTCACCGATGGAAATATAATATGTCCCGTCATCTTTTGAAATAAAGTCTATAAAATCCCCGCCTACTTCCTTTGCAGTTTCATAATGACATGATATTTCAAAATTGTTATCATCAGGAGGCTTATGCGGGATCATGCTTATCTGAACATCCCTTGCAACTTCAAGTTCATCCCGCGCAGTAAGCTTTTCAGCTACTTCAAACATTAAAATAAGATTCGCCACTATAAAGGAAAAAAAAGCATAGTCCCAGAATCCCTGCATCATTGAAAAAATAAAAACTACTATGTTAACTGAAAAAACAAATCTTATTACAGGAGAAAGCCTTCTTAGAAATGCAACAGCAAAGTTTTTTGAAAAAGAAAAAAATTCAAAGACCCTGTTCTTATTACCTCCCGGCTTGTCCATGCTTCTGACAAAATACTTGTATCGTGTCGGTGTTTCTTTAAAAAAAATTTTCTCTACTTCCTGGGATGTGAGATCTTTTGAATAGAAGTCGTAAACTTTTTTGAATATCGTTTCCTTCGGCAATTTGTTTTTATTTTTTTCTTTCAAAATGTACGGCAGAAATAATTTTTTGTTATTATATGAAAAGTTATTATTTATTGGTATTCAATCGTCAAACGTGAAACGTGAAACGTCAAACGTGAAACGTCAAACGTGAAACGTGAAACGTCAAACGTGAAACGTCAAACGTGAAACGTCAAACGTGAATCGTGAAACGTCAATATTGAATATTGAATAGTGAATAGTGAATAGTCAATAGTAAATCATCAATTGTTCATTACTCATTATTAATTATTAACTGAAGTTACGCATTTTGTCATTTCTGAACGAACGGAGCGAAGCGGAGTGAAGTGAAGAATCCAATAATAGATCGGAATCAAAGTGATTGGATTCTTCGCTTCGCTCAGAATGACAAAAAAGAGCTTTTTGCGTAACTTAAATTATTAATTGTTCATTGTTCATTGTTCATTGTTCATTGTTCATTGTTCATTGTTCATTGTTCATTGTTCATTGTTCATTGAAAGCTTACCTTATATAAAATTAACAATACTAATGAACAATTTCGAGAAAGTATTTCCTGACTCAGGGAGTAAAAAAGTTCTACTGTTAAACCGCATGTCAGACCCTTCCATGTGGGTCGTTTACATTTATAAAAAAATCTTATTTTTCAAAAAAAAACTTGAGACATACTGGTTTACAAATAAAGAAGATGCCGTTAAGTTTGCCGAAGAGTATGGAAAGAAGATTCAAGATTAACGCAGTGCTGTCCAAAACATTTTGAATTAGGTAAAAAGTTATATTTACAATTCCGTTTTAGAAGGATTATTTTCGGTTTTGAAAACTATCCCTCAATTTAAATTTACGATTAATTCTAAAATTTCTAACCAACTTTTAACCCATTTATGAAGGATATATAATCCTACAACCAAAAAAATTTCTCACAGATTACACTGATTTTCTCAAAATTCTGTCTTAAAAAACATTTAATAAGGGTGGTTAAAAATTATTGAAAGAATAATTCAATGTTTAAATCTGTGAACATCTGTGTAATCTGTGAGAGGTTGTTTTGGACGAATGTGAGATTAACGATTAACGATTCACGATTTCTATCTTTATATTCCTTTTCTTCATTCGTATATTGAGCCATGCAAAAAAGAAGTTTTCCCATAACAGGGAATAATCTCACCGTAGAAAATTCCGTTAAGATTGTAATTTCTGATCAAAACATTTCTTTAAGCAAGTCTTCCGCAAAAAAGATCAATGCATCAAGAAAACTTGTAGAGAAATGGATAGCCAATGATGAGATAATTTACGGCATCACTACCGGGTTTGGTGAATTCAAAGATGTAAAGATCTCACAAAAAGACCTGCATACGCTGCAGAGGAATCTTATTCTATCACATGCAGCAGGCGTAGGGAAATACGTTCCGGATTTCATTGTCCGCCTTATGCTTCTTTTCAGAATAAATTCCATTGCAGGTGGATACTCGGGAGTACGGATAGGACTTGTTGAGCATCTCATTAAAATTTTTAATTCGGGAATTATTCCTCTTGTCCTCTCTCAGGGTTCGGTAGGAAGTTCGGGAGATCTTGCTCCGCTTTCACATCTTGCGCTGACAGTGATCGGGGAAGGATATTGCAAGCTTGACGGAGAGATCATTGAGAGCAAACTTGCTTTAAAGAAGAAAAATATTTCACCTGTAAATCTTTCAGCAAAAGAAGGACTTGCTCTAATAAACGGGACACAGATGATGTCAGCTTATCTCTGCAAATCAATTTATGATGCTGAGTATTTATCAAAGCTTGCTGATATTTCCGGAAGCATGTCTCTTGATGCGCTGCGGGGGACAGACAGGGCTTTTGATGAGAAGCTTCAGAGAGTCAGACCGCATAAAGGACAGATATCCGCCGCAGGAAATCTCCGAAAGCTTTTACAGGGCAGTGAAATATTGAAGTCGCATAAAGGTTGCGGAAAAGTTCAGGATGCGTATTCGCTCCGGTGCATGCCGCAGGTTCATGGTGCAGTGAAGGATACAATTGAATATTGCAGGAAAGTTCTCGAAATCGAAATAAATTCTGCAACAGACAATCCACTGATTTTTTCTGAAAGTGAAGAACATATTGAGGGCGGAAATTTTCACGGTGAACCGCTTGCGCTGATCGGTGATTTTCTGGCGATAGCAATGAGCGAACTCGGAAACATAAGTGAAAGAAGAGTAGCAAGACTTGTTGACGGAAGCCTGAGCGGGCTGCCGAGATTTCTTATTGATAAGGATAAAGCCGGTTTGAATTCAGGATTAATGATAGCGCAATATACATCCGCGTCTCTTGTAAGTGAAAATAAAGTTCTATGCCATCCTGCGTCAGTTGATTCAATACCAACCAGCGCGAATCAGGAAGATCATAATTCCATGGGTTCCATCAGCGCCAGAAAATGTTTTGATGTAATTAACAATGTTAAAAAGATCATTGCAGTGGAGTTTTTATGCGCGTCGCAGGGAATTGATTTTGTCCGGCCTCTGAAGAGCGGCAAGGGAACTGAAGAAGCTTACCTTTTCATAAGGAAAACAATAGATCATGTTTCGGAAGATACAATTACAAGCGAACTGATCCTGAAAATGACAGAAATTATATTTGATGAAAATTTTCTTCAAAGTGTAGAAAAGAAAACCGGTACACTTGAATAAGCTTTTTAAGGATCAATACATAAATTTTATATATACTCTATTGTCTTTATCTAAATTACTGTTGAAATTATTTATATCTCACTCACTTTCTGAGGAGAAAGTAAATTCAGGCAAGTTATATCTTTGTTCTTTTTTTCTAATTCAGATAAGTGGCAGCGGATGAAAAAATTTTGGTCACGCATAACCAATCTGAAAATATACAAGACGCTGTATCATTACATAGATACTTTGCTTGATAAGTTTGATAAAGATCATATCTGGATAATGGCTTCCGGAATTTCATTTAACATGCTTATCTGTATAATTCCCTTTACATTACTGCTTCTGACGATACTTGGTTATTATCTCGACAGTGAAACCGTGCAGTCACGTCTGATAAGCTACCTGAACAGCGTAATTCCGCTGCCGGGACAGTATAAGGACAGATTTATTTTTGAATTAACAGAGAGAACAAGAGAATTATCTACAAATGCTTTTATTACCGGAGCTATCGGATTAGGAGGATTATTCTGGACAGTCAGCGGTCTTTTCAGCGCAATGAGAGATGTTCTGAGAAGAGTATTTCAGGTCCATACTGAGTTAAATTATTTCATAGGCAAGCTGCGTGATCTGCTTTTAGTCATTGTTAGTGTAGTACTGTTTATATCGACAATGGCGATCACATCTTCAATTCAGATCTTTGAAGAATATTCACAGGGTATCTTCGGGGAATATATCACACTTACATTGTTTGAAAAGTTCGTTCCGCTGTTTGTGGGTTTTCTGATCTCGTTTTGTCTGTTCTATGTACTTTATGCATTCGTTCCTCATGTAAAGATCAACAGAAAAGTTATTGTTTTTTCGACTTTCTTGTCATCAGTTTTTTTTGAACTTCTTAAGTACCTTTTTTCAGTCTACATTTTAAAGATCGCTAACTTCGGAAAGATATACGGAACCTATGCAACAATTGTAATAAGCATTTTTTACATTTATTACGTCTCCGTAATATTCGTTGTAGGAGCTGAGCTTGGAGAAATATATTACCAGAGAAATAAATCTCATCTCGATGTGAAAGCAAAGAAGATTGATGTGTAAATAAGTTAAAAGTTAAAAGTAAAAAGTTAAAAGTTAAAAGTAAAAGTTAAAAGTTAGGTTGGAATTTATTGCATTCAAAATGTGCTTTAAAATAAAAGAGTTTAACAATTAATAATAACAGTAAAAACTAATGGAACAGAAAAAATTATTCAGAACTTTAGAAAACATACTTAAAGAAGCGCCTAAGATTGTAAATGATGATGAACTTTTGGGATATGTCCTGGAACAGATAATCAACAACGAAGAAATTAAGATCATTGGCGGAAGACTATGGAAGCTCAATGAGGACAATGATGCATATATTCTTCTTGAACAAAAGGGTGAAGTCGAACTGATAGCCGATAATTATGAAGTAAAAGTTAACAAGTATCCTATGTTTAAGAAAGTCGGTCTATACAGATCAGTAATTGCAGAAGAGACCGATGAATATTTGATAGAAAAAGGCATATATCAATATTCCGCTACAGGCGCGGGTTACAGGTTCAAGCTCAAAGAAACTCCCGAAAGCGAGCCGTATTTTTTATATCAGTATCTCTTTGCTTTTAATGCCAAAAGTCTTGAAGGAGACCTGCTGAATACATTGAATATCATCAGCATGACTTTGAATTCAATATTAAGGGCACGGTACATTGAAACAACAGCAAAGGAAAACATTGAAGAGCTTGAAAAAGCGCGCGAGATTCAGAGAAGCATTCTGCCTGAACACGAAATGAAGTTCGGAAATTATGAAATGTTCGGGCTTTCATTGCCTGATAAGATCGTCGGCGGTGATTTCTTTGATTATCTGGAAAGCGAGGACAAGGAAAGAGTCGGTATTGCGATCGGTGATGCAGCGTCAAAAGGTTTTTCAGCAGCAGCACAGGCGCTGTATGTTTCCGGAGCTCTGCGGATGGGTGTCGAGTATCAGATCAAGATGACAGCAATGGTTGGAAAAATTAACAATCTTGTTTATGAGACCTTTCCATATGAGAGATTTGTAACTTTGTTTTACTGTGAACTCATAACCGATAAAAAAGGTCTTTGCCAGTACGTAAATGCGGGCCAGAATCCACCGTTATTTTTCAAATCGGAAATAAGTAAAATTGTTTCGCTGTCTTCAACAGGTCCCGTGCTTGGCCCGGCTCCTTATCAGAAATATTATTCAGACAGCATTAACTTCAGGAAAAATGACATTCTTTTATTATATACTGACGGTATAGTGGAAGCGACGAATGAGAAGTTTGAATTTTACGGAGAAGACAGACTGAAAGAAGCAATTTTAAAATTTAAAGATTATAATCCGAAAGAACTCTGTGAAAAGATCATTCAGGATGTAGCAGAATTTTCAGCTAACGGAGTTTATTCCGATGACAGAACTTTAGTGGCGATTAAAAGAATTAATTAATAATTAATAATTAATAATTATTAATTATTAATTTTAAAAAAAGTAAATTTTCGTCGTCCCCGCAGAGTCACTGCCTGTTTGCATTCTCAAGACTGAGTAACGTTTAAGGCAGGACTCTGCGGGCGGGAGACGGACAAAGACTTTTGCAAAAAGTAATATTGTTTAAGGTTTATCGTCCCCGCAGAGTCACTGCCTGTTTGCATTCTCAAGACTGAGTAACGTTTAAGGCAGGACTCTGCGGGAGAAGTGATGACCATTGACTTAGCTACCCGATTGAGTCGTCCCCGCAGAGTCCTGCCTGTTTGCATTCTCAAGACTGAGTAACGTTTAAGGCAGGACTCTGCGGGCGGGAGACGGACAAAGACTTTGCAAAAAGTAATATTGTTTAAGGTTTATAATTTAGTCATTTCGTCCCCGCAGAGTCACTTCGCATAAAATACTTTGAAGTAAGAAGTAAGTTTGTGCGAAGGACTCTGCGGGAGAAGTGATGACCATTGACTTAGCTACCCGATTGAGTCGTCCCCGCAGAGTCACTGCCTGTTTGCATTCTCAAGACTGAGTAACGTTTAAGACAGGACTCTGCAGGCGGGAGACGGACAAAGACTTTTGCAAAAAGTAATATTGTTTAAGATTTATGATTGAGTTATTTTTATTCAGGGGTCATTCGCCCCCCCCTGTTAAGACTGAGTCGTTTCAGCAAGACTTCGCAAAGACCGAGTTTAATCGTCGTCCCCGCAGAGTCACTGCCTGTTTGCATTCTCAAGACTGAGTAACGTTTAAGGCAGGACTCTGCGGGCGGGAGACGGACAAAGACTTTGCAAAAAGTAATATTGTTTAAGATTTATGATTGAGTTATTTTTGTCATATGAGTGTCAGAAAACTTCATACCGAGTTTAATACGTTTTATTATTTTACCTTCACTTGCTTCCGCTGGATCTCACTTTTTGAGATCACAAAATTTTATGATTATATCTACAGATGTTTTGATATACTGAAATCAAAAAATTTATTTACCTGTGGATTTGTAATCATGCCAAATCATCTGCATTCTCTGGTATTTACAAAAAATGAAGAAGATTTTATTAATTATATTATTGGAGAGACAAAAAGATTCATGGCGTATGAAATTGTAAAGAGATTAAAAAGAGAGGGAAGAAAAGATCTGCTTAAAATAATGCATGACTCAGTTGATACAAATGAAGCAAAGAAAAATAAGCTACATAATGTTTTCCAGCCGTCAGGAGACATAAAAGAAATTTTCACTGAAAAGTTTATAAGACAAAAGTTAAATTACATGCATAGGAATCCGGTATCGGGAAAGTGGAATCTTGTTGATGACTATTTGGATTATATACACTCAAGTGCAAGATTTTATGATTTGGGTGAAGAAGGAATATATAAGGTTATGCACTATGAGGAAGCGATTAAACTATCATCAAAGTGAAAACTGCAAAGGCGGGAAAGCGCTTCAACGCAGAGTCCTCCCAGTGAAATATCCGTCATTGAAATGTAGATTGGGAGTGACTCTGCGAAGACGACGAAAATTTTCAAAACCGCCTTATTTGCTTACATAAATTCTATTTGTTTCTCCCGCCGTTGTTGGTGTTCCAAAAGTTTGCTTGAAGAAGTTTGAAGTAAGAACAGAGAGAATGCAAACTTTTGGTCACCAACTAACAAGAAGCTTCGGGTGAGTATGCAGTTTGATTTAACATTGATAAATTCTTCTTCTGCAATTAATTTGACAACAACTTATGAACAATAAATTGATTAATGATGATAAAAAATTTCTATTTCTTTACTGCAACCGTTCTCGAATGGAAACCCATCCTAAAGTTTGATAAATATAAAGATATCATAATTGAGAGTTTTAAATTCCTTGTAAAATCAGAAAGAGTAAGAATCTTTGCTTTTGTGATAATGCCAAATCACTTTCATACTGTATGGAAAATAGATAAGGGTCTTGAGAAGTCAGATTTTCAGAGAGATTCAATGAAATATACCGGTCAAACAATTCTAAGGGATTTAAAACTAAATCATATAGAAATTCACAGGTCACTGTATGTCGGAGCAAAGGACAGGAATTATCAGTTCTGGTAGAGAAATCCTCTTTCTGTACCATTATACTCACAGAAAGTAGTAGAGCAGAAAATAAATTATATACATGGAAATCCTATTAATCCCAAAAGGAATCTTTGCTGATGAACCGCAGGATTATAAATACTCTTCAGCGCGATTTTATCACACCGGCGTAGATGAGTTTGGTTTTTTGGAAAACTATATGGATGTTTTGAATGACTAAAGTTTTTTCAAAGCTCTTCGTCAGTGAAGCTTTCTTGTTGTTGGTGACCAAAAAGTTTGCACAATGTGTGTTATAAATTTCATAAATTAGAATATGCAAACTTTTTGGAACACCAACTAACGGCGGAAACGCTTAATCGCAGAGTCCTCCCAGTGAAATTGTTCGTCATTGAAATGCAGAAAGGGAGTGACTCTGCGGAGACGACAAGTGATGCACTATGAGGAAGCGATTAAACTATCTTCAAAGTAAACTGTGGGGACGCGAAAGCGCTTCAATGCAGAGTCCTCCCAGTGAAATTGTCCGTCATTGAAATGCAGATAGGGAGTGACTCTGCGGAGACGACAGATTTTGTTGCAGTTCTGAAGTTTCCGGAACTTGAGTTGAAATTTGATTTGCACTGACCATTCCTCCTGTAATTGTATGCATTATAGTTCCGTTTCCTCTTGATGCCCATGCAATGCTGTCATTGTACATATATATGGATCTTATGTAAGAGGTGGATGAACCGCTATTTTGGGGGCTCCAATTATATCCTCCATCAGTTGTTTTATACATTAATCCTGATTCACCCCCCACAAATCCAATTCTTTCGCTCGAAAACTCAATACAATACATTATTGTATTGGGTATGGGAATTGGTATTAGTCCAATACTATCCCATGTAGAACCGAAATCTGTTGATCGGTAAACCGGTTTACTTCCAACCCAAACAAGACTGACATTCACAACTGCAAGCCTGATAAAATCATATTGAGGACCGTCCGGAATCACAACTATTGGTATCCATTTTTTTCCGCCATCTGAAGTCTTATAGAAGCCTGCAACTTCTCCACACATGATTCCATTCATTTCATCTTTAAAATATACATCCTGTGCAATTGCTTCTACTCTCATTGAATCAACAAATGATTCACCTCCGTTTGTTGTTTTCATTGATACTACATTTCCCACCAGCCAGCCGGTGTTTTCATTTAGAAAATATAATCCTTCAAGCACAGGTAGACCCTGTCCCGTTCCTCCGTTAAAAAAAGCTGTCCATATGTCTCCGCCGTTAGTTGTCTTCATAAAATTCCACCAACCAACAGCATAAACTACATTTTCATTTACAGGAAAAATTTGTTGTATAAGGAATGCATCAGGGTGTGCTTGCTCAAACCAATTATTTCCGCTATTGGTGGTTTTATATATTCGATTATTACCGCATGCCCAACCGGTATTTTTATTAATGAACTCAACATCACGAACTGGACTAGTATTGCCAGTCTGTTGTATGATCCATTGTGCATTATTTTTTGAATTGGAGAAAACGATTATAAAAAGTATTAAAACTATTTTTTTCATAATATTTACTTGTGGTGTAGAGTCAATAACAACAAAAGAGCAAATTTATTAAATGATTATAAATTGAGCAAAACAGCAAAATACGTTTTTAAAACTTTGGAGTAAAAATTTATCTTGAGGGATTCTTTAATTTGCTTACTTTAATTTCAATGAACTTAATTTTTCTCAAAGCAACTTGCAAAGGAAAATAATAAATAATTGTTACTCGCATGTATTCCATTGAAGTATCGACCCGTTCTTATAAATAGCTAATTCTTTTATTATACCTGTTTACCCTTTACTTAAGTTTTCATCAATAGATGTAAATGAACTACCAAGAAATTTTGTTTAGCCAATTGGTTCCCTAATTACATATTACAATAACTTTCGTTGTATTTTCATAAGCCGCGGATGGTGTTACTCCATCCTACCAACCGACAATGACCGGACGAATTCAGCTCAAGGAGATGTTTTAAATGAATAGTATATATCCAGAGCGCTTCGCCGGTGGAGAGTTTTGTTGTTGGTGACCAAAAAGTTTGCTCAATGTTTGTTATAAATTTTATAAATTAGAATATGCAAACTTTTTGGAATACCAATAACGGCGGGAAAAAAAAAAAATATAGAAGGATAAGTGAATTTCAAGATTTTAAATATATTATTTGTATTTATTTTTTTTGCAATACAAAAAGCTGCTCAAATACTTATCAATTTGATGATGAACCGATTATTTACTTGTATGTTGATAAAATTCCAAAATTCAATTATAAAGATGGCTTACAAAGTTTTATTTATTCCAATCTGGGAGATGGCCTAGTAAGTTTGATGGA
>JADJTX010000020.1 GCA_016710985.1 Ignavibacteria bacterium
AGACGTAATTATCGGCGCTTATGGCTGGGCCGGCGATCTTCACAATGAACCAAACCGCGGAAGAGCATATCTTGTTTTAGGGCGTATTGTAACTTCACCAATACTGTTAAGCGCAACAGAATTTGATAATTATATATTTCAAGGTGAAGCAGAAGGCTGGTATTTTGGAAACTCGGTGTCTTACGGAGAATTTGATAACCAGCCTCACTCGGAATTGATAATCGGAGCTCGGGATTTAATAACAATACCGGAAGAGCCTATCTCTATTACGGAACGGGTACTGGTTCATACTACGAGGGAGAACAGACCGCTTCTTACTTTGGAACCTGGGTTTCATCGGCAGGTGATGTGGACGGAAACGGCATGGAAGATATTGTTGTCGGAGCTAATGGCATTCAGGTCGGATCGGATTTTGTCGGACGATGCTATATCTATGATCCGTCAAACAACAATTCGGTTTCAATAACAGGAAATACGGATCCGGAGGGATTCTTCGGAGCTTCAGTAGCAAAACTTCGGGGACGTAGATAACGACGGCTATTGTGAGATCGGTGTCGGAGCGTATTCATTTATGAACTTCAGCGGAAGAGCTTACATTTTTAAAGGGAGAGCGGATTTCTATTCATACTACAGCAACTATACTCCGCTGTTCACTGATATAATCGAAACCGGAACACTTGGCGATAAATTCGGAGCGTGCGTTTCAGGAGCCGGCGATTTTAATGGCGATGGTAAGGCTGACTACCTGGTGGGAGTTCCGTATAAAGATATCGGGATAAGTACAGATGCCGGAGTATGGTATACTTTATTACTCTGAAGGTGTCCTGCCGGTCGAGCTGTATTCTTTCAATTACTCTGTCAATCGTAATAATGTCAGGCTTAGCTGGACTACTGCTTCGGAGAATAATAATTCGGGATTCGACATAGAACGTTCCGGTGTAACAGGTCAGGCGTCAAGTGAATGGGAGAAGCTGGGATTTATTCAGGGCAAAGGGACAACTTCATCACCGGGTGATTATGAATTTACCGACAGGGTTTTGAAAACAGGAAAATATAATTACAGATTAAAGCAGACAGATTACAACGGCAACTATGAATATTTTAATTTGTCGGGTGAGGTCGTGATCGGAGAGCCGGAAAAGTTTACTCTTTCACAGAATTATCCAAATCCTTTTAATCCCGTAACCGTCATCCGCTATCAGCTCGCATCCGAAAGAAGTTTTACTGAATGTGTTTTGATCCGGCAGGGAAAGAGATCATGACCCTTGTAAATGAAGATCAAGGTGCAGGGAGTTATGAAACAACTTGCGGAAGCAATCTTGCCAGTGGTGTTTATTTTTATAAGCTTAAAGCAGGTAACTTAACAGAAGTCAGGAGAATGCATTTAATAAAGTAAAATAAAAAATCAAGGGAGCACGGATCCTGTTCTGTTTATACTTCTACTCTTCGTCGTCTTTTCGTGTCTTCAAAGAGTCACTCCCCTATCTACATTTCAATGACCAGACAATTTGACTGGGAGGACTCTCGTTGAAGCGCTTTCATCGTTCGAGTTCTTCCACATTTATTCTTCATTGTCTGAATTAGGATTTTTAGGATTAGAGGATTTTAGGATTACATTTTAATTTTCTTATGAATTTACATTTTTAATTTCATTTACTTTATCATCCTTTAAATCTTGACTTAGATTCATGCTTTAAGAATTGCAGGATTTAATTTTATTACCAATTTCAAGCAATGTCCTCCCATTTGTAGAATTAGGACCATACGATTAAAGGTTTTAACATTAATGAAATTCTAAGCAATGGCGAAAGCAAAATTGTAAAAGTTGGATGGATATGGGGTAATTAAGCCAGTTAAAATAGCAGAATGGCCTGCTGAAACTGCAAAAATGATCTGTTAAAAACTGCGAAATGGTCTAACAAAACTGCGAAATGGTCGATTAAAACTTCATTCTGAATTATTAAAACTTCATTCTGAATTATCAAAACTCATTCTGAACTATTAAAACTTCATTCTGAATTATCAAAACTTCATTTCTGAATTATTAAAACTTCGTTCTGAATTATTGAAATTGCAGAATAATTTATTAATTGATTGCATTCGTGTAGACAAACAAGATGATTCGCTTCGGGAGTTATGCTGCATCAGTTTGGGTGTCTCCACTAAAGTGATTTTGAATTGTAAAATTTACTCATATTCTTAAATGTTGTTGTTAAGGATTAAGTTTGCGGATTCTGTACATCACCCTCACATTAGTATTAGGAAGATTATTCCTTCAATCAGGAAGATTCTTCATTCAATGAGGAAGACTCCTCGTTAAAACTTATTTGAATATTAAACAATAATGGCAGTTTTATAATTTTTGTGAAACCAGCCTTCTGCAAGTCTGACATTTTAAAAAAACCGCACCTGCAAATTTTGTCCCAAAAAAGAAAATTCAAAAAAACGGCTTCCGTCAGAAAATCAAATAATAACAAGCCTTTGCCGGCACGCCTTATCACACTTACGTGTAAGTTCATTTATTTATAATACACATATCCTTTTTCACTAATCGAGAATTTTACCATTTGACAAATCGGACAGTTCTTAATAACTGTGACGGAATTTGCAAATTCATCTTAATGGTAATTTAAAAATGAAAAATCACAAAAATCTAACCAGTGAAATCTGCATAATCTGTGTAATCTGCAGTTCAGACTTCATTTATCCACTCACAGCCGTATTGCCCAACGAATATAACCTCCGAGAATAATATCACCCCTTCGGGGTTTGAAAACTTATGTGATAAATATTCTACAATACTATCACCCCTACGGGGTTTGATAACTACACTGATTTGATAGCATGATTATTCACAAAAATCTAATCAATGGAATCTGGGTAATCTGTGTAATCTGCGTTCAATATGCATTGAGGAGAAATGAATATCTAGGGGATGAGTTTGTTTTATCTGTGAGTGTTTGCAGAGTTTCCTGTCAGAGCCCTGAAGAACACTTGAGACTCTGACGGGAGATACACATTTTAATCCTAATTATTAATTATTACTCAGCTTCCGCACAATCACTCACGGATTACAGCTGCAGACTAAATTCCTGTCACCATACGCGCTGTCTATTCTGACGCTGGCCAAATTTACTGATACTAACCAAACGAAATGGAATGCCGCTTTCTCTCTTGAGTAAGAATGATTCCAGTCATCTTTAACAATACTTTGTGCAGTATGCGGTGCATTTTTCAAAACATTATCCGTGACATCCGACTCACCTTTCTCGATCTCTCTTATCTCTTCGCGTATTGAGATCATCGCATCACAGAATCTGTCAAGTTCGGCTTTTGTTTCGCTCTCTGTCGGTTCGACCATAAGTGTTCCCGGAACAGGAAACGAAACTGTCGGCGCATGAAAGTTATAATCCATTAACCTCTTTGCGATGTCTTCTACTTCGACTTTCGCAGTTGTTTTAAATTCACGTGTCAAATATTAATTCGTGACCTACTCTTCCGTTCTTTCCCGAATACAATGTTTTGCAATGTTCACTAAGTTTCGCTTTAAGATAATTTGCATTAAGAATTGCAAGCTTAGTTGCATCGGTAAGACTTTGCACCCATCATTTTAATATAGCATAAGAAATTATAAGAATGCTCGGACTTCCCCAGGGAGCTGCCGAAACAGCAGTAATTGAATCTTTCCCTCCAATCTTAATTACGGGATGACCGGGTAAATAATCTTTTAAATGTTCGGCAACTCCGATCGGTCCCATTCCAGGACCGCCGCCGCCGTGAGGTATGCAGAATGTCTTATGCAGATTCAAATGACAGACATCAGCGCCGATCATCATTGGGCTTGTCAGTCCGACCTGTGCATTCATGTTCGCTCCGTCCATATAAACCTGCCCACCGTTTTTCGTGAATGATCTTACATATTTCCTGTATCGTCTCTTCATAAATTCCGTGTGTTGAATGGATATGTAACCATCAGAGCAGCTAAGTTATCTTTATATTGTTCAGCTTTCTTTTTCAGATCTTCAACATCAATGTTTCCGTTTGGATCGCTGTTCACGACTACAACTTTCATCCGCCATTACCGCGCTTGCCGGGTTTGTTCCGTGAGCGGATGCCGGAATCAAACAAACATTCCTATGCGTGTCTCCCCTTTTCAAATGATATTGTCTTATAACCATAAGTCCTGCATATTCACCCTGCGCACCGGAGTTCGGCTGTAGTGAGACTGCCGGAAATCCTGTGATCTCAGCTAAGTCTTTCTCAAGATCTTTTATGATTTCAATGTAACCTTCAGCTTGTTCCACCGGTACGAACGGATGTATGTTAGCAAATTCATCCCATGATAATCCAGCCATCTCTGCAGTTGCATTAAGCTTCATTGTGCACGAACCGAGCGGGATCATTGAAGTTGTCAGTGACAGATCTTTGTTCTCAAGATTTTTCATGTATCTTAAGAGCTCAGTCTCCGAATGATATGTATTGAAAACAGGATGCAACAGATAATTGCTCTCTCTTGAAAACTCTTTTGGATAATTCAGATCTACCTCTTCCGAAAGTTTCTTTATATCCGGAGTCTCTTTCCCGGCTGCTTTTGAAAACAAACTAACTATTTCTGTCACATCATCAAGTGATGTAACTTCACTTAAAGATATTCCTATCGAGTCATCAAAGTATCTGAAATTTATTTTATTGTCTTCAGCGAGTTTTTTGATCTGAGAAATTGTTTTCTGATCTGATTTAATTTCAAGTGTATCAAAGTATTTTTTCGTAACCTGTTTATATCCGAGTTTCTGTAATGCAATATCAAGAAGTCTTGTAAGCGCTAATGTTTTTTCTGCAATTGCCCTAAGACCGTCCGGTCCGTGATAGACTGCATACATTCCCGCCATTACTGCAAGGAGAACCTGTGCTGTGCAGATATTGCTTGTAGCTTTCTCTCTTTTAATGTGCTGCTCGCGGGTTTGCAAAGCCATGCGGTAAGCTTTATTTCCGTGAACGTCAACGGAAACACCAATTATCCTTCCGGGTATACTTCTTTTGAATTTATCCTTGGTTGCAAAATAAGCTGCGTGCGGTCCACCGTAGCCCATCGGAATTCCAAATCTCTGTGTAGTTCCTACTACTGCATCAGCACCAAACTCACCCGGAGGTTTTAACAAAGTCAGACTTAAAATATCAGCAGCTACAATCGTAAAAATTTCCTTTGAGTGTGCTTCTTCAAATAGATTCTTATAATCATAGATCTCTCCGCTTCCACTTGGATACTGAACCAGTATTCCGAAGATATCGTCAGTCAGTTCGAAGTTGGTATGATCACCTACTAAAACATTAATTCCAACAGGTGTAGCTCTTGTTTTTACTACGTCAATCGTCTGCGGAAAACATTCTTCTGAAACAAAAAATGTATTTGCATTTTTCTTACCCGCGCTTCTCAAATGATAAAACATAAGCATGGCTTCAGCAGCAGCCGTACCTTCATCAAGTAAAGATGCATTTGCAATATCCATAGCAGTCAGATCCATAACCATAGTCTGAAAATTCAACAATGCTTCGAGTCTTCCCTGTGATATCTCAGCCTGGTATGGAGTATACTGAGTATACCAACCCGGATTCTCCATTATATTTCTTTGTATGACCTGCGGAGTGATGCTTGGATAATAACCCATTCCAATGTAAGATTTGAAAACCTGATTCTTTGCAGCTATCTTTCTTAAATTTTGTAAAAATTTATACTCGCTTACCGGTTCATCTAAATTTAATTCAGTAGTATTTCTAATTTGATATGGAATTGTTTCTGAGATAAGTTCATCTAGAGAAGAAGCGCCGATCACTTCAAGCATCTCATTAATTTCTTTTTCATCAGGACCGTTATGCCTGTTAACAAACTTATCAGGATTTTGAAAGTTGATCATAAAGTGTTTGAGAATTTTTTATTTGATTTGAAATATTGTATGCAATATAAAGTTTATTTACAGCAAACTAAATTCAATTTACTCAGGATAAGTAATTTTCTAAGTATACGAAAAGTTACCTGCGGTTAACACAGATTTTGACTGATAAAACCCTTAATAAAGAGTCTGACTCAAAACTAGAAATATTTTTAAACCACAAAGGCACAAAGGCACAAAGAATTCTATTTTTGAAACATTTTCCTTAGTGTCTTTGTGACTTCGTGGTAAATTGCAATGTTTTGAGATTGCCTCTAAAAAGAGTCTGTTTCAAAACGAGAAATATTTTTAAACCACTAAGACACAAGGCAAAAGCATTGTATTTTGAAACATTTTCCTTAGAGTCTTCGTGACTTCGTGGTAACAGAGTGTTTTGAGACAGCCTCAAAAGAGTCTGTCTCAAATTAGAATATTTTTAAACCACAAAGGCACAAAGCATTCTATTTTGAAACATTTTCCTAGTGTCTTTGTGACTTCGGGTTAATAATGTGTTTTGAGACAACCTCAAAAGCAATGTTTTTTCACGGATGTGTTTGTTTTGGCTTTGTGATTCATTGTTTTGCTTTCAGCTTGTCCGAACTTACTTTGCGTAATAATGTTTTATCTCCGGCGTGTTTGAAAAGGTTACGCGTTAATGTTTTTGTCCCGGGTTACTTTGCACTGGCATCGTGTTACAAATGTTTTTGCAACGGATGACTTTGCAGAGGCTTTGCGCGGGAATGTTTTTGATTCAGAGTGTTTGAACTGATCTCGTGACGTAATGTTTTTTGATACGAACTTGTTTGATTGGGGTTTATGATGCGATGTTTTGTTTTGTGCTGCGATGAAATATATTACGATGACTTGCAATCTGTTTTTATCCCTTTGATTTGATTTTGTGCGAGGTGCTTTGGTTTTGCAAGGCTTTGAAATAGGATTAAATTGTATATTACAACTAATTTGATTGATTGCTAAGATTTGTAGCTTTAAGTGTAAACTGCTATAAGTCTGCAGCCATTTTTTTAGTGCTTTTATTATTCCATAATCTAAACTTTCATCCGCAATAATTTTCATTAACTGCAATAACTTCACTTTAATAAACTAAGTTCATTAAAAAATAACACCCAAAATCATTCCAGTTAAATCGAAATTTTATTTTAATTAAGGATAAGTTTCCAAAAATTTGATCAATTGAAATTCACCATATGAATAGTGTTTCTGAGCCTATCAGACTCCACGGAATTCTTGTCCGGATAATTACAGCTTCCCAAAAAATTGTTTATTTTTTGTTTCAAAATATTTTTCTAATTTAATACTTTTCCCAAAGAGTAATTTAATTTTGTTAAACAAATTAAAATTCTTAAATTTAATCTCTTTCTTATCATGTTATGTAAAAGCACCTGTTGTACAATAATTTTTTGTAAATTTATCTTAAACACGGATCAGATATAAAGACGGCATAATAATTATAACCAATTAACTTATAAAATGAGAAGTTCTATCTTAATAATACTAATCAACAATCTTCTCTAAAATGTCCCAAGATCATTGTCATTCAAAATATAGACACCGAAAGATTATATTGGCCTGCGAGTTTTCGTGCAAGGAAAAATTCTTGGTTTTATCAATGGAACAGTGAATTTGTTATTTGCAAATATGAGTTTGCAGAAGACTTTAAAAGAGTATGTTTTACTTGTCATATGGCTTTGTTTAAAGATGCGCTAGTTTGAAAATTACAAATTTTTTGAGCATCGGAGCCCGACATATTCAAAGAAACTAAGGTTGGAATACTGAGGTATTTCTGAGACAGAGATCCGGAGGGTTAGCAATTGTTCCATTCAAGGCGCTAAGATGAGGCAGGGTGTAGATCATTCTCAAAAGAGGCTGGCCAAAGTAGACAATTAAACAAGGTGGATCAGCAAGAAAAAAATTGACCGAAGAAAAAGATTGCGTCAGCTTGCTTTCATAGTAAGATTTGATGATAAACAACAGGCGAGAGTAAATACGGATGGGTAAATTCAGGCTCTCCATTCAACGGGAGCAAAAACTCATTTCAAAGAATTGGTTAGTGTTTTGAAAAAGCTCCAATACTAATCAGAAATTTATGTGAAAATATGGGATGAAAATAATACCTTTAAGAAATAATAATAAATATGCTCTTCGGATTCGACTGAAAATTCATATTCCATAAATAATTGTTCCGGGGATCATTTAGAAGGGAATACCAGCGTGTAAATGTTGTTGGTGTATCAGTTGTTTTCCGCGCGGGGGGGGGGGGGTTGTCATTGATGTACGATTTAAGGCGAAGTCTTTTAAGAACCAAACAATCGCCGTGAAATAATTTTTTCACCGCTTCCAGTATAAATACCAGTTCACCGTTAACGGTAAAAATAATTTTCGTTATTGCTAACTCCCGAAACTTTCAAAAGAATTGCCTGAATCAGAAATGCTGCTGAGTTTACCTTCTTTCAATATATAAATTCCGGATTCTCCGTTTTTGAGAACAGCGCTGAAAGATACTGTCCCGGAATCATTTATGTCAGGAAATAAACAAAGTTCGTTAAAGATATCACCTGTGACCGTAATCTCTTCCTGTGCACTTCCATTTATATAAATCCGTGTTGCCATTCTTAAGTTCTGCACGAAAAACCACTGTTCCCTCAGAGTTAATTACAGGCAGTCCGAAGAAAGCTTTGAACTGATCTTTTGTATCTGCAATTTTAATTACTGAATCTTTCTTCCATGCAAAGATCCCGCTCTCACCGGATCTCAGGTCAGCACGGAATGCAACGCTTCCCTCTTCATTCATCACCGGACCTAACGGACCAATGCTTCTGAACATTTCACGTGTATCGGCAATTGTAATTAACTTTCCGTCATCGATAAAATAAATTCCCTGTACTCCGGATTGCAGTTCAGCATAAAAACAAAATGACTCGTTATCACTTATATCCGAGTGACTGTAAATACTTTTAAAATAATTGTCTGAAGTTTCAGAAATGGTATTTATTGAATTACCGTCGCCGGTAAATATACCCATTCCGCCGTGCTTTAATTCAGCTTGGAAAGAGACAATGCCCTTTATTATTTATTGAAGGGACATATGGTGAGAAATCTTTGAAGCGGTCAGTTGAATCTGCTATGATGGTAAACTGATAGTTTTCTGTTATAGAAAGGATATTCATAAAATGATTTAAATTTACCACAGAGACTCAGAGAGACAGAGTTTCACAGAGAACAAATATTAAAGAAAATATTATTCTCAATTTCACATTTCTGTATTTATAAAAAATAAGTTAAATATGTAATTTAATTCTCAGTAGAAACCTCTGTGTATCTCCGTGTCCTCTGCTACTCTGTGGTAAAGCCTTTTACAAAATCTAAAATCTAAAATTCTACTTATACGCTTCCTTATGCACAGTCTTCACCGCCCTACCCGACGGATCATTTGCATTCTGAAATGAAGCATCCCATGCAAGCGCTTCAGGCGTGCTGCATGCAACAGACTTTACTGACGGTACACACATTGCCGCAGAGTCTGATGGAAAATGTTCACTGAAGATAACACGGTAACGATACTCTTCCTTACTCATCGGAGGATGAATAGGAAAACGGAACTTAGCATTTGCCAGTTGTTCATCAGTGACCTGCTCTTCAGCAACAGCTTTGAGAGTGTCAATCCAGCTGTACCCAACACCATCTGAGAACTGTTCTTTCTGCCTCCACGCTACACTCTCCGGCAGATAATCTTCAAACGCTTTTCTCAAAATCCACTTTTCCATTTTTCCTTCACCTGCCATCTTATCTTTTGGATTGAGATTCATTGCAACTTCCATGAACTCTTTATCCAAAAATGGAACACGTCCTTCGATACCCCATGCGGCAAGTGATTTATTTGCGCGCAGACAATCATAAAGATGAAGCTTGCTTAATTTGCGGATAGTCTCTTCGTGAAATGCCTGTGGATTCGGAGCTTTATGAAAATAAAGATAACCTCCGAAAATTTCATCTGCACCCTCACCGGATAAAACCATTTTAATTCCCATGGATTTTATTACACGCGCAAGCAGATACATCGGAGTTGATGCGCGGATGGTCGTAACGTCGTACGTTTCGAGATGGTAGATCACATCATGAATTGCATCGAGACCTTCCTGAATTGTAAAATTTATTTCGTGATGAACAGAGCCGATATGTTCAGCAACTTCTCTTGCAGCTTTCAGATCCGGCGAACCGACAAGACCAATTGCAAAAGAATGAAGCTGCGGATACCATGCCTGCTGCTTATCATCTGATTCAACCCGTTTTGCAGCAAACCTTTTGGTAACTGCTGAAATAATAGACGAATCCAAACCGCCGGAAAGAAGAACCCCATACGGAACATCTGACATCAGTTGCCTGTGAACTGATTGCTCAAGTGCAGTTCTTAATTCCTGAATATCTGAAATATTGTCTTTTACATTATCAAACTTAGTCCAGTCTTTATCATACCATTTTTTTAATTCCTGTCCTTCTTTGCTGTAAAGATAATGACCGGGAAGAAACTCCTGAATTTTATTGCAGACACCTTCGAGTGCTGTTAATTCAGACGCTACATAAAAATTTCCGTGTTTATCCCAGCCCATATACAAAGGCATTACACCGATGTGATCACGCGCAATGAAATAAGAATCTTCTTCCTTATCATATAAAGCGAATGCAAAAATTCCGTTGAGTTCGTGAATAAAGCTAATTCCTTTTTTCCTGTAAAGAGCAAGGATGACCTCACAGTCCGACTCTGTCATAAACTCGTAGTCCCCTACTTCCTTTCTTAATTCCTGATGATTATATATTTCACCGTTAGCTGCGAGTACTAAGTTTCTTTCCTTGCTGTATAAAGGCTGACCGCCGGATTTTGGATCGACGATCGCAAGTCTCTCGTGAGCAAAGATCACATTATCACCGCAATAAACTCCCGACCAGTCCGGTCCGCGATGACGAACTTTCTTTGACATTTCTAAAATTGCGGGCCGTAATTCTTTGACACCATTTTTATTGCTGAAAACACATACAATTCCGCACATAAAGTATTTTATGATTTAATTATTTCCTGCTCTTATTTAAAAAAGGGAATATTAAAGAGTGAGGTTAAAAATTTGTTTCAACTGCAATTTACCCAATTCAGAAAATATTAACAATTCGTTAATTGGTTAATTCGTTGATTGGTTGATTGGTTAATAGAAATTTGTTAAATGGTCGATTAATGAATCACCCAATTGAAATCCAATCAGCTTTTTGCTAAAACCCACAAAGTTACCTTAACTGAGTCAGCCATATCTTATAAACTTTACCTTCATCATCTTCAATCCAGCCTTCCCTCTCTATTCCTGTTTTCTTAAGAAGCTTCACAGTGTTAATGTTCTCGGGGTTGATTGTTGCAATTAGCTGTTTTCCCATTCCGGATGAATACGAGTTTACCTGATTCAGCACCTCCAGCATAAGTCCCCGTCCCCAGTATTCTTTGTTAAGAAGATATACTACTTCAAGCTCATTACCAACTGTATTTTGGGTTTGCTTGAGTTCAAAATGACCAATCAGATTCCCTTCAAACTCTATTCCCCATATTTCAAAATGCCTATCCTGAAGCGAGCCATTGTAAATTTCAAAGCATTTATCAAACAAGCTGAATGCATCCTCCGGCGTTTCGCAATGCTGACCTCCCATATATTTATTTACTTCCCTATCAGTAAATAATTCTCCGAAAATTTTCTTATCGGAGGCGATATATTTACGAAGCATTGTTCTGTTTGTAAATATATTTTTGTTAAGTCCGGTCTTCATATTGATGTTTATATTGCTTGAATTATTTCTCTGCATTCTACGGAAAATTTTCATTTAACTTAGAAATTAAATCTGAGAAATAACATGACACTAATTATGATCCCATCCGTCCAAAACGTTTAATCTATAACAAACGGGTTTGAAAACGGGTTTGTGGGGGTTCGGGGTTGTTTATTAGAGTTGATGGACAGAAGGTAAGATCAATATTATTCAAAAAATAATATCAAAACGGATTAAATTTTGTGCTATTTTAAATTTTTAAAAAAAGTTTTGGACAGTAATGATTAATTTTCAGTTACCTTTGAAATGATTGACTGTTTTGTTTTAAATGCAGTTACTATTTTTAAATCAAATCACAGGATAAATTCATCGAACATAGCATCAGTATTTTGAAAAAACTAAATTCAATAACCAGAGAATTATTCCCCATCGGTCTTGGCTGCATGGGAATGTCCGATTTCTATGGAAGCAAAGCTACACGAGATGATTCTCAAAGCATAGAAACAATAAAAGCCGCGCTCGATGCCGGAATAAATTTCCTAAATACTGCTGACTACTACGGTTCCGGTCATAATGAACTGCTGATACGGGAAGCAATCAAAAATAGAAGTGAAAAACCTTTGATCGCCGTAAAGTTCGGTGGACTGAGAACCCCGTCTGGTGGATTTACCGGTGTTGATACGACACCTAATGCAGTAAAGAACTTTGCCGCTTATACACTGACAAGACTTAAAGTCGAAGCAATTGATATTTATTTGCCGGGCAGAATTAATCCTGCCATTCCCATTGAAGATACAGTTGGTGCAGTTGCCGATCTTATCAAAGAAGGTAAAGTAAAATATCTGGGGCTGTCTGAAGCGAACGCAGATGCGATCAGAAAAGCCAATGCTGTTCACCCCGTGTCAGTATTAGAGATCGAATATTCACTCGCTACGCGTTTAATTGAGAAAGAGATCCTACCTGTCTGCAGGGAACTTGGCATTGGAATTGTTGCCTATGGTGTTTTGTGCCGGGGATTATTATCCGGAGAAATGACAGGCAAACTTGAAGCAACAGATTTCAGAGCTCATTCACCGCGCTTTACAGGAAAAAATTTTGAGGACAATCAAAAGAAGGTGGCTGTTCTTAAAAAGCTTGCAGATGAAAAAGGATGCACGGCTTCACAACTTGCAATTGCATGGGTGCTGAATCAGGGAAACGATATACTTCCGTTGGTAGGAACGACAAAAGCAGGTCGTTTGAATGAAATACTGGAAGCTGTAAATATTAAATTGACTGCCGAAGAACTAACTACACTTTCCGAAACATTTCCCGAAGGATCATTTGCGGGTGAAAGATATGATGAGAATCAATTGAGAATTGTTGCAAGCTGAAATTGGAAAGAAACAGAACGCGGATCACACGGATTTAACGGAATAATAACGGATTTTATTTAGTGGACAGTTAATGATAAACTATAACAATATGTTTTTAAGAAAATATTTTTTTATATTAATTCTCATACCGGCTTTATTTAATGTTAATACATCGTCTGCACAATCAGGATGGTTCTGGCAGAATCAAACTCCTTTACAGGTTAACCGTCTTCAAATTCAGTTTGTAAATTCAAACACAGCATTTTCCATTGAGAATGGAATATCTAAATCTACTGACTGCGGAACTACCTGGACATCATTGAGCTCTCCCCATTCATCATTCCTTTATGCAATGAATTTTGTAAATGAAAATACCGGGTATGTTATTTTGGCAAATTCATCCGGTAATATATTAAAAACTACAAATGGCGGAAACAACTGGACGGAAATGTCAACAGGTACCGGCTATCAGTTTTATGCGATTAAGTTCACTGATGAAAACACAGGTTACATCGGTGGTAATCGTCTTGATCCTCAGAATAACGGTGTAATAATGAAAACTACAAACGGCGGAATTAACTGGACGGTTCAGGGTCCTGTATCAAATTACGCAATTACTTCATTCAGTTTTCCATCTCTGCAAACCGGTTATGCCTGCGCTACCGGCGGTGTTATTTTTAAAACCACAAGCGGTGGTGAATATTGGGATGCGAACAGTATCAGTCCATTCTATTCATTTTATGAAGTATGTTTTACTTCAGAGAATGAGGGCTTTGTAACAGATTACTGGTACAGCCAGTTATGGAAAACTACTAATGCAGGAATTAACTGGACAGGAACCCCCGGGTTGGCAGGGATCCCCGTTAATGAGATTACTTTCATAAACAACCAAACAGGATTTGTTTTATCAACTCAGGGACATGTACTTAAAACTACAAACAGCGGAGATAACTGGAGTATTTATAATCTTAACGCCGGTCTGCGTACTACATCAATCTCATTTTCAAATTCTGATACAGGCATAATTGCGGGTTACGGTGGATTATTAATGAAGACAACTGATCAGGGTAACACCTGGAGTCAGCCGCCTGTTCTTACGACTCAACATCTAAATAACGTATATTTTTCATCGGGCGAGACAGGATATGCTGCAGGTAATTCAGGAACAATTCTGAAAACAATTAATGCCGGTAATAACTGGGTTTCATTACCAACTAACATTGCGACTGACTTTACAAATCTTGTTTTCATAAATGACAATACAGGTTTTACGGGTGAATACTCAGGCGTATATAAAACTTCGAATGGCGGTTTGAACTGGGCGATTAAATCGATAGGAGCAGGCACTAAAATCATGAAAATTCACTTCAGAGATTCATTGAACGGAACATTGATAGATGAAGCGGGAAGAGTTTTAAAAACTACAAACTGCGGTGACAATTGGTTTGAATATTCGGATATCCCGGTATTTCTATCTGTCAGCGATGTAAGCTTTGTTTCTGACAGCGTTATATATGTGTCTGATTTTGGCATTACAGAAACGGAAGTATTCAGATCAATTAATTCAGGATTAAACTGGGCATCGGTCTCTTCAATAAAAAGCATTTCTTCAGGAAGTCTTTTGTGCTTTATTAATAAAGATACCGGGTTTATTGCAGGCAAAGAAGAACTTTTTCATCATCTGGTTTTGAGGACTACAAATGGCGGCGCAGACTGGCAGACTGATTCAGTCGGCAGTTTCTTTGACTTTAATGATCTTTATTTTGTAAACTCAAACACCGGATACATGGCGGGAATCTCCGGGAAGATATTTAAAACTACTAATACCGGAATAAACTGGTATTCTCAGACTACAGTTACTGTCAACAGTCTGAATTCGGTTTTTTTTATAGGTCAGGATACCGGGTATGTCGTAGGTGATTACGGAACCATTCTTAAAACAGTTACCGCCGGTGAAATTCCAATAGGTATAAATGCTTCTGATATATTTTTACCGGATGATTTTTATTTATATCAAAACTATCCGAATCCTTTTAATCCTGCTACAACGATCAAATTCAGAGTCAATAAAATTTCAAATATGATTCTGAAAATATATGATATCTCCGGTAAAGAAGTAGCTGAATTAGCACACGGAAAATTTCAACCCGGTATCTATTCCGTTAAATGGAATGCCGCTTCTTATCCAAGCGGCGTTTACTTTTACCGGATTGCAACAGGAAGTTATGTTGAGACTAAGAGAATGGTATTAATAAAATAAATGTGAAGTCTGATAAAGAAAAATCAAAAAATCAATCAACTACAAACATACTATTCAACCGATCAACCAGTTAACTAATCAACCAATCAACCAGCTCAATACATCTTACTTTCAATCACCTTAATGCAATTCTCATTGCCCGGTCCGAGAAACGGATTCTTGCCGTCATTAAAATCGGACAGCCATTTACCGGCTCCCAGTATTGATTTATCACTGCATTGCAGAATGTAAATGGTTTTGTTTTTCATACCGTAAGATTTTACAAGCTCAATTATGTAATTGCTGAGAATTCCGAAGAAGAATCTTTGCTCTGTGAGTGAGCTTGAAGCAGCAATGCGTGACCTTGCTTCCGGAGCATATCTCATGAATAATTCCCAGTTTCTTGGCACTGTACTTTTGTCTATTGTATCAGACCTGCTCTGAACCTTTTCGAGAAACTGAAGCGCCTGCGTTTGTGCTGTTGATGAATCATTTTTTGAAAGTGAATTTTTTATAAGAAGATAATCAGCAAACAATTCGCTAAGTATCCTGCTTGTGTTTTCTTTCTGAAGGTTTGATCTGTCATTTAAAGAATCAGAATTTGCATTCTGAAAGGCAGTTAAGTTTGCATTTCTAATTTCATTCTTCGCAATGCCGCTGCTGACGATAGCGGCAAAGATAAAAAAGATAAAAAAAATGCATACAAAAACATTTTTAAGCATATTAATATATATTATTTTTTATTTTGAGAGTAGTATTACACCTGTGATCAGCTCTTTGTTTATTAATCTTTATCTTCTTCAAGATCGTTATGATTGTCACCGCCGAGACTGTAATAATTATTTTCTTCATCCTCACTGCCGACAGATTCCTCTGCATCATCCAGTTCAGAACCCGGTACATCAAGATCATCACCGCTTACATCATCTTCAAAGCTTTTTCATTCAGTTGATCGGGTTCAAGGTTCGGAGATTTTTTGAAACAACATCATCAGGATCCAATTTGTCCAGTTTGACTCCCCTGCTGAAAATATCTTCCGTATCAGGATAATCAGGATACCCCGGCAGTTCTTCTTTTTTTTTCTTTCCTGTTTTCATAAAATTATTTTACAGATTTAATGATTTAATTTTACCGGCAGTTATTGTAATTGCAAATTCCGTCGAACTTAATAATTCTCTGTCTCCCTTTACTTCACGCAATGTTTTTGCTTTCTTAAACTTATACATTGCTTCTTCAAATCTTTCCATATCAAAATATACTTTACCCAGATGCTGATACACAACATCAGTATAATTATTTAATTCCTTATTCTCCCGGGAAATATTTTCCAGTCTTTTTAAAATATTAATTGAATCCTCAAACTTTCCTTGTTTTTGAAAAGTCTGTGACAAACGTAATTCGGCGATAAAGTGATCTGTCTTATTTTTTACTGCATCCAGGAGTTCTAAAGCTTTCAACAAAATTATTTCGGACTGTTCGTTGTTGCCGAAGACTCTGTAACTAACTCCAATCCTTGAAAACAGCTTCCCTTTATTAACCGGATCGTTTTCAGTCAATGCTTCTCTTTCTAAATGCAAAATCCCTTCATAGAAACTATCCGGATCATCAGGGACTTCGGTTAAGCTGCTGTCATAATGAATGTTCATGTTGAATCCGGTATTTATCAAGACAGTTAGTTTGTTTTACTCAACTTAGAAGTATTAATTTTAATAAAACAGGAAAAGGAATGGAACTTCATTAAGATGAAATGTCTCCTGTAAAATAGTAAACAAAAGTCTTATCGAACATTTACTTTAATAAATGACTGATAAAGACTCTTGTTTAATCAATATTCCTTGTCAACTATCTTAAAAATGATAGTCACTTTGTCTTAAAGCAATCACCCGGCTGATTTGTCGAACTCATGATTTGATCATATACTTCCTGACTAAGAATTACAGGTTTACAGTTAATCCCTTCATTCTTTAGTTTTTTCACAAATGATCTCAGATGATTCTGAGATGCATTGTCCAGACATCCGTAAAGTGTTTTGATCTTTTCGTTTTCGGCTTTTGACAAATAATTTCTCAGATCGTCTATGTCTTTTTCTTCATATCTTGCAGCAGCCCTGAGAGCATCAGTGAAAGAATATCCTCCGATTGTCATCATTTCATCATATAGTGCTTTTACTTCTTTCTGATAAAACTCACCTGCCGGGAGATTCGCTGAACCGGGATCTATTCCAAGCTCAGTCATCAAATTTAAAACATGCTCCTGATGAGTCTTTTCTGCGTCCATTACATTTTGGAAAACCTTTTCATTGTATTTAGCAAACATGGCAGAATAAAAATCATATGCCGCTTTTTCTTCCTCAAATGTATAGATCAGCCCGTTTTTTTCTTCTTCAGTATACTGTGAATAGGAACTTTTTGCGCAGAAAACAAACAGGAAGGATATAAATATTGTTATTAAAATTCTCATGATATAATTGCCTCCTCTTTTAAAAAATATTCTGGTTTTCATTACAATTTAATATTGATAACGAAAGAACTTCATTGGCTCAAAGTAGTATTTTTCTGAATTTCAATTGCATCAAACTCACATAAATAATATTTTTTGCCTGTTCAAAAATACATATTATCTTTGTTTCATAAAATGATCCATGTCATAGTTTGAAAATAAATATTGAAACCACTATTTAACATTTAGCAGGTTGGATCTAATTGTTGAAAAGAATGATCGGGGTAAATATCTGTAATATCTGCGAGAGCTAAATTATCGCCGGCTAAAAAAAGTGGTGTCAATAGCAAGTTATTCGGGATACTTTTATCACTGAAGGATTGAACTTAAAGAAGGTAATGGCAGGAAAGTGTATCTAATTATACAATTCTTTGATGTAAACTCTGTTCTTATACTTATTTAAATCTATTTCAAAGTATGTATCACCAGTATATTTGAAACCATTTCTTTCATAAAAAGCAATTGCCCTTGAATTCATAAAATATACTGTAAGCCATATCATATTTTTACCTTTTGAGATCACAGCCATCTCAGCTTCTTTAAGAAGACCGTAACCTATGCCTTTACCGTAAAACCTCTCAAGCACATAAAGTTTACAGAGCTCCGGAGTTCTGATATTATCCGCCGGGCATACATTATCAAACTCTATCTCAGCAGCTCCCAAAAGGTTACCCCCATTGGATGCAACAATGATGTTACCGGGATTTTTAATAATTGTGTCTTCTATCTTCTCAACAGAAAATTGCCTGCTGATATAATTCGAAGATTCAGCCGTAACACCTTCGGTATCATAAGTTTGTATGTAAACCTGTTTGAATAAAACGGATAACTGCACTGAATCAGAAGACTCGGCTTTTCTGAAAACTATTCCTTCTTTCATTTGAAAAGTTTAGTCAGATCTCTTTACTCAGCAAAACTATCTGCCCTAAATGATAGGCATCGTGCTGAATAATGCCGTGAACATGTTCATAATAGCTGCGACTGTTATTGGGATAAATATTTTCGAAGTCCTTTTTCTTAAAAGTTTTAAGAAATTTGATCCACTGTTGCTGAGAATCTTCAAGCCGTTTCAGTGAATTTTTCCAGGCAGCTTCTGACTTTTCAGGTACGTCAATAAAATAATTATTCTCAGGAGCAATTAATACTTCCCCGTGTACACGCTGTAAAACAATGAATCTCCATTCAATGATATGATTTACAATTTCCCAGATGGAGTTCCATTGCGGTGATATTTTTTTTGCCGCCTTTTCGGCTGTAATATTTTTCAGAGTATCAAACAATGAAACCCCGATCCATGGCTCACCGTCATAGAGATCTTCAAAGAGTTTCTCGATTCGTTCTGTTTCTTTCATAATATTTAAAATATTTAGATATATTTATCGGAGATAATCTTGAGCAATCCTTCTTCAGCCCTTTCTGGCGGGGGGGGAAGGGTTTGACTTAGTGGCTGTCGCGATTTTATGCGAGAAGCCCCATCATTTCATCTGATACTTCCATCCCGAGTATCCTTCCGTAAAAATCTTTTGCCTTCGGTATATCATTCACCGAAAAGCTGCTGAATGCTTTATTGTCTTTAAACACAGCTTGTATTTAAATTAAGATATTAGTTCAAATAAAAATTTAATTCCGGATCACTGTTAACTACTGCATATCTACAATGATCTCGAAACCACCGTATGACATGCGTTTCACATCAAAAGGGCACTTAGTAACATCCATTGATTTTATTATTCTTGGATCTTTCATCACCTTTGCGTTCACACTGTCACGGTGCTTTTTGGATTTGTAAGTGATCCAGGAAAAAATAACCTTCTCACCTTTCTTAATGTCCAGTATACGGGGAAACGGTGCTGCCATTTTAATATCAAGATCATCTCCGATACATTCTTTATAATCAAGAGCGCCGTATTCTTTCCAGACCTTACCCGCTGCATTTGACATGATCTTATATGCAGGGATATTCTTTGCCGGAATAGCAATCAGAAAGCCGTCAGCATACTTTGCTTTGACTTTTTTTGACTGAGTTGTTTTTGCTTTAGTAGTAGTCATAATTTTATTTTTAATTTTAGCAAATATATAAATTTGAATATTTATATTACATATATTTCATTGCATCATAGCCTAACAGTCTTCTCCACAATGCGATCTGACCGATACAGTTAGATTCACGGTATATTATGAAAGCTATAAAATCAAAATAAGGCATCTTCATTTCGGGAATATCAAACATGCTGTCGAGTTTTTCATCACTTACATTGACAAGAGCTTCTCTCAGCACAGGAGTTATCTTGTCCCAGTCTTTTTTAAATTCGCTCAATGGAGGATAAGTAACACCTTCCTGAATTCCTTTGTGATCTTTGAAAAGTTCGTACGCGTTTTGCTTCATTTCAATGCCGAGCAGTCCGGCAAGTTCAAATCTTTCCTGCACTAAGCTCCCTGTTATCCATGCAACATTATTTGCAATAGTATTAAGACGGTTATGTGAGTCTTTATCAGAAATTCCCTCGATAGCTTTCGGGAAAAATCCCGTATGCATGTCAAAAAGAACTACGAGTGAGTACATCCTGCTGCTTTTTGGTTTTGTCTTCATATTAATTAATTAAAGTTTTGAAATTTAGTTTTATTTTAATTTGAAATTCAAATCTTATAAATCTTACAAATCTTATAAATCTTACGAATCCTTAGGCATGGCGTTCATATCCATCCACATAACTTCCCAAAGATGTCCGTCAATGTCCTGAAATCCGTGACCGTACATCCATCCGTGATCCTGTATTGACTGCGGTGCAGATCCGCCTGCTTCAACTGCCTTCTTAACCATCTCATCTACCTTCTCCCGGCTCTCTGCAGACAGACATAAAATAACTTCAGTACTTTTAGAGGAATCACAGATCTCTTTTTTTGTAAATGTTTTGAAAAACTTTTCCACTAAGAGCCTTACAAAATATCTTCACCGATGATCATGCAGGTAGCCTTTTCATCAGTGAACTGTTGATTAAAACTAAAGCCGAGTTTCGTAAAAAACTCAATAGATTTGCCGAGATCTTTCACCGGTAGGTTTACATAAATTTGTGCTGACATATTATTCTAAGTTAAAAGTTAAAAGTTGAAAGTTAAAAGTTGTATTGAAAGTTGAAGGTTAAGATTTTTTCTGATAACTAACCATCCACTGAATGCCGAATTTATCAGTGAACATACCGAAGTAATCACCCCAGAAAACATCTTCCATGGGCATTTCGACTTTTCCTCCTGCTGATAACTCTTTGAATATTCTGTCAGCTTCTTCCCTGCTGTCTGTCCCAATGGTTATTGAAAAATTGTCACCATTTATAAATTTGCGGCCCATTGATTCAAGCCCATCGGTAGCCATAAGGATAGCAGTTTCACCTATTGGTAAAGAGACATGCATTATTCTTTCCTTTTCTTCTGCTGATAACTTGTCTCCATGGGATGTATCTTTAAATCTCATCAAAGCACTGAATTCGCCTCCGAATACAGATTTGTAAAAATTAAACGCTTCTTCTGTGTTGCCGTTAAAATTCAGGTATGGGTTTATTGTTGTCATGGTTTAGTTAATTGGTTGATTAGTTAATTGGTTAATTGGTTAATTGGTTGATTAGTTAATGTTTATCTTTAGAAATACTTTTCAACAACAGTTTTTTCTTCCCGGTTTTTAATAAAATAAATTTATGTTTCCAATTTTTATCTTTACAAAATTACTATAATTAACTTATAATTCATATATGCGAAAACGACTTATTAAGGTGTTGATTGCGACATTATTCATAATTATTTTATCAGCTAAAAATAATCATTTATAAAAAATTAACCCGGAACTCAATACTGCGTTTCAGATTTAAATTTTCAATTCATCTAAAAAAATAATGACATACATGAAACATATATCTATACTCGTTCCTAAAGGAGCCATACTCGGGAGCATAGAAGGACCCCGGCAGTTGTTTACACAGGTAAATAATTTTGTTACTGAAAAAGGAGGTCATCCGCTTTTTAAAGTACAGTTAGTTGGGATAGCGAAAGAGACTCCGTTAAGCGGAGGAAAGTTCACAGCTCACAGTGACTTGCTGATAAATGACCTGACAAAAACAGATCTGATAATAATCCCTGCTCTTGACGGTGACATGAAAACATCGTTGCAGATGAACAGCGATTTTCTACCTTGGATAGTAAAACAATATAAAAACGGCGCTGAGATCGCAAGTCTCTGCATCGGAGCTTTTTTACTTGCATCTACCGGCTTACTTAAAGGAAAAAAATGCGCAACTCACTGGATGGCGGAAAATGAATTTCGAAAAATGTTTCCGGATGTAAATCTCGTAGCTGAAAAGATCATTACCGATGAATACGGTATTTATTCCAGCGGCGGAGCATATTCTTACCTTAACCTTATTCTTTATTTAATTGAGAAATATGCCGGACGTGAAATGTCAATCCTGTGTTCCAAAGTATTTGCAATTGAAATAGAGCGTTATAATCAGTCTGCCTTTGCTATGTTTCAGGGTCAGAAAGGACATGGAGATGAACCAATAAAGACTGCGCAGGAGTTCATTGAAAATAATTTTCAGGAAAAAATAACGGTTGACAGATTAGCTACAATGACCATTCTCGGCAGAAGAAATTTTGAGCGCAGATTCAAAAGAGCAACTAACGATACAGTTACGAAATACATTCAGCGCGTGAAGATCAAAGCTGCAAAAATGAGTCTGGAATCTACAAGGGAGAACGTAAATGAAATAATGTATAATGTAGGCTATACAGATCCTAAAGCTTTTCGGAACACGTTTAAAAAAAAATTACCGGCTTGTCACCGCTTCAGTACAGAAATAAGTACAATCCTTAAGCCAGTATTTAATGGTTGTTAATAATTTTGATCTCTCACAGATTACACAAATATTTTCAGATTTAAATCCTGAATCATTCTTTCAATAATTTTGACCACCTTAATATAAATTTAAGATTGTATCTGAGAAAATCTGTGTAATCTGTGAGAGAAATACTGAGAGTCTTTGAGACAAAAAAAAGACCGGTAAAAAATATCACCGGTCTTATAAGCAAGTTTATTTGATTTATCTTTTAAGGTTTTCTCACAATTATGAAAGAAGAACTGTTATTAAATGCCGGAATCAGATCAGTAAGATCTACAAATCCGTCATAGTTTAGGTCTGATACATTATATGTACCTGAGACATAATTGCTTGCGTCATTATAAACTGCAAGGACGTCCGTAAGATTTATCCCTTCATCCTGATTTACATCTCCCTGATAAAATGACCATAAACCGCCCTCGTTTTTCATGTTGCTTCCGTATGCCTGTGACGCTGCAGAAGTGAAATCATAGATCAGTGTATTATTATTGAATGAGACCGGACCGGAACTCCATGTTGAGATCATGTTCCTGTGTTTCAAAGCAATAAAGTAAGGTGTTCCGTTGCTGATTGAGGTAAAACTAAACAGCTTAGGAACACCACTACCACCCAACCCTTTCTTTGATTCTATTAAATTATATGGTGCGACATTGCTTCTTAGCTCGACAGTTACTGTATCAGCAGAAGATAACTCAAAGTTCATTGTTAAATACATGTCAAGTGCAGTTGACGGAGGTGAATACTTCAGTATATTTGCAAAACCAACTGTGATGGCAGAATCGCCATGAAACGCTTTGACTTTAAACAATGGATTACTTCCCGCATTTATAATCTGCCAGGAAGCACCGCCGTTACTGGTTCTCATAGCAGATCCTGCTACAGCAAATCCGCCGCCTGATACGGCAAATCCGTTACTTGCATTAGCAAAATCAATGCTCGTAATATTATTCGGAACCGGCGAAGCCTGCTGATTCCAGTTTGTTCCGCCATTGGTAGTTTTCAATATACTTCCTGACCAGCCGCAAGTATAACCTGTATTCAGGTCGATCATAGATATGCCCAGCAGAGATGAAGTGTGAGTAAATTGTGCTGACCAGGATGCACCTTTATTAGTTGACTTAAGTATACTTCCGCTCATTACAGCCCACCCTGTATTCTTATCAGCAAAACTTATATCGCTGAACTGAACTGTATTTGTTCCAATCTGCAATTCAGTAAAATTGAAGCCCGAGTTCGTGGATCTGAAAAGCTTACCTGCATTACAGCCGACGAGTACGACATTCTCATCAACAGTTTCCACAGTGTTTGCTGCCTGTTCAGTACCCAGGGAAATTGTACTCCAGTTTAATCCGCTGTTTGAAGTTCTTAAAACTGAACCATTTTCACCGCAGACATAACCGGTGTTATCATCAAAAAAATTAACATCCCTGAAATTTTCAGTCTGAGCTCCGCCGTAATTGCTTGACCATGAAGCGCCGCCGTTTGAAGAATACAAAATAGAATTTGGAGCAGCGTCACCGACTACCCAGATCTTGCCGGTCATCGATGATGCATAAAGTCCCATCAGGTAACCCTTATGCTTTGCCATTGTAATAGTAGACCAGTTATTTCCATTATTGGCAGATTTATAGATCAAACCATTGAATCCGGCAATCACAACAGTACTTCCGGTTCTGTCAATAGAATATATTGCGTTTGTGATATTTCCCGCAGGTGCGCTTGCTGTAAAATTCAATAGATCCCACGTTACTCCATAGTTTGTGGTTTTGAAAACATTGTTTTCATCACCAACTAATAAGATCTCAGGATCATTAAACTGCATTTCTTTCATTAACTGATCTGTCACTGGAGCATCACGTGAAGTCCATGTACTTCCTCCGTTAGTTGTAATCTGAAATTTGCCTGCGTCACCGGCTACAAATCCTGTATCTGTGTTTTTAAAATATACACTGAAATGAGAAACATATGAAGCTGAAGTTGAAGCGTTGGTCCAGACAGCACCGCCATTGGTTGATTTGTATAAATTCTTATCTCCGACTGCATAAATGTTATTTGCATCAAGTGCAAACACATCCTGCAAAGTCGTAGTTGCTCCCATAGACATTGCTGTCCAGTTCGATCCTCCGTTTGTTGTTTTATAACCGCTGCTCAGATAGCTTCCTACAACATAACCTGTATTATTATTTAGAAAATATATTGATGTGAAAGTTGTAGAAGGAAGTATTGTATTTGTCCAGGTCTGTCCCCCATTAGTTGTCCGTGAGATCAGCCCGTTCAGATCCTGACTTC
Source organism: Ignavibacteria bacterium (assembly GCA_016710985.1). GTDB lineage: Bacteria > Bacteroidota > Ignavibacteria > Tepidaquicellales > Tepidaquicellaceae > JAGPCH01. Next base: position 25,016 of record JADJTX010000020.1, read on the forward strand.
CAACGGCAAATCCATTATTAATGTCAAAGAACCATCCGTCTCTGATGCGCGGAGGAGTATAACCTGTATACCCCGAAACATCTGAACGTGAAGTCCAGCTAAGGCCGGCGTTTGTTGTTCTGATAAATCCACCATTAAATCCTAATCCTACCCACTCGTTTTGTGAGACCATTTCAATATATCTGATGTCGTCACCTGTTGGATTTCCCATTTACCATTTCCAGTTTGAGCTCCATTGTGAAAAAGCTAAATTGCTTCCGAGAAGTAAAGTTAACAGGATAGCAAAACAAATGTTGAATAATATTTTTTTCATTTCTTTAAATTTGGGTTAATTTAAAAATCAAATAATAAACCAATATCATTTGGGTGTTTATAACAAACCTAATAGTTCAGGACAGTAAATTCAAATAGCGGATAACTCAATCTTCACCAGTAAAATGATTTGAATAAAGTAATTTTATGGCTATTTTTAAAATATTCAGCTATGAAATCTTCACCAAAAATAAATATCAAATTAATACAGGGATTAAGCTTAATTTCACCGAATGAGTTTAAGGAATTCGTTAACTTCGCGACTTCAAAATATTTTTCCGGGGAAAGGAATTATACTAACGTATTAAATCTTCTGTCTGATTTACACAAAAGTGATTTCCGAAATTATGACAATAAAAGCCTGATAGAATTTCTGATGAATGAATTGAATCTGAATAAAAATACTTTATTGAACAGGATGTCTGAGCTTTACAGGATTTTCGAAATGTTTGTTGTAATTAATGAATTAAAATATATGCCTGATAAAAGGAACCGGATACTGATGGAGTACTACATAGGAAAGGAGTCTTTTAAATTGTTTGATTACATTTATACTTCCTCAAAAACATTCTTATCGAAAAATAAAACTTCCGCCGAAAGCATTGAAACAGAAAGTTTGCTGTCTGACCTTGCATCGGTGAAATATTTCAGACTAAATAATAACAAATTATTCAGAGAGCAATTTTCTTTAAAATCAGAGTTTGAAATTTTTGCATTCATACTGAAACAGCTGAAGAACAACATTGAATTTCAGCATCAGAAATTTCTCGGAATAAAGCAGCAAACTGAAATTCCCGGAATTACTCTTGACAGCTTACCTTTTGATAAAATATTTGAGAGATTAAAAAAGATCAGACCTGCGGTTTATAAGCTTACACTTATTATCTATTATATGTATTTATCATTCAAAGATTTTTCGGAAACAAAATATTTTAAGAAAGCAAAGTTCATTCACGGAAAAATTAAGTCATCATTGTCAAAAGCTGAAAATCAATTTATTTATTTTCTATTTCTTAATTACTGTATGGATCAGACAAATTTAAGTAAAACGTTTTTTTTTAATCACCTTTTCAAAATTATTGATGAAAAACTTAAAGAAGGATATTTCCGGGAGCTGACGGAAGTAATGCTCCCCGCCAATAATTTCAGAGACTATGTATTTATTGGTTTGACTGTCAATAAGACTGAATGGGTGAGATCATTTATTAAAAATTATTCTCCTCTTCTGCCGCCTTCACAACGGCAGGATAATGTAGTCATAGCCAATGCAATGATCGCAACCAAGGAAAGAAAGTTTGAAGACGTAATAAGGATATTAAGCAAAGTAAGCAAGAAGATCTATCTTCATTACATGGATTCTGCGTTTTTAAAACTCAGGGCTTACTATGAACTCAGGATGAGCTATGAAGCTTTTAACGAAATTGAAAGAATAAAAAAATATTTTCAGTCTAATAAAACATTCCCTCAAGGTATTTAAAAATTTATACAAGTCAGCTAAGCGATATAATTATGCTGTTCAGGTATTATGAAAAGAAAATTGATGAAAATGATTTTAAAATGTACATTAAGAAAGTTAGTCTGGATACAAGAAAAAACTGGGAAGGTGATGAGGTCAGGAGAATGTTTAAATAATTGATTCTGAAGAAGTCTGTCAAAAACTAAAAATTACCACAGAGACCCGGAGTACACAGAGTTTCACAGAGAATTATTAAATCTGATTCAATTTTCGTTTCTCGTATAATTTAAATAAAAAGAACATTTTAGGACTCAATAATCAATCAATAACAAAAAATAATAAATCTCTGTGAAGCCTCCTGTGTGCTATATGCGTCTGTGGTAAATGGGTTTGAGACAGACTCATTTGTCTCACTATAAATATTAATTAACCACAAAGTAACAAGCAAACTATTTTTAGAACCTTTCCATAATGTCTTCGTGACTTGGTGTTAATAAAAGTATTTTGAGGGAGGTGGTTTTGAACCGTTAATTCTATACTGCTTAACTTCAGATCACACAAATATTATGAAATAATCTTCTATCCAATTATTGTTTAATTAAAAATAAGATTTCTCTGTGAACCTCTGTGATCTCTGAGCCTCTGTGGTAATTTTCAGCTTTAAAGACAGTTTGAAAAACCGGAACGATATTTTTTTCATCTCTCAAGCTCTTTCAATTTATCGATCAGCCAGTATTTATTTACAACTGTATCTCCCGGCAAAGAACTTTCAATGAATCCTGCTTCCGATCTGTCATCAGCTTCTCTTAATTTAAAAAGAGTGTTTGTATAATTAAGAAACTTCATGTTGCTTTCCTTATATCCGGACGAGACAGATTTATTTTTCAAGAAAGTGCCGGTAGGAATCGCTTAAATACTGAAACATGTCATAATCATCCTTTTCATAACTGATGATGATCTGAAGATTGCGCAGAAAATATTTCATCTGGAAAGTATCTATGCTTATTTTGTTTGTATACTCAAGCGCCTTATCAAATTCACTCTTAGAATAGTGCAGATAAGCAAGACTGTATGTTTTAAAATTATCCTGAAGTTCAGGATCTGTCTTCGGAAGATATTCTTTAATGGCACGTTCAATGAAAGCAGTCTCCTTAATGTATCCAGCAGTTTTAACCGAAAATAAGTATAGTGTTGGAATTGTCTTTCCTTCTTCGCTCAGAAAAATATTTTTCTCGGCAAGATGATTAATGATCTCATAAAGTTCGCGATTCTTGTTAATACCGGATACATCATTGCAGTTATCGAGTGCTCTTCCGAGTGAAGCGTAAAGACCTCTCATTCCGGATTCGGAAATGTACCTGTCGTTGTCATAGAGAGTTTTCTTGAAATCATAATAATATTCAATGTCATCCGGATTCAGATAGCATTTCATAAGCCTGAAGAAAATATTTATTATCTTATAATTATTATCCGGTCCTTCGCTCAGCTCTACTATATAGCTTTCCAGCTCTTTATCCGAAAATAAAGCTTTGGAGAATCTATCTATAAAATCATTTTCAGGTTTCTCATTGAACTCAGTTAAACCAATGTAATAATTATTAAAATTATTACTGAACTTTGCAAGGAAGTCAAATATCATCAGCTCAGATATTCCGGCAGAAATAAGCTTTGTATGAAGTCTCACATCATATGCTTCAACCCTGAACCTGCATTGCTTCAGCTCCAGGTAATCTCCGAAATATCCGTAATAAAACTTTGATGACTTAAAAAAACTCTTTTCAAAAGAATTATATTTATTCACGAAAATATTATCCAGTTTTTTCTCACCAAGCTTATTCAGAAGGTTCTTCATTCTCTGCAGTTCGTTGGAATTCAGATCTTCAACTTCAAGGAATCTCTCGGCAAATTTTGTAATGTCATAAATGATATTTTTCAGTATCCCGTAATTGTATTTTTTTGCCGGAAAGATCTTTTTCCAGACCCCTTCTTTATCAAGTTCTTTACTTTGAAATTCCGGAGCATATCTCTTTATGACATCAAAGAGTTTTACAACGTGACTTCTTGTATTAAAATACGGTGAGGATAAAAAAGCTTCAAATCTTTTCAGTTCATCCCTGTCCAGTGTCCTCATGATCTCGAGAAATGATGTTTTCTGCATCTATGAATATAGTGTAATTAATTAGTAATTATATAAGGATTTTGTTACAAAATAGGCAGAATTTCAATTTTTAGATACACTATAAACTGAATATCGTTATGTAATTCTGAAAAAACTTTCTTTGTAAAACAGTATAAATGAATATATTTTTGTACAGTTCATTACAATAACCCTTTCAGTTGATTGCAAACTGCTGAATACTAAAGGCATCACCGGTATGCCGGTTATTGTATATTAAAAAAAGTTTAAAGTTAAATGTTGGAAGTATCCTTCAAAATTTTCTCAAAATATTATAAAAACTAAAATCAGATAAATAATAATGACTAAAATTAAATTCATTCTTAAATTAAAAATGTTCTTGTATTAACTTTAATGCTCCTCTTCTTTTCGGATTCAAATTCACAGCCTCTCTTTGTAGAGAACTTTAACTTCCAGGTAAGGGACAGTCTTGAAGGAATAGGAACTTGGTTCAGGTCAGGACCGAATACAGGCAAGAAAATAAAAGTTGTAAATCCGGGTCTGACTTACGCAGGTTACACAGGTTCAGGGATTGGAAATACAGCTCATTTCTCAAACCAACCGGAAGGAGATGTCAATGTAGTTCAGTTTGGAAATCAGACTTCTGGTACGGTTTACCTGTCATACATATTAAGGGTTGACAGTCTTTCAGCTTTAGCTACCGAAGGGTTTAACATTTGCCTTGAAAAGAATTAATTCATCTACATTTAACTTTGGCCTTAGAAAATATGACGGAACAATTAAATATTCAGCAGTGGCTTACTCTAAAAATACAACGTACCTGATCATATGCTCCTATACTTTTGTAAGCGGATCCAACAATGACATAGCAAGATTGTATATAAACACATCAGGTGTGCCTGCAACACAGCCGGCTTCACCTGTAGTAGCTGATTCAGCAGGAAATGATGTCAGTAATGTCGGAGATGTCATAATGTCGAATTCATTCATCCAGACCGGCCTTCAGGGAAGCTCCGTAAAGATCGACGGTATAAGGATCGGAACAAGCTGGGCAGCGACATTATTTCAACCGTTCAATGTGCAGTTGAATCTGAAAGCGTTCATTCAGGGAATGTACAACAGTTCAACCAATAAAATGGTGAGAGACACAGCAAGAGTAGTATTAAGATATCAGACATCTCCTTACACAATTGCAGATTCGGCGAAAGCAGTTCTTGATTCAAACGGGAACGGAGTATTTACTTTCACACGTATAGGAACAGAGTCCCTTACTTTATAACTGTAAAGAACCGAAATACAATTGAGACCTGGAGCAAAAATCCGGTAGAATTTGAGAATAACATAAAGGATTTTGATTTTACTTATTCAGCCGCCCAGGCATTCGGCAATAATCAAATCCATTTGGGAACAAAGTATTGTTTGTATAATGGAGATGTCAATCAGGACGGAAACATTGACCTTACGGATATTGTAGCGGTAAGTAATAATTTAGCTGCCTTTACCATGGGATATAAAGTTACCGATATCGACGGCAATAATATTACTGATCTGACTGATCTTCTTCAGACTTATAATAATTCAAGCAATTTTGTGAGATCGAAAAAACCCTGATAATTGATAGTTGATAATTGATAGTTGATAGTTGAGTCAGACTAAATTAATTCCGCTAACTTATCAACTATTTAATTTTTCACTATAGACTATTAACTACTAACTACTAACAATTGACTATTCACTACGGTGTAAATTTCGCTACAAAGTCCACAGAGTTATTGTGTGTAATTATTAAGTCCGAAAGGTCGGTAATATTATCACCGTTTACATCCGAATCTATATAGCCCGAATTAAAATTCTTGCCGTCATTATACACAAACAGCAAATCAGTCAGATCAATAAACCCGTCATGATTCATCACCGCTGAAAATCCTAAATCTGACCGGTGCATTGTCAATCTGTTTAATATTATTTCCCATATGCCTTCAAAGAAAGATCAGAGATATCATAGTTTACAGAACCGCCTCTGATCATTGTTTCACCACCCGGTTTACTCCACGTCTCCAGTGCATTCCCTGTGATTGATCACAATATAATACTGTCCTGAGGAGCATTTCCAAAGAGAGCTGCCGCACTGCCGTTTGATGACAGAATGGTTTTTGCCGAATCAATATTATTGTACGGGTAAACTATACTTTAAATATACTTTACAGTATCGCTTACCTGCTGATTAGTTGCGGTGTTGTAAAATCCTTGTATGAACAAGTAAGATTTAATGTAATCACGGATTCGAAGTAACAGTTACAGGGCTTTTATTATTATGAATATCCTGCGCATATATGAAATAATAATACGCTCCGGTAAGCGGCGCTGTATCAAGATAAACAGAATCAGCAGTTGATGCGTATGGGACTTCCGTATCAGGATCAATTGACGCATTAACGCTCCTGTAAATAATGTAATTGAAAAGATCAGGTTCAGTATTTCTTTTCCATGTCAGATTTATATTATTTGAAACAGGTGATGCACTGAACTGCTGAACTATTTCGGGGCATAATTATCCAGACTTCTTCCGGATAATATGGCTGAGTACCAGTATTCTGAAATGTTATTTGTTTTTGCTTTAATTCTGTAAAAGAAAGTTCCGCTGTTATTTGCAGAAGAGTCAACAGGTGTATTATCAGTGAAAGAATAGAACGGAAGCTGTTCAGCATTAATTTCGAACAGTCTGCCAGGCAAAATTTCCGTTCACGGAGGGTAACTTCTCAATACTGTATAGGATGTAATTTTACTTATTCCCGTGACATCATATCCGCTTCTTGCCCATTTGAGATAAAGCTTACCGCCCTGATCATTTGGTACATCTTTTACTGTTGTTAATATTGGCTGGACCGAGGGTGGAGATGATAAATAAATATATGTTCTTCCGGAATTACTGCCTCCTGCGTCATTAAAGGGAGCCCGATAATAAGATCACTGAACCCGTCATTGTTAAATCTCCTGCAGTTGAAACTGACCAGCCCAGATTATCACCAGTTACGGAAGTTGTCATAATTATATCAGATATATTATTCATTACCCTTCCACCGAAATAAACATATGCTCTTCCTGAATTATTTCCGTTAGAAATATTTCCATTTGCGCCTACTACAATATCACTGTATCCATCACCGTTAACATCTCCTGCTGTTGACACTGAAGTCCCGAGTAAATTATAACCAACGGCTTCATTAATAATTAAATCTGAAATATTATCCATTTGATATCCTCCGAAATAGATATATGCTTTGCCTCCATAATCATTATTTTGGTGATCCGATTATTACATCACTAAACCCGTCACCGTTTACGTCTCCGGCCGTTGATACCGAAACGGCAAAAATATCATACTGTGCTTCCCCTGTCAGAGTGACATCAGGACTATTATTCATAACGCTTCCCGCCGTAATAAATATATGCGCTGATGGTCCGGAGTTAGTATAAGGAGCTCCTGCAATTACATCGCCGAAACCATCTCCGTTTACATCACCGGCTGTTGATACTGAATGCCCAAATTGACCTGATGGGACATACCCTACAAAGCAACATCATAAGTATTGTTCATGGAATTTCCTCCGAAAAAAATATACGCTTTTCCGCCATATACAGCTCCTTCATTATTTAATTGCGCTCCGACTATTACATCAGAATATCCGTCTCCGTTTACGTCACCTGCTGATGAAACAGAATATCCGAAGGCATCATACAAAACTTCTCCGCTCATTATTACATCGGCTGCATTATTCATTGAAGCTCCTCCAAAGTATATATATGCTGTTCCTGCAGAAACTCCACCATAAGCTCCGACAATTACATCTGAATATCCGTCACCGTTCACATCTCCTGCAGATGATACTGTTAATCCAAAAAATCATCTGACGCTCCGGTCATAATTATATCTGCTGTATTATCCATATTAATTCCACCAAAGAATATATATGCTTTCCCGAATTGTTCCTCCCGTACTGTAACCGGGAGCGCCGGCTATCATATCATTATAACCGTCTCCATTTACATCACCCGCTGATGAAACAGAAAATCCTAAATTAGTTTGAGCGGCTTCTCCCGTCAAAGTTATATTCGGAATATCTGTTCCGATCATTGAGTTTATATAAACGTATACCCTTCCTGCGTCCAATCCTCCAGCATCATTGTAGATCTCTCCCGCAATTAAATCACTGTAGCCGTCACCGTTTATATCGCCTGCACTTGAAACAGAATATCCAAAGTTATCATTTACAGCTGATCCGGACATAAACTCATCAGCAATGTTATCCATTGAAATGCCTCCGAAATAAACATAAGCTCTGCCATAATTTGCTCCGGCTGAACTGTTATTCGGAGCTCCGATTATTACATCACTGTAACTGTCACCGTTCACATCACCGGCAGAAGAAACAGACCAGCCGAAATTATCATTTGAAGCAGATCCGGTAAATGCTATATCTGAAATATTATCCATCAAAACACCACCAAAATAAACATTGGCTCTTCCTGCATTTGAACCCCCTGCATCATTTCCCGGCGCGCCGATAATTATATCAAAGAATCCGTCTCCGTTTACATCTGAAGCAGAAGAAACAGACCAGCCGAAATTATCACCTGCAGCAGCGCCGTTTAAAGTTATATCAGCTACATTATTCATTACAGCTCCTCCGAAATACATGTAAGCTCTGCCGGCATCTGTTCCTGCATTATCATTGTTGGGAGCACCGACCAGCACATCACTGTATCCGTCAGCGTTTACATCTCCTGACTCTGAAACTGAATATCCGAAAAAATCATTTGCAGCAACTCCTGTTAAAGTTACATCAGCAATATTATTCATTACAGATCCGCCGAAATAAATGTAAGCTCTGCCTGCATCTGTTCCTCCTGCGTCATTTCGAATTGCACCAACTATGACATCACTGTAACCGTCACTGTTCACATCTCCGGCTGATGACAATGAAGAACCAAAGAAATCATTCACAGAAGCTCCTGTCAATATTACATCAGCAACATTGTTCATTGTATTTCCGCCGAAATAAATATAAGCTCTTCCGGCATTTGATCCTCCTGCATCATTAAAATTTGCTCCGGCAATAACATCAAAGAATCCGTCACCGTTAATATCTCCGGCAGAAGAAACTGAAATTCCGAATTTATCTCCCTCCGGTAAAGATTTGCTTTTCTTTTGCAGCTCATTTGTCTGTGAATAAATTTTTACTGAAACAAATGTTAAGACGATTGCAATTGCCATTAAATGTAGAATTTGCTTTTTCATTTTTTATTCCTTTTTTAATAGTTAATAGTTAAAAGTTACGTGTTGCGAGTCAATCGTTTTGACATCTCAGGGTCTTATGACATTCACAAAGTTTACCGAATTATTATTCGCAATTATTACATCAGTAAGGTCAGTTATATTATCTCCGTTTACATCTGTATTTACATATCCCGATGCAAAAACCGTTGCATCATTATTTGCTAATATTACATCTGTCAAATCTATAAATCCGTCCTGATTTACATCTCCGCTGAATATTGAAAATCTTATTGGAGAGGAATCTACCTGTTTCATATTATTTCCATATGCTTGTGTTGATGAATTCGAGAAATTATAATTTAGAGGAGTTCCGTTAGTCATCGAAACAGGATTTGCGCTCCATGTCTCGATTGAATTTCTGTGTTTGAATGCTATGTAATAATTTCCCGGAGCTGCTGTTGCAAAGTTTAATGTCGCCAAGCCGTTAGCTGCTAATTCTGATTTCGAAACATCAGCTACTGCATAAGGAGAATTGCTGTTCCTTAATTCAACTGTAATCGTATCGCTCGACATTGTATTTGAAGTTGAATTATAGAATCCCTCAATGAAAGCGGTTAGATTGAGCTTCATTCCCGGAGCGTCAGCAACTGCAACCGGACTTTTGTTATTATGAACATCCTGTCCAACGATGAAGTAGTAATATGTTCCTGTCAAAGGTGAAGTGTCGAGAAAAGTAGAATCGGTTGTTGTTGCAAAGACAGGTTCAATGTCAGGATTAATTGTCGGCGATGTGCTCCTGTATAAGATATAGTTAAGCAAATCGGGAGCATTGCTTCGCTTCCAGTTTAGAGACACGTTATTTGATACCGAAGTTGCAGTAAAAGGAGATAACACAGGCGGAGCGAGATTGTCCAAGCTTCTGCCATACATGATGTTTGAATTCCAGATTTGTCCCGTGTTTCCGTTTCTTGCTTTGATCAGGAAATATGTATTACCGGTTGAAACAGAAGACGAGTCGAACAAAGTGTTCGCATCATAGTAATAAATTGGAAAATTAACGGCTGCTATATCCGCAATCTGAACCCACTGAAATCCTGTAAAGCCGGGAGGAATACTCCTGTAAACCAGGTAATTTGTAATGTTTCCGAATCCATAAGCTTCGAACGAACTCTTTGCCCATTTCAGTGTAACTTTTCCTCCCTGATCATTCGGTACATCTCTTACATAATTCAAGATTGGTTTAACGCTAATTGCAGAGCTGTTGTAAATATATGCTTTTCCGGTTGATGAAGAATACCCATAAGCCCCGACAACTAAATCAGCATATCCATCGCCGTTTACATCGCATGCCGAGGAGACTGAAGCCCCGAAAGAGCTGAATACTGTCTCTCCCGTCATTGTAACATCTGTAATATTATTCATAGCTGTGCCGCCGAAAAACAAATATGCCCTTCCGGTAGATGTAGAATACCCTTGAGCTCCGACAATTACATCAGCATATCCGTCAACATTAACATCTCCGGCTGATGAGACGGATAGTCCAAAATTGTTATTTGTTGTCTCGCCTGTCATTGTAACATCTGCAATATTATCCACAACTGCTCCGCCAAAATAAATATATGCCCTGCCTGTATATGAATAGAATGAAGAATATCCGGAAGCTCCGACAATCACATCTGCATATCCATCGCTGTTGACATCTCCGGCTGATGAAACTGATCTTCCGAAGGAGTTACTTATTGCCTCTCCTGTCATCGTAACATCTGCAACATTATCCATAGCTGATCCCCCGAAATATATATACACTCTCCCGGTGTTTGAAGAATACCCAAAAGCTCCGATAATTACATCAGCATATCCGTCGCCATTGACATCGCCGGCTGATGAGACAGGAAATCCGAAATAGTTATTTTCTGCCTCTCCTGTCATTGTAACATCTGCAGCATTATCCATTGCTGCTCCGCCGAAAAATATATATGCTCTGCCGGTTCCGGTTGAATACTGATCAGCACAGACAATTACATCAGCATATCCGTCGCTGTTGACATCTCCGGCTGATGAGACCGATGATCCGAAATAGTTACCTATTGCCCCTCCGGTCATTGTAACATCTGCAACATTATCCATAGCTGCGCCTCCGAAATATATGTATGCTCTGCCGGTATTTAAAGAATAGCCGTAAGCTCCGACAATCACATCAGAGTATCCGTCACCGTTTACATCTCCGGCTGATGAGACCGATGTTCCGAAGTAATAATTTGTAAATGATCCTGTCATTGTAACATCTGCAATATTATCCATCAATATACCGCCAAAAAATATATATGCTTTTCCGGTATTTGAAGAATACCCATCAGCTCCTACAATCACATCAGAATATCCGTCACCGTTTACATCGCCGGCCGATGAGACCGAATGCCCGAATATATTTCCTGTTGCATCTCCTGTCATTGACATATCATGAGTGATTTCATTTTTCATAAAATAATCATATAAATAAACCCTTCCTTTATTCGTAGAATACCCAAAAGCTCCGGCTATTACATCAGAATATCCGTCTCCGTTAACATCTCCTGCTGATGAGACCGATACTCCGAAAAAATTGTTTGTTGCCTCTCCTGTTATTGTAACATCTGCAGCATTATTCATAGTTGTTCCGCCGAAATAAATATATGCTCTGCCGGTAAAAGAAGAATACCCGTAAGCTCCGACAATTACATCAGAATATCCGTCACCGTTTAGATCGCCTGCTGTTGAGACCGATATTCCGAAAAAGTTATTTGTTGTTTCTCCGGTCATTGTAACATCTGCAATATTATTCATAGCTCCGCCACCGAAATATATATATGCTCTGCCGGTTATTGAAGAATATCTTTCAGCTCCCACAATTACGTCAGAAAATCCGTCACCATTAACATCTCCTGCTGATGAGACCGTCACTCCAAAAAAGTCACCTGTTGATTCTCCTGTCATTGTAACATCAGCAATACTATCCATCGCCGCTCCGCCGAAATATATATATGCTCTGCCGGTAGATGAAGAATACACATAAGCTCCGACAATCACATCAGCATATCCGTCTCCATTGACATCTCCGGCTGATGAGACCGATGCTCCGAAATAGGACGTTGTCTCTCCTGTTAATGTAACATCTGCAATATTATCCATCGCTGCCCCACCGAAATATATGTCTGCTCTTCCGGTAGAAGCAGAATATCCATAAGCTCCGACAATTAAATCATCATATCCGTCACCGTTAACATCTCCGGCTGATGAGACCGATTTTCCCAAATAGTTGTTTGGGTCTCCTGTCATTATAACGTCTGCGGTATTGTTCATAGCTGCTCCGCCAAAATAAATATATGCTCTGCCAATATTTGTAAAATATCCATAAGCTCCGACTATTACATCGGCATATCCGTCGCCGTTAACATCACCGGCTGATGAGACCGATGCTCCGAAAAAGTCATTTGCATACTCTCCTGACATTATCACATCCGGAACTGTATTCATAATTACTCCACCGAAAAAGATGTATGCCCTTCCCTTGTTTAAAGAATATCCATAAGCGCCAACTATAATATCATCATAACCGTCGCCATTAACATCTCCGGCGCTTTTTACCGAATAACCGAACCGGTCATCGTTATTTAATCCGTTGAAAATTTTTCTCTGAAGAGCATCAGTTTCAGGGTCTTCGGGAAGAATGCGATTCCCGTTCTCATCATGAAGACTGTTAAGCCAGTCTTCAGTTACTCCTTCAGGAAGTGAGTCACGCTTTTGATCCTGATGAGTCAGTTCTGAGGATCTTAACTTTTTAATTTCATTTGTCTGTGCATTGATGTTCGCAATAACTGCTAAGGTTAAAATAACTGCAAGTGTAAGAAATTGTAGAATTTGCTTTTTCATTTTTTACTCCTTATGTTTTTAGTTGATTAAATTATTTGTATAAACGTTGTTTGTAATTGTTAATTATTATATGAAAGGTCAGATGAGTCCTCCTGACAATGTCAGGAGGCTATCATCCTTAGTTAGAGTAAAGAAAGAAATTCATCTTTCTTTTTTGCAGATATCCCGTTAAAGTGTGTCCCCAAAAACCAAAAAAAACTTGACTCTAACTGTACAAAAGTATGTTTATAATATCCTTACTCCAAAGAGAAATTCATGTAAATATTACCAAAACTTTATACTATATTTCTATTTTCTCCGGCTTTAAGTATTTTATTTATAACGAAGATAGAATCAATCCCCCATTACCGGAAAATGCATAACAATATTTCAATTGAACTCCTTAAGACTTTCTCCGATGAGGATGTAAAATGTTTCGGTGAGTATGTTTCCAGTACCCTTTTCAATAAAAGAAAAGAGCTTCTCAGATTATATTCCGTAATAATTAAATGCCGGCCCGCGTTTGATAGCCCCGTCCTGAAACGTGAGAAGCTTTTAAAAAGCTTTATCCGAAGAGTAAATACGATGAGCAGACACTCAGAACAAGGATGGCGGAATTAGCTGCGCTGATACGGGGATACTTTTCTTTTACAAATCAGCAAAAAAATGTTTTTCAGCAAAAATTCTCTCTGGCAAAAGAGCTGATGTCAAGAAACAAATTTGCAATGTCTGGAAAAGTTTTAAGCGATATTCTTGAAACACTTGAAAAAGAAAAATATAATGACGCGAACTATTTTGGAAATAAGTATTCTGCATTATCTGAACTCTGCCATGTTTTCAGCGCTGAAGGAAATTATAAAGAACTGAATAATACGGAAATCAAAAGAAACGAATGCCTTATCTGTTTTTTTCTATCTGATTTTCTTAACAGTTCAAGAGATATACTGACCAACAATATCAATAACAAGGTGATGAAAGATTCACCCGTGTCAAATGAATTTTTTAAGAACTTTACACCTGATAATTTCCTCAGCTATCTGAGGGAATCTGATGCTGAACATTATGCAATACTCGCTATCTACTATCATGCATATCTGACAAGAAAGGAAAGTGATAATGAAAAGCATTACTTTAATCTTAAGGAGATTGTATTCAGTGAATACAAAAAATTTCCAAAGAAGGATCTGTTTAATTTCTGGAATTTCCTTTCAGGCGCTGTGTTTCCGGTATTAATAAATAAGGATAAAAAATTTTATAACGAGAGGCATTTAATAAATAAATTTTTTGATGAGCTTGATGTTTTTCTTACAATAAATGACAAATACATTCACACACAGACTTTTAATAACATTGTTAACGGAGCATTAATAATTAATGAGCTCGATTCAGCTGAGGAGTTCATTATGAAATATAAAGATACACTGCTTCCCGAATCTAAAGAAAATACAATTAACTACTGTATGGCTTCTTTAAGTACAAAGAGAAAAGAATTTGAAAAATCACTTGATTACCTGAATAAAATCAAAATGAGCGAACTTTCATATAATCTGGATGCAAGGCTGTGCTATTTTGTTAATTATTATGAACTGAATTTATTCGATCAGCTTTTTTCTGCAATTGACGCCTGCAGACATTTTATTTCTGAAAGCGCTAACATGCCTGAATACGCTGCTGAAATGGCGAGAAACTCACTTAGATTCATGACAAAAATCGGAAATGCAAAATCACGGAATAAAAAACTTGATTACGCCGATCTGAAGGAAGCCGAATCAGTTGATTCTTTTTTTATAAGAAAATGGATACTGGAGAAAATGAAAGAGCTTGTGTGAAATTAACCAATCCACTGCAAATTAATCGTCCCTTCTTTCTACCCACATAGAAGCGTAAGACGCAAGTAAAAGCCTGCCACGAATTTCACGAATGATCACGAATCAATAAAATATTATCACAAATTTTTAAAGATAATTAACATAAATTTTTTTGCACACATAAGTACATCGTTAAGATGGATTTAGGAGCTGATTTAAACAGACTCGAACATTTAGGAGAGCAATGCTGAAATTCACTTTCAGACTTCACTATGTGTCAGTGTATTTATGTAATTTTGCTTTGAAAAATCATCAAAAAATTCTAAAACATCACAAAACATTCTGAAAAGTGATAAAAACACTTCCAAATGTCACACAAACATTTCCAAATGTCATTCAAACATTTCCAAATGTCACCCGAACATTTCCAAATGTCACTCAAACATTTCCAAATGTCATTCAAACATTTCCAAATGTCATTCAAACATTTCCAAATGTCATTCAAACATTTCCAAATGTCACCCAAACATTTCCAAATGTCACCCAAACATTTCCAAATGTCCCAAGCGCTTTAAAACGGGCTGATATTCAAGTCAGATCACTTTAGTATTCCACAATCTTTTGAAGTTTTTACCACTAAGGCACAAAGACACAAAGGTTTTCTGTTCAAAACAGAAACTCAAACTATATTTTATTGGCGGACTCACTGACCGCGCAAGAAGAGCAAAGGTGCACGTGAAAAGAAAGTATGGATTTAATTCACAGGAATATACAGCGCTATCAAAGAAAAGATACTGAGCAATGATCAATGTGCAATGATCATTGAACAATATGTCGGCGTCAGGATGAAAAGTCCTGACGCTTTTTTACTTTCTTCTTACTAACATTTGACCTCTGACATCTGACGTCTCACGTCTGACGTTTCACATCTCACGTTTTATCCCCGGATCCTTAGGAAAAAGTCTGCTTGTTTTTTGATTATTTGCTTCAGAGCTGAGCAAGTTTTTTGCAGCGTCAAGCTGTTCCCTGTAGCCGAGCAGTAATAGATTATCTCCTTCAAAGAGCTCTTCATCTGAGTCAGGATTTACGATTCTTTCGCCGTTCCTGTCAATTCCAATTATGCTTGCGCCTGTTTCGGAACGTAGCTTTAATTCAGATATCAGTTTCTTTACACCGATTGTCTTTGGTTCAACTGTAACTGATTCAAGCTTTACATCTTCAAGTATGGGATGATCTGCTATCGAATTAACTTCAGGTTTATGAAGCGGATCGGCAGGCTGAAGAAATGTTTCCTGCAATGCGCCCTGAGCTTTGGCATAGATCTTTACCGAACTGCGGAACATAAAATACCCGGAGATCGCAACTAATACTATCGAAAGTATGAGAAGATTCGATGACGGCAGCAGAGTAGAGCTGAGAAGAATAATGATCACAATTAAAACCAGTGAACCTCCTATGAAGATAGTATTTGATACAACTGCATGCATTGTATTTTTCTTGATATATCAGCATCTGAAGTACTAAGCTCTGCAATGACCATTGATGCAGCAAGAGTTTTTCGCCAGACGGCAAATATAAGAGGAAAACTTATCAGCATTGCCGCAAACCAGAGAATTGCCTTTGTTATCTCTATTCCTGTAATGTATTCTCCGATAAATAATTTTATTTTCTCATTGAGGAAAACAAACGCAATGAAGATACCCGTGATGATCAGAAGGTTCAGACATATCTGCAGAAAGATTCTCCGCAGTATCATTCTGCCTGCGTGGTTAGGACCTTCTTTCGAAGGTTTATTGACCCAAAGATAATATGCTTCCATTGTTCTTATCAGAGAACGCGGCGCATGCTTTTCAAAGAATTTTGAAAAACTATCAGAACTGTTGATCAGATATGGCGTGGTTAAAGTTGTCAATGCTGAAACAGCGACAGTAATAGGATAAATAAAACCATCTGTAACATTGAGCGTTAATCCCAGCGCGGCAATAATAAAAGAGAACTCCCCTATTTGTGAAAGCCCCATTCCGACTTTTAAAGAAGTCTTTGTATCATTTCCTGCTAAGAGACTTCCCAGTGAACAGGAAAATACTTTGCCTGCTATTACTACGAGTGAGATTGCAATGATAGGAACAATGTACTCAATGATGATAACCGGATCAATAATAAGTCCGATTGAGACAAAGAACACCGCACTGAAAAGATCACGCACCGGGAACATTATGACTTCCACTTTATGTATCTGCCTTGCTTCGGCTATTATTGCGCCTATCAGGAATGCTCCGAGAGCTACACTGTATCCTAATTTAACAGTAAGAAAAGAAACTCCGAAACACAGACCGACAACCGTGATCAAAAGCATTTCATTACTTTTGAATTTCGACACATAATTCAAAAGCCGCGGCACCAAGATCAAACCCGAGACAAGGAGAATCCCCATGAATGCTGCTAAGTTAAGTATTATAACACTAATGTCTTTAAAGGCAAACTCACCTGTTGTCGCAAATCCGGATAACAGAGCAATGAGTAATATTGCAAGTATGTCTTCAATTATTAAAACACCAAAGATCAGCTGTGCAAACTTTTCACGAGTCTTTCCTTCAAGTGCTTTTATGATAATTGTCGTAGATGAAATGGAAAGTATTGCCCCGAGGAAAATACTATTCATATGACTCCATCCGAATAACTGTCCAAGCCCGTATCCTGCCCAGATCATTACAAATATTTCCAGTGAAGCAGCTACAACAGCAGTCGAACCGACTTCCTTAAGTTTTCTCAGACTGAATTCCAGTCCAAGAGAAAACATAAGAAATATTACACCCAATTCTGCAAGCGTTTCAATTGTCTTCTCATCACCTATTAAAGTGAAGGGAGGAGTATGCGGACCGATGACAACTCCTGCAAGTATATACCCCAGCACAACCGGCTGTTTCAGCTGACGAAAGAGAATAGTTGCCAGTCCCGCAGCTATCATAACAACTGCGAGATCCTGAAGAAAGAGTATATGATGCATTAAATGGATTTATTTACAAATGAATTGAATATTGCAAAATACCTTAATCTGTTAAGAGTAAAAAGTATAATATAAACTCATAAGACATTTTCTTATTCTGTTCAAAATGCTAAAACCTTTTTAATCTGTGATCAACTGTGTAATCCTGTGAGATATCATATCTTTAATCAAATAATTCAGGGCTGGATTCTAATTATAAAAGGATTTTACATATAAACTTTAAATCTTAAGTTGCACTGAATATTTGTCATGCTTTCATCATAATCACAGGAGCGACCTGAATGGTCGGAGAAGGAGTTTTACACGAATGTCTGAATGATCCTGATGTGGAGAAAGTACTTATCATTAACAGAAAGCCGTCCGGAGTATCTAATACTAAGTTAAATGAAATTATTCACAAGGATTTCTTTGCTCTTACAGCAATTGAAAGCCAGTTAAAGGATTACAATGCCTGCTTCTTCTGCCTTGGCGTTTCATCTGTCGGGATGAAAGAAGAAGAGTATTTTAAACTGACTTATGAGCTTACAATGAATTTTGCAAAGTCTCTTGTAAAACTGAATCCGGAAATGAGCTTCTGTTATATATCGGGAGTTGGCACTGACAGCAGTGAAAAGGGAAAAATGATGTGGGCACGTGTAAAGGGAAAAACTGAAAATGATCTGATGAAATTACATTTTAAAAAAGTATATGCATTCAGACCGGGCTATCTGCATCCCGAAAGCGGAATGAAGAATACTTTTAAGCTATTATAAATATTTTTCATGGCTCTATCCTGTAATGCGCAAGCTGTTTCCGGGACATGTGACTACTTTGAAAGAACTTGCGCTGGCAATGATCAATGCAGTGAAAAGAGGATATGTCAGACAGATTATTGAAGTTAAAGATATAGTACAATTGTCAAAAGAGGTAAAGATATTTTAACTATTTAGTTCATCTTTACCACAGAGGCGCAGAGAGCACAGAGATACACAGAGATTATTTTTTCTTTAAGCAGTTTCATAGGAATGTTAAATACATAAACTTTGCTTAATCATAATAGAAGTAAATTTTAGTTAAATAAAGATTTTCTCTGTGAAACTCTGTGCTCTCTGCGCCTCTGTGGTGAATTACTCAAAACTATTAGAAAACTTAATAAATAATACAAGATGAAGTTCAATTCCGAACAATTTTATTCAGTAATAAAAATAATCACCTTAACACTGTTTATGAATTTTATAATAACCAATTCATCTGCAGCTCAATCCTATTCTGATGTTGCGGGGGAATATTCTTTAAAAGGCATTCCGGAAATGGCAGCAGGATTCAGGTTTAATGAAGACAGTACGTTTCAGTTCTATTACATTTACGGAGCTGCAGATCGCTCAGCTCACGGAAAGTATACGCTTATTGATGGCAGAATAATTTTAAAGAGTTCAAAATCTGCCGGTAATGATTTTACTTTAAGTAAAGAATTAAAATCAGGAAATGGTTTTACTGTCAGTATTGCAGATTCAAACAAACTTTTAATAAAGGATATCGTTTGTTTTTTCATAAGCGGTACGGATACTTTTTTAGTTCAGACAAATGCTGAGGGAATTGCAAATGCGGAAATAAAAGAGTGTGATAAAATTCTGATCATACATTCTTTTTATCCGGACATACCAACGGTTATTAATGTCAAAGATGAAGAGAATAATTATTTTGAATTAACGCTTAATCAGTCTTTAGCAGAAGTTGCATTCGATGATGCTGTGATTGAATTTGATAAGGAAAATGGCGAAACAATACTTTTGGATAATACTTATTTGTTCTCTAAAAAGGTGAGTTTTGTAAAGAAATAGATTCCGCGACAAATTACACTAATTAGCACGAAATATTTACCGGCTCAATTCTACTGCCCCTGCATATTAAATTATATTTCTTGTTAAGTAGATTTAAAATTCGTGTGACTAGTAAAATTCGTGGCTGTCTTTTTTCTTTTAAAGTTACAGAACAGCAAATAGGAAATTATTATTGTTATGAACATTATTACAACTGAGCGCCTGACTCTTTCACATGTCTCATCGGAAGATGCGGAATTCATACTTGAACTTCTGAATACACCGGGATGGATAGAGTTCATTGGTAACAAAAACGTTAAGACTTTACCTGATGCTGAAAATTACATTCAGAGAGTGCTAATAAAGAGCTATGAAGAGTTTGGTTTCGGTCTTTATTTAGTAAAATTAAAAGCCGGAAATATTCCAATCGGAATTTGCGGTTTGATCAAAAGAAAAGCTCTTGAAGATGTTGACATTGGTTTTGCCGTTCTCCCCTCTTATTCAGGAAAAGGATATGCATATGAATCTGCAGCGGCTACATTGAGTTTTGCTAAAACAGAATTCGGATTGAAAAAGATCGCAGCAATTACAAACAAAGATAATGTCAGTTCCATCAGACTTCTTGAAAAGATTGGTTTGAAATTTGAGAAGACAATTATTTTTCCCGGAGAAGAAAAAGAGCTGATGCTGTTTGCAACAAGCCTGTAATCATAATTTATAATTACCCTTCTCAGCAATTGAATGAATTGCAAGATCATCAGAATTGTTTTGATAAAGCTGTATCAGTAAAGGTTCAGCTGCGAACTGATTAAAAGATATCTAATCATGCAAACATAAATATTTTCTCACAGATTGTCACAGATTTTCCCGGATACAAAATAAAACATTTAGCAAGTTGGTTCAAAAGTATTGAGATTACATTAGCGATTTAAATCTGTGAAAATCTGTGTGATCTGTGAGAGAACATATCTATAGTCATCCAGAATAACGGAATTATAAAAAAATCAAGCATTCATTGTTTTGAAACGATGTTATTTACTGCTGTAAAAAGAAAATATTAATTTATTGACAATAAAAAATAACTTAGCTAAGTTTTAACCAAATTTAAAAAACAGAAAAGGAGAAGCTATGAAACTAAGATTCACTATTGCAGTTTTTGCCGTTTTATTTTTAATCGTCAGTCTTTCAAAGGCAGATGATAAAATAAGAAGAGCTGACAGAACAAAATGGGTACAGCAAAATGAAAACCAGCCTAATTACACCCCCTACAGATATGATACAGAGCCGCAGGTTTTTATGACACCTCCTCTTGATCCGGGTTTTCAAACAGATTCTTATATTATCGGACCTGAGATCCCGACAATGAACACAGGATTTTACGATTATAAAACAAATGGAGAATCCAATCATTACATACAGGTTGATCCGCTGGATCCGGCACTTTTACATGCTGTGGATGTTCAGTCAGATACGCTTGACGCTGCAGGCACAACCACAAGAAGAACCTATTATACAGTTTCTTCTGACGGCGGAGCAACCTGGACGCAATTTGGTCAGGTTCCAACAGTACGTTCAGGGTTTTCAGTTTTAAAACTGTTAGAAGGCAAAGCTATAGTAGTTAATCACGCAGTGATCACCGGAACACTCCCAAATACAAATCTTTACGAAGATGTTGCACCACA
Organism: Ignavibacteria bacterium; assembly: GCA_016710985.1. Lineage (GTDB taxonomy): Bacteria > Bacteroidota > Ignavibacteria > Tepidaquicellales > Tepidaquicellaceae > JAGPCH01. The sequence goes on from JADJTX010000020.1 coordinate 46,383, forward strand.
GGGAGGTGCTTTTAATCAATTTCTCGGAAATACTCCAACAGGTATATGGCCGCAGCTTGCAATTCTAAGCAACGGGAATGCAATTATTCTTTCAAGACCGCAGCATATTACAGGAGCCGACAATCCCGATACACTTTTTTATCAGTTCTGGGACGGAACGGCTATGGGTCCAAAAAGTATAGCGTATATTTCAACACCACCTTACGTGGGACTTACTACTGTCGGAAGCAACATGGTTTTTAATGTAGCTACTAACGGTGCAGGACGTATTACAATGGTAATAAACAGTGTAAACGAAGATGATACACTTGGATCAAACCAGCTTAAGCAAATTACCTCAACCGATAACGGCATTACATGGAGTCCGGTTCAGGTGATATATTCTCCTTCAATTGTTGGTGTAGATACATTTACTGTTGCCGGCGGCACTGACCTGACTTACAAACAGAACACAAATGAATGGTATTATTCTTTTGTAGAAACAAAGAACGGTCTGTTCTCAGAAGGAAGGATCAGAGTAATAAAGAGTGACGGAACAATTTCTACAATGGTAAACGCATCTGAAGTTAATGCAACTTCCTCCTTCAATATTGGAATGGCATTTGTCTTTTCACTTGATCAGCCGGCATTAGGATGGTCTTCCGACGGAAACGTACTATTTTGTACTTATGCTGTTGTGAAACCGGACACAGGTTCAAGCGGATATAATTCACGTGATATTTATTATCAGAGATCAACTGACAATGGATTGACGTGGGGCACGCCGATTCAGATCACAAACACTCCTACAATTGATGAATGTTATCCTTCAGTATCTGATTGGAATAAATCAAATCCATATGATCTGAATATTGTATACATGAAGGATCCGGGTGTCGGACCGGCATCATACAATGGAGTCAGTCCGCTGGCGCCTCCAAGCAGAAACCAGCAAATATACAGAAAAATATCTGAGGCGAATGTAATAGGAATCTCAGGCAGCCAGATAGATCTGAAAGACTACAGACTAAATCAGAATTATCCGAATCCGTTCAATCCTTCTACAACCATCAGTTATAACCTTGTTAAAAACGGTTTCGTAAGTCTGAAAATTTATAATGTACTGGGCAAAGAAGTAAAAACTCTTGTAAATGAATTTCAGCAGGCAGGACAAAAAGAGATCAGCTTTAATGCTGCAGATCTGTCCAGCGGAGTTTACTTTACAGAATAAGTGCAGGAGAATTCTCTGATCTTAAAAGATGATGCTTATTAAATAATTATTTTAATGTTCTGCAAATGAACCCTGTTAATTTCGTTTAACAGGGTTTTTTTATACAGAAAATTCTGAAAAATAAATGATGAATGAAGTTAAGACTTTTTAGACATTCTCAAAACTTAAAAAATACAACAGAGGAACCGGGATCACAGAGCTTCACAGAGAATTCTTAAGTGAATTTATTTTTATTCTTTTTAAATTAAACAACTTATGAATATTTCAATACTTAGTAAAACTTAAGATGAAAAATATCTCGGGGGCGCGGGGGGGGGGCGGTCCCCGGGCTTGCCCCCCCCCCCCCCCCCCCCCCCCCCCCCCCCCCCCCGGCCGCCCCCCCGATAACTCTGTGCAACACTCCATGACATTACAGCAAATAGGCAAAGAGTTATTTCTAAAACATGGCAGTGACATCAGGGTACTATGTGGTAAAATGTTTAAATAATGATGGAGATCAGAAAACTAACCGGGATGACTTTTGAAGAGTATCAGTCTCTAGGTCACGACGGATATTCTACAAATACGATTTATCAAATTATTACTGATGATAAAGATGGTGAAATATCTTTCACATTAAAGTTCAGGGAGCTGAATGAACCATTTGTCAAGACGTATCCTGTCAACAATGATTCAATACTGAACTATAATGATCTGATTTCGGAAGGACTCTCACTTAGCGCTTTTGATGATAATGTGCTTACCGGAGTATTAGTTGCCTGCAGGCGTGAATGGAATAATTCTATTTGGATCGAATTCATTGAGGTGGCTGAAGCATACAGAAATAAGGGAATAGGAACACAACTTCTGACAAAGCTATACAATAATTTAAAAGGCAGCGGATTCAGAATCATAGAGCTTGAGACACAGAATACAAATATGCCTGCAATTAAGTTTTACCGGAAAAACGGATTTAACATAACCGGTTTAAACACGAAACTATATGACTTCCCCGGAAACAATGAGGAAACTGCTCTTTACATGTCAAAAGATCTGTAGAATAAATTTTATCTTTAATAATTACTTTAGATTTTCAGAGATCTCTCTTTCAATTAATAACTGAAGTTAAGCGAGTATTGAATCGTAATTTAAAAATCAATAAACTTATTTTTAGAAAATGAAATTACCACTGCATTTTAGACCTTCCGCAAGAGGTAGTCTCAAAACACTTTATTAACCACGAAGTCACGAAGACACTAAGGAAAATGTTTTGTAAATAGAATGCTTTGTGCCTTTGTGTCTTAGTGGTTAAATAATATTTTTAGTTTTGAGACAGACTCTGCAAAGGAGGTGGTTATTGAATCGAAAGTTACATATTGCATAACTTCAATAAACAATCATAATGAAAACATTTAAAATTAAATCTTTACTCATTGCAATTCCGGTATGTCTGCTGTCTTTGTTTTGCATTACTGACAATTGCCCGGCGGACAATGCAGACGGAATCACAGGACGATACATTAATATTTCCTTTCTGGAAAACATAGCCGACAGCATTGCAGGATCGATACCATTTTATTGTGTGGAAATGAATTTTGACGGTTCTGACAGCGCGGAGATCTTCAATGGGTTTGAAGAGTATAAGCTTTTATACGTGAAAGAAGGTGATGATTATATATTACAAAATGCAGCACAGGGAAATGATATGCCATTTATGATTGCCAATGACAGTACGATAATACTTATTGATACAATTTGGACAGGCTCACCGGGAATGTCAGTGTTTCAAAAAGTAAACTCCAATGTCTTAATTAATAGTAACAAAAAGCACGTCATCGATTATTTCATTAATGGATTCATGATTTCAGGAGACTATCAGTTATACAACTCAGATACTGCAGGCGGGTTTGTCAGTTTCAGGAATGACGGAAGCGTGACCGGTCTTGAAAATTTTACAACATATTTTATCTGCTATAGCGGGGATTGTGTCGGAGAAACAGAACCCATGTCAAATACGATCACATTCACTCGTATTAACAGAGAAACAGTGACTTATGCTTTCAGTATTAATAAAGATGACGGATTAATAGATATGTTCAACATTGCGCCTCCGGTCAAAGACATTAAAGGCGAGAGAGCAATTCTGGATAAGGCTTTTAGTCTTAAAAGAAAATAAATCGCGCGATTTGTTGAACGGCTTCTCTCACAGATAACACAGATTTTTCACGGATTTATTTTTGAAATATTTCATTCAATAGAGACTTCCGAAAAACGCTTTCTGTCATCCCCGAATGCTTTTGTCGGGGATCCAATCACTGTGATTTTAAGGAATACTAAAGTGTTGTTGATTGGATTCCCGCTAGGAGCATGCGGGAATGACAGAACGTGATTGTTTTTCAGAAGTTTCAAGTTAGTATAACAATATTAACTCGTGATCATTCGTGAAAATTCGTGGCAAGCTTTGCTTTAGTCTGGACGGATGTGTGTATGTACACAAGAAATTCTAAAATTATATTGTAAATATTTTTAAGAATTAATAATTTATCTTAAACTAATCATACTAAAATAATTTCATTAAATATGGCTGACAATCAATCCTTTGATCCGAAGAAGGCTGAAGCTTTTGCGGGTTCATTAATGGACACTTTAAATAAAAGTTCATTATGCTTAATGATATCCATAGGTCACAGATCAGGTTTATTTGATGTAATGAGCATGCTTGACAGATCAACATCTTCTGAGATCGCAGCAAAGTCAAATCTGAATGAACGCTATGTCAGAGAATGGCTTGGCGCAATGGTTACAGGCGGTGTTATTGATTACTTTCCTGAAACAAAAACATATCACCTGCCTTCTGAACATGCTGCTTTTCTGATACGCGCTGCAGGTGCTGATAACATTGCAGTCTTTAGTCAGTACATTCCTTTATTAGGAGGAGTGGAAGATGATATTCTGAAATGTTTTAAAGAAGGCGGAGGTGTCCCCTATTCAAAGTTCAAACGCTTTCATGAAGTTATGGCGGAAGACAGCGGTCAGTCTGTTCTGTCAGTACTCGACAGTCATATTCTTTCTGTAATTCCCGGTCTGACAGATAAGCTGAAATCAGGAATAAAGGTGCTCGATGCAGGCTGCGGCTCAGGGAAGATAATTAACAAGCTCGGCTTAATGTTTCCAAAGTCACATTTTACGGGGATTGATATATCAGAGGAAGTGATTGAAAAAGCAAAGAAGGAAGCTTCTTCATGCGGTCTGAAAAATACGGAGTTCATCATCAAAGACCTTTCTGATTTTGATCAGACTGCTCCGGATGAGATATATGATCTGATAACAACCTTTGATGCCATACACGATCAGGGAAAACCGCTGAATGTCTTGAAAGGAATTTATAAAGCATTGAAAAAAGACGGAGTCTATCTCATGCAGGACATCAGCGGTACAAGCCATCTTGAAGAAGATATCAATCATCCTATCGGAACATTTCTTTACACGATTTCCTGTATGCACTGCATGACAGTTTCTTTAGCTCAGGACGGCGAAGGTCTTGGCGCAATGTGGGGTGAGGAAGTTACGAAAGACTATTTGACTAAAGCAGGGTTCAAAAATATTGTAACAAATAAGCTAGCTCACGATATACAGAATAACTGGTATGTAGTGACTAAATAGCAACTCTTGGAAAACTATATTAAACCACTAAAACAATAAGACACGAAGGTAAATTGAAAATTGAATTTTAAATTAAATCTTTGTGTCTTTGTGACTTAGTGTTAAAATAAATTAAACTTACTTCATTGAATCTCAAAGTTATTAATTCCTACACAACGAAATACATTAAACCCATTGTTCTCAGCAAAGGTGATATTGTAAAATTAGGTAAGGAAGAGAAACAGGAAAAATGGCTCGGCTGGATCTGGGCTGAGTCAGATAATAACTCAGGATGGATCCCTAAACAAATTGTTAAATCGGAAGACGGGATAACAGGGATCATCACTGAAAATTATACTGCGAAAGAATTGAATGCAAATGCAGATGACATTCTCTCAAATATCAGAGAATTGAACGGCTGGCTTTGGGTAAAGAATATTAGATCCGGTGAAGAAGGATGGATACCAAAAGAGAATGTTGAAAGAATCATAGAATCATAGAACACAGTTAAATGAACCTTCCTCCATACGATGTATTTCCCGTTCTTACTTCTGATAATATTTTATTACGTGAAATCCTGACGGCGGACATTAATGATATTTTTGAAATATCATATTACGATTCAAAGCAGGCTTCAGGTGCTGAGGAAGCTCTTGTAATGCTTAGTAAAATTGACAGGAATTACAGGGATGGTAATTCAATACATTGGGGTATTGCCGACAAAGAGAGCAACGTCATAATGGGAACCTGCGGATATTACAGAGGATTCAAAAACAAAGCCGGTGAACTTGGATGTGTATTGAGATCGCAGTTCAGAGGCAAAGGAATAATGACATCCGCGATGAGGTCAGCAATTGCATTTGGCTTTAATGAGATGTTACTCGAACGCGTGTTTGCAATTACAGGTAAAGATAATTTCAAAGCAATAAAATTAATGGAGAGACTTGAGTTTAAAAAGAAATCAGAGCCTGATGATACTAACGTTGAATATGAAATACTCGCAAAGAAATAATTGATTTAATCATCCATTCATTCTTTCCTTTTACAAAATGTTACAGCAACTAATTTTATATAGTACTATTTTTGCAATGTAATGGAAAGTATTACAAAACAAAAAATTACCACAGAGAGACAGAGAGCTCAGAGGTTCACAGAGCAATCTTTATTTAGTTCAGCTTTACTTCTACTACAATCAAACAAATTTTGTATATCTTTAACTTTTAATAAATAAACCTGCTGATTGAAATATAATCTCTGTGCAGCTCTGTGCTCTCTGTGCCTCTGTGGTGAAAGGTCTTCAGAAAAACATGTATAGCTTGAAACTACCTTTAATTTAAACTAATTTTGAATTATAAATTTAACAGTTTTCCCAAATCTAATAATACTTATATGAATAATTTTTCAGAATTCCCCTGCTTATTTTGTACTTCTAATTTGTTTTACTCAATCAAAAGCTCAATGGTCTCAGGTTTCAACAGGATTAAACGGAGGCGATGTAAAATGTATTACTGTCGCAGACACATATAACTTTTATGTAGGAACTAATCAATACGGAATTTACAAAACAACTAATTTTGGGATCTCCTGGACTCAGACTTCACTGAATAACAGAACTGTTTATTCCATCTCATTCAATAACAATTATCTGTATGCCGGGACAAACTTATACGGACTGTATATTTCACAGGACAACGGTACAAGCTGGACACAAACCTCTTTAAGCAGTCAGATCGTTTATGCAACTGCTTTTTACGCAAATAGTATTTTAGCGGGTACGAATGAAGGAGTATACATCTCAACAAACAACGGGGCTAACTGGACACAGACTTCTTTAAACAACAGGGAGGTATTTTCATTGACAAAAAAAGGAGGTAACCTCTTTGCCGGAACATCTTCTTTCGGAGTTTACATTTCAACCAACGGCGGAGCTAACTGGACGCAAACTTCATTAAACAACAGAGATATTTTATCCATGTCTTCAGTCAGCAACTATATTTATGCAGGTACAAATGGTAACGGAGTTTACTATTCATCCAATGACGGTCAAAGCTGGGTACAATCGTCTCTTAGCAGTAGTGTGTAGTAAATTCACTGACTATAAGCGGAGTAATTACTTTTGCAAGTACGGATGCCGGACTTTATATAGCTGATGTAAACAGTAGTAATTTTAATTCTTTTGGACTATCAGGTCAAAATATTAAATGTTTCAATACAAACGGAGTTGAATACGTTGCCGGTTTGCAAACAGGATTATTAAGATCTACTGATGGTGGCAGCACGTGGGGTCAAAGTGAATTACATAATGTTTCTTCATATTGTCTTATAAATAACGGTACGAACATTTTTACAGGAACAGGCGGCTACGGGGTTTATAAAAGTTCAAACAACGGACTGAACTGGACGCAGACTTCATTAAATACTTATAATATTCCTTCCTTAGCTTACAACGGAAACACTATATATGCAGGTTCTGATAACGGAGTTTATAAATCTTCCGACAACGGACTGAACTGGATCTTGACACCATTGAATAACGAGATAATATTTTCATTCGCAGTTAACGGTGAGAATGTTTATGCAGGCGGAGGTTACGGATTTCTATCATCTACAAACGGCGGACTTAACTGGACTCAGACAGCTTTTAATGAAATTGGACTTTCACTCGCGTTAAAAGGCAATGATGTATACATAGGAACTTACAACGGAATATTTCTATCTATAAATAATGAAGCTACCTGGACAGCTACTTCATTAAACAATGAATCTGTAAGATCACTTGCAATCAGCGGCAATACAATTGCAGCCGGCACAGATTTTAACGGAGTGTTCATTTCAACCAACAGCGGGAACACCTGGACTCAGACTTCATTGAATGATAAGGATATTTATTCAATTGTGATAAATAATAATGTGATCTATGCAGGAACTTATGAAAACGGAATTTATCTTTCCTCCGATAACGGACAAACCTGGCTACAAAAGAATCAGGGACTGGGACCGGCGTCAGTTTACGGATTACTTATCTCGGATGCATTTATTTATTCAGGAGTTGAAGCAAACTCCGTCTGGAAAAGGAGTATCTCTGAGATCATAGGAATACAACAGATCAGCAGCATTGTCCCCCAAACATTTATGCTGAAACAGAATTATCCGAATCCATTCAATCCAAATACGAATTTGGAATTTGGGATTTCGAAATTGGGATTTGTTTCTTTGAAAGTTTATGATATGCTTGGTATGGAAATAAAAACATTGTTAAATACAAATCTATCTCCCGGACAATACAAATATCAGTTTGATGGTTCGGGTCTATCAAGCGGTGTTTACTTTTATAAACTTGAAACATCAGGATTTAATGAAGTAAAGAAAATGACTCTTTTAAAATAATTCTTAAACAATTTAATGATCATGAAAAAAATAATTTTTACTATATTAATTTTAACAGCTTTTATTTCAACTGCCGAATCGCAATTAGTTCAAAGCAACTTTCAGGGAGTTACTGTTCCTCAAAACATTTGTTCCGGTGGAAGTACAAGACTTCCTTATGTTTTCAGAGCAACAGTAACAGGACTTGAAGCAAATTCAAAATACAGATATTATACAAACGCCTGCAGATATACTGATTTCGGTGGAACAAACTCAGGCGCGGGAAATCCTATTTTCATTAATGGAACAAACTTTAGATATTCAACTGCAACAGGATTATCTACTGCAGGAGGATATGATTCAATCGTTACTGATGCTTCAGGAAATTATACCGGCTGGTTCGGATTTGTTAATACCGGTAATGCAAGGTTTACAGCGGGTAATTATGTTTATCCGTCAATTACAATGGACAGTGTTGGTAACGGTTCAACTAAATACAGATTCGCACTTAATGACTCTATATTAGTTCTGGGATTTTCTGATTCTGCAAGCGCAACTTCAGGAACCGGACTATACGGAATATCACTTGCCACGCCGAAGAATATCATAACTACTTATGACAATGTGAACGGTACAGGTCGTCCTCTTTCAATGGTTTTTGTTGAAAGTGACGGCATAGACACAACTGTAATGACATCATTAGTTCAATATTACAAAGACAGTGTTGATTCGCGGAACGGAAGATTCGGAACAGTCATTCCGAATGTGCTGGCTAACGGCGTTAGAAGGATCAATGTACTCAGACTTAGTGACGCAACGATAGCAAGCTTTCAGACCGATGCAGACGGGATCTGGCCAAGCGGAACTAATACAGTAAATCCCAACGGAGGAGCTGTCAATCCTTTAAGACTGGGCAATCAGGATATTCTTCTGATCATTAAAAATGAAAACATCATTCCGGAAAATTTCTCACTTGAACAGAATTATCCGAATCCATTTAACCCCTCAACAACCATTAATTTTTTAATTCCTGAAGGCGGAAATGTAGATCTGAAATTATATGATGTATTAGGTAAAGAAGTACAAACTTTAGTAAAGGGATTTTATAACTCCGGTTCATATAATGTAAACTTTAACGGCAGCAGTCTGCAGTCCGGTGTTTACATTTATGCACTCAGCTTTAGAGGTGAAAAGGGATTGTCATTCAGTGACAGGAAGAAGCTTGTTCTGATTAAATAGTTTGTTATTTATGTTGTATGAAAGGTTACAGATAAATTATCTGTAACCTTTTTTTATAACAAATGACCTTTTTCCCGTTGTTGGTGTTCCAAAAAGTTTGCATATTTTCCGTCCCCGCTGTGTCTCCCGCACTTGCTTAAACAAAAATTTACGAAGACTTTTGTTGCGGGGACACAGCGGAGAGAATATCTGTGTAATGGTATAGTCTGCAATTTGCTTTTTCTCCCAAATCATAAAATCTCGCACTGGAATACTTGTAGTCAAGATAATCATCTGCTAATTTTCATTTCCCTGATACTGGATTCTTGTGAATATAATTTAGCTTTTGTCGAATGGACTTCTCAGTTAGCACTTCTTTACAATCCAATGAATCTTCAAACACTTCATGCTTTTATTCGTCGTCTCCGCAGAGTCTCTCCCTATCTACATTTCAATGATGGACAATTTCACTGGGAGGACTCTGCGCTTTGTTTTTGAAATAGGTTATTGTTAATTGAAAATGAAAAAGTTAATTTTAAATACGATCAAATATAAAGACTATTAAAAAATCTAATCCAACAACAATGAAAAATGCATACAAACTGTTTCTTGTATTCTCCCTTTTGTTTCTATCAAATAATCCGTCTTCTGCACAAAGCATTCTCCCAAAGTTTGTAATGAGAGTGGTGAACATTCAGACAACAAATCCGGGTGGTACAGGCGGGCACGACAGTATAATGAAATTTGAAGTATATCTACAGCAGATCAACCAGGGTGAACCGGATGTAATGGACTTTGAATACGGAGCGGGACAATTCGCATGGTATTACAATAAGGGAATTCAGTCTGCCGGGTCTGATTTGGTTTTTGGTTTATTTCAGGACGAATGCGAATTACCTCCCGTACTCAGACCTCCGACTTTTCAGGTTGATTCACTTAACGGACATCTTAAAATGTCAGGTAATTCATTACTTCATAATACAACAAATTTCTTCATATCAGGAACCTTTCCCGGAACTAAAATTTTAACGGCAAAATTAAGAACTTCTGCAAACGCTTTCCCGCTTGTACCGTTGAATTTAAGATTTAAGCTGGATGGACCTTTTAATACATTTCTAATTTGTTTCCTGCCTTATACAAGAGACAGTGTGTTATTTCCAAATCAGGGTTTGGCAGCTTTGACCGATACACTTAATTTTCCCGGTCCAACGCCTGTTTATACTGTAGAAAGCGGAGGTTTCGTGCTCCCGGTAGAGCTGTCAGCTTTCAAATCAGATGTTAATAAAAACAATGTAACATTGGACTGGATAACATCCGGTGAAATAAACAATCAGGGATTTGATATTGAAAGATCATTATCAAATTCAAATGAATGGATCAAAGCCGGATCCATTGATGGGAAAGGAAATTCGGCGACACCTGAGAGTTATAGTTTCACAGAGAGACTGAATACAGGTCATTATAACTACAGGTTAAAGCAAAGGGATTTCAATGGAAGCGTAAACTATTTTGATCTTAGAAGTGAAGTAGTAGTCGGAGTTCCTTCTGTTTACACTCTTTCTCAGAATTATCCCAATCCTTTCAATCCTGAAACAAAAATAGATTTCGAATTACCTTATGACAGTAAAGTTACAATACTTTTGTATGACATCTCCGGAAGAGAAGTTAAAAAAATAGTCAACGATTTCAGAACAGCAGGATACCATACTGTTCAATTAAATGCATTTGATTTATCGAGTGGTATGTACTTTTATAGAATTTCTGCTGAAGGGACCAGCCAGAACTTTGCAGCTGTTAAGAAAATGATCTTGATCAAATAATAAAAAAAGCAGAGACGTAAAATCCTGCGTCTCTGCTTTCGCATATATTAATTAGAAACTTCTGAAAAACAATGGTCATCCCGAAAGCTGAGTCTTCTTAAAACATTTTACCGCAGAGGCACAGAGAGCGCAGAGTTACACAGAGATTTTTTTCTATCTGAGATTATTGAACATTGAAAATATTCATCATTTTTTCAATTATATAAAAAATTAGAAATACATTCACTTAAGATTTCTCTGTGAAACTCTGTGTTCTCTGCGTCTCTGTGGTATTTTTGTTGTATAATTAGTTTTTCAGAAGTCTCTAATTATAAAAATTTACTTCATCAGCATCATTTTCATTGTCTTGTTAAAGTCAGCAGTGATCAGCTTATAAAAATAAACTCCCGAAGAAACATTGACTCCCCTCTCATCTTTTCCATTCCATTCAATATTATAGGAACCGGCGGTCTTGTTCGAATTATCTACAAGAGTCGGACTTCATTTCCCTAATACATCATAAACTTTCAAAGAAACAGAAGAAGATATTGGTAAATTATATTGAATAATTGTTGAAGGGTTAAAAGGATTCGGATAGTTTTGTGAAAGTTCGAAATCCTTCGGAATTCCGGTTTCATTATTTCCTTCATCATCAAGATTAGCTAAACCCGGATAATTATGTCCATATCTTAAAGCCCTTACGATTTGCCCGCCGGGTGAGAAATTCCAGACAACTGTACCTGAAGGAGTTACTTCAAACAAAGTACCTGTTTCTGACTGTGCAATTAAAGTATTTCCATTAGGCAGTCTTTGATTTCCTCCGAGATGATCTGAATAAAATCCGGATGAACTGTAGCTCCATGCCGGTGAAGAAGGAGCGAAAGGAATACCCGGTGTGTATGAATAGTTTCCATAATTATCCGAAGGCAGGATTAATTCAACAATCATTGATGAGTAGGTACCCCTTCTGTTATTGAATGCCATGATGTTACCGCCGCCCGGAACACTATCCGGTATCCAGACAGCATTATGAACTACATCAAAAACCTGAGGACCGGTTACTCTGTAATTTGCAGGTCGGCCCCATCTGTATAAAATATCACCTCCTTTACCGCTGTTACCACCTGTATGAGCTGCAGCTTCTTCTGTTGTTGTGCTATGATCAATGATATAGACTTCATCAAGCTTATGTGAAGAGAAAACAATCTGATCAAGACGCTCATTATAGCTGATCCCATTTATATGCATCCAGTCTCCCGTACCTGCGCTCTCTAAGTTTAAATCTATTAGTTCCGGATGATCTGCTATAACACCGTAGTTTGATTTTGCCGGATCATGATCCTGTATCAGGTGATCCCATGCATGCCATTTCCAGACTATATTTCCTCCGGTTGAACCGGACGGTTGAACTTCAATAATATGATCAGGCCAGATAACTGCGCTGTGATTTAATCCGGCATCTATTGCCTGCGCAGCGGTTTTTACTTCCCAGGCTATGAGCAAAACATTTCCGTTAGGCATAGGGCAAATGTCATGATGATTCCTGATTAAATTACTGCTGTATGTATATTCCCACATCAGGATTCCTTCCCATGAATATTTCTGAACAATACCTGCAGCTGCACCTCCGTTGATATTTGAGTTTGATGAAACTGCAGGGCGCATTAGATCTCCATTATACAATAAATACACAGAATACCCTCCGCTTCTTGTATGCGTCCAGAATTTTACAACATCGTTGTTTAAATTTATTAAGTTAGTTCTTGCAGATCCTGAAGTGTATAGTGTATATCCCGGATATTACTGAGCACGAACTAAATTTATCACTGTTGGAATAACAAAAATAAAGATTAATACCAACACGGATAATAATTTATTTTTTTTCATTTTGAACTCAACAAAATAGGTTACAAAAAAATCCTGTAACCTATTTTTAGAAAACTTATGTTTTAATTTTTAACACTGTTACAATTTACTTCATTAAAATCATTTTCATTGTCTTATTGAAATCAGCAGATATTAATTTATAAAAATATACACCGGATGAAGCTGCAACTCCTCTTTCGTCTTTTCCATCCCATTCGACATTATAAGAGCCTGCATTTTGATTAGGATTGCTGACTAAAGTTTTGATTTCATTTCCCAGCATATCATAAACTTTTAAAGAAATTGATGAAGATTTAGGTAAATTGTAATTTATAATTGTTGAAGGGTTAAAAGGATTCGGATAGTTTTGTGAAAGTTCGAAATCTTTCGGGATACCGGTTTCATTGTTTCCCTGGATTCCTACTAGTCCTGCAAGACCCGGATAATCATGACCGTATCTTAGAACTCTTACTATTTCACCACCGGGAGAGTAATTCCAGACCACCGTGCCTGAAGGTGTAACCTCAAACAAATTCCCGGTTGTTGATTCTGAAATTATTGTATTGCCGTTCGGTAGTCTCTGATTTCCGCCAAGATGGTTTGAATAAAATCCTGATGCGCTGTAGCTCCAGACAGGAGAAGCGGGAGCATAAGGAACGCCCGGAGTATAAGAATAATTTCCTGCACTATCCACAGGCGGAACAAGCTCAACTACCTCAGAAGCATTCGTTCCTTCTCTGTTATTGAAAGCTAATATATTACCGCCGCCGGGAACACTGTCCGGGATCCAGCTTCCGCTGTGAACAACATTAAAAACCTGCGGACCTGTTACTCTGTAATTTGTAGGACGACCCCATCTGTATAATAAGTCACCGCCTTTACCGCTGTTGCCTCCGGTATGACCGGCTGCTTCTTCGGTTGTTGTACTGTGATCAATTACATATACTTCATCAAGTTCGTGCGAAGAGAATACTATCTGATCAAGACGCTCATTATAGCTGATACCGTTTACATGCATCCAGTCACCTGAACCTGCGCTTCCTACATTTATATCTAAGAGTTCAGGATGATTTGCAACTACACCATAATTTGCTTTTGTCGGATCAAAGTCCTGAATAAGATGATCCCAGAAATGCCATTTCCATACTATTGTTCCTCCGGTAGTTCCTGAAGGCTGAACTTCAATGATATGATCAGGCCAGATAACTGCGCTGTGATTAAGTCCTGCAGCAACAGCCTGAGCCGCAGTTTTGACTTCCCATGCTATAAGTAAAACATTGCCGTTTGGCATTGGACAAATGTCGTGATGTGTTCTTACAGTTGAACTGCTGTAAGTATATTCCCAGATAAGACTCCCCGCCCAGTTATATTTCTGTACAATGCCGGCAGCGCCTCCGCCGTTAATTGATGATCCTGTTGAAACAGCAGGTCGCATAATATCTCCGTTGTGTGTTAAATAGACAGAATATCCTCCGCTTCTTGTGTGAGTCCAGAATTTAACTACCGTATTATTTAAATTCATCAGGTTTGTCCTGGTGTTGCTTGCTGTTATCAATGTATATCCCGGATACGCCTGAGCAAAAATATTATTCGCCGAAATAACTGTTATGAAAAATAAAATTAAAAATTGGGGTAATATTTTAATTTTTAGCATTTATGTTTTTTATTTAATTAATATGATTCTTTATTGTAGCAGTAAAGTTTATTTTAATAACAGCATTTTTTTTGTAACGGAATTATTACCGGTTTCAAGCTTATAGAAATACATTCCTGTCGGAACTGCCGCACCTGAATTATCATTACCATTCCATTGTAAAATATAACTGCCTGAAGTCTGATATAAATTATTTACAAGTGAAGCAACTTCTTTTCCAAGATTATTATATATCTTCAAATTCACATTACCCGGCTGATATAATGAATATTCTATCTGCGTTGTAGGATTAAAAGGATTAGGATAGTTCTGAGACAATTCAAATGATTTTATGTTTCCTGTTTCATTTGAAATACTCACATCACAGTTAATGCCGAGAGCATTCAGCTGTGACTGAACACTTGATCTCCTCAGCTGAATGTAAGATTTCAAACCAGGTTTTCTGCTGCCGGATACAATTATGTCACTTATTATATTGGTTTCAAACTGAGCATTGGAATACATCTTTCGCGGATCCTCATAAACATAAGAACGGATCACATTTGCTATGCTGTCAATTTTCGGATATAAGACTGATGTTGAAAAATTGTACAGAAAAATATTACAATAGGCATTAAGGTAATTCGTCTTTAAAACCGGATCATTAATTATTTTTGAAAACAACGGTCTTGCTGTATCACTTGTTACATAAGTAACAGGAAGAGTCTCTATGCTGGAAGGACCTCCGGGCAAAGCCCCAAAGCTGAGACCAACATCCCAGATTACCCACTCCATTTTATTTGAAGGAGGCGGAAAGAAAATATAAAAATTTCTTCCTGTATAAACATACGAATCCATATTACCCATAAGATTGTCAACAGCCATTGCTTTATAATACGGAGTTAAGTTTACTTTATCAGGGAGAGAAGATGCTACATTCCCTGAATGATTAAGGGAGTCTATTAAAGATATTAATCTTGGCCATGTAGTTGCTGTCAGGTTGGATTTCAATTCATAGTGATCAAAATAAGCACTCGAATCACTTCCCAGCCAGCGAAAATCAGAAAAAATATCATTGGAAGTTCCAACAGCATCAACCGCCTTAAACTGTTCACCTTCACTGGTGCCGTAACGCGATGTGTAAAAACTGTTATTAAT
Organism: Ignavibacteria bacterium; assembly: GCA_016710985.1. GTDB lineage: Bacteria > Bacteroidota > Ignavibacteria > Tepidaquicellales > Tepidaquicellaceae > JAGPCH01. The sequence goes on from JADJTX010000020.1 coordinate 62,254, forward strand.
GTGCTCAACTAAAGAATATAAAGCGAACAATGTATCATTGATCGACAGTCTTACATAGTTACATCTTGGAGCTACAAGTCCAAGTTCATTACAATAGTCAAGCTGAAGCTTTTCTCGCATGAATGTAGGATCATTCCAGCAGTTATTCAGATGAACACCTCTCAGTCCGTTCCATCTCTGCCCGCTTACAAATTCATTAAAGCTAAGTCTGAAAGATTTTTTATTGTTAGGATGAGTGAATGAAGAATTTCCCTTTAATCTGACACCTGTGTTACTTAAAGTTTGTCCGTTAACAATTACAGTTGCAGACATGAAATGTTCAAGTCCTTCATTGTAATAAAAAATAAGTGAATCCCAGTAATTCGGCTGTGAAAAAATTATGTTTATATTATGTACCTGAACTCCGGCAAACACACTGTCTCCATCTGCAGGAAGCGCTGACTCAGGAATGAGAATTGAAGAGGAAACGTAGAATAGCCCTGCAATTAATAAAACTTTTAACATTTTCTTTTATTTAGTTTGATGAAAATAAATTTAAAATAATAAACCGTCAAGTGACATTTGGGAATGTGATTTATTTATGTTTTGGGATGGTACTTGTTAATATTTGCGAACAAATTAAACAGAAATAAAATTTAATGGTGTTACAAATTGTAACTCTCAACCGCTGATTACGCTGATTTAGTGATTTCACTGATTTGATTTATTGCTGATTACTGTGATTGACTATTAAGCTCCCCCGGCGGAGTCTCGGTGTTCTATCCGGACTCCGACGAGAAGCATCCTGTGGGGAACTTCAAGTTGGAACCAGAAATATTTTCTCACCGATTACACAGATTTTCTCAGATACATCTTAGACATTTAAAAGAGGTGCTTCATAATTGAATAAACAATTCATAATTTATCTGTGTACATCAGTGTAATCTGTGAGAGAACAACGTTTCTTCCCCGTCGGAGTCTCGGTGTTCTATCCGGACTCCGACGAGAAGCATCCTGCGGGGAACTTCAAGTTGGAACCAGAAATATTTTCTCACCGATTACACAGATTTTCTCAGATACATCTTAGACATTTAAAAGAGGTGCTTCCAAAAAATTGAATAAACAATTCATAATTTATCTGTGTACATCAGTGTAATCTGTGAGAGAACAACGTTTCTTCCCCTCGGAGTCTCGGTGTTCTTTCCGGACTCAGACGAGAAGCATCCTGCGGGGAACTTCAAGTTGGAACCAGAAATATTTTTCGCTGATTACACAGATTTTCTCAGATACATCTTAGACATTTAAAAGAGGTGCTTCATAATTGAATAAACAATTCATAATTTATCTGTGTACATCAGTGTAATCTGTGAGAGAACAACGTTTCTCCCCCGGCGGAGTCTCGGGATTCTCCGGACTCCGCTGTAAAGCATACGGACACCATTCACCACAGAGGCGCAGAGAGTGGCTTGTTAGAATATTTACTGATTTTGATTTTCATTTATTGTAATTTTACAATAAGTTTTTTCAATCATTCAGTTAAACAATTTTAATAACCTATGACAAAATTCATTATCTTACTTTCTCTAATTATCATTAATACATCTCTAATGGCACAGACAATTAATCAGAACTATGATTCCGCGCTTGCAAAGTCATTCAATGCAGATGACTACGGAATGAAAAAGTATGTTCTTGTAATGCTTAAGCCGGGAAGCAATAATACAACCGATAAAACTATTATTGACAGTATTTTCGGCGGTCATATGAAGAATATCAACAGACTGGCTGAAAACGGAAGTCTGATTGTGGCAGGTCCGATAATGAAGAGCGAGAAATACAGGGGTATTTTCATTCTGAATGTTGAAACTATTGATGAAGCAAAGACGCTTCTTGAAACAGACCCGGCAATATCAGAAAAATTTCTCGAAGCGGATCTTTATCAATGGTATGGTTCAGCAGCATTGAAAGATTATCTGAAAACTCATAAGCTGATTGAGAAGTATTCGTTTTAAAAAAATCACTATTTTAAATGCGCTGCATAGATTAATTACTATTAGGACATTTGTCCTATGATCAATCCTAATAATTCCTTCGTCAATTTTGCATCTCTGTTGACATGTTGATCAAATCCGTAGGGATTGAATATAAAACATTTATATGACATTTCATCCCTACAGGATGTTTTAGCATTCACAGTTTTATTGTTACCAATATTTCATCCCTACGGGATGTACAAGATGCACAATAAAATGTCTGATTTTGCATTCAATAAATGGACTGTTATGGCAAGACAAAATGTCATTATTTCAATAAGATCATTGTCTTTACCTGTTCATAATTCCCCGAAGTTAGTTTGCAGAAATAAATTCCGCTTGGATGATTGACTGCATCCCAGTTAACTGAATAATTACCGGCGCTTTGTGCTTCATTAATTAATGAAGCAACTTCATTTCCCATTGCATCATAAACTTTCAATGTAGTAAACCGATTTTCGATCAATGAATAACTAATAACGGTCACAGGGTTAAAAGGATTAGGATAATTCTGCTTTAGTTCAAAATTATCAGGTGATATGTTATTATTAAAATTAATTCCAACGGTAGTTGTATCTTTTCTTATCAGCAGCTTATCATTTCCCAATGATTGCGCAGTTCTGCGGTGAACAACATACAAGTCTTTCAATCCGTCATTATTAAAATCTGCAGGTTCAATTCCAAGACCTTCTGCGACAACGCCCGGAGGAAGATATTCATTTGTTCTTTCTTCAAAGAATCCTGCTCCGTCATTAATGAACAATTTAACAGGTCTGTTTACAAATACATTTGAAGTGATCAGATCATCATCCCCGTCATAATCCACATCCAAAAATATTCCTTCCATTGTATGCTCATTATCCACCGGAATGCTGGCAGCTGTTTCATCTGCAAAGTATCCGCTTCCGTTATTTATGAGAATTCTGTCCTGACTGAGCATGCCCGTCCTGAAAACAACATTGGCAAAGAATACATCAAGGTCTCCGTCTTTGTCAATGTCACCAAGTGTGACTTTTCTTGTTTCCTCTGTTCCTGTAAGAGGCAATCTTGCGTCAGTTTCATTTGTAAATATTCCTGAACCGTTATTAATGAGCAGCCTGTTACCGGTCTCATTTCCGAATATAAGATCCTTGTCTCCGTCCCCGTCAAGGTCCCCTTCCTTTATATCCTGCGGAACCATCAGTAAGTCAGCAGGAAACCTTATTGAGGTTTCGTCACGGAAGGTAGTGTCCTTATTATTAATTAAAACTCTTGCCTGAGTTGGTACAGCCGGATTTCCCGGTGCTGAATTTCCAAAGATAAGATCGGGATAATTATCATTATTCAGATCGGTAACGAGAAGACCGTTCGTGATGCTTGCAGGAAGACGGTTATTGAAATTAGTAAATACTGCGTGACCGTCATTAAGATAGAATTCATGCACTGCATTATCCTCACTGGCAAATACAATATCCGGAAAACCATCCTGATTAAAATCAGCTATGCCTATGTCTTCACTGTCATAATTAAATTGCGGAAGACGTCCCGCTGTCCCGTTGATAAACACTCCGTTACCTTCATTAAGGAGCAAGACGTTTGGAGCATACTCACGCGCTATGACAACATCCGGATCACCGTCACCGTCAAAGTCCGCGGAACCAACGTCCATACCGGGTCCGGAGACAGCTGCGACAGGAAGATTTGAATTTGTAACATCGAGAAATAAGACGGGATCACCTGAAGCTAATACATTTTCAGTTTCTGCTTTAGTAAGGATAGTAATTATAATGATGATGATTAACAAAGAAAGGAATAATCTTTTCATTTGGAATTATATTAATTGTTAATATTTTATTCCTTTACGGAATATCTAAAAATAAAGTTCGGTAACTTAATGTTGAGGTATGTGTAAACTAATAACTCAACACAGAGACACAGAGGCACAGAGGAATTAGGGTTATCATCAGGACTCTGTTGCTCTGTGCCTATGTGTTGCAGAAAGTTTCGAATAAGATTAGTCAGGCTTAATCGAAAACTGAAATAACTTATTATAATAAGGTAAGCACTCCTGATAAAGCGGAATGAGATCTTCCGGAAGCTCTCTTGAGCTTGTTTTTTGCTTTTCAAATCCTGTGGAATTATGAACATTCTCATACCAGTACTTTGCCCAGATCCCGTCTTCTTCTCTGGGACCTGCTTTCCAGTGAAGCATATTTTTGTCAAACGGAATTCCGAGAGCAATGCAAAGCTTCGTTAATGCGGATTCCGGGTTCTTCAATATTTCTCCCGAGTCAATGACTACAGGATTTAAACCCTTCGTTTTAAGTTCATTGAATAATTCAAATTGCCGCTTGATCCCCGTTGCACGCATTGTTACTTCAGGAATTACCTGAGCGAGCGAACTTATAAGCTGCATCGGATCTCTTATCAGAAAAACATTTGTGACTTTGTCCAGAAAGGATTCATCGAGTTCGGTCAGATGATGTGTCATCTGCTTCATGAAAATTACTTCCATTCTATAATCACCTAATATAATATCATTCACAACTTTCTCACCGTCTTTTTCCATGCTTGCAATCACTTCATCCTTTCCGGGATGATCTGCATTGGTTTTAAAAAGATAGTGCGCATACAAGGGTTCATCTATGACCAGTGTGTCACTTCTTTGTGCGAATGAATACATCAGTGCTGTTGAAATGTTTCGGGGAGAAGACCAGAGACAGATGCGTTTCAAATAGTTATGAGTTATGAGTTATGAGAATTTAATTATCATGTTCAAATAAAGAAATAAAGAATCTTATCTGAATATTATTTGAACAGAAAACAATTTTAAAAATATTTTTTTTGAATATTAACTTTAAACACTTTAAACACACTTTTCAAATCTTCGCAAACCCTTAATTTCATTGATTAAAAGGGCTGTATTGATTATTATTGTATGTGAAAGCAAGCTATAAGTCTTCCGGTGTAAATATCTCTGAAGCAGATAAGTTCGTAGATAAGATCAAACCCCTCGTAAAGAAAACTTTCACCAAAAATGTTTTAAGCGGTATCGGCAACTTCGGAGCATTCTATAAAATTGATCTGAAGAAGTTTAAGGATCCTGTTTTTGTGTCAAGTGTAGATGGTGTGGGAACCAAATTGAAGATTGCAGCTGACTTAAAGAAGTTTGATACCATTGGCGAGGATCTTGTTAATCATTGCGTAAATGATATTGCTGTCTGCGGAGCGGTGCCGATGTATTTTCTTGATTATTATGCTACAGGAAAACTTAGATCAAATGATGCAGTCGAGGTTGTGAAAGGAATTGTAAGAGGTTGCAGGAATAACAACTGTTCTTTGATTGGCGGTGAAACTGCCGAGATGCCCGGACTTTATCACGGAAATGACTTCGATCTCGCAGGTGCGATCGTCGGCATAGTCGAACAAAGTAAAATTGTTAATTCAAAGAACGTTAAGCCCGGTAATGTTCTCATTGGACTTCAGTCGAATGGTCTTCATACCAACGGATATTCATTAGTAAGAAAGATATTTAATGATTCGAAAAAACTGAATCAAACATTTGAAGAATCAAATGGAAAGCTATCTGATGAATTACTAAAAGTTCACAGATCGTATCTGAATATCATTCAAAGCTCTTTAGGTAAATTTAAAATAAACTCCATCTCACACATTACCGGAGGCGGAATAATAGGAAACACAAAGCGAGTTGTCCCCAAAGATCTGAAGATCAACATTGACTGGAATGCATGGAAGAGACCTGCTGTATTTAAACTGATTAAAAAGAGCGGCAATGTAAGTGAGGCTGACATGAGGAAAACATTTAACCTCGGGATAGGATTGATATTTATTGTAAATAAGAACACAGCAGACGAGTTTATGAAACATTTAAAATCAAAAAAAGAAAACCCTTATAGTAGGAAGTATAAACCAGTAGGAAGTATAAACCACTAAGTCACTAAGAACACTAAGGACACTTAGAAATATTTTTACTCAGCTCAATCATTTCTTTGAGCTTTAGATTCTTAATGTCTCAGTGTTCTTAGTGCCTTAGTGGTTAAATCCATAAAATAATTTTATAACCCTTAAACCCAAACAGCATGAACCCGCAAACACTCGAAACCAATACCGTAATGGAAAGCAAAATCGGCGGTAATCACTTTGAACAACTGAATGTAACTCCTCAGGGCGTGCAAAGTTCACTGAAAAAATTCATGCTTGTTGATGGATTTGACATCACAGTTGATCTGAAAAGATCAAAGGGATCATATATTTATGATTCCAAGCATGACAGAAAGCTTCTTGACTTCTTCACATTCGTAGCTTCAAATCCTCTTGGTATGAATCATCCGAAGATCAATAATGAAGAATTCATCAAAGAGATCGGAGCTGTTGCTGTAAACAAACCGTCATTATCCGATATCTATACTGAGATACAGGCTGAGTTCGTGGAAACATTTTTTAAGATCGCAGTCCCCTCTTACTTCAAATATTCATTCTTCATCGAAGGCGGAGCGATGGCGGTTGAGAATGCTCTGAAGGCTGCATTCGACTGGAAGGTCAGAAAGAACTTTGCAAAAGGATACAAAGAAGAAAAAGGTCATCAGGTAATTCACTTTAAGCAGGCGTTTCACGGAAGAAGCGGATATACTATGTCGCTTACAAATACCGATCCGACCAAAGTTTTGTTATATCCGAAATTCAACTGGCCGAGAGTTGATAATCCGAAAATGATCTTTCCTTTGAATGAAGAGAACTTAAAATTAATCGAACAGGCTGAAAAGAATTCCATAGATCAGATCAAGGATGCGATCATGAAAAATAAAGATGACATTGCGTCAATAATTTTAGAACCGATACAGGGCGAAGGCGGTGATAATCAGTTCAGGAAAGAATTCTTTTTACAGCTGAGGCAGATATGTGATGAGAATGAAATCATGCTCATATTTGATGAAGTTCAGACAGGTATCGCTTTGACGGGTAAATGGTGGGCTCATCAGCATTACGTGCAGCCGGATCTTATTTCATTCGGGAAAAAAACACAGGTCTGCGGTGTATTGAGTACGGGAAGGATTGATGAAATAGAAGAGAACGTTTTCAGAAAACCGAGCCGGATTAATTCCACGTGGGGAGGCAACATGGTTGATATGAAAAGATTTAAGAAGATCCTTGAGATCATTGAAGAAGAAAAACTTGTCAGCAACTGCGAGGTACTTGGCGTTTATCTTCAGTCAAAATTAAAAGACATCGGAGCTAAATATCCTGATAAAATTTCAAACGTAAGAGGACTTGGACTCTTCTGTGCATTTGACTGTAAAGATTCTGAGATGAGGAACAACGTTTCTTCCAAAGCTCTTGAGAATGATCTTATAATTTTAGGCTGCGGTGAAAAGTCTATCAGGTTCAGACCGCCTGTTAATGTTTCGAAAGAAGAAATTACTAAGGGTGTTGAGATACTTGATAAGGTGATTAATAGTTTGTAAAGTTTGTAAAGTTTGTAAAGTTCTTTAAGTTCTTTAAGTATTAAGTTTATGAAGTTTACTAAGATATAAGGAGCCGGTTCTTTGAGAGCCGGCTTTCTTGTTTAACATCCTATTTGATCTTTCAGGATGTGTAACCATTATTGCATATCTCAATTCCCCGCTAACTTAAATTTCATCACAGATTACACAGATTTTCTCAGATGCAATTTAACCGTAAGAACGATGATTTAAAATTTATTGAAAAATATTTCAGGCTTTAAATCTGTGAACTTCTGTGCAATCTGTGAGAGGCAAAATTTCTCCAACACTTATTATAATTATTGAGATTTCAAAACTCCTCTTTCCCAAACCCCAGTTTGGGAAAGTTGAAAACGTTTTGGCCGATGTGAAAACTTCCGATTTTGCTCCCCTCCCCTTTTCTTTTCAAAGGGGAGGGGTCGGGGGTTGGGTTCTGCGCTTCAAGTATTTTAGATTTGATATTGCCCGATGTGAAAGCTAACATTATAATTATTGAGATTTAATTTTAGAATTAAATTCCTTATCTTTATTAAGATTCAGTCCAAATAAACCAAACAAATCTTGATCCCTGAGGAAATTAAAAATACTTTCATAACCTATCTTAAGCAAAATGCTCACAGGATAACTAATGAAAGATTTCTTATTCTAGATGCAGCCTTAGACATGAAGTTTCATTTTGATGCAGATGAACTTTATCTGCAGATGAAAAATAACTACATAAATGTTTCAAGGGCTACTGTCTATAAGACTCTCGAACTTATGAATGAATGCAATATTCTGACCAAGCACAATTTCAAAGGTGACAGGACACGGTATGAAACAAAGATAGGACGAAATCATCATTATCACATCATGTGCATTACCTGTAAGAAAATAATTGAATTCGAATACCCTGAGATAGAGAAAATAAATAAGAAAGTATGTAAAGCAAATAACCTCACGATGGTTGACCATACGATGCAGGTTTTTGCTAAATGTGAAAATCCGGGAAAGTGCAAACATAATGCAAACAATTACAACTGAAATTACAGAAAGAAAAATCAGGTCTTTCATACCAATGAGAACAGCGGCAGATCTAAAGTTAGGTGAAAAAGCAATAATAAAAGATGTTGACAATTCCACCTTCCTCACACAGAATTTTAGAAATGGGCTTTACCCCGGGTCAGGAAATTGAACTGCTAAATAAATCAATATTTAATGACCCGATAGCTTTGTCTATCCGCGGAACAATAATTGCCATAAGAAAGAAGGAAGCAAGATGTATAAAAATTTGATATGTTGATAACTATAAACTGTATTTGTACCTATATTTATTTATACCGATTTGTAGAGTGTGTCTCAAAACATCTTTTATAAACCTCCAAGACACGAAGACACTAAAAATATGTGTTGAAAATAGATTACTTTGTGCCTTTGTGCCTTTGTGACTTAGTGGTTTAAATATTTTTTATGTTTTGGGACACCTTCTCTAAAGTTGGGGTTGTTTAAAAGTAAGAAAAATCTTTGAATGCTTTGTTGATAAATTTAATTCATACAGCCAGATTTTAATTTGAATTCAGCCACGCTTAATAAAATCCCTTTAATTACCTTAGTCGGTCAGCCGAATTCAGGCAAGACAACTTTATTCAATCATCTCAGCGGAAAGAAATCAAAAACCGTAAACTATCCCGGCTCTACAGTTGAATATTCGATCTCAAAAATATTAAGCAAACACGCTGTAAATGCAGACATACTTGACTCTCCCGGCATCATCAGTCTGATCCCCTCTTCACCGGATGAAAAGCTTTCAGTTGATACTCTTTATTCTCATCCAAAATTCGGGAGACCGGATATAGTTGCTGTGACCGTTGATTCAAGCCAGCTGTCCCGTCATTTATATTTAGTCAGGCAATTAATTGATTCTAACTTCAGAGTGATAGTTGTTCTTACAATGAACGATATCCTCCAAAAAAGGAATGGAGATTTCAGAAAGCAAGCTCAGCAGCATTCTGAACTGTAAAGTTGTAAGCGTAAACGGCATAACAGGCAAAGGGATTGACAATCTTTTAACATTACTTAAAGAAAACATCAGTGAATTTAATTCTGAAGAGGCAAACAATTTAATTCATAAACCATTAGCAAAGCATAAAGACAGTTTACTCGAATCTTACAGTGAGATAGAAAAATGAAAAAGAAGTTTTATTTACCGGAAAATAATAATACAAATGGCAAGATCGATCTGTACAAGATCAACGAGAGCATTGTTGTTTTGAATTCCCCGCGACAGAATTTAAAGCCGGATGATTTTACTTTAAAGCTTGACAGGATCGTCCTTCATAAATTCTGGGGATTGATAATTTTCTTTCTCATAATGTCATTCACATTTACTTCAATATTCTGGCTTGCCGCACCGCTGATGGATCTTATCAACGACGGATTTTCATTACTCTCTGAAGGTGCATTAAATTTGCTTGGAGACGGAATATTCGGTGACCTTGTTTCAAATGGTATTATTAACGGTTTAGGTTCCGTGCTTGTATTCCTGCCGCAGATCCTGATTTTATTTTTGATAATGGGAATGCTTGAAGACTCGGGATATTTAGCGCGTGGTGCAATGCTGATAGACAAACCTTTATCAAAGATTGGCCTTAACGGAAAGTCATTCGTTCCCCTGCTCTCCGGATTTGCCTGCGCCATACCTGCAATGATGGCTACACGAACGATCACAAACAGGCGCGAAAGATTACTCACTATTTTTATCATCCCTTTAATGAGCTGCAGCGCGAGACTTCCTGTTTATGCTTTGCTGATTGCTTTTCTGATACCGCAGGATAAACCCTGGATCGGTGGACTGGTTTTGGCTGCAATCTATATTTTCAGTATCACGGGTTCGATAGTAATCGCAGCAATAGTAAATAAGTTCAAAGGCAAACTTATAAAAGAAAATGATGACTCTACCTTTATACTTGAACTGCCTGCTTACAGAAAACCAAAGCTCAGCATTGTTGTCAGCAACACTATTAAGAATGCAAAACAATATGTAAAGAAAGCCGGACCAATTATACTTTATCTTTCATTAATACTATGGCTTTTAACTTATTTTCCGAATTATGACCCGGCTGTTCCGGATGAATCTTCAAAGACTCCGGAAGAGATAACTCAGTTAAAAGCCGAAGAAAGAATGTCAACTTCCTATGCATCTTATCTAGGTAAGTTCATTGAACATGTAATGACACCAATAGGTATGGACTGGCGAGTCGGAGTTTCTCTGATCGCAACATTTGCAGCGAGGAGTCTTTGTAAGTTCACTGGCTTTGATATTTAAAATAACAGATGAAGGCGATGATCTGCAAAATTCCATACTAAGCGCGATGAAAGATGCAACCATCGGCGATACTGATCAGAAGCTGTTTACGACAGCAACTACAGCCGGACTAATTGTATTTTTTTGTTTTTGCTCTTCAGTGTTTGTCGACCGTAGCCATAGCAAAAAAGGAAACAGGCAGCTGGAGAATCCCCGTTCTTCAGGTTGTGATATTTACTGCAATTGCTTATGTACTTTCATTTGTAACAGTGAATGGATTAAGAGCTATTGGCATACAATAGATTTATAAAGCCTGAACAGGGTTAATTTCTATTAATTTATTTCAAAAGCACCATCTTCTTTGTAGCAATAAATCCATTAGTCTCTATCTTATAAAAATATATCCCGCTTGAAAGATTGCTTCCGTTGAAGTCAACTGTATATCTCAGATACTTTGAACTCGTTATTAAGTAATCTTGCAATTTCTCTTCCGAGTAAATTGTAGATTATTAATTTTACATTACCGTCTTGTGGTAAGTCAAAATTTATTTTAGTCACCGGATTAAATGGGTTTGGATATTTTTTGAAAGGCTGTATACAGTTGGCATAATATTAATGACATCTTTTGAACTATTGTCCTTCGTAGAGCCGAATACTTTCTGAATATTTCCGTTAACATTATTTATATGCTCAGTAATATCTTTTGGCTTTTTAACTTTTATTACTTCACCCAAAGTTTTCTTTACCTTCAATTCCGATCTCTCAGTCTTACTTGCATTTCCTTCTTTTACTTTCTTCTCAAGCGATTTTACTTTTTCAATTTCTATTTCTCTTGATGTTTGAAAAGAATTAATAACGTTTTCTTCTATTACTTTCCTGTCTTTCTAAAATCTCTTCGGATCGTATTTGTCCCCCGGCTCATCATCGAAGATTTGGAATTTGGAATTTTGGATTTGGGATATATTGTTATCTAATATGTTGTCAAATCCAAAATCTAAATTTTCAAATTCCAAATTCGACATTCCAAATTCCAAGTTTTTCATCCATTTCAAAATGATTATTAAGAATGTATGCCTCAAATTGTCCAGTCCATCATCTCGTAAAGAGCGCATTTAACCCGCCTGCATTTAGATCAGGTTCGGAATGAAATGAGGAATTGCTTACCATTACAAACCCGCAGTTTATTATATTTACGGCATAAGTACTGTAAAGCCCGTAAGGTGAAATATTTTCAAAATTAGTTCTTTCAATTTCTACATTTGGACAATTTTGAAGTTCTAGACCTTTCCAGAAATTTCGTCTTTTGCCTTGAGATAAAACGGAATATTTGCCGAAGGCGAAATTCCACTTTTGAAGTCTCCTTCATACATTTTTATTCTTGCCGAACTGTCAAAGCAAAGTTGATTGTAGTTCCTGGTCTTATGTTGATGTCGAAGCCACTATTGTTCACTTTACCCTTGCAGTCAAATCTACCTGAGCAGTCTTCATTTGTAACCAAAGTCCCGCCTTCTCGCATCACAGGAGCGAGTTTGTAAAGTTTGCCTTCGCCGGGCATGTACTATTCAAGATTTATATCTGTTTCTTTTCTTATCGAAAGTTTCTATCAATGAATCATTCGCTGGCATCTATTACACTCCAGTTATTAAAGCCTGAAAGCTGAAGATCCGAATCAAACATTATTCTTACATATCTCCTCCTCTCGTTGTTATCATTATTTGTCGAATCGTCTAAAAACGGCGAACATCTCCTGTTAACTACCATAAAATATTTTGTGTTCGGCTCGCTATTCTGAAATGTCGCAACCTGCAAATACCTGTCTTCCTTGCATTCGTAAACCATTCCTGAAGGATTAGAACCCGGATTATCTTCAACACAACCTGGATTCGAGCCAAATGGTTTGTATGTGATTACATCTGAGAAAAAAGTTTGGGAATAAAGATTACTGTATTCACTTCGTAAAATGTAGCTAGCCACCCAAGACCCGGGAAAAGTTATCAAAACATCGTCCACTATCAGTGCTCGTCATTACATAATATATCATTCCCTTTGCACCATATGAAATTCCAAGATAGCTTAATAATGAGATGTCATTATTAAGTGGTTCTCTTAACCTGTGACCTAATGAATACCAGCTATGCGTCTGAATAAGATTAATAAAAGGTATATCTGCAAGATTTGAAATTTTTCTTGCGAGTTTATAGTATGAAGGAATATCATACTCATCTCATTTGTTCATATTCAAAATGGTTTTGCAGCCAGTCTTCGTACTGTGGTCACGCTTTACCGGGCTCTCTAGCAAGGGTTCTAAGAGGAGGTTCGTAATCATATACTGCAATGTTCTAGGAAACAGCAATTATTAAGTCCACTTCACACTATCACTAAGAATTCCAAGCCCCATAAAAATCTCTTTGATTCCTAAACTGTCTATTAGTGTCCTCTTAACATATTCGGCTGAAGTTCTGACAGTATCAAAATGCGGTATATGAATTTTGAATGTCGAATAATTAAAATCACACATTAAACCAAAGTTATTTTCTCCATCAAATGAATTTATTTTTCTGCTCACATACGCCATACATGGAATCTGATTGAACCTCAAATTCCTCGATGTAAAATCTATAGGCTGCATTTGGAAACAACGAGGCAATGTCCTGTACTTCCCATTTGAGCCAAGTACTGTCAAAAGTACCTTTGAATAGATTATGAGCAATCTCATTATCCACTCTTACATAATCAATCCACATATCGCATTGACCGTACCAATATACTTTGAAGTCAACGCACAGCTTGTGTCCCAAAGATCTTTACAATTCGGGTTGAATGGTGAGGTTAAAGTGGTATCTATTACTAAAGTTGTATCATTAAAAATATAATTAAATTCTTCAATATATTTTCCGCTATATTGGTCTTGTGAATTTAAGAAATGCCTAACTCGAAGAGTAACTATCTTTATTATATCTCCATTGAAATCATTTACGATAATTTTGCAAATAGGAGTTTCAGGATTAAGAGTTTGAGCTGAAGATGAATCAATTCTTATCTTTGGCTTTATATGCCAGATATAATTTTCATCAACTGCTTTACCTCCCCATGAAGATATGCAGTTAATCTGCTCACGGTTTGCTTTCAAGCCCTTTACTACGTACCCGGGCTGATCAACTAAGGTACTGCATCTGACAACTTTTATTTCGTTTCCAAATACTGAATTGTCAACGATGTCTGTACCTGTCTTATTCGAATCCAATGAAGAATTGTCTCTATTTTTATAAGTGTAAAACCAATAATCGGGATTAACCATGCCTGCTTCTTCACACTGGTAATCGCTTCTTTGTCCGAAACACAATCGCAGGATTTTTCCTCTGTTCATTAATGTATACATTCCGGAATCCCGGTTCGTCCTGATATATCTTCAACTCCATCATGATAATCTTCATATTCTGCAACTGTGAAATCAAATGCTGCCCAATTGTTATGAACCGTTCTCCAGCCATTATTTCCATCCGGATATCTGTGCCACAGGTTTATTCCAAGTGAATCAACCTGCCGGTCATATCTGCCTTCAGCGCCGCTTTCAAGAACACCTATTATAAAAGTAGTGTCAGGATCAGGAAGCAATGAAGTGATTTCTACCAATTCAGTTTTATTGAAAAATCTGAATGCAAAAGCTGTAATACATATTACAAAAATTACAGTAATTTTTGTTTTCATGATAATTAGGTTTAATATTATTTTATAAAGAATTTTATTGTCAAACTATTACTTAATTAAAATCATTTTGATTACATCTTTAAAATCCTCTGCATTCAAAATCCCCAAATAAATTCCGGAACTAAGAGCGCCGCCATCAAATTCTGCTTCATATGTTCCGGGTACATGTTCCTGATTGACAAGCTCAATCACTTTTCTTCCGTTTATATCGAATATCTTTAGTTTGATTTTGGTTCTTTTAAAAACATCATAGCGGATCTTTGTCTTTGGATTGAACGGATTGGGGAAGTTTTGATAAAGCATGAAATCTTCCGGAATTTCGGATGAAATATGTTTGACACCGGTATAGATAGTTGTATCCCCACCTACATTTGTGTATATGCCACCTAAATAATTCTGATATGCCCAACCAGTATTATTGTCTGAGAAGTTTGTGAAAAATATTTTTTAAATTTTATTTCATTTGTATCCGGTAATTGGTATCCCCATGTATCTCCACCGTTAGTGGTTTTGAAAATTATACCTTTCCATGATGCCACCAAATAGAAAGCTTGTGGTCCTACAGCATAGATTGTTCCGTCTTTATTTAATTTTTGATATTTCACCTACACCATTAGATGAAATAGTATCATTTATTGAAGGAAGAGTTTGTTGAATCCAATTCAAACCGCCATCAGTAGTTTTTCTAATTGCGCCCATTGCTACTCTCCATCCTGTCAAGCTGTCAATAAAATGAATATCGATAAATCCCAGTTCAGGCTGTAAACTATTCCATGTATTTCCGCCATCACTGGTTCGTAAAAGATTACCTCTTGATGCAAATCCTAGTTCATTATTTGCAAAATAAATCTTGTCCGGATTTTGAGAACCTCCCCTAACAATATTTCTCGTCCAGCTTGCTCCGCCGTTTGTTGCTGAAAGATTCCGCCAAAGTGAAGCCTCATGTATTGCTATCCATATTGTATCTTCATTTATCACATCCATATCATCATAAAATATTTGTCCACCAGGTCCGTTGATGGAGAACCAATTGTCTCCGCCATTTGTAGATTTAGCAATCTTGCACCTTGTACTATATCCGCCGCAGACAAACCCAGTACTGCTATTTAAAAAATATACTTTGCTGTAATCTCTGAAATCTGAGAATTTTAATTCCCAGTTATTTCCGCCATTGGTTGTTTTTATTATGTATCCTGATAAATCATTTGGCATATCGTTTCCTGTGACAATCCATCCATTCAAGCTGTCAAGAAAAAACATATCTGAAACCTGAAAATTAGGTAAACTATCAGGCAGCATCTGCTTCTGCCATCCGCTTGGAGGATTGTGTGCAAGATCGAATGAAATGATGATAAGAAGTATTGAAAGAAAAAATAATATGCGGTAGAATTTGTTTTCCATTGAAAATCTTATTTGATTAGACTTTAGTCAAACTTAGTTTATATATTTTGATAATTCAATTTTAATACCGGGAAAGCAAAGTCAGTTTATTTTATCAATACCATACGTTTAGTTTGGAAAAACTTCTCGCTTGTGTTGTCTGCTGTGATTTCAATCCTGTAAAAGTAAACTCCCGAAGAAAGGTTTGTTCCGTCAAAGCCGCTGATAAACTTGCCTGCCGACCAACCGCCGTTTACTAGCTCTGTCACCATCAGTCCTCTTATATCATAAACTCTCAATTTTATATGGCTTGCTGTCTTCAATTCAAATGGAATCGAAGTAACAGGATTAAACGGATTAGGAAAGTTTTGATAAAGCATGAAATTTTTGGAACTTCAGATGAAATATGCTTGACACCGGTATAGATAGTTGTATCTCCACCTGTATTCGTATATATCCCGCCATTGATTTGCTGATAAGCCCAGCCAGTATTTTTGTCAATAAAGTTAATATAAGAATATTGTTTAAATTTTATGATGTTTGTATCAGGAAGCTGGTAACCCCAAGTATTCCCGGAATCGGTGGTTTTGAAAATTAACCCCTTTCTTCTTAAAGAACCAATAAATGCTTCAGGCCCTACTCCATATATTACACCATCGCTCAATTTTTGAAATTCTTTCAACTCCATTCTCAGATATAGTATCGTTAATTGCGGGCAGATTTAATTGAGACCAACTTAAACCTCCATCTATAGTTTTCATTACAAAACCATTTGCTTTATATCCTGTTAGTGAATCGATAAACTGCATATCATTAAACCAAATGAATGGCTGACTGATTATTGTCCATGTGTCTCCAAAATTTGTGGTTCTTAGATAATTGTTAGTAGCTCTTGAAGCAAAGCCAAGCTTATTATTCACAAGTAAATTTTATCGGGATTTGAGAACCTCCCGCATAATATTTCCTCGTCCAGCTTCCGCCACCGTTTGTTGTTAGAAAGATTCCGCCAAGTGAAGCCTCATGTATTGCTATCCATATTGTATCTTCATTTATCACATCCATATCATCATAAAATATTTGTCCACCAGGTCCGTTGATGGAGAACCAATTGTCTCCGCCATTTGTAGATTTAAGCAATCTTGCACCTGTATTATATCCGCCGCAGACAAACCCAGTACTGCTATTTAAAAAATATACTTTGCTGTAATCTCTGAAATCTGAGAATTTTAATTCCCAGTTATTTCCGCCATTAGTTGTTTTTAATATATATCCTGATAAATCATTTGGCATATTGTTTCCTGTGACAATCCATCCATTCAAGCTGTCAAGAAAAAACATGTCTGAAACCTGAAAATTGGGTAAACTATCAGGCAGCATCTGCTTCTGCCATCCGCTTGGAGGATTGTGTGCAAGGTCAAATGAAATGATGATGAGAAGTATCGAAATGAAGAATAATATACGGTAGAATTTGTTTTCCATTTTGATGTTCGTTCGATTAGACTTTAAGGAAACTTAATTTATATTTTTTGTTAGGTCAATTTCATTTCTATCTTGCTGCCAGAATCCCATACGCGCCCTAAAAATCTCTTTCGAACCTAATCTGTCTACTAAAGTTCTTTTTAATATATTCAGCAGAGGGTCTTACAGTATCGAAACCCGGTGTGTGTATTTTAAAAGTCGAATAATTAAAATCACACATAAATCCGAAGGTGTTTTCTCGGTCTAATGTATCTATTTTCCTGCTGACATACTCCATGCATGGTATCTGGTTAAACTCAAACTCTTCTATGTAAAATCTATATGCTGCATTTGGAAACAGTGTGGCAATAGAATCTGCCTCCCACTTAAGCCAGTTTTGATATTGAACAAATTGTGGATTTTGTAAATCATTACTAAATAAATCGTGTGCTATCTCATTATCGACCCTTACATAATCAATCCACATATCACATTGACCGTACCAATAAACTTTGAAGTCAACCGCACAGCTTGTGTCCCAAAGATCCTCGCAATTCGGGTTGAATTTCTCGAAATTTGAAGGGTCAATAATTAATTGTATCATTACTAATATAATTGTATTCCTCCATAAAATTTCCATTATACTGATTTTGCTGAATCTAAAAAGTGTCTTGCTCTTATATTAACTCTTTTTATTAGATTTTCATCAAAATCTAAAATATCAACTTTAAAAATAATTTTTGCGAATTGATAGGATTTTTAATGAATGTACTGTCAACCCTAATCTTCGGTTTTATATGCCAGATATAATTATCATCAACAGCTTTACCTCCCCATGAAGCTATACAGTTTATCTGCTCACGGTTTGCTTTCAAACCCTTTACAACATAACCCGGCTCATCAACCAAGGTACTGCATCTGACAACTTTTATTCCATTTCCAAATACTGAATTGTCAACGATGTCTGTACCTGTCTTATTGGAATCTGGTGATAGATTATCCCTGTTTTTATAAGTATAAAACCAGTAATCGGGATCAACCATGCTGTCTTTTTCACATTGATAATCACTTCGTTGACCGAAACACAAACGTAGTATTTTCCCCCTGTTCATTAATGTATACATACCCGAATCGCGGTTGGTCCTGATTATATCTTCAACACCTTCATGATATTCCTCATATTCTGCATCTGTGAAATCAAATGCTGCCCAATTGTTATGAACCGTTCTCCAGCCATTATTTCCATCAGGATACCTGTGCCAGAGATTTATTCCCAATGAATCCACCTGCAGATCGTATCTTCCTTCGGCTCCGCTTTCAAGAACACCTATAATGAATGTACTGTCAGGATCCGTAAGCGAAGAACTAATTTCGGCCAGTTCAGAATTATTGAAAAATCTGAATGCGAAAACAGTAATGCAAATTATAAAAATTATTGTAATTTTCGTTTTCATAAAATTATTTTTTATTATTAAGATTTTTAATGATTGTTTGTTATTTGACTAAGATCATTCTTATTACATCTTTAAAATTGCCTGCATTCAAAACAGCAAAATAAATTCCCGAGCTAATTTCTATTCCATTAAACTCTGCTTCATAAGTACCTGCTGATTGTTCCTGGTTAACAAGCTCTATAATTTCTCTTCCGTTTATGTCGAATATTTTTAGTTTAACGTCTGTTCTTTTAATATATCATAACGGATTTTCGTCTTTGGATTAAACGGATTAGGAGAGTTTTGATAAAGCTTAAAACTTTCGGGATTGCAGAGGAAATATTTTAATACTAACATAAATTGTTGTGTCATTGCCTCCTGAGTTTGTATAAATTCCACTGTTAACATTACTATATGCCCAACCTAATTTAGAATTAAAAAAAATCTAAAAGAAATCTGAGTATCCATAGCTTGTATCAGGAATTTGGTATCCCCAGTTTAAGCCCCCGTTTGATGTAAAATATAATATACCTCTTGTTTGAAAACTTGATTCCTTACCGGGTGCGAATATATTCGCACCAACTGCCCAAATTGTATCTTTAACCTTACTGAATCTTACAGCATCAGGATTAAAAAAATTTGTATCATTGGGGAGAGATTGCTGTATCCATGATAATCCTCCATCTATTGTTTTCATCATGAATCCATTGGATTTATATCCGGTCAGTGAATCAATAAATACCATATCATTAAACCAGATAAACGGACCAATTATTATCTCCCATGTCTCGCCTCCGTTAGATGTTCTTAAATAATTATTTGTAGATCGCGTGGCAAATCCCAATCTGCTGTTAGCAAAATAAATCTTGTCCGGATTTTGAGAACCTCCCGCATAATATTTCCTCGTCCAGCTTCCTCCGCCGTTGTTGTTAGAAAGACCCCGCCGTCAAAGCTGTTTTCATCTGACCCAAATTGAATCCTCATTTTAAAACATACATATCATTCGCCACGCGCGTCCAGAAGGAATATTATTCCAGTCCATTTCCAATCCCGCATTAGTGGTTTAAAAATATCAACTCCGCATATGTAGCCTGTGTTTATTATTTAGAAATTGAATGATTTAATAATGACTAACACTATCTGTAGTTTGCCAATTCTCTCCGGCATTAGTTGTCTTTAGTATATATGCAGATTAGATTCCAAGTATGCTGTTGTTGCATAACCATTGAGACTGTCTAGAAAACCATATCTGAAATATCCCTACCGTTCAGTCAGGCAGCATCTGCTTCTGCCATCCGCCTGGGAGGATTGTGTGCAAGGTCGAATGAAATGATAATGAGAAGTATCGAAAGAAAAAATAATATGCGGTAGAATTTGTTTTCCATATTGATGTTCGTTCGATTAGACTTTAGGGAAACTTAATTTATATTTTTTGTTAGGTCAATTTCATAAAAGAGAAAGCTAAGTACATTTATTTCATCAATACCATACGCTTTGTCTGGATAAAACTTCTCGCTTGTGTTGTCTGCTGTGATTTCAATCCTGTAAAAGTAAACTCCCGAAGAAAGGTTTGTTCCGTCAAAGCCGCTGATAAACCTGCCTGCCGACCATCCGCCGTTTACTAACTCATTTACCATCACTCCTCTTATATCATAAACTCTCAATTTAACATGGCTTGCTGTCTTCAATTCAAATAGAATCGAAGTAACAGGATTAAACGGACGGGAAAGTTTTGATAAAGCATGAAATTTTTGGAACTTAGATGAAATATGTTGACACCGGTATAGATAGTTGTATCTCCGCCTGTAATCGTATGTATTCCGGATCCATTTATGTTAGAAGCCCAGCCAATACTTGAGTCAATAAAAAATCTAAAATAATATTTAAAAAAATTTTATTTTAGATGTATAGGTAATTGATAACCCCAGTTAGTACCACCATTTGAAGTAAATATGAGACCTCTTGTGAAAAACTGCACAATTATATTGGACCAACAGCCATAGTTCCATCTTTATGGCATTATGAAATTTCATTTACCATTAGATGAAATTTGTATCATTAATTGAAGGAAGAGTTTGATCTACCCAATTAAATCCTCCATTTGTTGTTTTTCATTCATCCTATCGCACTTCCATCCGGTTAAGGTATCAATAAAATGAATATCTGTATATCCCAATTCAGGGTTTAAATTATTCCATGTGTTCCCTCCATCACTTGTTCTTTAAAAGAATGCTTTTTGATGCAAATCAAGCCTATTGTTTGCAAAATAAATTTTATCCAGGATTTTGAGAACCTCCCTGCATAATATTTTCTTGTCCAGTTCGCTCCACCATTGGTCGTTAGAAAGATTCCGCCAGTGAAGCCCCTCATGCTGCTATCCATAAAATGCCCATTTATCGCATCCATATCATCACAAAATATTTGCCGCCCGGTCCGCTGATGGAAAACAATTGTCTCCGCCATTTGTCAGATTTTGAATGTCTTGCAAACTGTATTATATCCACTGAAAACAAACCCCGGTACTGCTATTTAAAAAATTACTTTTGCTGTGATCTAGATATCTGAGTTAATTTTCTCCCAATTATTTCCGCCATTGTTGTTTTATTATGTATCCTGATAAATCATTTGGCAGATCGTTTCCTGTGACAATCCATCCTGTTAAGCTATCAAAAAAAACATGTTAAACCTGAAAATTTGGTAGACCTGAAAGCTATCAGGAGCATTTGCTTCTGCCATCCGCTTGGTGGATTATGTGCAAGATCGAATGAAATGATGATGAGAAGAATTGAAAGAAAAAATAATATGCGGTAGAATTTGTTTTCCATATTGATGTTCGTTCGATTAGACTTTAGGGAAACTTAATTTATATTTTTTGTTAAGTCAATTTCATTTCTATCTTGCTGCCAGAATCCCATACGCGCCCATAAAAATCTCTTTCGAACCTAATCTGTCTACTAAAGTTCTTTGAATATATTCAGCAGACTGACATCAGGATTGTATACTCTTCTATGTCGGCTTCAGTTCTTCCTTCAAATGATTATTAAAACTATTAAACTTATTTATCAATCCTATCATTTTATAATCATGATCATTTCCATACCAATCGCCAAGTATATCATTAAGATATTTAATACAAGCTAAATTTGATTAATCAACTTCTTCCATATAAAACCTTTCACTACATCCCTCCATGAGAGTTTTCGTAATTGTAATGCATCACTTTATCTTTAATTGTATTTTTACTTTCGGAGCCTTGCTAAGTTTCCTCAGCCTGATCCCTGACTTTCACTTAGTCTATCCATACACATCACTTCCCCATACCAGTATATTTCATAATCAACCTTGCAGCTGCTAATAAGCGCAGGGTCGTGTGAAGTTCGACCTCGATTTAGACTGTCTGCTCTTACAAATAAATTGAGAAAGAAATAGTCTTCAATATATTCACCATTATAACTTGAACCTATAAAGTCTCTAAAATTATTAGTTCTAATTATAAATTCACTTACAACATCTCCATTAAATGCTTTAATAACTACTTTCGCAACATTCTTCGTTGAACCAAATGCATCCTGAGTACTGATTCTCATTCTGGGCTTCACATAATAGGTATTAATTACTTTCTGTACATATGGCGGAACATTTATTGGCAGGGGGATCTCATACAAAGGATCATCCGCGAGACCACTCAAAGATTGAAAGCTGTTTTCATAAACCGAATCAAGTACTCTGGACGGGGGATCAAAGGGTACACCTTGTGTTGTTGCGGCATTAAAGTATCTTACCCTTTGAGTCTCACCCATCCAGTTATCTGTGGTATCCAATCCGAGACTATGACCATCATAACGAAACCTGTCTGAAGATATTTCCGCCTGAATTATCTGCTCTCTCCCGTATCCTGCCCATCTTAAAGTATCCGGTTCAAAATACCCTTCCATACCCGAGCGATGAAGTGAATCTATAAGCTCGTTTATTTTCAGATTGTTCGGATAATTATTTCCTGCATAGAAAGAGCTCCAGGTATTCATATGAAGATCCTCATACCAGTTCCATTTTGTGTTCGAGAATCCATAATGAAAATATGCTCCCGTCATTCCTGTCTTAAATGTTTTAGTCTGTGAATTAACCTGGATTGAAAGGAGTAAGGTAGTGATAAGTAAAAGTATTGTTTTCATATCTCTTAAATTTAATTTTCTGAAAAATTACAGTAATTATTTACATAAATCTATTTTCTTAACACTCTTTGAAAATAAAATTTCCCTTTAAGTCATATATCCTTGATCTCATTCTGAAGTAAGTACCGCTTGGCTTGATTTCCGGAATATAATTAAACTCTCACACCCGTATTTAAGTTCTTCTTTCGATGCTTTCTATTTCCCTTTCCTGTCATATCCGAATATTGTAAGGGTTTACATCAGAGTTAAAGGGTATCTCAACTTTTATTCTTGTTTCAGGATTAAACGGTTCGATAGTTCTGATAAAGTATGTATCCCCGTGGAATCTCTGAAGTTATTTATTCTGCCTAAATGTCAGGCCGCCGTTTGTGGTTTTGGATATATTGTTCCGACCGATCCATCCCAATAAACTATCAACAATAAATATTGTTGTTGACCCACCTGGATTATTTTGTAGAGCCCAGTTATAACCCTTATTCGTTGATTTATAGATCTCGGAAAAACCTGACCCAACCCACCCTATTGTTGAATCTATAAATTGTAATGACGGAACAGTGTTACTGCTTAATCCATACGGAAATGAAACAGTCCAACTTTGACCTCCATTTTCGGTGTATTGAACTCTGTTATTTGTACATGCTAACCACCCTGTATTGATATTTAAAATCTATTGCCTGAATATTTTCATTAAAGGTACTGATAAACTCCCAATTCACACCTGCATTTGTAGTTTTATAAAGATTAAAATCAGCGCCGCACCAGCCCGTATCATAATTGAGAAAAAATAACCTATATGGATGCTGGGTAATTCCGGATATTCTAGGTACCCAGTTTATTCCACCGTTAGTTGTAAGCCATAGATCGGATAAAACATTTCCACATATAAAACCGGTGTCCCTGTTTATAAAAAGTCCTTATCTAAGCTTTACGGCCCGAAGTCCGCAATAAGTGACTAGTCATTACCGTCGTTTGTTGTTTTGAACACTTTTCCTATTCCGTCACCACCGCAGATATAGCCTGTATTTTCTATTGAGCATCTGCACTTTAGTGAAAGCGCAGGTTGCAGAAAATTGAACACTCCAATTGTTTCCTCCATTTGTAGTATGAATAACATAGCCGATATCAAATTGAGGTGTCCAGTCTGTCACAGCCCACCCATTTTGATTGTCAATGAAATATATTCCGGTTACTGGTTTGGAAACATTTGTATTTTGAAGTATCCATTGGCTTTGGCAAGGGGTAATAAATAATGAGTAATGAATAATTATAGTAAAAAATAGTATGGTGTGCCTTTTCATGGAAGTGATTTTTTATTATTTTAAATAGATCATTTTCTTAACATCTTTGAAGAATTAAATTTCCTTTTAAATCATATATCTTAACTTCGCATAGAAGTATGTACCGCTTGTGATTTTCAGGAAAATAGATAAACTCATACACCTGAATTTAAGCTCTCTTCTTCTGTATGCTTTCTATTTCCTTTCCTGCCATGTCAAATATTAATGAGGACTATATCTGAGTTAGTCAGAAATTTCTATTTTAATATTTGTTTCGAGGATTGAACGGATTCGGATAGTTCTGATAAAGTTTGTATACTTCAGAGATCTCAGAAATACTGACTCACTATGAATGTTAAGCCTCCGTTTGTGGTTCTTGATATTCCAGAGTGTCCACTCACTAATAAACTATCAACCATAAATATTGTTTCTTGAACCGCTTGGATTATTTTGGCTACAATCAGTTGTAACCTCTATTCGTTGTCTTATATTCTTGGAAAGCCTTCTAGTCCGACCCATCCTACAGCTGAATCTACAAACTGTAATGATTGA
>JADJTX010000021.1 GCA_016710985.1 Ignavibacteria bacterium
CTATCAGACTTTTTCAATTGATCGCTCCCGGACTGCGTGAAGATTTTCCTCCTCTAAAGACGCTTGATGCAAGACCTAATAATCTTCCGGTACAGCTGACAAGTTTTATCGGAAGAGTGGAAGTAATGCAGCAGCTGAAAAGTTTGTTGAAGCAAACCCGCCTGCTGACAATATTAGGTCCGGGCGGAGCAGGCAAGACGCGCCTGTCTTTGCAGGCTGGCGCAGACCTTATAGATGAATTTGCAAACGGAGTTTTTATTACCGAGCTGGCGCATCTTTCAGATCCTTCTTTCATTCTGCAGACATTAATGAATTCTCTCGGTGTAAAGGAAGAAAAGGGAAGATCGCCTGAGGATAGTCTTATTGATCATCTGAAAAATAAAGAGATGCTTCTTATACTTGATAATTGCGAGCATCTCATAAATGAATGCGCAAAGTTATCAGAAAAGCTGTTAAAAAATTGCCAGAAGTTAAAGATAATAACTACAAGCCGTGAAGCTCTCAACTGTTCAGGAGAGCTGTCATACAGGCTGTCTTCAATGTCACATCCCGATCCTTCCGTTAATAACACTGCGGAACAGCTGACACAATTTGAAGCTGTCCGATTGTTCATCGAAAGAGCTTTATCTGTGAAACCGGATTTTCGTGTTAACAATGAAAATGCGCCTGCTCTTGCGGGGATATGCAGCCGTCTTGACGGGATACCGCTTGCGATCGAACTTGCTGCAGCAAGGATAAAAATATTAACTCCCGAAAAGATCCATGAAAGACTTGATGACAGGTTCAGTTTGCTGACAGGAGGTAAACGCACTGCGCTTCCGAGACAGCAGACTCTGAGAGCAATGATCGACTGGAGCTATGATCTGCTTTCTGATAAAGAAAGAGTATTATGGAACAGGCTCTCGGTTTTTTCAGGAGGGTGGGATTTTGAAGCGGCTGAGTTTATCTGTCAGGATGAAAAGATAAGTGAAAAGGAAATATTTGATCTGCTAATTAATTTGAATGAGAAATCAATAATTCTTTTTGATGAGGACCTTGAAAGATTCAGAATGCTTGAGACTATCAGACAATACGGCGAGGTTAAATTAAATGAGGAAAATGAATTTGAAATAGTTTCTGAAAGACATCTTGACCATTATGTTAAGTTTGCTGAAACCGCAGAATCTTTTTTATCAGGTCATGAGGCACAGAGCCGGCTGAACAAACTTGATATCGAAAGAGGCAATTTGGAAAGAAGCATGCTGTATGCATTGAAAACACCTGAAGAAGAAAAGGGAATCAGATTAGCTTCGGCTTTAGGTAGTTTCTGGAAGATACGCGGACATTATTCCGAAGGAAGACAGTGGCTGGAAAAGCTGCTCGAGATCAATAAGGATATTTCAAAACCTGTTCTTGGAAAAGCTCTGTGTAAACTCGGAAAGCTTGTTCAACTGCAGGGTGAACTGGATGCATCTGTAGCCCACCTTAACAAGAGCATGGAAATAAACGAAGCGCTTAACAATAAGAATCTTATTGCAGAAGCGATGAACAATCTCGGAATAATCAAATTTGAACAAGGCGATTATGAATCTGCAAAGAATTATTATTCGGAAAGTCTGAAATTTTTTAAAGAAACAGATGATAAAAAAAACATAGCTTACACAATCAATGATCTTGGCTCGTTATTGCTGGAGAAAGGGGAATATGAAAATGCGGCAAAACTATTTGAAGAAAGTGTTGAGATACAGCGTGAAGCCGGTGAGAAACGCGGTGTAGCATATTCGCTTTTTAATTTAGGCAATATCATAATGGAGCAGGGCGACCTGGCAAGATGTGCCGGGATATTTGATGAATGTATTGTTTTATTTAAAGAGCTTGAAGAAAAAAGAGGTACGGCTTATTCTCTCTGCTCTCTCGGCAATATTGCATTTAGTCTCGGGGAAATTGAAAAAGCTACGATACTTCTTGATGAAAGCATTGCTTTGTTCAGGATGATAGGGGAGAAAAGGGGAATCTCTTTTGCTTTAACAAGCCGTGCAAATATTTCAATACAGGACGGTGATTTTGAAACAACATCAGTTCTGCTGGAAGAAAGTCTCGCAATCGGACAGGAGACTGATAACAAACCGATCATTGCGTACAGCCTGATGACAATCGGCAATGCCGAATATTCAAAAGGTAATCGTGATAAGGCAAAGAAATATTTTGAAGACAGTCTTGAGTTAAGCACAGAAATAGGACACAAACCGGGGATAGCTTTTAATCTGAATTACCTTGGAAACATTGCATTGAGCAATGGTGAAATTAAACTTGCCGCGGATTTATTTTCAAAGAGTCTTACTTTAAATAAAGAGCTGAATCAAAAAAAAGAACTGGCTGTAAATCTTCTGGGATTTTCAGAATTAAAATTTGCTAAAGAAGAATACACACAGACAGTTTTATTGCTTGGCTTTCTTAAAGAATTCTCCGGGACAATAAAAGTTGATCTGCAGAAAACAGAATCAGCCAGGCTGGATTCATTATATTTGAAACTGAAAGAAAAATTAGGTAATAAGGATTATTTGAAATATTTTGAAGAAGGGAAGAAGATCACAATGGATGAGGCGTGCGTGATAGCAATTTCTAAAGACTGAGTGAGACGTGAGATGTGAAACGCGAGACGTGAGACGCAGCAAACTTTTTGGAACACCAATAACCGCGAAATGACAGGTACAATGCTGAGTCCTCCCACAAATCATTTATTTACTTTAAAATTGTAACAAAGGAGAGACTCAGCGGGAACAGAAAAGATGGTTCACTGGAGTGAGTTAATGTTGGTGAACCAATAAATGAATTAAGTTTTTTGTTTTATATTTTAATGTTAAATTTGATTCAGATGAATACTTCAATAATAAATATTGATCCTGAAATAATGAGTGGTGCTCCGGTTTTCAGAGGTACCCGCGTAATGATCCAGACTCTGTTTGATCATCTTGAAAATGGTAAAACACTTGATGATTTTCTTGAAGGATTCCCTTCTGTTACAAAAGAAAATGCTCTGGCTGTTCTGGAGCTTGCAAAATCAATAATTACTTCTGAAAAAAAATTGTCATTAGTCAGTGAAGATTCTAATTGATGAAAGTCTTTGATGTCCGTTTAAAAATTCATATTCCCAGCCGAAATCATTCTCTCGCACCCAGCAACTTCTATCTTACATTCCTTCTGCGTAATTCTTAATTTGCATTTACAAATTACTGATTCCCTGATTGCCAATGTTCAAAACTCTATTTGTAACTCGTAACTTGTAACTCGTAACTCTTAATTCTTAATTAATTTGAATCCTCCATCCGGTAATATAACTTTCCTCTTCACCGACATCGAAGGCAGCACTAAGCTTTCGCAGGATTATCCTGATACGCTGCAATTTGCTTTGGACAGACATCATTCGATCGTGCAGGAAGCGATTGAATCCAACAATGGTTTTGTATTTGAGATCATCGGAGATGCGTTCTGCAGCGCTTTTGAAAAGGCGGAAGATGCAGTGAGAGCTGCTGTTGATGCGCAAATAAACCTTTCAAAAGAAAAGTGGATTGAGGCTGTTATCAAAGTGAGAATGGGAATTCATTCGGGGGATGCGGAATGGACCGGAGAACGGTACACGGGTTATATTACATTAGCACGAACAGCGAGAGTGATGTCGGCTGCTTACGGTGAGCAGATATTAATTTCAAATAACACATTTGATCTGTGCAAATATGTATTTAACGAGCCTGAGCAGGAGTCCGGGAACGGGCATCATAAAGAAAAAAGCATTTCATTCCGTGATCTCGGAGAAAGAAGACTGAAGGATGTCATTCAGCCGATAAGATTATTTCAGGTTTTATATCCCGGTCTTATTGAAGATTTTCCTCCTCTTAAAACGCTTGATGCAAGACCGAATAATCTGCCGGTTCAGCTTACAAGTTTTATAGGACGTGAAGAGGAAATGAGAAAAATAAAAAGTTTGCTTAAGCAAACTTCTCTTTTAACACTCACGGGACCCGGAGGAACGGGAAAGACAAGGCTTTCACTTCAGATTGCTGCTGACTTAATAGATGACTTTGACAATGGAGTCTGGTTTGTAGAGTTTGCTTCATTATATGAACCTGATCTACTTCCGAATATTATTATGCAGGCTCTTCAAATTCCGGAACAGCCGAAACAGGATGTCATTGTTACACTAACAGATTTCCTGAAAGAAAAAGAATTATTGATTGTATTCGATAACTGTGAGCACATAATACATGCGTGTTCAAAATTAGCTGAGCAGCTTTTATCTAAATCACCAAAATTAAAAATACTCGCAACAAGCAGGGAAGCTTTGAGATGTTCAGGTGAGCAGACATTCGGAACATTGTCACTGACTACCCCGGAGGCGAAAAGCATCGAAACTCCGGAACAGCTTACTCAATATGAATCGGTACGATTATTCATTGAAAGAGCGCTGGTAATAAATCCGAATTTCAGAGTTACAAATGAAAATGCTCCGGCAGTTGCCGGTATATGTTCACAGCTTGACGGGATTCCTCTTGCAATAGAACTGGCTGCAGCAAGAATAAGCATTTTGGCTGTTGAAAAAATACATGAAAGATTAGATGACAGATTTAAATTGCTTACAGGAGGAAAGCGGACCGCATTACCGAGACAGCAGACTTTAAAAGCATTAATTGAATGGAGTTATGATCTGCTTTCGGAAGAAGAAAGAATATTATGGAGAAGATTGTCGGTATTTTCAGACGGGTGGACATTTGAAGCTGCAGAAGCAATCTGTGCTGACGAAGAAATTTTTAAAGATGATATGCTGGACATTCTCACAGGCTTAACTGAAAAATCCATTGTGATAGCAGGAGAAGAAAAAGAAAGATTCAGAATGCTGGAAACGATAAGACAGTACGGTGACAATAAATTAAAAGAGTCGGGTGAATTCGAAAGTATTACAGAGAAACATTTAAAATACTATTCGGAATTTGCCGACATTCCCATCAGTAACTTAAGAGGCGGTGATTCGGCACTTTGGATGAATATGATAAAAGATGAAACCGGAAATGTTGAGAAAGCATTGTTATGGTTCATTGAAAATTCTAACAGTGAAGACGGGATAAAGTTAGCCGCATCAATGGCTTACTATTGGCAGATCAACGGATATCTTTCCAAAGGAATGCGCTTCCTGGAATCATCAGTATCAAAGTGGACGGAAACTCATAATCATAACTATATCCGCGCAATTTCCTACTTAGGAAACTTTGCAAGGTTAAATGACGACTTTGATAAAGCAAAAACACTTTTTGAAAAAGGCTTGCAGATCAGCCGGGAGATGGATGCTAAAAAGCTTATGATTGAAATTCAGCACAGATTTGCTGTACTCGAATACGATAAAGGCAACTTTGAACAATCACGAAAATACTATGAGGAGAATCTTGACTATTATAAATCCATTGATGATAAATACGGGATAGGCGCTACTCTTAACAATCTGGGGAATATTTTTTCAATTCAGGGAGATATTGAAAAAGCCTCAGATATGTACACAGAAAGTTTAGCACTACGCAGAGCTCAGGGAGATAAGCTTGGTGTATCTGTTGCACTGTGTAATCTGGGCATTCTGGCATATGAGCACGGAGATTATATAAGGTCAAAAGCATTGCTGGATGAAAGTCTTCAGATCAGGCTGGATGTAGGAGACAGGGTTGGAGAAGCTATTACACTGACAAATTTAGGAAATGTAGCTTTTAACCAGGCTGACTATCAGGCAGCTTTAGCATTATACAGGAAATCTTATGAAATATATTTTGAGATCGGAAAGAAAACAGGTGTCGCAGAAGCTCTTTATAATATTGCAAAAGTAACTTTTGAAATGGATGAGTTTGAAAAGGCATTAGAACTGTATGAAGAAAGCCTTGCTATGTGCAGAGAGTTAGATCTTGTTATGGAAGCTGCAGTATGTCTTCACGGTCTTGGATTAATTGCTCTCAGAAATAAGGAATACATTAAAGCAGAGAAATACTATTCTGAAAGCCTCACGATTTACAGAGAAACAAATAATATTCTGGATGTTGCAAAAATTTTAATCAGTGTGGCTGAACTGTATAATGAAACAGGGAAATTGAGAAGCGGTTAGCTGACAGGTTTTCTTAAAAAGGAGTTCTTAGAAAACCGTAAAGTAAAATTTGGCAAGTCAACACAGCAGGAAATGGATGATACTATATTGAAGCTGAAGAGGAATATGAGCTCCGGTGAGTTTGATAAAGTTTTTGAAGAAGGGAAACATCTGACGGTTGAAGAAGCGAGGAGTCAGTTATAGCAAGTTAGTGTTAACTCGTAACTTGTAACTTGTAACTTGTAATTTGTAATTTGCTGTTGTTGCATAACTTAGTTTTAATTATTACATGCAAACTTTTTGGACTACTAACAACGGCGATGAAATCCTCTTGTATCCTGTAAGTTTCTTAAGGTTTTTTATTTCAGAAAGTTTAGAACAAGTTTTGATTTCATTTATCTTGTATTTGATCTGTTCACGAATCCTTTTATCATTTTGCCGTCCCCGCTGAACTCCGCTTTAAAAATTTCAATGGCAGACGAAAACTGATGCGGGGACTCATCGGGAGAGATGCACACGCCGCTAAGTCCTCCTACAGAATAGAGAGACTCAACGGGGACATTGAAACTGAGTTCAAAACATATCATATGACCTGCAGTTATTCTATTTTAATAAAATCATTCGCTTCGTATCAGAAAACCCATCAGTGGTCAATCTATAAAAATAAATCCCGCTCGGTAATAAATTGCTTCCGTCAAATTCGACTGAATATTTCCCGGCATTTTGCTTTTCATTAACTAAAGCAGCTACTTCTTTACTCAAAGCATCGAAGACTGTTAAGGTAACGTAATTCGTAACTCGTAGTTCGTAATTGATTTTTGTAACCGGATTAAACGGATTGGGATAATTTTGTGATAAACTATATTGATCCGGAATTAAATTGTATTCTGAAATTCCCGTTAAAATTGGAGAATACTTTACAGTAGCATATGTCATATTGCTTATACCGGTAAGATATACACTCCCGTTTTTGCCAAGTGCCATATCATTTACATAACCATATTCAATATTTACGTGGTAATAACTTACTACAAACTGGCGATTGCCATTATTGTCGTATTTAATTGCACCATAACAGGTATTACCATTAGAATCTATATTTGCCGTAACATATACATTATTTACAGAATCAAGGATTAATACTAATTTATTTGTTGCCAAAATATTAGTCGTTGGGTATGTCCTCATCCATATTAGGTTTCCTTCTGAATCAAATTTAATTGCGTAATTATTTCCATTACTCCGGGCAGAAATATAAACGTTATATGATTTATCAACGGCTATGTCTTGTCCATTTGCAGGAGGATAAATTCTCTTAATCCAGACTATATTCCCGGAACTATCATATTTAATTGTTGTACTGTTATAAATTTGTGAAGCATCTTGACTTGCACCGGTTACATAAACATTACATTGATCATCAACAGCTACAGCTCCCGGCAATTGCTGAGGCGGAGATGCGAGACCATAATATTTTTGAGTCCAGATTCTGTTACCATTATTTGAATACTTAATGGTTGTAAAATCACTGCCTCCCCCTGTTAGAGACTCGCCCAAAATAATTACATTCCCGTCACAATCTAATTTCAGATCCATTAGTTTATATCCGCCGGTACTTCGATCTACCCAGGAATTATTTCCATTACGATCATACTTGGCGACGACATACCGTCCTCCACCCAACCCGGCTGCGTAAATATTTCCTGAAGAATCCAGAATAAGTTTTCTATATTCTGCAGCATTGTATCCGGTCCATTTCAAGTTCCCATTTCTGTCATACTTGATTACAGATCCTCCTGCTATATAAACATTGTCTGAATCATCAAGCTTTATATCATATCCTTGGTTATAATTACTTCCAGGCCTTATATAGTCTCTTACCCATAAACTGTCACCGTTTTTATTATACTTGATTGTTACGCATTTAAGACTCGATTGTACTTGTACTCCGCCTGTAATATAAACGTTTCCGGAGTCATCCACACAAACCGAGTTTGAGGCATCATCATCAGGTCCGCCAAATCGTTGTGCCCAATCCTGCTGCATTTGGGCATAGCAAATGTTTAAGCAATAAATTAAAAGAAAATTACAAAAGACATTTTTTATTAATCATTTTCACTATTAAAAATAATTTTTTAACTATGGTGCAATCATTAATTTTACAAATTTAAGCAGGTACGCCGCTGAGTCCTCCCACAAATTATTAGTTTACTTTAAATTGTAATAAGGGCGAGACTCAGCGGGGACAAAAAACAACGTCAAACGTGAGACGCGAGATGTGAGACGCGAGACGCGAGACGCGAAAACGTACCTCATACCTCATACCTCATACCTCATACCTCATACCTCATACCTCATACCTCATAACTCATACCTCATAACTCATAACTCATACCTCATAACTCAAAACTCATAACTCATTTTTTGATCCATTGTTGTCAATAATAAAAAAATCTCCATTCTCATACCAAAGCGCATACATTACTCCTTTGTCTGCATTTTCCTGATGATCAAGATCTATGGCTATCACTCTGTTATTATACAAATACTTAATCTGATCAACAATCGTATGACCTAAGATCATCTTTGAAGCATTAAAAGCTGTCAGTGTTTTTTCTACTTCTTCCTGAGTTTCGGTTTCTTTGACAATGCCTCTGTACCAAAGCGGACCGTTGCTGCCGATGAAAATGTCTTTTGAAGCTTCACCTTTATTAAAGGTTTTATCAATTGATGCTCTGATGTTATTGTTAATTTCAGTTAATGAAAGAGAATCACCAGGAAAGTCTTTGCTCAGCCCTGCGTGCATAAAAAGAAAGTCTCCGATCTTCTCAATACTGTTTTTGCTTCTGAGCCATTTACCCAGTTCAGAATTCTCTTCGTACCAGTTCTTGTAATCCAGTTTAAGTGAATCCGCATTCGCGAAATATTTAGCACGGACATATCTGAGATCATTTTTCAGGTTCATCAATTCATGATTCCCAAGAATGAAATGAACTTTCCCGCCCTGACGCTCCGCCTCAGTTTCAAGTTTATAGATCAGCCACAGGCATTCGGTGACATTAATTCCCCTGTCAAAAAAATCTCCCGGTAAAACAACATGTCCGTTTCCGAATGTCCAGTCAAGTTCATTGTTTACTACACCTGCAGCAGTCAGTATCATTTTAAAACCCGTGAAATTTCCTTCGATATCTGAAACTATAAGCATTTTATCCGGGAGATCATAAACATCCGGTTCTATGCTAATGGATTCTTTGAGTTTAAAGCTGAACTGCTGACCGGATTTGTCAACATAGCAGGTCAGCACATCTTCTGCTTTGATTTGATCACGGTACGCTTTGAAAGAATTCTGATCAGGTCTGACAGAGTAGCTTATAATGTTACCGTCTTCATGGATAACAACCGGTCCGTCACTGCTGAATCCGGAAGAGTCCTCATCTGATCTTACATTATTCAGGGATAATGAACTTTGAATGACTTCGAGGAGTGAAAAGTACTGCGCCTGCTGCAATGAACATTATCAGGCACAATGAAAAATATCTGAGGAATGTATTTAACTTCAACATTTGATTTTTATTTACAGCGGCATATTAATAAAATTGCATTCAATGTTCAATGTTCAATGTTCAATGTTTAATGTTCAATGTTCTGAATACACTAAGAGATGTTCTTTATACACTACATTTTTATATCTCACAGATAACACAGATTTTCACAGATTTTTATTGTTGTCTGTGAGGAATTATTGTCATAAACATAGTCAATGTTCAATACTTTATTTGTAATCTGTAATTTGTAATTTGTAAATTTGTAACCTTTAAACGTAACCTTGTAACTCGTAACTCGTAACAATTTCGTAACCCTCGGGTAATCTTGTAACTCTCGTAATTTGTAATTTGCAATTAATAAGATGAATATACCCACAGGAACAGTAACGTTTTTATTCACTGACATAGAAGGCAGTACAAAGCTGTCACAGGATTATCCTGATACTTATCATTCCATACTGACGGGGCATAATGAGATTCTGCACGAAGCTGTCGAATCCAATAGCGGATTTGTTTTTAAAACAATAGGTGATTCATTCTGCTGCGCTTTTCAGAATGCGGAAGATGCTGTGAAGGCGGCAGTTGATACTCAGATAAAACTCAATTCTGAGAACGGAAATGATGCAGTTATAAAAGTGAGAATAGGTATTCATTCGGGGAATGCGGAATGGAACGGGAAAGATTATATGGGCTACATTACTCTTGCACGAACAACAAGAGTGATGTCAGCTGCATACGGTGATCAGATCATTATTTCAAATGATGCATATGAAC
Source organism: Ignavibacteria bacterium (assembly GCA_016710985.1). Taxonomy (GTDB): domain Bacteria; phylum Bacteroidota; class Ignavibacteria; order Tepidaquicellales; family Tepidaquicellaceae; genus JAGPCH01. The sequence goes on from JADJTX010000021.1 coordinate 10,414, forward strand.
TTGCGAAAGATGTAATAAGCATTCCCAATCAGCCTGCCCGGCATTCTATTAAAGAATCTGAGTTAGATGATACCGGCGGGGAGATTGGTAATGAGAGCAGCGGTATTTCATTCCGCGATCTTGGTGAAAGAAGACTTAAAGATGTCATACAACCTATCAGGCTTTTTCAAATAATATATCCCGGACTTCGTGAAGATTTTCCTCCGTTAAAGACTCTTGATGCCAGACCGAATAATCTTCCCATTCAGATGACGAGTTTCATTGGAAGGGAAGAAGCAATGAAGCAGATAAAAGAGCAGTTAGGTAAAACCCGTCTACTGACGATAATAGGTTCAGGCGGTGCAGGCAAGACACGTCTTGCACTGCAAACCGGAGCAGATATGATAGATGATTTTTCAAACGGGGTATTCATTACCGAACTTGCTCCGGTGTCTGATCCTTCATTGATAGTGCAGACTCTGATGGATTCCATAGGAATAAAAGAAGAGCCGGGACTTTCACCTAAAGAAATGCTAACCGGATATCTTAAAGATCTTGAGATACTTATTATATTTGATAATTGCGAACATCTTATAAATGACTGTGCGGACCTGGTTGAATTTCTTTTAAGAAAGTGTCCCCGGATAAAAATAATAGCAACAAGCCGTGAATCATTAAACTGCTCCGGTGAGCATACATACAGGGTTCCTTCACTCTCACTGCCTGACACATCAATTTACAACACTCCCGAAAAACTTACACAATACGAAGCAGTCCGGTTGTTTATAGAGAGAGCTTTACTGGTCAAATCGAATTTTCGCATTAACAATGAAAATGCGCCTGCACTGGCGGAGATCTGCAGCCGTCTTGACGGGATACCACTGGCTATTGAACTTGCAGCGGCGAGAGTAAATATATTAACAGTAGATAAAATTAATGAGAGGTTAGACGACAGGTTTAAATTATTAAGCGGCGGAAAAAGAACAGCTTTACCGAGGCAGCAGACTCTTAAAGCTCTTATAGACTGGAGTTATGATCTGCTTTCAGAAGACGAAAAAAAAATCTGGAGCAGAGTTTCTGTATTTACAGGAGGCTGGACACTTGAGGCGGCCGAAGAAGTTTGTTCAGATGATACGATAAGTAAAGATGAGATAATTGACCTTCTAAGTCAGCTTACAGAAAAGTCCGTAGTAATTTATGATGAAGCAAAAGACAGATACAGGATACTTGAAAGTATAAGACAATACGGCATCGAAAAATTGTCAGATGAAAATAAAATATTCACACAACATCTGAATTATTTTTTAGATTTGTCAAAAAAAGCAGAGCCTGAATTGAAGAGTAAAAACGCAAAATTCTGGCTCGCTGTAATTGAAGCTGATTACAACAACTTTATATCAGCTATAGAATGGTCCGTCAATAATGAGAATAAAGAAAAAGGAGCTGTTATTTCAAATGCGCTTGGAAGGTACTGGAACAGGGCGGGACTTTATTCAACCGGTATAAGGATCGTTGAAATTATTCTGGAAAGTCCGGGAGCATTGGGTAAATTATCAAAAGGAAATGTACTTTACTGGATTGGTAGTTTTAAAATGTCTCAGGGAGATAATGAGCAGGCTAAGAAATATTTAGAAGAAAGTCGGGAAATTTACAAAGAAATTGGAAACAAGAGTGGAATTGCCTTATCTTTACAATGCCTTGGAAATGTAGCAGACGCTCAGGGAGATTTTGAACCGGCAAAGAATTATTTCGAAGAAAGCCTGGCTATTAAAAAGGAAATTGGTGATAAAAATGGAATTGCTTCACCTATACTCAGCCTGGGAAATGTAGCATTAAATCAGGGAGATTATGAAAAGGCAAGGAAACATTATGAGGAAAGTCTGTATATTTTCAAAGAAATTGGTCTCAAATATGGAATAGCTTTATCCATAAACAACCTTGGAAATGTTGCTTTATATCAGGGAGATTTTGAACAGGCTAAAAAATATCTGGAAGAAAGTCTGGATTTATTAAAAGAAATCGGGAATAAAAAAGGAATGGCTTTTTCCATAGAAAGTCTTGGAAATGTAGCATTAAATCAGGGAGATTATGAACTGGCTAAGAGATATTATGAAGAAAGCCTGGAATTAAGAAAGGAAATTGGTGATAAAAATGGAATTGCTTCTTCCATACTCAGTCTGGGAATGGTAGCATTTAATCTGGGAAGTTCTGAACAGGCTAAGAAATTTTATGAAGAAAGTCTGAATATTTACAGAGAAATTGGTGACAAAAATGGAATTGCTGATTCCATAAACAGGCTTGGAAGTACATCATTTAATCAGGGGGATTATGAGCGGGCTAAAAACTATTATGAAGAAAGCCTGAATATTTATAAAGAAATCAAAAGCAAAAATGGAATTGCTCACTCCATAAACTATCTGGGAAATGTAGCATTCGGTCTGGGAGAATTTGAAAAATCAATAAAATTGCTGAGTGCTGCAGAAAAGTCATTACAATCTATGGGAGCAGTTTTAGATAAAGATGATCAGAAAATAAAAGATGAAAATATTGCAAAGCTTAGAGAGCAATTTGGTGATGAAGAGTTTACAAAGTATTGGGAGGAAGGGAGTTCGACAATTACTAATTACTAATTACTAATTACTAATTACTAATACTAAGTTAATAATTAATAATTAATAAATTACTAATTAATAATTAGAATAAATATCGTAACTTGTAACTCGTAACTCGTAATTTTTAATTAAATGAATATTCCTACAGGAACAGTAACGTTTTTATTCACCGACATAGAAGGCAGCACAAAGCTGTCGCAGGATTATCCTGAGACTTATCATTCTATACTGACGAGGCATAATGAAATTCTGCACGAAGCTGTCGAATCCAATAGCGGATTTGTTTTTAAAACAGTAGGCGATGCATTCTGCTGCGCTTTTCAGAATGCGGAAGATGCTGTGAAGGCGGCAGTTGATGCTCAGATAAATTTCAATTCTGAAAACCGGAAAAACACTGTGGTAAAAGTTCGTATTGGAATTCACACAGGTAATGCTGAATGGAATGAAAAGGATTATATGGGATACATCACTCTTGCCCGGACTTCTAGAGTTATGTCAGCTGCTTATGGCGGACAGATACTGGCTACGGAGAAAGTCTATGAATTAACCGAATGGAAAACAGTGACCGGGATAAGTTTCAGGGATCTCGGAGAGAGACGTTTAAAAGATCTGATACAGCCGGTGAAACTGTTTCAGATTCTTTCACAAGGACTCACATCAGATTTTCCTCCTTTAAAAACGCTTGATGCAAGACCGAATAATCTTCCTGTGCAGCTTACAAATTTTATCGGCAGGGAAAAAGAGATCATTGAAATAAAAAATCTTTTATCCGAATTCAGGCATATAACGATGTTAGGTCCGGGTGGAACAGGCAAAACGAGACTTGCATTACAGGTTGCAGCGGATCTCATAGATGAATTTTCCAACGGTGTCTGGGTCATCGAGCTTGCGCCATTGTTTGATCCGTTACTGGTACCTTCGGCATTTGTAAGGACCCTGGGAATTACGGAACCTCCGGGTCAGGATACATTGTCTACATTAGTAAATTATCTTAAAGATAAAGAGATACTATTGATCCTTGACAACAGCGAGCATTTAATAAATGCATGTGCAAACATAACAGAGAAACTTCTGAAGAATTGCTGCGGTCTGAAAATAATTGTTACAAGCAGAGAAGCGCTGAGAAGTGATGGTGAGTATACATACAGGGTAACGTCTCTGAGACATCCTCAGCCTAAAGAAACAAATACACTTCAGGAACTTTCCCAGTTTGAAGCTGTCAGATTATTCATCGAACGGGCGCTTGCAGTAAATTCCGGATTCAGAGTAAATAATGAAAACGCGCCTGCACTTGCCGAGATCTGTTATCAGCTGGACGGAATTCCTCTTGCAATTGAGCTTGCAGCAGCAAGGATAAAAATATTATCAGTTGAAAAGATCTGTGAAAAATTAAATGACAGGTTCAAATTGCTTACAAGCGGAAAGAGAACTGCGCTGCCGCGTCAGCAGACTCTTCGCGCAATGATAGACTGGAGTTATGATCTTCTCACTGATAAGGAAAAAATATTGTTTCAGAGACTTTCAGTTTTTTCCGGAGGATGGACACTTGAAGCAGCTGAGGAAGTCTGCTCTGATGACAATATTGAATCCTATGAGATCATTGATACTCATACAAATCTGCTTGATAAGTCATTGATCAGTTCAACCGAAACTTCCGGTAATATCCGCTTCTACATGCTTGAATCTTTAAAGCAGTATGCAATAGAAAAACTGGGGACTGATTCAGTAACAGCCGTGAAACATTTAAACTATTTCATGAAACTTGCAGATCATGAGCAGATGAGAAAAGACGGAATGGAAGTAATTGACTGGGTAAATTTAATTGACTCTGAAATAGATAACATAAGAACGGCAATTCACCGCGCTTCTGAAAATAACCCTGATGAAGCATTCATAATTGTAAACAACATGACTGAATTCTGGAATGTCAAAGGATCTTTTCTCGAAGGACTTCAGACCTGCCTGAAGGTGCTGGATACAAAACTTGAGTATGATGAAATTCTCAAAGCAAGAGTTTTATACAGTGCAGGTCTTGATTCAAGTTACTTAGGCAGACAGGCGGATTCCTGAAAATTATATAAATCAAGCCTTAGCCATATTCAGAAAATCAGGCATCCGTGCGGATGCAGCGAAATGTCTCAACGTACTTGGAGTTTGCTCCAATCTGAAAATGGAAAGAGAACATGAATCCATGGGATATTACAATGAAGCAATTTCAATTTTCCGGGAATTGGGAATGAAAAAGACATGGCAGTCACACTTTACAATATATCTTTTATCAATGCAAGAAAAGGTGAGACTGAACTTTCGCTGAAGCATAAAATTGAAGCGCTTGATATTTTTAAAGAACTGAAGGAGACACATCAGATATCTCTTCTGCTTGCTAATCTCGGCATAGTCGAGTTTAAAAACAGTAATTTTGAGAAAGCCCGGTCCTATTCAGAAGAAAGTCTGTCAGCTTCATATGAAATAGGCGATAATTTTCTGATCTCAATTAACCTGATCAATCTCGGATGCATTTACATGGGATTAAAGCAATTTGAGAAAGCCCGGGAATTGCTTGAAGAGTCGATAGTCATTATAAATGAATGCGGGTATCAAAGTAATTATCTTGTTGCGCTGATGTATCTTGGCGAAGTTGAGTCAAACCTGAAGAATGATGAAAGAGCAGTTGAACTGTTCAAAGAATCCATACAGACAGGAAAAGAAGCTGATATTGATTATTATCTCGGAAGCAATTATTACAAGCTCGGTATATCATATTTTAATTTAAAAGACTATGAGAACTCAGTCAGATACTTTACTTTTCTGAAAACAATAATCGGCAAGAACAGTAATCCGTTAGGAAAGGAAAAACTGAATATTGCTGAAGAATACAGCTTAAGGCTAAAGGAAATACTGGGTAGTGAGAAGTATGAAAAGTATGTCAGTGAGGCTTCGATAATTGATAATTGATAATTGAAATTGGGAGAGGCCCGTTAATAATTAATAATTAATAATTAGGAATTAAGAAGTAAGAACTAAAGTTGTTCTTTTGTCATTCTGAACGAACGGAGCGAAGCGGAGTGAAGTGAAGAATCCAAACGCAGGGTAGAATAAACATTGGATGGCATCATTTATAAATTAAAAGAAAAACATAAGTCAGTCGCTGAATCTGATTTTCAGAGCTAACTCACATTAAAATAAAGCTAAATAAAAAAAATGAAATTAATACCTTATCATAACAATCTATCAAGATGGCAGACTTATAATTTAAATTTCACTGAGACTTTGAAGTAAGATCATATTTTAACATTCTTAATTTAATTAATCATATAGTAATGATAATAACTGATTTTGAGCTGCAGCCCGAACTTGAAAATGATCTGATAAAAGTACAGCCTTTGAGGGAAGATGATTTTGAAAGGCTGTTTGAAGTTGCATCAGATCCAATGATCTGGGAGCAGCATCCTAATAAAGACAGGTACAAGAGAGAAGTATTTGAAACATTCTTTAAAGGAGCAATGGAATCAAAAGGAGCGTTTCTTGTATCCGATAAAATTAGCGGGAAGCCAATTGGAAGCTCAAGATATTACGGTTATAATAAAGATGAAGCATCTGTCTCAATCGGATACACATTTCTCGCAAAGGACCACTGGGGAACTGTGTTTAACCGGTCATTGAAAATGTTAATGCTTGAGCATGCATTCAAATATGTGAAAATTGTCTACTTCCATATTGGCGCCGAAAACATCAGGTCACAGAAAGCCATTGTAAAATTAGGCGCAGAAAAGATAGATGAGATCGAAATGGAATATTATGGGGAGAAGAAAAAACTTAATTATGTCTATAAGATAGATGCCAATGACTGGTCAGTTATAAAAAAATAAACACACCATTATTACTTTCCTTATTCATATGATATATATCATATGAATAAATGATAAATATCATAAACTTCTAAAAAATAAAAAGCTAAATTATGTAAAATCAAATTGTGAAAAAGTCACTTCTTGTTAAACATATCCTGCCATTCCTGCAATGGTACGGGCTAATGATCTTATTAGCAATTGTAATAGATTATTTTCTTCACAGACTTCAATTAATTCAGATCGGACGATATCTCGGATATGCCGGAACAGGATTAATCATCATCTCTTTTCTTTATTCATTACGGAAGCGGAAATTAATTCAGTCAGGCTCTCCGAAAAAGCTTTTGATGCTTCACGAGTATCTTGCATGGGGAGGATCAATATTAATACTGGTGCATGCCGGAATACATTTCAATGCCATACTGCCGTGGCTTGCAGTGCTGATGCTGCTTATAGCTGTTGCAAGCGGGCTTATCGGTAAATATCTGTTAAAGAAGGCAAACGAATCATTGAAAGAAAAGAGAAAAGAACTTTTGGATTCAGGGATCAGCCTTGAAGAGGCTGATAAAAAACTCTTTTTTGACTCTGTGACTGTTGACATGATGAAAAAGTGGAGACTGGTTCACTATCCTATCACTCTGATGCTGGGAATACTATCGCTGCTGCACATAATTACGATCTTAATGTTTTGAATATGAAAAAATTAATTGTTTATGCCATTGCCGGTGTCATTATCTTTCTTATGTATCAGTATCCTTATGTCATGCTGAATCCGGGAGAGCTTGTTTCCGGTCATCAGGATCTGAAGGAAAAATGTTCATCGTGCCACCAGCCGTTTTGGGGAATTGAAAATGACAGATGCGCTTCCTGTCATAAACCTTCGGAGATAGGATTAAAAAAAGTAAACCTCAGTGAAGCAAATTTCGGGAAACAGAAAATTTTATTCCATGATAAACTCGTAAATCAGAAGTGTGCATCATGTCATACTGATCACAAAGGTGTAAAACCTGATGTCTCATTGAATAGTTTTTCTCATGAAATGTTATCAGCAGCAATCATAAATAAATGTAATGATTGTCACGGTTCACCTTCGGATAAACTGCATTCACGGTTATCAGCTGACTGCATTAAATGTCATAATACAAACGGCTGGAAATCTTCAGTACTCTTCAGTCATGATATGATTCAGGGTGATAAGAACAATTGCATTTCATGTCATCAGAAACCCAATGATGCATTTCACCAGATGTCTGAAGATAACTGCAGTAAGTGTCATTCGACTTCCAAATGGACACCTTCAACATTTGATCACTCCTCATATTTTCTGCTTGATAAAGACCATAACCCAAAATGTAATGTATGTCACACTGATAATAATTTTAAAACATATACATGCTACGGTTGTCACGAGCATAATCAAGGTAACATAATGGAGAAACACATAGAGGAAGGAATTCAGGATTTTAATAACTGTGTATCCTGTCACAAAAGCGGCAATGAGCATGACATCAGAATGGATGGAAAATCCGGGGAAGGCTCCAATCAAAAGGAAAATAAAGATCCGGAAGGATCAGAAAGTATTCAGAAAAATGACAAGAAGAAAGATCATGACAAAAAAGGTGAAAAAGAAGATGACGATTAATTAAGAATGTGTATCCTCTGTACGCATTTTTAGAACGCTGATAACGTTGATTTAACGGATGATCACTGATTTTTTCCAAAAAGTATTTTGATGAAACTTCAAATTTTGCTACTATAGTAAATGCGTATGTACCTCTTTTACAGCTAATAATAAAATCCGCCGTATCCGTATAAATCCGTATGATCCGTGTTCTTTATTTTGTGATGAATACAGGCATATGACAATTCCATGACAATTGACTTAATTGTTTCCGTTATATTTAAATTGGAGAAAACTGACCAAGGAGAAAATCTAATTCTCACAGATGAAGAAGTAGTATTTAAAGTCATCTATCTGATTTTACATGATACTTAATTAAATTAAAAATTTTGTAATGAAAGGGGAGAGAAATGAAAAGACTAATATTTATAATACTGTTTGCAATATTTTTACTATCAAATAATTTATATGCCCAATGGCTGCCGGGCATAGGTTGGTCTGCCGGACGGGAATTGAATTCCAACGGAGTTATTTACAGGTTTGGGTTTCCTCAATTAATTACTGACCCGGAGCAAAATGCAATCAATATAAATAAATCATCTGATATCACTGTCGCTTTCGGGCAGGATATGATTGTATCAACAATTAACAATTCCAACATTAAAGTTTACAGTTCACAATCGGGATTTATTAACTGCTCAGTTACTTTTGATAACGAACAAAACAAAGCAGTCATAAATCCGGAGAATGAATTCAAAACCGGTGAAGAGATTTCCGTTACTTTAAAATCGGGTATTCAGTATTCAACCGGCGCAGGGATACAACCGTTTGTATATCAATTTACCGCTGCGGCAACAAGCGGAACAGGAATCTACACTGAAACTTCTGTCATTGACAGCGGAGGTACAAAACCAACAGGCATAGCTGCCGGTGACATGGACTCAGACGGTGATGCAGACCTTATCATCGGAAAAGGAAATTTAATAAAGATCTATAAAAATAACGGAGCCGCTCTTTTTACAGAGCTTTCTTTTATCAATGAAAACGGATATTTCAAACCCGCAGATATTGATAACGACGGGGATCTTGATATTATTGTAAGCAGCACCGGTATGTTAAAGACGTTTATTAATGACGGAACCGGATCGTTCAGTTTTTTTAATTCATCCGAGGGCTCAGCAGGTGAAATTGCTGATCTTGACGGAGACGGAGATCTTGACATAGTTTTTAACGGGAACTATTCCTCATTAAGCTATATGCGCAATGTTATAATTGAAAAGAACAGCAACGGAATTTTCTCGATTGATACATCATATAATTTCAGTTCATGTCATCCGGGAAGTGAATGGGTCAGTAACCTGTCTGTTACTGATTTTAATAATGACGGGAAGCCGGACATATCAGAATATGAGTACGGGCTTGACTGCAATGTCCTTGAACATTGTTACGGCTGCGGATATTTAATTACACTTAAAAATTCCGGAGGAAACAGGTTTACGGATCAGACAGTATTTACGAGTACATTTGTGTGGGAAACTTATTCTATTTTTTACAAGTGTCTGCTTTTATCATTCAATAAGGATAATGATAATGATGCTGATTTTATTTCTCCTTTTTTTAATTTAACTAACCTGGGAAATGAAATATTTACTGATGATGATCCAATGCCCGGAATCATTTATTACGCGACAAAAGGAGATTATGACGGAGACGGGGATATTGATATTTCATCTCGTATGATAATTTTTAAGAATGACGGACAGGGAAATTTTTCCGAATACATAGTTAATGATATTAACATTAATACAATGGAACCGGTATCTGCTGATTTTGATAATAACGGGTCATTGGATTTTGCCGGTGTCAGGGATAACAGTAACGGAGTTTCTGTACTTCTTAATGACTACTATTGTCCTCATCCTCAGTACTCAATCTCAGGCGATTCCGTGATTGACATAGGGTCAACAGAAAATATTTTTGTAAGCCCGACTGACAACGGATACTGGGAAATATTAAATTACGACAGTACTCAGGCGTCAATTCAGGGAAGCTCATCGGGAGATACTGTTTTGGTTTCTGCAGGTGAACAGATTGGACATTTCGAATTATACTTTAATGCATATTATGAATGCGGCGGTGATACACAGATATCAAAGCATGTTGACATTGATTTTCCTTTGCCTGTTGAACTTACATCTTTCACTTTTCGCATTACCGGTACAGATGTTATTTTAATCTGGTCTACATCCGCTGAGGTCAACAACCATGGTTTTGATATAGAGAAATTTAATGTAAATGGAAACGAACCGATGATATGGAAAAGGATCGGATTTGTTCAGGGAAACGGATCTGACTCATCGTATCATAGTTATGAATTTATCGATAAAGGTATAGTTTCGGGAAAGTACATGTACAGACTAAAGCAGCTGGACTATAACGGCAATTTTAAATACTATGATCTTGAACATGAAGTTGTAATCGGGATACCGGATAAATTTAATTTGTCACAGAATTTTCCGAATCCTTTTAATCCAAAGACAGTAATTTATTATTCGTTAACCGAGAATCGTTTTACTGAATTAATAATATTTGATGTTCAGGGAAAGGAAGCCATGACTCTTGTAAATGAAAAGCAAGATCCGGGAATATACCGTGTAGAGCTTGACGGGAGCCGGTTGCCGAGCGGTGTGTATTTCTATAAACTTACTTCCGGTGAATTTACGGATACAAAGCGAATGATCTTGATAAAGTAAGGACATTTGTCCTGTGATAAACCAAACGAATGTTAGCCACACAGGTACATAGTTCACATAGTTGAAACCAATACAAAAATAAAGTTACTATGTTTCTATGTGACTATGTGGTTAAAAATTTTTGAGAAGACTTCTTCTGACAATTCCGTGACAACTGTAAGATATATTTCAGATAATTTTGAATAACTGAAAAAGCATACAGATCATGAAAAAGAAAGGTTACATCATACAGCCGACTTACAGAAAAATGAACGGCAGGAAAGTCAAAGGATGGAACCAGTTCAATCACTCATACAACATCCCGATGTTAAGCGGAGCCATCCCCGCTGACTGGGAAATAATAACCTGCATAGAATATTTCGAAGAAATAGATTTCGATACAGACGCTGACTTAATTATTCTCTTATGCATGGGATATGATATTCTATATGCTAAAGAGATAGCAGACAAATTCAAAAAAAGGGGAAAGACTCTTATCTTCGGTTCACATCTGGATGAGTTCAGTGAAAAGATAATGTCCGGATCAACAGATTCTGTCTTTCACGGATCCGCGGGAAAACGCGAAATGAAATGCATTCTTGAAGATGCTCTGAACGGCAGACTGAAAAAAGTTTATGAATTCGGAATGGACCTGAATTATCCGTTTGACTACTCGACAATTAAAGACATAAAGATGCCTTATATTCAGGCAATCATGGGAATGGGCTGCAGGAATAACTGCGATTATTGCTGCACTGCAGGTGTGTATAAAGGTAAATACAGAATGAGGAAGTTAGAATTTGTGATCAATGATCTGATACAGATCAGCAAACTAAATAGGGTCGTTGCATTTAACGATTCCAACATTTATAACAACGCGCTGTATCTGAGAAAATTATGCAGAGAGATCACGGCAAGTAAGATCGGTATCAAGTGGGGAGGGCAGGCAACGATTGACATAGGTAATGATGATGAGACTTTATCTGCACTGTATGAATCGGGATGCAGAATTCTTTATGTCGGATTTGAAAGTTTGTCGCGTCAGAATCTTAAAGACATGTCAAAGAATTTTGATCCGGAAAATTACAGGGATCTTATAAAAAAAATCAGAAGTCACGGGATACTGGTAGCCGGATATTTCATGTTCGGATTTGATGATGACACTGCAGATACATTTCTCAATACCTGGGAATTCATTAAAGACACCAAAATTACTTTACCTTTACTCAATGTGCTTCTGCCCGTACCGGGAACAGTTGTATATGAAAGACTTAAAAAACAAAACCGCCTTCGTTTTCCGGATGAAAAAGAGTTCGGAGATGTAAGACCTCTCTATAGTGTGCCTTGTTATAAAAGTTATTTCATACCAAATAATATTTCGCGTGAAGAACTTGAAATGCAGTATCTTGAACTTTACAGAAAAGTAAGCAGGATCCCGGACATGTTAAAAAGATCAATATCTTCAAACCCGGTTGACTCACTCAAATTCTTTATTATGAATTACGGATTGAGAAAGGAATACAGGAAAATGATGAGTGAGACAGTTAAAAGTTGAAAGTTGAAAGAGAAAGGTTTATTGTGATATATAAATTAGTAAATACTCGAAAGTTGATATTGATTAGAGCAGTGGTTAATTACATACTAATTATTTATTGCATTACTGCAGCCAGTAGCTGTATGACGACGACAGAAAGTTTGATAGTCCCGCCGGATTCTCTTAAATCAGGATATCTTACTGAAATCTCGAAATTACAACTTAAAAACGGAAAACTCATAGACTGTATGGATAAATTAATTCACATTCAAAAGGAATCGGATTCTGCAGAATTTATCGTCATTGAATATGCCGGTATACCGGATACAGTCAAAGAAGGCAGCAAGGGTTATATTTATAATACGAGGATGAGTGAAATGAAAATTCAGCTCAGTGATGTTCAGAAAATTTATCAGGATAAATCAAAGGTCAATGCACCGCTGACAGTGCTTATGGTATTTGGCAGTATATTTGTGTTTGGCATTCTGCTTATGGTTATATCCGGCGGTCCGTTTGGAAATTAGAGTGAATCAGTAAAATTCTCCGGAGCTTCAATATCCCCAATTTAAACAACAAACTAATTATTGTTCTTTTCTTATGACAATTCTATGACAATTCAAAATTTCAGATTATTTAAATTTGGTCAGAAATAAAACGAAAATCAGCAACTGATAATAATCATATTTTTTAATGACATGAATCATACTTGTTAATTAAAAAATTTATTCGAGCGTAGTTTATTTTTACAGCCTCACTGCCGGTGAGTTTACGGATACGACGAGGATGATGCTTGTTAAATGACAATTATCAATTATCAATTATCAATGTTCATTATTATTTATTCATTAAAGAAAGAGGTTATTCAAATGAAAAAGATATATGCATTTGCTTTACTATTCATTTTAAATTTTTCAACGGTATCAGCGCAGGGAACATGGCAGTGGCAGAATCCCCTGCCGCAAGGAAACAATTTAAATTCAATTACTTTCATTAACAGTTCAACTGGATATTCAGCCGGAGATGCCGGTATGATAATGAAGACGACCGATGCGGGCGTAAGCTGGTCAATTCTGAAATCCGGTACTTACAACAGGCTTGCTTCAGTTGATTTTACTGATCAGCAGAACACCGGATATGCAGTTGGTTCAAATGGAATAATCCTTAAAACTACAGATGCAGGTTTGACCTGGGCTGATATATCTCAGAACAACGAGGAAGTTTACTATTGTGTAAATTTTCCGACTGACAATCTGACCGGTTATTTAACCGGTGTAAAAACAACAGATACACTCGGAGTCATTTATAAAACAATTAATGGCGGGGTAAGTTGGCTTCCGTTGAACCCCGGAATAAACGGAGTATTCAATGAAATTGATTTTCCGGAAAACAGCAATACAGGTTATGTCTGCGGAAGAGATTACAGTAATGTAAATCCCATAATTTTAAAAACTACAAACGGAGGTACAACATGGATTAATCAGAGTCAGGGGCTGACGGGTACTTTTTATTCGATGTGTTTTCCGCAAAACAGTCAGACGGGATATGTCACGGGATATCCGGGAAAGATTTATAAAACAACAAACGGAGGAACAAACTGGATATCACAATTGTCCGGGTCAACTGCACAATTCTATTCAATTGATTTTCCGGGAGATGATCAGACAGGAGTTGTAGTTGGTACATTCGGATATTATATGCGAACTTCTAATGGTGGAGTTAACTGGACAGGTTACACTGTACCGGATCCAAATAGTACTTTCATGTATTCCGTTTCTTTTCTAAATGCAAACACCGGAGTTACTGGAGGAATGACAGGTGCTTTGTTAAAGACTACTGATTCAGGAATTTCCTGGTACAGCATAAGGAGCGGACCTGCCAAATGGACCGAATCAGTTTGCTTCCCTGTAAACAGTCAGACAGGATATGTATGCGGGTCAGGTATGATAATGAAAACAACTAACTCAGGTACCGAATGGCTACCGCAATCGGCAGAGGGTAATACAGTAATGTTTGAGGAAATATTATTTCCTTTCGATAATCAAACAGGTTACGTCGTTGGCAGCTCCGGAAGAATCTACAAGACTATAGACGGCGGACAGAATTGGGTCCGGCAAATTGTAATTGGAGTGGGAGGTGATTTTAATGATATTAGCTTTCCGGTAAATGCAAATACAGGATACATCTGTGGTGACATGGTCATTCTCAAAACTACTAATGGAGGTGACAATTGGGAACGAATGAGTTCGCTGGCAATTTATTTCAACTCTATAAGTTTTCCGGTTGATAATGAAACAGGATATGTATGCGGTGAATCGGGATCTTCAGGCAGTATTTATAAAACGACAAATGGAGGTGTTAACTGGATTCTACAGAATACAGGACTTGTCATGGGCTTTGTTGATATTCAGTTTCCGAATGATGTTCAAAACGGATACGCTGTTGAATGGGCAGGCAAGATATTCCGAACTACAAATGGTGGGACTAACTGGATTGCATACCAATCAGGTGTGAATACGTACGGGATCTGCTTCCTGAAAATAATCTGACAGGATATGTTTCAGGGGGAAGTTATGGTGCATCCTATCTGCTGAAGACGACAGACGGCGGTCAAATCTGGGACAAACTAAATATTCCTTACAATAATCAGATTACTGCGGGTTTGTTTTCCGCATAATTTTGATACAGGTTTGTCGTTGGAGTCACAGGAGCAATTTTAAAAACAAATGACGGCGGAGGATTTGTTGGTATCAGTGTGATCAGTGAGAACATTCCGGAGCAATATTTTCTGGGTCAGAATTATCCTAATCCTTTCAACCCGGTCACGAAGATCAATTACGAATTACGAGTTACGAGTTACGCAGAGCTTGTAGTATATGATGTTTTGGGTAAGGAAGTTACTACACTTGTAAATGTAAAGCAAAGTCCGGGTACGTATCAGGTTGAGTTTGACGGAAGCGGATTACCAAGCGGAGTTTATTTTTACAGAATTAATGCAGGTGAGTTTACGGAGACGAAGAGGATGATACTTGTGAAATAGTGACATTTGTCCTGAGATAAAACTATTAAATGACGAATCTAACAATAAAAAAATATATTAAACACCGTAGGGATAAAATATTGGTAACAATTCGGGGGGAATATTTTAATGCATATTGTCAAACTGCCTTATATTCAATCCCTACGGGATTAATTTCGTGTGTCATTAATTTCTACCAAACATAACATCCCTACGGGAATTGATTCGGTTTGCTTAATTGTTTGATCAACAAGTCATAGGACAAATGTCCTGATTGTAAGTAATACAATGTTCAATGTCTTTGATTCCTGTTGAACAGAATTGTTTTAATACTTTGTTCAGCAAACTGATACTATTAAATGATAAATGATAACTGACTTCAGCTTCCCCACCCGTCTTTTAAAACCCTCGCAGCATTCTCACCTAAAATTTTTTTAACATTCCCGTTTGAAATTCCTTCTTTCATTAAAGCTTCTGTCAGGCGGGGAAAATTAATGTAATCAGCAAGGTCATCACATGGATCTGTAAAACCGTCCAGGTCAGTTCCAATGGATATATAATCAAAGATTCCGTTACTAACTCAATATGCTTGATTGTCCTGACTATATGTTTTATTCCGGCTTCATATTCAAAAATTGAATCTTCAATTCCGGTAAGCCAGTAGTTATTAAATATAATGCCGATTGTACCGTTACAGTCTTTGATTTTTAATATCTCTTCATCCGAAACATTTAACTGCTTATTATAAAAGTGCTGAATTCCGGTATGTGAGAAAACTAATGGTCTCTTTGAAGATCCGCGTGAATTATTAATTACAAAAATCTGATCCCTTGCTGTTTTATTTGAGTGAACCAAATCAACTATCATTCCTATGTCAAGCATTTTCTTAACTACTTCCTGCCCGACATACGAAAGTCCTTCATCATCATTAAAATCATAATTAAAAAATAATCCCTGAATAACTATTGGAGGTAAACCCTGTGTTGACTCCACTATGTTATTTCTAAAAAAATGTCCGAGAGTCATCAGACAAACACCCCTTGAAAAAAAGTTCTGAAGTCTGATCAGATAATCATCAAGATTATCATAATGTCTTCCTAAGCTGTGCGCTCCTTCGATGCTGTGCAAGACAACTATATTACCGTCATCAACAGCATCATTAAATTCACTGTAGCTCTTTGGAATAGTAATTTTTTCACCCTGCACAATTAATTCTTCAATTTGATTTTCAAATTTATCAAGTATCTGTAAAGTCTGCAAATATGGAGTTTCCGGAGTGTCAGTATTTTCTACACCTCTTATTACTTCAGGGAAGAATAAATCCAAAACAGGCTCAACAAAAGGAATTAAATTACAATATTTTTCAAATCCGTTTTCGGGTAAATAAACAGAAGAAAAGATTGCGTCGACACCTCCTTTTTTCATCTTGGGTAAAGTAACCTGAGTTGTGAAGGGATCAAAACCTTTGCTCTTTACCGGGTGATCAGGAGGAAATTCCTGTTTGAACTTTCTGTCAAACAAATACGATTTTAACGAAGGATGACAATGGATATCCATCACTAATGATTCGTTATGTAATTTTAAAGCTTCAGCACTTATACTCATGATATTAAATGATTTAAATTAGAAAAAATATTTATAGAATTGAACTTTGAGTTTTAAACATGGAGGATATCTTTTTATAATCCAGACTTAAAAATTAAACTTGTCAACCAGACTACCATCAATAATGACTCTTATTTCATAAAAATTTTTATTTGTTGTAGTTCCGTCGGATGAAGTAATAGTTTCGGATATCCTGTAACCGTTCATTATTACTGTTTTTCCACGGTACATTCCTTTTTGATAAATGATCTTTTCATCGTCGGAAAAGTCTCTGATAAAACCACGGAATCATTTATTACACACATATACGCAGGCATCCACTTTTTTAAAGGATGTTTTTCTATGACCTTAACACTCCAGCTCTCCCCGCCCTCCGCATTCCTGTAAGAGCTCATTTGCGTTGATGAAGAGCAGCCATTCATAATCAGAAAAATCACAAATAGTAAATATTTTAAATTTAAGTTTCTCATAAATTTCTCCTTTGTCAGGATTTGTTATCAGGCAAATTACTTTTACACCTGACTTTTGATCTGTTTAAAACTAAATAAAACGGAAACTAAAAATGTCATGGAATTGTCTATTAAACCGGATTATTCCGGATAAACGAAAAATTTTTATAAAGTATGACATTTATCATACAACAATAGAATCATTATGCTTATTTTTGTATAGAGAATTCAAGATAATTTCAAAAATTTCTTGGATGCAAATCATCCTGCTTCACTGAATGATATGCGGTAGTTTTAGAGTCGAAAGGCGGATGAAATTATGTCAGCAAATACATCTAAAGATACAAAAAAACTTCAACCCAGCTTTGTAACATCGCCACCCGCGCCGGATTCCTGTCAGAATACTTATAATAATTCCGATCATACGCAAAAGCATACAGTTGCAGATGAAATTTCCGAAAGAACTTTTCAGGATGTAAGTTTGTGCTATCAGTGCGGAAAATGTTCTGCAGGATGTCCGATAAGATATTACATGGACATTGCACCGAATAAAGTTGTCAGATTAATTCAGTTAGGATATTATGACGAAGCATTGAAATCTGAGACGCCATGGCTTTGTGCAGGCTGTCTGACATGCTCTACAAGATGTCCGAAGGAATTTGACCTTGCGAAGTTCATGGATGCAGTCCGTGAAATTGCAATTGAAAAAGGAGTTGAAGTTAAACAGAAGAATATCATAAAGTTTCATCAGGCATTTCTTGATCAGATAAGGAAACACGGGAGGTCATATGAGGTCGGGCTTGTTGCTGAATATAAAATGAAAACGCTGGATTTGCTGCAGGACATTGATTCCGCTCCGGGTTTGTACTTAAAGGGTAAGCTTGGAATTTTACCGCATAACATTAAAGACAGAAAAGTTATTAAAAATATTTTTAAAAAAACAAAAAATAAAACCGACAACAGAGACACTGAGAGTACATATTGACACAGAGATCAGTTACTGACAATTGTTATAGATTCTTGAATTATTTTTAATAAAATTAAATTTCGAAAAAGCCTTTATTCAAAGGAGACAAATCAGAAAGTACAATAAAATTTTAAACCTTCTTTAAGGAGGTCATTATGAATTATGGATATTTTCCCGGTTGTTCACAAACAGGTTCAGCAAAAGAATATGACATTTCTCTCAGGAGAGTAATTGATAAACTCGGTGTATCTTTTGACGAGATCGAAGACTGGTCCTGCTGCGGCGCTACATCAGCTCACGCAACCAATCACAAACTATCGACGGCACTTGCAATGAGAAACATCATGCTTGCAGAGCAGCAGGGTATGGAAAGCATTATTGCGCCCTGTGCAGCTTGTTATAACCGTCTGATAATGTCACAGTTTGAAATAGCAAATCACAGCGGAGTCAAACAGGAAACTGAAAAATTATTATCCTCAAAATTTCTCAAGGATATAAAAGTATTTAATGTGTTAGAGCTCTTTCTGAAGATCGGGATTAATAAAATTGCTGAAAACAGAAAGCGTGAATTGAGTGATCTTAAAGTTGCATGCTATTACGGATGCCTTCTTGTGCGACCTGCGGCTATTACAAAATTTGATGATGCTGAACAGCCGACATCAATGGAGAAGATAGTAGAATCTACAGGAGCACATACTATTGACTGGAATTATAAAGTCGAATGCTGCGGAGCTGCTCATTCAATTGCAAGAAGAGATATAGTTGTGGATCTTTCAAAAAATATTATAGATGATGCCAGAGCGCATGGAGCAAACGTCATGGCGGTTGCCTGTCCGATGTGCCACACGAATCTTGACATGCGTCAGAGAGCTATGAGGAGAAAATATCCGGGTCATGAAGAATTTCCGGTATTGTATCTGACGGAACTGATCGGGCTTGCTCTTGGGATGAATGAAAGAGAGCTGGGGATTGATCTTCACTATATCGATTTTAAATATGCTGATTCAGCTTTGGAAAATTCAATTGCAAATAAGATGGGATGAGGAGAATGAAAAATGAAAATCGGAGTATTCATATGTCATTGCGGCGAGAATATAAGCAGTACTGTTGACTGTCCGCGTGTTGCCCGGGAGTGTGAAAATTTTTTCAGGAGTTGAATATTCGACTGATTACAAATATATGTGTTCGGATCCGGGTCAGAATCTTATAAAGGAAGCAATCCATAAATACAGACTCGACGCTATTGTTGTCGGCTCCTGCTCGCCTCACATGCACGAAAGAACATTTCGTAACGCTGCGGTCTCTGCCGGAATAAATCCATTCATGGTCGAAATAGCAAACTTACGTGAACATTGTTCGTGGGTGCATGATGACATAGAATCATCAACTCACAAGGCAATTGAACTCGTTCGTATGGCGATTGAAAAAGTGAAGCGTGACAAGCCATTAACCAAGATAAATGTGCCCGTAACAAAAAGAGTTCTTGTAATAGGCGGAGGCATCGCCGGAATACAGGCGGCGCTTGATGTAGCCAATGCAGGATATGAAGTTGTGCTTGTGGAAAAGGAGCCTTCGATAGGGGGACACATGAGTCAGCTTTCCGAAACATTCCCGACGCTCGATTGTTCACAGTGTATTCTTACACCGCGCATGGTTGAAGTTCACCAGCATCCCAAGATAAAATTATTATCATATTCCGAAGTAGTAAAAGTCGAAGGCTTCATCGGTAATTTCAAAGTTACCATTAAAAAGAAGGCGCGTCACATTAATGAAGACCTTTGTTCCGGCTGCGGATTATGCATCACGAAATGTCCCATAAAGAAAAAAGCTTACAATTCATTTGAAGAAGATCTGGCATTCAGGTCTGCAATATATATTCCTTTCCCTCAGGCAATTCCGAATATACCTGTGATAGACGAGACTGTTTGTACTTATTACAAGACCGGAAAGTGCGGAATGTGCGTGAAGGTTTGTGACAGGCAGGCGATTGATTTTGATCAGAAGGATACAATGCTTGTCGCTGATATCGGAGCTATAATTGTAGCGACCGGATTTAAACTCTACAGCATTGATAAAAAATCAGCTGACTCTAAGTATAAAGGTTACGGTGAATACGGTTACGGGAAATACCGTGATGTGATAGACGGGCTTCAGTTTGAAAGGATTGCAAGCGCATCGGGTCCGACGTCCGGTGAGATCAAACGGCCTTCAGACGGGAAAGAGCCAAAGAAGATTGCATTCATTCAATGTGTCGGCTCGCGTGATGATTCAAAAGGAATTTCATACTGCAGTAAGATATGCTGCATGTATACTGCAAAGCAGGCGATGCTTTACAAACATAAAGTGCACGACGGTGAAGCTTATATTTTCTACATGGATATCCGTGCAGGCGGGAAAATGTATGAGGAGTTTGTGAGACGCGCGATTGAAGAAGACGATGTAAAATACATACGGGGAAGAGTTTCAAGAATTTATGAAAAGAACGGAAAGTATATTGTCAAAGGTGAAGATACAATTGCGGGAATGCCGGTGGAAATTGAAGCGGATATGATTGTACTTGCAACTGCAATGATACCTCAGGACAATGCGGCTGATCTTGCGAGAACGATCGGAGTCCCTTATGATAAATACGGATTTTACAATGAATCTCACCCTAAGCTGAAACCGGTTGAAAGCACAACGGCAGGGATATTTTTAGCGGGAGCATGCCAGTCTCCAAAAGACATCCCCGAATCCGTTGCAATGGCATCGGCTGCAGCCTGTAAGACAATAATCCTTCTTTCATCAGACACACTTGAACGAGAACCTGTAGTTGCAAAAGTGAATGAAGATCTTTGTGCAGGATGTTTTTATTGTAAGAAAGTATGTCCGTTCGGTGCGGTGGAAGTAAAGGATGTAAAAGATATTAACGGAATTGTATATAAAGAAGTCGCTTATATTAATCAAGGTGTTTGTCAGGGATGCGGGACATGCACTGCTACGTGTCTTTCTAAATCCATAGAACTGGCGGGATTTAATAATGAAGAGATATTTGCTGAGATAGCAGCTCTTTAGATAATTGATAATTGATAATTGATAGTTGATAATTGATAGTTGATAGTTGGTAATTGATAGTTGATAATTGTTGATAGTTGAGGTTGGCTAATACTGTAACTCGTAATTCGTAACTCGTAATTTGAAATATTTAATACTCAATACTAAGAAAAAATGGATAAGCAAAAATGGGAACCGAAGATAGTGGCTTTTGTCTGCAACTGGTGTACATACACGGGCGCGGATCTTGCAGGAACATCGCGAATGAAGTATCCGGCAAATACAAAAATGATACGAGTCATGTGTTCGGGGAGCATTGATCCTGTATTTATACTTAAAGCGTTTGAAAGAGGCGCTGACGGGGTACTGATTTCGGGATGTCATCCGAATGATTGTCATTACAATGCCGGCAATTTTCATGCGCGGAGGCGATGGGATTTTTTTCATGAACTATTAGACTTCATAGGTATAGAAAAAGGCAGACTGCAGTTTTCATGGATATCGGCTTCTGAAGGAAAAAAGTTTGCTGATGTGATATCAAAAGTTACTAAAGATATCAAAGCGTTGGGACCGTTTACGGATTATCAGAAAATGAATTCAGAGTTTACTGCTTTTTTTCCTGAAGAGACTGCTGAAGACCATGAAGTTTTAAATAAAGTTGAGGAGATTGTCTGATGAAAGATCTTAGAGAACATACAAGAGAGCTTCTTGAAAAAGGTGAAATTGCTGCAGTAATCGGATACAGGCAGGTATCAGAGATGCGCACTAAGCCGGTAATCGTTACGGATCCGGCGGATGCAGAGCATCTTGTATTCAATGAATACTGTCTGAACAACCTTGCGGTTTATCTAACCAAAGCAAGAATAAAAGCATTGTGCAGAACCAAAGATAAGACTTTGAAGCTTGCAATAACAGCGAAACCTTGTGATGTCCATTCAATTGTTGCTTTGATACAGGAAAATCAAATACACCGCAAAGATATTCATATCATAAGTTTTAACTGTCATGGTGTGGTTAAAGATTTCGGGTGTGAATTCAACGGAGACAATCTTGCTTCTAAATGTATAACCTGTGAAACTCACAAACCGCTGTATTTTGATAAAATATTTGGAGAAGAGAAAGAGACACCTAAAGCAAGTGATCAGGCATTGGCAAGAATTCAGGAATTAGAAAGTATGACACATAAAGAAAGATTTGAATTCTTCAAAGGAGAGTTTGACAGGTGCATAAAGTGCTATGCGTGCAGGGCGGTATGTCCGCTGTGTTATTGTCAGAGATGCATTACTGATAAAGCAATTCCAAGATGGATAGAATCAAGCTCGCATCAGAGAGGTAATTTTTCATGGAATATTGTCAGAGCATTTCATCTGAGTGCCAGATGCACGGGTTGCGGTGAATGTGAGCGCGCCTGTCCTGCAGATATACCTCTGACTTTGCTCAACAGAAGAATGGCAATAGAGGCTAAGAGGTCATTTTCATATGTCTCGGGAAGAAGTTTAGAAACACCGACTCTTGTAGGGAGCTTTAATGAGAAGGATAGTGATGAGCTTTTTATGTAATGAGATATGAGGTATATGAGATATGAGGTATGAGGTATGAGATAATGAGATAATGAGATTGAGTAAATAAATAATTAGTAACTAAGTATGATGGAAGAGAAAATAATTTCAAGAGATGATCTGCTTAAGATCTGCAAGGATGTTATTGAGAAAGGACACACTTTACTGTCACCGGGAATAGCTGAGTATAATGTTGTTAAAGATGTTTCTCAGATAAAGCTTGATGCTTCTGCATTGCCGACGAAGACTTCATATAAATCTTATGTCTTTCCTAAAGCCGAACCTGTGCTTTATTACAAAAGAAGCAAGAGTGATGTTCAGCTGATTGATGTAAATGTTGACGGTAAGAATATTATCATACTCGGAGCAAAGCCGTGTGATACGAATTCACTTAACATAATGAAACATCTTTTCAACTGGGATTACAGCGACGAGTTTTTTAATCTGAGAGAAAAGCATTTTATTACAATCGGACTGATGTGCAGTCATTATGATGAATATTGCTTCTGCACTTCGATCGGATTGTCACCTGTTTCAGAAAAAGGATCAGATATTTTTCTCATACCTCTTGATAAGAATAATTTTGCTTTGAGGATAGTAACTGAAAAAGGAAAAGAGTTCATTGAGCCATATTCGGAATTTTTAAACACAGTTGATGAAACACTGTCACGGCAGGTTACTGAAAATGTAAAACAACCTGAAGTTGCATTTGACTGCAAAGAAGTTCATGAATGGCTCGGAAGTAATTTCGAGAATCCAAAATGGGAAGGAATTGGAAACATTTGTCTGTCCTGCGCTCAGTGTGCGTTTGTGTGCCCGGTATGTCATTGCTTTGATATAGTGGATGAAGATTACAGTTATACTGAAGGAAGAAGGATGAAGAACTGGGACGGATGTCAGTTCGGGAATTTTACGCTTCACGCATCAGGTCACAATCCGAGAGACATTCAAAGCAAGCGGTACAGACAGAGAGTAAATCATAAGTTCAGATATTATGTGGATAAGTTCGGTGAGATATTCTGTACAGGCTGCGGAAGATGTTCGAGAGGATGCCCTGTCAGCATTGACATAAAAGAGATAGTTTCAAATTGCAAAGACTAAGGAGTAAAGAAATCATGAACAACATTTATATGCCACATCTTGCAGAGATAAAAGAGATAATAGACGAATCGCCTGATACAAGAACATTCAGACTCAGATTCAAAGACGAGGATACGTCAGACAGTTTTGAATTCAAAGCAGGGCAGTTTGCGGAGTACTCGGCATTCGGTGACGGTGAGTCAACATTCTGCATAGCGTCATCACCTACCCGGAAAGATTTCATTGAATGTTCATTCAAAGTGTATGGCAAGGTAACACAGGCACTGTACCGCCTCAATAAAGGTGACACGATAGGAATCAGAGGACCGTATGGCAACTGGTTTCCTCTTGAAGATATGAAAGGCAAAAATCTTTTGTTCATTGCGGGAGGTATCGGGATTGCACCGGTGCGTTGTGTCATTGATAATGCTCTCGACTTAAGAGATGATTTCAAAGATATACCTATCATTTGCGGAGCAAGGTCAGTGAGCGATATTATTTACAAACAGGAAATTAAAGAATGGAAAGCCCGTTCTGATTTGAAAACAGTCATTACAGTTGATCCCGGAGGCGAGACAAAATCATGGGACGGAGAAGTAGGATTTGTTCCTGCTGTGGTTGAAAAGACAGCACCTCCGTCGGATAATACAGCAGTAATACTATGCGGACCGCCGGTGATGATAAAGTTCACGATGCCGGTGCTGACAAAACTCGGATTCAAAGATGAAGATGTCTATACAACATTAGAGAACCGCATGAAATGCGGACTCGGTAAATGCGGAAGATGCAATATTGGAAATGTATATGTTTGTAAGGATGGTCCGGTGTTTACTTATGCGCAGATAAAGAGACTGCCGCAGGAATTTTGATTCACTGTTCAATTTTAAATGAACAATGTTGAATATTCAAAGATTTAGTGACAAGTAAGGATTTTTTTTTCTGTAATTTATTAATGTCTCAACCCGCTTTCTCCGGCGGATTAAAGTCAGAATAATTATGAAGAAATATTTATTCTTAAAATTAAAAATAAAATCCCGGGTTTTGAAGAGTATTTCTTCAGAGGTTGGGATTTTTATTTAAATAAATAAAAATCAAACCTGTTATATGAAGGAATACCTAACGGGAATTATGAAAAATAAATATATAACATTATGAAAAAGCTATTTTTACAATTGGTTGTAATTGCTTTAATTCTTAACTCTTCATTTTTAATTAATAATTCTGTGAGTCAGTGGGTGCAAGTAGGAAACGAAATGGGAAATAATAGATACATTAATTCCCTAACATCAAATTCTAGTTATATTTTTGCTAGCACAGATGACAGTGGTGTTTATCGGTCCACAAATAACGGTACGAACTGGATTCATACATCTTTGAATAATAAAGCTACTTCTTCACTTATAGTGAGCGAAAATAATATTTTTGCAGGAACAGGATCGACAGGATCATATGTCGTTTATTTCTCCACAGATAACGGCAATACCTGGAATCAAACTAATCTTAATAAAGGTGTTGCTTGCTTTGCTATACTCGGAAGTAGTATCTTTGCGGGGACTGAATATGATGGTGTATATATTTCTACAATTAACGGAACGAGCTGGACCCAAACTGCTTTGAATAACAGATCTATTTATTCTCTTCTTGCTATCGGAAATAGTTTATTTGCAGGAACTGATATTGGCGTCTATCTTTCTAATAATAACGGCACTAATTGGACTCAAACTACATTGAATAATGTTCCTGTTTTATCTCTTTCGACAATCGGGAATAATATTTTTGCAGGGACTTATTATTCTAATAATGGCTTTTATCTCTCCACTAATAGCGGCGTAAACTGGACTGCGGTTCCAACGTTTCAAACTATCTTATCATTTGAAGTTTCAGGAACAAACCTCTTTGCAGGTAATTTTAGTGCCGGAGTTTATCTTTCCACAGATAACGGTTCAAGTTGGTTAAATAAAAATCAGGGGTTTCCCTCTTCAATAACAATTAATAAATTACTAATCGCTAATAATTATATCTTTGCAGCATCACAGGGTAAATCCGTTTGGCGCCGCTTTTATACTGATATAATTGGCATTAAAAATATTGGTACAGAAATACCTGCAAAGTATTCGCTATCACAAAACTATCCGAACCCGTTCAACCCGGTCACGAATCTGGAATTTGGGATTTCGAAATTGGGATTTGTAACATTGAAGATCTATGATTTGCTTGGTAAAGAAGTAGCGACGTTAGTAAATGAAAAATTAAATCCCGGGACATACAGGGTTGAGTTTGACGCGGGCACCCTGACAAGCGGAGTGTATTTCTACAGACTAACTTCAGGTGACTTTACCGATACGAAGAGGATGCTGCTTATCAAGTGAGCGGAGTGAGTGGGTTTTGCGGAGTGAAGTTTGAAATGAAATTACGGACAAAGTGTTACAGAATATTTTTGGAAGGATGAATATGGATTATTGATTCAGGAAATATCATTAAACTCATTACCATAAAAATGTGTAACGGGAATTATATAAAAATAAAAAAGTGAAGTTATGAAAACAAAAAATTTATTAATTTCTGTTTTTGTGTTCTGTATGTTTACGTTTGTAAATATCAGTTCTTATTCAAACAATATCTCAGTAAGTAATTTCAGTCTTACAAGTCAAAATGTAACCGGTCATTATTCCATGATAAAATTTGATATCTCCTGGGAAAACTCATGGCGTGTTGCATCTCCTTTAAATAACTGGGATGCAGCATGGGTGTTTGTAAAGTACCGCATAGGTTCAGGCGAATGGCAACATACATGGCTGAATAACACAGGACATATCAATCCGTCAGGGAGTACAATAACTACAGGCTTACTTGATCCCGCACTTCCATTTAACCCGACAACAAATCCCGGATTAGGCGCTTTTATATATCGTGATGCTAACGGTACCGGCACATTTTCTAAATCCGGCATTCAGCTTCGATGGAATTATGGTGATAACGGTGTACCTGATAACGCAATAATTGATATTCGTGTATATGCAATTGAGCAGGTATATGTGCCACAGGGACCTTTTGATCTGGGTAGCGGAGGAACGGAAGACGGCGCTTTTTACAAGTACCCGACAAGGGCTAATACTTATCAAATCACAAGTGAAGATGCAATCATAGTTGGAAATGCGGCCGGTAACTTATTTTATACAGGTGGCTCTGATATAGGCGATGAACTCGGTCCCATCCCATCTGCTTTCCCAAAAGGTTATAATGCCTTTTACTGTATGAAGTATGAAATAAGTCAACAGGGCTATGTTGACTTTTTAAATAGTCTTACACAATCTCAGGCGAACAATCGTAAATACGACGCTTTGGGTAATAATCGCTATGCTGTTACAGGAACTACGGCAGGAAATTACACTACAACGAATCCTTTTGTCGCCATGCTCAATTTAAGCTGGGCTGATCATGCAGCATATCTTGACTGGAGCGGCTTAAGACCTATGACTGAGCTTGAATTTGAAAAATCATGCAGGGGAACGCAAACAGCTGTAGTTAACGAATATGCCTGGGGTACTTCTGAAATAGCAAATAGTCCATACACTTTGAGTAATATGGGTGAAAATAATGAAAACATAGCGACCAATTACAGCACTACAGCCGGTAATTCGGCTTATAGCTCTACTACTTTTAATGTAAATATTAATGGACCGGTACGTGCAGGTATATTTGCAGGAAATGGATTAAATACAGGCAGAGTAACATCCGGGGCAACTTATTACGGTATAATGGAAATGACCGGTAATCTTTGGGAACGACCAATTACAGCGGGAAATCCCACAGGCAGATCATTTACCGGTAAGAATGGCAATGGTTTGCTTGATGCCGACGGAAATGCTGATGTTCTGTCATGGCCTCCCAACGCTTCTGCTGTAGGTATCGGTTTTCGCGGTGGTAATTTTGGGCTTACTCCTCCATGGGGCTTACAAGTTTCAGATCGACACCATGCCTCAAGAGTCATCAATGGTAATTCCCGTGGCTCAGTATATGGCGGTCGTGGAGTGCGTTCGGTACCTCTACAGTAAAATTAATTTTAGAAACTCAGGGTATTAAGTTCTGTTAAGAATAATTTTAGTACTTAACTTTTAAATATTTAAAAATAAATCAAATGAAAAGAATAATTATATATATAGTGATAGTGCTTGCAATTCCGGTTTTACTTCATGCACAGTATACAGGCGGCAACGGGAGAGGCGATGTGTCAGTCAGTTATACCAATGTCCATATTTTAGTTCATGATATTACAACAGAAATACCTTCAAAATATGAACTTGCTCAAAACTATCCGAACCCGTTCAACCCTTCTACGAATCTGGAATTTGGGATTTCGGAATTGGGATTTGTGTCGTTGAAGATATATGATCTTCTTGGTAAAGAAGTAGTGACGTTAGTTAATGAAAAATTAAATCCCGGAACCTACAGGGTTGAGTTTGATGCGGGCAGTCTGACGAGCGGAGTGTATTTCTACAGACTAACTTCAGGTGACTTTACTGATACTAAGAGGATGCTGCTTGTGAAGTGAGTTTGAGTGTGTAGAGTGTGTGGAGTGAAGTTTGAAATAAAATTACCACTAATGTGTTTCAGAATATTTTTGGAAGGATGAAGTTGGCTTATTTAAAAAATAAATGTAATCAGACCCGTTGCATCAAGAACGTGTAACTGGAATTTTAAAACAACTTTATTACAGAATACTATGAAAAGGAAATTTATACTATCGGTGATTCTTGCTCTTATTTTTAATTCTCTATTTTTAGTTAATAATAGTTTCAGCCAGTGGGATCAGATGAATGGTCGCACGGAGGAAATGTTAAAGTATTTTTGTTTCTGGAACGAATATCTTTGCCGGGGCTATCGGTAATGGTGTATATTTATCAACAAATAGCGGTACAAGCTGGACTTATAATGGATTAACGGGACAAGCGGTTCAAGCTATCACCGCTATTGGAAGTAATATTTTTGCAGGGACTCAGAGCGGAGTGTTTTTATCAACAAATGACGGCACAAGCTGGACTGCGAAAAATAGTGGATTAACGAATCTAAATGTTTTTACATTAACGGTTTCAGGAACAAGTATTTTTGCCGGGACTCAGAGTGGAGTATTTTTATCAACAAATGACGGCTCGAACTGGGCTTCGGTGGGATTAACGAGTCAATGGGTTTATGCACTTGCATTTTCAGGATCAAGCATCTTTGCAGGTACTTCAGGCGGAGTATATTTATCAACAAATAACGGCACTAACTGGAACCAAACTGCTTTAATTAATGGAATTCAATCCTTTGCTGTCCTTGGAAACAATATTTTTGCGGGGACTCAGGGATTAGGAGTATTTTTATCAACAAATAACGGTACAAGCTGGACTGAAGTTAATAATGGATTGACGAGTAAATATATCCGTTCAATTGTGGTTTCAGGAACGAACCTTTTTGCAGGAACAAGTATATCTTCTTCTTTCGTCGGCGGTATATTTTTATCAACAAATAACGGAACAAACTGGATTTCAGTAAATAACGGATTAACGAATCAAGATGTATATTCACTTGGAGTTTCAGGAACAAGTATTTTTGCAGGGACTCAATACGGAGGAGTATTTTTATCTGAAAATATCGGTACGAACTGGAGGTCGGTCGGATTAACAATTCAAACTGTTTATGCAATGGCAGAATCAGGAACAAACATCTTTGCAGGGGTTAAGGACGCCGGTATATTTTTATCAACAAACAACGGAATAAGCTGGACTTGTGTAAGAAATAATATGACTGTTTCGGCACTTGCAGTATCAGGAACAAACATCTTTGCAGGGACTACAGGAGGAGTATATTTATCGACAAACAACGGCGCAAACTGGACTCAAACTGCTTTGACTAATCAATGGATTCGTGCATTTGCAGTCTCCGGTACAAACATCTTTGCAGGAACTAATAGCCAGGGGGTATTTTTTATCAACAAATAACGGCACAAACTGGACTACAGTTAATAACGGATTAACCAGTATATACATTGGCGCACTTGCGGTTTCAGGAACAAATATATTTGCAGGGACCAGCAATGGCGGTGGAGTATTCTTATCTACAAATAACGGCACAAACTGGACTGCGGTCAATAACGGATTAACGCAAAGATATATTTGGTCACTTGCAGTTTCAGGAACAAACCTTTTTGCCGGAACTGAGGGAGGAGGTGTCTATATCTCCGCAAATAACGGAACTAGCTGGACTTCTGTCTCTAACGGTCTGCCGGTTCAAACTGTTAATGCACTTGCTGCTTCGGAAACAAACATCTTTGCAGGGACTTATCCCGGAGTATATTTATCAACAAATAACGGCACAAACTGGATCATTAAAAATCAGGGTTTCAACCCTTCACCACAAGTCTTGGCATTATTAGTTTCAAACAATTACATCTTTGCCGGAACGATTGCTCAATCTGTTAGCCGCCGTTCTTATGCTGAGGTTATAGGCATTCAAAATATTGGTACTGAAATACCAACAAATTATTCATTATCACAAAACTATCCGAACCCGTTCAACCCGGTTACAAATTTGAAATTTGGAATTTCGGATTTAGGATTTGTTTCATTGAAGATATTTGATCTTCTTGGTAAGGAAGTTGTGACATTAGTTAATGACAAATTAAATCCCGGAACGTACAGGGTTGAGTTTGATGCGGGCAGTCTGACGAGCGGAGTGTATTTCTACAGACTAACTTCAGGTGACTTTACTGATACTAAGAGGATGCTGCTTGTGAAGTGAAAATTATGAATAGTGAATAATGAATAATGACATTTATCATAGTCAAGATATACTATGCTAATCAACTCAGATTAAATCTAATAAAATTATTTTAACTGCTAAGAAAAAAATTACATATTATGAAAAAGAAATTTACCTTACTTGCTTTGCTTTTAATGCTCTGCTTTGGTTCTGCATTATTAGCACAGATCTCATACAATAACTTTGTTGCTTCTGTAATGAATCAGGTTAGTTCGGATTCAGTTTACAAATTTGAAAGGCAGCTCTCAGGTGATACAGCCTGCACTATCGGTGGATCTGCATATACAATTGCTTCCAGACATTATACTACACAGGGAAATATTAAAGCAGCTCAGTATATTCTAGAGAGATTCCAGAGCTACGGACTAACTGCCTGGTATCAGAATATAAACTCAACGATGACTAATGTACTTGCAAAAAAAACCGGTTATAAATTTCCGAATCAGTATGTAATTTTTTGCGCTCATTATGATGATATGCCTACTGGTGCTGTTGCCCCGGGTGCCGATGATAATGCATCAGGAACTACAGCTGTCATAGAAGCTGCGCGTCTGATGTCGGGACTGAATCTGCCTTTTACAATACTGTTTGCAGCATGGGATGAAGAAGAACGGGGACTTCTTGGGAGCAAGGCTTATGCTGATTCCGCTTATTTCCGCGGGGATTCTATCATAGCAGTTCTTAATTTTGATATGATCGCTTATGACGGGAATAATGACGGAGCTCTTGATATCAATACGAATCCGGGGTCAATGTCTCTTGCCAATGAATTTCAGCAAATTGTAAATCTGTATCAGCCAACTCTTATTCCACAGGTGACTACTTCCCTAAACGGCGGAAGCGACCATCAGCCGTTTCAGCAGAAAGGATACAAGGCAATTCTTTCCATTGAAGACAACAGTGATTTTACTCCTTTCTATCACACTGTGAACGATTCTTATTCATCACTTAACAAGCCTTACTTTGTTAAAATGGTGAAAGCAGGAATTGCTGCATTGACAACTACAGCAGGTGATTTCAAAATAACTATTCTGCATACACCTCTTGTTTCCGGACCGGAGACAGGTCCAAAAACCGTTACAGCTGTAGTCAGATCTTCTTACACAATTGCACAAGGTGCAAATCAGCCGAGACTTTACTTCAGCGTGAACAGCGGACCGGCAGACTATGTTAATCCGTCTTATTCAAATCTGGATACATTCAGATTTACAATACCGGGACAAGTTATTAACTCAACGGTTAAATACTATTTAGCAGTTCAGGATACTGAAGGAGCTCTTGTTTCAACATTACCGTCAGGAGGTTCGGGAGTAAATCCTCCGGGTACAGTTGCGCCGCCGGAAATGTTCCAGTATCAGGTTGCTAATGTTTTCATAGCAACAATCGGTACCGGTACTACTTCATCAAACTATCCTTTTGCAACATATTATATGGATGCAAGAACTCAGTATCTGTATCTCGCATCTGAAATTAATACCGGAAGTTCAAGTATAATGCAGATCGGATTTGATATAATTAATGCTGATCCGGGATCGATGAATAATTTCAGTATCAAGTTTCAGAATACTTCGAAGACAGCATTAACGGGATTTGTTACAACAGGCTGGACGACATGTTTCAGTCCGTCTTCATATACAGTTCCGGGAAGCGGATGGCAGAACATAATACTGACTCAGCCATTTCAGTATTCGGGAGGAAATCTTCTGGTTGAAATATGCTATGACAATTCGCAATATACACAGTACTCAAAAGTGAACTCAACGTCTGCAAGCGGAAAATACTGGGGAAGATATGGAGATCTCTCAAGCGCATCCGGATGTGAAACTACATCATGGAGTTCTTCAACAGCTCCTCCGGGAAGGGCAAATACAAGATTTACATTCAGCCCTGCAACATCCATCACCGCAAACAATAACGGATTACCTGTGTCATTTGAATTAAAGCAAAACTATCCAAACCCTTTCAATCCTTCTACAAATTTGGAATTTGGGATTCCGGATTTAGGATTTGTTTCATTGAAAGTATTTGATGTACTTGGAAAGGAAGTCAGAACTTTAGTTAAATTAAGACCGGCTAAGGTTGACTATAATTTAGAATTTGACGGGAGCAATCTTATGCGAGGTGATTTACTGATCTAAGAGGAGTGCTTGTGAAGTGAACTTTTGAATCCAATGACAATAGTGAGAATTTAACTCAGTGAATAAATGCTTTTGAGTCAAGATATACTATTCCAATCAAATAAAATTATTTTAATCCAAATTGTTCAATAGGAATTTTGAAAACGTTTAAACTCAATTATGGAAAGTACTCTACAAAGCTCAAAGAATTATATCATTATCTTTAACCTGTGATCAATATTTGTTAATTAAAGTTTCTAATAACAATTAATTTAATTGCTAAAATTATGCATTATGAAAAAGAAATTTACTTTATTTACCTTGCTTTTAATGCTTTGCTTCAGTTCTTCATTGTTAGCACAGGTCTCATACAATAGCTTTGTCGCTTCCGTAATGAATCAGGTTAGTGCCGATTCTGTTTATAAATTTGAAAGGCAGCTCTCGGGGATACAGCAAGTGCATTATCGGGATCTGCATATACTATTTCTTCGAGACATTATACTACACAGGGAAATATTAAAGCAGCTCAGTATATTCTGGAAAGATTCCAGAGTTTCGGACTAACTGCCTGGTATCAGAATATAAATTCAACGATGACAAATGTACTTGTCAAAAAACCGGTTATAAATTTCCGAACCAGTATGTAGTCTTTTGCGCTCATTATGATGATATGCCTTCAGGCGCTGTTGCCCCGGGTGCAGATGATAATGCTTCAGGAACTACAGCGGTCATAGAAGCTGCGCGTCTGATGTCAGGAATCAATCTGCCTTTTACAATATTGTTTGCTGCATGGGATGAAGAAGACGGGGACTTTTCGGAAGCAAAGCTTATGCTGATTCGGCGTATTTCCGCGGTGATTCAATTATAGGCGTTCTCAATTTTGATATGATCGCCTATGACGGGAATAATGACGGCGCTCTGGATATTAATACTAATGCGGGTTCATTGTCTCTGGCTAATGAATTCAAACAGATCGTGAATCTGTATCAGCCGGCACTTGTTCCTCAGGTTACTACATCTCTGAACGGAGGAAGCGATCATCAGCCGTTTCAGCAGAGAGGATACAAGGCAATTCTTTCCATTGAAGACAACAGCGATTTTACTCCTTTCTATCACACTGTGAACGATTCTTATTCATCACTTAACAAGCCTTACTTTGTTAAAATGGTGAAAGCAGGAATTGCAGCATTGACGACTACGGCAGGAGATTTCAAAATTACTATTTTGCATACACCTATTGTTTCCAGGACCTGATACAGGTCCAAGAACCGCTACAGCT
Organism: Ignavibacteria bacterium; assembly: GCA_016710985.1. Taxonomy (GTDB): domain Bacteria; phylum Bacteroidota; class Ignavibacteria; order Tepidaquicellales; family Tepidaquicellaceae; genus JAGPCH01. The sequence continues at coordinate 44,649 of JADJTX010000021.1, forward strand.
GTAATCAGATCTTCTTACACAATCGCAGCAGGTGCAAATCAACCGAGACTTTACTTCAGTGTGAACAGCGGTCCGGCAGACTATGTTAATCCGTCTTATTCAAATCAGGATACATTCAAATTTTCAATACCGGGACAAGCCATTAATTCAACTGTTAAATATTATTTAGCAGTTCAGGATTCTGAAGGATCTATTAGTTTCAACATTACCCGCGGAGGTTCGGGTGTAAATCCTCCCGGGTACAGTTGCCCTTCTGAAATGTTCCAGTATCAGGTTGCAAATGTTCTCACAGCAACAATCGGTACTGGTACTATTTCATCAAACTATCCTTTTGCAACATATTTTATGGATGCAAGAACTCAGTATCTCTATCTTGCCTCTGAAATTAACACCGGAAGTTCAAATATAATGCAGATTGGTTTTGATATGATTAATGCTGATCCGGGAGCGATGAATAATTTCAGTATCAAGTTTCAGAATACTTCGATGACATCATTGTCGGGATTTGTTACAACCGGCTGGACGACCTGCTTCAGTCCGTCTTCATATACTGTTCCCGGAAGCGGATGGCAGAATATAAAACTGACTCAGCCATTTCAGTATCAGGGGAGGAAATCTGCTGGTTGAAATTTGCTATGACAATTCGCAATATACACAGTACTCAACAGTGAACTCAACGCCTGTATCCGGAATGTACTGGGGAAGATACGGAGATCTCTCAAGCGCATCCGGATGTGAAACTACATCATGGAGTTCTTCAACAGCTCCTCCGGGAAGGGCAAATACAAGATTTACATACAGCCCCGCAACATTTGTATTCGATCTGACAGCATCTATAGAAGGATTCTATGATCCGAATTCAAATTCCATGATCTCTGATACAATCACAGTTTACCTGAGAAGTTCAGATAGCCCTTTTCCGAAAATCGATTCTGCAAAGACGTATTTAAATTCCTCCGGACAGGCATCATTTGATTTCAACAACATTTCAAACAATACCGGATATTATATACAGATAAAACACAGGAATGGTCTTGAAACATGGAGCAGTACAGTTCAAAGCTTTACTTCAAATCGCCTGGGTTATGATTTTACTGATAACTCAACAAAAGCGTATGGAGACAACTTGAAACAAGCCGGAACCAAGTGGGTGATCTATACCGGAGATGTTAGCCAGGATGGAATTATTGATTTGACGGATGTAATTGATATTTTAAATAATGCAGCTGAATTTATTTCGAGTTATGTAAGCACTGACGTTAACGGAGATAATTTTACTGATCTGGAAGATGTCTTGTTAGCTTATAATAATTCAACCTGTTTTGTTGAAAAGAGCAGTCCGTAAAACAATGATACAATGAACAATGAACAATGAACAATGAACAATGAACAATGAACAATGAACAATGAACAATGAGGAATGAACAATAGGAATGAACAATGAGGAATGAGCAATGTTTGTAATAGTTCAATACTAAATGTCGCTGTTCATAGTTCATTGTGATTATTAGTTTCAATTTAATTTTGAGGAGATTTGAAAATGAAAAACTTAATTAAAATGTTTTTACTCATAATATTAATGCACTCACCTTTATTTTCACAAAACGGATGGTTATGGGTAAATCCAATACCACAGGAAAAAAGTTTTAAATCAGTTTACTTTACTGATAATTTTTTGGGGTGGGTGGTTGGAAGATCCGGTAAGATTCTTTATACATCAAGCCGTGGATTTAATTGGACAAGCCAGATAAGCGGGACAAGTTATGAATTGAATTCAGTTCATTTTAAATCTTATACAGGTTGGGTTGTCGGAAACAATGGGATAATTCTAAAAACCACAAACAGAGGTGATAACTGGGCTTCTTATGTTTTCCTGACAAACCGCAATTTGAATTCAGTTTATTTTTCAGATAATAATACCGGCTTTATAGCGGGAGATTCCGGGACAATACTTAAAACGATAAACGGGGGAACAAATTGGATAAGTCAGTTAAGCGGGACAGGGGATGACTTAACTTCAGTTCACTTTGCAGACAATTATAACGGCTGGGCGGTTGGAGCTTCAGGCACCATTATTAAGACAACAAACGGAGGAGACAACTGGTCTGTTTATGAAAACCCGGCAAATAATGGATTGCTTTCTGTTCAATTCCGAAGTAACAATACAGGCTGGGCTGCCGGAGTTTCAGGAACAATTATCAAGACAACAAACGGTGGAACAAACTGGATGAGTCAGTTAAGCGGGACAAGTAATGACCTTAACTCAATATTTTTTATTGATGACAATTCCGGCTATGCGGTCGGAAATGGTGGTACAATAATCATGACAATAAACGGCGGAACTGACTGGGTAGCACAGGAAAGCCAAACAAATGATGACATATTTTCAATATCCATTGTAACGGCGGGATGGTTTACAGCATGGGCTGTTGTTGGTACAGGTTCAATTCTTAGAAACACAGGATCAAGCTGGGAAATGCATTATAGCGGGACCGGAAACAGTTTGTCCTCAGTTCATTTCGCTGACAACAATACAGGTTATATAGCAGGAGAAACCGGTACTATTTTAAAAACAACAAACGGCGGAGCAAGCTGGGCTAATCAGGAAAGCGGGATAAACAATATGTTGAAATCAGTTCACTTTGTGAATAACAATACCGGCTGGACAGTCGGTAATTCCGGAACAATTCTGAAAACAACAAACGGAGGAACAAACTGGATTAGTCAGCAATCCGGAATAGGTAATGACCTCACTTCGGTTTATTTTACAAATACAACCACTGGCTGGGCTGTGGGGAAAAACGGAATTATAATTAAAACAATGAATGGAGGATCAAACTGGACAGCTAAGACAGTCGGAACAGGTAACCAACATTTGTACTCAGTTCACTTTACAGACAGCAATAACGGTTGGGCAGCAGGTGCCGGTGATTTTGATTTTTATCTTGGCATACTCCTGAAAACGTCAGACGGCGGTGAGAGCTGGACAACGATATCATTACCATCAAGTTTCTACTGGTACCTTTATTATTCAGTATTTTTCATTGACAGCTGTAATGGCTGGGTTGTAGGCGGGAAAGAATACGGGTTGGGAAGCGTATTTATTAAAACAACAAACAGCGGAGCAAACTGGACTAGCCAGGAAATGGGGATAGATCTTTACTTAACATCAGTTTATTTCACAAATGCCAATAGCGGCTGGGCTGTGGGAGATTACGGAAGAATTCACAAAACAACAAACGGCGGAAGTTACTGGGGATATCCTGATATCCCAACATATAATGGACTGAATTCAGTTTACTTCACAGATAACAATATCGGTTGGGCTGTGGGAAATAACGGAACAGTACTTCGAACAAACATCAGCAATTCGTTCACAATGAATCTGACAGCATCTATAGAAGGATTCTATGATCCGAATTCAAATTCCATGATCTCTGATACAATCACAGTTTACCTGAGAAGCTCGGATAACCCTTTTCCAAAAATTGATTCCGCAAAAGCGTACTTAAATTCCTCAGGACAGGCATCATTTAATTTCAATAACATTTCAAATAATGCCGGATATTATATTGAGTTAAAACACAGGAACGGTATTGAAACCTGGAGCAGAACACCTCAGATATTTAGCTCAGATCATTTGAGTTATGATTTTACGGATAATTCTGCAAAGGCATATGGAGATAATATGAAAATTGCAGGTAATAAATGGGTTATTTATGCAGGTGATGTTAATCAGGATGGATCTATAGATCTGACAGACGAAATAGATATTTATAATGCAGCTGCATCATTTGTTTCAGGATATGTAAACACAGATTTAAACGGAGATGATTATTCAGATTTGAAAGACATTCAATTGGTTCATAATAATTCAGTAAGTTTTATAAAGAAGATAACTCCTTTGTATCAACCGTAAAGATTCAGACCGAATTATATCCAGGTTATTAAACTATCCATTTAAGTTAAATCCCGAAGTGATGTGATAATTACTGCTTCGGGGTTTACTGTTTTCAGTTTGTTTAGACGGATGTGAATTTCATTGTTCATCTCTTAAAACACCTCTGTTAAAATTCCATATCCCACTCTAAGACCCTCATAATTAAATCTGCATTTAAGTCATAACAAGCCTCTAGTTAATATTAAATTTCAGTTAATTATTTCAGTACTCTGACAGAGTATAGTATTGATATACTCCGGGCAAATTATATTTATTGATAAACTTTATATTTCTGACATTTCCATGACAATTGGAAATCTGAGAATGAATATTTTTGATAAGAAAAAGAAAAGTAAATCAATTAAAGTAAGATTTATTTAAATAACATAAATAAAAATTTAAGATGCGGTACTTACTCATAGACAAGATAAAATCCATTGAATGCAATAAGAAGATCACTGCTATAAAAAATGTTGCATTATCCGAAGATGTTTTCTTTGACCATTTTGCCGGATATCCTGTAATGCCGGGAGCTCTGCAGATAGAAGCTGTAGCGCAGGCTGCGACTGCGTTGCTGGAAGTATCATCAGATTTCAAATTGAAAGCTCTGCTTACAATAGTGGATAAAGCAAAATTCCGCAAGCTCGTCAAGCCCGGCGATCAGCTTCTGATAAATGTTAATATCATTTCAATGCAGGAAAAATCTGCTTTGCTCGAAGGAGTAATTACTTCAGACGGAAAAACCGTCATGGACGGAAAGTTTGTTTTTAATCTTAAGAATGCAGATGTGTTTTATCCTTTGAAAACAAGAGTATTTATTGAGTCAGTATATGACTCTGGCTTGAAGATGCTGAGCTTATAGGTTTTGAAAAAGAAAAGGAGATCAGTCATGAATGAGAGAAGAGTTGTAGTAACCGGAGCAGGGGTTGTATCGCCATTCGGAGCCGGCAGGGATATTTTCTGGAACAATATCAGAGAGGGTAATTCAGCCGCTTCATTAATAAAAACATTCGATGCTTCCGAGCTTCCGGTAAAATTCTTTGCGCCGGTTCCGGTAAGTGAAAATGATCTCGACGAACTGATTGAAGATAAGAAATCACTCAAGACAATGTGTCGTGCAGCAAAGTTAGCAATGATAGCTGCCGACGAGGCAGTGAAGGATTCAGGAATTGATACGTCATCTGTTGATCCTTATAAATTCGGAACTTCACTGGGTGCATCAGGCATAGGCTACTGGGATGTGGAATTCACTAAACTTTTTCTCGGATTAATTCTTGGCGGATCAGAGCAGGAAACAGTAAGAGATCTGAATCAAAGCAAAATATGGAATCATATTCTGAAAAACCTTTCTCCTCTGACTCCGCTGAAAGCGCTTTCAAACATAGCTACAGCTCACATTGCCATAAAATATAATGCAAAAAGGAAACTGTCAGACTGTCACAACTGCCTGCACTTCATCCGCTCAGGCAATAGGTGATGCTTACCGGCAGATCAAATCGGGATATGCAGATGTAATCATTGCAGGAGGAAGTGACTCTTTGGCAAATCCTTACGGGATAGTAGCATTCAGCCTGCTCGGAGTATTGTCAAAAAACAATGAAGAATATCTGACTGCAATAAGACCTTTTGATAAACGAAGAGACGGCTTTATGATAGGAGAAGGAGCGGCGGTATTTGTGCTTGAGGAATATGAACACTGCAGAAAGCGGGGCGCAAATATATATTCAGAAATAAAAGGTTTTGCAAGTACTAATGATGCATTCAGATTGACTGATGAACCGCCTGATGCAGGCGGCAGTGTAAAGGCAATGGAACTCGCCCTTGAATATGCCGGGATTGACAGGAGTTCCGTTGATTACATCAATGCTCATGGTACCGGTACAAGGATGAATGATAGGAATGAGACTTTTGCGATCAAAAAAGTTTTCGGTAACAGAGCATATTCAATACCAGTAAGCTCGACAAAATCAATGATCGGTCATCTTGTAGCCGGGGCAGGAGCAATTGAATTTGCAGCATGCATAATGGCAATGAAGAATCAGATAATTCCTCCGACTATAAATTATGAAATACCGGATGAAGACTGTGATCTGGATTATGTTCCGAATGTTTCACGAGACGCAGGTTTAAAGGTAATACAGTCCAACTCATTCGGTTTTGGTGGACAAAACGCCTGTTTAATAATTAAAGAAGTTTAAGTTAAAAAAATACAGAAATGGATATTCAATTTTCAAAAGAAGAATTAACCCAAAGACTGATCTCAATAATATCCGGCGCATTACGGATAAGTCAGGAAAAAATTTCTCCGGAGTTAAGAATTGTCAGCGATCTTGATGCAGAATCTCTCGACATACTTGACATGCGGTTTACGATCGAACAGGAATTAGGCCTAAACATTGGTGAGCATGAATTTATTGAAACTATAGGAAAAGGCATGACAGCAGAAGAATTCCTTGACAAATTCACTGTATCAAGTCTGATTGATTTTACAGAAGAAAGGTTAAAAACTAAAGCATTAGTTTGATCATGAAAGCAGAAAAAAAATACACAGCCCTTGTAACCGGAGGAACTCGCGGTATAGGCAGAGAAGTTTGCCTGGATCTGGCAAGAAATTTCACACACACGCTGTTCATAAACTATGTACAAAATGATGTTGAGGCTGAACTGACAAAATCAATGGTTGAAGAATCCGGATGCAAAGTTTTTCTCTTAAAAAGAAACATGGCGTTTCCGGATGAGATAGATAAAATGTTTGACGAAATATATTCCGTTACAAAAACTCTCGACATGTTTGTTCATTGTCCCGCAATTAATTCCTTCAAGCCTCTGATAAAAGTAAAACCAAATCAATGGGACATAACAATGAACGTAAATGCAAGATCATTCCTGCACTGCGTTCAGAAATGTCTGCCTGTAATGAAGACAGGGCAGATAGTTGCAGTATCCAGTCTGGGCAGCAGGACATATGTGCCGAATTACGGTTCAATGGGACCAACTAAATCCGCATTGGAATCCATAGTCAGATATCTTGCAGCAGAGTTAGCAGGTTCCGGGATACGTGTGAACGGTGTCACAGCCGGTTTCGTGCAGACAGATTCACTGACAAAATTCCCGGACTCGGAGAAGATGATTGAAGAATCATTGAAACGCACTCCTGCCAAACGCATCGGAAATGTAAAGGACATTTCAAATACAGTTCTTTTTTATTAAGTCCTCTTGCAGACTGGATCTATGGTCAGAATATCATAGTAGACGGCGGGATGTCAGTTGCTTAAATTTTTAAAAGGGAAAGGACTTTATCATGATAATCAATTACATAAAACAATGCGGACATAAGAAATTCTTCAGGTCAGTTGTATATGTACTCATCATTACATTTTCACTGACTGCAAGCGGATGCTATTCAACACATGTTGGCAATGTCCGTCCTGACAGTCTGAAATCAGGTGTGAGCTATACAATGATAAAAGCAATTATGAAAGACGGCACAATATTGGATTTAAGAGGTAAGGAAGCAACTTATGCAGCTAAGTATCAGGATCAACGTAATGTGATTCTTTTTAAAGCTACTGATACTACACTGATTACACCCGGAGTGTTCAATACATCATCTAAAGTTTCTTTTCTCAGAATCAAAGACATACAAACTCTCATAATTGAAAAAGAAGAAATGAATACTGCAATGACAATAGTTGCAGTTGTTGCTATAGCTGCCGTATTTGCAGTGATAATAGCGTTAATAATCTCCGCCTCTAAAGATTCTGATCCTCCGCCACCAAGATCCTCGAGTTCTTCCTGTCCGTTCATTTATTCTTTTAACGGCGAAAATTACATTTTCGACGGCGAACCTTATGGCGGGGCAATTACAGAGGGATTGAAAAAAACTGATTACTCTAAGACTTGATCATCTGAAATCTGCTGAAGGTAAGTATCAGCTTCTCATGCGAAATGAATCAGATGAAACTCAGTATACTGATGAGATGAAGCTCTTAGTAATTGAGCATCCGCTCAATACTGAAGTTGCTCCGGACATCAACGGGAAGATGACAGTATTTAAAAAAGCCTTTCCGTCTGTATCTGTAACCGATGAAAACGGTAAAGACATTACATTATTTTTTAAAAATAAGGATGATATACAATGGCAGACTGATATGCCTTATGACAGCAGTTCCATTGGAAAAAATCTGAAACATGAATTGATTTTTAAGTTTCCAAAACCTGAGTATGCAGGGAAAGTTAAATTTCTTCTTAATGCAGGAACAGCACAATGGGGTGAAGATATGATCAGAGTCATGCTTAATATGAGAGGGGATAAAGTTGACAAATGGTATGAGAACATGAACAGCAATGGAGCAGAGTTTATAAAGCTTTATAAATTTATGGAAAGAGAAGAGCTATACATACTAAAAGCAAATGTACTTGTAAATGACAAGTGGATTACAAAAAGCATAATTCCTGCCGGCGGTCCTTATATAGATGAAGACAGAATAGTGGAATTAGATATCAGTGATGTCACAGGTGATACACTGTATATTAAGCTGACACCGCCATACGGTTACTGGAAATTTGATTATGCCGGAATGATTTATGAATCAACCAACCCTTCGAATATAACTGAACTTTCTGTAAGCAATGCGAAAGATGAAAATGGTTTTGATATCAAAGATTCACTTAAATGGATAGACGGAAAATATTACAGCATGCCTGAGCTTACGAATTTTGCAAAAATAGAATTTGAAGCTCCTGCTATTAGTAACGAAAAGAGTAATGATATGAAACAAAGTTTATTTCTGAAAACAACAGGATACTATGAACTGCATTTGAAAAAAGACAAACCGGAGCAGACAGAATTAATAGAAAAGATTTACAATACTCCGGGAATGATACTTGAAATAACCATGAATGAGTATTTTAAAAAAATAAAATCACTTGGACTTCTGGAAAAATAATTTATGTGGCATTAATGACTCAAAATTTATTTAAACATTTGAAAGGAAAACATCATGATATTCAAATATTTTACAAATCAGGGAGATAAGAATTATTTTAAAGCAACAGTGTTCATTCTTATTTTTGCTTTTTTAAATGCAAGCTGCAATTTTACTTCCAGTGAAAAAGTCGTGATTCGTCCTGATAACTTACCGGGTGATGCAAGTTACACCATCTTGAAAGCAGTCATGAATGACGGTATTGTAATAGACTTAAAAAACGCCCAAGCAGTCTATGCAAAAAAATATCAGGACAAAAGAGATGTAATTGTATATACAACAGGTGATACCACGTGGGTAGGTGCAGGTGTTTATAATTTAACTAATGTAAAGACAGGCTTTCTGGAACTAAAAGATATACAAACCCTCATTATTGAAAAAGATGAAGTGAATTCGGGAATGATAGTCGCTGCAATAATCGGCATAGTCGCCGTAATTGCAGTTGTTGCAATAGTTGTTAACGGTAATGATAATAACGGCAATACAGGATATCATCCGTCGTCAGGTTCAGGAGGAGAAAAATATTCCTGTCCGTTCATTTATTCTTACAACGGTGAAAAATATATATTCGACGGGGAGCCCTATGGCGGTGCAATTACAGAGGGATTGAAAAGAACTGATTACTCTGATCTTCAGAATCTGAAGCTTACAGACGGGAAGTATAAACTTCTTATCCGCAACGAAACAGATGAAACCCAGCATACAGATGAAATGAAGCTCTTAGTCATTGACCATCCCATCAACACAAAAGCAGCTGCTGATAACAACGGAAACATTACAGTTTTTGAAAAAGCATTTTCGCCGGTATCAGCCAGAGATGAAAACGGAAAAGATCTTTCAGTATTTTTCAAAAGTAAAGATAATGTACAGTGGCAAACAGATATGCCAAATGATAAGTCGTCTGATCGTAATACACTCAGACATGAACTCATATTTAAGTATCCCAAACCCAAAGATGCAAAGAGTGTAAAATTTCTTGTTAATGCGGGAACATCAATATGGGGAGAGTTCATGGTCAAGAATATGCTTGATATGAAAGGTAACGGTGTAGACAAATGGTATGAGGGGATCAACAGAAAAGGAGCAGAGCGGATCGAGTTTCATAAATTCATGGAAAGAGAAGAGATGTATCTGCTGAAAGTCAATGTTCTGGAAAATGATAAGTGGGTAACAAGAGGATCAATTTCCAACAGCGGTCCATACAAAGATGAGGACAGGATAATTGAACTGAATACAGAAAACGTAAACGGCGATACCTTATGTATAAAGCTAACTCCTCCTTACGGTTTCTGGAAATTTGATTATGCGGGCGTGATCTATGAATCAACAATTCCTTCTAAGATCACAGAGCTTCCTGTAAGCAATGCTATTGATGAAAAAGGTTTTGATGTGAAAGCATTGCTGAGCGGAACAGACGGCAGTTATTACAGCATGCCGGAAATGACAAACTTTGCAAAAATAGAATTTGATGCTCCGGCTCCGGATAAAAGCATGAAGCGAAGCTTATTTCTCAAAACCACCGGATACTATAACATACATTTGAAAAAAGACAAACCTGAGCAGGCTGAACTGATGGAAAAGATATTCAGCACGCCCGGACTCATACTGGAAATATCCATGGATGAATATTTCAAAAGGATGCAGACGATGGGATTTACGGATAAATGATTTATATATAACATTGATGACTTTAAATTAAACTGTTTGAAGGCAATTATCATGAAGATCAATCATATTACAGAGTGCGGACATAAGATATTTTTAAAATCTATTATCAACATACTGGTTTTTATTTTGGCATTAACTACATGCTCCTGCTATTCAATTTATGAAGGGCAGTATCGTCCCGAAACAATAAGAACTGCAGTCAACTATCACGTAATAAAGGCAATCATGAAAGACGGCACTATAATAGAACTGAGCAACACGGGAGCAGTCTATGCAAAAAAATATAAAAATAAAAGTGATGTCATTGTATATTACCCGGCCGGGACTAACACTTCATCCGGTAAAACACCTGAGTTTATTGAAATAAGAAATATAAAAACTCTAATAATGGGAGTAGAAGAAATAAACACCGGACTGACAATTCTTGCGTCAATTGGAGCAGCAGGAGTTCTTGTGCTGTTGGTAGGAGGTGCAATATTCGCTTCAGGGTTTTCCGGCTATTGAGAAGTGATAATTTAAACGGAAAGGAAAATTATTATGATATTCAATTTAATCAGTCAGTGCGGGAATAAGAAATTTTTCAAATTCATAATAAATATACTGATCTTTACTTTTACATTCACAACGTGCTCTTGCTATTCAACCTATCAAAGCACAGTCCGGCCGAAGAGCATTGAAGATGATCTGAACATTCAAATTGTAAAAGCAATCATGAACAGCGGGCTTGTAGTAAATTTAAAGGACAAGAATGCGGCATACATAAGCAGTTACAAGGACAGAGGTGATGTCATAACTTATACAGAAATCATCCCGGATAAAAGCAGTGAATACAATTTACCGGTTTCCAAGTCCGCATTCATTCCGGTAAAAGACATAAAAGCTCTCATAATCGAGAAGGATGAAATAAATCCCGGATTGACAGTACTTGCAACACTCGGGATAATCGCCGGACTTGCTGTTTTAATAGGCGCTATAGTAGCCGCCACTAAGGAATCCTGTCCGTTTGTTTATTCCTTTGACGGAAAAAAATTTACTTTCGACGCTGAGCCTTACGGCGGAGCCATAGCAGAAGGTCTTCAAAAAACCGATTATTCAAGACTTGAACATCTTAAGCCGGTTGACGGAAAGTATAAGCTTTACATGCGAAATGAAGCTGATGAAACCCAGCACACAGATGAAATGAAGCTATTGCTTGTTGAACATCCGATGAACACGGAAGTTGCTCCCGACATCTCAGGCAATATGACTGTAATTGAAAAAGCTCTGGCCCCTATTCTGTAACCGATGAAAACGGAAAGGATATAACTTCATTTTTTAAAAACAGAGATCAGGTGCAATGGCAAACTAATATGTCTGCTGATCCGGTGGCTGATTCAAAAAATCCAAGACACGAGCTTTTGCTCAAATTTCCAAAACCAAAGAATGCCGGGGAAGTAAAATTGCTGGTCAATGCGGGAACTGCACAATGGGGCGGATATATGATAAAGGCAATGCTGAACATGAGAGGTGACAAAGTTGATCAGTGGTATGAAGATATAAACAATAAAGGACCGGAGTATTTTAAGTTATATAAATTCATGGAAAGAGAAGAGCTCTATTTCCTTAAAGTAAATTCACTTGAAAATAATAAATGGGTCACGCGGGGAATGATCTCAGCCGGCGGACCTTTCATTGATGAAGACAGGATCATTGAAATAAATGCCGGGAACGTTACCGGTGATACACTTTTTATAAAGTTAAATCCTCCTTTAGGATACTGGAAATTTGATTATTGCGGATTGATCTATGAGTCAGCTGCCTCTGCTAAAGTCACAGAAGCGACGATGATCTTCGCTAAGAATGAAAAAGGTGCTGATCTTATGACAGCTCTATCGGCAGCTGACGGTTATTACTACGATATGCCTGACTCAACAAGCACAGCAAATCTGGAATTCGAAAAGACTGGTTATGCTGAAAATATGAGCATGAGTTTATATCTGAAAACAACCGGATACTATGACATTCATTTGAAGAAAGACAAACCTGAGGAAACGGAGCTGATCGAAAATATATACAGCACACCCGGATTGATCGTTGAAATATCTTTGAATGAGTATGTCAAAAAAATTAAATCGCTTGGAGCTTTAAATAAATAAATACTTAATATGTTTATGCTCAAACCGAAAGGACAGAAAGATGAACAAGATAATATTTCTAATTACAGTCATTATTTTCTCAGCCGGGATTCCGGGAACAGAAGCATTTGCACAGAAAGAATCTGAAAATTTATATGATACACTCATCACAGGCGGATATTACTCAGTGCAGCTTACAAACGGAAAGCAAATAACGGGAGAACTTACAGTTAAAGGAGATTCAAATATCATTATACAAACTCAAAGCGATATCATTAGTTTGAGTAAGAGCAGTATCATATCCATAATGATAGCTAAATCTGACTTTGAGGAAAGCGAAATTGAAGAACTCATTTATAATGAAAGAAAGTTCAGACTTCTCAGTTCGTTTCAGGCAGGCATAGATCTTCCCACAGGTGATTTCGGAAATACTTACAAAAATGGATTTGGCATTCAGACTTCGGTTTATCATTTGTTTGACATGACGACAGGTTTTGGCGCAGAACTCCAGTGGAATAATTTTCCGGGAAGCTCTTATACCAATAATACCGGATATTCCACAGTTACAAATACGTGGGGAAGTTACAATCTGATCATGCTTAAAATGAATTTCATTGCGGGAAGTCTGGATCCCAAAAACAAAATGGTTGTTTACGGACTCTTTGGAATTGGTTTTCAGTATTACAATGAAGGTGACAGAATGTATAAAGAAATATATCAGAACTATTCCAGTGAGCATGAATATCCGCAGGAAGCCGGAGTAGCTTTTTTATACGGAGCGGGCTTAGGAGGTTTTTATAAAATTTCAAAAAAAATCGGTATCAACTGTGAGATACAGTATAATAAAATTCCTGCTCCGGAATATGACTATTATTCTACCGGCGAGAATGAGTTTAACGGATATTTTTCCATTAAGGCTGGATTAATGTACACAAAGTTTTGAAAGTTGAAAGTTAAAAGTTGAAAGTTAAAAGTTTGACAAGTAAAGGACAAGTAAAGGACACGAAGATGAACAGGATAATTTTTCTATTTACATTATTTACACTACTGCTTATAAATCCCTGCAGGGATATTTATGCGCAGATGGAGGCACAGGAAACAGGAAAGACAGTCGCTGATGATCCCGAAGATATAGTTTCAATTTACGGTGACGACAGAAAATTCAATTTTCTTGCTTCAATGCTTGGCGGCATAAGCATACCTGTCGGTGATGGCGCAGAATATTATCAGCCGGGATTTAACATCCAGATTTCCGCCTACTATTTATTTAACAGAACGATCGGGATAGGTACAGATTTTCAATTCAATAATATTCCGGGATCCGAGACATATTATTTTTATCCATATAATTATAACTGGTATTCCTCTGTACAGGGCAGCGGTTTCAAATTCTATACGCTTAAGGTTAATACGGTCATTGGAAATTTTCATCCCGAAAACAAAACTGTCTTTTACGTACTTTTCGGAGTTGGACTTCAGCACAGAACATCGTCATCAAATGAGGTGGAATTTTCATACGGAGCCGGCGGTGGATTCTTTTATAAGATTGCAGAAGAGATCGGTATCAATGGTGAGATTCAGTATAACAAATTCTCTGACCTGTCAGCAACTATAATTTCTATCTTGTCGAATAGCTTAAACAAATATTCCGGCAGCGGTGATGGAATTATCTCTTTGAAGCTGGGGATTATCTATACTAAATTTTGATAATTGATAATGTCTGTTTTGGATTCAAAGTTCAAAATTAATTTAAGGAGCTTTTCATATGAAAAAGTTAATTTTTACAATATCACTGATAATTATAATTTTAAATCTATTAACTTCTCAGTCTGTACTTCCGCAGGTGACTCAGGACTGGGTCTCAAGATATAACGGACCGGGAAATTCCAAAGATTATGCAAATGCATCTGCAGCGGATAATTCCGGTAATTTTTATGTGACAGGATACAGTGAAGACAGAGGCGGGAACAAAGATTACGTCACAATAAAATACAATTCCTCAGGCATTCAGCAGTGGCTGGCAAGATATAACGCACCGGGAGATGATTGGGATGTTGCAAACAAAATTGCCATTGATGAGTCAGGTAATGTTTATGTCACGGGAATGAGTGCTAAAAATGTAACCGGTGATTATGCTACAATTAAGTACAGCCCGGCAGGAATTCAACAATGGGTTTCAAGATATACCAGCACAGGCGGACTTTCTGATGAAAATGCAACTGCAATTGCTGTTGACGGTTCCGGAAATGTTTATGTGACAGGTCACAGCTCCGGAGATTATGCAACTATAAAGTATAATTCATCCGGTGATTCTTTATGGGGTCAGAAGATATGGCGCACCGGGATTTTCAACAGATTATGCAAGTTCAATTTGTGTTGACAGTTCAGGAAATGTTTATGTAACAGGTGAAAGTTCAGTATTCGGAACAGGAACAGGAAGTGACTATGCAACTATTAAGTACAATTCAGACGGGACAGAACAGTGGGTTGCAAGATACAACGGACCGGCAAATAATGAAGATGGAGCAAATTCAATTGCATCAGACAACCTGGGAAATGTTTATGTAACCGGATATAGTTCCGGAGATTATGCAACAATAAAATACAATTCAGCCGGTGATTCTGTTTGGGTGAAAAGATTCAGCGGACCGGGAAATTCTTTGGACGATGCATACGCAATAATTATTGATTATTCCGGAAATGTTCTTGTGACAGGTGTAAGTGATGGAGGTTTTGGATCAACATCACTTGATTATCTCACTATAAAATACAGTTCAGCAGGTACAGCTTTGTGGACTGCAAGATATAACGGAACCGGGAATTCATTTGATTATGCATACTCAATTGCAGCTGATGGTTCTGATAATGTTTATGTGACAGGTGAAAGTACAGGCACCGGAACATTTGATGATTACGCTACTGTCAAATACAATTCAAACGGAGTACAACAGTGGGTTTCGAGGTACAACAGAACTGGAAATACGCATGATGCCGCAAGTTCTATTGCAGTTGATAATTCCGGAAATGCATATGTGACAGGTGAAAGCGGAGATAATGGAACATACTCTGATGTTGTTTCAATAAAATATAATTCATCAGAAATTCCGTATGGGTTACTATCTATGACGTAGGAAATATTCTGATAATGCGGTATCCATGGCTGCTTTGATGATTTAGGAAATGTCTATGTGACCGGTACAGCAAAACGGAACATCTTCTGATTTTGTCACAGTGAAATACAATTCAGCGGGTGATTCAGTATGGAAAGCTGTATATGTAGGCTCGGATGATAAAAATGATCAACCTTATTCTATAGCTGTTGACAATTCGGGAGATGTCTATGTGACAGGCGGAAACTCGGTATCCAATGGATCATCAGATTATATAACAATAAAATACAATTCATCCGGAGTTCAGCAATGGGCTGCAAGATATAACGGACAAGGTAATTCAGAAGACATAGCACGATCAATTTCTGTTGACAGCTCGGGAAATGTCTTTGTGACAGGAGGAAGCGGATCATCATTGTTTTTAGATTATGTCACGGTAAAGTATAATACATCCGGAATACAACAGTGGGCTGCAAGATATAACGGACCGGGAGATGGATACGACGCTGCTGTTTCAATTTCCTCAGATGGATCAGGGAATGTTTATGTCACAGGGGGAAGCGACGGCGGTTTCGGTGTTTCAACAGATTATGCTACTATAAAGTATAATTCAGACGGAATACAACAATGGGCTGCAAGATATAACGGAACTGGAAATGGGACTGACTTTGCCTCTTCAATTTGCATAGACGGCTCGGAAAATATTTATGTGACCGGGGGAAGTGATGGCGGTACAGGATCTTTGTATGATTATGCTACCATAAAGTACAATTCATCCGGTGAACAACAATGGGCTGCAAGGTATAACGGACCTGAAAATCTAATTGATATCGCTTCTTCAATTTTCGTTGATGATAACGGAAATGTTTATGTAACAGGCAGTGATTCCGGTGGAGTAAATTCCTCTTTTACAACAATAAAATACAATTCATCAGGAGAGCCTGAATGGGTCAAAATCTATAACAACGCAGCAGGAAATTCAATAGCCGTTGATAGTTCCGGGAACGCCTATGTGACAGGAGTTAGCCGTGTCAAAGAAACGGACTATGATTATCTGACAATAAAATACAATTCAGACGGGATACAGCAGTGGGATGAAATTTACAACGGACCCGGAAATTCAACTGACATAGCTAATTCAATTGCCTTAGATGCATCGGGAAATGTTTATGTCACCGGCGGAAGCGCCGGCATCGGAACAAATTTTGATTTCGCTACAATTAAATATTCACAGTCAGTCGGTATCACGCAAGTAACTACAAGTGTGCCGGCTGCAATTACATTGTCCCAGAACTATCCGAATCCATTCAACCCTATTACGAATTTGGAATTTGGAATTTCGGATCTGGGATTTGTTTCTTTGAAAGTGTATGACATACTTGGGAAAGAAGTTATCACATTGGTTAATGAAAAATTAAGTCCGGGGAAATATAAGGTTGAGTTTGACGGGAGCGGATTGACGAGCGGGGTTTATTTTTACAGGCTCAATGCGGGTGAATTTACGGATACGAAGAGGATGATGCTTGTTAAATGATCAATTGTTCAATATTCAATTAAAATTTATTAATTGAGTTTAAGAAAATTTATAAGGGAGTATTTAAAATGAAAAAGAAAAAACATTATTTAGTATTATTTTGGATCATCTTAACTCTTTTAACTTTTCATAATTCTTTCTCACAGGTGAATCAGGTATGGGTTGCAATATATAATGGTTTCTCTGGTGCTTTAGCTGATTATTCTGCATCAATTGCAGTGGACGGATTAGGTAATATATATGTGACGGGATCTAGTAATAGCAACGGAATAAATTCGGATTATGCAACAATAAAATATAATTCATCAGGAGATTCAGTATGGGTAAAAAGATATAATGGTCCTGGTAATTCAAATGACAGACCGGCGTCAATTGCAGTGGATGGTTCAGGCAATGTTTATGTGACAGGTTATAGTGATGGCATCGGAACTAATTCTGATTATGCAACAATAAAATACAATTCATCAGGCGAATTAGTTTGGGTAAAAAGGCATAACGGTTCCGGAAACTCAATTGATGAAGCTACATCAATTGCAGTGGACTTCTCAGGTAGTGTATATGTGACGGGGAGCTAGTAAAAACATCGGAACGGATTATGATTTTACGACCATAAAGTACAATTCATCAGGAGATGAACAATGGGTACAAAGATATAATGGTCCCGGAAATACATATGATGGAGCTAATTCAATTACGGTGGATAATTCGGGCAAAGTTTATGTGACAGGTTTGAGTGAAGGAATAGAGTTTAACATAGATTATGCAACAATAAAATACGATTCATCCGGTGATTCACTTTGGGTGAGGAGATACAACGGTCCCGGAAATTCTTTAGATTATGTAAATTCAATAGCTGTAGATATTCAGGCAACGTATTTGTAACAGGTTCCAGTATAGGTAGTGGAACAGCATATGATTATGCCACAATAAAATACGATTCATATGGTGATTCAGTTTGGGTCGCAAAATATGACGGAGGAGAAAATTTAGATGATGGTGCTTCTTCAAACTGTTGACAGTTCCGTAATGTATATGTTACAGGTTCAAGTGGTAGCGAAACGAAAATTGAATTATGCAACAATAAAATACAATTCATCAGGTGATGAACAATGGGTACAAAGATATAAAGGTCCGAAATTTCAGAAGATGGAGCTTCATCAATTGCATTGGATGCTCGGCAATGTTTATGTTACAGGATATAGTAATAGCAGCCCAATAAATTCTGATTTTGCAACAATAAAATACAATTCATCCGGTGATTCGGTTTGGTTAGTAAGATATAACGGTCCAGGAAATTATTCGGATGATAAAGCTTCTTCAATTGCAGTTGATGTTTCAGGAAATGTATATGTGACAGGAGCTGGTGCAGGTAACGGAACAGGATCGGAATTTGTCACAATAAAGTATTCACAATCAACCGGCATCAGTCAATTATCTTCTGTAATTCCTGAACAATACATCTTATCGCAAAATTATCCTAACCCATTCAACCCTATTACGAATTTGGAATTTGGGATTTCGGATTTGGGATTTGTTTCCTTGAAAGTGTATGATATACTCGGTAAGGAGATAAAGACATTGATAAACGAAAACTTGAATCCGGGAAATTATGAGATTGTTTTTGACGGGAAAGGGTTTCCAAGCGGTGTATATTTTTACAGACTCACGGCGGGTGAGTTTACGGAGACGAAGCGAATGATGCTTGTTAAATGAAAATTATTAAATGGTTTTGAATTATCGGTCATAAAAACATAGGAGAATTAAAATGAAAATTTTTATCAAATATTATTTGGTTCTTAGTATGATCCTTTTCTTAGGAATTAGTATTGTAAACGCCCAGTGGTTGCAAACAAATTTTTACGGAGTGGTAAATTGTTTTGCTGTAAAGGGAGAAAAAATTTTTGTTGGGAGCCAAAACGGGTTTGTCTACATTTCAACTAATAATGGGATAAACTGGAATCTTACAAGCAACGGAATGTCACCAATAAATGCCCTTTTATTCAAGGACACGATCCTGTTTGCCGGAACAAACAATGGTGTATATTATTCCTCTGACTACGGAATAAGCTGGCTTCTAATTTCGACTTTAACACCTGTCACTTCTCTTGCAGCAAACGGAATAAATCTCTTTGCAGGCTCAGCTGATGGAGTTTACCATTCTTCTAACAATGGATTAAATTTCACTCAGGCAGGCTTGACTGGTTATCCTATAAATGAACTTGCAGTAAAGGATACATATCTGTATGCTGCAGCATATAATAATGGTATTTTCAGGTCAAATAATAATGGCTTATCCTGGGCAGCCATAAACGCTGGTCTCTCTACTACGAATATTGGCTCTTTTGCTGTCTGCAACACAAATATTTATGCAGGTAATTATGGTAGCGGAGCCTTTCTGTCAACTAACGGAACATCCTGGATAACAATTAACTCTGGACTTACAAATTTAAATGTTGCTTGTTTTGCCGTTAGCGGTACGCATATTTTTTCAGGTACAGGAAACGGCGGAGTGTTTATTATCCCAAACGGGACAACAAACTGGAATGAAGTTAATTTAGGACTGACAATCATGAAAATAACCGCCTTAATCGTTAATGAGACCTATTTATTTGCCGCAACTTACGATAATGGTGCAGGAGGTATTTGGAGAAGACCTTTGTCGGAGATGATAACATCGATTCAGTCTCTTTCAACAACAATACCATCTGATTTTTATCTTGAGCAAAACTATCCTAACCCATTCAACCCCGTTACGAAATTGGAATTTGAGATTTCGGATTTGGGATTTGTGTCATTGAAAGTGTATGGTGCGCTTGGAAAAGAAGTAGTCACTTTAGTTAATGAAAAATTGAGTCCGGGGAAATATCAGGTTGAGTTTGACGGGAGCGGATTGACGAGCGGGGTTTATTTTTACAGACTGACTGCGGGTGAGTTTACGGATACGAAGAGGATGATTCTTATTAAATGATCAATGTACAATGTTCAATGTTCAATGTCCAATGTTCATTATAGTTCAGAATTTTAATATTATGAATTATGAAAAACTTAATTAACAATTTACTGATTGTAAAAGTAATACTGATCTTAATAATATTATCTTATCCTTTTACTGCGAATTCTCAATTGACAGTAAGCAGCGGATTTCCTTCAGAGACTTCAATACAAACACAATTTCCGGAACATTATTTCAGATTTCCGATGAAGCCGGGGGTGGACCTAAATATCCTGACACATATCGTATCATTGGACAATGTCAAGAACGGATTCGCGTATGCTTATGCAAATGAAGAACAATGGGTGCAGGTAAACATGCTCGGACTTGAAATAGAAGAGCTTCCCCATCCGAGCTCACTTTACCAGCATGAAATGAGTTCCGCACGACTGATGGACTGGGATACATATCCGACTTACGCTGCTTATAAGAGCATGATGCTGCAGTTCGCATCTGCTTACCCGGACATATGCCAGCTTGATACGATAGGATATTCCGTTTTGAACAGGCTTATACTTGTTCTTAAGATATCGGACAATGTCAGTCTGAATGAGGATGAACCGGAGTTTCTTTATACATCATCAATGCATGGAGATGAACTTGTGGGTTATATCCTAATGCTCCGTCTGGCGGATTATCTTCTTTCACAATACGGGCAGATCACAAGCGAAGGTATCCGCGCTACTAAGCTTGTAAATGAACTCGAGATTTGGATCAACCCTCTGGCAAATCCTGACGGCACTTACAGATTAGGCGGAGATACAACTGTAAACTACGCTACGCGATACAATGCAAACAACAAAGACCTTAACAGGAACTTCCCTGACAGGATCTCAGACACTAATAACGTTATTACCGGCAGAGAGGCAGAGACACAGGCTATGATGAGATTTGCTTCGAAAAGAAACATTTCAATGTCAGCCAACTTTCACGGAGGGACACGAGTTGTTAATTATCCCTGGGACAACGGCGCTCCAAGCGGACAATATTCTGCCTGTCCCGATGATGCATGGTTCATCGAATCATCTTTATCTTACTCTCTCACAAACCCTGACCTGATGAGCGGGAGTTTTACAAACGGTATCACAAACGGCTGTGAATGGTATGCTGTTTTCGGTAGCAGGCAGGACTGGATATACTGGTGGCATGGCGGCAGAGAGACTACCATAGAATTGTGGGATGTAAAGAGTCCGCAGGGTTCCGCACTCCCGCAGAGATGGACAAACAACAAAGAATCTTTCCTTGCCTATATGGAGCAGACACTGAAAGGGATCAGAGGGATAGTAACAGATACAAATGCCCAACCTGTCAAAGCGAAAATCTTTATTCAGAATATTCCGAATTCATTTGTAAATACAGATTCCATTGTTGGTGATTATCACAGAATGATACTTCCGGGAAATTACAGTGTGATATTCACTGCTTCAGGATATGTGACGGATACTGTTCATAATGTATTAGTTACAGACAGCATTGCCACAAGACTAAACCACGCAATGAGGAGGATCACGACAAATTTTACTTCGACAGAAACAGGAATACCGGAGCAGTTCCGGCTTTATCAAAACTATCCGAATCCGTTCAATCCGAATACTGTTATTCGTTATTCGTTAAAGGAAAATCGTTTTGTAACTTTGAAAATATTTGATGCTCTTGGAAAAGAAGTTGTGACTCTTGTGAATGAAAAACTAAATGCAGGAACATACACAGTTATCTGGAATGCAAATGGATGCTCCGGCGGTATGTATTTCTGCAGATTGCAAACTCAAGGATACGCAGAATCAAAGAAACTAATTCTGCTTAAATAATAACCATTATGAAAAAATAATTTACTCAATTTGTGTTTTGGGGATAGTGTTTCTTTCATTGAATTTTTATCATCCTGCAAGCGGACCTGTAATTACAAACCTCACGTATGACAACATCACACTGTCAGGAGTTACCGTAAGCTGGACAACAGATATACCCTCAGATTCAAAAATAAGATGGATGGCATCTGATTCAAATTATCAGGCTATTGTTTTTACCGATTCAATCTATAATTCTGATACAGTAACAAATCACGTTATAACCATTAGCAATCTTCAGCCCGCAAACATATACAAATATCAGATCACTTCTCAAAGTACAGGCGGAACAGCTTTAGATTCAGGATACTTTGTAACACAGTCTGCATCAACAGGAAGAGTAGAAGTATATTTCAATCATACCGTTGATACAACAGTCAGCACAGGTGAGAATGCGAACGGCAGTCAGGATTTTGAAGCAAGGTTTCTAAACCGTATAGACAGCGCTCAGCACAGCATTGATGCTGCATTATTTAATTTCACTGATATTACTTCCATTGCTGCAGCTATGATAAATGCAAAAAACAGAGGTGTAAAAGTCCGCTGCGTTTGTACGGGCGATCTAAATACACCTATGTTAGATTCTTTGGTTGCACACGGTATTCCAATCATAAAAAGAAATTATGATACGTCGTATATCATGCATAATAAATTCTGGATTTTTGATTACAGGAATAACTCTGATATAAACAAAAAATTTTTATGGACAGGTTCAACAAATATATCTCACCCCCAGTTTCATACTGACAAGAATAATATTATTGTCGTTCAGGATGAGTCTCTTTGTGCTGTTTATACTAGAGAGTTTGAGGAAATGTGGGGCTCGAATACTGATATGCCAATTCCATCGAGGGCAAAATTCGGACCTTTAAAGATCAATAATGTTCCTCATATCCTGAATGTTGCAGGTGTAAGAATGGAGGTATATTTCTCACCTTCGGATAGTGTTGCAAACAATCTGTGCAGAATTATTTCAGCCAATACAACAAGAAGTATTTTCTTCTGCATATTACATTATGCTATGGCACCAATTGAAGATGCAATGCACAATCTTTTTAATAATGGAAAACAAATTAAAGGTGTATTCGATCTATCCTGTTCGTCAGAATCAGGTGCTGCATTTCCGAAAATGAAAGGCATGCCTGTTACAGGTTCATGGAAGCCTCCGGCTGACGTCTTTGTTGATTCATCATCGGGATTGCTTCATCATAAATATTTAATCATTGATGCTAATTCACCGGCAGGTAATAAAATTACAGTAACAGGTTCTTACAACTGGGGAAGAGAATTCTCTTATGAAAATGATGAAAATTTACTGGCAGTATTTAATCCGGGAGTAAATAACCTTTACTATCAGGAATTCTATGCGCGATTTAGAGGAGCAGGCGGAGAAATAATCGGAATACAAAACATCAGCTCGGAAATGCCTTCATCGTTTTCATTATCGCAAAACTATCCTAACCCTTTCAATCCTGTTACAAATTTGGAATTTGGGATTTCGAAATTGGGATTTGTTTCTTTGAAAGTGTATGATATACTTGGAAAAGAAGTAGTCACTTTAGTTAATGAAAAATTAAGTCCGGGAAAATATAAAGTTGAGTTTGACGGGAGCGGATTGCCGAGCGGGGTTTATTTTTACAGACTCACTGCCGGTGAGTTTACGGATAGGAAGAAAATGATGGTGGTAAAATAATTTCAAATGACAAATTTCAAATGTCAAATGATTAGTTGAAATTCTTTTTTGACAAATATGTGACAATTGGAAATATAAGAATTTATACTTTTGAACAGGCAAAGAAGACGGACAATTATTTTTAACAATAAAAAATCTTTATTTATGACAAGGAGATGCGAAAATGAAAAACTTATTTACGATATTAATTCTCGTACTGTTAATTCAATCTTCATTCTCTCACAAAGCGGATGGTTCTGGCAGAACCCTTTGCCTCAGGGTAATAACTTGAGATCAGTTTATTTCACAGATAACAATACCGGCTGGGCAGTCGGAACATCTGGTACAGTCCTCAAAACAACTAACAGTGGAACAAACTGGATAAGCCAGTCAAACATAGAACCTGAGGAGTTGAATTCAGTTTATTTCATAGATAACAACACAGGCTGGGCTGCAGGGAGCATAATTATCAAAACAACAAATGGCGGAACAAACTGGACAAGTCAGACAAGCGGAGTAAGCGGTTGGTCTTCTTCAGTTTATTTTGCAGATAATAATACCGGCTGGGCTGTGGGAGGTACAATTTATAAAACAACAAACGGCGGAACAAACTGGATATCCCAGGTTAGTGGATCCGGTAATTACTTACGTTCAGTTCATTTTTCAGATAACAATACCGGCTGGGTTGTTGGAGACTCCGGGGCAATGTGCAGAACAACAAACGGCGGAACAAACTGGATAACTCAGCAGCCAGTCACCGGCAATTGGATGACCTCAGTTCATTTTTCAAATAACAATACCGGCTGGGCAGTAGGAGAAGGCGGTTTAATTCTCAGCACAATAAACGGCGGAAATAACTGGATCAATCAAGGAAGCGGGATAAATAATTATTTTTCAGTACATTTTATTAATAATAGTACCGGCTGGATTGTCGGATCGGATTTTTCCGGCAATTCCATAATCGAGAAAACAACAAACAGCGGAACAAACTGGATAAGTCAGTCAGGCGGGACAATTTATCGTCTGTTTTCAGTACATTTCGCAGACGAAAACACCGGTTTGGCAGTTGGGGTAAGTGGGATAATTCTTAAAACAACAAACGGCGGAACAAACTGGATCAATGAATTAACGGAACTACAAATAATCTGAACTCAATTGACATTAAAGATTCAAATACCGGTTGGGCAGTCGGAGACTCAGGAATAATTCTAAACACAACAAACGGCGGAACCAGCTGGATTAGTCAATCAAGCGGAACAAATAATTTTTTAAACTTTGTAAATTTTGCAGATAACAATACAGGCTGGATTGCAGGAAACTCAGGCATGATTCTAAAAACAACTAACGGCGGGATAAACTGGGTGAATCAGGTATCGGGAACAGTAGTTAATTTGCTCTCAATTCAATTCATGGATCTCAACACAGGATGGGTAGTCGGAAATAATTTATTCGGCAGCAGTATAAATCTCAAGACAACAAACGGAGGAACTAACTGGTTTAGTCAGGGAAGCAATGCAGGTATTTCAGTTTATTTCGTAAATAGCGACACTGTTGGTTAGTTACATTCTCAGGCGCAATTCTCAAAACAACCAACGGCGGGACAAACTGGACAGGTCAGAACACATATGGCTGGGCAGTTGGAAATAACGGTTCAATTTTAAAAACAAACAAGGGCGGTGTTATAACATTGCTGGAGAATGTAACGCCGGATTTCCCTTCCGGATATACTCTGAGTCAGAATTATCCGAACCCGTTCAACCCTTTCACGAATCTGGAATTTGGGATTTCGGATTTGGGATTTGTTTCTTTGAAAGTCTATGATGTACTTGGTAAGAAGTAGCTACTTTAGTTAATGAAAAATTAAGTCCGGAAATTATAAGGTAGAGTTTGACGGGAGCGGATTGACGAGCGGGGTTTATTTTTACAGACTTACGGCAGCAGAGTTTACGGAGACGAAGAGAATGCTTCTAGTGAAATGACAAATGTTCAATGTTCAATGTTCAATTAAATTAGTTCTTTTGACATTCTTGTGACAATTCGGAAATTGCAGAATATATATTTTTACACAGCAAGAAATAGAAATAGAGTAATTAAGTTTTAATATGTAATTTATAATAAGATGGATGATAAAAATGAGAACTTACATGATACTTTTTAAAATGGCCTTTCTTCTGTTCATTAATTCTTCGATGTTTTTTCAGAATTCAGTTTTTTGTCAGTGGGTACAGATGTCAGCCAGTGCCTGGTCGCTCTTATCGATGGCAACAGATGGACATAATATCTATACAGGTACAGCGTTATTTTCAATGTTCCATACAAGCGGTGGCGGGAATATTCTTCTTTCTACCGATGACGGCTGGAACTGGTCAATTCTTAATTACAATGACAGAAATGCGAGCATTGAAGCTCTTGCGTGCTCGGGAACAAATGTATTTGCAGGAACTTATGGTGAAGGCATATTCAGATCTACAAACTCGGGCGCAACATGGAGTCGTTCACAAAATGGAATATCAGAAACTTCAATATTTTCATTAGCGATTGATGGAAGTAATGTTTATGCCGGCACCTATACCGGAATTTTCAAATCCCTTAACGACGGCGTGAGTTGGTCCAGACTATCAAATTTTACATATGAAGTCAGATCAATTGCTTTAAGCGGATCAAAGATTTATGCCGCTTCCGGCGGCATAAATTATTCTACTAACTCAGGAGGAAACTGGACAAACATAGGTCCGTCAGGTAGCTTTGTTTATTCCATTTTCCTGAAGGATAATATTATTTATGCCGGAGCAGCAAACAGCACAAATAACAGGGGCGGGATATATCGTTCAAGCAATAATGGTGCTAACTGGACTTATCTTACCTATAATGTGAATACCGGTGTTGTTTATTCCGTTATAGCACAGGATACAAATATTTTCATTGGAGGCGAGCGCGGAGTCTTTGTTTCTACCAATAACGGCATAAACTGGATACAAAAGAATCAGTCATCAAATAATCTTTTTCCGCAGGTTTTTACACTTTTAATTCTGAATGATCATATATTTGCAGGAACCTGGCGCAGACAGCTTGCAGAAATACTTGACAGTACAAAGAAAGTGACGGAGTTTCCGCCCCCTGTTCCGCCTGTTTATTCATATTATCTCTCACAGAATTACCCCAATCCTTTCAACCCGAACACCGTTATTCGTTATTCGTTAATCGAAAATCGGTATACAACTTTAAAAGTATTTGATGCTCTGGGGAAGGAAGTTGCTACACTTGTAAATGAAAATCAAAGTCCCGGAACACATCAGGTTGAGTTAGACGGGAGCGGGTTCCCGAGCGGGGTTTATTTTTTACAGACTCACGGCGGGAATTTTTCGGAGAAGATGAGAATGATGCTTGTGAAATGACAAATTACAAATAAGAAATGAAAACATTATATGATAATAAATTAAGAATTGGGATATATTATTTTACTAATATTTTATTAAGGAGTAATTAAAATGAAAAAATGAAATACAATAATTGCAATAGTTCTTTTCTTAACAGCTACAAATATTGAAGCTCAGCCTTTACAGATATTAATGCAGGGTTAATGGGACTGGCAGTTGGTTCGGCAGCCTGGGGAGATAATGATAATGACGGGGATTTAGATATTCTTTCTAATGGCCATGATGGTTTAAATGTAAACTCAATTGTTTATCGCAATGACAGCGGTAGTTTTGTAAACATAAATGCCGGATTAAGTCCTGCCGGTTATGGAAGCGCTGTAGCCTGGGGAGATTATGACAATGACGGGGATCTGGATATCCTGTTGTCAGGCCGAATTGACAATACAAACAGAATCACTAAAATTTAGCAATGATAATGGAAATTTTATTGACATAAACGCCGGATTATATGGGCTATCCGGATGCTGTGCCGCATGGGGGAGATTTTGATAATGATGGTGATCTGGATTTAATTGTTACCGGGTGGGATGGCTCCATTAGGAAATGTAATAATTTATCGGAATGATAGCGGAATTTTTACTAACGTGAACTCCGGTATAACCGGGATCACAAGAAGCATCGCCACATGGGGTGATTATGATAATGATATGGATCTGGATATTCTTATTACAGGTATTGATAATAATCAGTCATATAACGGCAAAGTCTATCAAAACAATAATGGAATCTTTACTGATATTAATGCCGGATTAGATGCCGGTCAGGGAAGTTCAGCCGAATGGGGTGATTATGATAGTGACGGTGATCTGGATATTGTATTAACAGGGCTTTCATTAGTCGATGTTCATTCCAGAATTTACCGCAACGACAATGGAATCTTTGTCAACATAAACGCAAATATTGTAGATGTAACAGAAAGTTCAAGTTCATGGGGCGATTTTGATAACGACGGCGATTTAGATCTTTTGTTATGCGGTCTGAATAATTCGCTGCGTTATTCAAATATCTACAGAAACGACAACGGTATATTTACAGACATCAGTGCTGATCTGACAGGTGTTGAAAACCGTAACGGAGCAGACTGGGGTGATTATGACAACGATGGAGATCTGGACATATTACTTATGGGATTTGACGG
Source organism: Ignavibacteria bacterium (assembly GCA_016710985.1). Lineage (GTDB taxonomy): Bacteria > Bacteroidota > Ignavibacteria > Tepidaquicellales > Tepidaquicellaceae > JAGPCH01. The sequence continues at coordinate 73,089 of JADJTX010000021.1, forward strand.
TACTAACTATGTTACAAAGATTTATCGAAATGATAACACTATTACTAATACTACTCCTTCAATTCCCTTAAATCTTACATCCGGTCAGCCGGGAAATAACAGCATTAATTTAAAGTGGAACAAATCAACTGATGCCCAGACTATGCAAAAAGGATTAACTTATAATCTGAGTATAAGCACTACACCGGGAGGTGTGGAAATTTTTTCTCCTATGTCCGACTTGAATACAGGCTACAGAAAAATATCTGCATTGGGTAATACTGATGAGGATACTTCCTGGACAATATCTAATCTGCCTGAAGGCAAATACTACTGGAGTGTTCAGGCTATTGATAATTCATTTGCTGGTTCAAATTTTTCACCTGAACAGACATTTAATATAACTATTACTTCAGAAGGAAATTTGTCCTCAAGTGAATTTCCAAATGAGTTTGAATTAAAACAAAATTATCCGAATCCATTCAATCCTGTTACGAATTTGGAATTTGGGATTTCGGATTTGGGATTTGTTTCTTTGAAGGTTTATGATCTGCTTGGAAAAGAAGTTGCGACTTTGGTTAATGAAAAATTAAGTCCGGGAAATTATAAAGTTGAGTTTGACGGGAGCGGATTGACGAGCGGGGTTTATTTTTACAGGCTTAATGCGGGTGATTTTACGGATACGAAGAGGATGATGCTTATTAAATGACAAATTTCAAATGTCAAATTACAAATAAGAAATGAAAATATTAAATTATATTAATTTAGAATAGGGATATATTTTTAACTAATGTTAAGGAGTAATTGAAATGAAAAAAAGGAAATTTATACTTTTGCAATAATTAATATCTTGTTAATTCTTATATTATGTCACAATTCATTCTCACAAGTGACTCAGGAATGGGCAGCAAGATTTAATGGTCCGGAAGATTCATCTGAATATGCAATTTCAATGACTGTTGATCAATTGGGAAATGTATATGTAACTGGTAATAGTTATGGAAGCGGAACAAACATAGATTATTTGACCATTAAATACAGTTCAGCCGGCATTCAACTGTGGGTTCAAAGATTTAACGGACAGGGAAATACATTTGATGCAGTCAGTTCAATTGCAGTTGATATTGCAGGTAATGTTTATGTAACAGGAGGAAGTGGTTCCGGAATCAGTCCAATTTCAGATTATGCTACGATAAAATACAATTCAGCAGGCGATCAGCTCTGGGTTGCAGGTTATGACGGACCTGGACACACTTTTGAAGATTTTGCTTCGTCAATTGCTGCAGATGACTCCGGAAATGTTTATGTGACAGGACACAGTTTTGGCAATGGCTCATCAACTGATTTTGCAACGATAAAATTAAATTCATCAGGTATACAGCAGTGGGCAGCCAGATATAACGGAACGGGAAATTCATCAGATGAAGCTGTTTCAATATCTGTTGACAGTTCAGGTAATGTTTACGTTGGAGGATCCAGTATTGGCAGCGGAACAGATTATGATTACCTTGTTATTAAGTACAATTCAGCCGGTGATTCGCAATGGGTTGCAAGATATAATGGCCCGGGAAATTCAGGAGATAATGTTACTTCAATCAAACTGGATTATTCGGGCAATGTATATGTAACTGGTGAAAGTAATGGCAGCGGGACTTATAAGGATTACGCGACAATAAAGTATAACTCAAACGGCATTCAGCAATGGGTCTCGAGATATAACGGTATTGGAAACGGTTTTGATTATACAACTTCACTTGCTGTTGATAGTGCTGGAAATGCTTATGTGACAGGTGACATTTCGGGCAGCCAGGGAAGTCGTGATTATGCAACATTAAAATACAATACGGGAGGTATTCAACAGTGGGTTGCAATATACAGTGGCACAGATTTTTCTGATGATTACGCACATTCAATTGCACTGGACGATTTGGGAAATGTTTATGTGACCGGCGGAAGCGATCTTAGTTTAAATAATGAAGACTATGCTACGATAAAATACAACTCTACCGGTGATTCTCAATGGGTCGCAATATATAATGGACCGGCTAACTCAAATGACTGGGCTAGTTCAATTGCATTAGACGGTATCGGAAATGTTTACGTTACAGGCTCAAGCATAGGCATCGGAACCAGTAGTGACTATGCAACAATTAAGTATTCTCAATCAACCGGCATCGTTCACGTCTCTTCTGAAGTTCCTGAGAAATTCAGCTTGTTTCAAAATTTTCCTAATCCTTTTAACCCGGTTACAAATTTGGAATTTGGGATTTCGGATTTGGGATTCGTTTCTTTGAAAGTGTATGATATTCTTGGAAAGGAACTAGCGACTTTAGTTAATGAAAAATTAAGTCCGGGGAAATATAAAGCTGAGTTTGACGGGAGCGGATTGCCGAACGGGGTTTATTTTTACAGACTCACTGCGGGAGAGTTTACGGAGACGAAGAGGATGATGCTTATTAAATATCAATGTTCAATGTTCAAATATCAATGTTCAATGTTCAATTTCAATTTGAATTGTGATATGTACATTATCATTATTCATTATTCATTATTCATTATTCATTATTCTGACATTCTTGTGACAATTCGAAGTTACACAGTACCTAATTTTGCTTAAGTAAAAGTTTGGAAAGGAGTTTTAAAATGAAAAACTTTAATAAAATATTTGCTGCAACAATTTTTTTGTTTCTAATTGTTCATTTCTCATTGTTCATTGATAATTGCAAAGCGGATTGGGACCAGACAAACGGTCCTTATGGAGGAGTTGTCATGTGTTTCGCAACTTCCGGGAATAATTTATATACAGGAGTTATTAGACGGCGGAATATATTATTCAACCAACAATGGAGAAAGCTGGACCGCTGCAGGATTATCAAATAAATGGATTGCTGCACTTGCCATTAGCGGGAATAATATTTTCGTGGGAGTATATGGTGAAGGTGTGTTTCTGTCAACTAACAACGGCACTGACTGGATTGCTGTAAATAACGGTTTATCAAATCTAAAAATATCTTTTCTTGCAATTAAAGAAAACTATATTTCGCTGGAACCTGGGGCGGCGGAATATTTGTAACAACAAATAACGGGGGAAGCTGGACTGCTTCTGGTTTTTCCGGACAAACCGTTTATTCTCTTGGGATAAGCGGAAATAATATTTTCACGAGCCCGAGGTATATATGTCATCAAATAACGGCGTAAACTGGACTTATGCAGGTTTCAGATCGTGCGGTTTAATGTTTGCCGTTCGTGGAGATAATATAACGCAGGGACAAGTTATGACGGGGTTTTCATTTCAACTAATAGCGGCTCAAAACTGGACAGCTGCAGGCTTAGCCCAATGAAATTAATTCAATAGTAAAAAGCGGAGAGAATGTATTCGCAGGAACATTTGAAGAGATTATTAAGGTCAAGTAATATGGGTACAAACCTGGATTCCCTAAAACAATGGTTTATCAAGCTAAATGTTTAGCTGTTTTTTGCAAACGCGGAATAATATATTCGCCGGTTCTTATAGCGGTGTTTTCCTATCAACTAATAGTGGCGAAAACTGGATTGAGAAAAAATAACCGAATATCATGTCAGTTTATTTATTCTTTAGCTAAAAGCGAAAATAATATATTTGCAGGTACATTTTATAGCGGTATTTTTCTTTCATCCGATAATGGAGGAAGCTGGACGACTGTAAATAATGATTTACCGTTATCAGGCATTGAATTCAATAGTTGTAGCGAAAATAATATTTTCACAGGGACTTTTAATCCAGTTTCGGTAATGGGGACTTTTCCTTTCGACCAATAATGGGGGAAACTGGACATCTGCGGATTATCCCCAATCTGTTTTTCTCTTGTATTAAACGGAACTGATATATTTGCAGGCACTTATGATGGAGTATTCCACTCAACCAATAATGGAAGAAACTGGATTTCTACTGGTCTTTCAAATCAGACTGTCAGATCTCTTGCCATAAACGGAAATAATATATTTGCCTGAACATATGCAGGAGTATTTCGCTCAACCATTATGGAGAAACTGGATTGCTTCCGGATTATCAAGTCAAGCTGTCTATTCTTTAGCAATTAAGTGGAATTTATTTATTCTCAGGGACAGACAGCGGAGGTGTATATCGTTCAACGAATAACGGGGCAGCTGGGTTTCAGTAAACAACGGTTTGACAAGCTCACACATCCTTTCTCTGGCGGTAGACGGAAATTATTTATTCGCAGGTACATATGGCGGAGTATTTTTATCGACAAATGACGGTGCAAACTGGCTGAATAAGAATCAGGGTTTTAATTATACTC
>JADJTX010000022.1 GCA_016710985.1 Ignavibacteria bacterium
ATTTCCGGGAATCGTCAAAATCTTTCTTCAGAACATTTTATAAGAGGGCATAATTCTTTAACCAATTTATTTGCTTCTTCGTATTCTTCATCATTTCCAGAAAAAGCAATATCACCTCCTACAAGTATAGCATCTATTGAACCAAGAGTAGAAACTAGTCTTTCCAGATCTCTATTTATCTATTTCTTAAATCAAGGTTAAGATCTAATTGACTATTCTCCCATAATATTTAAAATGAATATCTGAAAGATGTAATAATAAAAGATAATCGGTATTATGCATTAATATGAATAGTACTTTAAAGTAAAATATAGTTTAAATTTACAAATTTTCATTTTTTGTTTGAATCCAAGAATTTATAATCATTAAAAGATTTAAAAACCGCCTGATTATCCTACCTCACAATAACCAATCCAGATTTGTATCGGCTCAATCTTGCTTCGAAGTTTTTGTGGTTTGATTTTCCACATCAAAGCGTTCAACAAGTTTGCTGATATTATTTAATGCGATTTCTTTTGAGGACATATTAAGAATCTATTCTTCCAAATCTATGAAAGGGAATTAATTCAAATATAAATAAAATAATTTTATACATTAATCCATAAACAAAAACCCCGCACAAAAAAAATGCGGGGTTTAATTAAAGAAAAAGGAATTTCAATGATCATTATTTATTCATTAGATTATTCTCAAGCATTTTGTACAAAATTAACCCGGCGTCATTTTTGTCACGGAACTTCTTACTTATTAATTCTGATAAGCTGTCAAGATGTTCTTTCAATTTCTTACCCTGAAATTTTTCCTGATTATTATATCTGTACCCGATCTCATAAGCCCATCTAATGAGTTCAATTTCTTTTTTATTTGGTTTCTCAGTACCGGACATAAAATTTAATAATTTATCTTCCGGGATACCTTTAAATGAAAGAGCAGGTCTTGCTGTATAAACGTGTAAAATGCCATTCTCAGGAAGATAGGGGAATCTCGCATTAACTTCCTTCTCATAAAGTATTTGATCTGCGCTGGTATTAAATATATACTCATTAAAAAAATCTATTTTTATTCTTTCAAACCATTCTCTTCTGCCAGCTTCAGGAAGTTTTTCTATAATATCAATGTTTGGAATTATCTCACTTTTCCAGGCTGATCCTATTTTTGACACTACTTTATTCTTTTCCTCATCTGAACTGAATTTTTTCAAATTATTATTATTCAGATATACTGCCGTTTGGATTTTTTGGAACTCCCGGTGTAAATCAAGTGTGTTTTTCAATTTGTCCATATCAGGCATCAAAGATCCTTTTTTATGTATGAGAATGCAAGTCCGGGCAAATTTATTCTTAGGATTTAATTGAAGAGCCTTTTTCCATAACAGTAATGCTTCTTCATTTTCACCTTTTAAACTTTTTTGTTCGCCAAGCTTTGTAAGACAATGAGAAACTGATTTTTTATCAGAAGGATCTTCGTTTTCGGCTGCAAGTGCATAATATTTAATTGCGCTATCGGTATGATTCAATGCCGAATAAGCCTCAGCAAGATTATAATAAAAATCAGAATAGTCAGGAAATTTGTTTTCACCTTCGTGTAGAATTTTCCGTGCCTCTTCATATTGTTCAGTATTTATATATGCATGTGAAATGAGCCAGTAGATCTTCGGAATTTTTGTACCTTTAGCTATACATTTTTTGGCTTCTGTAATTGCCGCAAGATAATTTTTTTCATTCAAAAGTGATTCTATGCGGGCTGCATTATCTGCTCCTTCAGCCAATTCACGGATCTTCATCTTTCCGGATATGTCATAGATATCCCGTAAAGAATCTAAGACGATTTGTTTATTTTCCTTTGCTTCATCATTAGAAGGGTCCGCTTTTAGTGCTCTTTCCCAGAATTTCAGAGCCTCTGCAAATTCCATTTTCAAAATTTTATTACACCAATTCTAACGAGGCAATCAGAGTATTGCTTAGCTTGCAGTTGAATTGTAGAACTGAGCGCGCGGTTGTAGAATCCGAGAGCTGAGTCCGGCGAATTTAATTTATCATAAGCGATGCCGAGATAAAAATGTACTTCAGAAAAGTCCGGAAATCTTTTTACAATTTCGTTTAGAATTTTTAACGCAGCTTTTATTCTATTCTTTTTGATGTACGCCAAGGAAACTGCGGTATGCACGAAGGGCAATTCAACATGATCTTTCATATATTTTTTGCCTTCCTTAATTACAGTTGAAAAGTCACCCTTTATTTAACAATTTATCAAGCGCTATGATCCTTTTTTTTTCAACTTCAAATTCCGGAGAATTCTGAAATATTTGTTTTTTATTTTTCAAGTTTGGGATAGGTTAGTTGTGTTTTAAAATATAAACAAAATAATTTTATTCATTAATCCATAAAAACAAAAAACCCCGCATAAAAAGCCTGCGGGGTTCATCTAAAGGAGGAACAAATATGAAAGAACATCAACCGGCTATCGCCGGCTGATATAAACATAACTATTTATTTCCCTATTCAATGTAAATAATTGTATAGGATTGTTATTGCGGGAATTTTTAATGCTTCATATCCCTCGCCGGGAACGGATCATTCCCGTAGCTGTCCTTATCGCTTATCTTTCCATCGAGGTTATGAATTATCAGTTCGGATTTTTCTTTCTTCGCCATTTTTCTTCCGTACTCAATTGCCTCACTTTTTGTAAGGGTCACAAAAGTATTTCTTTTGCTTCCTTCTTTTTTCACTCCCCAGCCTTTGGCGGGGACTATGTGAAGATTTCTGTTTTTCATTTTTGTTTATTTTTTGTTTAAGTTAAAAATTTTAATACAAATCCTAGAGCTTTTTAGCGATAACGAATTAGGATTACCATCCTAACCCCTCTCCCGAATCCGTCTCAAAACCTTTACCACAGAGACTCAGAGAACACAGAGATACACAGAGAATATAGAATGTTTATTATTACGAATTAAAAAATTTGAAATTTGTTTAATTATAAAAAGAAATAAAAATTTATTTAACATAAGATTTCTCTGTGAAACTCTGTGTTCTCTGTGCCTCCGTGGTGAATTTTTAGTTCTGAGACACACTTTTCAACGGGGTGGGGCTGTTTCAAATCCGGATCAGACCGCCTGTTTATCCCTATCCCTTTTATTCTGCACTCCCAGCCCGTACCCGGTGATCCCTCCGCCGAAAACATAACCTGCTACTTTTATTATGTCAGCCAGTATTTCGTCCTTATCAAGAAACATTGCAGCCATCAGAAATGTAAAGAACATGAACACGGAAATAAATACGACCAGCAGTGTCATTCTTTTTTTTGTTGTCTCCTGTTTCCGGATATCCTTATAATCTTCCAGCTGATACTTCAGTGATTCTTTTGCATAGTGAAAATTATTATCCGATTCCTTTTTCTGAAGCTCCACTTCTTTTTCCTTAAGCATTATTTCCCTCATTTCGAATTCAATTATTTTTTCAGAAGGTTCAGGTTTTAATTTCTTGACTGCAATATTTGATACTCTCTGGCCTGACATTATTCATTAGTCTTTGATTTTATCCTTATGATTGTGTCTGTCCAAAACTGATCTCAAAGATCTGAAAGTAACAACTACCTGACCGAATCCCTGTGTACCGAGTTTCGGCGGTATGAACACGGACTTCTTTATGTTCTCCGGGCGCTTTTCTAATTCCTTTAAGAAATCCGAGGCGGATATTATTTTTTCGTTTATGGGTTTAAAATATTTTGAGTTCATGATGTTTTAGTTTTGATTTAGTAATTGTTTTCGTAATCGTCAATCGTGAATCGTGAATCGTCAATCGTGAATCGTCAACCGTGAATCGTCAATCGTCAATCGTGAATAAAAAGTTTACATCTTTTTTTCCCCTCCCCTTTATCTTTACCAGAAGGTGTCTCAAAACTAATTCTTTTTCCCAAGCCCAGCTGGGAAAGTTCACAAAGCATTCTGGGGCTTGGTAATAAAAAGTTTACATTTTTTCCCCCTTTATCTTTACCAGAAGGTGTCTCAAAACCTTTCTCTTCGCCCAGCTGGGAAAGTCGATGGTTAAATTCCAAGCTGGGGCTTGGAGACACTCTCACCAAAGGGTAGGGATTGGGGTTTTTGAAGAACCCCTCACTTTGTCATCCCCGCGTGCTTTTGGCGGGGATCCAATCACAAAACTTTATGATTGTGTAAGGTCCAATTGAGTATTTCCTCAGTACAAACGTATCGTGATATATTTTCATGTACTTGCTGCTAAGTGTTGATTGGATTCCCGCCAGGAGCACGCGGGAATGACAAAGCGGAGTTTATTCGTTAACGCGCCCAAAATCCCAAATCCCAAATTTATTTCACCAGCACCATCTTCTTCACCTCGGAAAAATCCCCCGCCTCAAGTCTGTAAAAATAAACTCCGCTCGATAATCCGCTGCCGTCAAACTTAACTTCATAACTTCCCGCATTCTGTTTTTCATTAACTAATGTTGCAAGTTCTTTCCCTAAACTATTATATACCATAAGTTTGACATTTGACGTTTGACCTTTGACATCATAACGAATTACAGTTACAGGATTGAAGGGATTAGGATAGTTCTGATATAAAGTATATTCTTCCGGATTTGACAATGTAGTCGGATTAATGCTTGTAAATCCGCCGTTTGTAGAGTGTAGCACTATCGGATCAAAACTACTTTGGTTCAACTCAGCTCCTGTAAGAAATACATTCAAGGAATCAAGATACTGTGAATTTGCCACAGTTCCTGACTGCCTGATGGTTTTCACAGTCCAGTTATTTCCATAATTCCACGATGCACCGGTTTTTAATTCTTTATGCCAAAATAGTCCTGCTATGCTGTCAAATTCTACTTTGTTTCCATAAAACATTACATTGCCTGAATTTTCCTTAACACATAATCCGCTGATGAAAGTAGAATCAAAGACGATATTTAATCTATTCCAGTTCATACCTCCGTTGGTTGTTTTGTAAATGCCTGAATAAAGAACGGATCCGGTCATTTGATCTGTGCCGCAAACATAACCGGTGTGTTCGTTTATAAATTTTATATCCTGGAAATTATTGATCTCGTCAAATAATGTTTTTGACCAGCTTATTCCAAAGTCAGTTGATCTTAAGATTACACCTCTGATTCCTGTGCTGTCCTGCAGATATCCGACTGCATAAATAATATCATCCCTGTAAATCATTTCAGTAAAATCGCCATACTGCATAGGAATGTTTAATTGAATCCATGTAACTCCGCCGTCCGAAGTTTTTGATAAACGGGGAAGGAAAAAGATTCCAAATTGATCAGCACCGGAAATTAATGCCCTCTGATCATCTATCAATATTATTTGATAAACATAACTATAGTTGTCGGGTGGATTTCCATAAGTAAACCAGGACATTCCTGCATCTGTGGTCTTTAAGAGTATTGCGTCATAGTTAATACCTTCGTTCATTCCCATCATTTTGTTTTGAATGCCGTTGATTGAATGATGATCAGACCATGAAGTGTTTGCCGCCCCTGCAGTCGGGAAATTATAAGCGCCTGTAGCATATCCGGTCTCCTTTGAAATAAATTGAATGTCAGTGATTGCGCGAACTGAATCAGGGACTGATGAACTAAGCCAGTTAACGCCGCCGTTTGTAGTATAGTATCCTCTTGCAGTGGGCTGAGATTCATAAGTCCATCCTCCTATTACCCCATGACCCGGATCAGTGAAATCTATTCCAAGTATTATGCCTCCATCCGGAGGTAAGGTTTGTTGAACCCATTGTGAATTTGAAATATTTGCAGTCAGAAAAACAGATACTAATATGAAGAATAATTCTAAATAAATTTTTTGTAAGAAATTTAATTTTAAGTTTTTCATTTTTATTTAATTATTAGATTAATAAATTAAATTTGTTAAACAATGTAAGCCGCGAGCAGCGCTTACTTTTATACCCCCCGTTGTGCCTGCTTTTCGCCGGTCTTGACAAAAAGCAGGCTGGAGGGTGCTCAACACTTATGTGTTAAGGTACTGTGGCACGGACTATGTCCGATTTATTTCCAAGGTCATTAGTGTCTTCAAAAAAAACAGCATAATATTCGCGTTGTTCAGGTCTTGAACTTTCCATTTTAGGACGGTTATCATCAAAAGGGGACTGAGTACTGATTGCCAGAAATGTAAATTCAGTTTCAGAACCTCTTTTTGAAAATATTTTTATACCGTCTGCTTCTTCTCTTTTGAATCGGAGTTTTACTTCATTACCGTTCATCTTCACTGATAATACCGGTTTCAGCTGAGTGATATCAATTGCCGGCTTATCAGGTCCGATTATTTGCAGATCGTCACCAATTGTATTGGTGTATGTCTTAAGTGACTTTATCAGCTTTGCTGCCCGTCTTACTTCGTTTACGGCAGCGATTTTTCTGACTACATTTTCTTCATTTAAGGATTTCGATTCTGCTCTTTTTGAAATAACATTGGCAAAAGAAAACCGGTGGTTGTTAATTGTATTTTTTATTGCTGTAACCTCGGCCGGATCTAATGCTAATGTTGTAGCATGTGTTGTGAGCTTATTTACAAAATTTTGTTCATAAGCATCCAGGTCACCGTCCCTTTTCGGGACATAATCTGTTTTAGGCATTTCGATTTAATTTTAAGTTGATAAAATATTTTTTTAGTTGTCAATCCGGCAAAGTAAAACTAAAGTGCATTTTTTAAAAGAAATTTCATTTTTCACTGTTCCCGTCTTCCTCAGGTGTATTCCTGAGAAGGACGGGAACTTACCCGAATGGAAGAGGAATGCGACTGAGTGAGTCAGGAACACGACTGAATTGCTCAGGAATACGACTGAATAACTCAGGAACACGACTGAATAACTCAGGAATACGACTGAGTGACCCAGGAATACGTCTGAGTACCACAGGAACACGACTGAGTAACTCAGGAACACGACAGAGTTTGTCAGGAACGCGACTGAAGTACTCAGGAACACGACTGAATAACTCAGGAATACGACTGAGTAACTCAGGAATACGACTGAGCATCACAGGAATGCGACTGAACAACTCAGGAACACGGTTAAATGACTCAGGAATACGACTGAGCAGCTTAGGAACATGACTAAGCAGTTCAGGAAAAATACTGAAAAGGGCAGAGAAACTTCCGGAAAGCGCAGAAAATTTTCTGTGAAGTAAAAGAAAACTTCTGTAGAGTCCGGTTAAGTGTCTGTATAATTCAGATGTAAGTTTAAATGATTTAAAAAAATGAAAAAATAAACCGGATTTATATTTGAATAAATCAGAAATTTTTAATTTAAGTGAAGGTGTATATTCGCTGCCTGAAACTTTATAAATGTTTAAGATATTAATTCTATAATATTTCATGACCCTATTCCCTGAACTCTTGTTTGATTTTATTTTCATTTTGTTTTAGAATCTGGATTTATAAATTGCTCTCTAAAAGTATTTGGATATTTTGCTGTTGAGTTTAGACAAAACTATGAATGATAATATTATTTGTCAAACGACATTTTTTTTGATTTGTGAAAATATTAAGGATTGTGTAAATGCTTATAAACATTGGATTGGCGTGCAGTGTACGTCAGGATACCAAAAACTACTTTAAACATATTTTAGTATAATATAAATCAAAATGGATTTTTTTAATAAACTTTCCCCAAAAGAACTCGCAAGGTTCAAAAAATTTATTCTATCACCTTTTTTTAATTCAAACAAAACAGTAATGAAATTATTTAAATATTTAGAACCGGAATATCCAAACGTAAAGGAAGTAAAGTATGTAAAGAAAAAAATCGCATTTGCTATTTATGGGGATAAACCTGTAAGCGATACATCGATAAGAAAGCTATTATCTGATTTTAAAAAATTGTATTATAAATTTCTGGTTCAGTATGAATGGGACACAAAAAAGCTCAGAAATTACAGTACTCTGATTGATTTATTAGTAACTAAGAATTTAGTTAAAGATATTTCTTCTAAATTTAATGAATATGGTAAAGTATTTAACAGACAATTATTAAAAAATGAGTCTTATTATTTAAATAAACGTGAAGCACTTAGAGTAATTTCGTCTTATACTTTGATTAATTTAAGAAAAAATGACAAATTGAATTTTCAGAAATCCACATTGAACCTGGATTATTTCTATATATTTTCAAAGATAGAGACTTTTATGGATTATCTTGTAATTGAACGCTTCTATAATAATAAATTTTCTTTTCCACGTGAAATGTACAAAGAAGTTATGTCATACATAGAGCGAAACAAAAATCATTTTTATAAATATCATCATTTTCTTTATACCAGGTATTTGGTTCTAAAATGCTTTACCAACTATGATGATAAAGCTTTCCAGGAATTAATAGTATACTTCGAAAAAAATAGAAAATTCTTTAAAAATGAATTATTGTCAAATTATTTCAATTATGTACTTTTTTATCACAGGGAAAAAATGCACTTTTTGAAAATCACTGAAAATGGCAATAAAGATTTATTTGCAAACGCTTTTAGTTTAATTAAGTATTTATTTACAAAAAATAATCTCGAGCATATTCTTTTTAGAGGCTGGCTTACTATAGACCTTTATCATGAAGCAGTACTCATTGGATTATTTATGCATGATTTTGAATGGGCAAGTAATTTCATTGAGAAATACAAGAAACTCCTGTTTTATAAGAATAGAGATGACGAATATAATCTTGCTAAGTCATCATATAATTTATTTTTAAAAAATTACGATGAAGCAATTAGATATTTAAATTTAGTATCGTATAAAAGCAGTCTGTACCATTATTATTCAAAAGTTTTACTACTAAAAATATTCTACGAAACCGGAAATTTTAAGGGAATAAAAATAGAGTTGTCAAATTTACGTCTCTTTATCAAAAGAAATTCAGACTTAAAGGATAAAAACAAGAAAGAGTTGACAAAATTTATTAGATATTTAAAAAATCTTATAAAATTATCCAACGAGAACACATTCACTATAAATGTTGAAGCTCATAAATTAAAAAAAGAAATTGAAGACGCAAACTTTTTTAACTTTGAGCTTCTTTGGTTGTATGAAAAAATTAACGAGTTATTGATATCAAATTGTCAGGAAAAACAAATTGTTTTGCCGCTGGACAATAAATCAAATTGAATTTTACTGAATATGTCATCAGTTGCACTCGTCCGGGCATTACGGCGGTTGGTGGATGGAGCAATACCAACCGCGGCTTCTGAATATTAAATCAAACTGCTTACTCGTCCGAAGCTTTTGTTGTTGGTGACCAAAAAGTTTGCATTCTCTCTGTGCTTACTTCAAGTTTCTTCAAGCAAACTTTTTGGAACACCAACAACGGCAGGGAAAAGCGAACGGATAGCGATGTCAAAGTGAATCCGAAGGATTCAAACATTTATAGAAATTGATCCGGAATACAGTACGACCCCTTCGGGGTCGAACATTCTTTTTGATGTTTTCTATAAATGTTCGATCCCTTCGGGATCAAAAGAAATTTTCAAAAGTTGAGTTTTCAGAGAGAGTGATATTGCGAAGTGACTCTGCGCTACGGAAAATTTGTTCATTGTTCATTGCTCATTGTTCATTTCATTGTTCATTGCTCATTGCAATCACATTCTTTCCGGAGCGCTGATACCGATGATATCAAATCCATTCTTAAAGACCTGTTTTGTTGCCAGGCAGATAAGCAATCTTGCTTTGGAGAGTTCTTTATTTTCAAGGTCAACAACGCGGTTATTGTGATAGAATCTGTGGAAGTTTTCTGCTACTTCATTCAGGTAAGTTATTATCTTATGCGGTTCAAAGCCCTCTGCTGAACTCTCTACCTCTTCAGGAAAGCGTGATAAAGTCTTAAGCAGTTTAATTTCATCTTCAGATTTAATTAGTTCAGGATCAATTTTTTTTAAATCTAAATTTTTATGATCGGGTATGTTGTCGTCTGCATTTCTTAGTATGCCGCAGATCCTTGCGTGTGCATACTGCAGATAATACATCGGATTCTTTTCTGACTGTTCCTTTGCCAGTGCCACGTCAAAATCAAGATGAGTATTCCTTCCGCGCATGACAAAGAAAAACTGAGTCGCATCCGGACTAATATCGTTTACCAGGTCATCGAGATAAACAACGTTATCACTTCTCTTGCTCATCTTTACGGATTCATCACCCATTTTAAATGTTACCATCTGATGAATGATCACTTTTATTTTATCTGAATCATATCCCAGCATTTGCACTCCGTACAAAACTTCCTTATAAGTGTCACCGTGATCCGAACCGAATATGTCAACGATCAAATCATATCCGCGGTTCAGCTTATCAACGTGATAAGCAATATCAGGCAGCCTGTAAGTCGGCTCACCGCTTGACTTTACAATTACCTTATCTTTTTGAAATCCTTCATCCGGATCCATCTTAAGCCATATTGCGCCGTCATTTTCATAAGATAAAGATCTCTTTTTAAACTCATCTAAAATATTGTCTATGATTTTATTTTCATAAAGAGATGATTCATTGAAATATGTATCATGATGAATACCAAGTGTGTCGAGTGTCTTCCTGATTAATTTGAAATTATAGTTCTCACCTGCTTTCTTAAAAAAATCAATATCATCTGAATCCTTTAATGAATCTTTTCTCTCGTCATAAATGATCTTTGCAATATCTTTTACATAATCACCGACATAGCCGTCTTCGGGAAAAGGAAAATCAGGATCTATCAATTGCATGTATCTCGCCTGAACAGACTTTCCAAGATTGTTCATCTGATTCCCGGCGTCATTATAATAATACTCTCTTGTGACTTTATAACCTGTCCATTCTAATAAATTAGCGACAGCTTTACCCAGACACAGCCCTCTACCGTGTCCTAAATGAAGCGGTCCGGTTGGATTTGCGCTTACCCATTCTAAATCAGCAGTTTTATTTTTATTCAGATCAGATTTACCAAAATCATCTTTTTCTCCGAGTATGGTTGTTAAGTTATCTTTATAAAAATTATCCGAGATAAAAAAATTAATGAAGCCCGCTCCGGCAATATCAACTTTAGAAATTAGCTTATTATCATATTCTAATTTATTAATTATTTCTTCGGCAATTTTACGGGGAGAAGTCTTCAATTCTTTTGCAAGAAGCATTGCAGCGTTAGTAGAGAGGTCACCGAATTTTTCTTCTTTCGGTTTATCAAACTGTATATTCTTTACAGCATAATTGAGTTTCTGAAGTGCTTCAGTTAAGATCTTTTCTAAATATTCTTTCAAAAAAATAATTAAAGGTTTTAAAATCTAAAATCTAATTTCCAATAACAAATTATCTCATATCTCAGTACCGTTCAAAACGATTTTAAATTTTATGAAAACTTTTGTTCTATTAGAAATCAAAATAAATGTAATCAGCTTATGATACAACCCCACCCTGCCCTGGGTTAGGGTGGGGGTTTGTTAATTTGTTCTGTTTTCCAATGGATAATCAAACTGAAATTTTATTATTCAGAAACTTCTGAAAAACCCTTACCGTAATCCCCGAGTGTTTTATCGGGGATCCAATTCACCATTTTTGAATTAAAAATCACATTTTATGAATGGATTCCCGCCAGGAGCACGCGGGAATGACAAGCTTTTTTGGTTTTTCAGAAGTTACTATTTACATAAAACATAAAATCGTTTTGGACAGTACGGCTCATATCTCATATCTCATATCTCATATCTCATATCTCATCATATCTCAGATCCATTTCATCTCTTTATACCAGTCTATTGTTTTCTTAAAGCTTTCTTCAAGTGTATATTTTGCTTTAAAGCCAAGCTCGCGTTTTGCTTTCTCATTGGAGCAGACCCATCGAAGCTGAGTTATGTCTTTGCATTTTTCAAGATTAAGTGTAGCCGGGTTTTTTGAAAAAGCAGAAAATAATTCGGCAAGATATCCTACAGAATATAAAACTGAATGCGGAAGCCGTATCTTTAATGCTTTTCTTCCAAGGAGCTTAGAGGTCAGCGAACCAATCTCATCCCAGTTATAAGCTTTATCAAAACAGATAAAATATTTCTGTCCGTTCGCAGCATCATTTTCTGCGGCTAATACTATTCCGTCAGCAAGATCTTCAACATACACAAGACTGAGATATTTTGCATCAAAACCAATCACGCTGTTTAACCCCTTAGAGAAAGTTTTGAAATAAATCAAGATCTCAGTATCACGCGGACCATAAACTGCAGGAGGGCGGATTATCGTAACGGGAAATTTATCTTTGTACTTTTCGACTTCTTCTTCTGCCTTAAGCTTGGAAAGTCCGTAAGTTGTTATAGGATCAGGAATTGTGTTTTCATCAACGGATTTATCCGTTTTTGCCGGACCGCATGCGGCAAGTGAAGAGATATGAACAAATTTCTTAATTCCGGGATTAACTTTATAAGTAATCTCCAGCAAATTCTTTGTTGCTTCATAATTGGCACGATAAAATCCTTCCTTAGTTTTTGCTTTTACAACACCCGCGACATGAAAAACATAATCCATTTCCTTTATACATGCTTCCAAAGCTTCATTAGAAAATAAGTCTCCGTCAACATACTTTACGTTTTTTCCATCGAGCCATTTTGTAGATGAAGTCTTTCTTTTAAGACAATAAACCTCGTAATTTTTTTCCAACAGTTTGTCAACTAAATGGCTTCCGACAAAACCTGTCGCTCCGGTGATTAATGCTTTCAATGATGATTATTTAAATTTGTTTAGGAATCGGGATCGTGAATCGTGAATCGTTAATGGTGATTAATCATTATTCATGCCTCGAAACCCCTCACCCCTGTCCCTTGAAGAGATTGTCTCAAAACTAAGAATTCACCACGGAGGCACAGAGAACACAGAGTTTCACAGAGAAATCTTATGTTAAATTAATTTTTACTTCTTTTATAATTAAACAAATTTCAATTTTTTTTTAATTCGTAATAATAAACATTCTATATTCTCTGTGTATCTCTGTGCTCTCTGAGTCTCTGTGGTAATAAGTTTTGAGACAGATTCAAAAGGAGTTGTAGGTGACGGTTTTGAATCGTAAGTTACACATTGCGTAACTTACGATAACTTCAGGTCATTAATCATTAATTCAATAGAAGTTAAAAATTATAATTCGTATTTTCTATGTTCAAAACTTTAACTATCATTTAATTAAAAAATATTCAGGAGAATAAATGGATCTATTTGAGAAGTGTCTTAAGTTTACAAGAGCAGATGAAGTAAAAGCCGCGGGTTTTTATCCCTATTTCAGGGCGATTGAAGCTAATGAAGGACCGGTAGTAAAGATTGAAGGACGTCAGATCATAATGGCAGGATCAAACAATTATCTCGGTCTGACGGCTCATCCTAAAGTAAGAGAAGCCGCAATTAAAGCAATTAAAGATTACGGAACAGGTTGCTCAGGATCAAGATATTTAACAGGAACTCTGGATCTTCACATAAAGCTTGAAGAAAAGCTGGCTGACTTTCTCGGTAAAGAGGCGGTTTTACTTTTCGCAACCGGCTATCAGACCGCACAGGGAATAATTCCAACACTGGTTTCTAAAGGTGATTATATAATTTCAGATAAGGATAATCATGCCTGTATTGTAGCAGCGAATATGATGGCAAAAGGCGGTTTCGCTGAGTTCAAAAGATACAAGCATAATGACATGGAAGATCTTGAAAAAGTGCTGCAAAAAATTCCGCTTGAAGCCGCGAAACTTGTTGCGTCGGACGGTGTATTTTCTACCACAGGCGAAATAGTCGAGCTTCCGAAACTCGTTGAACTCTGTAAAAAATATAATGCAAGAATATTAATAGACGATGCTCACTCAACGGGTGTGATCGGAAAAGGCGGAAGAGGAACAGCGTCAGAATTTGGTTTGGTTGATGAAGTTGATATGGTAATGGGAACGTTCTCGAAGACCTTTGCCTCGCTCGGCGGATTCGTCGGAGGTGATGAAAGAGTGATAAATTTTTTAAAACATCATTCACCTGCATTAATATTTTCCGCTTCACCAACACCTGCATCAGTTGCAGCTGCGGATGCTGCACTGGAGATATTGAAAGCTGAGCCGGAAAGAATTACAAAACTCATTGCGAATGCAGAGAAGATGAGAAGAGGATTTAAAGAAATGGGATTCAATGTAATAGACAGCAGGACTGCGATAGTTCCTGTAGTATTAGGAGAGGATGCTTTAGTGTTTGCTTTCTGGAGAAAATTATTTGATGCAGGTATTTTTGTTAATGCATTCATTTCTCCGGGCGTACCTCCCGGAATGGCAATGCTCAGAACATCATTCATGGCGACGCATGAAGATAAGCATCTGGACAGGATACTGGAGCTTTTTGGGGAGATTGGAAGAGAAGTTGGTGTGATCAATTAATAATTACAAATTACAAATTACAAATTACAAATTACTAATTACTAATTACTAATTAGAAACTCTAAAAACCAACTTCTGTCATTCCCGCATGCTTTTAGATGGAATCCAATCACAGGTTTGGAATTAGAATCTCATTTTATTGATTGGATTCCCGCCAGGAGCACGGGGAATGACAGGCTTTTGGTTTTTCAGACGACTCTAATTGCTAATTACGAATTAAAAAAAATTTTGAAACAAGATAAATATTTGAAAATACCTTTCGCACTAATTATTTCTCTAATATTAATTTCATGTAATAAAGATGATGCTCCGAAAGAGAAAACTGATACACAAAATAATCAGTCTCAGGATGAGAATGGAAATGAAAATGAGTCAGACAGCGCAATGACGCCGGAAGAGGCTTTCAGCTCTGCATTAGTGCAGGATATTTTAGGAGAAAATGATGATCCTGATTTACAGATCTATCTGGAGGAACAGATTTTTCCTTTAGTTTCAAAATCGAATAAAATAACAATAGACAGGATCTCTTCCTCGCAGTACCTGCTCAGCTATGATGAAGCAGGGGCTGTGAAGAATTTAGTCATTCAGAAATATTACAGTCCCGGGAAAGATGAATTTGTCTTTGAGAAGAAAGAGTCAGTGATGAATCTTAAGTGAGCTGGAATACGGTGAGATGCCGTAGCTGTCCCCGCAACTGTAAATAAAGAAGACCAAATCAAAAATCCACTGCTCTGATCATAGAATGGGAAGGCGATTTGGAAACAGCTTTTAAGTCAGGAGACCTGCCGGAATATTTTTCAAAAATCTTCGTGGGAAAAGATATATGAATATTATTCACGGAAACTCCCGGTTTCTTTTGAACTCATCATATACATTTTTTTATGAAGGGTAAAAGGAGCCGGGAGTTTTTGCTTTAATTACGAATTACAAATTACAAATTACGAATAACAAATAACGAATTGAGTTTTACTAAATACATATCTGCGGTTTTATTTGTTTTGATCAGTTCTGTTTCTTAAAACAGCTGTCTCACAAACTGATGATACTGTAAAATTCAAAACGGAAGAGATTAAAATTTTCAGCAATAAAATAAGTACAAACATATTTGATTCACCGGTAAAGGTACAATATATTGACAGGATCAGTATTGAAAACAAGAATGGTGAAACACTGTCTGACGTGCTCCAGCTTGGCGGCGGGCTTTACATAAAATCTTACGGCGGGAACTATTCGCTCAATACAGTCTCACTCAACGGACTTGGGGCTGAGCATACATTGGTTTTGCTGAACGGATTTAAAATGAATTCATCTCAGAATAATCTAATAGATCTTAATACAGTAACGAAAGATAACATTGAGAGCATAGAAATCCTGAATAACGGTTCAAGCTCGATCTATGGATCCGAAGCCATGGGAGGAGTTGTAAATATTATCACAAAGGATAATCTTGTGAATGACCTTTCTCTGAAGTTAAACGCTCAGGCAGGTTCTTATGAACAGAGGAAAATTTATTTCGGGTTAGACAAGAGATTAAATAAATTTAACATAAATTTCAGCTTAAGCAAAGAATCCTCTTTGAATGATTACGAGTATTATTTTGGCTACGGATCGGAAAAATTATTGAAGCAAAGAGAGAATTCAGATTATGATTTATCAAACTATTCAGTTACAGTTAACTATAATCTAAGCGCTGATTCACGATTGAATTTATACAGTAATTATTCGGATCAGGCAAGAAGCATTCCGGGAATAGAAACGGGCTCAGCGCCTTCAGCATCTGTTCAGGAAGATAAGAACTGGAACAGCGTATTATCATATGAAAATGTTTTGTCGGGACTTCTTTCATTTAAATCTCAGGTCAACTATCAGAATAATTTAGCCGGCTATTATGATGACATTATAACGGACAGTTATTATAAAAACATTTTCCTGTCCAATCTTACTCAGCTGAATTATGTGAAAAATAATTTTGAACTGGCCGGCGGGTATGAGATAGATTATTCAACTTTGAAGAGCAATGAAGTCGAAGATAACGCAGAGAGAGTACAGCCCGGTATTTTTTTAGTTTCAAAAATAAATATTAATGATATAATTAAAATATATCCTTCTGTAAGATACGATTATATTTCGGACATAAAGGAGAATGCAGTTTCGGGAATGATGGGTTTAAATATTAAGCCGGTAAAGAATTCATCACTTAACTTTAAGTTAAATGCCGGGAATAATTTTGCAGCGCCGACTTTTAATGAACTTTACTGGAAAGACCTGGGAAATAAGGATCTCAAACCTGAAAGTTCGCTTAATCTTGATGCAGGTTTGATTTACGGTTTCAGTTATTTTTCTGAAAATACTGTTGAAATTACATATTCATACATAGACTCTAAGAATAAAATCATCTGGTCACCTGACCCCAATGGGTTATGGACACCGGAGAATATTGGCAGATCAGTTTCCAACGTTTTACTATTCGAGTTGAATATCGGCAAGGAATTCTCAAGGGATTTTAACACAAATATAAATATAAATTATTCTTATACTCAATCAACAAATAAAAGCAATACTCCCGGAAGTGAATCATCATTTGGCAGGCAGATCTTTTACATCCCGATGGAACTGGCGAAATGTAATGTTTCCCTGAACTATAAAAATACAGGCATTAACTTATTTTATACATTCACAGGTAAGAGATTTACTAATTTTGAAAATACAGAATTCCTGAGAGCTGTCGATCTGATCGAGGGAAACATTTATCAGAATTTTAATTTTGGAAAAATAAATACCCGGCTGAAGTTTGAAGTAAACAATTTACTTAATGCTGATTATCAGATCATTTCAGGATATCCAATGCCGCTGCGGAATTATAAGCTGAGCCTGGGCTTTGAGTATTGAGCAATGAGCAATGAATAATGAATAATGAATAATGAATAATGAATAATGAATAATGAATAATGAATAATGAATAATGAATAATGAATAATGAATAATGAATAATGAATAATGAATAATGAATAATGAATAATGAATAATGAGTAATGAGTAATGAGTATTGAGTAATGAGTAATAAATTTTAATATCGAAATAAATACTAAATATTAGTTTATGACTAAAACAGAAGATGCAAAGAAGGCGGGTGGTAAGAAGTATAAAGAAAAAATTATGAATACAATAGAGGGCTATAAAAACTTATCTGAAGAAGACAAGCATTGTTTTCATATTTATTACGGCTACGGCAAAGGGAAGACCACCTGCGTAATGGGTCTGATAATGCGGGCACTTGGTGCAGGTCTGAAAGTCAGACTTGTTCAGTTTGACAAAGGGTATGAAGGAATGAACGAGCATTATGCTGAACTGAATACTTTGAGAAAATTAAAGGAGATCGGATATGACGTGGAATTTTTTTCTACAGGTTGCGAAAGAATGAATGCCGACGGCACTTTCCGTTTTAAGAACACAGATGAGGATTTCAAAGAAGCTAAAAGAGCTTTGGGGATCGCCCGGGAATTAATTGAAAAGGGGAATCAGGATCTTTTGATACTTGATGAATCAATCGCTGCGGTAGTTTATCATTTAATTGAAAAAAAAGATATTGAAGATCTGATCAGCTTATGGAAAAAAAATAAAAAGTTTGAACTGGTCATGACAGGTCACAAACTATGGGAAGGTCTCGAGGATAAAGCAGATCTTGTAACGGAAATGCGGAAAGTAAAGCATTACTTTGACAAAGGAATTCCAATCAGAGTCGGAATAGATTTTTGATATTGATCTTGTATCTTGTTTTAATGGAGTATTCACTACTTCTGAAATGTGTAAAGAGCTTTGCCACGAATTTCACGAATTAACACGAATTAATTTATTGGTCCGGTTATGGAAATTTTAAGAAATTAACTATGCAGAGTTTAGATTAAAAAATATTACAAAACAAATAAAAAAATATACATCTGAAAATATGGAGTGCAAGTATCTGGTCACAAAATGCATTTGCTATGATACTACATTTGAAGAGATGAAAAGGATCATGAAAGAAAGAAAAATTAAAACACTTGATGAGCTTAAAGATGTAAAAATCGTTGCTGATAACTGCAGGCTGTGTGTGCCTTACATAAACAAGATGATAGAAACGGGAGAAACAAAGTTTCATGTTTTGCTTGAGTCATAAAATTTAAAAATAAATAACCGGAAAGGAAATTAATTTGAAAAGAAATATTATCCGCATCATCTTTATTATTAGTATTGTTTACATAACAGGATGCAGTCGTGATGATGTAACAATAAACACGCCTGTGGCAGGTGTTACTTCCGAAGGCGCTTATATTTTGTCTGAAGGAGGATTTAGCGCGGGGTCAAGCAAACTTTCATTTTTTAACTCAATAACAGGAAATTTTAGCTTAAGCATTTTCAATCCGGGTTCACTTGGTCTTTTCACTGACGGAATGATACTGGAAAGTAATAATCTTTATATAACAGAGCAGGGAAATTTCGGTGTATCAGGAA
Source organism: Ignavibacteria bacterium (assembly GCA_016710985.1). Lineage (GTDB taxonomy): Bacteria > Bacteroidota > Ignavibacteria > Tepidaquicellales > Tepidaquicellaceae > JAGPCH01. The sequence goes on from JADJTX010000022.1 coordinate 18,856, forward strand.
AGATATATAAGACAGATACAAACGGAACTGTTATAGTTTCAAATAATGCAGGGATAAACCCATACTCTCTGACTGCTGCGAACGGTAAACTTTATGTTACCAACGGACCGGCAAACAATGTTTCGGTTATTGATCAGAATTCTCTGACAACCAATTCAACAATCAGTGTGGGAGTTAATCCGCAGGAGATACAGGCAATAGGCAGCAAAGTTTTCGTCTGCAACACAAGTGAATTTATGGGAGCGACAGATTCAACTGTTTCGGTCATTGATGCGAATTCAGATATTGTGACGGCGGTAATCAAAGTAAGGCAGACCCCATCATCCCTTGCAGTGTCAAATGACATGAAGCTGCTTGTTGGATGTCCCGGTGTACCTGCTTCAGGGATCATTTATAAAATAGATCCTTCCAGTTACGCCATTCTGGATTCATTTGTCATTGATAACGGATTTGCTTCGGGGTTTGGAAAAGACATAGCCGTAGACAGATCAAGCGACAATATCTATTTTATATCAAACTTAAATAACATTGTCAGATTGAACCTGATAACAAAAGAAGCATCGGTATTCATTTACAATACAAACACAGCCACTGATTATTTTTACGGATATAATTATGACAGTAAAAATGTCAGGCATTACATCACAGACGCCAATGATTTTGTTTCAAACGGCAGTTTGCTTGTATATGACGGAAATGCAACGCTGCTTAATACATTTACGACCGGAATTGCTCCCCGCAGAATAGTTATAAAAAATTAATTATTAAACAATAATAATTCTTCGATGCCATTACAACCCTCTCCCCGCACCTGCAGCGAGTCTGTCTCAAAACTTTTACCACAGAGGCACAGAGTACACAGAGGGGCACAGAGATTTATTTTTTTGTCACTGGTTAATTATGGAGTACCTAAAAAATTCAAAATTCTTTATTCATAAAAGAATTTAAAATTAAATTAGTTTTAATATTTCTCTGTGAAACTCTGTGTACTCTGTGTCTCTGTGGTAATTTTTAGATAAACGTTTTGTACGGATATGAAAATTAATCTTTTGAATTTTGTTTAATCTGTTTTCTACATTGATTATATTTAAGTCAAATGAAAATAGAAGTAAGTGAAAATTCAAATGAAAGTGATTTAAAGCAAAAAGACTTTCCTTTGGATTGTGAATATTACGGTGAAAATGAAAATGTAAATGAAAATGATCTGAAAATTTTCATTTACAGTGAAACACTTGATAAAGTAGATGAATATCTTTCAAGCGATCAGAACAATGAACTGGGCGGGGTATTGCTTGGTGATATTTGTGTCAACAGAGACAAAAAGAAGTTTATTTATATAGATAGTTTAATAAACGCAAAACATACCAACTCTTCATTATCAAGACTTACATTTACACACGAAACCTGGGATTATATAAATGAAGTCCGCGAAAAGGAATTCCCTGATAAAAAAATACTTGGCTGGTTTCATTCACATCCCGGGCATACAGTTTTTTTATCAAGCTTCGACATATTCATACATGAAAATTTTTTCAATATGGATTACATGGTCGCATATGTCTTTGACCCTACAATTAAGGAAAGAGGATTTTTTATCTGGAGAGATGGGAAGATAGTAAGGGCTGAAGGGTATTATGTTTCAGGAACAAGCGGGAAGGATGAATTTAATGTGAGGATTTCCCTTAATCAGGATGAAGATCTTTTAAAAATTATTGATTCAGGAAATACAGATAAGAAAAAGAATACAGGTAATTTTAAAAATTTAACGACAATTTCATTCCTTGTTTTGACTCTTTGCATATTGCTGCTTATGATATATAACATTTACGACATAAACCAAAAATCAATTCTTGAAGAGGAATATCTTAAAGATCTCAATGAAATAAAGGCGGAAAACATAAAACTTACAGAGCGTCTTAATAATTTGATGATGGAAATTGAATTAAAAAGAAGCGATACCACTAAGAATTCCGAAATGACGAATGATCTTAGTTTGACCTCAAACGTTAATGCCGGAGATAATAATAAAGGTAACACTGAAAAAATATCAGAAGACAGCAGGAAAAATAATTCATCAAACAGAAAGTATGTAGTAAAAGCAGGTGATACGCTGGAAAAGATAGCGTTGAAATTTTATAATACTGAGTCCGCAACGAACCTTATCATGAAACAGAATAATATCAAAAATCAAAATGATATCAGATTGGGACAGGAGCTTGAGCTGCCTGAATTGAATCAGTAGCTTGAGTTCATTGAGTTCATTGAGTTCATTGAGTTCATTGAGTTCATTGAGTTCATTGAGTTCATTGAGTTCATTGAGTTCGTTGAGTTCATTGAGTTCATTGAGTTCATTAAGCGTTAAGTTTGTTAAGTTTGTTAAGTTAGTTTAGTTAGTTTAGTTAGTCAGAGAAGTATTAAGTAATCAAAAATTTAAAAATCGTAAATCGAAGCAATGAGTCCAAGGCAAAGAAGGTTAATATCGGATTTCAAGAAAATGAAAGAGGAGTTTTCGAATCACCCGTACGTAAGTTTTGAATATGAAGGTGAAGATCTCCCCCCTGAAAAGTATTTTGTTAAAATAAAGAATATTAAAGGTCTTAAGCTTACGGATAATGCAAAAGAAGATAAAAAGGAACTTGAAATTATCAGGGAGCACAAATTTGAGATCTACCTGCATTCGGACTATCCGCGTTTAAAACCTCAGTGTAATATACTTACGGAAATTTTCCATCCGAATTTCAGAATGGCGACTCCTAATGATATTTGTATTGGTGATTACTGGGCATCCGGTGAAACACTTGTTGATATTATTTATCAGATTGGTGACATGATTTCATATCAAAGCTATAATGTTACAAGTCCTTTGAACGGCATTGCTGCAAAATGGGCAAAAGAAAACATAGCATTATTCCCAATCGACAATACAAATCTGAGACAGGGAGAAATTGAAATTAGCCTGGTCGAAAAGACAGTTACATAAATTGTGTAGATTATGATTCTTTCTTATAAAGACAAATTCCCTTTAATTCAAACAGGTGTATACATAGCCGAAACAGCGGTAGTCATTGGTGATGTCAGCATAGGCAAATACTCAAGTGTCTGGTTTAATGCTGTTATAAGAGGCGATGTAAATTTTATCCGTATAGGAGAGAGAACAAACATTCAGGATGGAAGCGTACTGCATGTAACTTATAATAAACATTCTTTAAACATTGGGAATGATGTCACTATTGGACACAATTCGACTGTGCATGGCTGCACTATTAAAGATAATGTACTTATAGGAATGGGAGCAATCATTCTTGACAATGCATTAATCAATTGTAACTAATTAGTTGCTGCAGGTTCACTGGTAAAAGAAAATTTTATAGTTCCCGAAGGTGTATTGGTTGCGGGTGTTCCAGCGAAGGTAATGAGAAATTTAAATGAAGATGAGATAGAGAATATAAGGAAGAGTGCTGTTACTTACACTGTTTATGCAAAAGATTATATGAAATGAAATAGTTTTTAAATAATATCTGCTTTAGTATAAAAAAAAATGTTCCCAAACTTCCGTAAGGGAACATTTTTTATAAAAGGTTCAATAGATTTATTTCAGGAGGATCATCTTTTTTATTTCAGTAAAGGCATCTGTTTCTATTTTATAAAAATACATACCGCTCGGCAAACTTGATGCATCGAAAGTAAATTCATAACTCCCCGGGTTTAGATTCTGATTAAGTAAATTCATTACTTCTTTACCAAGCATATCATATATGACGAGAGAGGTAAAGGAAGAATTTGCTATATCAAATTTTATTGTAGTTACCGGATTAAACGGATTCGGGAAGTTTTGATACAAGGCGAATTTATCCGGGACAAGAGAATTATAATTAGAAATACCAACATCAATTGTATCATAATAAGCTCTTTGAACAATGAATCCGTTCATTGTAATTGAAGCATTTGGATTAGGACCGGTATAAGATCCTGAACCTATTCCCTCCCATCTGTTGAAATAATAGGTCTTGCCGTTATGCTGAACCTGCTGAGCAGAAACTGTTACATTATTCACAGAAGCTGAGTCAAAGAAATTTCCGGCTCCTGAAATAGTTACAGGAAGTCCTGAAGGAGAAAGAAGACCGAGCAGTTTATACTGAAGTTTATAGTTTGCTGTATAGTTACTTATATCCGTTCCTACGGAGATTGTCTGAATTTGCGGACCTCCGTTACTCCAGCTTGTGAAGATATATCTGTAATTACCATTAGTCTGGGGTGAAACAGCTTCAAGTGTATGAGATGAGTTAATATCCCAGGAGAATGTTCTGCTTGCATTATAAGAATTGCCGTCAACCTTATAATCGAGAAATTCCCTGCTGTTTCCAACTGTTATGTAATTTTTTCCGACCAGATAATTAACATATGTTTTGTGTGACACTCCGTTAGAATTAGTCCCTGTGAAGACGATCTTATATTCGCCTACAGGCACGGCTGCTGTTGAAGAAACAACAGCACTCAGTGTATTAGGAAAGCTGCTGATTACATTGCCTCCCGGAAATGATGCTGTAATTCCTGCGTTAGCCGGGATGACTTCATAAGAAAACGTAACAGGGGAGTTATATCCGCTTGCTACTGAAGGAATATTAACATTAAAGTTGCCGCTTCCGCTTTGACCCTGACCTACAACTTTGAAACCCGGATTGGAGACAAGGTTAAAATTTGAAGTTGGGTAGGCACAATTTAAGATCTCTTTATTTGCAGCCTGAAGAAAAACCATATTCTTTATTAATGATGCATTCCATGCAGGGTCCATATCGTAAGTATATTCAAGACTTACCATATTCCCGGGTAATATTGAAACTGCGGTACCTCCTGCTGAAGGAAGGAATCTTCTCATAACGTAAGTATAATTTGTCTCACCGTTGGCACCATTATAATAAACAACCTTTTCTATTACTGCAAACTGAATTGTAACGACCGGGTTTTCCAACAATCCTTCACAGTGTATATCAGCTTTGACGGTAACAGTATTGCCGTTAATATTTTCATTTACGACTATGGTTACCGGGCTCAATATATTTGTCCTGCTGTTATAAGCCGCCTGAAGTTCAGGTGTTGTAATTCCAACGTTGATAACGCCGTCAAAAAACCAGTCCGGTATTGAAGATACGCTGTATAAAGTTCTTCTGGCGTTGTTATCATTTGGATTTATCCAGTACATCGGATCGTTCCCCGGTGAAGGCCAATTCATATGGTAGCTTATGTTTGTAATCTTTTCAGGATCGGAAGCATTTAAAAAAGCTTCCATGATCGGATTTGCCGTGGCGCACGGAGGACATGTTGAACTTGTAAATCTTTCGGTAAGAATTTTTCTGTCTCCTGCACCTGCATTGTTATGGAATAATATAAAAACAGAAAACAGAATAAATACGGAAAGTAATATTTTTTTCATATTTATTAATTTATAGTTTGAAAAAAATTTGGGGTTGTGATAAATTAAGGTTTTACTATTTAAGAAACAGCATACTTTTATTTAATGTCTGATTTTCTGATTCGATACGGTAGAAATAAATGCCGCTTGAAATGTTTTTGGCGTTCCATGTAAATTCATAGACTCCGGTATTTAATCTTTCATTTACCAATACTTCAATTTCTTTACCGGTCATATCGTAAACAGAAAGTTTTACAAACGAATTTTTGGTTATATCAAATTTAATTTTGGTTGAAGGATTGAACGGATTCGGGTAATTCTGATACAAAACAAATGTTTCAGGGGATTCACCTGAGATATTGCGAATTCCGGATACATCGTCATTTATGAAATAAAACAATCCTCCTTTTACATTGCCAATGAAAAGATCCGGATCTGTATCGTTATCTATATCGGTAAACTCCGGACATGAATTACTGTGTACGTTGATGTTTTTATAGTTATTTGTTTGTAAAACAAAATTCGGCGTAGAGGCATTTCCATCATTCCTGTAAAAGGAAATATTGCCGTCCTGTCGTCCGATAAACAGATCCAGATCCCCGTCAGTCTCCAGATCATAAAATCTCGGTATGCTTTCATCTCCGGCATCTATTGAATTATAAAAATTTGTTCTGAATGTGAAAGTAAAATTATTTGCTGTTCCTGTATTTTCATAGAAAAATATTCTTCCGTTAGTTGCACCGATAAATAAATCAAAATCTTCGTCATTATCAATATCAGCTAACACAGGGGAACTGCTTTGTCCTAATGTAGAAATTCCTATCTGATGACCTCTTGATTCCAGTGTAAAATTAAAATTACCCGGTGTGCCGGTGTTCCTGTAAAACCAAAGTGAATCTTTTATATAACTGCCAAGGATTAAATCTTTATCACCATCATTATCAAGATCGGCGAAAGCAGGGGCATAATTAAAACTTGAAGATAATATCGGCAGTGAATCAGATACTAAACTAAAAGCAGGTAAACCGGCTGTTCCTGTATTTTGAAAATAGGAAAGTTTAGCATAATCACTTCCCATAAATAAATCCTTATCACCGTCATTATCAATATCCGTAAATGAAATGTTGCTGTTTCCGCCTATGTCAACATTGTTAAGATAATTATCTGTGATCCTTTGAAAATTTGGTGTTGCTGCATTTCCGATGTTTTTGTAGAAAACAAAATTATTGCTGTTTTGAGATAAGTATAATACTGATATAAACATATCTTTATCACCGTCTGCATCTATATCCACGAATCTTGTTGAATTATATCCGAGAGAATAGAATGATGAGTTGTGGGGATAAATCGAATCAACTATGGCAACATCAGGTGAAGAAGGAGTTCCGTTATTTTGTATGAAGTAAATTCCTTTTGAAAACAAATCACCCCAGAACAGGTCAAAGTCATTGTCGTTATCTATGTCCGTGAATTCCAGAGCATTCGATCCATGCCGTTCACTGTCCATTAAAATATTTTTAGGATAAACATTTTTAATCTGTGGATCTATGTTATCCCGTATTGTTGAGGACAAAAGCGCAGGTGAAATGATAATAAGATTTTGCCAGAAGTCGGTTATGTATTTGAAGCTGAAATTATTTTGATTGCCAATGTTTTCGTAGAAGGTGATTGTTCCAAGCGACTGTCCGGTGAAAAAATCTTTATCACCATCAGAGTCTATGTCGCAAAATACCGGGACACAGTTGGATTCACTGTAAACGACAGTATCGGTGTTTGTGTGCAGTTCATTTATCATTAAGGAATACAAAGGGGAAGACAGCGTACCGATATTTTTGTAATATTTAATTGTCTGAAATTCACCTCCGGTAAAGAGATCAGGAGCCTGATCATTGTTAATATCCACAAAATAAAACCAGTTATAAAAAGTAAGGTTTTGAAATCGTTTTGTGATCAGTTTATAATTTGCATTTTGAACTGTACCTGTATTTTCATAATAAAATAAGAAGTGTCGGCGTCAAATGTAAACAGATCAAGATCATTGTCACCGTCCATGTCAATGAACTGATACCTTGCATTATTCATACCTCCATTGAAAGGAGCAGAAGAGATAACTCCGTTTACATTAAAATTTATTCCGTCAAACTGCTGGATAAGATTCTGTGAAAAGGAAAAATTTGCAAATAAAATATAGAATATTGTAAAAAGGGTTTTCAACCTGGATTTAAAATTTAGATTATTAGTTCCGGATGCCGTCGCCGTATTTGAATTGATCACTTATAGTTACAGGTAATTTTCCTTTGTACTTAATAGTTCCGTAAAATGAGTTTATTGCAGAGTTGATCGATGTCTCAGCATCGGAGTAAGCACAAATATAAGAATCAATATCAGGAAAGCCCTGTATCAGGTATGGATTTCCGAAGGAAACTACCAATACTTTCTTACCCTTCGAGGTCAGCGAACTTATTAATGAGATCTGAGAATCAGGCAGACCTACCGTTCCGGTTTTGATTTTTACTTTTGCGTAAATCGGAATAATTATAACATCATAATTATCGGCATCAGTAATAATTTCACCGGCGTCGGTAATGTCACCGTTAAGATCATAATATGAAACTGACTTAAACTTATTTTTTTCATTGAAAGTGCTTAAAAAATAGTCCGAGTTCGCTTTTTCATTTCCATTATTCAGTGAAATTATAAGACAATTCTGATCCGGGGCATTATTGAATGGAACCAGACTATTATTATTTTTAACTAAAGTTAAAGACTCATCTGCAATCTGCTGGGATATCTTTTTAGCATCATTTGAATTAACGATTGAAGAAACACTACCTTCGTCGATAAGTTTGTTCTCATTCAGTTTGAGCCAGTATTTTGCATTTAGTATTTTTCTTGCTGATGTGTTTATTCTCTCTTCAGAAACAGAGCCGTTATTCACAGCTGTTTCGATTGCAGAAATGGTAACTGATTCTCCCTGAGGCATTAATATCAGATCAACACCTGCATTCACACATCTCAGAGCAACTTCCTCTGCAGAAAAATGCTTTACCACACCGGCCATATTCAATGCATCAGTGACAACAAGTCCGGAAAATTTCAATTCATCGATGAGAACACCTTCTACAACGCTTTTTGACAATGAAGCAGGAACATTTGATTCGTTATCAATTGAAGGCAATGAAAGGTGAGCAATCATTACCGATATCACATCATTTTTAACGGCACTTTTAAAAGGGATAAGTTCAAGATTATCAAGACGGTCTTTGGTGAAATTTAAAACGGGTAAATCGCTGTGTGAATCAACATCAGTGTCTCCGTGACCCGGAAAATGTTTTGCCGTAGCGATTACATTTCCATCCTGCATACCTTTGATAAATTGATCTGCCATAGAAGAAACGAGTTCAGGATCTTCTCCGTAGGAACGGACATTAATTATCGGGTTTAGTGAATTATTGTTTACATCTACTACCGGCGCATAATTCTGATGAACACCAATTGCTTTGCATTCTTTTGCAATCTGCAAGCCCATCTGATATGCAAGTTCAGGATTACGTGTTGCTCCGAGAGCCATGTTACTCGGAAACAGGCTTCCGTCATCGAGCCGCATTTTTGTACCCCGTTCAAAATCCGCAGAGATCAGAAGCGGCGTCTCCGATAATGTCTGGAGCCGGTTTATCAAACCGGCTTCCTGCACAGAATTCCCTTTGAAAAAAATTAACCCTCCGATCTTTTCATTTTCAATTAAATTTCGTAACCGCTGAAATTCTTTCGAACCTTCATCCAGTGAATATCCGTCTGAATTCGAAATCACCATCTGTGCGATCTTTTCCCTTAAAGTCATTGACGAAAGTTTTTTCTCAGTCCATTCATTGTCTTTTAAGTAAACATTTAAGGGAGATATTTTCTTTTCAAAATTTGATAAAGAAATCTCTTCAGAGCTGAAAAAGAGAATCAGCAGTGAGGTAAGAAAGATTACTGAAAATTTTTTATTCATTTATTTAGTTTCGGATTTGTTTGCTTTATTTAAATTTTCTGTCATTGCCGTAAAGTATCTCATGATCTCCATTGGCAGAGGGATTATCATTGTTGATGTTTTCTCAGCTGCAATTTCAGTCATTACCTGAAGATAACGGAGCTGCAGAGCGTTCTCATGATTTCCCAGTATTTCCGCTGCTTCGGTAAGCTTTTGAGCCGACATAAACTCACCTTCGGAATTAATTATCTTTGCGCGCTTGTCTCTTTCCGCTTCAGCCTGTCTTGACATTGCCCGGATCATTTCCTGAGGAAGATCAACATTCTTTAATTCTACATTCATCACTTTTATTCCCCAGGGTTCGGTTTCCCTGTCAATTAATTCTTTCAGCTTGCTGTTGACCAGTTCTCTGTGAGCCAGCAGATCATCTAAATCTCCCTGTCCGGTTACAGTACGTAATGTAGTTTGAGATATAAGTGATGTTGCATACATATAATCTTCAACCTGTATGATAGCCTTATTAGGATCAACAACTCTGAAATAAACAACTGCATTAACTTTTACCGAAACATTATCCTTTGTAATTATATCCTGCGGAGGAACGTCGAGCGCTATGGTTCTCATTCCTATTTTTACCATCTTATCTAAAATCGGAATTAAAATAATTAATCCCGGTCCTTTAACAGCCGAGAACTTTCCAAGACGGAAAATTATCCCGCGCTCATATTCCTTAAGTACTCGGAATGATCTCGGTATCATTATAAGAAGAATGAATCCGATTATTCCGCCAAAACCAATGAGTAATCCAAATACAGGTTCCATTAGTAAGATTTTAGATTTATGATTTTAGATCTTTGGTTAGCTGCTAACTGCACAATACTCTTCTTTAAATTTAATAAGCTTCTCTTCAACTGACTTATGATCATTAAACTGCATCAGTTCCAGTCTGAATTTGCTTACATCTCTTAAATCCCTCAGATATCCCGAATAATGTTTTCTGAATTCCCTTACCCCTAGTGCTTCGCCTTTCAACTCACAGGAAAGCCGGAGGTGTTCAATACAAACATCAATTCTTTCTTCAACGGAAGGTTCTTCCATGTGATAATTATTATCGAGATAAAATTTTGCCTGTCTGAAGATCCATGGATTTACAATTGCAGCCTGTCCGATCATTACTGCATCAGGTTCAAATGTTTCAAAAACAAATTTTACGTCTTCGGGAGTTTTTATATTGCCGTTTAAAATGATTGGAATTTTAACACCGGCATCTTTAATCTTTTTTACCCAGTTCCAGTCGGCTTCACCTTTATTTCCCTGCGAGCGTAATCTGCAGTGAACAGTCAGCGCCTGTATGCCAACCTGTTCCAGTATTTTTGCAACTTCTACAATTACAATTGAATTTTCATCCCATCCAAGCCTGGTCTTTAATGTAACGGGAACATTTACATTTTTTAAAACTGATTCAGCAATTCGTGTCATCTTAGGAATGTCTTTCAGCAAACCTGCTCCGGCACCTCTCAAAGCAACATCTTTCACCCAGCATCCGCAATTAATATCAATGAAATCAGGGCTGACGCTTTCAGAAATTTTCGCTGCCTCAACCAAAACATCTTCGTTTCCTCCGAATATCTGTATTGAAACAGGACGCTCCTCTTCATAGAAAAAAAGTTTAGCTCTTGCTTTTCTTGCATCACGGATCAGACCTTCAGCTGAGATGAATTCAGTGTAAACAATATCTGCTCCGAGCCGACGGCATATAAGCCTGAACGGGGGTTCAGAAACATCCTCCATTGGAGCAAGAACAATCTTATTCTTAAATATTTTCTGGAATTCGTTCATTTGATTTTAACAAAGTTAAACATTGTATCTCTAATTAGAAATAAATTTATTATTGTGCAGTTAAATAAGCCGGTCCTGATTTAAAAATACTTTCTTATCGCTTAATATTTAAAATGAGTAATTATCTTAATTATCTTAGTTAATTTTAACTATTTTTTTTATATATTGAATCTGCTTCATACTGGAAGAATAATTATGAAAAAGACAATCCCAACAATCATATTATTAATTTTACCTGTTATCTTAATCCTTTTAACTTTCTATGTTAAACTATCAGTTGGTGAATTTTGTTTGTATCGCGATCCTGCATATGTTTATTTAATAAATTCTCTTAATTTAGCGCAATTGTCCGGATACGGAGCAGGGCATTTACATCATCCCGGGACTCCTGTTCAGGTGTTAGGGGCAGTCGTTATCAAGTTTTATTATACACTTCAGGGTCAAAATACTGATATAGTAAGGGATGTTTTCTTAAGACCGGAGTTTTATCTTGAGAGAATTAATTTGGTTATTGTTTTGATTACCGCATTTGCACTTTTTATACTAGGCTTAGTTGCATTTAAAAAATCAGGTAATATTTATTCAGCCATTGTTCTTCAATTATCTCCATTAAGCTCTTCTACTATATACCTGGATTTAGCAAATGTTTCCCCGGAGCCATTTCTAATTTTTACAACACTCCTTCTGATAACAATAATAATCAGTTATACCAATAAAGATGGCATTACATTTATAAATAATCTTAAATATGCCATTGGATTTGGGATAATTTGTGGGTTTGGTTTAGCAGTAAAAATATCTTTTTTCCCGATCTTACTAATTCCACTTGTATTGATCAGACGATTTTCTTTTAAGATATATTTTCTTTTATTTACAGCATTAGCCTTTTTAATATTTATCTTACCGGTATTGTCATCGGAGAATATTGTTTATTTTTTTAGATGGATAAAAATGATAATTACACACAGCGATTTATATGGACAGGGTTCGGAAAATTTTGTCAATGTTTCAAGCTCTCTTAAGAATTTAAAAAATATTATAAAAAGTGAGCCTGTATTCACTATTGCATATATATTGACCGGAGTTACCATCATTCTCCGGTTCATCCCGCGATTTAAAAATCAAATACAGGGAAGTAAATATTTTAGCTTGTTGACCGGGATTTTTTTTACAATGAGTGTTCAACTCCTGATTGTTTCCAAGCACTTTAATTTTCGTTACATGCTTCCGGTTCTTATGCTTTCAGTATTAACAATATATTGTGTAACCACTATAGCAGCAGACTTATTCTTAACTTATTCTCAAAGAAAAAAGATTATTTATTTATTCCTGACTCTGTTAATTTTTTTGTATTTTTTAATAAAGTCTTTCCTTTCGATAACTTCAATTCTTGATACCAAACAGAAGGAAGCCAACAAGATTATAAATTACCTGGAAGGAAATTGTAAACAGTCAATTGTCATTGGTACAAATATGTCTTCCTGTAAAGAATCTTCATATTACTGGGGAACGAGATATGCCGGCTCTCAATGGAATAAATATTATTCTATTTTTCAAAGTTTGTTCCCTAATCGCTACACCTATAATATAGGGTTAAAAGGTTTTGAGTTAGTTGATAAAAATTATCTTAAGACGGAGTTGATAAGGTCAAAAATATTTATTTTCCACTGTAAACACACATCCGAGCTTGATGATTTTATGAGTCTTTTAAAACAGTTAACAAACAAGAATAGTGCAACATATAAAATAATTTTCTCTAATCAAAGAGAGGAAACAATTTATGAAATTGTTTTAGATCCTTTTTAAATACTCCTATTGAGTTCAAAACCTGTGTGAAAAAACGCAAAGACTGAAGAGTTTTTCGCAAAGATCGCAAAGTTAAACCGTTGCAAATGCTTTTAATTAATTCAAGTATAACTTTGTGACCTTTGCGTTATACTTTGCGGTCTTTGCGTTTAAATTGGCTTTGGTGGCGGAATATGTTTGAAGAAAGGTTAGTTTTAGAAATTAATGATAGAAGTACAATTATAACTCAGATTAAAAGCATTTTTGAATGAATAAATAATTTTTAGACAACACTTCTCCGCAAAGCTCAACTTCAAATATTAGCCATAGAAATTTAAACAAATAATATTTAAATTTCAAACAGATGCATACGATTCTTCCTTAAAAATTTAACCTGAAAAATTACGATATACAACTTTGGGATAACAGTTGTAATCAATATTCATATGAAGATTTATATAAAATACATGGTAAGCATCAGATGCAAGATGATCGTAAAGTCTGAACTTGAAAAGCTTGGACTTCATTACAAGAATATTGAATTGGGAGAAGTAGATATTCTGGATGATTTATCTCCGGAAATGAGAGATAAACTCAGCTCCTTACTCTTAAAGTCCGGACTTGAACTAATGGACGATAAGAAAAGCATATTGATTGAAAAAGTAAAGAATGTTATTGTTGAACTTGTTCATTATACAGAAGAGAATCTCAAAGTGAATTTCTCTGAGTACTTAAGTAAAAAACTGAACTACGATTACACATATCTTTCCAATCTGTTTACTGAAGTTCAGGGGACTACAATTGAAAAATATATCATATATCATAAGATAGAGAGAGTGAAGGAACTTATAGTATATGATGAGCTTAACCTTTCCGAAATTGCTTACAAAATGCATTACAGCAGTGTCGCGCACTTATCAAATCAGTTTAAGAAAATAACAGGTCTTACTCCTTCCCACTTCAAAAATCTCAAGGAAAAAAAGCGTACTAATCTGGAAAATATAAAGTAGCAACAGAACCATTTTAATTCTCGTGAAAGCAGAATTTAAGTGAATATGTGTTAATGATGTAACAATTGTATAAAGTTATGTAATACTAATTAAAGCAGATAAACTTATCTTTGTATAATCCTTATAAGTAAATTGTATAATATATAAGGGATGTTCAACGGACAGAATCAGCATTAAGAATTGTTCAAAACTTTTAGCATTTGATTTAAAGTAAGACCATCATAAAAGCGAAATAAGTTCTTTTCATACTTTTTATGTCTGTTCAATTCTTACTTTTGTTGAAGTAATCTTATCCGGCTAAGTGAAAAACAAAGCCGGATTAATAAATGAAGCCGGGTCACAGTCAGCATTTTAAAAATTAATCATTATGAAAAATCAGGAAGTCGATAAAGCAATAGGGCTTATAGTTGTAGAAATTATTGAATACATTCCAAATTCAGTGGTGATCAAAACTATAATAAAGAAATCAACAGGGAATGTGAGTGCAATGTCATTTGATACAGGTGAAGGTCTGACTGAGAAGACTTCACCTTTTGATACCTTTGCACAGATCATTGACGGAAATGCAGAGATAGTTATTGACGGGAAATCCAATTTTCTTAAAACAGGACAAGCTATCGTCATACCTGCTCATTCCTCAAACATAGTAAAAGCTAATGAGAGATTCAAAATGATTCTTACAATAATCAAAAGCGGTTACGAATAAGAAGTTATTAACTATCCGATACAAAAAAATATTTTCTTCCCTTTTCCCGGCTTTGCCCGGGAAGGTATTTCACCTTCTTTAAATAATAAACAGTTATGATTAAATCCAGTATAGACCTGCGCTGGGAAATAGACTCGGTCAAAGTTGTGCTGCTTGTCGTGTTTAATCCCATGTATGATAAAGATCTGATCAATGAGTGTGACAACTTGTATGAAGAGAATATCAAAAACTACAGTGAAGTCGTAATATTTTATTTCAAATCCGGGGATCTTTTAGATGCATTTGTTGAACTTTTTCTTGGTAAAAATAAATCAGAAGAAGATGCTTTATGTGAATCCCGGTGCTATGCTAAATTTATCGGGTCTAATCTTACTTTTAAGGGAACTGCAGAGGACGTTGAGATGGAAATACTGTTAAACCCTATCAGTATTACACAAAGAATCGGTATTGACGATTACAAATTAAGAAATTATACGGACATCCAGCCTGAATAACCTGATTCAGGTTACCTGGATTCTGTTAATTTATTCTCTGTACTTTTATCAAGACCCAGTTTCGATTTTGATGCCTGAAAATTGTTTACAATTTTATTTACACTTGTTTCAGTCTTAGAGAGAAAAGTATTTGGGTGCACTCCTATCCAGACAATGAAAATCAGTATTGGTACAAAAGATATTATTTCCTTTTTAGAAAGGTCAGTTAAGTTTTTGTTTTCATCTTTGTCAATCGGTCCGAGCATTACTCTTTGGAACATCCATAGTAAATAAACTGCAGCAAGAATTACTGCAGATGTAGAAATGATTGCATACAAATTCGTTCCGAGGTTCGGAGAGTAAAAGGACCCAAGGAGAATTAAGAATTCTCCGACAAATCCGTTAAGTCCCGGCAAACCGATAGATGAAAATATTACGATCATAAATATCACTGAGAATACCGGCATCACTTTCATTATTCCTCCGAAGTCTGCAATCTTTTTTGTATGCCTTCTTTCGTAAAGAACTCCGACTATCATAAAGAGTGCTCCGGTAGATAGTCCGTGGTTTATCATTTGAATCACGCTACCCTGCAATGCAACATCAGTGACTGCAAATATTCCAAGAACGACAAACCCAAGATGGCTTACTGAAGAATATGCCACTAATTTTTTAATGTCTTTCTGGACGATTGAAAGCAAAGCTCCGTAAACAATTCCGATCACTGCTAATGTCGCAATGTAAGGTGTAAGCTTGACGAATGCAGCCGGAAAAAGAGGAAGAGAAAATCTTATTAATCCGTATGTACCCATCTTCAGAAGAACGGCAGCAAGTATTACGCTGCCTGCTGTCGGAGCCTGCACGTGAGCGTCCGGGAGCCATGTATGGAAAGGAAATAAAGGTACTTTGATTAAAAAACTGAGCGTGAAAAGTATGAATAAATATATTTGTTTATCTGCCGGTATCTGGAAAGCAAACTGTGTTAATATTGTAAGATCTGTCGTGAATTCTCCTGTAAAAGGAAGACATAAAAAGCTAAGCCAGATAATTCCCACCAGCATCAGCAAACTTCCGAACATCGTGTATATGAAGAACTTAACAGTTGCATAGATCCTGTCCTCGCTGCCCCATATTCCTATTATGAAATACATCGGTAAAAGAATAAACTCCCAGAAAATATAAAACAATACAAGATCCAGTGAAGCAAATACGCCGATCAGACTCACATCCAATAACAATAGTAAAAAGTAGAATTGTTTAATATTGGTTTTAATTCCTGTCCATGAAGCAAGTATTGAAAGAGGGAACATGAAAGTTGACATCAGGATCAATAGCATTGATATTCCGTCTATTCCAAGGAAGTAAAACGTATTGGTTATTTCGATCCATTTAACCTTCTCGACAAACTGATAATCAGGATTTGCAGGATCATAAGCGAAGAATAAATAAACAGCTATTGCTAAAGGTATAAAAGAAATAATTAATGCATAACTTTTTATTAATGTTTCTTTTTCTTTCCTGAAAAAAATTATTGGAATAGAGAGAATTAAAGGCAGAAAAATCAGAAGCGATAAGATATTATTCAAGACTTATAATTATTTTAAAATAGATGTATTGAATTAGTTAACCTGTTTTGAATTTATTGCAATATAGTTATTGAATATTTTATAATTAAGTCTAAATATTAAAATGACTTTAACAAACTTTACACATCTGTACAAAACACTTAATTTGAAAATCCTTTTACCACTAAGGCACAAAGGTACAAAGAAAGACTTTTTGAAATGCACAGCTATTTACAACTTTGCCAATGGAATCTTATCTCAGGAAAGTCTGTGCTGTTTATTCCCCGTGTAAATCGCGAACAATATATATCTCCTTCCCGTACAGCTTGTGCCATCATCATCATAGAACTGTCTCGAAACTATTTTCTGTAATCTCTGAGCTTTCCTGAAGCCGATCTTGCGAAGATTATTCTCTGCTTTCGTGTTTTCCCTGTGAACGTATCCGACTATATATCTGAACTTCTTTATGCTTAAAATATAATCTATCAGAATTTTTGAAGATTCATATCCAAGCTTCAAGCCTCTGTAATTTTTTTCAATCGCAGTGGATATTTCACATGCGTCATCATAGTGTTTACGCCATTTGAAACAAACATATCCTATGTAATGACCCTTCCACTTAACTGCATACCATACATCCACCGGGCTTTCTGTTTTCATCCTTATCCATTTCCGTATCCTGGGTTTTGTTCTGTAATTTAAATAATCGGGATTAATATACTCCTCTGTTTCCTTCTCATTGAATATATGATGGATCATCTCTGCTAATTTCTCATCACCTTTCTTGAACTGAACAAGTGAACAGTTTTCTCCTTTGATAATTTTCCTGAACAAATTCTTAATTGATTTTAATTGTTTTCATACTCAATACTCAATACTCAATACTCAATACTCAATACCCAATACCCAATACCCAATACCCAATACCCAATACCTATTCAATCTTTAGGCACCACTGTCCCGTACCAGAACTTTTTCGTTCTGTCTTTTATCTCGTCGATATGGATATGCTTAGCTTCGGTATATTCTTTCAGACCGTCGAGACCAAATTCTCTTCCGATACCGCTTTGTTTATATCCGCCAAAAGGAGCTCTGTCACTCAGCAGATGATATTCGTTTATCCATACTGTTCCGGTTCTCAACCTGTTTGCTACTTTTAAAGCTCTCTCATCATTGCCTGACCAGACAGCTCCGCCCAATCCATATATAGAATCGTTAGCAATTTTTACTGCATCATCATCGTCCTTAAATTTTATCAATGTAACTACAGGACCGAATATTTCCTCCTGTGAGATCCTCATATTGTTACCGGCGTTTATAAATACAGTCGGTTCAATATAGTATCCTTTGTCACCAGCTTTATTTCCACCGGTTAATATTTCAGCGCCTTCTTCCTTACCGATTTTTATATAGTTCATTACTGAATCAAACTGCTTTTTGTTAATGACAGGACCGACGTCTGTTTTCTTATCCATAGGATCACCGATAGTCATTTTCCGAATTTTGTTTTTCAGCTTATCAACAAACTCATCGTAGATTTTCTCACTGACCAATAATCTTGTTCCGCCTTCACAGCATTGTCCCTGATGATAGAACCCGGCATAGATCGCACCGTCAACACTCATGTCAATGTCGGCATCATCCAGAACTATATTTGCAGATTTACCTCCGCATTCTAATGTTAATTTTTTTAAATTGTCAGCTGCATTCTTCATAATTATTTTCCCTACTTCAGTAGAACCTGTGAATCCGACTTTATCCACTTTTAGATTTTTTACAAGCTCAGTTCCAATTACACTTCCTGCACCTGTAATAATATTTACAACGCCTTTAGGCATGTCAGTTTCATTAATCAGCCGTGCAAGTTCGCAGGCTGTGACTGATGTCTCCATTGCAGGTTTTAATATGACAGTATTTCCGGCAGCAAGCGCAGGACCTAATTTCCATATCGCCATCTTCAGTGGAAAATTCCAGGGTGTGATCAATGCACAGACTCCTATTGGTTCTCTTCTGATAATATTTTTGCTTACACCCGCTTTGGATAATCCTTCTACATCTTCATTAAGATCTGCAGCTGCCATCTTTGAATAATAGTTAAGACTCTTTGCAGAAAGAAAGACATCTTCACCTGCTTTTTTAATTGTCGAACCAGAGTCCATTACTTCAAGCTCCGTCAGTCTTTTGGCATTTTCGTTAATTTTATCAACAACCTGTTTTAATATCCTGCTTCTTTCTTCACGCGGAAGATCGCTCCACACGCCGCTGTCGAAAGCATTTCTCGCTGCATCTGCTGCATCCCTTGCATCTTCAACTGTAGCTTTTGAAACCTCAGCTATGACTTCTTCCGTAGCCGGATTAACTGCGCTGAAGGTTTGCTTGTCACCTGATTCTCTGAACTCTCCGTTTATATACAATAAATATTTTTCCATTTATGAATTTTATATGAATTTAATTAATAAAAATTTTTCTACTGATGAATGTGTTTAGGCGGGTGTAAACAAAAAACTATTAAACTTAAAATCACTTCTGAATCAATTGTAAATGACTTATGAATCACTTTTATAACTATGCAGCCTGAAAGCTTTTATCTGTGCAAAAGTATCCAACAAACTTAACAAACTCAACTTACTCAACGAACTCAACGAACTCAATGAACTACATATAAAGATACGGCTTCCACTCATCATCAATTCTTCCCGCAAAATTCTTTATAAAAGTAATATGAGAAGGACGCTTGGGTAAATTCATTAAATGCATCTTAGCTTCTTCAGGAGTTCTGTTTCCTTTTTTGTTATTACATTTAATGCAGGCTGTCGTCAGATTTTCCCAGCTGTCTTCTCCTCCGCGGGATTTCGGCATTACGTGGTCAACTGTTAAGTTGGTTGTATTCCCGCAATACTGACATCTGTGGCTGTCTCTTCTTAAAATATTTTTTCTTGAAAGTATTATTTTCTTGAAAGGAACTCTGACGAAGAAGACTAAACGGACAATGCTGGGATATTCGAAGCTTCTGTGGACGCTGATGACTTTTTTCTCAGCAATGCAATAGATCGCTTCAGCTTTCCCTAAATAGATCAATATCACTGCTCTTCTTACATTACAGATAGTAAGCGGCTCATAGTTCTGATTTAATACCAAAACCTTACCGTTAAGATAATTTATCTGATTGCTATACCTATTTTTATTATCATACTCGTGGAAGACAACCTCCTTGTATTTTGGGCTCGTTCAAATTAAAGATATTAAAAGGAATAATCAATTTATTTTGAGAAAACTTATTAGTGTCTGTATTAAAGCATCTTAGTCCCGGGAAATAAAATTTTGATAATGTTTTAAATTTAATTAACTTTGTAAAATTAAATTTTCTTTTGGATACCGGTACTTTAATTGCCATTGTCAGCATAGCTGTTCCTTTCGTCGTGATTGTAGTTATAATTTATTCCATGAGACGAGGATTTAAGAAACAGTCGAAGTATGCCGATGAGCTGAACAGTAAAATCTCTCTTGCGCGTCCAGCTACTGCAATGGTTTTGTCTGCTTCACAGGGAATAATAAGCGGGGATATTAACAGGATCATTCATTTGAAACTCCAGGTCAGTGACGGCTTCGGACCTCCTTATATTACAAATGCAACATGGTTCGTAAATACTCTACACTTTGATAAGATAAGAGTAGGTAATGCAATAATGGTGAAAGTTGATGCAAAGAATAAAAACATTATTTATCCTGCAGAGTCGTGGGGACGATACACGGAAGGGTATGAGAATTATTAATCAATGTTAAATGTATCTGTCGGAATTCAATTACTGTCCAAACAATTTTTTATTTATTTGTAAGGAAAAATTTAACTCTGCATTGTCATAAAACAGAAAGAATTCTTGCAAACACCTGCCTGACAGCTCTGCACTGCTGTCCAAATAAATTTATTTAATATTTTGTTTGAAAATTAGTGATAATATTTTTTTAATTCGGGAACATTCGTGAAATTCGTAGCAAGGTTTTTTTAATTTGGGGGATGTTCTGAGTTTCTCTTCTTAAGTAAAAAATAGAATTGTAATTGTAGTATAATTTGAATAAATTTGTGCCAGAAAAATTTTAAAAAAGTATTTAGTATTAATGAAAAAAACAGCTAAAAGTATAAAAGAATCAAACTACAAACTTACACAGCAAATCACTGCAAAAAAAAATCAGGCTAAGAAAAGAGATCCATTTAAAGAAAGAGGCGTAAAGGATTACATAGACATATTCGATGCAAGACTTTTAACGAGATTTCTAAATGAACAGGGGAAATTGCTTCCTGCCAGAATTACAGGAGCAACTGCAAAGATGCAAAGAAAACTTACCACTGCTATAAAAAGAGCCAGACATCTTGCAATAATTCCATTTGTAAGCGAAGGTACAAGATATTAATAAACGGTAGTTAATTTTTTTAAAGAAAGCTCTTATGTTTCAAATTAACATAAGAGCTTTTACTTTTGTGAGAATCAATTATCAGAATTTAACAACTTTAGAAAAATACTTTAAACTTTAAACTTTTAATATAGAAGGTGATGATGAAATTGAAAAGCTTATTTTTATTATATCTGACTTTTATAACAGGGATTGCTTTATCTAATCAGACAGACAGTTCACTGATCATAGGTAACTTTAAGATAAGTAAAGTAACAGACGGTGATACATTCAGATTTGAAAACCTTGACAAATCGACCAGGTTACTTGGAATAGATACTGAAGAAACATTTAAGACTGACGATGCTGAGCAAAAAACAAATGAAATAGCCGCAAACTGGGAAGCATTTTACTTGTCAGAAAAAGGTGACAGCAAAATGCCTGTAAAAGCGGATTCACCGCTGGGGTTTGAAGCGTGGAAGTGGGCTGAGGAATTCTTTAAGAATGTTGATTATGTAAGGCTGGAAAAAGAAGATGATGAACGGAGCATTGATATTTTCGGGAGATATCTTGTGTATATGATCGCAGTCATGAAAGACGGTACAGAGATCAATTATAATATTGAATGCGTCAAACAAGGGTACACTCCTTATTTTAATAAGTACGGAAACAGTAAGAGATTTCATAATGAATTTGTTGATGCTCAGAATTATGCAAAACAAAACAGTCTCGGAATATGGGACCCAAACAAAAAAACATTATCCCGATTATGATGAAAGACTGATCTGGTGGGATAAGAGAGCAAAGCAACTGGAAGATTTTGAAGCGAAATATTCAGGAAATGAATATTATTTTAATTTAGGGAATGATAAGGATTTTGCAAGACTGGGCAATTACGTTGGACAGGAAATTACAGTTTTCGGAAGCATCGGTGACATACTTACGAAAAAATTTCCTTATCTGATGAGAATCCCTCATACAAAGGACGAAACATTTGAAATTGTTATTCATGAAGAAAATGCCGGATTGTTAACTGAACTGGATATGGATACAAAGAAGGAGTATTATGTTTATATAAAAGGAAAATTAGAGATCTATAAGGATAAATTTCAGATAGTATTGAGTGATAAAGAAAGTCTTTGGATAGAGTAAGCACTTCAATTACGAATTACAAATTACGAATTACAAATTTATGCACTGATCACATTTAAATCTGCCCCCGACATCTGACGTTTCACGTTTCACGTTTCACCACTATTAAAGTAATATCATCATACTGTGCTGTATCTTTTGAAAATTTGACAATAGAATTTTTTATATCTTCTAAAATTTCTTCGGAGGATTTATTTTTATTTTCACTCAGAATGTCTGTCAGCCTGTTCTCGCCGAATTCATCACCGGTTTTATTCATTGCTTCAGTAACACCGTCTGTGTAAAAAACAATTATATCGTTTTTATCAAGATCAACTTTTCCAACCTCATATGTTACTCCGACATCAAGAATACCTATCATGAAACCTCCTTCGGTAAGTTGACTCAATTTGTCATTCTTCAAAAGGAACGGTGGGTTATGACCTGCATTAATGTATTCAAAAGAGTTTTCTTCCGAGTCAAGTATCCCCCAGAAAAAAGTTATGAATTTTTCAGAAGAAGTATTCTCATAAATTAGTTCATTTATCTTCTCTGTTACTTTTGACAGGTCAAATGAAATTTCTTCATACAATTTCAAATAAGAATGTACAGCCGATTGAATGTTTGCCATTAGTAAAGAAGCCGGAGTTCCTTTCCCGGAAACATCCGCAATCACAATAGCTGTCTTTGTCGGAGTAAGCTTAATAATGTCATAATAGTCACCACCGACCTGTAAGGCCGGAAGATTCACACCTGCAAGATCATAGTTTGTGATTTTGGGGATTTCCGTCGGAAGGAGAGCAAGCTGAATTTCCCGGGCTATCTTCAGTTCATTTTCAATTTTCTGCTTTTCAAGATATTCCTTGAATAATTCTGAATTCTGCATTGATATCAATGACAGATTTACAATTGATTCAAGAAACTCTATATCGGCATCTGAGTAGCATGTGTTATTTAATTTTTTCCCGATACAGATTATACTGTTAATTTCATTTTTAATAATTGTCGGAATGACAAGTTCAAAACCTTTTTCTGATAAATATTTTGTAAAAGGGATCGAAGGATTGTTCTTTATTGTAAGTGTCTTTTTAAACTCCTCCGGAATTTTTCCTTTCGGGAATAATTCCCTCAAATTTAATCCCGATAAACTAAGGTTTTTAGTCTCTTTAAAAAAATAGAAATCACCGTCATTGCCGCGTGATATTATTACAAAATCTTTTATGCCAAAATTTCCAAGCAAAGAATAGCTCAAAAGTTTAACTATATTCTCTTTGCTTGTAAAATTGGAATTAAATTCTTTTCCCAGTTCAAAGAGTGAATTAAGCTGACGGATCTTATTATTAAGATTATTATTAAGGTTGTTAAGCTGATTAAATTTTATTGTATTTTCTATGGCGGATGAGGAAATATTGAGCATGGTTTCAATGAAAATAATTTCATTCTTCGCAAGCTCTGTATTGTTAAGTTTCTTCCCGAAACACAGAAGTCCGAGATATTTATTCTGAAAATATATTTTAAAAAAATAATTAAGTCCTGAATTTTCAATGAACCCGGTTTTGTTCTCTATTTCATCATATTTGAATACTGGCAATCTGGGGAATTCCGTTTCGATTAGAGTATTTATTAATTTCGAATCAATTCCCTTTGCTGCCTCGATGCAATAAATGTTTTCACGTTCCGCATCTGATCGGAGCAGAATAATCCCCTTTGATATCAGCATTTTTCCCATTATGCTGAGCAGGATATTGTTCAGTATATATTTCAGATCAAGTTTACTCGTGATGAGCTGAGAGAATTCAATAAGAGAATTTAGCTCGAGCTGTTTCTGGGCGGGATTATGATTATCCATTTATCATTAGGAAAGATTCTAACTGTGCAATGATTTTATTAAAGTTAAATAATTGTCTTCGGAATTATTATGAACATATTCTATCTTGTTCATGAATTTTTTCATTATCGGTACTCCAAGTCCCCCGACTTTGAATTTATTAAAATAATCTTTCATATCAGGATTATGAATGTCATTAGGATCAAACCCTTTTCCTTTATATTTCATTATGATTTTAAACTGGCCTGTTTCCTGTTGTATCTCAACTTCAATTATTTCTTTCTCATTATATTTATGAGCGTGTTTTATGATATTGGTGCATGCTTCGTCCACTGATAAAATTATCTGATTGATCGTGCTTTCATCAAAACCAAAATCAGAAGCTTTGACTTCAATGAATTTTCTCAATAGAGATAAATTCTTTGTCGAGCTGGCAAATAATATTTTGTTAGAGCTGCTCATACGATTCTCAATTAACTGAATTTTTCAATAGCCGAATTCTCTTCCTTATATATCTCGAACAAAATCGGAAATCCAAGCATGTCAAAGATATTATATATCTTATCACTCATCCCGCATAGCTTGATATCTCCCGAATTTTCTCTTGCTGTTTCAATGAACGCCATAAAAACTCCTAATCCTGCGCTGCTTATATATGAGAGTTTATCGAAATTTACTATTATTCTATACTTATTTTCCGAGAGTATTTCTTCAAAACATTTTTCCAATTCAACAGAAGTATGGGCATCAAGGAATCCGTTCAGGTTTAATATTGTAATGTTATCCTTGTCCCGTTTATTAATTGAAAATTCTTCCATTATAAGTAATTTAAGTTTTGAAGCAAAATCCTAAAAAATAATTTCAAAATAAATGGTATTATTTAAATAAATAAAAAATGTACTAAGGAAAGATACTATAGCAGAAAAACTATATCTCTTAATTCATAGATTATAATTCGTATTTAAATTATATTTGTTACGTTAATGAAAAAATTTCTTTCGCTTTTAAGCAAAAAAAGCAGACTTGTTGTAGGTGTTTTATCAGGTACATCAGTGGATGCAGTAGATACAGTACTTGTGAGAATAACAGGCAGCGGGTCGGATACAATGCTTAATGTAGTTGATTTTGAATCTTTTCCAATAAGTAAAGGACTTAAGAAATTCATTTTGAAGTGCTCTGTGAATCAAAGCAGCAGTGTTGAGGATATTTGCAGGCTGAATGTTGTTCTGGGATTTTTGTTTGCAGAATCAATCAAAAAAATAATTTTCAGGAATAAACTTCAAATAAAAGATATCGATTTGATTGGTTCACACGGACAGACTATTTATCATTACCCATTTAATCAAAAGCTCTTCTTTTACAATTCAAAATCAACCTTACAAATTGGGGATCCCTCTGTGATTGCAAATCAGACCGGCATTATTACGGTTGGGGATTTTAGAACTGCTGATATTTCAGTAAACGGGGACGGAGCTCCTTTAGTACCTTATCTTGATTATATTTTATTTAATCATAATTCCCTGAACAGAATATTTGTAAATATTGGCGGAATTTCAAATATCACTTATCTAAAAAAATCATGCAGTCAAAATGATGTAATTGCTTTTGACACAGGACCGGGGAACATGCTGATGGATTATTTAATGAAAAAGTTTTATAATAAAAAGTATGACAAAGACGGAAGTACAGCTTCTAAAGGTAAAGTCAGCAAAGAATTGTTTAAACAGATCTCGCTTAAAGATAAATTTTATAAAAAGAATCCGCCTAAGTCAACCGGGAGGGAATATTATTCCGGAGAATTTACTGAAAACATTCTGAAAAACTATAAGAAACTGAAGCCTGAAGATGTGGTAGCAACTTTCACCAAATATACCGCATATACCATTTATTACAACTCAAGGAAATTTAAAAATACAGATGAACTCATCATTAGCGGCGGCGGTGCAAAAAATCATACTCTTGTTAAATACATTAAGGAATATTTTAAAGATACAAAAGTAAAAGAAATGGATGAAAACGGCATTAATCCTGATAATAAGGAAGCTGTTTTGTTTGCTGTTCTTGCCAACGAAATAATAAGCGGGAATAAAGCTAATATTCCTTCAGTGACAGGGTCTGATAAGAACGTTTTTTTAGGCAAAATTTGTTTTTCTTAAACTTAAAATAAAAGATGAATGAACGTGTTGCTATAGTTACGGGAGGAACAGGCGCATTAGGTAGATTCATCGTGAATAAATTTGCAGATGAAGGAATTACTGTTTACGTTCCGGCAAGAACCATTGAAGAATTCAATAAAATATTTGACTCTTCAGCGGAAAAGGAATCAGAATACTTCAGGTTAAGAAAAATTTATTGTTTCCAATGTGATGCAACTGATGAAAACTCGGTCAATGAATTTGTTGATAATGTGGTAGCTCAGGAGAATGATAAATTAGACTTTCTTATAAATACGGTCGGCGGAATAAGTCCTTCATCAAAAGCAGCTGATCTTTCAACAGAAATTCTTGATCAGATGATTAACTTAAATTTTAAGTCAGCATTTTTTTTTACAAGGGAAGCACTAAGATCAATGAGGAAAAATAATTACGGACGGATTATTTCGCTCGGTGCAATAGCAGGATTAGAGCCTTCACCAGGAAGGTTTGCATATTCTTTTTCAAAGGCTGGTGTAATTAATCTGATAGATACAATTAGTGAAGAATTTAAAGATATGGATATAAGATGTAATACAATAATACCCGGGATAATTGACACTCCGGCTAACAGGGAATGGGGAAGTCCGGAAGAAATTAAAAAATGGGTAAAACCTGAGCAGATTGCTGAGATCATTTATAATTTTGTATCGGATGAATTTTCTGAAATCAGAAGCAGTCACATTAAAGTTTACGGATCGTATTAAAAAATAAATCTAAAAAAATAAAATGAAAGTAGTAGTTACCGGAGGAGCCGGGTTTTTAGGCTATCATATATCACAAAAAATAGATCAGATCACTAATTTCAATGAATGTGTTTTCTTTGATATAGCAAAATTTGAAACAGGTGAATATGACAAAAACATACAATGTATCTACGGTGATGTCAGGGATAAAAAGCAGATGGATGAGATGATGAAAGGCGCTGATATAGTGATACATTGTGCCGCAGCTTTACCTTTATGGAAAAAAGAAGATATTTATGAGACCAATATTGACGGAGCGAGAAATGTACTGGAAAGCTCATTAAAGAATAATGTTAACAGAGTCATACATATTTCCTCAACAGCAGTTTACGGAGTTCCTGATGTTCATCCTTTGTATGAAACTCATCCAAGACACGGAGTCGGACCTTACGGAGAAAGCAAAGTGCAGGCTGAAGAAATTTGTGAAGAATATAGAAAAAAAGGATTGGCAGTCTGCATATTAAGACCTAAGAGTTTTATCGGTACAGCTAGACTGGGTGTATTTCAAATATTGTATGACTGGGTAGAATCCGGAGTAAAAATTCCCATTATAGGAAACGGAAAAAACCGGTATCAGCTGTTTGAGGTAGAAGATCTTGTTGATGCAATTCTGCTTGCATCTACTTTGCCATTGGAAAAAATCAATGATACATTCAATGTCGGTGCAAAGGAATTTAAAACGGTAAATGAAGATGTTGGTGCAATGTGTGAATATGCAGGTACCGGAGCAAGGGTAATGTCAACTCCCGCAAGCATAGTAAAACCAATGCTCAGATTTTTTGAAATACTGAATGTTTCGCCTCTGTACAAATGGATATACGGGACAGCAGATACAGATTCATATGTATCAATAGAAAAAGCACAGACACAACTCGGATGGAATCCCAAATATTCCAATTCCCAGGCATTAATAAGATCTTACCAATGGTATCTTGATAATAAACATACTATTCAGCAGGGAACCGGTGTTACACACAGAATTGCATGGAAACAGGGCATTCTGTCTTTTTTTAAAAAGTTTTTATAAAAACAATTTTTATAATAAAACAATATGAGAAAATTTATTTTAGACATTAATCCTGCGACCGGTGAAGTAATCGAAAAGATAAAATGTTCATCACCCGGTGAAGTGGCATCCGGTGTTAAACTGGCACGCAAGGCTTTTAAGATATGGAGCAAGACGCCCTTGAAGAAAAGAATTGCATTGTTTAAGAATATTGCGAGGGATCTTCATAAGGAAAAGAAATCCATTGG
The DNA here is from genome assembly GCA_016710985.1 of Ignavibacteria bacterium. Classification (GTDB taxonomy): domain Bacteria; phylum Bacteroidota; class Ignavibacteria; order Tepidaquicellales; family Tepidaquicellaceae; genus JAGPCH01. The sequence continues at coordinate 47,157 of JADJTX010000022.1, forward strand.
CATGCTGATTACAAAAGAGATGGGCAAGATATATAAATCTGCAGTGGGGGAATGTGAAGGTACTGCTTATGCAATAGAAGAAAACATAAAAATGGCTGAAAAAGCCGCTGAGACTGAGATCCATAAAGAGGATACTCTTATCACTGAACTCCATAGAATTCCTCTTGGTGCAGTTGCTGTCATAACACCATGGAATTTTCCTGTAGGCATGCCGGAGTCTTTATTATCACCGGCAATATTAATGGGAAATACGGTCGTGTTCAAACCTTCTGAAAATACACCTTTAACAGGAAAAGCCATTTATGAAATTTACAACAGATATCTGCCAAAGGGTGTTATTAATTTATTACAGGGAGCTGAGGAAGTTGGTGAGATGGTAATAAACTCTGACATAGACATGGTAGCATTTGTCGGCTCACAGGAAGTAGGGAAAAAATCATGGAAGTTTGTTCTAAGAAACTGAACCGGCTTGTTCTTGAGCTGGGAGGAAAGGACCCGATGATAATTTTAAGGGATGCAGATTTGAAAAAGCGGTTCCTTATGCAGTACATGGTTCATTAAGAAATTCCGGGCAGGTATGTGTATCAGTAGAAAGAATTTATGTAGAAGATAAAATTGCAAATGAATTTGAAAAGTTAGTTTTAGCTGAAGTAAAGAAATACCGTGTGGGAAGCGGCTTTGAAGATGTAGACATGGGACCAATGGTAAGCGAGGCACAGAGAAATCATGTAATGGGTCAGATTGATGAAGCGAAAAGAAAAGGAGCAAAGGTTTTGTACGGTGGTGAAAAAATTAACAGGGATGGATTTTTTATTGAACCAACTGTGATAACAAATTTATCGGAGAAGCATGATATAATGGTAACAGAGACTTTCGGACCGGTAATTTGCATTCAAAAAGTTAAGAATGCTGAAGAAGCTTTAGAGAAAGCGAACAATTCTACCTTTGGTCTGGGTGCAACGATATGGACTAAGAATTTTGAAAAGGGTAAACAACTGGCTCAAAGAATTGAATCTGGAATGATAGGAGTAAATCAGGGAATAGGCGGAGTTTCAGGAACACCTTGGGTTGGTATAAAACAGAGCGGATTCGGTTACCTCGGTTCGATTGATGGCATGAGGCAATTTACTGTTCCTAAGAAAATTTCCTACAGAAATAAATAGTTTACAAAATTAATGTGACAGGGATCTTCCGTTTTTTATGAATCAAGTATTGCCTCGGCTATAGTGGTCGAGGCATTTATATCTAAGCTATTTTGAGAGTTAAATATAGTTTTCAGGTCATCCCATTTTTTACCGATCTTAGTCTGATGAGGAATCAAATCGTTGTCGGTAATCTCCTCCCCGTCACTGAAATTTAGTTCGCACGCAAACAATTTCCCCGGATTTTTGTAATCATAAACCGGCGGACCAAACCTTCTGCAGATAACAGGTCTTGCTTCATATATCATGCAGGCACCATTTTCATTAAGGGCAGGGCACGGCAGTTTTGGCTCGGAAAAAAAATCTTCTGTCTTTAAATCACCTGATGTTGTTTTCCTTAAATAATCTTCAGCCTTTTTCTTAAGTGAATTCTTGAATTCAGTATTGACATTACCTAAATGATTGCTGATTCCATAAGCATCAAACTGTGTTATCCGGAATATCTGTGAGCAACATTGTGAACAACCTTTCCTGCAATTGATCTTGTCTCCGTATTTATCAACATTCCTGTCAAATTCTTTTGTATAAGATCTGTCAGATCAATATATTTTTTTGCTAATGTTAAAATATTCAAAATAAATTTCGATTCAGATGAAAGAAAATAAAAAATGTCAGGAGTATTATAAACACAATACAGCAGTCACGAAGAAGTTAAATTAAAAACTAAAACTGAAACGGGATTGTGAATTTTAAATTATAACTTCTTCCCGGAGCCATTGCATAATACCGGTAACGGCTCAGATGATCTGTATATTTCAAATTTCCAAGATTGGAAACAGAAAAATCAACCGAGGCAATTGCCCTGGATAAAACGAAATCAAATCCTAATCCGGTTCCGAGCAGAGTATATCCTTCAGAAGATCCTTCTAAAGGATCTACATCATTTTGAGCTGATACAATTTTTGTTGAAAAATTAATATAAGGATTATAAAGTGATCCGAAGTTGTTTTTCTGAAATTTTACAGTAATTATATTTTTCGCAGGCGGAGTGAAGGGTAAGGAATTCTGTGTCTCCTCATTTTTTGTTCTGACATAATCTCCCGTAAATGAAAGAACAGTCCACTCAAAAGGCTGGACCTGTATATTATATTCATATCCGGTAAAACTACTGGATGCCTGTCTGATATCATAAATGGGCAAACCGCTTGCTGAATCTGTTTCTCCGGTTGGTGAAGGGTAAATAAAATTATTTACCTGATTTCTGTAAAATGACAATTCAGCGCTTACATATTTTGTTCGGATTCTTGTCCCTAAATCAAAATTAACTGAACGTTCCGGATCCGGGTTTAATGCAGGATCCTGAACGATAAGACCAATATCGTATCTTCCTGTTCCTTCATGCACACCGTCAGCATATAAATCAAATTCTGAAGGAGGTCTCCATCCGCTTCCTAAGTTAGTGAAAATATCTACATCCTCGTTAGGTTTATAAACAAATCCGGCTGAGCCTGAAAAGGAATTAAAGTTAAGATGGTTTGGCGAAATTACAGTTACCGGTTTGCCTTCTTCATCAGTTTCAAAAACTGTTTCTTTTATATATTCATTTTTGGTATCAAATCTCCCTCCCAGAGAAATAGAATAAAACTTTCTGTCCATTTTTTCCATTAAATAAACTCCAAAATTATTTGAGTTATAATTAGGGATTAATTTCTCTTCTCCGGTAGATTGATTAGTTTGAGTTTCAAATGATAAACCGACTGCACCATTTATTACTTTAGTTAAGCTATGATCAAGCTTTATATCAGCAATAAAAGATTTTAAAAATAAGTTTAGAGACCGAACATCATTTTCTTTGTCTTCAATACTTTCATATTCTATTCTGCTTTGTGTTTCATATGACAATACAGGTTCAAGCTGAATATTTTTATTAATGTAAAGTGTACTTGTTGCTTCGAAATGATTTGTCAGAATATTTTGATTTGGAGTTGCATTGGGATCTTCTGACGGATCATCATGTAATTGTAATTCCCTGTTAAAATTTTGGTATTGGGCATTTATTATTCCGAATTTTCCTTTGAAACCAAATTCTGCCCCTGCTTCAAATTCTATATTATCACTGTTAAATAATTCACCGCCTGTTAAAGTGGCAATACCTTCAGGGGTATTTACCATAAGTTCACCTTCAGGTGTTTTGATGTTTCCTCCTTTTCTGTAGCCGGCAAAGCCTTTTATGCCAAAACTCCTTGTACCTAATCCTAACATCAAATTACCGGCTCCCTCACTGTTCATTGAATATCCGTTCAGATCAATATTACCATATGTGATCGGGTTTTTCTTTGAAGAAAATTGGAGGGGTTTTGAAATAATGTTTATAACTCCGCCTATACCATCTGCTCCGTACATCAGACTTGCAGGACCTCTTAAGATTTCAATACGGTCTAGATCGAACAAACTGATTTCCGGTGCGTGCTCATCACCCCATTGCTGAGATTCATGTTTCACTCCATTCTTAACAACTAATACACTTTGAGATGTTAGTCCCCTGATTACCGGTTTTCCAATAGAATTGCCGGTTGATAAATTATTGATTCCAGGGATATTCTGAATTGTCGAGGCAATGTTTTCACCTCTGATTCTGCTCAGGATTCTTGCAGAAATTGAAGTTACAGAAAAAGTTGAATTTGAAATATCAATGGGAGTAAAAGATCCAGTAACGTCTATTGTAGGAGTTTCAATCAAACTCTTTTTAAGCATAATGTCTAAAGCTAAATCATTTGCAGTTAAATTTATCTTCATCGATTTATTTAAAAATCCGTCATGTGTAATTGTAATATGATATTCTCCATATGGAATTGATCTGAAATTAAATCTTCCTTCACTGTCACTTACGATTAAAATTGATAATTCCTGTAATGTAAGGTTTGCGTATAAAACCGGTACATCTTCTTCTGAAGTAATTTTACCGGAAATGTTTGAAGTTTGTGAAAAGATAACTCCGGATGTCAAAGTTAAAAACAAGATCAAATAAAATTTCATAATGGTATATTTAGTTTCTTGTAAATAGCCATATTAACAACTGCAGATTTTTGTTTTAAAGCTCTTTGATAATTTTCTGTTTAGGAAATGTCCAAGAGCAATGAGGAAAGCCCCGACAGGTGTAATTATTAAAAAAATAATTTCATCACTGTGGATTTCGGTATGGCTGTGGTCCTTTATGAAATAGTGACCCGTGAGAATTATCGCCAGCCCAATTATAAAAATTAAAAATGGATACAGCTTTTTGTGATGATTAAAGTATCCGTGTCTGAATGTGTAAATACCGATGAATACACTTGTTGTGATAAAAAATATTTCAACAAAGGGATTTGCAATAAACTGAAATCCATACATTGAGAGGAAAATGAAAATGAACGGCATTGCTGCACAGTGAATAGCGCACAATGTGGAAGCAATAAATCCTATCGAATCTAGTTTAAGCGCAAGATTATGTTTAAAAGATTTTATCATAGTTTGTAATTGCGAATCATTTGCAAATTAATAATTTAAAAAACATTTTGCAACCCAATATGACTGACTTTAAATTTCTATAAAATGTTAAGTGAATTGAAGAAGAACAAAAAGATAAAAGAAGATTTCACTTAAGAAAAAATTTTAATCACCTGAAACCTTAATTGATTATATTAGGTTTTGCTAATGTCCGGAGCCATCCGGAAATTGTTCTTTCATATTTGTTCTTCCTTTAATTAGACCCTGTGAGCGTTTTACTTACAGGGTTTTTTTTTGAATATTTTAAACCCAAATTTTTCATTAGAAAATTTATTATATCACCAAGACACGAAGACACAAGGTTCCAGAAGAAAATTGAATTGTAAAGGAAAATTCTTAGTGATCCTTATCTGCCCGATATTTACTTAAACTAACAATATACTTACAGGCGGCCTTAAATACTTTGCGTGATTGGCGGTTAAAAGATTTTAAAATTCCTGTTTAACAATCTGCGTTAAATTAATTGCGAAATAATGAAGCAGATAAATCTTCATGCTTCCAAAGCCCTAGTAATTGCAAGAATTAAAGAAAATAGTAAGTATGAGATAATTAAAAATAGATTTATAACCAATGAAAACAATAAAACTAAACGAATATAGGAATAATTCTCAATTTTAATCCCATTAAGAATAAATCCAAGAATTCTTAAGATTATTAAAAGCAATACAGCAGCAAAAAATACAGTAGGAATGAAGGAAAAGAGGACAAATATTACCGGAGACGCTTCATTTTTATTGAAAATCATTTCAATTAGAATTACGGAAATCAGAAAACCGGAAAACAGGTTAAATCCTGCTATAAGTATTCCTGTTATTATGCTCACAATGGTTCTTAAATTATCCTCATAAATAAAATACTTTTTTATCATATACAAATTAATTTAAATGAAAATATGCAAACCGAAAGGAATCAGCAATTGCAATACTTAGATTATCTTATCACTCTTTCTTCCAAATAAATATACAGGTTAATGAAATCATTTAAATTAATAATTGACAATCGTATTAATAATCAGTATTTTTGGCTACATTTTACTCAATAATTGTCAATTAAACTTATAAAAGCTTTTTAGAAGAATTAATTTTCATGAAGTAAGAATGTGGGGTTATTTTCTGAATAAAACCTCAAGAATTTAATAAAAAATAGAACATATTCCCTTTTAAGTAAAGTTACAGCATTACTTCCAGGACAGGTCTGCTTTCAAAATTTTTCGGATAATTTTACGAAAATCAAACTCTAAAGCATTAGGGTATACATATTTAAGTATGATAAGATATCGACTTTTAAAAAATCAATTGATTTATTATAATTTTAGTTTGTAAATTATACGGATGAAAAAAGTTGCTTTCATTATTTCAACTCTGCTAACAGTAGTTTTTGTCTTAATTTTAAATAATTATTGGAAATTCGGGAATCAGAATATACCTGCATTTGGAAAATTATTAAATCCTCAACAGGGATGCTGGCAAAATGCTGAGCCCCTAAATTACGATTTCAGTGCTGATTTAAAATTCACACAGCTTAAAGGTAAAGTAAATGTGTTCATTGATCAGAGGCTTGTTCCTCATGTTTTCGCTGAACAGGAAAACGATGCTTATTTTGTACAGGGATATTTGCATGCAAAGTTCAGGCTATGGCAAATGGAATTACAAACATATTTTGCATCAGGAAGAATCAGTGAAATTATGGGTGAAAGCTTACTGGAGTCTGACCGTCAATTCAGAAGACTGGGAATGGTATACTCGGCAGAAAATACATTGAAGGAGTTAGAAAAAGATCCGATAATTCTATCAGAATGTAATGCTTATACCTCAGGAGTGAATGCTTATATTGAAAGCTTAACAGAATCAAGTCTTCCTTTAGAATACAAGTTGATCGGATATCAACCTGAAAAATGGAGCAATTTCAAAACAGTTTTATTCATGAAATACATGAGCTATGATCTGGCCGGTTTTGATAATGATTTTGAGATGACAAATGCAAAGAGTTTTCTTAATGAAACAGATTTTGATAAGCTGTTTCCAATTAATGATGTAATATCAGATCCGGTGATTCCGAAAGGTACTATTTTTGAAAAGCAGAAAGTATTTCCGGTGATACCTGCAAATGCTGATTCGGTATATTTTGAAAGAAAAACTAAAGTTGAAGCGGAGGAGAATAAGCCGGTAAAAGAAAACGGGAGCAATAATTGGGCAGTAAGCGGGAAGAAAACAAAAGCAGGAGCTCCGATTCTATGCAATGATTTACATTTAACATTAAATCTGCCTTCAGTCTGGTTTGAAATTCAAATTTCAGCACCAACACTTAACGTATATGGTGTTAGTTTTCCCGGTGTTCCTGGGGTAATAGTTGGATTTAATGACAGTTGTGCATTTGGTTTTACAAACGGTGGAAGGGATGTGAGGGATTATTATGAAATAAAATTTAAAGACGAAAGCCGGAAAGAGTACTGGTATAACGGTAACTGGGAGCAGACAAAGTGGAGACCGGAAATAATAAACATTAAGGGGAAGCCGGTTTATGTCGATTCTGTTTCTTATGTTATGCTGGGAAACGATTTATGTCCCGTAATGTATGATAATACATTCAGCGGAGGGAAGAATGAAAATCATAATTATTATGCTGTACGCTGGAAAGGCAATGATCCGAGCAATGATCTGAAAGCATTTAATTTATTGAATCATGCAAATAATTATACTGATTTTACAGATGCAATGACTTTCCTTAAAACGCCGGGACAAAACTGTATATTTGCAGGTAAAAACGGTGATATAAGCATCCGGGCACAGGGTGAATGGCCGGCAAAGTGGAAAGGTCAGGGTGATTTTATAATGCCGGGGGTTGACAGTTCTTATCTGTGGCAAGGAATGATACCAGAGGACGAAGTTCTCTATCAGTATAATCCGGACAGAGGATTTGTAAGCAGTGCCAATCAAAAGCCTGCAGATGATAAAGATTACCCTTACTACTTAGGAAGAAATTATCCGATATACAGAGGCATGGAGATTAACAGAAAACTAAAAGATATGAATGACATTTCAGTTCAGGATATGATGGAATTACAGACAGATAATTACAATCTGGTCGCAGAATTTACAACACCGGTATTATTAAAAAACATTAAGGTAAGTGAACTGAATCCTGTTGAAAAAACATACTTCGATTTATTAAAGGATTGGAACTTAAGAAATGATCCCGGCTCAAAAGGAGCGACTGTGTATGAACTGCTGTGGAATAATTTTTATAAAGCTGTTTATGATGATGAATATGCAAAAGCACCAGAAGTAGTATTGCGTCCCGGTGAAAATTCTCTGATAGAAGCGATAATAAATGATTCTGATTATAAATTTATAGATGACGTTACAACAGCTCAGATAGAAAAAATGTCAGATGTTGTGACAATATCATTTAAAAAAGCTTCGGAGCAATTAAAAAAAATTGATGACAGGGGAAGACTGGACTGGGAAAAATACAAGAGCACTCAGATCAATCATCTTTCAAAACTGAATCCTTTCAGCAGAAAAAACCTTCCAATCGGAGGAAGCAAGTACAGCATTAATGCGACGGTAACTACACACGGACCAAGCTGGAGGATGATTGTCGATCTGTCAGGTAACACAGAGGCATTTGGTATTTACCCCGGGGGACAGAGCGGCAATCCGGGAAGTAAGTATTATGATGAATTCATAGATAACTGGGTTGAAGGAAAATACTATACATTATGGATGATGAAAGAAGAAGAGCAAAATGATAACCGGATAAAATGGAAAATGAATTTTTCCGGTTTGTAATTTTACAATAAATAAATACTGAATGAGGTTTATAGTTTCATTTTTATTAACAGCTGTAGTAAGTTATGCAGCAGGCTTTTATTTTCCTTGGTGGAGTATTGCGGTTGCAGCCTTTTTGATCGCTGTTATTATTCCCCAAAAACCCGGTATAACATTTTTATGTGCGTTCTTTTCATTATTTTTTTTATGGTCCGGATTAAGTTTTTTTATCAGCAGGAATAATGAAAATATTTTAGCACACAAACTTTCTTTGTTAATATTTAATTATGACAGTCCTTTGATTCTTTTGATCCTGACCGGATTAACCGGAGGATTAGTAGCGGGTTTGGCCGGGCTGGCCGGGAGTTATTTAAGACACAGAGCAAATTAATTTTCAAATGTTTTTGAGATTGAAATTCATTTAAGAAATCCAAACATCCAGTGCACAATCGTAATTCACATAAATCCGTAAACATTTTCTGTCTGCCTTATGCAGGGGGGAATAAATATTCATACCGTGAATTCTCTGAAAATGCACCGGCTTCATTAAACCTGATTACCCTGGATTATCCGGGAAGAGTTCCAAGAATTAAAGAGCCCTTGATTTCAAATATTGATGAAATGGTAGAAGACCTGTACAGACAGATCAAAGGAAAAACTGATCATAAAGATTACGCAATTTACGGACACAGCATGGGCGGACTCATATCATATTTATTGACAAGGAAATTAATTGAAAACAAACATAAAGCACCACTACATCTTTTTATCACCGGTACTACGGGACCATCTGCTATTTCAAGAGGAGAGCGAAAAAGGCATTTGATGGCAAAGCCGGAATTTCTTCAGGAGATGAAAGATCTTGATGGTTTGCCTGAAGAAATATTACAGTCCGAAGAGTTATTGTCTTTTTTTGAACCCATACTTCGTGCTGATTTCAGAGTTTGTGAAAATTATGTTCACAGGGAAAGTGATCCGATAGACATTCCAATCACAGTTATTACCGGGACAGAAGAAGATATGGAGACAGAGGATGTTTATTTATGGCAGAAAGAAACGAGCACAGATGTTGATTTTATACAAATGCCGGGTAAACATTTTTTCATTTTTAAATTTCCTTCAGAAGTGCTTGAAATAATATCAAATAAATTATTTATTAAAACAAAATCTATCAATTATGGATGAGAAAAAAGTATACTTAAAACCAAATGTCGTGCTTGAACCATTGGTTGACAACTGGTATGCCTGGAGTCATTTAGTATCTCCGGCAACTGCAGCAATGAACATAGTTGGCAGGCATCACAGAATTATTGAGTCTTATGTTGCTGCGCCTTCTATTCATGCAGAGGCAGTTCGTAACCCCAAAATGCGGGGTGGTCCCTTCATGGATTTTCTTGGTCAGAGACTTGACGAAGTATCCGATCTTTACAAGCAGTCTGTTCAAAAGCAGGACAGGATGATCCGGTTTTGTAAAGCTGTAAAAGAGCTTGATAAAATGTTAATGGAAGATGCTAAAGGATATGGGCTTGAGACTTGATATGATAAAGTACCTGAAATATTAAAAGGATATGTCGAATTATATTATGACCGGCACAATAATCCAGGGTTCCGGTTTTTTGAATCATTGCTGTACAAAAGTGAATTCTATAACAAAGATTCGCAGAGCATAGGAATGTGGATAACGAATAATGATGAACGTCCTTTTGTGCTGAGCACTCCACGAATGGCAGAACCTCATGTAATCTATCTTGATATTCCGTTTGAATCTCCGATCATTGATGAACTTTCAAAGATGAAGAGAGTTCCTCAGACACTTGATTACATTAAAGCGACTGCAGGAATTCCGCAGTCACAGGAAAAACTTTTTGAATCATTTTTTACTGAAACAGCTCCACAGCCGTATGCAAAATACACCGGGGATAAAATCCGTATGAGATATTTCGGACACGCGTGCATTCTTGTGGAGACAAAAGACATAAGTATTCTTGTTGATCCGCTGATCAGCTATTACGGCTATCAGTCTGCTGTTGATCATTTTTCAGACGTCGATCTTCCGGATGAGATTGATTATGTTTTGATAACGCATAATCATCAGGATCATATACTTTTTGAGACCTTGTTACCTTTAAGACACAAGATAAAAAACGTTATTGTTCCACGAACAAACAGCGGTAAGCTTGAAGATCCTAATTTAAAGCTTATGTTCGAGAACGTAGGTTTCACTAACGTCATTGCAATGGATGAAATGGAAACAATCAGTTTCAGTGATGCAGTGCTAACAGCTTGTCCGTTTATCGGCGAGCATTCGGATCTGAACATACTGACCAAACTCTGCTATCACGTAAAAATAGGTGAGTTCAAATTATTGTTTTTAGCAGACTCACGGATCGTAGAAGCTGCATTGTATAAACATATTCATAAACAGATCGGTGATGTTGATGTAATGTTTTTAGGAATGGAATGCGACGGAGCACCGCTGACCTGGCTGTACGGACCTTTGTTAACAAAAAAATTAGCAAGAGACATGGACGGAAGCAGGAGGCTTGCCGGATCTGATTGCGATAAAGGAATGGCATTAGTAAATATTTTTAATCCAAAAGAAGTATATGTGTATGCAATGGGTCAGGAACCTTGGTGCGAATTCATCAGCAGCATAAAATATACGGATGAATCCAATCCAATAGTTCAGTCAAATAAGCTTGTAAAAATGTGCACAGAAAGAGGAATGATTGCAGAACGATTGTTCGGTGAAAAGGAGCTGTTGTATTCTAAAGAACCGATTATGGCAGAAATGAATTAGAGCTGAGTATTTAATACAGTTATCAATTATATTACACCCAAAATGAATTTGATTTCTACTGAATTACATCTCTCACAGCGGGACGTTTATGTAGATCAGTTACTAAATGCAGAAAGTCCTCACTATAATATAGGCGGTTACATAAAATTAAAGGGGACTTTAGACAAAGAAAAATTTTTAGAAACTGTCTCTTCAGCTGCAAAAGTTTTTGATGCCTTTAAAATGAGGTTCGATGCTGATGCAGCTGATTCTGTTTTTTATACTGATACGGATTTTGATTGTCTGAGTGTCTCCGAACTGGATTTTAGCGACCGCGACGATCCTTCTAAAGATGCGCTATGCTGGATGCAGAACAGATTCAATATTCCTTTCATAATTAAAAAAGACAGCTTATTATTTGAACATTCTTTACTTAAAATTTCAGAAGATGAGTACTGGTTTTTCGGAAGATATCATCATTTAATAACTGACGGATTCGGATTCATTGTATTTGTTCAGTTTGCTGCACGAAAGTACAAATCTCTAATCTCAGGTGATGATGAAGATTTTATTTATCCATCATACATAAAAGAAGCTGAAAAGTCTTCAGAATATTTTAACTCTGCTTCATTTGATTCGGACAGAAAATACTGGGAAGAAAAAATAAATGAACAGCCTTCAAAAATTCTTCAGAGAAAATACCTGAACCAAAGTTCCGGAAATACGAGCTCAAGATACATTTATGAAATTACAGGTAAACAAAAAGAGTTACTTGATGAAATCATACTCAATACTAAATCGGGGTTGCAGCAATTAACAATCGCAGCACTTATGATCTACTTTGGTAAAATTACAGATCAGACTGAATTTGTTTTTGGGATCCCGGTTCACAAAAGAGGCTCCAAAGTTCTCCGTAATATCGTTGGAATGTTCAGCGGTATTCTTCCGTTCAAAGGAAATTATAACAGTGACCGAATCTTAGCAGATCTTTTAAAAGACATAACTCAATCTCAGAAAAATGATTACCGACATCAGAATTATCCCTTAAGCGAAATCAGCAGAAGCCTGAAAGGCAGAGTTTCAGAAGACTATCTTTATGAGATCAGCATTAACTACGAGCCGTTAAATTTTGAACTGGACTTCGGAAAGGAATTGAATACAGGAATATTCCGTCTCGAAAGCGATCACGAAAGAAATCCGCTGCAATTTTTCTGGCGCGACTATGGCAACCTCCAGCCGTTACAGCTGATAATTAACTACAGCAACGGGTATTTTAATAAAGAAGAAATTGAATTGCTCGCTCAAAGAATACTTTTTATCATCGGGCAGTTTTCAGCCGGGATTGAAAAAAGCATCGGCAGCATTTCAATAATTCCTGAGAAGGAAACTTTACTGCTTGAAAAGTTTAACGATACCTTTTTTGATTTTCCGGGAGACAGGAATTTAGTAAAACTGTTTGAAAAGCAGGCAGAAAAATCATCAGATAAAATTGCATTGGTTTTTCATGAGCAGCAATTGGCTTACCGGGAGCTTAATGAACGTGCAAATCAGATAGCACATTATTTATTAAGCAAAGGTGTTAAAAAAGAAGAGTTAGTTCCGATTTGCATTGAGCGCGGCATCGAAATGATCACAGGCATTCTGGGAATATTAAAAGCCGGCGCTGTTTTTGTTCCGATAGATCCTGAATTTCCTGAGGAACGGATAAGATACATACTTGAAGATATTAAGGCTTCAATAGTTTTAAGCAGTAAAAAAAGTTCACAGGGACTGCCTGATTCAACTGAGTTTACAATAATTTCATCAGACACTGATCAGTTATTAAGTAAACAGTCAGTCATCAGTAAACATCAGCACTTATCCTGAACCCGGCAACCTTGCCTATGTGATCTATACATCCGGATCTACGGGTAAACCAAAGGGAGTAATGATCGAACATTATTCAGTAGTGAATCTTATCAATGCTCAGAGTTCATATTTTAATATTAAAAGTGACGAAAGAATTTTACAGTTTTCAAATTACTGTTTTGATGCATCGGTCGAACAAATATTTTTAGCTTTATTGAACGGGGCTTCGCTTGTTTTATTTAAAGAGGGATTGCAATTAAACTCCGAAGGATTTGAGAATTTATTAAATGAACAAAGGGTAAGTCATCTTCACGCCACGCCTTCATTTCTTGAAAATTTAAATCCGGATCATTATAAATATTTAAAACGTGTTATCTCCGGAGGAGATGTCTGCAAAAAAGAATTATCTGAAAAGTGGAAGGACAAAGTTTCATTTTACAATGAATACGGACCGACTGAGACAACCGTAACATCAATTGAGTATCACGCAGACAGCATCATTGAAAAAACTATTTCTCTGCCGATAGGAAAACCTCTTGCCAATATTAAAGTTTACATATTAAACAAAAATAATGAAGTATGTCCGGTCGGTGCAGACGGAGAGATTTGCATAGCGGGTGATTGCTTAGCGCGCGGATATTTAAATCTTCCTGAGCTGACTGCTGAAAAATTTGTGAAGGATCCTTTCAGTAAAATTATCGGATCGCGAATGTACAGGACCGGTGATCTCGGACGCCGGCTGACAGACGGAAACACAGAATATCTCGGGAGGACTGATGAACAGGTAAAGATACGGGGCTACAGGATAGAGCCTGGAGAGATCGAGAGCGTTCTGATGGAAAGTGAACTTGTTAACAATGCCTTAGTCATTTCGCATCCTGACGGAAACGGAAACAAGCGGCTAATAGCTTATGTAATTCCTGAAGGAAAATTTGACAGTGAAGTTCTTCAGAATTTTCTTAAAAGAAAATTGCCGGATTACATGATCCCTGCATTATGGGTTGAGATGAAATCTTTTCCATTAACTTCCAACGGTAAGATCGATAAAACTGCTATACCTGACCCCGTTGCAAGTGATCTTGTAAAGACTGAGTATGCAGCGCCGAACAACGAACTTGAGATCAGGCTTTCGGAAATTTGGAAAGAAATTCTGAAAGCAGAAAGAGTCGGGATCAATGATAACTTTTTTGAACTTGGCGGCCATAGCCTGAATGCCATTCAGCTTTCATCACGTCTGCACACGGAGTTAAACATAAAGACGAACATAAGTACAATCTTTTCTAACCCGACCGTCAGTAAATTATCCAAAGCATTAATGACGGAAAGACAAAATCAATTCACTGACATAAAAAAGTTGCCGGAAGCTGAGTTTTATGAATTGTCACATTCACAAAAGCGATTCTGGATATTAAGCAATTTTAAAAATGGTTCGGAGGCTTACAATGTTTCAAATGTTTTCATCATTGAAGGAGCTTTAAATACAAGTGTTTTTAAAACGGCTTTTGAAAAAGTAACAGAGCGCCATGAAATTCTCAGAACTGTTTTCATTGAAGCGGACGGAGAGACGAAGCAAAAGATACTACCGGTAAATGAAACAGGTTTTAAGACAGAGGAATTTGATTTACGGAATACTGACGATACAGAAATTAAAATCAAAAAGTGGATTGAAGAGGATTCGCGCCGTGCGTTTGATCTAAAGACAGGACCCTTACTGCGTGTCACACTTTTCAGAGAGGCAGATGACAAATACATATTAGTTTTTAACATACACCATATCATAAGTGACGGATGGTCGAAGGCAATTTTTGTAAAAGAGTTTTTGCATTATTATAAATCATTATGCGGTGAAGCTGAAAGTGATCCAGCTCCATTAGCAATTCAATATAAAGATTACGCTGCATGGCATAATGATTCCATTGATCGGCAGGGTCAGTACTGGAGAGAGCTTTATGAAAAGGATATACCTGTTTTAAATTTCCCGCTTGATTTTGAAAGACCTAAAGTTCTGTCGTATTTTGGTGAGATGATTCAACATACAATAGCGGAAGAATTAACCTTAAGTTTGAACAGACTTGCAGCTGAGTATAACATGTCTTTGAACAATCTGCTGCTGACACTATACGGACTTTTGGTTGCAATGCACAGCGGACAGGAAGAAGTCGTGACAGGGTCCGTAAGTTCAGGGCGCAGTCATCCTGATCTGGAAAAACTGATCGGAGTGTTCATTAATTTTCTGCCGGTGAAGCTGTCTCCGGAAAAATATTTAAAATTATCAGAGTATCTTACAAACAGTTTAGATACATTAATGAAAGTTTATGATAATCAGGATTATCCTTTTGACAGGATAGTTGAAGACTGCATTAAGAAGCGCGACATATCCCGCAATCCGTTATTTGATACAATGATCAACTTCCAGCTTGAGGAAGATCTATCCGGTAAAATAAATTCTGAAAACAGTAAAACAGGAATCAGCATTAAACCTTATCATTCAATGAAGGAGGATCTGTTCCAGTCTGTGCTTGATTTCAAACTTGATGTCATACCGGAAGACGGAAAGCTTAGTTTATACTTAAGTTACAATTCTAAATTATTTACTAAGAAGCGAATGACAGACTTCTTAAATGATTTCACTGAATTGCTTGACAAAGCAGTTAAAACACAGGACAACTACCTGAGTCAATACGGTGTGTGGGCTAAAGAAAAAATCACATCTGATCGAGCTGAATCTGATACTGAATCTAACACTGTATCTAATATTGATTCTGATTCTGAAAATTCAAAGATGCCTGTAAATATTTGCGCGTCATTCATCATTGAGCCTGTAAAGGAATACATGGAATACTGGGCAAAGGAATTTGAGCTTAACATAAAGGTAAACATTGCTCCTTACAATCAGGTATTTCAGCAGCTTTTAAATCCCGGAAGTCTCCTGCATGGCAGCAAAGGGATGAATATACTTTTCATAAGGATCGAAGACTGGCTCAGGGATAAGCAAGATGTTCCGGATAATGAAAAAATAGATTTTTTAAATAAGACCTATACTGAATTAAAGAAGATCATTGACGATACAGAAAAAAAAATTTTCATTCCATTTTTATCCGGAGTGGTTCCTTTGTATCCGGATTCAGCTTTTTCAAAAGAAGTAACAGTACACATAAAATATCTGAGCAAAGAGCTTGAGATATTTTTGAACGGGCAGCCGTCATTTCAATTGCTTGACTTAGAAAAAATCGCCGGCCTGTATGATGTAGAAGAAGTTTATGATAAGACGTCAGATGAGCTCGGGCACATACCATTTACACAGGAATATTACGCCGGGCTTGGAACATATCTGATGCGTAAAGTAAGCGCTTTCATGAATCCTTCATACAAAGTAATTGCGCTTGATTGTGATAACACGTTATGGAAAGGTATCTGCGGTGAACTCGGAGCGATGAATGTGATCATTGATGAAAACTATGTTAAGCTGCAGGAATTCTTTTTGGAAAAATATAACGAAGGTTTCCTTCTTGCTTTGTGCAGTAAAAATAATGAGGAAGATGTATGGGAAGTTTTTGACAATAATCCCGGGATGAAATTGAAACGTGAACACATAACAGCACACCGGATCAACTGGGATCCAAAGCCGAAAAATCTTTTGGAGATTTCAAAGGAATTAAATTTAGGGATGAACAGCATTATATTTATTGATGACAATGAATTTGAAACCGAGCAGATGAGCTTAAACTGTCCTGATGTTCTGTCGCTGACATTACCGGAGGAACCGGAAAGTTTTTCAGAATTTCTGAATCATATATGGGCATTTGATTATTTCAGGATCACTGATGAAGACAGGAAGAGAAATGAAATGTATAAAACGGAAAAGCAGCGTAAGGAAGAGGAAAACAAATTCGGGACACTTGATGATTTTCTTAAATCACTGGAAATTAAAGTTGACATACGCGAAGTAAGTCAGAAGGAAATTGAGCGTGCAGTACAACTTTCGATGAGAACCAATCAGTTCAATTTAAACGGTGTAAGGAAAACAACTGAGGAAATTGCAGAAGCAATCAATGACGAAAACCATTTCAGCCGGATCATTGAAGTGAAAGACCGTTTCGGTGAGTACGGCATAGTCGGACTGGTACTTGCAAAGGAAGCGGATAATGCTCTGATACTTGAAACATTTCTTTTAAGTTGCAGGGTATTGGGCAGGAATGTCGAGGGAATTATTTTGTCTGAATTGCAAAACCATTGCATGAAGCGCGGACTGGATACCATCACAGCACTTTTTAAACAGACAGCTAAGAACAAACCGTTTCAGGAATTCCTATCGGAGCATGACTGGATACACGATCCTGAAAATGAAACATATAATTTTTATTTAAAAAAAACTGAACAAATCCCGGCATAGTTTATAATGAAAAACAAACAGATAAATAAAACCCTTAAAGTTAAATCCGGAAAAGATTTAGTCAGTCTTTTAGATTCAAAGATAAAGCAATCTGATGAGCGGGAATTTACTCCTCCAAGCGGAGAAACTCAGATCACGTTGCTCAACATATGGAAGAGTTTGCTTGTAGAGAAGAATTTCGGAGTCAGCGACGATTTCTTCCAAATTGGAGGAAACAGCATAAAAGCAATCCAGCTTCTTTCGAGGATATCATCCCACTTTAAGGTTCAGCTTGAAACAACAGATATTTTTTTACTGCCGACAATTACTCAATTAGCGTCGCTTATAGAAGAAAAACAAAATATACACGATGAAAAGAAATTTGCTTCATTCATAGAAAAGTCCGAAAGACCTTCTATGATTCCATTGTCTTTCAGCCAGGAGCGTTTGATATTCATAGATAAGCTTGAGGGAAGTCTGCAATATCATCTGCCGGCGGTCATAAGACTGAAAGGAAAACTGAATAAGGATGCTCTTGAATCAGCGTTAAGGCAGACTGTTAACCGTCATGAATCACTCAGGACAATTTTCACTGAGAAAGACGGTATATCTTATCAGAAAATTCAGGAGACAGACAAATGGACCTTAGAAATTTTTGACGGCAGAAATTTTAAAGATGACAAAGAAGGATTAAAGAAATACATACAGAAAAAATTGATGATCCTTTTGATCTGTCTAAAGATCACATGTTGCGGGCTGTATTGATAACGCTTAGTGAAACTGAGAATATATTAGTCTTGACACTGCATCATATTTCTTCTGATGCATGGTCATTATTCATACTTGTTGAAGAAGCTTCAAAGCTGTATGAACAACACAATGCAGTCAATTCCATTGAATTTCCGCAGCCTGAGATACAATATGCTGACTATGCGCTTTGGCAAAGAAAGTATCTGCAGGGAGATGCATTAGATAAAAAGTTAGAATACTGGAAAAAGAAACTTGAAGGCGTCTCCGCACTTAATTTACCAACTGATTATAAACGTCCTTCAAAGAAAGGCATCAGAGGAGCTTCAAAAAATTTTGTCATTGATAAAAAGTTATTGGAGAGCATTCAGGAGTTAAGCAGTCAGAATAGCACAACTTTATTCATGACAATGCTTGCTGTTTTCAAGGTATTACTTTTCCGTTATACGGACCAGCAGGATATTTCTGTTGGAACATCCATTGCCAACCGTCCCCATCATTCAGTTGAAAGATTAATAGGTTTTTTTGTAAATACACTGACTTTGAGAAGTGAGCTTGACAGCAGCATTTCATTCAGTGATTTTTTGAAGCAGGTTAAGTCTGTAACGCTTGAAGCTTATGAGCATCAGGATGTTCCTTTTGAAAAAGTAGTGGACGCAGTTGTCGGAGAAAGAGATCAGAGCCGGAGTCCTCTTTTCCAGGTAATGCTTGTAAATCAAACAATACCTGACATCACTGAATTTTTACTTGGTGATGTAAAGTTATCCAAAGAAACATTTGCAAACGAGATATCCAAGTTTGATCTGACCTTTCATATTTTAGAGACACCAACAGGAATTCAAGGCTCGGTAGAATATTCAACTGATTTATTCAAAGAAGAAACTATTGACCGTATGGTCGGGCATTTCACGGAGTTGCTGAAATCAGTTGTAAAAGATGCGAATCAGTCTATCGGTTTGTTACAGATGATCACAGACTCCGAGAAAAAAAAGATACTCAAAGAATTCGGTATTTCGGAAACGGATTACCCGAAGAAGAAAAGTATTACTGATCTGTTTGAAGAACAAGCGGCGAGAACTCCTCAGGCAACAGCAATAGTATTTGAGAATGAAACTCTTACCTATCAGGAGCTTAATGAGAGGTCAAATCAGCTGGCACATTATCTTAGAAGTAAAGGTGTAAATAATGAAACTCTGATACCTTTATGCACAGAGCGCAGTACTGAAATGATGACGGGGTTGTTGGGAATCCTGAAGTCAGGCGCAGCATACGTCCCGGTTGATGCTGATTTACCTGCAGAGAGAATCAGTTACATATTCGAAGATTGTAAAGCTTTTGTCGCTGTTACAAGTGAGTCAATTAAGAAAAATCTTTCATTAATTAATGGAGTTGAATTCATTTCTATAAATGGTGACAATCCGGAAATCAAAAAACAACCAAAGGACAATCTGAAAATTAAGATTAAACCTTCTGACCTTGCTTATATTATTTATACATCAGGTTCAACCGGTCAGCCAAAAGGTGTAATGATAGAGCACAGTAGTCTTGTTGATTATGTTTACGGGATAAATGAAAAAATCCGGATCAATGATTGCCGTTCTTTTGCACTGGTGTCAACGATTGCAACGGATCTTGGAAATACGGTGATCTACAGCTCGTTGCTTTCGGGGGCGCGTTACATTTGTTCACGAAAGAATCAGTCAGCAATCCGGAATACATGCAGGATTATTTCAGCAGGAAAAAGATCGAATGTTTAAAAATAGTCCCGTCGCACTGGAAAGCTCTGAGGATGGATGAGAAATTACTTTTACCGGCGAAGTTACTGGTATTCGGAGGCGAGGCATTACCGGCTGAAGTGATTGAAAAGATAAGGCAGACAAATTCAGAATGCATGGTAGTAAATCATTACGGACCAACTGAGACAACGATTGGCAAGCTACTTCATATTACAGAACCGGACATGAAATATGATTCTACGATCCCGATTGGCAAGCCATTTTCAAACACGCGTGTATATGTACTATCAAATGCAATGGAGGTATGTCCGGTCGGAGTGCCGGGTCAGTTGTATATAGCGGGAGATGGAGTTGCAAGAGGTTATTTAAACAACACGGAATTAACGAATGAAAAGTTCATTGAAAATCCTTATTTAAAAAACAAAAAAACCAAAGCAGGAAAGTCTTTATTTTACTGCACAGGTGATCTTGTAAAATATCTTCCGGACGGAAACATAGAGTTCATCGGAAGAGCGGATACTCAGGTAAAAATAAGAGGTTACCGGATAGAATTAGGTGAGATAGAAAATGTTCTTCAGCAGTGTGAAACTGTAAGCGAAGCGGCAGTGGTCGCAAAAGAAGATGTACAGGGAAACAAGAGACTTGCAGCTTATATTGTGCCTAAAGAAAAATTTGATAAAGAAGCGATCTCATCTTTCTTAAAAGATATCCTTCCTGAGTATATGATGCCGTCGTTTTTTGTAGAGATGGAAAGAATGCCGTTAATGTCAAACGGCAAGATAAACAGGAAAGCGTTACCCGATCCAGAGATGTCGGAATTATTAAGCGGACAATTAACGTCACCGCGCAATGAAGCTGAAATAATACTGGCAGAAATCTGGCAGGATCTATTGGGACTTGATACAGTCGGAATTCATGATAATTTCTTTGAGCTCGGAGGTGATTCAATTATTACGATACAGTTAGTAAGCCGCGCAAGGCGTGCGGGTTATGAGCTTCAGATCGGTGATGTATTTACATATCAGACAATCGCGAGATTATCCGCTTTATTGGATCAAAGATCAGAAGATTTAAAAACGGTCGGTGAACAATTTGAATTAACAGGTGCGTGCGGATTATTACCAATACAGCAGTGGTTTTTTGAAAAGGAACATAAAGACATATCTCATTTTAATCAGAGCGTACTACTTGAAATTGATAAAGGTGTAACTGAGCCGGTATTGAAACGCGCGATCGAGCAATTAAAAGAACATCATGATGCTCTGAGATTTAAGTATTTTAAAAAAGACGGAAAGTGGAATCAGGTATATGAACCCGAATCCGAAGTCAGCGGATTAATAACAGAAGATCTTCAGTCATCATCACAGGATGCGCTTCGCAGTTTAATAAGCCTTCTGCAGACAGGCATCAGCGGAGTCTGGATATAGAAAAGGGTGATATCATTCGGTTGGTTTTAATGCATACACCGGAGTCAGAAGCCGCGAATAGATTACTGATAGTGATACATCATCTTGCTGTTGACGGTGTGTCGTGGAGAATATTGTTAGAAGATCTTGAATTATTAGTTAGCGGATTAAAGGAAGGCGGAATAACTGAGCTTGGACAGAAGAGCAGTTCGTACAGGCAGTGGTACAATGCTCTTGAAAATTACGGTAAAAGTGAAAGTCTTATTTCACAAAAAGCATACTGGGAAAGCTCAATCGCTAACATAACCGTTCTTCCTTTAGATAAGGAATACGAAGGTGAAATAAAAGCAAGTGATACCGGTAACATTTCGTTAAGTCTCGGGGCAGAGCAGACAAGTCAGTTATTACAGGAAGTTCCGAAAGCATATCATACTGAGATAAATGACATATTGCTTTCTGCATTGGCAAAGACACTGTGCGACTGGAGCGGCGGGGATAATGTCGTAATAGGAATGGAAGGTCACGGAAGGGAACAGATTGAAGACGGAATTGATACCAGCCGGACAACGGGATGGTTTACGAGTCATTACCCTGTGTTATTTGAATTGAATTCGGTGAAGGGAGAAGGTGATTTTATTAAGTCTGTGAAGGAGCAGCTTCGCAGAGTGCCTGATAAAGGATTAGGATACGGGGTTTTAAAATACATCAATAAAGATGAGAAGTTACTGAACTCAGAAAGTCCGGATATAATCTTTAATTACCTTGGTCAGTCTGATAATATTCTGAGCGGAAGTAAATGGTTTTCAATGGCGGATGAACCTGCAGGAATGGCGATAAGTGAAGATTACATATTTTCAAATAAGCTTTCGGTAAATGCAATCGTACAGAAAGGTGAAATGGTATTACACTGGACTTACAGTAAGAAGCATTATGAAAAGCAGACAATAGATAAGATCGTACAGAATTATAAGAGTAATCTTGAATTACTGATTGCTAATTGTTTAATTCAGGAAAAATCAGGAATGGTTTACACCCCATCTGATTTCGGTCTTGGATCTGAGATAAGTTATGCTGAACTCGACCGGTTTTTAACTGAGTCATATAATGGTAAAGTCAGAAGAGAAAATTTTGAAAGCATATACAGGCTAAGCGGATTACAGCAGGGGATATTGTTTCACGGGCTTTATGACGGAGGTGAAGAGACATACATACGGCAGCTAAGCTGTAATTTTTTAAAAGTTGATACGGATGTTTTCCATAAAAGCTGGGCTCTTGTAATGAGCGGCACAGTGCGCTTCGCGGCGCTTATTATGCTGATACTTTCAATATACCCGTCCAATGTGTCTATAAGACTGCAGAGCTGACGGCTGAGGAATCAGACTTCAGAAATAAGAATAAAGCTGATCTTAAAACTGCAATTAAGGAATTTGAAGAGAAAGAATGCTCCAGGAGTTTTGATCTGAAATCTGCGCCGCTGATGCGAATAAGTTTAATAAGATTAAGTGAAGACAGTTACCGCATGGTTTGGACCTGGCATCATCTGCTTTTTGACGGATGGTCAATGACGGTATTAATGGAAGAATTTCTTAAAACTTACGAAGCTTTAATTACCGGTACTCCGCTGATTGAAAGTGAACAGGATAATTTTGAAGATTACATACGATACATAGGAAGCATAGATAAAAGAAAAGAAGAAAAATACTGGAGTGAATACCTTTCTGGAATTGAAGAAAGTACTCTACTGCCATTCATCGAGACAGCTTCTGACCGTAACAGAGGGACAGGTTTGTATGAAACAATTACTTTAACAATTGAAGAAGAAGCAACGTCACAGATACAAAAGTATTCAAGACAAAACAGCATTACGGTAAACACTGTAATGCAGGGTGTATGGTCATATCTTTTGCATAGGTATACAGGAAATGACAACATAACATTCGGAGTGGTTGTTTCAGGAAGACCTGATGATCTACCCGGAGTAGAACAAAGGGTAGGGATGTACATCAATACACTTCCGCTTCATTCGGAAATGAATAAAGAGCAAAGTGTAAAAGACTGGTTAAGAAATATACAGGAGAAGCAGATCGTATCACGTCAGCATCAGTACACGCCGTTGAATGAAATTCAGGGATGGTCAGGTGTAAGGGGAGATCTGTTTGATACCATTTACGGGTTCGAGAATTATCCTGTGAGCAAAGTTGTGTCGTCCGGGAAATGGAGCTTACAAGTTGAGGAGGTCAGGATACAGGAGCAGACGAACTATCCATTAACAATTACAATAGCGAGTGCAGAACAAACTCATATTAAGTTCAGATACAACACAGGGTTGTTGCAGAAGGAATTTGCAAAGGAGATAAGTGAACATTTTGAGAATGTATTGATGCAAATAATTTCTGATGAAGGATTTAGAGTTGATGAAATAGAGCTTCTTCCCGAAGCTGAAAAAGACACGTTGTTAACCGGGTTCAATGATACGGCTGCAGACTATCCAAAGGATAAGACCGTTGTGGATTTATTTGAAGAACAGGCAATGAAGACTCCGGGTAAGACGGCGCTGGTATTTGGTAATCAGAAGTTAACGTACAAAGAGCTTAATGAGAAATCAAATCAACTCGCACATTACTTGAGAAGTCAGGGAGTTGAAAAGGAAACATTAGTCCCGATATGTATTGAACGAAACGGTAATATGCTTGTCGCAATTCTCGGTATGCTGAAATCAGGCAGCGCTTATGTGCCGGTTGATCCGGATTACCCCGAAGAGAGGATTCGTTATATGATTGAGGATACCGGCGCCGGGATAGTCATATGCGGTGAAAAGAGCAGGCAAAAATTAGCTTCTATACAAAAGCTGAATATCATTGAAGCAGATGAAGATTTTTCAGTAATAAAAAATTATTCTGAAAGTAATATAGAGAAATCAGCGGGAGCGAATGACTTAGCTTATGTGATTTATACTTCAGGATCAACAGGTAGTCCGAAAGGTGTAATGGTTGAGCACAGGAATTTACTGAATTATCTGTTTAACAAAAAAACAAATTACATAACAGGTGATGAAAACACTTCGGGAAGTTTCATTCATCTTTCATATACATTTGATGCTTCAGTCACGGGAATCTTCATGCCGCTGCTATCGGGCAAGACGGTAGTAATCGGGTCTAAGCAATCACTTGAAATATTTGAAGACAGCAATCTTGAAAAGTATGCACCTTTTGATTTCATGAAAATAACTCCGGGACATCTCGAGCTGCTTCATTCAAAGATGAGCCTTCAGAACGGAAGACAGCTTACGAAGAAACTTGTGATCGGAGGCGAGGCATTGATGCTGAGTCAGTTAAGTTATCTGACGGAAGAAGGAATGGATGTAACTATAGTGAATGAGTATGGACCGACAGAGGCTACCGTAGGCTGCAGTACATTTAGCTTTAATACTAAAGAGAAGAATGAAAACTTAAAGAATAATATTTCAATTGGAAAACCGATCAATAATATCAGGATATATATATTAGGCAGGCAAAATGAGATACTGCCGGCTGGCATACCTGGTGAGATCTGTATCGGCGGTGACGGTATAGCAAGGGGATATTTAAACCTCCCGGAATTATCAAAAGAGAAGTTCATAAAAGATCCGTTTAGTAATGAAGCCGGGTCAAGATTGTATAAGTCCGGTGATCTGGGAAGATGGATGCCGGATGGAAACATCGAGTATCTGGGAAGACCAGATGAGCAGTTAAAAATAAGAGGTTACAGGATTGAGCCAGGCGAGATAGAAGAATGCATCGCATCGGTTTCCGGAGTCAGGAATGCAAAGGTGATAGCAGCAGAAGGAGCGGGATCAAAAAAATTAAATGCATATGTGCAGATTGATAAAGATAAGCTGCCGTTGC
This sequence comes from Ignavibacteria bacterium, assembly GCA_016710985.1. Taxonomy (GTDB): domain Bacteria; phylum Bacteroidota; class Ignavibacteria; order Tepidaquicellales; family Tepidaquicellaceae; genus JAGPCH01. The sequence continues at coordinate 72,387 of JADJTX010000022.1, forward strand.
TGAGTAACTATGAACAACTATTAAGCAAAGATAAGATCCAAAAATCTAATCTTAACATATTACCCAACGGTTTGCCGATATTAAGTCACAATCTTAATGAAGTTAAATTTTTATACAATGAGATATTTGAAGATCACTGTTATTTAAAGCACGGCATTACATTAAATGAAGACAGCGTTGTAATTGACATCGGAGCTAACGTAGGTTTTTTCACAGTGTTTCTGAATGCGCTGAGTAAGAATATTAAAGTATATTCAATAGAGCCAATACCTGAAGTATATGAGCTGCTGTCAGCAAACAGGGAGCTGTATAATATTCCCGGAAAGGCATTTGAACTTGCAATTCAGGAAACTGAAAAGGATCTGGATTTTACTTACTATCCTCAGGTGAGCATAGTATCAGGAATCAGTGAAGACATTGACGAGGTAAAGGAAGTTGTCCGGTCTTACATCGAAAATTCAGAGAACGGAGAACTGCAGAGAGAAGATGTAGATTCGCTTCTTGAGGTCAAACTGGAAAGCAAAAGAATCAAGTGTAAGGCAAAGTCAATTTCACAAATAATAGAAGAAGAGAGAATTGAAAAGATCGACCTTCTTAAAGTGGATGTTGAAAATTCAGAACATCTTGTGATAGACGGCATTGCAGAAAAAGACTGGGTAAAGATCGACAGCATAATAATAGAGGTGCATGACACAGAAGGGCGGCTTGAAAGGATCAAACAAATTCTGAAACAAAGAGGATTTGAGACTTATGTTGAAAAAGAGCAGATGCTTTCTAAGGATGCCATTCTTTATAATTTATTTGCCATCAGAGACGGAGTAAAAAAGAATATAAGTACAATGGGTGAACGTGACAAGTCTAGATCTGCTGAGTGGCGCGACCCTGCTGATGTAGTAAAAGAAATAAAGTCTGAATTGGAATTCAGACTGCCGGACTATATGATGCCGTCTAACATAATCTTATTAGATCAGTTTCCTTTAACAAAGAACGGTAAGATCGATAAAAAGGCATTACCGGATCCGGATGTAACAGAAAACTTAAGCAATGAATATTCGGTAGCGAGAAATGATCTTGAAGAAGTATTGGTAGAAATATGGCAGGAACTGCTTGAAGTGGAGTCTGTAGGCATTAACGATAATTTTTTTGAGCTTGGCGGAGATTCAATTATCATAATACAAATAGTCAGCCGTGCAAGGCGCGCAGGATTTGAGCTGCAGGTGTCAGATATATTTTCTTATCAGACCATTGCCAAACTCTCACAGGCAGTGAATCAAAGAAATGGTTCATCAGTAACAACGTCAAGTGAGCAAGGTTTACTCGAAGGCGAATGCGGATTGCTTCCTATTCAGCAATGGTATTTCGAAAAAGCAGAAGATGATATTTCCCATTTTAACCAAAGTGTTTTACTTTCAATAGAAAAGTCTGTAACAACTGAGATGCTGAGCTATGCAATTGGGAAGATGATCTCCCGCCATGATGCTTTGAGGTTCAGGTATAGTAAAAAGGATGGTGCATGGACTCAGGAATACGGAACTCTCAAAGCGGGACTGATCATAGAAAATTTAAAATCACCTGATAAAGAATCAATATCGGATCTGATTAAAGGAATGGCAGAAATTTACCAACGGAGTTTGAATATTGAAAAAGGAGAGATAGTTAAATTTGTATTAATTCAAACACCTGAGTCTGAGAAGGAAAACCGGCTTTTAATAATTATACATCATCTTGCAATTGACGGAGTTTCGTGGAGGATATTACTTGAAGATCTTGAGATATTACTGACTGAAGTAAAGTCAGGTGTGAAAGAAAGTACAGTTCAAAAGAGCAGTTCATATCGGCAGTGGTATAAGGCGCTGGAGCAGTATGGACAGAGTAACCGCTTAACATCTCAAAGCCGGTACTGGGAAAATGTAATCAGAAGCTATAAGCCGCTTGCCACTGATAAAGAATTTTCCGGTGAAGTCAGGTTAAAGGATATTCATACTCATAAAATTCTATTGGATTCCAAACAGACACAAAAGCTGCTGCAGGAAGTACCGAGGGTTTATCATACTGAGATAAATGATATTTTACTTTGTGCGCTTGCATTGACAATATCAGAACGTTATACAACTGAAAAAATAATCATAGGTCTTGAAGGACACGGGCGGGAGAGTATTGTAGAAGGCATAGATACAACCGGCACAGTCGGCTGGTTCACAAATCTGTATCCTGTGTTGCTTGAGTTGTCTGCAGACAGTGAAGTATCTGATGCAATCAGAAATGTAAAGGAACAGCTGCGAAGCGTACCGGATAAAGGATTGGGATATGGAGTTTTGAAATACATAAATAAAGATGAGAGCATGACAGGAAAAAACTGCTGGGAAATTGTATTTAATTATTTAGGTCAGCTGGACAATGCAGTCAGCGGCAGTAAATGGCTTTCAGCAGCTAAGGAATTTTCAGGGACTGACATGAGCGGAGATATTCCGGTCAGTGAAAAATTATCCATAAACGGATTCATACAGAGCGGAGAGCTAAACATAAACTGGAAATACAGCAGTCTGCATTTTGAAAAAAAAACAATAAGCAGTCTTTCAGAAAAATATTTAAATATTCTTCAGACTCTGATACAGCATTGTACAGAAGAGCAAAGATCCAATGTTATTCATACACCATCTGATTTCGGACTCGGTTCGGAAATAAGCATTGATGAGCTGGACAATTTTTTAAATGAAAAATTATAACTAATTATTAATGTCTAAAGATTCAGTTGAACCAAATAAAAGCGTAACGAGGCGGGATTCAATTGACGGATTATACCGGTTAAGCGGACTGCAGCACGGTATGCTTTTTCACGGGCTTTATGATCCGGGTACCGGTGCTTATATAAATCAGTTTGAATGTGACATATATAAACTTGACTTTGAGATCTTCAGAAAGAGCTGGGACTATGTGTTAAGATCACATACTATACTCCGAACTGTTTTTTATCATGATAAGTTAAGCATGCCTGTTCAGTGTGTTTTCAAAGATGTTAAGACGCCGATGGAAGTGCTGGATTACAGGAGTTTGAGCGAAGAAGATCAGAATAAAGCAATTAAAGAATATAAAGAAGCAGACCGGATAAGAGGATTTGATTTTAACACAGCACCGATGATGCGGCTTGTTTTGATTCGATTGGATGACGAACGCTACCGTATGATCTGGACTTATCATCACATTATTTTTGACGGATGGTCAATACCGATAATGATAGCCGAATTTTTAAATGCCTATGAGGACTTGTTGGCAGGAAAGGAATTAGCTGAAAAGGAAGTTGACAGGTTTGAAGATTTTATAAGGTATGTCGAGAGAATTGATAAGGAGAAGGTTCAGAAGTACTGGAAGGACTATCTAAAGAATGCAGAGACCGGGAGCCTTCTGCCTTTTATTGGTAAAACGGCAGAACGGACAAAAGGAGTCGGCGCTTATAAATCAAACTACTTAGAAATAAATTCAGACATTACGAATCAGCTTCAAAATTATGCTAAGCGAAACCGCATAACACCTAACACTGTAATGCAGGGAGTCTGGTCGTATTGTCTTCATATGTATACAGGTAGTAAGGATGTAATATTTGGAGTGATCGTATCAGGACGTCCCGAGGATCTGCCGGGAGTAGAGCAGAGAGTCGGTTTGTTCATCAATCCATTGCCTCTTCATTCAGAGCTAATTGAAGATCAGAAAGTAACGAAGTGGTTGCAGGAGTTGCAGGACGATCAGTTCTCATCACGGAAATATCAGAACACGCCTTTGGCAGACATTCAGGCCTGGACCGGAATACAGGGTGACATTTTTGACTGCTTGTTAACATTTGAAAATTATCCTGTAAGCAAGCTGCTTGCATCTGCTAAATGGAGTCTTAAGGTTGAGAATGTTCAGACAAGTGACAAGAATAATTATCCGTTAACAATAATCATTTCACTTACTGATCAGATAAGCATCAGGTTCAGTTACAATACTGCATTATTAAAAGAAGAGTATGTCAAGGGAATTATCAGCCGTTTTGAGAATGTATTGCTTCAGTTCATTGAGAATGATGAGAGCCGGCTGAAGGACATTGAAATACTTACGAAATCAGAAAAGCAAAAACTGCTTACAGAATTTAATGTAAGCAATGTAAAATACCCGCAGGATAAAAGCATAGTTGATCTATTTGAAGAGCAGGTAATGAAAACACCTGATGCTGATGCAGTTGTGTTTGAAGGGAAGACATTAACATACAGGCAGCTGAATGAACGTTCAAATAATCTTGCGCATTATTTAAGAAGTAAAGGAGTAAAAGAAGATACGATGGTTCCTTTATACATTGAGCGCGGACTTGACATGATGACAGGACTTATGGGTATTTTAAAAGCAGGTGCAGCTTATGTTCCGGTTGATACAGATCTGCCTTCGGAGAGAATCAGTTTTATTCTGCAGGACACATCAGCTAAAATAATTGTTAGCAGCAAACAAAGCAGTTCTATACTTCGAAGTATAACTGACATTGAGACAATTGAACCGGACAGCAGTGATTCACCAGTTGAGCTACAGTCATCTGACAATTTAAAAACATCTCTTACACCAAACAATCTTGCTTATGTAGTTTACACATCGGGTTCAACAGGCAATCCGAAGGGAGTAATGATAGAGCATAAAAATCTTGTTGATTATGCGAATGGACTTGAAAGCAAAACACAAATAAATAATTGCCGGTCATTTGCTCTTGTTTCTACAATAGCGACAGACCTTGGAAACACAGTCATTTACAGTTCATTATTATCCGGCGGAGCGTTACATATATTTTCAAAAGATACAACAAGCGATGTAGAGAAGCTTCATAATTATTTTGATGAGCATTCAATAGAATGCGTAAAAATAGTTCCGTCACACTGGAAAGCTCTTCATCTTGATGGAAAGAATTTAATTCCCAAAAAGCTTCTGATATTCGGCGGTGAAGCATTGCATTCAGAGTTAGTTGAAAGCATCAGGTCAGAAAATCCGGAATGTACAGTCGTTAATCACTACGGACCAACTGAGACCACCATTGGCAAGCTGTTACACGTTACAGAAGCAGGAAGGAAATATGACAATACGATTCCGATCGGAAAGCCATTTTCAAATACGACTGTATATGTTTTATCAAAAGACCTGAGATTGTGTCCGGCAGGAATTCCGGGGCAGCTATTTATTGCAGGTGAGGGATTAGCAAGAGGATATTTAAACAATGAAGATTTAACGAATCAAAAATTTATAAGGAATCCGTTCATCAATACTGAAGCATCACGCATGTATGCTACGGGAGATCTTGTTAAATATCTGCCTGACGGAAACATAGAGTTCATCGGGCGGGCAGATGATCAGGTAAAGATTCGCGGATACAGAATAGAGACAGGAGAGATAGAGAATGCTCTTCTCAAATGCGAGCTGGTAAAGCAGGCGGTTGTATTAGCGAATGAAGATAATCAGGGAAACAAGCGTCTGGTTGGTTATGTAATTCCTGAAGGCAAATTTGACAGAGATGAAATTTTGTCACGGCTAAAGGAGAAAGTGCCTGAGTACATGCTGCCGTCTGTACTGGTTGAAATGGAATCTTTTCCGTTGGCACCAAATGGTAAGATCGACAGAAAGTCATTACCCGATCCGGATGTAACCGAGACTCTGAGCAGTGAATATGCAGCTCCGCGGAGTGAAGCAGAGAAGCAACTTACGGAGCTATGGAAGGAATTACTTGATGTTGAAGAGATCGGAATACACGATAATTTTTTTGAGCTTGGAGGTGATTCAATAATATCCATACAGTTAGTGAGCCGGGCACGGCGTTTGGGATATGAGTTTTTAATAGGAGATATATTCACTTATCAGACCATTGCAAGACTTTCAGCTCTGCTTGATCAAAGATCCGATACTTCATCAAATGCACCTGATGAGGAATATGTTGTAACCGGACCAAGCGGTTTGCTACCCATTCAGCAATGGTATTTTGAAAAGGATCCTGAAGATGTATCACATTTTAACCAGTATGTTTTATTAGATATAGACAAAGGAATCACGGATGCAATATTGAAGCGTGCAGTCGAGCAATTAATGGCGCATCATGATGCATTAAGATTTAAGTATTTTAAAAAGGACGGTGTATGGAATCAGGTCTATGAAAGTGATACTGAACTAAGTGGAGTGATCATTGAAGACTTACGAACGGCTGAAAAAGATACGGTTGGAAATCTGATAAGTGAGAAAGCTATTCATTATCAGACGAGTCTAGATATTGAAAAAGGTGAGATATTCAAAGTTGTATTGATACAAACTCCATCATCAGAAGTTAAGAACCGCCTGCTGATAGTGATACATCATCTTGCGATTGACGGAGTTTCATGGAGAATACTGCTGGAGGATCTGGAAATGCTGATCAGCGGATTCAAAGGAGGAGGCAAAACAGACCTCGGTAAAAAAACCGGCTCATACAGACAATGGTATGAGACGCTTGAGAATTATGGTAAGAGCAGAAGGTTAAATTCCCAGTTAGAATACTGGGAAAAAATAATCAGCAGCATGAACAGTCTGCCTGCTGATAAAAAATATGACGGTGTGATAACTGCAAAAGATATTACACATCATAAGATGAGTCTCGACTCTGAAACCACACGGAGGTTAATTCAGGATGTACCAAAGGCATATCATACTGAGATCAATGACATACTTTTATCAGCTCTTGCAAAGACTTTGAGTGAGTGGAGCGGTTCGGATAAAGTTACGATCGGAATGGAAGGACATGGCAGGGAAAACATTGAAGAGGGAATTGATACTACGCGAACAATAGGCTGGTTCACAACACATTATCCTGTTATGCTGGAGATCAATGCATTGAGCGAAGAAGGTTCCATTATCAAATCAGTTAAAGAGCAGTTAAGGCAAGTTCCTGACAAAGGACTGGGTTTCGGAGTTTTAAAATACATTAACAAAATATCGTTCCTGAAGTCCGCACCTCAGCCGGATATAATTTTTAATTACTTAGGTCAGTCTGACAATGTTTTAAATGCAAGCCAGTGGTTTGCTTTAGCAGGTGAGACAGGAGGTTCAGAGCGAAGCGAAAAATTTGTTGTTGATAATAAAATTTCTCTTAGCGGGATCGTGCAGAGTGGAGAATTAATGTTTGACTGGAGATACAGTCAGAAAAACTATGATCTGGAAACCATAGAAAGAATAGCTGACCAATTTCAGACAAACCTGAAGTCTCTGATCTCTCATTCTCTGGAAAGATTAAGGACAGGCATTGAACATACTCCATCTGATTACGGAGTGCAGGCATTTATAAATTATGGGGAGCTGGATAAATTTTTAAATGAAACCTATAACGGCAAACCGAGAAGGGATTCATTAGAAAGTTTATATAAATTAAGCGGACTGCAGACCGGAATGCTGTTTCATGGACTTTATGAAGGCGGGGCGGGATCTTATGTGCGCCAGTTCAGCTGTGAACTGACAGGAGCGGATCTGAACATTTTGAAAGAAAGCTGGCAGACAGTTATAATGCGGCATAGCATATTACGAAGCGCATTTTATCACGACTCGTTCAGCATACCTGTTCAGTGTGTTTATCGTGAAGCTGCTATCCCTGTTGAAGTAATTGACTTACGCAGCTCGAGTGATGCAGAGCAGGCAATGTCTTTAATGCAATATAAAGAATCTGAACACGACAGAGGTTTCGACTTTAAAGCAGCTCCGTTAATGCGTCTTGGACTGATACGAATAAGTGAAGAGAGGTATTTTATGTTATGGACCTGGCATCATATACTTTTTGACGGATGGTCATTGCCAATTTTGATGGAAGAGTTTTTAAGTGTTTACAAATCATTATCTGACGGTAAGCAGCCTGAAGTAAAGGACACGGACAACTTTGAAGATTTTATACGATACACAGAACGCATAGATAAAGATCAGGAAAAATCTTACTGGATAAATTACATGAAAGGAATTGAGCAGAGTACACTTCTTCCTTTCATCGGATCAAAGACAGAGAGAACAAAAGCGCAGGTGAATATAAGTCAGTCATTATAGAATTGAATTCCGGCATGTCAGCGAAGACACACAGTTTTGCTCAGGCTAACCGGATAACTGTCACTCTTATTCAGGGAGTATGGTCATTGCTTTTACATAATTATACAAGAAGCAATGATATCACGTTCGGGAATATAGTATCGGGCCGTCCTCATGATCTGCCCGGAGTAGAGCGTCGCGTAGGGCTTTATATAAATACATTGCCCCTGCATTCAGTGATGAGTGACGGGCAAAACGTAATTGAATGGCTTCAGGCTATTCAAGAGCAGCAGGTTTCTTCAAGACAGTTTGAGCTTACTCCATTAAATGAAATACAGGGATGGACAGGAGTGAAAGGAGATCTGTTCGACACCTTACTTGTATTCGAGAACTATCCGATTAGCACGGTGCTGACTTCGGTTGACTGGGGACTGAAAGTTGAGAATCCAAAATTATTCGAGCATAATAATTACCCGCTGACTATAATGGTTACCAATGATGAGCGGCTAAGCATTGAGTTCAAGTACAATTCAAGTTTGCTTGAAGAATTTTATCTTGATCAAATTGTCAAACATTTTGAGCATGCATTAAGTCAGATTTTAAACAACGGTCTGGTTAATCCCGGAGAAATTAAACTGCTTGATAAGGATACTGAAAAGCAGCAGCTCATTGAGTTTAACAAAACAGAATTTGCATATCCCAAAGACAAAACGATTGTAGATTTATTTGAAGATCAGGCAGAAAAAACTCCGGATAGCACAGCGCTTGTATTTGAAGAAAGGAAGGTTACTTATAAAGAACTCAATGAACTTTCAAACCGGCTCGCTCATTACTTACAGAGCACAGGATTAAAAAAAGGAACTCTTGTTCCTGTCTGCATTGAGAGAAGCATTGAGCTGATGACGGGAATACTGGGAATATTAAAAGCAGGCTGCGCCTACGTTCCGGTGGATCCTGCTTATCCTGAAGAGAGGATCAGGTATATGCTTAAGGATACCGGAGCCGGAATAATTTTAAGCAGCAGGGAATGTGTTTTAAAGGTCCCGGCTTTAAAAGATTTTGAGATCATAGAAGTTGATTCCGACCGGCAAAGAATCAGTGAATATCCGGAAAAAAATCTATCACCGGACATACAGCCGGAAAGTCTTGCGTATGTCATCTATACTTCAGGTTCAACAGGAATACCGAAGGGAGTAATGGTTACACAAAGAAATGTCGTGAGTCTGGTAAAGGGAGTTGAATATGTAAGCTTAGGGATAGAAGACATTTTGTTATCTACCGGCTCTTCCTCTTTTGACGCGACGACTTTCGAATACTGGAGCATGCTGTTGAACGGTGGTCAGCTGGTATTATGTACAGAAAGCAAATTGCTTGACAATGAAAAACTAAAAGTAGAGATAAGAAGATGCGGAGTAAATAAGATGTGGTTTACTTCAAGCTGGTTTAACCAGTTAACGGATAATGACATAAGCGTCTTCGAAGGTCTGAAGACAATATTAGTTGGTGGAGAAAAATTATCAGAATATCATATTGAAAGGTTAAGACTCAGATATCCCGAAATTGAAATTATAAACGGTTATGGTCCGACGGAAAATACTACATTCTCTTTAACCTATAAGATCACAGAAAGAGAATTAACTAAACCAATTCCTATTGGCAGACCTTTCCATAACAGGACTGCGTATGTTCTGAATGATGCGCAACATCCCGTCCCCATTGGTGTTCCGGGTGAAATATATTTAGGGGGAGCGGGTATTTCAAAAGGATATTTAAACAGTCCTGAATTAACATTATCAAAGTTCATTAAAGATCCTTTTGACTCCGACCCTGAATCAAAACTTTACAGGACAGGTGATCTTGGACGAAGGCTTCCTGACGGCAACATAGAATATCTCGGAAGGATGGATGACCAGGTAAAGATCAGAGGATACAGGGTTGAACCCGGTGAAATTGAAAGCGTGCTGCAGCAGCATGAATCAGTGAAACAGGCAGTTGTAATAGCTATGGAAGAAAAGCAGGGAACAAACCGCCTGATAGGATACATTGTGCCGGACGGAGTGTTTGACAGAAAAGAAATAATATCTTATCTGGAAAGAAAGCTTCCGGAGTATATGGTGCCAGCTCAGTTCGTCGAGATGGTAAGCATGCCGTTAACATCTAACGGAAAGATAGACAGGAAAGCTTTGCCGGAACCTGATGCAGGCGATCTGTTAAGTGAGAAGCATGTTAAGCCCGAAAGTCAGTTGCAAATTTCTTTAGCTGAAATATGGACAGAGCTTTTAGAAGTTGACAATGTAGGAATTCATGATGATTTTTTTGAGCTTGGAGGACATTCATTACTTGCGATACGGCTGATATCAGCAATCAGAAAAAATCTTGAAGTCGAGATAGATATCAACTCGGTTTTTGAATATACGACAATAGAAACATTAGCAGACTATATTCAGAGTCAAAGTAAGGAAGTTTTAATTCCGGTAATTTCAAAACAAGAACGTCCTGACAGAATACCGTTGTCTTACAGTCAGGAAAGGCTTTGGTTCATTGATCAGTTTGAAGGAAGTGTTCATTATCATGTTCCAGTAGTTTTAAGATTGAAAGGAAATTTAAACAGGGGAGGCATTTGAGTTTGCACTGCAAACTATTGTTGACCGTCATGAAGTAGTCCGGACGGTTATCCGTGAGGAAGAAGGGCAGCCGTATCAGTATATAAAGAGTGAGCAGAAAAGTCAGCTTAACATTACAGACGGTAAGATCTTTAAAGATGATCCTAATGTTTTGCACAAATTCATAATAGATCTTATTAAGAAGCCATTTGATCTTTCTGAAGATAATATGTTCCGTGCAGATCTGATCACACTTGATGAACAGGAGTATTTGTTAGTTGTAACGATCCATCACATTGCTTCCGATGCTTGGTCAATGCCAATCATAGTAAATGAGTTTGCTGAGTTATACAAATCGTATATAGAAAACCGTCCCGCAAATTTAAAACCATTAGCAATACAGTACGCGGATTATGCCATATGGCAAAGGAATTATCTTCAGGGTGAAGTTTTAGAAAAGAAGCTTGAATATTGGAAGGAAAAACTTGAGGGAAATAATCCTTTGCAGCTTCCGACTGATTATCCGAGACCAACTTTACAAAGTAATAAAGGAGCTTCAGCAAAGTTTATTATTGAAAAAGGAATTACAGATAAATTGCTTGAGTTGAGTCAGAAGAATGGTACAAGTTTATTTATGACATTGCTGTCAGCATATAAAATTCTGTTATTCCGTTACAGTAACCAGACAGACATTTGTGTAGGGACATCGATAGCAAGCAGGCAGTATCATGAGATTGAGAGTCTTATCGGATTCTTTGTAAATACACTTGCTCTGCGAAGTGAAGTAAGCAATGACATAACATTTAAAGAATTCATTCAACAGGTAAAGCAGACGACACTTGATGCATACTCACATCAGGAAGTTCCTTTTTGAAAGTGGTAGATGCGGTAGTGAAGGACAGAGATCCGGGCAGAAGCCCGCTGTTTCAGGTGATGCTGGTATTGCATAATACACCTGAGGTTCCGCAGCTGCAGCTTGGCGGAGGTACGGATGAGTACGGAAGCATTTGAGAATAATGTATCGAAGTTTGAGATAACATTTTTTGCAAATGAAACTCCAAACGGTCTGATGATATCGGTTCAGTACAGATCGGATCTGTATTCGGAGCGGATGATAAGCCGCATGACAGAGCATTTCAAAGAGCTGCTTCAGATCGTCATAAAAGAATCGGATCACAAGATAGGTCTTCGTCAGATGCTGAGCAAAGAGGAAGAGCATCAGTTGTCAGCAGAGATAATACTTCAGCGGGTAATTTATCCGAAAGACAAGAGCATAGTTGATCTGTTCGAGGATCGGGTTAAAAGACACCTCCATGCAGCTGCAGTTGTTTTCGAAGGCAAAGAACTTTCTTATCTTGAATTAATGAACGTTCAAATCAGCTGAAGTAACTGTATCTGAGAAGCAAAGGAGTTAAAGGAAGAAACACCGTTTCCTCGCTGCATTCGCAACGCGGTATTGAGATGATGATTCGAATGCTTGGCATAATGAAATCGGAGCAGCCTATGTGCCGGTCGATACGGACTTCCGCAGGACAGGGATCAGATACATGCTTGAAGATACCAAGCTAAAATAATTGTAAGCAGTAAACAGAGCAGATCAAGTTACCTTTACAGAAAACATCAGCAATAGAAATAGAAAAAAGTAACAGGCGAAGTGAAGAAACCTTCAGACAAAAAGTATCAAACCTGATAATTTAGCATACGTGATCTATACATCCGGCTCGACGGGTAAGCCAAAGGTGATGATCGAACACAGAAGTCTTGGTGTGTTGATTGTGTATTCGGATTAAATGAAAAGATAAGGATAAATGAAAGCTAGTTTCATTTGCTTTAGTCTCTACCAAACGCAACAGATCCGGAATACTGTAATTTACAGTTCGCTATTAACACCAGGCGGAGCATTGCATTTATTTTCAAAAGAATCTGTAAGCAATATAGATTTTACTACGGATACTTTAAAGAAACAGCATAGATTGCTTTAAAGATAGTTCCTTCGCACTGGAAAGCTTTGACGATGGTGACAGATAAAGCTTAACTGTTGCCAAAGAAGCTGCTGGTATTTGGCGGCGAAGTACTTCAATCGGAGCCGATTGAAAAGATCAGAGACGGGTGCAGATTGCAGAATAGTCAAATCTCTATGGACCGACGGAGACAACTATAGGAAAACTGCTTCACGAAGTGGACACACAAACATGGCCGATACAAACTTTATATAATACGATTCCCTATCGGAAAGCCGTTCTCGAATACGCAGGTTTATATCTTAACAAAGACGACGGAAGCTGTGTCCGCAGGCGTACCGGGAGAACTTTATATATCGGGAGACGGAGTCGCCAGAGGAAGTTTTAACAATGAAGAATTAACGAAAAGCAAAGTTTGCAGAGAATCCGTTTGAAAAAGTTCATAAAGTTAGTAAAGGATTCATAAGTTGGTAAAGTTCATAAAGTTCATAAAGATGATGAACATGTTTTCATTAATGTACAGGACGAGTGATCTTGTAAATATTTACGGATAGTAGCGCACTTTTCATTGGACGATGTAGATGATCAGATAAAGATAGAGGGATTACAGGATAGAGCTTGGCGAGATAGAGTGTACTTCAGCAAGTGGAGTCTTGATATCTCAAAGGAGCCGAAGTAGTGCTTACGAGAAGATAAAAGCAGGGCAACAGAGATTAAGTCAGCTATATAATATTTGACAAAGAAAACGGAAGAGAAACCCGGAAGAGAAAACAGAGAGGATTTGAGTAAAGCAATCACAAGTTTCTTAAAGAGAAGCACCTGAATACATGGTTCCTTCAAGATTGATAGAACTTACAGAGTTTCCATTAACCACAAATGGTAAGACAGACAGGAATGCATTACCGGGATCCTGAGATTACGCGATATAATGAGTGAAGGGATTTTGCAATGCTCCGCGTAATAAGAAGCAGAAACTAAGTTAGCAGGGGAATATGGAAAAAAGTTTTAGAAGTTGATCAGGAGTAAAGGCATACACGATAGTTTCTTTGAGCTTGGCGGTCACTCGCTTTTTGAACGGTAAGATTAATATCATATCATTTGAAAAGCCTTTAATGTAAAGATCCCGATCGGAGATATCTTTGATTATCCGACAGTAGCATTGCTTGCAAGGACAGCTTGGGGATTCAGTCGAATGCTACGGAAGCTACTGCACCCGGCGATAGAAGTAACGACGGCAAGTCCCAAACAGGATACCATTGTCATTCGATCACAAGGAAGCGTCTTCGGTTTCATATGAACCATTTTTGGAAGGGGAAGCGTTCAGCCTCCACGCTTCCCCGTCGGTGCTGAGGTTGTCGGGAAGCTGACAAAGAGCATTGGAAAGATCATTAAGAGAAGCATAATCGGGCGGCACAAAGATTCTCCGCACGGTGATACGTGAAAGAGAAGAAGGCATTAGGTATCGGTTTGTAAAGACAGTGAGGAT
>JADJTX010000023.1 GCA_016710985.1 Ignavibacteria bacterium
TCAAACCAAATTCAGTAAAATATTTTTAAAAATCTCTGATTACTGTCCAAAATGTTTTTGAGTTATGTAAAAAGTTTTATTCAATTCCATTATATGAGATCTATATAATCCTGCTGCCAAAATTTTTCTCACAGATTACACAAATTTTCTCAGATATAATCTAAGAACATTAACAAGGTGATTCAAAATTATTGAAAGAATAATTCAAGATTAAATCTGTGAACATCCGTGTAATCTGTGAGAGACCAACATTGTCAGCCCGAAAAGAAGTTTTAAAACAAAAGATTTGGATGATGTGAAAATCGCTGCATATATCTGATATTTATATCCGACCTGAGGACACTGTAAATTATGCAAATGATATTGGAAATTGTGTAATACATTTCCGGGATTATATACTTATATTTGTAAAGGATCAAATGAAAATACTCCTATAATTTTCATTTAAACCGGTAGATTTAAAACAAGAATCAAATCAAATTGTTTTATTATACTTATTTTATGTAATTAGTAATTGATTAATTGAAATCAGTATAAGGGGTTCCTTTTTAAATTTGATTGCAATGATTCTTAAATTATCTGTAATACATTGTCCGGCTTTGATTCCAATTGAGCCGGACATATTTTTTGTAAAGCGTATTAAACAGATTATAAAGGAGTTAGTATTTTCTAGAAGTTTATCAGTAAAACATCTTTCTGGGTTATAAAACCAGGAAGCATATCACACACACAAAAAAACCTGCTCATGTTTAAATTATTGGGGAATAATTTAGAGCAGGTTTCCTTATTATAGACCAAAAATATATTAGTTTCGCAGAATTCGGGTTCGGTGTTATTTTATTGAAATAATATCATTGTAGAGTACAAATATCATGAATGCGAGCAGTAATGCAAATCCGACATTCTGCAGTACCATCTGAACCTTATATGGGACTGGCTTACGCACAATTCCTTCATATATCAGCATCATCAAATGACCGCCGTCAAGTGCAGGAAACGGAAGAGTGTTAATGACTGCAAGTGATATGGACAGTAACGCTATGAATCCAAGAAAAGTATATACTCCTCCTTCAGCAGACTGAGCAGATGCCTGTGCAATCTTTACAGGTCCTCCGATTGCTTTTTTGAACGGAACATCTCCCTTTATTATCTTTGCAAAAGTCTTAAAAAATAATTCTATTCCATAGTGATACATATCATATCCCGCCTTGGGTATTGCTGAAATGACATTGTATTTAATTTCTTTGGTTGGTCCTAAATATTTAGCATTTGACTCCACTCCGATCAAAGAATCTGATGTTGGAGTGACATTACAGTTCATCTCCTCGGTACCCCTTGTCCACTTTAAACTTACCTGCGTACCGGGGTTTTCACGAATGATCTCTGTCAGCTGTTGTGAATTTAATATCTTAATTCCGTTGACCTCGGTTATGATATCTCCTTTTTGCAGACCGCATTTTTCAGCAGGCATTCCGGGAACAGTGTTCATTATTTCCGGTATCGTACCATCAGGAAAAATTCCAAAATTCTTTTCAGTCAGGTCTCCTACATTTTCTTTTGAAATGTGCACCGGAATATCTGTTCCGCTGCGGTTTACTAAGAAAGTTAACGGCTGACCAAGGTTTTCAAATTGTATCTGCATCTGACCTTCATCCCAGGATTTAACGGGATTATTGTTGATTGAAATGATTTTATCTCCGGGCTTCAGATCGGAATTCATCGATGGACTGTTCTTCGATATATATCCGATGGTAGTAGTATCCATTATACTCTTTCCTTTTACAAGAGTAAGGAAATAAAATATCAGGAATGCAAGAAGGAAATTCATGATCACACCCGCGGTAATGACGATCATTCTTTTCCATACAGGTTTTGCCCGGTATTCCCACGGCATTGGTTCTTTACTGATGAAATCCTTATCCATGCTTTCATCGATCATCCCTGCAACTTTTACATAACCTCCTATTGGAAAAGCGCAAATTCTGTAATCGGTATTATCTCCTAATTCAACTTCTTCATTCAATTTCCCGAAAGTAAATCCGTTGATTTTATTATATCCGAAAAGCCGGTAACCTATTCCTAAAGCAAAAACTTCCGCTCTCATCCCGGTAAGTCTTGCAGCTATGAAGTGCCCGAATTCATGAATAAAAACAAGTATTCCTATTACTATTAAAAAGTAAAATAATGTGCTGATAAATTCCATTTGGTTTTATACGGTATTAATTTAATTGATTGTATACGTTCTTGATTATTGATAAGTTAGAATTATTAAACAAAATTTAGAAGTTAAAAATAAACTCTTAAAATGCTCTGTTTAATTCTTTACGATATAATTTAATTAATCATTATACTTCCGGAGAATTTGGTTTCTTATCTGACTGTCTGTTTCAATTATGTCCTCAAGAGAATAGTCATCAGTGTTGTTATGATTGTTTAAATTGTACTCTATTATCTCCGGTATTTCTGTAAATCTTATCTTTCCTTTTAAAAACAGGTCTACTGCGATCTCATTTGCCGCATTCATGACAGCAGGATAAGTACCTTCTTCTTTTAAAACTTCATAAGCGATCTTCAAACATTTGAATTTCTCAAGATCAGGCTCTTCAAATCGTAAACTACTGAATTTTGTAAAATCCATTTTTGGATACCCGGAAGATATCCTTCCCGGATGTGTCAGTGAATATTGAATTGGTATCTTCATATCAGGAATACCCAACTGAGCCTTTATTGAACCGTCAATGAACTCAACCATTGAGTGGATTATGGATTCAGGATGTATTACTACATCAATTTTTTCGCTTTCCATATCAAAAAGCCATTTAGCTTCTATGACCTCCAGACCTTTGTTCATCATGGTTGCCGAATCAATAGTGATCTTTTTTCCCATCTTCCAGTTAGGATGCGAAAGAGCATCCTCAACAGAAGTGTTTTTCATTTCTTCAGTTGTCTTATTAAGAAACGGACCTCCCGAAGCTGTGAGTATCAGACGTCGGATGTTTTTTTTGTCTTCACCCTGCAGGCATTGAAGAATGGCAGAATGCTCGCTGTCTATCGGAAAAATTCTTGTATTAAATTTATTGGTAAGGGAAGTAATTATTTTTCCTGCAACGACCAGTGTTTCTTTATTTGCAAGGGCTATATCTTTATTGGACTGTATTGCTTTAATTGTAGGCTCAAGACCGGAAAAACCAACAAGAGCGTTTATTAAAAAATCATGATCATCCCTTTCTGCAATTTCCATTAATCCTTTCTTTCCCTGTAAGACCTCAAGTCCTTTAAAATCATACTTTGAGCGGAACTCATTATACGCATCATTATCCTGTATCACAACTCCTGCAGGAGAATATTTTTTGATCTGCCCGGCAAGTATATCAATTTTTGTATTTGTAGTCAGATATTTAACTGAAATATCATAGCCATTGCTGTTAAGGCTGTCAATAACAATCAGAGAATTACATCCAATGGAACCTGTTGATCCGAAAAGTGAAATTTTTTTTGAAGGATTATTCAATAAAACGATTATATATTTATATATAAAGAAAAAACCCAGGGATTAAAAAGTCCCTGAGTTTAAAATTAATATCAGAAAGGTTAAATTAATTCATGTATTTATTAATTGCCTTAAGGAAGGAATCTTTATCTCTCCCGCCGATAATTGTTTCCGCGATCTTACCGTCCTTGTCAATAATGAACGTGGTCGGGACAGCTTCTATGTTTGAACCGGTAGCTTCACTGAAAGCGTCTACTAATTCCTGATTTCCGTCAAGTATGGTATAAGATACGGGATTTGTTTTGAGAAAATCGCCGACTTTCTTTGAACCATCCTGCTGGAATACGTTCAGACCTAACATTGTAAATTTTTTATCTTTTAATTCCTCGGATATACTGGAAAGAGCAGGCATTTCTTTAATGCATGGTCCGCACCAGGTTGCCCATAAATTTACCAGGACAACATTCCCTTTAAGATCTTTGAGTGACATTTCCTTTCCGCCGGCAGTCCAGGTGAAATTCGGCGCAACTTTCTTGCCTCCCAGCTTTTCAACTTTTTCCACTTTATAAAGCTTTATGTCATCTGAAGCTTTATTAGTTACATTTTTATTCTCAGTGTTCTTCTGATCTGTTAGTGCTTCCTTTTTTTCATTTGTCTTGTTCGAACTTTGCTGATCCACTTTATCTTTGCCGCATCCTGCTAAAAATGCTGCTGCCAGAAGGACACAAAAAACCTTTTCATTAATTTCATTTTTAAATTTATTTAGTTTATTTTAAATTTGCTAAAGTTGATGTGATCTCATCGTGATCCATTTCAGAAACAGATGCACAGATTACGTTATCCTTAAACCATATGACTGTAGTCCTGCTGTTTTCTTTTTTACAGGGAACCCAGTTTTGACCGTCATTTACGTTTTGCTTGAACTTATCACAAAGAATGATTTTATCAATATTATTCATGACATCCTTTTTACTTGCTTCCAGTGTATAGATCAAAATCGCTCCTTTTTTGTGAACAAAATGAGCAAGTTTCTGACCGTTGATCTCATTGCAAACACCACCTATTAGTTCGGCTTCTTTTACATCGGGTATGTATACTTTAAAATCCAGATGCTTGTTCATGGAATCGGTAAGTTCCTTAGCATTACCGGACTGATATTGTAATTTAACCTGTCCGGCTTTTACTTTATCAAAAACACTTCTGGAAACAGATACCAGGTCATTCTCTCTCAGGTCAGGATTGGAGTTCAGATTCATATACGGATAGAACATAAATACAGCAGCTATTAAAACAATAAATCCAAGTGTTAAATAGATAAGATTTCTTCTTAAGTTGGATTTTTGAATGCTACTCTGTTTAATGAATCTTTCTGAGGTGATTTGTTGGGAATCAATTTTCGGGAGTGAATTTTTTTTTATGTATTCGTCAATTTCATTTCCTATATTCTTATAAAGGTATACAGGGGTTTGGATTTTGACTGAACGCTTTTGAAAAGTTTCCTTGGTAAGTTTTTCAAATATGTACCTGTTATAAAGATCTTTATCGGATTCTATGGATTTTTTAACTTCTTCTTTTTCAGAATCACTTAATCTGTTATCTATATAAGCTGTTATCAGCTCATATTTCAAATTATTACCATTTGAATCGTTATTATCCGGGGAAACGTTTTCCGGGTTGTTGGGAGTTAAATCGGGCATCAGAACTTAGTTAGTAAAAAGTTTAATATTATTAAAGTTAATTTATGAATTATTTGATTAAATTATTTTCGACATCATATCCTCTTTGTTTAGCGTAGTCATACAGTTTTTGCTGGAGCATCTTTCTGCCTCTGTGTAATCTGCTTCTTACTGTTCCGATCGGACACTGAACAAAATCTGCAATCTCTTCATAACTTAGTCCTTCAAGATCACAAAGAATAACTACTGTTTTAAAATCATCCTGAAGAGAGTTTAATGCGTTAGTCATTTCATCATCTAAAAGGTTAGAGAATACTTTTTCCTGTAGATCTGTGCTGTCAATTTTTTCGGATCTGATGTTATCAAAAAAGTTTTCAATCTCACCATAATCAACTTTACCTGGTTCCTTTTGATTCTTCCTGTATTTATTAATGAACAAATTTTTCATTATTCGGAACAGCCATGCTTTACAGTTAGTTCCTTTTTCAAACTTATCAAAGAATCTGAAAGCACGGAGAAAAGTCTCCTGCAGCAGATCATCCGCATCAAGCTGATTGCCTGTAATCTTATATGCATAGTTATGCAGAAGATTCATATGCGGCATAGCTTCGGCATCGAAGTCCAGTTTGCGCTGCTTTAATTCTTCTTCAGGGATCTGCTCTACTTCATCAGTATTTTCAAGATCAAACTCGTTTTCAAGTTCATCATTTTGATTTTCCTTTTCTGAAGAATCAATGTCTTTGCTTATTTTATCTGCCGGTGAATTCATATATTTATAAAGTGCATTAAACTACTTATTAATAGCTTTTAATTCAAGGAAAGAAATATCTGTAATAACAAATTTAACCCGCCCTGCCTAAATAATAAACTTCTGTTCTATTATTTATATAATAATTACGTAAAATAAAATTCAACAGATCTATTATATGATAAAAAATAGATTTAAATATCAATTTGAAATTACGCTCCGGTAAATAATATTGATTTGAAACTAAGTCGGAAAAGAAATGAATAAGCTTAGGTTTTATTTTTGGGGCGAGTAACGGGGCTCGAACCCGTGACATTCTGAACCACAATCAGACGCTCTACCTGCTGAGCTATACCCGCCGTTTTGATCTTTATAAATATAATTCAATGAATAATTTATATCAATTCAATTTTTTTAAAATCTCTACCGGAAAACCCTGTTTAAAACATTAAAAAAAAATAAATCAAAGAATTTTTCTCACAGATTACACAGATTTTCACAGAAGTTGTCTTAAAATTTAACTCAGGGAGTCAAACCGGTTAAAATAAAAATTTTAGGTTTGCTTCTGTGAAAATCAGTGTAATCTGTGAGAAATCAAACAACCGGATCGTTTCAAAAAATTCAACTCAAATTTTTACATGCATAAATAAAAAAATCCCGGTTTTGATACCGGGATCTTTTATGCTCGACAGGCAGGACTTGAACCTGCAACCCTTCGGTTAACAGCCGAATGCTCCACCATTGAGCTACTGTCGAATGAATTACAAATATAACAGTAATGAAATTTTTAATCAATGTGATTAAACGGTGTTTTTAAAAAAAAGCAGATCTGTCCAAAACGTTTGAATATTTAATTAGTCCCAAAATACTTTTCTACATAAAACATTTCCTTAAAATAATCATCTTTCCAGCCGGGATTAACTTTGTCAAGGATCATTCCTTCAAGCGCTCCAAGTGTATAAAAACAATTTCTTTCACTTTCATGCAAATCCTGTTTATCCGCCTTCTCTAAAAGTTTATTTAACTTTGAAGCGTAGAATGAATCCGGAGAAACATAATCATTTAATTGTGTAAGTTCATAAGATGGTTTGTAATTATATGTCAGGAGCTTTGCAAAGTCAAACTCAGTATGTCTTGCAATGCCTTCCTGCCAGATCTGAAATGAAAAATAATCATAATCTTTTTTACTTAGCAGCGCTTTGAAATTCTCTCTTTCCCCGAAATAATCTTAAAGATTGGATTCAAAATCGGGGGAGTCAATTGAAAGAAAAGTCTTCTTCGCGGACTGTACCAGTAACTTATACTGAGATGAAACTGCACTGTCCTTATACGGAAAATTATAATTCAGCATCCACATCCCGCTTTTGTCGTCACCTGCAAGATCAAGAGCTTCAACCCGTGCATAATAATCCGGATGTGTGCCTTGAAGCTGATGAAAATGTTCGTGTAATATAGTGATTATCCAGTCGAGACTCGTCCGGCTTGTGTTTTCAGGAAGTCCGACAACTATAGTTGAAATCCCATTCACAGCGGGAAATGTTGCAAGGAAATTATTGCTGAACCGGCGCGGACGTGTGTAAATCTCACTTCCGATCACAGAATCGAATCCTATGGGTTTGAAATCTTGTGTCGGATCAGAATGATTCATCAGGTATTCATTTTTATTTGTAACAAGTATGATTGCAAACGGCGCTCTGTCCCAGTCTTTCCACACTGAATCTCCTGACTCTTCAAAAATTCTCAAAGCTTCCTTTATTCTTATTTTATCTTCTCTCCGAAAGTCGGTACTGTCATCTTTTGATAATGTAGTGTTGACGCACAGAGTAACAAAAATTAAAACCGGCAATAGCTTTGCGATAAATATATTTTTTCCCATAAAGTAATAAATGATGGAATTAAAAATTTTTAGAATTGTTCGGGATTCGGATAAAATAGTTTCACACTTTATTATGCATTATAATGCATTTGATGAAATATTTTATGCAGTGTTGACCAATTGTGTCCAAAACGATTATTTTATCTCTCATGATTAGATTAAATCATCTTTGTCTTAGGATAACTGGTTTTTGAAAAATAAGAAAAGTTTGAGAACAACACCTTTTAAGAGTCTACACAGAGAAAATTTTTTTGTCCGAAGTTTTATTAAGCATAGAGATATTCATAATTTGTTTTAATATATCTCTGTGAAGCTCTGTGATCTCTGTGACTCTGTGGTATTTTTTATCTTTTGCATATTAATGAGTGTTAACATTGATCACCTGCCCGAAAGCGATGTCATATCCGTCAGGATCATTTATGCCAAACTCTTTAACTCCGTACGGCTGAATGCAGAGCTCGTAGTCTATTGTTGCTCCGCTTGAAAGAAACTCTTTGTAGATCGCTTCCACATCATCAACCCAGAAATATACATTTGAAGTTGCCGGCACTGATTTCCAGTTAGGCACGATCTTTTCCGGATCACATTTCGCAAACATAAGATAATATCCGTCCCTGTTTAGTATCACAAATGAAGGAGGTTCACTGTAATATTTATCAATCTTAAATCCGCATTTATCCCTGTACCATTCGGCGGACCTGACAACATCCTTTACCAGTAATATTGAAGCTGATGAAATTATTTTCGCTGTCATATTATGGAATTTTTAATTATTTCCTTCTTGGTATTGGGTATTAGGTGATTCTAACATATCAACAAACTTCCAGTATACAAAAATTTAAAATCTAATCTCTGAAGAAACTACAGCGGCTTCATATTCGAAGCGGTGGAGAAGATAGTCGGGTTTAAATCTGAAAGCGTACTAAATCATTAATAAAAAAATAGTTATGCGGATGTTGCTTTGTACCCGAACTCAGGAAAAATAATTTGAGTGCAAAGAGTAAAATAAGTTTTCCGTTCAGCAAAATTATCCTGATGGTTATCTTGAAAATTTAAGCACAGTCTTTCCTGCTGCATAAAGACTTAAAATTCCATTTTCGATCTTATAGGAATTCACTGATGTCATTGTCGAAACATATTCTTTCTCGCCTGTCCCCGGGCAAGTCATTCTTGTTGAAAAGAACTTTGAGAAAGAAATAAGAGAATCTCTTATCTGAACAGCTCCGCTTGTCCTGTTGCATCCGGAATTGCTCGTGAATTTATTATCAGCCTGCCTAATTTCGAGGTTGGGAATTCGGTCATATAATTACCTTCATCCGGTTTTTGTCCGTTTATCTCTGTCAGATTCCATAAGCCGTTTATTGATGTTGTTTCGGAATTCACACCTGACAAAGTCTTTTTCGATGAATCAATTTTTTAGAAGCTGAATCAGAAGTTGTTGAGGTAGTATCAGAGTATGGATCTCCGGGAAGCTGAACTCCGCCAGGTCTTAAAATAAACTTATCTGCCATTGGTCCTTCGATCCTTTCTCCGGAACCGTCAAGCATGATCAGATCTCCTTTCGAAAATTCAAACTGGCTCATTTCATCGGATTGCTTGTATAATATAACCTTATTGATCCCTTCAAGCTTCCATTTGCCGGTTAACGTAAAAGGTCTGACCTGCTTTCCAAGGTATATCATTCTTTCACGATATGTGAAATCTTCTTTCAATTCCAGTTCATAGTTTATTCCTTCACAATCAGCGCAGGGTATTATGCCGTTGTATGATCCGGATATCTGCACAACTGCGCCGTTATTAACTTCTTCTTTCCTGCATCCTGATATGAACAGGAAAATCATTACAGTTATTAAAATTATTTTCATACTCTAGTTAAATTTTTCCTTAAAATAATTTTTTTATTTCTAAAATGATATTTAGAATAATTTATCAACATACTTTTACGATTGAAGATTGAAGATTGAAGATTGAAGATTCACGATTCACGATTGACGATTGACGATTCACGATTCACGATTTCATTTTACCCATCACAGTTTCCATCATTTATCCGAATATTCTTTTAGCAGATATCCGACCACTCTTCTTTTTGTTTCAAAATTCAAATTGCTCAGATCATAAAACTGATCATCTGCGAACAAAGCTCCGAGTCCTCCTCCTATCAATGCAAACGGTACTCCTAAAATAATACCCACTCCAAGCGCCTGTCCTATGCTGCCTTCACCATATATGCCGTCGGCTCCTCCTATTGCTCCCAGTACAAATCCAAGCCCTCCTCCAATCGCAGCTCCCCTCCAGAATCCTCTTGCATGAAACCTAATTGTCCGGATGTCTTTTATATGCACTTCCTCTGAAAATTCACCGTCTAACATCCTTAATGTTGAATCCTTTAATCCGTAAAGGTTCACATCTTTATATATGCTGCGTGAACCTGTCACTACTGTGCAGTCATATGTTGTATCTGATATTGCTTTGAATGTTTTATTCTTTAATATGATTGAGTCGGAGTTGTTTAATATTACAGTAGTGTCTGAGTTGTTTGAATACAGATCAGAAAAAGTAGTGAAGACAAGGCAAATCAATATTGCAATTTTCATAATTATTATTTAGAAACTTCTGAAAAATTAATTAATACAACAAAAATACCACAGAGACGCAAAGAACACAGAGTTTCACAGAGAAATCTTAGTGAATGTATTTTTTAATTTTTTTTTATAATTGAAAAATGATTGTTACTCCGCTGAAATATACAACCATGTCTGCCTCAAGATTTATGCCGATATTGTATATGGGTTTGATTATAAGACCGCCTCCTATCTGCATCGCAGCATAAAATCTCGTGCTTGATGGATTTGTATAGGAGAAAGAGTTAGTATCATTAAAGGAGTAATAAGTGCTTACTGAAGATGTTCTGCTGCTGACGTGCACTCCCGCGCCGACATTCACATAGGCATCAACATCATTTGATTTTTCAAATGTTCCGATCTGTGCATTTAAAAGCAGGTCAAAATAACTTTGTTTCCCTCCGGCGAAGTCAGCGCCGTAATTTTCAATATCATCATCGTAGGCAAATGATGTATAAGTAAAATCAGCGCCCAGACTTTTTTTTTCGGAATAGAAATAGGAAAACCTTGCGTTGATAATAAAATTTGAATTGTAACCGATATAGTAATTATTGGCAACGTATCCGCCGTTTAATGTTGCAAGGTATTTATATTTGGAAGGAGAGATGTCCATTGATACGGAAAGAATATCTCTCCTGTAAACTATTGTTGTGACATTTTCATTTTTAAGCGTTACCGTAGAATCGCTCTGTGCAATAAGTCTTCCTGTAATTTCTTTTTCACTGAATAATGTAATTTTATACTTTTTCCCGTGTAACTAATGAGTCCGGGGATTGTGAAAAGGATTGTACTAAATGCTGACAGTAAATTTAGATTGCAAAGTATTACACGGGAATCTTAAATGGTTATCAGGTCTTCGTTTGTTGTTTTCAACATACTATGAAGAAAAGAAATGTTTTAAATAAATGCACATATTAAGTTTTATTTATTGATCAATAAATTCTCAGATTTCAGATTCATTGAGATTTAGATTAATTAAAACCAATGGACGATTTGTTGAAATCACGATTTCACGATCGATAAAGAAATCTAACGATACCTGCCTGACGATTGACAATTCACGATATCTTGATTCAAGTGTCTAATATCTTTTGATTTACCGAATGAATAAATTTGCTGAAAGTAAAATTTTGCAAACTAAAATTTGATGGAGAAATATTTTTATATTTCTTGATCATCTCTATTGTTTCTTTTTTCCTGCGGAAAGGAAACAAGTAAACCTGCCGCACAAAATTCAAAAGCAAACCTTGAAGAAAACAAGGCGGATAAAACCGGTTCAGCTTCTGATATTACGGATGACAGTGTGTTTGTAGATAATTCACAAAGAGATATAGGTCATATTCAGTATGGAATAATGACAGTCCCTCCGGAAATGAAGTATGCCGGTTCGGTTGTTGTAATGGCTCAATGGAAGGACAGGTCCGGATCTAACGTTCTTTTCATTACTGAAACAGCTGAGAATTCAAATGAAGATAACAGGAGCAAAGAGCTTTTTGGTTATCATTATGTGACGGATGATGAGGGAAGCAGACTTTTATGGAAGATAAATGATTTCGTAAAGGACTGTCCTGTCGACCTGACTCTTGAATACATTGACAAATCCCTTGTCATAACCGATCTGGATAAAAACGGAATTGGCGAAAGCAGTTTTTTATATAAAATGTCCTGCAAAGGCGATGTAAGCGCTGATGACATGAAGCTCATCATGCATGAAGGAGCAAACAAATATGCAATCAGAGGAGTTATGAATCTTGTGATGGAAGGACAGGAACTTGAAAAGGGGAGTATGAAAGTTGATCCTTCATTTGATAAAGCCCCGGAAACATTCCGGGAATTTGCAAAAGATCAGTGGGGTAAATTCAGAACTGAAAAAGTTGGTGATTGATAATCTAAATATTCTAGTTCTCACAGATAGTACAGATTTTCACAGACCTTAAATGACTTAATTAATTAATTCAGGTTTACTGCTTGACAATTTAAAGTAAGAGATAGCCACGAATTTCACGAATTAGCACGAATTGACGAAAAGAACTAATAAAATAATTCGTGTAATTCGTGGCGAGAAAAACTTCAAAGTTCAAAGCAGTCAACTTGAATTAATTAAAATAATGCTATTATCCATTGCAAATTTGGGAAAATGAAAATAAATAATAAATTCTCCGAGAAAATCTGTGCAATCTGTGAGACATAAATACACCATGAAAATTAATTTTCTGTTAATTGCAATTTCAGTGATCTTTTATCTTTCAGGCTGCAGCTCATCTTCGGAAACTGAAGAAAGAACTGAATCAGCAGATGAAGGTTCAGAAGCAAAAACGAAAACAGAATATGGAGAAAGTTCTGTCATATTAAATACTGCTATGTCAGAACAGGGGAATGAGATGTACTCGCCTGATATTGATTCCACCTATCTTTACTGGCTCGATAATGATCTTATAATTCTCGACGGCTCAACCAAATGCAATATCTTTGCATTAAATGTTTTATACAGATCAGGATTCAAAACCCCTGATGAAAATGCTTTAGCGCGCGATCTTTTTGATACTGCTAATTATAAAGAGATCTTGCCTGTCATAGGAATTAATGAAATTACCAAAGCAGGAAAAGGGGATCTGGTAGTATGGTACAGTCACGTAATAATTTTTGAATCAGTCTTGGAAATAAACGACGGGGAATATGCAATCGCCTGGTGGGCAGGGACCCGGCAGCAGGATAATGAAGACAATATCAGAAACAATGTCTGCTACGGAAAGTACAGACTCGACGGAGAATATGTTGTCAGAAGACCCGTTAAAAAATAATTAATTATTAATAATAAAAAATCAAACTGTCATCTCCGAATGCTTTTATCGGGGTACATCTTTAAGATGTTGAAGAATAATCAAGTGATATTGTTTGGATTCCTGGGAGAGTTTGCGGAAATGTAAGGTTCAGAAATCTCTAACTTTTAATTATTAATTATTAATTATTAATTATTAATTATTAATTATTACAGCGCTTTCAGCACCTTACTCAAAAACTCCACCTGTATCTTAAGCTCATCAAGCGTTCTGTTATTAATTATAACAAAATCAGACATGGACATTTTGCTCTTATCATCCAGCTGAAATTTCATCAGATGATTTATTTCATTGCGGCTTGCCTCATCACGGATCATAAGTCTGCAGACCCTGTTCTTTTTATTTGAATAAACAGTGACTATGTAGTCAAGATCTTTATAGAAACCGCTTTCAAATAATAATGCTGATTCTATGATCACAATGTCAAACTTGCTTTTCCTTGCTTCTTTGTTGAGATAACTTATTACGGCGGGATGGACTATCTTATTAATTGCAAGATAATTTTTCTTGTTGTCAAAGATTTTCTCTCTCAGTTTCGGAAGATTTATCTTACCTTTATAATTTAAGATATCCTTTCCGAATGCCTTTACGATCTGAGCAACTAATTTCTTGTCTTTAAGATACAGATTTTTTGCAGCAAGATCAGAATGAAATACTTTAAAGCCGCGCTTTGCAAGCATCTTACATACTTCTGTTTTACCTGAACCAATTCCACCTGTAATTCCTATTACAAGTTTCTTTTTATTTTTCATTTAAATAATTTGGTTCAATGTATATAAATTATTTTGCGTATGCAATAGACCTTCTTTCCCTAATTACATTAACTTTTATCTGTCCGGGATATTCCATTTCTTCCTGAATCCTGTGAGCAATGTCAGCCGCTAACTGGTCCTGTGAAACATCATTTACTTTTTCCTGCTCTACTATTACTCTCACTTCTCTGCCGGCCTGTATTGCGTATGTTTTTGTAACGCCGTCAAATGATTTGGCAATGGTTTCAAGCTTCTCAAGTCTTTTTGAATACGCTTCTACAGATTCACGTCTGGCTCCGGGTCTTGCGCCGCTTATTGCGTCCGCTGCCTGAACGAGTATCGATATCGGATGTTCCATCGGCATTTCATCATGATGAGCGCCTATGGCGTTACAGATTATCGGATGCTCCTTACATCTCCTTGCAACTTCATACCCGAGTATTGCGTGCGGTCCTTCTATGTTCCTGTCAATTGTTTTTCCCATGTCATGAAGCAGTCCGGCTCTTTTTGCCATTTGAGCGTCGAGCCCGAGCTCAGCTGCCATTATGCTTGCAAGATGTCCTACTTCAATTGAATGATTCAATACATTCTGACCGTAGCTTGATCGGAATTTCATTCTTCCTATAAGTGTAATGATGTCCCTGTGCACTCCCTGTATTCCCATCTCTATCAGTGTATTTTCACCTACTCTTACCAATTCCTCAACAAGCTCCTTATGTACTTTCTCAACGACTTCTTCTATTCTCGCCGGATGAATCCTTCCGTCAGCAATTAACCTCTCCATTGCAACTCTCGCTACTTCTCTTCTGAACGGATCAAATCCTGAAATGATGATGGCTTCAGGAGTATCATCCACTATTATATCTACACCTGTTACAGCTTCAAATGCGCGTATGTTTCTTCCCTCTTTACCGATGATTCTTCCCTTGAGTTCATCTGAATTGATCTGCAGAACGCTGACTGTGGTTTCAACTGAATGGTCTGATGCGGTTCTTTGAATGGATTGAATTACTATGTTCTTTGAAATCCTGTTGCATTCAAGTTTTGTTTCCTCGCGCACTTCCTGAATTTTCTGCGCAGCCTCGAGCTTTGCATCATTAATGAGATTTTCAAACAACACTTTCTTTGCTTCTTCCTCGCTGAGTCCTGAAATTCTCTGAAGCTTTGTCTTTTGCTCTTCAAGAACCTCTGAATATTGTTCGATCATTTTATTTGCTTCTTCGCTCTTGTGAGTTGCTTCCTTCAGCTTGACCTCGAATTCTTCTTCGAGTTTTGAAAGCTTGTTTTCATAATTTTTGATCTCTGACTTTGTTTTTTCAAGAAGGTCTTTATCTGCTTTTAACTTCTTTTCATCTTCTAATACAGTTTTCTCCCTCTCTTTTACTTCTTCATCAAATTTCTGTTTCCGTCTGTAAAACTCATCCTTTACTTCAAGCAGTTTTTCCTTTTTAAGGTTCTGTGAAGCTTTATCCGAATCCGATAAGATCTCCTTAGCTCTTTTTTCCGCTATTTCAATTTTTTCCTTGGACTTTGTTTCAGCATCAGAAATTATTTTCTTCGCTATGTTCTCTGAACCTTCAATTTTTATTTTATTTGCCCTGGAGTTAAAATACCAGCCAAGAAAAAATGTCAACAGACAAAGCGCTACTAATATCGGTAGTAATATGTATAATTCTAGATCCATAGTTTTTTATTTCCCCCGTAACGTATATTTTTATTTTATATTTTAATTAGTTAATTGGTTGATTAGTGAATCTGTTAAATTGGTTAATTTTTTTATTCGCTGTTTAGTTTACTGACTGTATTATAAGAAGTAAAATTTCAGCAAATCAAGAAATCAACTAAATACGGATCTTCACTGAACTAACAACCTGTTTAAAAATTAAAATAAAAAAACCGCAGCAGACGCGATAATAGCACAAAGGTTAGTAAAAAACCTTTCCTATATACGGTGGGCGGTGCCAGAATGTCGTTTGCTTCCTCTGATTACTATTGATGCTTTTCAGCGTCAGTAAAGTTTCCGGCGAACCGGAATGAGGCCTGTAATTGACATTAGTACTGAGCTTTCCTCCCATATAGCTAAACCTGTTGGTTTTTTATAATGTTTGACTATTGTCTGTGCGGTTTTTATAAACCAAGACTCTTATGTAAAGAACGGTTATTTCTTTAAATTCACAGATTCTCATCTATTAATTCAGAGATGGTCTTCACCTTTGTACTTAATTCGTCCAAAAGTCCTGAATAATCCTTCTCCAGATCAATTTTTGAATCTTTTTCTTTGAAATACTCTTCAGCAATGTTTAAAGCTGAAACCACTGCTATTGTTTCTTCCGACTGGTTCGGGGATTCATTGTTTATCCTGTTCATTATTCCGTCAAGATAATCCGAGATCCTTTCAACCTTTTCTGCATTCTCGCCCTGCAGATTGTACTCACTATTGAATATTTTTACCCGTATGTCTTTTTGATGCATTATTTCAATAGATGATTTATTATACCCGTGAATTTGAAAATTTGTAAAAAGTCAAACATTTCTCAAGTGTCCTGAAATTTCTCGCCGTTGTCGTACTGCTCTAAATGTGTGTCTATCCTTGTTATTAATTCCTGTATCCTCGACTTTACTGCTGTTTTGTCATTTGATGAAACCTTGTTGTTTGTCGAGTTTAAAACCGAATTCTTCAGATCCGAATTCTCTTTGTCCTTATTTATTAATTCTGTATTTAATTTTGTATGCTGTAGCTTTAATTCCGATATTTTTAAATTTAAGTTTTTTATGTTTTCCTTTAGTAAAATGTTCTCATTCTTTAAGTCCTTTAGTTTTGAAATTAATATTTTAACTTTTGTTAAAAGATCATCCAGATTAATTCTCGCGGAATTCTTCTGATCTTTAAAAAAATCTTTATTTATTTCACCCGGTTTTTGACTCATTTTAAATTGTTTCTTTGGGAAACTTTATGCTCTTAATGTTGCGCCTAAATTCGTTTCAAGGTTTTTTATTATCTTATCTACGATCTTGTTTATTTCCTCATCAGTGAGCGTTTTATCAATTGATGAAAAATTAACCGTAAATGCGAGGCTCTTTTTATTCTCTCCTAATTTTGAATCCTCATAAATATCAAATAACTTCACGTTCTTTAACAAGCTTCCCGCACTCTTTATTATGCTTTTCCTTAACTCGTCATACGTCACTTTTGTATCAACTATCAGCGCCAGATCCCTGGTCACAGAGGGAAATTTGGAGATTTCCCTGTATTTCTTAGAATGACCTGTTTTACTGATTATTCTGTCCATGTCAAATTCGGCAATATAAACGTCAGATTCAATCTCAAACTGCTTTTTCAATTTGCTATCTGCCTTATAAATATTCCCGATTATTTCATCACTTAAACGAATATCTATCCTGACCTCATCTAAAACTTTGTCATTATAGTAAAATAATGTAAAATTTTCAAGATTCAATTTAGACAAAAACATTTCCGCCTCTCCCTTCATTGAAAAAAGATCAAAATCTTTTTCACCTCCGTATATCAGCTCAGAGTCGTTCTTTCCTGACATAGCCAGTATCAGCCGGTTCTCTTCTTTGAATGAATTTCCTTCATCTGTAAATATCCTACCGGCTTCAAAAAATTTTAAGGAGATGCCTTTTCCGGAATTGTTGAAGTTATTGCTTATCACTTTCAGCATTCCGAAAATTAAATTTGTTCTGAGTGAATCCATTTCAACTGAAATTGAATTTTTCAGCTTCACTGCTTTTCCCGGGAATTCTTTTATTCTTTTCTCTTCTACCAGCGAATTTGTAAGTATTTGATTAAATCCTCTTCCTGTTAAATATTCCGCGATTTCCTTTGTCAGCTTAAAATACGGGCTGACGTAATTTGAAGAGTTTGATACATTGATCCTGAAATTGGAATCTCCTTCTACGTTGTCATATCCGTATATCGTTGTGACCTCCTCTGTCAGATCGATCTCCCTTGCGATGTCCAATCGTCTGAATTCCGGAATTTCAAATATCATCTTATCCTCTTCATCTCTTAAATATCTGATCTCTATCTTATCCAGTAATTTTTTCACTTCATCTTTGCTTAACTCAATTCCAATCACATCATTTGCTTTTCCGATCCTTAATCCAATTTCTAATTTCTTGAATTTTTCGGGGTATTCATCATACAGGTCTTTCGAAATTTCACCGCCGGCTATCTCCTGTATTAATTGCGATGCCCGCTTCGATGCATATTCCACCATGTTAATATCTATGCCTCTTTCAAATCTCTGGGATGCGTCTGTCTGGAGACCGAGTTTCTTTGAATTCTTTCTTATTGAAACCGGATCAAAGTAAGCTGATTCAAGAAATATGTTCTTTGTGCTTCCGCTGATCTCCGAATCCTTGCCGCCCATCACACCGGCAATACCTATGTATCCTTCAGCATCACAGATCATGAGTGAACCGCTGTTTAAAACTCTTTCCTTAGAATCAAGTGTCGTGAACTTATCACCTTCCTTCGCTGTCTTTACAATTATCTCTTTCCCGCGGACCTTATCGTAATCAAACGCGTGCAGCGGCTGTCCTGTCTCGAACATTACAAAGTTTGTTATGTCAACTATGTTGTTCTTTGGCTTTAAACCGATCCCTGTGAGTCTCTTCTTCAGCCAGTCAGGAGATTCTTTTATCTCCGCATTCCGTATGACCCTTCCGGTAAATCTTTTGCAGAAGGGGATCTTCAATTTTTATTTTTACAAGATCTTTGGTGAGATCATTTGTTTCTGTAAATTTTATTTCAGGAATGGTAATTTTTTTATCGTAGATTGCAGCAACTTCTCTTGCCACGCCTATATGCGAGAACAGATCACCGCGGTTTGCTGTGATACCTATTTCAAATACAATGTCATTGGCTTTAATGTAATCCGAAAACTTTTCGCCGGGCACAGCATCTTTATCCAGTACTAAAATACCTTCGTGATTATCTGACATGTTCAGTTCTTTTTCCGAGCAGATCATTCCTTCCGAAAGTTCGCCTCTGATCTTTGATTTTTTAATTTCAAAGCCGCCGTTAGGGATCACTGCGCCGATTATCGCGACGCATACTTTCTGTCCCGCCTCTACATTCGGAGCGCCGCAGACAATGCTCAGCACCGAATCACCTGTATTCACTTTGCACAGACTCAGCTTATCAGCGCCCGGATGCTTTTGCTTTTCAACTACCTCGCCTATCTCAAATTTATCGAAAGTCTTCGATTCATCTTCAACGCCTTCAATGTCAAGCCCGACAGCAACCATTTTGTCCGATAAAGACTGAATGGATTCATATTTCAGATCAGGAATATATTCCTTAAGCCAGTTTAAACTAATTTTCATAAGCTGCAAATATAGTTAAACAGATTCGGAGATTAAACAGAAATCGGGTGTTGATTGCTGTATGCTCTCCACATCCGTCCAAAATAAAGAAAAAGCTTGCCACGAATTTCACGAATGATCACGAATTAAAAAATATTATCACTAATTTTTAAATAGAATTAACATAAAATTATTTGGTCAGCATAAATATAGCTTTAAGAGGAATTTAAAGGGACTCGAATGAAGGCGATACATGGAGCAAGAGTATATTGAAGGCTTAATTTTAACATCTATGTTATTACGAAGTCCATCCAGCAGTTTTATAACAGGCAGTGCAACCGGACGAAGCCTTCTTCTCAATAATTCAAGTCTTAATTCAAATGTAAAAAATTAAATTTAAAAATTCTCATCGAAGGTTTTTATGATAATGTTTCAAATTACATGGTCAGCGATTCAGTAAGAATCTACCTGAGGAATTCGTCACCTCCTTATTCAATAGCTGACTCTTCATCAGGTGTAATTTCAAATGCAGGTGAAGCGGATCTGTCATTCACAAATACGACGAACCAGGGTTATTATATTCAGGCTAAGCAAAGGAATTCTATTGAAACATGGAGCTCTGCACCGGTTATGTTTAATGCATCATCCGTTGCTTATGATTTCACATCAGCTCAGTCCCGTGCGTATGGAAACAATCTTACAGAGAAGGGAAGCAAATGGACAGTTTTTTCCGGCGATGTAAACAATGACGGAACAGTTGATATGACAGATCTAATTGAAGTTTATAATGACGGACTTGCCGGATTAACCGGCTATATCATAACAGATTTAAACGGTGACAATGTTGTTGATTTAAGTGATTTACTCATATGCTTTAACAATGTTGGAAAGTTTGTAATTGTTTTGAAGCCGTAAAACGAATGCATTGTAAGTCTGCATGTATGAAGGAGTTCAATAGAAGAAACTCCCAGTTGAGATGCTTTCTCAATCAGTAGATAGCGGTCCTTGAAAACCTCCGGGTCCAAAGACTCTAAGCTAAAAGATAAAATTCTAATAAGATCTTAAAGTTCTGGACTTTAGGTAATGATTTTGACATTGAAACACAGATTGCACATTAGGTGATATATGGAAATCAAAAAAAACAAAATCTAAAATTAATAATAAGTTAGATCCAAGCCAAGTGTTTAGCTTTAAAAAATCCGTGTTTTAAGCACCGCCTCTATTTTGTCGTGACACTGAAAAGCGTCACGCCAAAAATATTTTCATATAAAAACTCCTTATAAAATCATAGATTAAACAAAACACCAATAGCATGAAAAATTTTTTCAAAGCTGCATTGCTTATTGCAATGCTTTGTATTGCTTCAAGTTCACATTCACAATACGTGATACGTGAAGCATTTCCTAACCTTACATTTGCATATCCGGTTGAAATGGTCCACCCCGGAGACGGCACAAACCGGCTGTTCGTACTTGAGAAAGGCGGAAGGGTACTTGTGTTTAACAACGATCAGAATGTAACTTCATCAAAAGTATTTCTCGATATCACAGACAGGGTATCAGCTTATTTTTATGCAGGACTTTTTGGAATAGCATTTCATCCTGATTATTCCACGAATAAATATTTTTATGTTTATTATCTGAGCGGAACCGGAGCAAGCCTCACGATGCATTTATCCCGTTTTACTGCAAGCCCGGCAAACCCTGATTCAGCATTACAAAATTCAGAGCTTGACATTCTGACTCTTCCGTGTCCCAGCTCAAATCACAACGGCAGCTCTATAAGATTCGGAGCTGACGGGTATTTATATTTTGGTTTCGGCGACAGCAGTCCGGGCTCAGGCGGCGATCCTGAAAATAAAGCGCAGAACAGATCGCAAATGTTTGGGAAAGTTCACAGGATCAATGTGGATTCCGCATCCGGAGGACAAAATTATTCCATTCCTCCCTCCAATCCATATTATCAGAATACTTCCGGATACCGTGAAGAAATCTATGCTTACGGATTCCGCAATATGTGGAAATTTACTTTTGATGAAACAACCGGCAGACTCTGGCTTGCAGACGTCGGTCAGACAAGGTGGGAGGAAATTAATATTGTAGAGGCGGGAAAAATTACGGATGGAGGAGAAAGGAAGGGTTTGTGTGTTATAATCCGTCAAGTAACTGCGATACGGCAGGGTTTGTACCTGTTGAACCGCTTTATGTTTACGGTCATTCTCTTGGAACTTGCGTTGCCGGTGGATATGTATACAGAGGAAGCCGGATGCCCGGACTTGAGGGAAAGTATGTTTATTCAGATTATACAACAGGCAGGATATGGGCGCTTACATGGGACGGCATAAATCCGCCTGTAAATCAGGAACTTTTCGATACGCCTTACAGCATAGTTTCTTTTGCGGAAGATAAATTTAAGAATTTGTTCTTCATTCATTTCACGGCTTCAACGGGAAAAATTTACAAAATTATTGGTTCAACGGTTACTTCTTCCGGAACAGTTAATAGTGAAGTAATATCGGATTTTACACTTTATCAGAATTATCCCAATCCGTTTAATCCATCAACTCTTATAAGATACTCGCTTAAAGAAAATGGTTTTATAAGCCTGAAAGTTTACGATATAGCGGGAAAAGAAATTCGTTCATTGGTGAATGAAAATCAGGATAACGGAAATCATTCAATTAATTTTAATGCAGCAAATCTTTCAAGCGGCATCTATTATTATACAATGACGGTAAACGGAATAGTAAATCAGACAAAGAGAATGGTGCTGCTGAATTGAAGCGGACCTTGGAGTACGCGATGGAGCAGCAAAGCAAAAGCATTGTTCATTGCTCATTGTTCATTGCTAATTGCCAAACACATATTCCTTCGGTTCCGCCTGTCCGTTTATTTCAACACGAATTCCGGTTGGAGCATTTATATTGTACACAATAAAATCCAGAGTATTAATTCCTTCGGTGAATCCTTCAGTTATTTCAAATGGAAACATTCCGTAATACGCATTGGTTGGTGTAAAGAAGCCTGTACTTTTTCCGTTGATCAGAATATTAACCCCGTTATTATCAGTTGACCAAAGCCCTCTGATCTCGGCTGTTTCATATTTAAATTTTGACAGATCAAATTGAGTTCTGTAAACATACAATCCGCTTTCATTGAAATTAACTGCATCAGTTCTTGGTGAGATCCATTTTGAAAATTCATTGTTTGGCACCCACCTGTCCATTGGAAATCCTGTAGAGAGGGATACTCTGGCTTCAGGTCCCAGAAAATTCTTGTCAGCGCTGTTTGTTAAAAAGTAATGTTCATCTGTGGAGCCGTCCGCAAGTGTATATCTCCTGGAATCCTGACCTGTATTATAAAGGTCAGAGATGGGCATCTTAGACCTGCCGCTGAATACTGAGCTGCAAAAAAATACAATCACAAAGAACAGAATGTTTTGAATCAGTCTTAAAACTATTAACCACTGAGGCAACAGAGACAGTCTGCGCTGCAAATATGACATTAATGGATTCTGATGTTTCAAAATAGTAATTTATTAATTTATTAATTAGAAACTAAAAACAAAATAGTCATCCGGTATGCTGAGTCTTTCTCAATACATTTTAACACGGAGGCACAGAGGGTACAGAGTTACACAGAGAGTATTTTCCATCAACAGTTTTATTAAGTATTGAAAAATCCATAATTTGTTTAATTTAAAAAAGATTAAAAATAAATAAACTTAAAGATTTCTCTGTGAAGCTCTGTGCTCTTTGTGCCTCTGTGGTATTTTTTAATTTTGAATTAGTCTGTAAAAGTAGAAACGACAAACTCATCAGTTTTCATAAGTTTCTAATTAAAAAGTTCTTCAGCTTTTTCAAGCAGCCATATTTTATTGATCACTTCCGTTCTTAAAAGTTCATCTTTTAATTCAGATAATTTAATTTTATCGGAACCGCCGGCATTAAACTTTATATCACTGAATTTTTTAATTAAAAAAACAAATTTTCCCGCCTGAAGTTTAACACTCTCAGCAAGTTTCTTATTTTTAGAAATAAAATTACGGAATGTTTCGATCATTGAATATAGTTCATCTGAATATCCCGATTCATAATAGATCATAAGCTGATATCTCTTGATAGAAACGTGGTCCATCTGGCTGCTGACTTCCATTTTTGAGACATGATCCATTGCTTTGCTGAAATCTTTCATTTTGAAGTTAAGGGTAAGACAGGCAAAATTATAAAATTTGTCTCTGTATTCAGGATTAATTTTTTTCATATTTTCATTTATGAATTCTTTAACCCAATCGAATTTATTCAGGCTGCTGGCAGTACTCACGATCTGTGTAAATACAAAAGGATTCATGTAACCTTTCTTATCATTTATCAGTAAATCGTTTTCAAATATATAAAATGATATTTCAAACATCTCTTTTATATATTCAGTCTTTCCGTTCATTATATTTCTGTTGCAGTATTCCATCAGTGTCAAACCCATATAACTGTTGAATGTACTGCTGAATTTATGTGAGTTTCCCGTAAAGATATTTTTCAACTGCGCGAAGATACCATGATCAGTTTTATCCAGAATGATCTTCAGGCTCAGCAGGGAGCAGTCTGTAATTTCATGGTAACTGTGATCAAATCTTTCAATGAAATTTAAGAACAATTTTAGATTATTACTTTTATAATCTTTATCGAGATATGAATTATTGATCAGTAATGTATTAAAAACATCCGAGCATTCATTAAGATAAAACAATGTTAAATACTCTATTTCTTTTTCTTCATCAATGATCTTTTCAGCGTTTGCTTTGTTTATATCAGCCGTAAACTCTCTCTCTAATTTAAGGGCTCTGTAATTATAATAAAAATATTCATAGTCCTGCTTCAACTCAGATAGCATGATCTTGTAACCTTTCATTGATCTTTCAAAAGCTGTATTCAGATTTCTTATCATTTGTTCTTTCATTACAGAAAGGCCTCTTATTTTTTCATCGCTTTCATAATTCTGAAGTTCAATGAACAGGTCAGCGCATTTTCCCAGATCATAAATTAAATTCTTCATAACGCCGTAATTGAATTCTTTGTCTTTATATAATCTTTTCCAGATCTTTTTTCTTTCAAGGTCAGGTGAACTGAAACCGGGTCCATGTTTTTTATAATTCTGTATAAATTAACAACCGCTGATTTTTTATTGAAATAAGGCGAAAGAAGAAATTCTTCGAATCTTTTTATCTCTCCGCTGCTGAATGTTCTGAAAATGAATAATACTGAAGTATTTAACATATAGTTGGTGGTGAAAATCCGGGATTATTAAATTATCATTAAATGCTTATTTCATCCAATATTTACAGGTTTATTGCTAAAAGCAATTTACTAAAGATGCTCCATGCCATTCAATCCGTGATGAAAACGGCAGTAAAATATTTTTGCAAAGACATTACATTCACATTAATTTTGTATCAGTTCATTAAAATAATAACCCGGGAAACAACACGCGGATTGTTTTCCATAATGGCATGCCGGTATGCCGGGTTATTATTCATTTAAAAACTTAAAAAAATAATTTTAAAATGCAGTCAATAAAAAACTTAATCAGAAACATGAACATGAGATCAATGTATTTTCTTTTAATTGTAATAATGCTTTGTTCAACAAGCTCTTTTTCACAAAACAAAAAATCAACACCGCCTGCCGGTCAGACTTCTGTAATTAAAATTGAAACAGGAAGTCTCACAAAAACAGTTGATTCAAAATTAACGGAAGAAGCTCTAAAAATTAATTCTGAGTTAGATCTGCTTAAAAGAACAGACAACTCTTATCCTTCAGACAAATCAGACAAGCTAAACGAATTAAGGATCAAGTCTGAAGAATTAAGTAAAACTACAATTACAGTTAATTCAGCTAATCTTAATCATCGCAACGTTTTCCAAAAAGCAGTAAACAGAAATTCTGACAACATTACAGGGACAGAAATATTTTCAGGAAATTACATTGTTGCATCTGCTGCTCAGGTTGAACAAAGAGGAGCGGAAGAAGGAAAGATCTGGCTGATAATAGCCGTAGGTCAGGGAGATACCGGAATCAGCGCCTCGGGAGATTCTCTGTTGCTTTTCAGTTCAATTGATAATGGCGTGACATACAGTCTTGTTTCTTCTTTAAAAGCTGACGATGCAGTCAAAGTTAACCGAGATGAGATTGACATGGAAAGAATTGAGAGCTTTACCGGTACAAAATATTTACATGTAACTGTCGGATACGTTACCGGCGGATATTCCGGAGTTAAGAAAATCAGTTTGCTGACATTTGATAATTCCGGAAGCTTCAATGAATCTCCAATGAACATTCCCGGCTACTCCGTAGCAAGTAATTACTACAGACCGAGGATCACATCCGACAATTCAACATATCCTTTAGATCCATATGTGACGATTGCATTCATGCAGGATTCTGTTTCAGGTCAGGACCATAATATAATGTCTAAATTTTTCCGGCTGTATAATCCATTTACAATGACACCGGCAATTACTTATTTCCGCAGAGCATATACTCACCTGTGCAGGGTCTTTATAACGATTTCAGGACTCAGATGGATGTAGCATATTTTAATAATTCCGGTGATACAATTATTTTTGTATTAAGCGCTTTTCCCGGATCCGAAAGCGGAGTTTATCTCTATAAAGCGCACGGCAATACAAATGTATATCCGGTCTATAGAGGAACACTTTCAAGTTTTTATGCCGGAGATGAAATTGAATTTGCAAGAGTTGCATCTAACGGCGGTATTGGAAATAAAAATTTAATGATCACTTATTCTGATAATTATTTCAATATCGGAGACTGGGATCAATGGGTCTTTTCAACTCAGAACGGAACAGACTGGACCAGCAGCACAGTTGACTTCTCAGGAAATTTCAATTCTCAATTCGGTGATATTATAGGAAGAAGAAATACTGACGGTTGCTTTAACATAGCATTCAAGAATAATAACTCCTGTATTGAAACAGTTGCATCTGCGGAATTCAGGAATAGTTCTCTGATTAATTATGTCTTCAACCTAAACGATAATTTTGCATCGAGCTTTCTGCATCCGAAGCCTGCATTCAGATTTGTTGATAATGACAGCGCTCTTACGGTATGGGGAACCTATTATGTCCTTTATTCCACCGGCGGAAGCAATGCCATCAGAATAAATGTCGGTGCTGCAATTGAAGGATTATTTGACTCAGGTAATTCTAATCACGTAATAGAAGATAATATTTCATTTTATCTTCACAGCAGCATTGCTCCTTATAATGTAGTTGATTCAGCAACCCTTCATTCTTACAGTTGCATTCTTAATAATGCAGTTATATTTAAGAATGCTCCAAGCGGAATTACTACCTTTCGGTAAAACACCGAAACTCTATCGAAACCTGGAGCGCAGGGACCGCTTTAGTCTTTCCTAAAGGTTCATCATGGGTATCATATAATTTTGCTTCTTCAGCTCGAATTCTACGGAGAGAATGTTGTGCTTATATCTCCGGCATATTGCTTTTACAGCGGGGATGTCAATCAGGACGGAGCCATAGATCTTACGGATGTTCTTCTCATACATAACGACGGAGGTATTTTTCTAACAGGTCAGTATCTTACAACAAATCTGAACGGAGACTCAGGAACAGATCTTACTGATCTACTGATGGCATATAATAATTCAACAAATTTTGTAAGCGTTCAAAAACCATGACACGTTAAAATTGTAACTTTGAACCCGCAATTTGAATTAAAGCCGGCAGAGCAATCTGCCGGCTTTTTCTATTACGGGAACACTTCTTCACCACTCAGCAACAAGAACCCAAACTCACCAAACCAAAACTACCAAACTCTTCCTACGAACTCACCAAACTTACCGAACTCAACGAACCAACGAACTCATTAAACTCAACGAACTCAACGAACTCACCGAACTCACCAAACTCAACGAACTCATTAAACTCAACGAACTTAACGAACTTAACGAACAAACGAACTTATTCAATATCTTTTCAAAATTTATATCATTATTTTTATAAAACATATTTTGCAATAAATCATATCAGTTGGAAACTAACAATCATTACACCGAAGAGCTTGGCGGTGAAATACTTATCATAGGAGGTGCGGAGGATAAGCTAAATGAGCGTCACATACTTAGAAAATTTGTAGAGCTCTCAGGCGGCAAGGATTCAAGAATACTGATCGTACCCGTGCCTTCTGATTTTCCCGTAGTTACTGCGACTCTTTATAAAAGCATTTTCGAACACATAGGAGTAAAAAGTGTATCTGTTCTTGATGCGACTACCAGACAGGAAATATTAAAAGTAGACGCAGCAGAGAGCATGAAAGATATTACAGGCGTTTTTCTTACAGGCGGTGATCAGATGAGATTAAGCTCAATTCTTGGCGGGACAAAATTTTTAATGAAACTTAAGGAGTCTTTAAGAAATGGCGTGACGCTTGGCGGCTCGAGCGCTGGTGCATCAAGCATGAGCTCGACAATGATCGTAAGAGGAGAGCCGACAGTTCAGCCGCTAAAAGATTCCATCCGGCTTTGCCCGGGTCTTGGTATTTTAAAAAATATAATCATTGATCAGCACTTTACAGAAAGATCAAGACTGAACAGGCTTATAACAGCAGTGACATATAATCCCAATAATCTCGGAATAGGAATAGACGAGAATACTGCTATTCATATTAAAAGAAACGGTGTGCTTGAAGTATTCGGAGCAGGAACTGTGACAATCGTTGACGGATCGAACATTACTTATAATACTATAGCAGAAGTTCACGAGTTTGAACCGTTCTCTGTAATGGGAATACAGGTTAACATTCTGAGCAGTTCTGTAAAGTATGATATTTATAACAGGAAGCAGATTGCAGCGGTGGGATATTTACAAATATAATTACAAATTACAAATTACGCGTTACGAGTTTTGTGAATTCAAAAATTTTAATATTCAAGCAATAATAAAACTTAATACCAAATACCCAATACCCAATACTTAATACTTAATTACCAAATACCTAATACTTAAAACCCTATAATGAAAATTTTAGATATCAGAGCTTTACGAGGTGCTAATTACTGGAGCAACAGATGGAAGAAGCTGATCGTGATGAAGCTGGACATAGAAGATTATGAAGAAAAGCCGTCGGATAGGATCCCGGGTTTTAACGAAAGAATAAAAGAACTGATGCCGACGTTGCAGACGCACACCTGCAGCCTCGGATATGAAGGCGGATTTTTGGAAAGAGTGAAAGAGGGGACTTATGCAGGGCATATTATAGAGCACATTGCATTAGAGATGCAGACACTCGCGGGTATGGATACAGGATTCGGAAGGACACGGGATTCTGACGGACCCGGTATTTATAATGTTGTGTTCAGCTATGTGGAAGAAAAAGCAGGGATATATACTGCGAAGGCATCTGTAAATTTATATCTGGGAATTTCAGAAGGGAAGTCTTTGGATGAATTAAAAAAAATATTGGACAATGACATACAGAATTTAAGAGAGATACGTGAAGAAGTCAGATACGGACCAAGCACAGGTTCTATAATTGAGGAAGCAGAGGAAAAGGGAATCCCTCACATCAGGTTAAATGAAAATTCACTGGTACAGCTGGGATACGGTATGTATCAAAAGACTATACAGGCAACAGTAACAGGAAGGACCAGTTATATTGCCACTGACATTGCCAGCGATAAAAATCTTTCAAAGAAGCTTTTAGCAAGCATGGGAATACCTGTCCCGAAAGGATTTAAAGTTTACAAAGAAGAAGAAATTGAAGGAGCTGTTGATTCGATAGGGTTTCCTGTTGCAGTTAAGCCGCTTGATTCAAATCACGGTAAAGGAATAACAGTGAATATAAGTTCACTCGAAGAAGCAAAGAAAGCCTTTCATTCAGCGAAGCATTATTCAAGAGCAATAATAATCGAAAAGTCACTTGAAGGAAAGGACTACAGGGCTCTGGTCATTAATAATAAGCTTACAGCAGTAGCAGATAGAACTCCGGCATTCATTTCGGGTGACGGAAAATCAACTATAAAAGAGCTGATTGACAAAATTAAATATTGATCCGAGAAGAGGTTACGGACACGAGAAAATTCTGACACAGATAACAATAGATAATATGACTCTCAGGCTTCTTGAACTTAGCGGATATACACTGGATACCGTTTTGGAAAAGGATAAAATATGTTATTTAAAATCGACAGCCAACATTTCGACCGGAGGAACTGCAATTGACAGGACTGATGAAGTTCATCCGGATAATATTTTTGTGCTCGAAAGAATTGCTCATATCATCGGGCTTGACATTGCCGGAATTGATATCATAGCGCCTGACATTTCGACTCCGTTATCACAGAACGGGGGAGCGATAGTTGAAGTCAACGCAGCTCCGGGATTCAGGATGCACATTGCGCCGTCACAAGGTCTGCCCAGAAATGTTGCAGAGCCGGTAGTTAACATGCTCTTTCCGCCGGGAGAAAAATTCAGAATACCTATAATTGCGGTTACAGGAACAAACGGTAAAACGACTACTACACGCCTCATTGCTCACATTATGAAAAACATAGGAAAGAATGTCGGCTTTACTACAACTGAAGGAGTTTACATTGGCAACAGGTTAATACAGGCCGGTGACAATACGGGACCCGTTTCCGCTCAAATGGTATTAAGAGACCCGACAGTGGAAATAGCGGTGCTTGAAGTTGCCAGAGGCGGTTTACTGCGCGCAGGACTTGGTTTTGACGGATGTGATATCGGAATAATAATGAATGTTACAGCAGATCATCTCGGGCTGAAAGACATAAATTCCCTTGAAGAAATGGCGCGGGTAAAAGCGATAGTAGCCGAGAATGTATTCAAAAGAGGATACGCGGTTTTGAATGCAGATGATAAACTGGTTTTGAAAATGAGAGAGAGACTTGACTGCAACATTGCAATGTTCAGCATGGATGAAAATAATCCGGCAATTGCAAAGCACACAAAACTGGGAGGGATTGCCTGTGTTTATGAAAATAATTTTATCACATTATTGAAAGGTCACTGGAAACTCAGAGTAGAAAAAGTCATCAACATACCTTTGACATATTCCGGAAAAGCTGCATTCATGATTCAGAACGTACTGGCAGCAACACTTGCATCGTATATTTTGCATGGAGTAAGAATTGAGGACATAAAGTTCGGATTAAATTCATTTGTACCATCAGT
This sequence comes from Ignavibacteria bacterium, assembly GCA_016710985.1. GTDB lineage: Bacteria > Bacteroidota > Ignavibacteria > Tepidaquicellales > Tepidaquicellaceae > JAGPCH01. The sequence continues at coordinate 30,564 of JADJTX010000023.1, forward strand.
CACACAGACACCGGGAAGACTTAACATGATTGAAGTCGGAAATTTTACAGTACTTATAGACTTTGCACATAACCCGGCCGGAATGGAAGCGCTGTCTAAATTTGTTGAGAAGCTGCCGAACAAAGTTAAGACCGGAATCATCGGAGGTACAGGCGACAGGCGAGATGAGGATATTAAGAATCTCGGTAAAGCCGCAGCCAGAATGCTTACAAATATCATAGTCCGTGAAGATGAAAGTTTACGCGGAAGAAATGCAGGCGAAGTAAATAAACTTGTCATAGAAGGTATCCGGAATGAAAAACCCGATGTCCCTGTAAAAGTCATTGAAGACGAATCAGAGGCAATAAATTTCGGACTGAAAAATGCAAAGAAGAATGAACTGCTGGTGATACTCCCTGATAATATTCCAAGAGCCATTGAGATAGTAAATAAATTCAGGGACAGACTGAATTCCGTGACGATCGAACAGAGTGATATACCGAATATGAATGAAGAAAACTAGTTCATTGAGTTCATTGAGTTCGTTGAGTTCATTGAGTTCATTGAGTTCATTGAGTTCGTTGAGTTCATTGAGTTCGTTGAGTTCATTGAGTTCGTTGAGTTAGTTAAGTTAGTTAAGTTAGTTGAGTTAGTTAAGTTAGTTAAGTTAGTTAAGTTAGTTAAGTTCGTTAAGTTCGTTAAGTTCGTTAAGTTCGTTCATTTCCATTGTTCATTGTTCATTGTTCATTATTAATTATTCATTATTAATTAAGTTAGCATGTATAATAAAATTAGCGGAGATATATTAAAAAGTCTTAAAGAAATATTAGGAGATGAGTTCGTCATAAATGATGAAGATAATCTGAAATTATATTCAAGAGACTACACGGAAAATCTTTCATTTAATCCTGAGGTTATAGTAAAGCCGAATACGACTGAGCAGGTTTCACGGATTTTGAAATTAGCAAATGAATTTAAGATACCTGTCGTCCCCAGAGGCGGCGGTACGGGATTATCGGGAGGCGCTTTGCCTATTTACGGTGGAATATGCATGTCAATGGAAAAGTTCAATAAGATCATTGAAATAGACAAAGAGAATTTTCAGGCGATCGTTGAGCCCGGTGTGATCACACAGGTACTAATGGAAGCTTGTGAAAAGGATAATTTATATTATCCACCTGATCCGTCATCAAAAGGCAGTTCATTTCTCGGAGGAAATCTAGCTGAATGCTCGGGCGGACCGAGAGCCGTTAAATACGGAGTGACAAAAGATTATGTACTGGGACTTGAGTTTGTAACACCTACAGGTGAGATAATTAATTCAGGCGCACGAGTTCTTAAGAATGTCACAGGATATAATCTTACACAGCTTCTCATAGGAAGTGAAGGAACGCTGGGAGTCATTACCAAAATAATTTTCAGACTGATCCCTTTGCCAAAATACAGAAAAGTTTTGCTTGCAGCATATAACAGCATTGAAGACTGTGCCGGAACAGTTGCAAAGATCTTTCAATCGGGTATAACTCCGTCTTCCCTTGAGTTCATGGAAAAGTCCGCAATAAAGGCGGCTGAGAAACAATTGAGCAAAAAGTTTCCAAACAGTGAAGCTGAGGCGCAGCTGTTAATTGAAGTTGACGGAAATTATGAGGAAAGTCTTGACAAAGACATTGAAGTGATAGCGGAGCTTGTCACTGAGCAGGGCGCTTTTGATATAATACTTGCTGAAGATTCACAAAAAATGAATGAGATCTGGGCTTTAAGAAGGTGCATAGGAGAAGCAGTAAAATCAATTTCAGAATATAAAGAAGAAGATACAGTTGTACCGAGATCGAAGATCCCTGAGCTTATAAAAGGAGTGAAAGAAATATCCGGTAATTACGGAATTACAACAATTTGTTACGGGCACGCAGGAGATGGGAATGTACACGTGAATATTTTAAAAGACAAATTAGATGACACAAGCTGGGAAAAGAATCTTGATACGGCGATAAGAGAAATATTTAAACTTACAGTTTCTCTTGGAGGAACTATCTCAGGCGAACACGGGATCGGATACTCTCAGAAAAGCTATTTGCCAATAGCTTTGGGAATAGAAGAGATTGCATTAATGAAAAACATTAAAAGAACACTGGATCCGAATAACATAATGAATCCGGGAAAAATATTTTTATAATTAAGAATTAGGAATTAGGAATTTATAAATTTACTGAACTTAAAGAACTTAAAGACTTAAAGAACTTAATGAACTTTTCAACTTGATAGAAACAAGTCTTGAATACAGGGTTTTATATGCTCATACTGATAAGATGGGAGTAGTAAACAATGTCAGATATTTTGAATATTTTGAAGCAGGGAGAAATGATTTTTTAAGAAAGCTTGGATTTCCCTATACGGAACTTGAAAGATAATATCGGACTGCCTGTAATAGAAGCTTATGCAAAGTTCGTATCATCCGCTAAATACGATGATGTAATAGTCATAAGAACATTACTTAATAATATCCCGACAGTAAGATTTAAAATAGACTATGAAATATTCTGCAATGATAAAACGATCGTGACAGGATTTACTGTTCATTCATTTGTAAACATTGAAAAAATGAAGCCTGTCCGGCCACCGGAAAAGTTCATAGAAATGATCAAACGTAATTATGAAAGTAAATAGAAAGAAAAACCAGCAGTCTTAATGTTCAGTATAAGTCCCCGTGTAACTTCTTTTGTACAAGTTACAAATTACTGAATACTCAATTTTACAGATTTAAAAACAATAAGCATATTGAATTATTATAAAGATTTTAATTTCAAAGAAGCCGGTAAATTAATAAAGCTTGCATTGAAAGAAGACATTGGCAAAGGTGATGTTACATCTGACCTGTTGATCTCGAAAGATTCCGGATCCAAGGCTGAGCTTTTGGTTAAAGAAAAAGGCATTATATCCGGACTGGAAATTTTCCGGTTGGTGTTTAAGATAATTGATAAAAATATCAAAGTTGTATTTTCAAAGAAAGACGGTGACAGAGTTAGGAAAAATGAAGTAATAGGAGTAGTCTCAGGTAATACAAGAAAATTATTATCAGGAGAAAGAGTTGCGCTGAATCTTCTTCAGAGAATGTGCGGCATAGCAACCTATACAGATCATATTACAAAAAAACTAAACAGCAATAGCATTAAGATAATAGATACAAGAAAGACAACACCAAATCTCAGAATATTTGAAAAGCTTGCCGTAAAAACAGGAGGAGGTGCAAATCACAGGATTGGATTATATGACATGATACTTATAAAAGATAACCATATTGAAGCCAATGGCGGCATAGAAAATACTCTGAAAATACTAAAGAAGAAGAAGAGCACCATAAAAATTAAAACTGAAATTGAAGTTAAGGATATCAAGGAATTAGCTGCAGTCGTCACAGGAGGTAAACAATTAATAGACAGAGTGATGCTTGATAATTTTGAGTTATCAGATTTAAAGAAAGCAATAAAGGTGAATAATGGATTATTTGAACTTGAAGTATCGGGAGGAGTCAATGAAAGGAACATCAAACAATACAGTAAAATCAGCGGAATTGATTTTATTTCAATCGGTTCTTTAACCCATTCGGTAAACTCAATGGATATTTCCTTGAATTTTATTACTTGACTATCTTTTCAGATAGTTATACATTTGTAAAATTTTTTTTAAAAAATAAACCCCTTTAATAATGAAAAAATTTTCTTCCAGTTTTAGTTTTGTTCTGGCTTTGTTCATCTGCATTTCAATTTTATTTGCCTGTGGAGATAAAAAAGGACTCAACAGATAGCAAAGAAGATACAAAGAAAGAAGAAACGAAAAAGAACCCACAAAACAGAATCAACAACTTCAACAACAACAGGCGGTAATCAGCTTTACTTTGTAGAAGAATATACAAAAGACGGTCAGGAAGTCGGAAAGAGCGATAAATTTTTCATTAAGAGCAAAGGCGGTTACATAACTGCAATGCTAAAAACAGCCCAGCCGATTGGCGTTGGTTCTGTTGACGTCAGACTGGAGAGAGAATCTCTCGACGGAAGTGAAATAATTGATACAATGCCCTATGATGTAAGTCCTGATAAAAATTATTTTTATTTTGACAAGATCACTTTTTATAAATCGGGTGACTATAAGGTAACAGTTTTCAAAAAGGACGGGACAGTACTTTCTAGCGGTAAAGTCAGAATTGAATTTGAATAAAAAATAAAATAAGAAAGGAGCAATAAAAATTGAAAAAAGGAAAATTAGCTTTAGCATTATTAGCAATTGTTTTTGTGTTTGCGTTTAAAGCAAATTCTTACGCACAGCAATATCCTGTTTTATATTTTTGTGAAAAATACGGATCCAGCGGTGAAGTGGGAGTGAGCGACAGATTTACCAGCGGTTATCTGACTGTAATGGTCAAAGCCGACGGTCCGTTAGGATTAAGAGATTGTTCAATACAATTGGACAAATACAACTGCAGTACAGGTCTGTTTTCTTATTACAAGAAATTTAAGTACTCTGTTGAGCCGGATATGAAGTATGTTTTTTTTGAAAAGAATGATGAAAGTGATATGAGTTTCGAAAGTCCGGGTATTTACCGGGTTTTTCTGCTTGATCATAATGACAGGACAGTAGCCAGCGGACTGGTAGAGATCATTCCGTAAATTAAAAAAAGAATAATATGAAAAGAAATCTTAAGTTTTTCCATTGCCGGATTGTTTATTATATGTTGTTTAAGTATAAGCAGTGTAGTTCTTTCGCAGTCACTTCAGTTTTGTGAAGATGTAAGCAAAGACGGTGAACCCATAAGTGTAAGTTCGGTTTTTAATATCGGAACGGAAGGCGGATACTTAAAATGTTTAACAAAACTCCCATACCGGATCGGTACGTACGGCGTGAGCTATGAAATTTATAAAGTTGATGCTGACGGGTACGAAACTTATGACAACACTGTTTATCAGGATGTGGATCCGAGCTGGACATGGTTTTGGAAAGAAATAACATTTTACAAAGCCGGCAGTTTTAACATAAATGTTTATGACGGTGATAAAAATTTTTTAGCTTCAGCACAGATAAGAATCCAGTATTATTAAAGTAAGTTAAATATTATATGAAAAGGTTATTCTGTTTTACGGAATAACCTTTTTTATTTGAACGGTTATGATTGATAAAATAAAAAGTCTTTCTAAAGATACTCTGATATACGGAGCGAATACGATCATAGGAAGATTTTTAAATTTCTTCCTGATACCGTTTTATACACATAAATTTCTTCCTGCAGAATTTGGGATTGTAGCGATACTCTATTCTTATATCGCCATTCTAAATGTATTCTTTTCGATAGGACTGGAATCCGGTTACATGAAGTTTGCTTCCACGCAGGAAACAGGCACTAAGATACAAAATCTTTTCTATCCCTTCATTATTGTATTTCTTAATTCATTATTCCTTTCGGCTTTAATATTTATTTTTGATATCGAGCTGACCGGAGTTTTTCAGATAGATGAAAAATACACTTACCTAATAAAATATTCCGCACTGATACTTTTATTTGATACTATTGTACTTATACCGTTCGCTTATCTGCGTCTGAACAATAAAGCAAAATCTTTTGCAGGAATCAAGATCACAAACATTGTAATTAACGTAATACTGAATTTCGTTCTGATCTCATATTTCAACTACGGAATAGAGGCAGTTTTCATCAGTAATTTAGTTGCTTCAGTTATTACTTTTTTGATGATCACTCCGGTATTGTTTAAGAATATTGATTTCAGTTTTAACAAAAGCCTGGTATCAGAACTCCTGCGATTTTCCATTCCGTATATACCGGCGGGAATCGCCGCAAACATTGTGCAGATTATTGACAGACCAATCTTAAAATATCTTACCGATGATAAGACAGTCGGGATTTATCAGGCAAATTACCGGCTCGGGATATTTATGATGCTTGTTGTTTCCATGTTCGAATTTGCGTGGCGGCCTTTCTTTCTTAATAATGCCAAAGATCCCAATGCAAAGAAAATCTTTTCTAAAGTTCTGACATTATTTATAATAGTTTCATCTTTAATATTTTTGGTACTTACGGTATTCATAGAAGACATTGTTAAAATGGATCTGCCGTTTGGATATAATCTGATAGGAAAAGCTTACTGGGCAGGGCTTAGCATTGTGCCTGTTATTCTTTTTGCTTATCTGCTTAACGGAATGTATGTGAATTTCATGGCAGGAATCTACATAGAAAAGAAAACAAAATATCTTCCATTGATAACGGGATTAGGAGCAGTGATCAATGTTGTCGCTAATTTTATTTTGATCACAATACTCCTACATGGGAGCAGCTATAGCAACACTCTTAAGTTATTTAGCTATGATGCTTGGAATATATTATGTTTCGAATAAATATTACAGAATTGATTACGAGTATTTAAAAATTGGTTTGATATTTCTTTCACTCGGACTGACTACCGGGCTGTATTATTTTTTAACAGACAACTTCGACATTCACTGGATTTTTAAGATCTTATTTCCGCTGCTGTTCATCTTTTTAATCTACATTCTTAAAATATTGAATTTTTCAGCTCTTAACAAAATTCTGCCATTTTCAAAAGCTAAATAAAAAGTTCTGAAAAACAAAATGTCATCCCGACAACTGAGTGTTCTTAAACGTTTTAATACAGAAGCACAGAGTTACACAGAGATTTTTTACTAACTGAGATTATTAAGCATTGAAATATTTAACATTTTTCAATTATAAAAAAAAATTAAAAATACATTCACTTAAGATGTCTCTGTGAAGCTTTGTGTTCTCTGCGTCTCTGTGGTATTTTTTTGTTGTCAGACAGGACAAGTAAAGTGGGAGCAACATACTTAATTAGTTTTTCAGAAGTCTCTAAATAAAATATTATTTAATTAATTTGAAATTGTAAATTGAACTGAGCTTTTCGTCATAAACTATTTCCCCGCCGGATGTTACAATCACCCCAAGTATTCCCGATTCATTTTTTGTCTTTAAATACTCCTCAGCGCCAATAATAAAAACTACCTTTGACAGAACTACCGATTCTTCAGAGGTCTCAGCCATGGCAGTTCCGCTTTGAGAGATCATAACAGGATATCCCGTTCTTGTATCAAAAATATGATGATATCTCTTTCCGTCAATGATCACGAATCTCTCATAATCTCCGCTGGTGGCTATGGCAAGATCTGATACTTCTAATTCTGCAATAATTTTTTTCTCGTCCTGGGGATTCTTTATCCCAATGCTCCATTTTTGATCACTGCTCTTTACACCGCTAACAAAAATATCACCGCCGGCATTAACGAAAAAATCTTTCATCCCGTTTTTTCTCATTATCTCAGTTGCCCGGTCTACAGCATATCCTTTTGCGATACCGCCTAAATCTATCTTCATTCCTTTCTTTAAAAGGAAAACACTTGTATCCTCGGGATTCAGTATGATTGAATTATAATCTACCAGTAGAATCAGTGAATCAATCACATCTTTATCAGGTAAAGAAGTAATTTTTTTATCAGAACTGAATCCCCACAATTTACTGATAGGACCTATTGTTATGTCGAATATGCCGTTATACTTTTTGGAATAAGTTATTGACCTGTTTATAATTGAATACAGCTCCGGGGACACTTTTACAGGTGAAATCCCTGCATTAAGATTAATTTTAGAAGCCTCAGTTGTATCAATCTGAACACTCATTAAGCCCTGAATCCTTTCAATTTCTTTAAACGCAAAATACATTGCCTTTTTCATTGAGTCAATGTCTTCATGAATTGCCGTGATGTCGATCTGAGTTCCAAGAAGGTATTTTGTAGTATTTACTTCATATCTCGGCTGTTGAGCGAGCGTATGGGCTGATAACGCCGTCGAAAATAAAATAAGAAGACGAATGAATTTTGACAGCTTAAGAAAAATGAAATTCTTATTCACAGAGTATCAGTATTTCATTTGGAATGCAAACAATGCTTTCGCCTGAATATATGATGCTTCGGAATCAACACATGTCTTATGAGTGCAGGATGAACTTAAAATGGCAGCTTTGTTATTTCGGATATTCAATAACAGATCACCTTTGGAACCTTTCAAATTTAAATTGAAATTCTTCACATCGGATTTGATCGAGTGAATCAATACATTTTTATGAAAAACCAAAAACTTCCCGGCTTTGGTATGACTTTCCAGTAATTGAAACCTGAGCCGTGAAGGATTGATGATCTTTTTCGGAAGAGTCAGAGCTTCAGCAATGGAGGTGATATCCTTATTGATTTTATCTGAACTGCTTTTATAGTTGATCAGCTTCCCGTAATTTATAAACACAATATCTCCCTACAAACTCACCCGATAATTGATATTCGGAATATTTAATTATTGACTTATCAAACGAATTACTTCTGAAAAATTCCTGCGAAAGCTTCAACGCCTCTTCCGGCTTATCAGTAATCAGCTCGAAGGAAAAATTTCGCGGAGTAATATTCTCAGCGAACAGCCTGGAAATGCTGCTTCCTGTGACTGCAGCGAAAGTAACCGTTGAAATTGCCTGCGTACTTTTCTTTAAAAAATCTCTTCTTTTCATTTCAGATTATTTTATATTCTTGAATAATTTCACAGATGATACCGGATTCCTATATTGAAAATTAATGCATACAGATTAAGCAAACCGCTGTGGCAGTCCGGAGAATCATAATGCCTCTTATAATATCCTAATGTTCCTAAGAGCTGCATATTCTCATTTGAAATAAATGAACCTTTCTTTCCACGGAGACTGAAATTAAAGTTTACCACATTTGAATATCCGGAATTAATTTGTCCATCCACGCCCATATATTCCTGCAAGGATAAATAATACGGCTGAAAGAAAAATGCTGCAGTCTGAAAATACTGCCTGTATTCTACTGAGCCGGTAAACGTTTCAGAAAAATTCTTACTTACAATGGCGTATGCTGTACTTGAATTTATATTCCAGGAATCCCAGTAATAACGGTAACCCGGCTGAATCGTAATATCATCTGTAATTCCGATATTGCTCTTTACTCCTACAGCTCGTCTGATACGGGTATCGGGATAAACCGGCTCATACGTAATGAATGCCTGCTTCTGATCATTATAAATTCTTACAATCTGGTACCCGACAAGCTGATAACCGCTTACATCTATGTAAGATGCATCAACCTGAGCTATGACATTTTTTCCGAGTATCTGAGAGAATGCCGCATTGAATGCATATGTATTCCTGTCTTTTGTCCATGTCCGGTTTTCAGGAAAAATCTTATCGAAGCTTATAGTAGCCCCTAAAGTAAGATATCTGTTTTGCTGAGCGAAAGGACAAGTTACCGATCCTAAAATTGTCTTTGATGAGTAGTCGTGTTCAATGCTGTATAAGCCGTTAATATAGAAGCTGCCTTCGGAGATCTTCTGTGTTACACCCAGTCCAATTTCGTGTCGCCATTCTTCAGGTGTATCATCTTTCCCGCCGTAAGTTCTGTCAGTAGCTGAAGTGATCCCGTCAACTTCAAACAGGCTTTGCATTGAAGCAGCGCTTATGATATCTGTTAGATATGTAGCTGAAACACTTGTGTTATTAGAAAGTTTTTTTGAATAATTGATAGAAGGATAAATGACCGTGACTCCGAAGTTATCAAAGTAAGTATTGATTCTTGCCTGAAGTTCATCTTCAGGGACATCCTGTGCTTTCGCATTAACAGCGATAAATAGTATAAACCATATAAGTGAAAGATATGAATGTTTTTTACCCACAGCCGCAACCGCCGCTTTTAGCTCCGTCAGCGCCCTGAGTTCCCTCCCTGATATAGAGATAATGATTCTGAATACCCTGTTCAATAGGATTTTCATCAAATATCATATTAGGATCCGCCAGTCGTTCACGGTCAATTGGCTTTACTATAGTACATCCGGTGAGATATAATGAACCGGATAATATTATCAAACATAAAATTTTATACATACAGATTGATAAGGTAAGTATTTTTAAATTATTTTTTTTCTTCCTGATCCCATAATTGGTCATGGCACTGATAGCATGACTGAGTGTAAATGAACCTTCCGTCTAATGTCTGCACACCTCCGGTGAGATCTTCACCATGACATTCATTACATCCTTCAGCCTCGTTTTCACCGGGTTTATGAAGGAATATTCCGTGTAAAATAGTATGGTCAGCCGGGACATCGGGTTTGGATTGATTTGATACTAAAGAGTCACATCCGTAATAGTAAAGAAGAGAAGAAATTATAATTGTAAACAGTATATAATACCGGATCATAAATAATAATTTGAGTGGATAAACTTATGAAGAAAATTTTTCATTCACAATAAACAAATTCTATCCAATAGAAGCCTCTCTGTACACGATAAAATTTTTTAGAACACGGATAACACCGATTTAGCTGATTTTCACGGATAGTTAAACAAAGTAAAAGGATCTATAAATTTGTTTTTAAATTTAAAAAAAATTTACTTAGTTATTTAAGTTTTATTGTTTGTTTCAAAAAATCCGTTATTCTTCGGTCTGCTCCGTGTGATCAGTGTTCCTTTTTTCATAGACATAGAAAAGATTTGGCAACTAAAATTTCTATTGACACTATTATATTATTATGCCATATTGATATATGGATAAACTCACAATCAAACAGCAGAGGATCCTTAACTTCATCGAGAAGCACAGGATCGAACACACTTACCCTCCCACTTTAAAAGAAATAGGAGAGAAATTTAAAATCACCATCGGAACAGTTCAGGATCATATCTATGCACTTCAGAAGAAAGGTTATCTTGAACGGAAGAAAGACATTGCCCGCGGATTTAAAGTAATCAAATCCGATGAAGAGAAGAGTTTTGAGAAAATGAAGTCTGATGTAAATTTAATTCCTTTGTATGGCAATGTAGCAGCAGGTGAACCTATATTTGCCAGCGATAACATACAGGGTTATGTCACAATGGAAAAAAATCCAAAAGGTCATCAGATACATTTCGCTCTGAAAGTAAAAGGGGAGAGTATGATTGATTCCGGTATTTATGACGGAGATATCGTTATCGTCAGAAAACAGGACACAGCTGAAGACGGGGAGATAGTGATAGCGCTTCTCGATGATGAAGCAACAGTCAAAACTTTACGCAATAAAAGAATCAAAGCATATCTCGAAGCATCGAATTCAAAGTATAAGGCAATAGTTAACAGACCGTTTCAGATAATAGGGAAGGTGATTGAGCTGAGAAGACAGTACAGTGTTGTATAATTTTACTTATACCGGGAGCAATGACTTATAATCAATCAGAGTTTGATATCAGATTTGAATGGGGAGTCAGGGGAGTTGAAGAGTTGGCTCCGATTTCGGATGTTGTAATAATTGTAGATATATTTTCATTTTCCACTTCTGTAGACATTGCATTAAACAACGGGGCAATTGTTTTTCCTTTCGATCCAGATAATAGTACAGCATCCGAATATTCAAAATCCGTTGATGGAATACTTGCTGAAAAAATCCGTAATAACTCAGGAAAGTTTTCTCTGTCCCCGTCATCATTGACAAACATTCCTGAAAATACCAGGTTAGTTCTCCCGTCACTTAATGGTTCTGCATTGTCGCTATTAACAGGAAATACTCTTACAAGTTGCGGTTGTTTGAGAAATGCAAAATCAGTAGCGGAATATGCAATGACAATTGGAAACAAAATTTCCATTATTGCAAGTGGAGAAAAATGGGAAGACAACACCTTAAGACCAGCGTTTGAAGATTTACTCGGTGCCGGGTCTATTATTAGTTATTTAAAAGGGGAATTATCTCCCGAAAGTAAAACAGGTCTGAGCATCTTTTTAGCATCAAAGAATAATTTAAAAGAAGAATTACAAAAGTGTATTTCCGGAAAGGAACTTATTGCAGCGAATTTTGAAAATGATGTTGAGCTGGCTTCTGATTTCAATGTGAGCAGCTGCGTGCCTGGAATGGTGAATGGTGCTTATGTTGATTTAACAAAGAAAATCTAATACTTACTTTATCCCAACTCTCCCAAATATAAAATCAACATTCTTCTTTGATTTATCATAATTGAATATCTCACCTAATTCCTTTTCACTCAGATATTTCATAGCTTCTTTATCCTCCTTAAGAAGTTTCAAAAAACTTATCTTCTCTTTCCAGCACTTCATCGCAACAGTCTGAACGATCTTATACGCCTGTTCTCGTTTCATTTTCTTTTCAATGAGCTTGAGCAGAACGGTCTGTGAAAAGACCAACCCGTTTGTCAGCTCTAAATTCTTTTTAATATTACTTTCATTTATTACGAGAGTATCAACCAGTTTATTAAACTGATTCAGCATGTAGTCCATTAAGATAGTCGAATCGGGGATTATGATTCTTTCGACTGAAGAGTGGCTAATGTCTCTTTCATGCCAAAGAGGAATATTTTCAAAAGCAGCCAGTGCATTTCCTCTCAGAACTCTTGCCATCCCGGATAGCCGTTCGCTCAGTATCGGATTCTTCTTATGCGGCATTGCTGATGAACCTTTTTGACCGGAGGAAAAATATTCTTCGAGTTCGAGTGACTCCGTTTTTTGTAAATGTCGGATTTCAGTTGTAAATTTTTCTATTGAAGAAGCAATTATCGCGAGTGCTGACATATACTCAGCGTGTCTGTCTCGCTGCAAAATTTGTGTAGAGATGTTAGTTGTCTTTAGCCCAAGTTTTTTGCAGACAAATTTTTCTACTTCGGGGGAAATGTGTTCGTATGTTCCGACTGCTCCGGAAATCTGTCCTACTGAAATTACATCTACAGCTCTTTTCCATCTCTCTATATTTCGGTTCATCTCATCATGCCATAGCGCGAATTTCAGACCGAGAGTGATTGGTTCAGCATGAACACCATGAGTCCTGCCGATCATTGTGAGATATTTATATTGCTTAGCTTTTTTAAAAAGAGTTTTATTAACTGATGTTAAATCGTTCAGGATAATTTCACCCGCTTGTTTCATCTGAACCGATAAAGCTGTATCAATCACATCCGAGCTTGTCATCCCGAGATGAACAAATCTTGAGTCTATTCCTATATACTCTCCGACATTTGTAAGAAATGCTATAACATCATGCTTAACTTCCTCTTCGATCTTCAGTATTTTTTCAACATTAAACTTTGCTTTCTTTTTAATGTTCTGAAAAGATTTTAACGGAACCAACCCTAATTTTACGTGAGCTTCTGTTGCAAGAATTTCTATCTCAAGCCATACTTTAAATTTATTTTCATCCGACCAAATAGAAGACATTTCTTTTCTTGAGTATCGAGGAATCATTTTGATTTTAAATTTTAGATTTTAGAATTAGAACTGTGTGAATCTGAGGTTAATATACTAGTATAAGTTTGCCGTTTTAAAATTTAAAGACTTCTATCACCACCAATTTACACTAAATTAGCCCGAATTAATAAAAGATGTATTCGGGTAAATATGTGCAAATTCGTGGCAAAAGTAAAATTCAAATATTGAAGAGGTCAACTTAAGTTATAAATTTAACTTAAACAATCAGGTTTAAGCTGATGGATCAGGGATCTGCTGTTTGGATTTTATTTTTGTAATAACAAGCGTAATATCGTCATTTTGTTCGGCGCTTCCCCTGAATGTGTCGACTGAATTAATGATTTCTTTCTGTATTAAAGAACACGATTGCTGTCTGTTAATGTCAATGATATCCATGATTTTATCAGTGCCAAATTCTTCACGGTTTTTATTCATCGCTTCGGTCAGACCATCTGAATAGAATACAAAAACATTATCGTTGGAAATATCAATTTCAGTCTCCTCAAGATTATCATCAAAATATTTAGCGCTTTCGAGACCGAGTCCCATGCCTTTATTCTTCAGCAGATGCAGCTTTCCGTTAACTGAATAAATAACAGGATTATGTCCTGCACGGCAGATCTTCACAGTCATCTTTTCCAGATCAAACAAAGCAACTATAGTAGTTATAAATGATTTTTTATCTATCTTGTTATGGATCTGTTTATTTACTTCGATGAGAATATCTTTCGGAGAGTGAAAAATGCTTGCTGCAAACTGTATCATTGCCTGAACTTTGGACATGTAAAGCGCTGCAGGAATTCCTTTACCTGAAACATCAGCGACTATTACAAGCATTTTATTCTCACTGAGCTTTATGACATCATAAAAATCACATCCGATGATCTTTGCCGGATTATAAAAACCGGATACTTCAATTCCATCGATGCTGTTGATCGACTGAGGCAGAAGCCCCATCTGAATCCTTCTTGCAATATGAAGTTCTTCTTCTATCATTTGTTTTGAAAGCTTTTCTTTCTGAAGACGTGAATTCTCAAATGCAATGGCTGCCTGTGATGCAAGCGTCTTCAGCAGATCAATATCCTCTTCCGAATAAGATTTTCCGGATGGCTTATTTCCGAAATTCATAGTTCCTATTAAATTGTCTTTTATGAAGATCGGAATGATCAGTGCAAAGTTTTCTTTTTTAATTATTTCCTTGTACTCCTCCGGAATTTTCAGCTCCTGCAGGTATAGTGCATTTAATATTTTAGGTTCTTTGCTATTTACAAATAAGGAGCTGAATGCTTCGTCAAAATCTGTATGCTTGTGAATTAACTTGTCATGCCTGAAAGGCGATGATCCGTTTACTTCGTCGAGCTGATATTCATTCTGCAGGATCTTGTCATACTCATCATCTTTAAACCAGACATTAAGATGAGCAATGCCCATTGTGTCTTTTACAGAAGTTCCGATCTTTTCAATGATCTGTCTTATATTGTCCAGGTATGGAAGGTCTTCTGAAAATTCCAAAAGTGATTTTCTGTAATTATATCTTTCCACGATGAATTCAGTATCTAAGATCCTGTATTTAAAAATAGAAAATCCAATTGAAATAGGTATGAATAAAACCAGAGCCACAGGCAGAAATATCAATGGCTCAACCAAAAAATTCGGCGTCTTCATAAATAGACTGATAAACAGGGAATATAATAATCCAATGCCGCCTAATATGAATCCAAACATAATTGCTTTCAGGGGTTTTCTGAGATTCTTGTCCTGAAGTCTGAAATAAGAACGAATAAAGAAATGAATCCCAAGACTTATGCTTATGATCGCGCCTATAAAACCAATCCGGCTTAATACCGTTCTGAAATCACTGTCGTAAGTGATCATTCTCAGAAAAACCACAGACATTAAAACCGAATAAAAAATAATAAGTAATACTTTCCGGTATTTAAAATCGATCTTTATGGGATAAGTAATACTGAAATGAACGAAGAAACAATAAAATAAAGAGCCAAATACTATATTGAAATAAGTAAGAACCTCATAATATGTTGTTACTCTGCCGATTTGTGTAAACAATAAAGATGCCGAGCAACCGAGCATGTAGAAGAGCTGAGAAGTGAATTCCTTGGGCTTTGAGTATCCGACTAAAAAGCCAATTATAAGAAATCCAAAACCCAAAAGAGAAAAGATCAGAACTAAAAGGTTAAAGAATTTAATTACTCTTAAATTTAAATTCAGAATCTGATTATCCCTGATAATAGTGTACTCTACAGTTTCGTCATTCTCAAAATCATTTAAAATATCCTGGGCTTCATTAATTGTTTTAAATTTTGTTCCGTTAATAGCAATAAGGACATCACTGTTCTTAATACCGGCTTTGTCGGCGACACCGCCGGGCAAGACTTCAACAATGAACAATCCTTCATTTAATTTTTTCCCATCAAGCTCGGAGATCCACAAACAGTCATCCGAGGTCATACGGTCGGTAAACATGGTTCTGACAAAAACTATGGATGAAAAATCAGGCAGTATAAGGCAAAGATTGTAAATACAATTCTTAAAGTGCCGTCGGAATATTTGCCGAGAAATTTCAATTATTTAATTAGAGTTGATTACTTTACGGTATTTTTTGATCTATGTTACTAAATTAAGATTCTTAAATATCATATCCTATTGAAAAATAAAAATTGTACGGACCGAAAATGAAAGAATCTTCAGTAAGTCCTTTCTTTATGATAAAGCTTTTTCCTAAAGCGAAGTTAGCCTGTCCTATTGGTGTATCGAATGCAAGTGCAAACCCGAGTCCGTGCCGGAGATCTTTAAACCTTACATCCTCCGTAATCTGCCATACATTTCCCAGATCATACCTTAAGCTTAAATAAGTATCAAAAAAAATTTTATAAGGAAGCAGATATCTGTATTCTAAAGAAGTTAATAAAATTTGTCTGCCTCTTAATTCGTCATCCACCATTCCGTAAAACGATTTTTCTCCGCCGAGCGAAAACTGCTCGGTCAATGGTGTGGTGTTATCACCAAAACCAAATACAAATCTTGGCCGGAAAGTCTGCGATTTAAATAAAGGAAAATACTGATCATAGCTCATGTTTATCTTTGTGTAGCTTAAGACTCCGGGTAAAGTGTTTGTTGCAGTTTCATAATAGAAATTAATCAGTACACCTTTAGTAGGGAAAGGAAGCTTATCTTCTGTATCAAAAGTCCCGCCGAATTTTAGTTTGATTACTCTTAAATCTTCTGATAAATTTCTGCTGTCATAAATGTTGTCAATCTGCTGGTTCTCAAAGAAGATCTGACCGTACAAAGTCCCGAATCTCTCCAGCTGTGTTCCGAACAAAAAGCTCATTCCGTATTTTATATCACTGTATTCTCCAACCTGCAATACATCAAATTCGTTTTTAGTAGAATCAATAGTCTGAAGGTATCTGTATATGTCACGAAATTTATAATATATATTATAATTGTAAGTCAGAGGAAGACTGAAAAACTGATTAGATTGAATATCAAACTGATAAAGACCGATCCTTGCTCCTCCTGCCGCTAAAAGTCCCGCTTCTATTCCGGTACCGAAAATATTCTCATCTCTTAAATCAAGAAGCAGCTGAAGCTTCCTTTCATTATCAGCTTTTATAGAAAACCTTAAAGCAATTGTGTTCTTTTCAACCAGTTTAATTTTCAGATCAGGTTCGTAATAATTTTTGCTGTAAACATAATCAAAGCTGACCTGCTGAAATAAATTAGTGCTCATTACATTTTTTATGCTTTCATCCGGATTCCTTTTTATAACAGGTGATACATTATCTATAAGAACTTCTCTTAATATTACATTATCATTTGTAACTCTGTTACCTGAGAGTTCAATATTTTTAACAGTACCTTTGCTGAATGATATTTCAAGTGTATTAGTCGAATAATCAAAATAAAATTTTTCAATGTCGATCAGAGAGTAAGAATTATTTCTCAGGACCCCAAGGAGTTCATCGTAAAACTCATAGCATTTGTTTAAATTAATTATCTTATATAAGTTATTCTTTTTGAAATTTGCAATAACGCTGTCAACCTGCCGGATTGAATTTACAACTGTCAATTTTTCCATCATCGGATTGGCTGTCAGATAATAAACTATGTCGGCGGATAAATCTGATCTTGAAACTACAGCAAAGACTTTTTTATAAATTCCTGTCCGGTAGATCATTTTAAGATTTCTTTCAATTGATGTATATTTTTCAAATTGTCTGTCCGACAGATAAACAAGTGTATCAAACAGGTTACTGTCATCAATACCGGACTGAACCCTGACAACGGGATTTGTAATGAAATTATTGAAATATTTAGATTCGGAAAGCTCGATTGAATCTATTTTTGAAACAATGGTTTTAATTATTTTGCTTGTCTTCTCTTTTCCTTTAGAGATAAGGAAATTAATTCTTGAGTAGTCCAGTGCAGAGTAATTTTTTAAATCCGGAGTAATAATAACATTAGCATCTTTTAACTGAAGATCGTTTAACTGCGACATTGTAATTGAAAGTATCTGATCGGCTGTATTTATAGGGTCATCCAGCTCCTTATTTGATCTTAAATTGCTTGTGGAGTTTACAACAATGGTCAAATCAGCTCCAAGGTTCTTTGCTACATCATTTGGTATGTTAGCTGAAAGACCTCCGTCAACAAGATTTTTACTGTCAATGCTAATTGGTGTGTAAAGTAACGGAAATGTCAGTGAAGCTTTTATGGATTCACTCAGATTGCCTTTTTGTAAAATTACCTTTTTGCCGTTATCAAGATCTGTTGCAACTGCAGCAAACGGAATTTTAAGATTTGAGAAATCATTTTTCGAGTGATATCGTGAATTTAAAACATATGAATTTATTTTCTCGCTGAGATAAAGACCATTCGAAAATGCAGAGGGCAGAAGTATTGGTTTAATTCCGTCTAATGGTATTGTAAGCAGGCTTCTGTCCTGAACTTTTTTCTGTTCAAGAAACAGGGAAGTACGCTGGTATTTATTTGTGAGACTTAATGCCCTGTTCCAGTCAAACTTCTCAAGAATGTTTTCAATCTCATTCATCTTGTAACCTGAAGTATATAATCCTCCGATCAGAGCTCCTATGCTTGTGCCGACTACCATATCAATCCTTACATTATTCCGTTCGAGTTCGTTTATAACTCCTATTTGCGCTATACCTCTTGCTCCGCCTCCGCTTAAAACTAAAGCCACTTTTTTCCTGGAATAATATTTCGGAAAAACATTAAAATTAGTTGTATCTAAATTTATTCTGTCATACAGATCTAATTTACAGTATCCTGAATGATATTTGATGTTGAATCCTGTGAAAAGAAAGCGCTCTGCTGAAAACAAGAGGAATATAAGAATTACGTAAAAGGTATTTTTCATAATTTGTCAGAATATCCCTTTGAAAGAATTAGCCGGCTTAATAATCATCTGCAGATTTCAGGTATTTTCTGTTTCTGTATCCGATAAAGTATATGATCAGCCCGACAATTAAACCGGGGTACATTGGTTCCAGAGAAAATAAGTATACAGCTTGTCCCTTGACCTTATTGATCTCACCAAGAATAAATGAGATCAATGAAATTGAAAATGATCCGATCATAGCAGCAAATATGTACTTTGAATGGACATGAAGTTTCTCAAAATAACTGCTCACCACGCTAATCAGTAATGCAGGGATGATCATTGTTCCTACTACATACCATATATCTACAACTGAAGGAACAAACAGAGCCATGAAAAAAGCAAATGCTGAACTTATTATCATTCCGCTTTTGCTGTATTTGTAATTTTCTGTTTCCTCATTTTTTAATCTGGAAACAATATCCCGTCCGAATGTGGTAGATGAAACAAAAATGTATGAATGAAGAGATGACATTATAGTAGCAAGAAGTCCTACAACGAACAAACCTTTTGCTATGGGAGGTAAAATAGTATCTGCCAGCATCGGTAAAGTATGGATAGGCTCTTTTATATTATCCAAAAAATACGCCTTTGAATATAATCCCGCAGTAGTTGTAAGTAAGTCGAATATGAACCAAAAGATCAAAGAGATCAAAATTCCTGTTTTTGGAATCTTTTTATTCTTAGCCGCATAGCACCTCTGATAAAATACCGGATCTACCAAAGCCCAGGATCCTATAAAAAACCATGCGAAAAAATAACCCAGTTTGATTCCACCCGGAAAACTCAAATGTTCGTGCGGTAATCTCGCCTCTAAAAAGGCAATCCCTCCTAATTTATTAATACAAAAGGGTATGATTATTCCAAAGCCTATGAACATTAAAAAGAACTCAAAAATATTTACTCTGACATCTGACTTAAATCCGCCTTTTACAAGATAAACAACTGATACCACCAGAGCAATTAACATTGAATAAATAAGCTTAAACCCAAAGATCCACTGTAGTAAGACTCCCATCATAAATAAATAAGGAGCAGGAGTAGAAAGAAAGAATATTAATATCCCTCCGAAGACGCTGACCTTCTTTCCGTATACTTCAAATAGTTTGTCCGGTATAGTGAATAAATGCGATCGTCTGATTTTATCTGCAAGAAAAAAAGCAAAGACAGCTATAAAGAAGTAAAAAGGGAAAGCATATAAAAGCCAGCCGGAAATACCGTAATTAAAAGTAAACTCACCGATTCCCAGCACTCCTCCGTAGAAGGAAGAGACCAATGTTGCTACAAATGCAGGCAAAGTGAGAGTTCTGCCTGCAACTAAATAATCTTTAACAGTATTGTCAGACTTTTTTGTTTTAAATCCGATAATTAATACTGCTACGAAATACCCCGCAATTATTAAGTAGTCATTTAAAGTAAGAGTTATAGTTGGTAACTTCATTTATTGAATAAAGTGTTTTTTAAAAAGAAGAATGTTTCCTGATTTGAAACTGATTGTAATCTTATCTGAAATGGATTTGTTTAATGTGCCCTCTTTTACTCCGAACTCCAGACTTTGATTGCTCAATCTGTATTCTAAACCGGTTGTGATAATTTTGTCTGCTTTGGGTAATGCAAGAAGCGAAATAACTTCACCCTTTTTATATTTAAAGGTTGTCTCTTTTTTAATGAAAAATATTTCAAATACATCCGTAATAATTTTTATATCCGATTTTTTATAGTACCTTTTTAGTATGCTGAAATTATTCAGAGTATGATCGGGTCTTAAACTTACAGCGCCAAAAACCCTTATTGATGTTTTGCCTTTTTGAAGGCAATGAATTAGACACTTTTCAAAATCAGTTTTATTCTGATCAGTGACTTTAATTACTTCAGAGTTATTTTTTTGAAAAAAGTTTAATGTCCCCTTAGATATTGAATCCAGATCGCCGAGTATTACATCCGGCTTTACACCGATTTTTTTTAAGTAATTTGCTCCTCCGTCTGCCGCAACAATAAAAGAATTTTTCTTCACGAATTTTTTTACAACTTTAAAATCCGGGAATTTTCCGTTTAAAAAAATTAATGTATGCATTTTCAGTACTGCAATATTGGAATTATAAATACAAAATTATAGATAAAATTTCATTTAAGTTTTTGACATAAACACTTGTATTAAGAAATAAATTAATTTAAAAAAATAATTTTTGTATGAATGAATCTCTTGATTAGTAGAAAAATTATAGTAATATTGCCATTAAAAATTCTACAGAAGTAGAAAGGAGAGAAAGACCCCAAATCTTTCAGTGATTCTTTTAAAAAGATATTAGTGAACTAATTCAACGGTTCCCACCCTAAAAATATCTTAACAAAATACCCCCAAGTATTTTATTAATTTTTCAGGAGAAAATTTAAATGAAAATTTTTTTCATCTTAATTTTCTTGTTATCAATATTATGTACTATTGATAGTAAGAATACCTTTGCCCAAATTAAAATTCAAGAAAGCTTTGAATCAAATCAGTTTCCTCCTTCTGGATGGAGTGTCAGAAATATCCTGACAGGAAACGGTGAATGGGGATCTCAGGCAGAGTATCAAATTCCGGAAATAAATGTGTAGTATCAAATTTCACTCCTGCGGGAGCAAATAATATACTAGTCTCAAAAAGGGTAGTTCCTGCAATTGGTGATTCACTCGTTTTTTATTTTAAACAAACATTCTGGAATGTTTTTAAGGATACATTTAAAGTTCTTGTGTCCGGTACAGATTCACTTTTTAGCGGGACACCTGCTGTTCTTCTTAATTTTATTGACGGGCAGAATTATCCTGTTCCTTCAGGCTACGGACGATATACTGCAAGCCTCAATTCATTTGCGGGTCAGACGGTCTGGCTTGGATTTCAGCATCTTAATGTTAACGGCGATAACATTCGACTCGATGACATTAGTGTGGGTCAAAATGGTCCTCCGGTGATTACTTTCGATTCTCTCTTTAATATCAATAATCTCTCAAACAGAATTTTAACTAATGTTGGAATTACTGACTCAGAAGGGGTAGATACAACATCAGGAAAAAAGCCGAGAATTTATTTTAAACGAATGCGTGATGCAAATACTTCTGAAGGCTGGAAGTTTACTGAAGCTAATAATAATATCTCACCATTTGAATTCACCATTGACTATTCATTGCTGAGTGAAATAAATCCAGGAGACACCATACAGTATTTTGTTGTAGCACAGGAAATAAAATTGCAGCCAAAGGTTGGTATTAATTCGGGAACTTTCGCTTCTCCTCCTCAGAATGTTGCTCTGACATCTGCTGCATTCCCGATCGGAGGTGTAATAAATTCTTACAAGATAAATGACGCACCTGCTATTTCATATTCAGTGCTGACAAGCAAATTAAACGCGCGGGGTGATCCGCCTTCTTCGGCTGACAAGTACAAATAATTTTTCAAACCGAACTTTAAGTAACGTTGAAATTTCAGATTCAGATGGGATCGATACAGCAACAGGTATGGGTCCAAGAATTTATTTTAAACGGTCCGGTGATGAAAATACTTCAGAAGGCTGGAAGTTTTCTCAGGCAAATAATAATACCTCTCCGTTCGAATTTACAATTGATCATACTTTGCTGACAGGATTAGCTTTTGGAGATTCAATACAGTATTTCATAGTTGCGCAGGACATCCAGGCTCAGCCGTCAGTGAGTATCAACTCAGGGGAATTCGCTTCACCTCCGATAAATGTTTCTCTTACATCATCAGCGTTCCCGATCGGCGGTGTAATAAATTCTTACAAGATAAATGACGTACCTGCTATTTCATATTCAGCGCTGACAAGTGCAAATAATTTTTCAAACCGAACTTTAAGTAACGTTGAAATTTCAGATTCAGACGGAATTGATACAGCAACAGGTATGGGTCCGAGAATTTATTTTAAACGGTCAAGTGATGAAAATACTTCGGAAGGCTGGAAGTTTTCTCAGGCAAATAATAATACCTCACCGTTCGAATTTACAATTGATCATACTTTGCTTGCAGGATTAGCTTTTGGAGATTCAATACAATATTTCATAGTTGCGCAGGATATCCAGGCTCAGCCGTCAGTGAGTATCAACTCAGGGGAATTCGCTTCACCTCCGATAAATGTTTCTCTGACATCTGCTGCGTTCCCGATCGGTGGTGTAATAAATTCTTACAAGATAAATGACGTACCTGCTATTTCATATTCAGCGCTGACAAGTACAAATAATTTTTCAAACCGAACTTTAAGTAACGTTGAAATTTCAGATTCAGACGGTATCGATACAGCAACAGGTATGAGCCCTAGAATTTATTTTAAACGGTCCGGTGATGAAAATACTTCAGAAGGCTGGAAGTTTTCTCAGGCAAATAATAATTCCTCTCCGTTCGAATTTACAATTGATCATACTTTGCTGACAGGATTAGCTTTTGGAGATTCAATACAATATTTCATAGTTGCGCAGGACATCCAGGCTCAGCCGTCAGTGAGTATCAACTTAGGGGAATTCGCTTCACCTCCGATAAATGTTTCTCTTACATCTGCTGCATTTCCGATCGGCGGTGTAATAAATTCTTACAAGATAAATGACGTACCTGCTATTTCATATTCAGCGCTGACAAGTACAAATAATTTTTCAAACCGAACTTTAAGTAACGTTGAAATTTCAGATTCAGACGGTATCGATACAGCAACAGGTATGGGTCCGAGAATTTATTTTAAACGGTCCGGTGATGAAAATACTTCAGAAGGCTGGAAGTTTTCTCAGGCAAATAATAATACCTCTCCGTTCGAATTTACAATTGATCATACTTTGCTGACAGGATTAGCTTTTGGAGATTCAATACAATATTTCATAGTTGCGCAGGATATCCAGGCTCAGCCGTCAGTGAGTATCAACTCAGGAGAATTCGCTTCACCTCCGATAAATGTTTCTCTGACATCTGCTGCATTCCCGATCGGCGGTGTAATAAATTCTTATGAAATAAGCGGACTATGCGACATCGGTATAGAAAATGAAATTTATCCTGACGGGATTATAAGCATTTGTAATTCAGAAAAAATTCTTCCTACAGCAGTAATAAAGAATTACGGATCACTAAACCAGATTATTCCATTTGATATAATATATTCCATCACAGGTTTGATAAACTATACAAGCGTTAAGCAGGATACCTTGTCTTCAGGAAGTACAAAGACAATATATTTCGATACAGTATTAATAAATGAACCCGGTATATACTTTGTAAAAGTATATACTAGTCTTCAGTCTGACCAAAATCCTGTTAATGATACATTAAGTTCATCTTTCCCGGTCCTGAACCGAAACTATGGTGGAGGTCAATTGTTAAACAGTAATTATTATTTTGCAAATTCTACTTCGTGTTCTTCACCAGCACCGTCAAAACCCGAATTTTGCTGGAAGGATACCAGCGGAAGTAAAAGTTTAATTATTAATTCTGAGGACAAATCAGATGGATTACTGGCAGGGAACATTGATAACGGATTTTTCAGTCTTGGGAATATTCTTCCTCCGGGACATAAAATAAAATTTTTTGATTCTGAGTACGATTCAGTTTTTATTTCAACAAACGGAATGATAGGGTTCATAAAAAATGATTTATTGTTTTCAACAGATCCAAGTCTGGTTAACAATATATTCTTGCAGCCGTTTCCTGTATTTGCGCCACTATGGATTGATATGGATTTTGAGAACATTTTGGTTTCGGGAGCCAGGTTAAGCTACAAAGTTTCAGGTAATCAATTAATACTGACTTATGACAAAGCACCTTTAAAATCCGGCGGTGAAATGGACTACATTAGTTTTCAGGTTTGTATTGAATTTGGGACTTCACTAATTGTAAACTCCAGATTTCTTGTTCAATATAATGAAAATTCGTCCGGAGTAAATTTTAATGAAAACTACCGGAATAATTCTTTACCTTCACATTTAGTCGGATTAAAAAGCATTGACCCTGACAATTACTTAATTTACCGTTCTAAAGATTCAGCTGGTGTATCAATTGATGGTCCTATTTTTAATTCTTCCTTGGCTGTTGAATTCGGAACTGATAATACGAATTTAAACAGCAAGTGCTCTCAGCTGGATATAAAAGTCTTACTGGAAGCAGTCTACCCGTTAAGTGATACCATATCAGTATTGCTAAGGGATACCAGAGCACCTTACGATATTTTAGAAACTAAAAAAATTCTGATTGATACATCAGGAGCCGGGTCGTCAGTATTTACTATACCTGTTGAACATCACAGATATTATCTGGTAATTAAGCATCGAAATTCAATCGAGACTTGGAGCAAGGCTAATGGTGAATTATTCAGTTCAAATCTATTAAATTATGATTTTTCAACAGATCAGTCTAAAGCATTTGGCGGTAATATGTTATCCAGAAACGGGCGAGCGTATATATATACAGGTGATGTCAATCAGGATAACGTAGTTGACGGAGATGACAATATTGAGGTATACAATAAATCAAATAATTTTTTGACAGGATATGTACCTGAAGATGTGAATGAAGACAGGGTGGTCGATCTGGATGATTTAATTTTTACATATAACAACGTTTTAAATTTTGTAATTATTAACAAGCCATGATTTAACTGCTCAAATTTAAAATTTTATTCTTAGATGATCCCGGGAGAAAATTTTTCCGGGATTATTTATTTATAGTTTACAAAACGCCAATCGGATGACAAGCATCAAGTAAAAAGATTATTTTAAAAACCAATCCGCAAAATCAACTAAAATTGATGTAATCCGACGGCTGTGAATCGGATCTGACTTACCTTCTTTTTTTCTGGTTGGCATTCCTGTCCGTGAGTTTATTTTATTTTACTTTTTACACGATGATTTTTGGGGAACAAGGATAACACTGATTTTGCTGATATTCGCTGATAATAATGAGAATTAAAAAAATCAAAATCTAAAAAATTACAGTAATAAGTTAGATTCAAATGGAATATTTTTACAATCAAATAAAAAATCCGTTCTTTTTCAGCTCAATCCTCGTTATCCGCGTTCTATTTTTCTCGTGTACAATGTTTAATTTAATAGTATAGATTATTCATTTGAAAACCAAATGTATAAAAAGTATTTTTGTTTTTTAAATAATTTAATTTACAAAATGAATTTCAATTTAGAAGATCCTGAGCTAAAGGAAACAAGACAGGGATTTGCTGATGCCCTTGTAGACGCAGGAAAGGAAAACATCGACATTGTAGTTTTGGGAGGAGATGTTACAGGTTCAGTAAAGACAAATCTTTTCCGTGATGCATATCCGGACAGATTTATTTCTGTCGGAGTTGCAGAGCAGGATATGATGGGAACAGCCGCGGGACTTGCGCTTGCAGGCAAGATTCCGGTTGCTTCTGCTTATGGGGAATTTGCCACAGGCCGACCTTTTGATCAGATCAGGCAGTCTATTGCATACAGTGAAATGAATGTAAAAATATGTGCATCACACTGCGGCATTACTGTCGGACCTGACGGTGCAACGCATCAGTCATTTGAAGATGTTGCAATTATGAGAGTTCTTCCAAATATGAATGTTGTAACGCCCTGTGATTATAATCAGACTTACAGAGCGGTAAGACTGGCTCTCGATACAATCGGTCCGTTCTATATAAGATTTTACCGTGAGAAGTCGGCAAACTTTACTGATATGAATTCTCCTTTTGAATTTGGTAAAGCTGACACATTGATTGACGGAAGTGATGTTACTTTGATTGCGAGCGGACTTCTGGTCTGGGAAGCAATAATGGCTTCTTCAAAGCTGAAGAAAGACGGTATCAGCGCAAGAGTTGTCAATTTACATACAATAAAACCTATAGATAAAGAAACAATAATAAAATGTGCAAAGGAAACAGGATTAGTAATAACCTGTGAAGATCATCAATGGCAGTGCGGATTGTTTGGAGCAGTTGCGGAAGTTCTTTCTTTATATCATCCCACTAAAATGGATTATATAGCCATTGATGATACCTTCGGGGAGAGTGGAATAATTGCTTCGGAACTTATGAGTAAATTCCAAATTGACCGGGAGGCAATTTACAGGAAGGTAAAGAAACATTTAAAAAAATAATTTCGTACAGCTTGATAAATTGAATTAATATTATGAAAACAGAAGACACAAAAAGTATTACAACTGAAATAAATATCCTAAAAATAAATTCTGAAATGGGTAAAAAAATATCATTAAGCATTTTAGCACTTCTCATTTTGACATCAGGTATTGTGATCGGAAGCTATTTCTTTAAGGGGAACAATTCTCCGGATTTGAATCAGTCAGTAACGCCGGTTCAAAATACACTTCAGGAAAACAACAGGAATATTTCGGAATCCAGAGAGACAGCAATTACTCGAACAGTTAAAAAAGTATCTCCTACTGTCGTGGGAATAAATGTTGAGGAAGTAAGAGAAATTCAGGATCCTTTCTCCATGTTTAACAACGATCCTTTTTTCAAACAGTTTTTTAATAACAGGGGTCCGCAGACTCAGGTAGTTAAAGAACTTGGTTCAGGATATATAATTTCACCTGACGGGTATATACTTACAAATGACCATGTGGCGGGTAACGCAACAAAGATCTCCGTCACAATGACTAACGGAGAAACAATAGATGCGAGATTAATCGGGTCTGATAAAAACAGTGACGTAGCTCTTTTAAAAATTGATAAAAATAATTTAGACTATGTAAGACTTGGAAATTCTGATGATGTCATTATTGGAGAGTGGGTAGTTGCTCTGGGTAATCCGTTTGGTTTGTTTGAAATAAATGATAAGCCTACAGTTACTGTTGGTGTCGTCAGTGCAACTGATATGAAGGTAACTGCAGAAGGAAACAGGGTTTACAAAGATATGATTCAAACAGATGCATCAATAAACGCCGGAAATTCAGGCGGTCCTCTGGTAAATGCTGACGGAGAAGTTATCGGCATGAATACGATTATTTTCACAGGCGGCGGTTACAGTAACGGAAGTATCGGAGTCGGATTTGCAATTTCAATTAACAGAGTAAAGCAGATCATGGAAGAAATAAAAGCCAATGGTAAGATAGAAAGAAATTTCAATGTAGGATTCAGAATACAGGGTATAGATGAGAGAATTGCAAAGTATCTGAAACTTGAAAAACCTGAAGGTGTAGTAGTAACTGACGTTCAAAGAGGAAGCTTGTCGGATGCAGCCGGATTAAAACCTGAAGATGTTATAATAGAGGCTAACGGAGAGAAAATAAGAAATGAGAGAGACTTGTTGTTTATTGTTAACGATCTTAGAACAGGGGATCTTCTGAAAATGAAAATTATCAGAGGAGGTTCTGAAAAAGAAATCGAGATGAAACTAACAGCTGTGACAGGTTAACAAATATCAGTTGCTATAAAACCCGGAAAAAAAAATTACAACTTAATATAAAAATTAAACCCTATTAAAAATTAAAAAAAAATCTTTAATAGGGTTTTAAATAAAAAATATTTTCCAGCTCAATGGAATTTTAATACCGGTTTTTCTTTGGTCTTAGGTTCTACATGAATTTCATTCTCGCTGTCTTTTAAATCTACCTTCATATCGATAATATTGCTTTTGTTTTATCTCCCATTTTAACGGTTCCGTTAAATTTTGAACCTGTTTCAGTTGCCAGCTCTTCAATTACTATGTCTCCTTCTAAAGAACCTGATCTTTTCAGCTCAAGTTTATGAGCTTTAACGTTACCTTTTACATTTCCGTAAATTATAACATCAACTGCGTTTACATTTCCTTCGACGACTCCTTTTTCTCCGATAATGATTCCGCTTTCACCTCTTAAATTTCCGACGACATGTCCGTCAATTTTAGTAGTGGAAGGGGAGGATAAATTACCTTCAAATTTACATCCCTCACTAATTAATGTTAAAACTTTTTCCTGAGGAGAGTTAAATGATTTAGGAGGGGTTCTAACCTCATCGCTGTAGGTTGTTTCTTTAGATTTGTTTCCAAACATTTTATTAAAATTTAATTTCATAATAAGGGGTTAATTATCTATTGCAAAATACTAAAAATAAATTGCAAACTCAATTAGCGAATAAAATCATTTTTTAAAATAGTGATAAATATCCGTTAATAAGGGCTGAAATCTTTGTATCGTAAACGATAATTATATTTTAATTTTTAAAAAATGAAATACTAATTTTCATTCGTTCTGAAATGTAATTTATTCTTTATAAATTTTTATTTCAGCACCGGACCCGCTTTTAATAAACGCTCTGTACATTCCTTCTGAGTTAAATGACATCGATATGTTGTTATCTTTATCTATTGCAATGAGTCCGCCCTCGCCGTTTATATTTTTTAGTTTTACATTAATTGCTCTGTTGCAGGCTTCCTCGAGAGAAATGCTTTTATATTCCATTAAGGCCGAAACTTCATAAGCCGTTACTGCCCTTATAAAATATTCGCCGTTTCCGGTGCAGGAAACAGCGCATGTATTGTTATTTGCGTATGTACCTGCGCCAATAATCGGACTGTCCCCGATTCTACCGAATTTTTATTGGTCATTCCCCCTGTTGAAGTTGCAGCTGCTAAATTTCCATTTACATCTAATGCTACAGCACCGACTGTACCGAATTTTTTTATGTTGTCTTCATCTGAATGATCAAGATGCACCTTATCTTCCTTAACAGCTTTTAAAAATTGATCATACCTGTATTGATCAAAAAAATATTCATCATCTTCAAATTTAAGATTCATCTTCACTGCAAATTCTTCAGCACCTTTACCGCTGAGATAAACGAAATTTGAGTTATCCATTATCCTTCTGGCAAGCAAAACCGGATTTTTTACATTCCTAACAGATGACACACATCCCGCGTTCAAAGTTCTTCCGTCCATTATTGAAGCATCCATTTCGTGAAAGCCTTCGTTAGTAAAAACCGAGCCTTTACCGGCATTAAACAAAGGATTGTTTTCCAGAATCTCGACTGCTTTTTGTACTGCATCCACTGAACTTCTGTTCGAACTGAGAAGATCCCATCCTTTCATTAAGGCATCTTCAAGAGCTCTTTTGTATTTAGTCTCTTTCTCATGGGTCATTTTGGACTTAAGAATAGTACCTGCTCCTCCGTGAACCGCAATTCCGATTTTTTTCATTAAAAGCGATTTTTTTGTTTGGATTAATAAAATTAAGAACTTTCTATAATATTTTATCAGATCATTACTAAGTTATAAAAAATAAAAAAACCTTGTTAAAAAAATTAACAAGGTTACTTAAAAACTGTATTAAATGAATTTTATTTTCTCTGAAACTTTTCATCTTCAAGCGTGAAGATTAATGAAATCAGATGACTGTTTCCAAGTTCTTCAAGCCCGTCAAATTTTGAAAAGGAATAATCAATATTGATCTTTGGTAATTTTACACCTGCGCCGAGAGTAAGATTTCCAAGATCATTGTAACCCGTTCTGAGACTAATTAAATTTTTGAATGTATATTCAAGTCCTGCATGCATATCAAAACTGACAGGACCAAGATTTGCATTAGCACTTTGCTGTCTGTTTTCAAACCTTATATCGAAATCGAGAACAGGAGTAATTGTTCCTTTTAAAAATTCCATCTGATAAGCCGTTCCAACTTTAGCTGTAGGAGTGATAACTTCTTTTTTGCCTGTAGACCATGAAAGATAGGTAGTAGTAATATCCATTAAGTTAGCACCCAGGTAAAAGTCACCGAAAGGATTATATGAAGCTCCAATGTCAAAACCTAATCCCCATGCACCGGCTTCAGCTAAATTTTCCCTTATAATTTTAAGATTTGCTCCGTAAGTAAATTTTTCAGAAGGATGTTTTGCATAGGTAATATACAACGCATAATTAGCAGCATTGAAATAAGTAATCCTTGATGGATCAATTCTTTCTCCCAATTCCTGTTCATATACTCCGTTACCGTTTTCTTCAATGAGCGCATTACGTGTATCGGCAATATCATCAATACCCATTCTTATAAGACTTAAACCCAGTGAGGAGTTTTTTCCAAAAGGAATACCTACTGACCCGTAATCATAATTCACAAGATTCCCAAACTGAGCATCATGCATCAGAGCAAACTGTGGGTACTCAATTCTGGAAAGTGAGCCGGGATTCCAGTATCCGGCAGTTACATCATTTACTAAAGCTACATAAGCACCGCCCATTCCCTTGGGACGACCTCCCACACCGATCATGAGAAATTCACCTGCATATTTATTACCACTACCTTGAGAAAATCCGTCCTGAAGTGCAATTAATGAGATAAGTGCTAAAAGGATTACTTTCGATTTAAAAGAATTCATAATTTGGATTTGGTTTACTTTTAGATTAGCTTAACTAGTAAACGATTTATCATTATCCTCCTGAAAATTTTTCTTCAATAATGATTATTTTTATTCGTTAAGTCAATACAAAATTATTTAGTTTTTGATTTTTTTTATTAGCGATTTGATAATTTAGATTTGGAATAGATCAACAGCACAATGTAACTGCTTATGCTTTATAAAAATTTCTATTTAGTCAAAATACATTAGGGGTATAACAAATAATTTTTCAGAGCGTAATGATTTAAATAAAAAAATGCTTATAAGCCGTAAAGGAACATTAATGTATACATTAGTATTTCTTATATAAACTTAATAATGTATTTTTAACAAAAATAAAACATTAAACAAAATGATGAGCAAAAAATTTATTCTTCCGATATCAATAATCCTTCTGGCATTGGGAATATTCGTCGGAATGAAAATTCAGAATGCAGTGTCGGATGATAAAATATCTTCACAGGTAAAAAAATTTAATGATGCTCTTATAGTAACGTCGAGGTATTACGTAGATGATGTAGATTCTCAGAAGTTAACAGAAGATGCAATAAAAGGAATGCTGGAAGGATTAGATCCACACTCTGTTTATATAAGTTCAGATCAGTTAAAAAGAGTAAATGAAGATTTCCAGGGAAGTTTTGAAGGAATAGGAGTAGAATTTGATATTATTAATGACACGCTTACCATAGTATCTCCGATAAGCGGAGGTCCATCAGAAAAATTAGGAATTTTAGCTGGTGATAAAATTTTAATGATTGACGGGCAGAATGCCATTAAAATTGCAAGAGATGATGTTCCAAAGAAATTAAAAGGTCCGAAAGGAACAAAAGTAGTTGTTACGATCCACAGAGCCGGAATGGATGATCCTCTTGAATTTGAAATTACAAGAGATAAAATACCTATTTACAGTGTTGATGCATCTTTTATGTATAATGATGAAATTGGATATGTAAAAGTTTCCAGGTTTGCCGGAACCACTTATGATGAATTTATTAAAGCTATGAATGATCTGAGTAATCAGGGTATGAAGAAGGTTATATTGGATCTGAGAGGGGATCCGGGAGGATATTTGGATCAGGCATTTAAGATTGCAAGTGAGTTTATACCTAAAGGTCAGAAGATTGTTTATACAAAAAGCAGAATAAATGATTTCAATGAAGAGTATCTTTCTGACGGAGGCAGGTATACTGATATTCCTTTGGTGGTACTTGTTAACGGTGGTTCAGCTTCAGCAAGCGAGATTGTTTCGGGTGCTGTTCAGGATTGGGACAGAGGGTTGATAGTGGGTGAGACTACCTTCGGCAAAGGACTGGTTCAAAGACAGTTTGATTTACCTGATGGTTCAGCATTCAGAGTTACAACTGCCAGATACTATACTCCGACCGGCAGATTAATTCAGAAACCTTATGAAGGCAGCAAATATATGAACAAAGCATCGACAGAGGTTGAAGGTTTTAATCTTGAGCATAAGAATGATACACAGGATACAGCCAGACCTCAATTTAAAACTCCGGGAGGAAGAACAGTTTATGGCGGAGGCGGAATTACTCCTGATTTTGTAATTAAATTGGATACACTCACAAATTATTCTGTACAGCTGAGAAGGTTAAACTTGTTTTATATATTTGCAGAAAGATACATGACAAATAATAGAAAGAGTATTGAATCAAAGTACAGTTCACCAAAGGAATTCAGAGACGGATTTTTCGTGGATGATAATATGCTTTCAGAATTAAAAAATATGGCTTTGGAAAAGGATGTATCTTTTAACGAGGACGAGTATAATAAAGATTTGGATTTTATAAAGACATCGATTAAATTTCAGATTGCAAGGGATATCTGGAGTAATAATGGAAGCTATATGGTTTGGGTTAACAATGATGAACAATTCCTTAAAGCAGTTACACTTTTTGACGATGCAATTAAATTAGCAAAGCTAAAACAATAAAAACTGTGACTTTTCAAAATCTCAGAAAGAGCTTCTTAGTAATTTTAATATTTCTTTTACAGATTACTAATGAAGCTCATTCACAGGGAGATGTCATGGAGGTGGGGGAAGAACTAAAATATGAACTTTCTTTTGGATTTATCAAGCTGGGACATTTGAAGTTCATTCTCTCAAACTCTCACAAAGACGGTAAAAAAACTATTTATAATGCAAAACTCGAGATAAAAACCTATCCGGAGATCCCCTTTTTAAAAATAAATCAGAT
The DNA here is from genome assembly GCA_016710985.1 of Ignavibacteria bacterium. Lineage (GTDB taxonomy): Bacteria > Bacteroidota > Ignavibacteria > Tepidaquicellales > Tepidaquicellaceae > JAGPCH01. The sequence continues at coordinate 63,833 of JADJTX010000023.1, forward strand.
TCTGGAGTCGGAAATGGAATTATCGAAAAATGAACTTATTTCTGAGAAGTATTTTGAAACAAGCTTTAAGGACAAATCAATAACACGATCTGATTATAAATTTAACTATAAAAAAGAAATTATCAAGGTTGTTAAAGAAACTGACGGAAATACTGACGTAGATATTCAAATACCAATTAAAAAAGATATAAAATTCCGTGATGAACTCTCCTGGCAATACGAATCAAGATTAAATTCCTTCAAAAATAAAAATTATAATATACCGGTTTTTGCAAATGAGGAAGAATCATCAGTAAGGTATTCTTTTAATGCAAATAAAACAGTTGTAAACATTGAAAACTGCAGTTACGATATTTCAGTGATCAAACTTGAAGGAACCTCCGATTACACAGGGTTTTTGGTTTTAAAGGTGAGTTTCTGATTTTACTTTCTGATGATGAAGATCGTGTTCCTATAAAAGCATATTTCAACTCATCTCTGGGAAATATCGTTTGCGAATTGATTTCATATAAAAAAAAAAAGTGGAAGCCACCTGCTTTCGTTAAGTAATCCATATTAAATAGAATGTTTAAAGGATAATGATCAAAAAAGTTTTAATATTAATTTTTGTGCTTTTGATATCTGGGACTGCTTATTCTCAAAATAAAGTATTTTCAAAAGGTGAAGAGTTAAGTTACATTGTGTATTATGGGTTTATTAAGCTGGGTGAAGTAAAAATGTATCTTACTGAAATTAGTAATGAGAATGGTTTGACAGTTTATTCTTCCAAATCTACAATGAAATCATACAGCGGGATTCCTTTTGTAAATCTGAACAATATTTTTGAATCAGATATGATTTATGATGGAAAAGAAATTTATTCAAAAAGGTTTAAAGCGACTGAATATAAGGAAGATGCCATTGTAATAACCGAATATAAATTTAATTATGATTCTGATTTTGTATATGTCACAAAAATCAATGGAGGAAAAACCGAGCGAGATGAAAAAATTAATTTCAATAAAAATATAAAATTTCAGGACGGGCTGTCATTGTTTTACAGTGCCAGATTCAATTCATTTACGTCGGATAATTATCTGATCCCGGTTTTTATGAATGAAGCGGAAACTTCAGTAAATTATTACATAGCATCCAAACCGGAGGAAATTTCAATTTCGTTAAGTGATGATGACATAAATTCATTAAGATGCAACGGCAGTGCAAATTTTACGGGAGTCGTTGGATTGACAGGAGAGTTTGCAGGATGGTTTTCTGATGATGATGCAAGGGTTCATCTGAAATCGCAGCTTAATGTTGTAATCGGAAATGTTACTCTTGAGCTGGATTCATATAAAAGGAAGGATTGGAAACTAAATACTTAGGAAATTACAAATGGTCTTAAATTTTGCTAATGAATCAGAAGTCCCATAAAACCAAAGCAAACTCAGGATATAATTTATAATCAATTGAAAAGAACAATGATTTTAGGTATTTTGTTAAAAATAAAACCAAAATATGAACTATATAAAAAATATTTAATAATTCTGTCAGCATTCATATTCTCAGTTTCAAATGCTCAGGATGCTCAGGAAATAATAAAGAATGTGCAATCGACATACGAAAACATAACTGATGCAAAGGCAACATTCACGCAAACTTTAAAAGGCTCCGGAGGAAAAGCTAATTCTTCAACGGGAGTTATTTATATTAAAAAAAATAATAAATACAGAATTGAAGCCGGCGGTCAGATAATCATTACTGATGGACAGACATCATGGTCCTACTCTCCAAAACGAAAACAGGTCATTATCGATGCATATAAGGATGACGGAAATACATTCTCTCCAAATAAGTTTTTGTTTAATTATCCAGAAAATTTTTATTCTGATCTTGAAGGAGATGAAAACGTCGGAGGTGTAGATTGCTATGTCATTAAATTATCCCCAAGGAGCGGCGGGTCTGTAAAATCAGCAAAGATCTGGATTGATAAGAACGAAAATTTAATTCGTAAAATTAACATAGTGACAAATGAGTCAACTAATACATATTCACTAAAGGACATTTCACTTGATGCGGGAATAAGTTCATCAAAGTTCAGTTTTTCTCCTCCTGAAGGAGTTGAAGTTATTGATCTCAGATAAAAACTACATTACATAATAAATATTTTTCATTTAATTTAAGTTAAACTCATATTTAATGTGCGTTTAACTTTTTTATTGCATATTTGAAGGATCGGGTAAAAAAAACTCTAAAAGCTTTATTCTTAATTTCGTTGACTATCTTTTTCCTTTATCTTGCTTTCAGGGGAAATGATTTCAATGAATTATTCATTGTGCTTAAAAATGCAAATTATTTTTATGCAATAGCAGGATCATTTGCAGGAGTTATCATTGGAGGTTACATCAGGGCATTAAGATGGAGGTATTTTCTTGATCCATTGAAGAAGGATATTGGGATGCAAATTTTGTTTTCTTCTTTAATGATTGGATACATGATGAACAGCATAATACCGCGGGCCAGGGAAGTTTACCGTCCGGTATTACTGGCAAATAAAGAAAAAATATCGAAGGCATCTGCGTTTGGCACTATTTTAGTAGAGAGGGTCTTTGATATACTGAGCTTACTGATATCTTTCGGCATTTGCATGATCTTTTATAAAAAAAAATTATCATCTGCATTCGCACAATATAATCTCGAAACAATTTCGATTTATGCATCTGTCATTACCCTGGCTTTTGTTGCTGTAATTTTCTTAATAATTTTTAAACTGGAGAAGTCTGAAATAATCATAGAGAAGATTACCAAGAAAGTCTTACCGGAAAAGTACCATCAGAAAGTTCATAATATTTTCATTTCTTTAATAAACGGTTTTCTGTTTATCAGATATCCAAAATATTATTTCCGGATCTTTGTTTTAACGTTGTTAATGTGGTTATCTTATGTTTTATCTGTCTACCTGACATTAATTGCTTTTAATATAAACCTCAGTTTCTTCGACGCTAACCTTGTTTTAACCATGATTACGTTTGCAATGACAATTCCTTTGCCGGCAAACTCAGCCGGCATATTTCATTTATTTGCAACAGTTACACTTGTGAACGTATTCGGAGTGGATAAAGAATCCGCATTCGGCTTTGCAACAGTCAATCATTTACTGGGACTTTTATCTCTTATTCTCGTAGGAGCATTTTATTTCATAAAAGAAAATCTGAGCATTAAAAAAGCCCAGAAGCTGAAAGATTCAAATGTAATATCTGAAAAATGAATTTTTAAGCAGACTCATCAGTGTTTAGTCTGCTCTCCTTTCTGTGTTTTAAGTATCCAATAATTACAGGTAGTAATGATAACAATATTACCCCTATTATTACATATTCAAAATTCTTTTTTACAAAGGGAATGTTTCCGAAAAAATACCCTGATAAGGTCATCGACATTACCCAGAAAATTCCTCCGAAAATATTAAATGATACAAATTTTCTGTAATTCATATTTGCAACACCTGCAACTATCGGTGCGAAAGTCCTTGCAAAAGGAACGAATCGTGCATATATAATAGCTTTGCCTCCGTATTTTTCATAAAAGTGATTTGCCTTTACAAGATGATCTTTTGCAAAGAATCTTGATTTTTCTCTCTTAAAAATTTTAGGACCTGTTTTCTTCCCAAATAAATAGCCAACCTGATCTCCTATGATCGCTGCAGCTATTAATGAGATATTTAATACGTATATATCCAGAAAACCCTGTGCAGCTATCAGTCCTGCCGTTATCAACAAAGAATCTCCCGGCAGAAAAAATCCTACCAACAAACCTGTTTCGGCAAAAACTATAATTATAAGAACGGTTAGACCGCCCCATTTAATAAGATCTTCAAGATTTCCTAACTTGCTAAAAAATTCTGTGATTACTTCCATTAAATTATTTATTTAATAAAAAACAATTTAACATTATTACTTTTAATATTTGGGACAAAAACAAATCACAATTTAATAATGAACAATGAATAATGACGTAAAGGAACAATGACGTAAAGGAACAATGAAGTAGAGAAATATGAATGTTCTTAGTATCTCGTTTTCGACATGTCTTCATAGTATTGTTTTTGCAAATACAAAAAATTATATTTACAAAATTAAAAATCTTATCAAACTTAACAAGCTTAACTTTATGCCAGAGCATTTACTCGAAGTAAAAGGATTAAAAAAATACTTTCCCATCAAGACAGGTTTATTTTCAAAAACAGTCGGTTATGTAAAAGCAGTTGATGATGTAACATTTTCAATTAAAAAAGGTGAGACATTAGGTCTGGTAGGTGAATCAGGTTGCGGCAAAACAACTGTCGGAAGAACAATACTAAGGTTAGTTGAACCCACTGCCGGTGAGGTCATTTTTGACGGGAAAAATATTACGACAATGGATCAGAAGGAATTAAAAAAATACAGAAAAGAGATGCAGATAATTTTTCAGGATCCTTATTCTTCATTAAATCCGAGGATAACAGTTGGAGGAATGCTTACTGAAATTTTCAAATTTCATGAAATAGCTGAAGGTGAAGCAGCAGAAAAGAAAGTTGAGAACCTGCTTGAAAGAGTTGGTCTCAGAAAAATTCATGCAAGAAGATACCCACACGAATTTTCCGGCGGACAAAGACAAAGAATAGGAATTGCAAGAGCATTATCAGTAGAGCCAAAATTTATTGTCTGTGATGAACCTGTATCTGCTCTGGATGTTTCCATTCAATCTCAAATTATTAATCTGCTTCAGGATCTGCAGAATGAATTTGGTTTGACCTATTTATTTATTTCACATGACCTGTCCGTAGTAGAGCATATATCAGACAGAGTTTGTGTAATGTATTTGGGTCAGCTTGTTGAATTTGCAGAGAAAGAAGATCTTTACGCAAATCCACATCATCCATATACACAGGCATTATTATCGGCAGTACCTGTTCCTGACCCGCGAAATAAATCAAAGAGAATTATACTGACAGGTGACGTCCCATCCCCCTCCAAGGTTCCAAGCGGATGCTATTTTCACCCAAGATGTCCAAAAGTATTTGCTGATTGTTCTAAGATCCATCCTGATCTGGCGGGTGCCGGCGGACACCAGCAAAGTTGCCTTCTTTATCCCGAGAGCTATCCAAGAGAGATAAAAGCAGCATAAGGAAATTACAAACTATTTTCCCTGTATTTTTTAATTTCAAAATGAATTTTTAATTTTATCCTGATAAAAATCTTATTATAAATAAAATATTTTAAATGAAAAAAATTACATCAGCTGTAATTTTAGTTTTTGCAGTTATTACATTTTTCGGATGCGGAAAGAAAGAAACTGCCAATATGGTTGAATTGAAGGGCGGAATAAAAGGCGGCGGGATTTTTCGATTAAACGAGCTTGAAAATGTCCGAAGTCTTGATCCGGTTGGTATCAATGATAATGTTTCACATCACGTTGCTCATCAGATTTATGATCTGCTAATTGATCTGGATTCTACTCTTCAGCTTATACCTGAACTTGCTTTAAGCTGGGAAATTTCCGAAGACGGTCTTCTTTATACTTTTCATTTAAGAAAAGGAGTGATGTTTCAGGATAATGCCTGTTTCCCTAATGGCAAAGGACGGGAGTTTAAAGCAAGTGATGTTAAGTATTCATTTGACAGGGTTTGTGATCCCAGAACCGGGACGTTAGGTTTTGATTATTATAAAAATTATGTTGTTGGCGCTTCCGAGTTTTTCGATGAGGTGTCTGCAGCAAGGAGAGAATCCCGGGAGCCCAGGCTAAAAGATGTGTCAGGATATATTGTGAAAGATGATACAACATTTCAGATACAATTAAAAAAGCCATTCGGACCTTTCATTTATTACATGTGCCTTGGATTTGCATATATTGTTCCAAAAGAAGCGGTTGAGAAATACGGTAAAGATTTTTTTCAGAATCCCGTAGGAACCGGACCGTTTTTGTTCGTTAACTGGACTCAGGATCTTGAATTGAATTTGAAGAAAAACCCCGGTTACTGGGCAAAAGATGTGCACGGAAACCAACTTCCTTATGTAGATAATGTTAAGTTTAAGTTTTTAAAAGAGCTTTCACAGCAAATGCTTGAATTTCAAAACGGAAATCTGGATGAAAGTTACAGGATTCCTAATGAATCATTTAAAGCTGTTGTGAATGAGCAAAAGAATCTGACTCCTGAGTTTTCCCAGTTTAAATTACAAAAAGTGCCTTCGCTTTCACTTCAGTTTTACGGATTTCTGACTACAGGAAAAATATTTAATAATGAAAAGGTCAGGCAGGCATTTAATTATGCAATTGACAGAGACAAGATCTTAAAGTTTGTATTAAACGGTCAGGCTTTTATGGGAGCTGTGTATGGAATTGTCCCTCCGCCAATGCCTAACTATGATGTTAAAAAGATCAAAGGTTATACATTTGATCTGACGAAAGCCAAGCAGCTAATGGCTGAAGCAGGATATCAGGACGGAAAAGGATTCCCTGACGCGGTTTTACAGATAAATTCCGGTGGTGACCGTAATATTCAGCTGGCAGAATCAATTCAGAATATGCTGAAGGAAATCGGTGTAAACATGAAGTTAAATATTATTCAATTTGCGCAGCATTTGGATAATATTGATGCCGGCAGAGCTGATTTTTTCAGATTAGGATGGATAGCTGATTACCCGGATCCGGAAAATTTCCTTAACCTTTATTATGGGAAAAACGTACCGAAGGATCCAAAAGCCATAAGTCCCATAAACAGTACCAGATATCAGAATCCTGAATTTGATGCTCTTTTGAAAAAGCCATAGCAACTACAGACCAGAAAGCAAGATATGACTTATATTATCAGGCTGAACAAATAGCTACTTCCCAGGCACCAATGCTTTTAATTTTTTATGAAGAAGATTACAGACTAATTCAGCCGTATGTGAAAGGATTTCCGCTTGATCCGATGCACAGAATAAATTTCAGGCATTTATGGCTTGATAAATAGGATTAAAATTTATAGTTTAACCAACATTTTTCAAGTAAAGCATTATAGTTCTTTCACAATAACATATTTATAAATTAAACAAGGAGTTAGTTAATGGTAAGATCAAGACTATCCGGATTATTATCATTATCGCTATTATTTGCGGTAATGTTTTTAGTTGGATGTTCAAGTACCAGAGATATTTCCCAGGATGAAAGTCAGAGTAAAGATGTTACTGGATACAAAAACTCAGTAGAAGTAGTATCCACCAGCACCTTAAAAAACAAGACCTCAATCAACAAAAATAATCTCGAAGCAATTTCAAGCAGTTTAGAAGGATTTATTTCAAGTTCTGAATTTGCAAAAAACATGGAACAGGATGAAGTTATGTTCAAGTTTATTGAATATATCAACACACCATATTTATGGGGCGGTACCTCAAAAAGAGGAATCGACTGTTCAGCATTTATTCAAACAATGTTTTATCAGGCATTAGGGATCGAATTACCCCGAACATCTCTTGAGCAATCAGGAGTTGGTGTGCCGGTTGAGAAAGCAGATTTAAAATTCGGTGATTTAATTTTCTTTGATACAATGAGAAAAGGAAGAGTAACTCATGTCGGTATGTATTTGGGTAACGGTTTCTTCGCTCATTCAGGATCAAAACCGGAGTTGCTGTTGCATCTCTTGACGATGAATTCTATACAAGAGTTTATTTAAAAGCCAAAAGAGTAACAGGTAATTAATCTTAAATGTAAGTATAAATTTATAAACCCGATATCTATTTTGTTTAGGTATCGGGTTTTTAAGTCAATAATCATTAGATATTCAATAGTGAATAGTTTTTAAGATAATTTTTATTGTTCATTGCTCATTACTCAGTTCATGTTGTAAATCGTAATTCTAAAATCGTAAATCAAATAAAATGTGGTCTTACATTGTCAGAAATCTTTTTATTCAGTTCTGATAATAATAGGTGTACTGACAGTAACATTTTGCCTGCTTTACATCTTACCCGGTGACCCTGCAAGGATGATGCTTGGTCAGAGAGCGGATGTTGCATCTGTAGAAGCTGTTAGAGAAGAGCTCGGGTTAAATAAACCTATTTACATTCAGTATTTAAGGTTTATGGGGAATGCATTTCAAGGTGATCTCGGACGTTCATATTCTTCAAACAGACAAGTAGTACAAACCATCATAGAAAAACTTCCTGCAACGGCATTACTGTCATTCAGCGCACTTTTAATATCTTCCATAATCGGAGTATTGATCGGGATCATATCTGCAACTAAAAAATATACATTTATAGATAATGCTTCCATGATTTTCGCTTTATTTGGAATATCAATTCCTTCCTTTGCTTTCGGTTTGATCATGGCTCTGGTATTCGGACATTTATTAAAATGGTTTCCCATTTCGGGATATATTTCAGACGGATGGGAATATCTGATATTGCCGATGCTTACACTGGCTTTCAGACCATTGGAAATAACAGCAAGAATTACACGTTCCTCAATGCTTGATGTAATGAACATGGATTATGTCAGAACAGCTAAAGCAAAAGGGCTGAGTACGAGATCTGTAGTATTTAAACATACACTTAGAAACGCTTTAAATCCGGTAGTCACAACTATCAGCGCATCACTTGCTGCTACATTAGGCGGTGTGTTTTTTATTGAATATATTTTTAACTGGCCCGGAATCGGTTTACTTGCAGTAGATGCTATATTTAAATTAGATTTCCCGATGATACAGGGGACAGTCCTTTTTAGTGCGATTGTGTTTGTTATAATAAATTTTTTTGTTGACATAATTTACGCTATGCTTGACCCGAAAGGTGAAGCTTAGTTGATAATTGATAATTGATAATTGATAATTCCATAATTACAATTCCAAATTATTAAAATAATTCATAATTCATAATTTAAATTCAAAATTCATAATTCTTAATTCTTAATTAAAATTTGCAGGCGGAAACAGCCATAGTAGCGGATGAAATAATACAGGACGAGAAGAGTCATAATCTGTATTATTATTCATGGAAAAGATTGAAAAGGAACAAGCTGGCTATGCTTGGTTTGTGGACATTAATCTTTCTGTCTGTTGTCGCGCTTTTTGCACAATGGATTGCACCTTTTGACCCGAATCAGCAAATACTTGAATATTCGGCAAAGCCAATTGGATTTGAAGGTGAAGCTTTGGTAAAAATACCTAATGAGAAGAATCCTGATGAAAATAATTTTATCCCGATTAAAGGTTTTGTAAAGAAGAAAACGGGAAAGTATTCTATCTGGACTTTGATGATAAAGAAGTCAGTATGGATGTTGCTGAACTGGAAAAGACAGGTGACGGATGGGTTAAGAAATTAAAATATTACCTGGGGACTGACAGATTTGGAAGGGATGTTTTAAGCAGATTGATATTTGGAAGCAGAGTGAGTCTGATGGTCGGATTAATTTCAGAAAGTATTTCAATTTTTATTGGTTTGCTCCTAGGCTCAATGGCAGGATATTTCAGAGGAAGAACTGATGTTGTTGTAATGTGGATGGCAAATGTCATCTTTGCATTTCCGGCTATACTCCTTATCATAGCTTTGTCAGTTGTATTGGGTAAAGGATTATGGCAGGCTTTTGTAGCAATCGGACTGACCGGTTGGGTGGATATCGCAAGAATTGTGAGAGGGCAGTTTTTCTCTTTACGTGAAACTGAATTTGTCGAGGCAACAAAGGCAATCGGTTTCAGACCCACTAGAGTAATAGTAAGACATATACTTCCAAATTGTATAGGACCTGTGATTGTGACCGGAACTGTCGGGGTCGCGGCTGCAATAATATTCGAAGCGGGTTTGAGTTTTCTCGGACTGGGAGTTCAGCCTCCCACAGCCAGCTGGGGTCAGATGATCTTTGACGGATATAAATATATTGTTGTCGGTACAAACTGGGGACTTGCGATCTTCCCTTCGTTAGCGATAATGATCACAGTATTCTCAGTAAACCTTCTCGGTGACGGATTAAGGGATGCGTTTGATCCGAAGCTGAAAAGATAGTTCATAGATCAGAGTTCATTGAGTTTATTGAGTTTATAGAGTTTATATAGTTCGTAAAGTTCGTAAAGTTCGTGAAGTTGTAGTGTTTGCAAAGTTCGTAGTTCGATTAATTTGTACTGTTTAAAGTTCTTAAAGTGTGGTCACTTCTGATAGTTTCTAAATCTCAATCAACCAATCCGTTATTTTTCAGCTCAGTCCGAGTTATTGCCTGTTGTTTTTCATGAATATAATATGAATCACAATGGATACCTGAATTCATCTTTTGAATTTCACTTCTGCAAAAAATGAATTAAGTTTGTTCTTCCTTAAAGTCTGTAAAAATAAATTTCAAAAGTAATACATCCTAAAGCAAACTATTTTAATGATCATGGAAAAAGAAAATGTAATATTTGACAATTTCTTAGTGATGGATACGAATGTTGGAAGTGTAATTAAAGACAAAAATATTGAATTTCCATTCAAAGCGACATTAAGTTTTGAGCTGCTGATAAAGCATATTAAATCTGTTGCGGAGAGTGATGATGAAATTAAAAAAGCGCTTGCCATGTCCATATTAAAGGAGTTTAATAATGCTCCGGAAATGCACGGACAGATAAGCGATCTCAGCTTAATAAAAAAATATGATAAGCTGATAGATAATATGATGATGTTTGTATTCCCGAGTGCATTCTGGGACAAACAGACTTATGCTGCCTGCATTCCATATTCAGATGAAATAATATATGGTTCTCCGAAATTCCGGGAGCTGATAAAAATGAACAATGGAGTAATAGAAGGAGAGCTGAATATAGACATGGCTTCTTATAATTTAGGTAAAACCATAATTTCGTTTATCGGAGTATTGTCTAAGTTTTACGGCGTTCATCTCAACTTGGATTTCCCTTTGGTTTATAAAATACTGGACCCTGTAACAAAGCTTGACAGATACTTCAAACTGAATAACGCAGCTGAATTTGTTGATATAATCCCAAAGGGAAAATTAAAAAAGCTGTCAAAAAAAGATCTTGAAAGCATTAAGATGAATATTTATAACGTTCAATATGTAGCGGACTTATTAGAACCTGACAATTTTGTTTATACAGGATTCATTGTTATGAATGTAATTAACATTACAGATACTGAAATATTATCTGCCATAAGAAAAGATCTGATTGAGAAGGATACCATAACTTCATTTGCTGGATTTATGAAACTTCAGCATAAGCTTAAATCACTTTTGAAATGTCCTGACCTTCTTCTCGGTATTGCTGATTATCCCGGGCAGCGAACAACTATTGCAATGCGGACGAAAGGTCGGTAACAGCTTTCTTATAAACTGCAGCTGTCTTAAAAGACTCATTTCCATGAAAGGCTCAATTTATGATTATTCAATCGAAACAAAAAAAGTCATAATTATAGACGACCTTGAAAAACATCAGAATAAAACTAAAATTGAAGAAGAAATCCTGAGTCAGGGGATCAGGAATATTTTAATCGCTCCTTTGATATTAGATAATGAAATAGTCGGCATACTGGAACTTGGTTCACCGAATCCCGGACAGATTACCATGGTAAATTCCTTAAAGCTGCGTGAGGTCTTATCTTTGTTTGCAATGGCAGTTGAGCGCAGCAGGGGAAGATATCAACAATAAAGTCAGGTCGATCATAAAAGAAAAATGCACTGCCATTCATCCGACCCTGGAGTGGAAATTTCAGAGAGCTGCATTGAATTATCTTAATAATGAAAGTGAAGGAAAAATGACTGAGATGGAAGAGATAATCTTTCATGATGTATATCCCCTATACGGATTATCGGACATCAGAAATTCCTCGAAACTAAGAAATGAAGCCATCCGGGAGGATCTGGCGGAAAATCTTGAACTGGCAAAAGAAGTAATTTTATCGGCAATGAAGATCAAAGATCTGAAAGTCTTTGATGAGCTTAATTTCAGAATAGACAGAAAAGTTGACGCCTTGAAGTTTGGAATTGATTCGGGTGATGAAGCTGAAATTTTAAAGTTTCTTAATAAAAAGATCATACCGCTTTTTGATCATATTAAAGGTTATGGAAAAGATGTACAGGATGCAATTGAGAAATATAATTCTTCTCTGACTGATAATTTAAGTTTCATTTATAAAAGAAGAAAAAGCTATGAAGAGAGCTCAACTAAGATATCAGGCATTATTGCATCTTATCTTGACGAGGAACAAAAAGCAATTCAGGCTGTCTATCCTCATTATTTTGAAAGATATAAAACAGATGGTGTTGACCACAGCATTTACATAGGAGGTTCTCTTGTAGAGGATCAAAAGTTCAACAGGCTGTATTTAAGAAACATAAGAATGTGGCAGCTGATGATGATGTGCGGAATTGTAAGAAAATCAAATGAACTGAAAAAGGAACTTTTCGATCAGATTCAGATATGATGAAAAAAAGTTCGATGTAGACGGTGCATACAACGTCAAATATGAGATCATGAAAAAACGAATTGATAAAGCTGAAATAAAAGGAAAGGAAGAGAGGCTTACACAACCCGATAAGATCGCGATTGTTTATTCTCAGACTTCAGAAGCACAGGAGTATCTTGAATACATAGAGTATCTTCAGTCACAGAATTATCTTAAGAGAGAAATAGAAGAACTCGAACTTGAAGAACTACAGGGAGTAAAGGGTCTGAAAGCATTAAGAGTTTCTGTAGAACTGAATAATGCAAATGTCGGAAGTAAAATGGATAATGAGAAGTTAAAGAAAGCTGTGAAGAAGATGTCATTGAATTAGAGTGTGTGGAGTGTGTGGAGTGTGTGGAGTGTGTGGAGTGTGTGGAGTGTGTGGAGTGTGTGGAGTGTGTGGAGTGTGTAGAGTGTGTGGAGTGTGTAGAGTGTGTGGAGTAAATGAAGTAATAGAGTGTTTATAGTGAAGAGCAAATTCAGATTAAAACTTGATGAACTTGATGAACTTGATGATGAACTTAAAGAACTTAAAGAACTTGATGAACTTGACTGAACTTAACGAACTTAACGAACTTAACGAACTTAACGAACTTAACATGATCATTACAGATCTAAGAATACTGAAGTGGCTTATTGGACAATGGGAAGGGATTCATGGCAATGGTATTTATCACGAGGAATGGCAGGAAATAAATGAAAAAGAGTTTAAAGGAAAAGCTTATATGATCTTAAAAGGTGAAATAAGAAACGTTGAAAAGTTAACGATCCATTCTGATGAATCGGGTGCTTATTATATAGCGGACGTTAGTCACAATCCAAATCCGGTTTCGTTTAAATTGACTTCGCTCACAGAAAATACATTTGTCTTTGAAAATCCTGAACATGATTTTCCTCAGAAGATAACTTACAATAAGAAAGACGACGGTAATTTAACAGCTGTAGTGGAAGCTGTTAAGAACGGGAAAGTCAGACAGATTGAATATAACCTGAAGAAGGTTGGGTGAAAAGTATGAAATGCATGGAGTAAGTTGATTTAAATCTGATGAATATTAATACAATCTAAACAAACTTACTCAAGCATTTGCAAAACTTTATGACGATTTTTTTACATCAATTTTATCAAACTCTTCTTTTGACACCGGATTAATTTCCTGCATGCCTTTACCTTTTAACTCAGCGTTTACCCTGATCAGATAATTTTTGTAGATCTCATCAGCCTGTTGAGAGCTGTTGTTTAACTCAAATTCCAGCCCCTCTATTCTTTCAATTTGCTGCTGAGTAGGTTTTCCGCCAAAAAAGCTCAAGCCGGTATAAAGCTCGCTTATTTGTTCCCTTAATCTTTCTTCACCTGTTATGCCTTTGCTTTCTTTCGTTGCGACACAGTTTTTCCGGAGTTCTTCGAGTTTGTTTATTAATTCATTCCCGGCATCCTGACTTATCTTACCTTCGTCAACGAGTTTTTTAGTTTCATCTTTTACTTTGTTAATGTTAAACACAATATAAGCAAGTTCTTCATGCATTCTGAATATTTTCATTGTAGTTTCATCGCGAAGTACAATTTCTTCCTTACTGTAAGGTGAGTAAGGGTTATGTATGATCTCAAGAGTGCCGGTGTAGACCTTATCGTCTTTTGTGAGTTTTACAGGATATGTTCCTTCCGCAATAAAGGGTCCGATAAATCCGCTCCGGTCCGGTATGACACCGGGCGCAACCTTCGGGGGTTTAAGTCTCATATCCCAGCTGACACGGTTTATACCTTTTCGCTTAGTGCCCGGAATAGATTTCAGGAGGTTCCCGCTGTTGTCATAAATGTCAACTTTCACGTCACCTGTTACAGCTCTGTCTTTTAAATAGTATATTATCTGCGCATCTTCAGGAGCATTCTGTCCGATATACATGCCGACATTTGAAGAAAAATTAGAACCGAGTCTTATTCCATTTATGTAATTAACTCTTGTAGGCAGAACATAAGCTTCCTGTTCCATGACTTCAGATGTCAGGTTTCTCATCGGGGTCAGATCATCCAAAATAATTATTCCTCTCCCGTGAGTAGCTAAAATCAGATCTCCCTTTTCCGGCTGTATATAAATATCCCTCACATCACATCTTGGAATATTACCGGTATATTGAGCCCAGCTCTTTCCTCCGTCTATGCTCACAAACAACCCAAACACCGTTCCGGCAAAAAGTAAATTTTGATTTACGATATCCTGCTTTATCTTATGTGCGTATCCTTCGATTTCATTTGTAGAAATAGATACCCAGGTCTTTCCAAGATCTGTTGTTTTAAAAATGTAAGGCTTCATATTACCGTCAGCGTGAGCATCGAATGTTGCAAAGGCTGTATTTTTGTCAAATGTACTTGCGTCAATACTTGAAACCCAGGTATTCTTCGGGACACCGGTAAGATTTTCAGTTACATTTGTCCAGGCTGAACCTCCGTTCCCGGTTACCTGAACATTTCCGTCATCTGTTCCGACCCAGATAACATTCTGATCTGCAGGAGATTCAGATATGGCAAAAATTGTGCAATGGTTTTCTGCAGAGGAGTTGTCAATTGATAAACCTCCTGATTCCTCCTGAGTTTGTTTTTCTAAATTATTTGTTGTCAGATCGGGTGAAATTCTTTGCCATGATTCGCCCTTATCACTGGTTTTATATAAATACTGAGAACTAAAATAAATTGTCCCCGGATTTACAGAACTCTGGTGAACTGGAGTATTCCAGTTGCATCTCAGCTTTGGCTCGCCTTTCAATGGCTGGGGCTTAACAGTTTTATTTTCAAAATTCTTTCTGTTGTATCTGAATATATTCCCTCCCTGAGATTCCCAGTAAACGTAATCCGAATTTGTCAGATCAGGCACTACGGAAAATCCATCTCCAAAACCAACTGACCTCCAGTCTTCATTATCAATTCCTCCTGTGGTAGAAGAAGGCGCCATCCAGGAACCGTTATCCTGAAGTCCTCCGTAAACATTATAATATGGTTTATCTGTATCAGCTGCAACATGGTAGAACTGAGAAACCGGAAGGTTTTGTATCATAAGAAAATTATTACCTCTGTCTAATGACATATAAACGCCTCCGTCTGTTCCTACGTATATCTGCTGAGGATTCTTAGGATTGATCCATATTGCATGATAATCCGGATGTACAAATCCGCCTTCTGATGAAGATTCCCTGAAAGACTGACCTCCGTCATCGCTGATTGATAGTGTAAATGCAGGTCTGTAAATTCTTTTTTCGTCCGTTGGATCAACTGCAATTACGCTGAAATAAAACGGGCGTGCGA
This sequence comes from Ignavibacteria bacterium, assembly GCA_016710985.1. GTDB lineage: Bacteria > Bacteroidota > Ignavibacteria > Tepidaquicellales > Tepidaquicellaceae > JAGPCH01. Next base: position 79,547 of record JADJTX010000023.1, read on the forward strand.
CAACATTCCCTGTAGCACTGTTTTTTTTCCAGCTTAATCCTCCGTCTATAGATTCAAACAATCCGGGATCCGATGATTCAGCGATAGCATAAATATGTTTAGGATCACTTGGTGAAATTGCGATACATATCCTTCCAAGCATATTATCTTCAGCAAATGCCTGATCAATTCTTTCCCAGTTGTCTCCTCCGTCAATACTTTTAAACAATCCGCTGGTTTCACCGCCTGAGCTGAATGTCCAGGGTTTTCTTCTGAACTGCCACATTGAAGCATAAAGTACTTTTGGATTTTTAGGATCCATGACTATATCAGCACAGCCGGTCTTGTCATCTATGTAAAGTATTTTTTCCCCAGGAATCGCCGCCGTTAACTGTCTTATAAAGCCCTCTGTCTTCGCTGTCACCCCATAACGCTCCCGGAACTGAAACATAAACAACATTACTGTTTGTCGGATCTATAACTATCTTCGATATGTGTTCACTGTTTTCCAGACCAACTTTCTTCCAGTTATCACCGCCGTCATCGCTTTTATACATTCCGTCTCCGATAGCAACAGAATTTCTCATGTTTGATTCGCCTGTACCAACCCAAATGACATCGGGATTATTCTGATCTATTGTTAAAGCGCCGATCGACTGACAATATTTATCAAATACTGATTTGAATACCGCACCTCCGTTAACAGTTTTCCAAACGCCTCCTCCGGCAGTGCCTACATAAAGTATTCTCGGTTCTTTGTTAACTCCGTCAATGGCTGTTATCCTTCCGCTCATTGTCGCAGAACCAATCTGCCTTGCGTTCAATGCACCAAAGGTTGCCGGGTTGATCTTTGTCTGTGAATATGAATTTTGAACAGAAAAGATGATTACTAATAAAGCAAGTAGTAATTTTTTCATATTATGTATTTTAAAGTTGTGTGATAAATTAATGATTTATTAATTTCATAAAATGAGAGCTGATTGAATATTGTTTATTTTACCGCAGGCATTATAAACAAACTGTCATCCACACTAACATTGGTTTCAACTTTATCTATTGTAACTTTCTGTCCTGCGTCACCACCGACCTCTTTAAACTCAATTGACATTGGAAACAAAACCCCGTCTGTTTTCTGATAATTACCATACAGCGTCTCGGCTTTAATTTCCTTTTCTCCGACTTTTTCTTTTGCTGTTCTCTTTTAAAATCAGGTAAGAAGAAACATCGAGGAAATAATATGTCATGTCACCGTCCTTATCAGTCACTCTGATCTTATAAACTTCAGTTCCTTCGAAATCATCTTTGCCGAGAAATTCAGCTTTGTAACCTTTTTGTTTATAATTTATTAGCTCACCTTCTATTTCAGCATGTTTCCTAATATCTTTAACTTCTTCAGCGGGAAGCTTCTCTGCGTCTTTTGTGCCCTGAAACGGATTTATCATCCATCCGTTATTCTGATCACATGCTCTGATCAAGCTCATTCCCTGATAAGACATTTCCATTCTTGCTTTCCCGTCACGTTTGACAAAAGTCACCATGGGAATATCCAGACCATTTCCGTAATACTTACCGGTCAGCTTAACAGTTTTTATTTTCATCAGATTATCTGCTCCGCCCATTGCCTCAGCGTAGTTTTCATCAGTTCATCTACCGTCTGAGTGTAACCTGCTGATATCATAGCAAAAGAACACAAAGCAACTGCAAGAAAAAGATTTAGTTTCTTCATTTTATTTATTTTGTTTTAATTTGTATAAAAAATTTATTTAAAATCAACTTAAAAGATCAGAGAAGGAGAAGAATATTGTGTTAGACGAAATTTCTATATTTATGTTTTACAAATATACAAAAATTATTCTTCAAATTGTTTTATATTTTAAAAATCGCTGAGTAGTTATAATCATTTGTTTGTCACTTAACTCTTTTATAATTGACTTTGTTTTATTAATTTCTCGCAACATTTAAAGGATAGAATTAGAAATTTTAGTGTTACAAATCGCATGTATTTGATTTAAATTATAATTAACAAAATAATTTATTAATCAGAATATTCACATATGAAGTATACATATAAATTATTATTCACATTGCTTTTAGCTTTGGGTTTAATGTTTAATGAAAGCTCTTTTGCCCAAAGGCAAACATATTACAATTATTTTCTTTAAAAGAAGAGAACTCCGTTTTTTAAACACCCTGTCTTCGGAAACTCTTGAACAGCGGCTGATTACTAAATGTAAATTCACAGCGCTTAATGAAATCTGCGATAATAAATATTCTGATATTTCACTCAGCATTCCGTATCCGGAAGGAAGGTCGGCAATTGTTAATTTAAAAGATTTGACATAGTAACTTCGGATGCAAAGCTGGTTTTAAGGACCGCCGCCGGGAATGAGGAAGTGTCGTGGATCGATTACGGAGTCACCTACGCAGGAAATCTTTCAGGTGACAGTAAAACATTTGTTGTCATAAATATAACACGTGAGAAAGTTACAGGCTTACTGAGTGATGCTTTTGATAATTATGTAATCGGGATTCTTAAAGATGAAAATGGTAATGACGCAGGTAGTCATGTATTGTATAAAGAAGGCAATAACATACAATCTGAGAATACTTTTAATTGTGAATCAAATGATATGATATCCCCTGAAGCAGTTGAGAAAATGAGGAATGACATTACGGAACAGATGAATGATTCATCACCAAATGATCTGCTTGAAGCAAACATTGCAATTGATGTTGATAACATTACTTACAACAACTTCAGCGGTTCCATGCAGAACACTACTAATTTTATTGTATCGGTCATGTCAGCAGTTTCAGCAATGTTCTTAAAGGAAGTTAATGTAAAATTAACAATATCATATTTAAGAATATGGACCGTACCGGATCCGTATACCGGAGGAAATTCATCTGTGATTTTTGATCAGTTCAAGGCTGAGTGGAACGCGAACCAGGGTTCTGTGCAAAGAACAGTTGCGCATCTCATAAGTACGAGATCAAATTTTCTTGGCGGTATCGGTAACATTAATGTTTTATGCAACACTAATAACGGATACGCATTTACTGTTACGTGGAATAACTTTCAGCCACTTCCACATATTTCTGGGAACGTTTGCTGTGACTCACGAGTTCGGGCATAACTTTGGTTCCAATCATACGCACAACTGCAGCTGATAGGAGGACCCATTGATACTTGCTGGACAGTTGAAGGAGGATGTTACAACGGACCGTTAATTCCAAAGACCGGCACTATAATGAGCTACTGTCATCAGGCCGGATCTGTCAGCTTAATACAGGGTTTCGGACCGCAGCCAAGAGCGCTCATAAGAAGCCGCGCTGAAGCAGCTAACTGTATTCAAAATTCTTCGAGGAACATTGTGCTGGGATATCCGAACGGACTGGAGACTTTCAGGAAAGGAAGGTCAATACAGATATACTGGGGAACTTCTCTTAGCTCGGGAAATGTCAACATTGAACTTTCAACCAATAATGGTTCAAGCTGGCAGACGATACAAATAATATACCGGCGACTCAAAGAGTACTCGACTGGACAGTTCCGGATGTTTCGCTTACGACACAGGCAAAGGTTAGAATAATAAATTCCGATAATCCGGCTGAAGGAGATACAAGCGATGCTTCATTTACGATACAGTCTTATCAGAATCCTTATAATATAACAATTGGTCTGGAAGGATTCTGGAACGGATCAGTACAGGTGCCTGATACAGTGAGATTATACTTCAGAAGCAGTGCAGCGCCGTATAACATAATGGACTCTTCAAAAGTATTTTTAAACACAGCCGGTAACATAGTTGGCGGAATGTCAAATACAACGGGAGGAAATTATTTCATACAGGCAAAGCACAGAAATGCTGTTGAAACCTGGAGCTCAGCGCCTGTGAATTTTCGGCTACTACAACTACTTATAACTTCTACATTGCAGACACGCGCATGGAAACAATCAGATCTTAAAATCTGCAAGATGGTGTTTTTCAGCGGTGATGTGAATCAGCAGGGGGCATTGATCTGTCGGATGTAATGCTGGTCAGTAATGATGCCGCAAATTTTCTCACAGGAGGCCTTTAGCGCTGACGTGACGGGGATAATATCACTGTTTAAGTGAGTTTAATAACTCATAATAATTCAGGAAGGTTTATAATGGTAATAAGACCTTAGAACGTTTGTGTAAGAGCCATTTGTGAGCTTAATGATCCCTTTTGTAAAATAAAAGCTACTCCTTGGTCTTTTTTAGTTCTTCTATTCTATTATTAAAATAAGCAGAGTCTGCGGGAAAATATTTAACAGCTTTATTGTAAGCTTCAACAGCATCATTATATTTATTCAGCTCTGTGAGAGTTCAGTCGTATTTATCATATAATTCATGATTAGCTGAATCAAGTTTCATGGCTTTCATGTACATCTCGTGTAGCTTCCGCAAATTTTTTCTGACTAGTTTAAGACATTTCCTGCTTTCGGCATAAGAGTTCAGCAAATTCCAGGCTTCCAGTCTGATTGAATTATTAAACACTGACAATGCTTCATCAAACCGCTTTTGTTCATAGTATGCATTTCCGAGGTCAGTAGTTGCATCAAAAGGAATCAGCATCAAGATCTATGGCTTTCAAGCACATCAATTGCCTCATCATATTTTTTTCTTTTAACAAAAGCCTGCCATAGTCCGCGTATACCTTATCATAATTAAGATCAAGCTGAATAGACTTTTTTATAAAACCATTCCGCGCTGTCATTCTTATTCTGCGCGGCAAGATTTAATCCGATGTAATGATTTGTGTAAGTATAAGATGGGTTCAGACTCAGAGCTTTTTTGTAAATTTCCGCTGCTTCATTATATCTATTTTCATCGTACAATGAATAAGCCAAGCCATTGTATGCATCAACATACTTAGGATCCAGCTCTATTGCCTTTTTATACAACCTTATTGATTCATCAAATTTACCCTCTTCCCATTTGATATATCCGTCCAGTGTATAAGCCATGGGATCGTCTTCTTTCGGAAGATGAGTCAGGGAATATCTGATCATATCCAACGCTTCTTCTTTATCGGTGCTGTTTTTGTCATAGTTGTAATACAGGTAATATGCAAGAAGATACGGCTGGGTATATTTCAGTATGTATTTTGCCGCTTCGCTTAAGATATTATCGAGATCGTCCAATTCTCCGGAAAAAGTTTTCGACGGTTCACCCTGAACTCTAATGGTCAGATACAGCTTTTTATTCAGTACAACTTCACCGGATATGCGCGTTTGCTTTCGGCCCAGAAAAATTTTTAAATTATGAAGCAACGACTTCATGGAGATACCGGAACCGGGAATTACCAGTTCAAGCTGTGAATCATAAAAAACAGGAGTGATATCAAAATTTTTATACGATGTATCGGCATGCGATTTATAGTTCTCGATCTGATCAATAAGCTTGTTCGCGATTGCCTGTCCCGTTATGTTCATCTTT
>JADJTX010000024.1 GCA_016710985.1 Ignavibacteria bacterium
TATTTTCGCAGGAACTTTTGCAGACGGAGCATATCATTCATCAGACAATGGTGTCAGCTGGACTTCGGTCAATAACGGTTTATCAAATCAATATATTACTTCTCTGGCAGTAAGCGGAAATAAATTCTTCTTCAGGACTTCTTCAAGCGGGGTATATTTATCAGCAGACAACGGCGGAAGCTGGGTTCCGGTAAATAACGGTTTAACTTATCGCAACGTTACTTCTCTGGCTGCAAGCGGAAATTATATTTTCGCGGGAAGTGCGGAGTTTTTGTCAACAAATAACGGAGGAAGCTGGACATCGGTATCTGCTAATAATTTCCCAAGTTATACAGTTTATTCAATTGCAATCAGCGGAAATAATATATTCGCAGCAACTTTCAACGAGTATACAGATCCACAAATAATGGTGTAAACTGGACCGCTGTCAATAGCGGATTAACAGTTCTCTGTCAGGTCCCTTGGCATCAGAAAAAGTTATATTTTCGTAGGTACAACTTACGGGTATTTTTTCAACCAATGACGGTGAGAACTGGACATTGGTGAGTAATGTTTATCAAATCTCGATGTTTTCAGTCTTTCAATAAGAGGGAATTCTATATTTGCAGGTACTAATAACGGAGTCTTTCTGTCAACTAATAATGGCGGAAGCTGGTCTGCTGCAGGTTTCTCAAACCGAAAAATTTATTCTCTTGCAGTTATAGGCAACAGTGTATATGCAGGTACTGAATTGGGGGGTATTTCAATCAACGAATGATGGCGTTAACTGGACGGATAATAATATTGGTTTTGAATCAGCACCTGTCGTTTATTCTTTATTAATAGATAATGATCAAATTTTCTCGGGGACATATGGCAGGTCTGTCTGGAGAAAATCACTGGCGAAGAGTCTAAAGCTTTCATTATTGATTCAGGGATTTTATAATACGCTGTCACATAAAATGGTAAAAGATACTGTAACGGTTTATTTGAAAAACGCCGTCTCTCCCTACAGCAATTTAGATTCATCCGTTGCAGTACTGGATTCTGGGGGTTATGGAAACTTTTCTTACTTTAACAGCTTTGACGGAATCCGTTCTATATTGTCATTAAGCACAAGAAATTCACTGGAGACATGGAGCTCAGCAGTTTATGATTTTAATTCTGATCCTTTATGCTATGATTTTATTTCAGCAGCTTCTCAGGCGTATGGTGGTAATCAGATAATGGCTGATTCATCAACATAAATATGCAATTTATAATGGTGATGTTAATAAAGACGGTTTGTGAATCTGAATGATATTATAAATGTGTATAATAATTCGGCAGCTTTTGTATCAGGTTATGTTGATACAGATGTAACCGGAGATAATATAACAGACCTGAATGACTTATTACTGACGTATAATAATTCTAATAATTTCGTGACAAAATTATTCCAAGAGTTTTTAATAATAATTTAAAGACCATTTAATATGAAAAAGTTTAATAAATAATCGCTTCAGTTTTATATTGTGTATTTATTGCTTCTTGTTAAAAGACCAATGTTCAATGTTCAATGATTTTTTATAAGTCTGGAATTAAATTTATGAGTTACGCAAATGAAAAACTTATCTACGATATTATTCATAATAATATTTTTTCACTCACCAGCTTTCTCACAAAGCGGGTGGTTCTGGCAGAATCCGCTGCCTCAGGGTAATTATTTAAGATCAGTTCATTTCGAAAACGGTAATACGGGCTGGGCTGTAGGTGGTGCAGGTACAATTCTAAAGACAACAAACGGAGGTACAAACTGGACACATCAGATAAGCGGAACAAGTAAAAAACTAAGTTCAGTTTATTTTGCAGACAACAACACAGGCTGGGCTGTCGGAGATGCCGGAGTAATTATCACAACTTCAAACGGCGGTATCAACTGGACAAGTCAGAACAGCAGTATAAGTACAAGTTTATTATCTGTTTATTTTGTAAATAGTATGACCGGCTGGACTGTTGGAGTTGCCGGTAAAATTCTCAATACAACAAACGGCGGAATAAACTGGACACTTCAGACAAGCGGAATAAATAACATGTTATTCTCTGTACATTTTACAGACGCTAATACCGGTTGGATTGCCGGATATGCAGTTCCAATACTCAAAACAACAAACGGAGGTACAAACTGGATAAATCAGGCTACCGGCACGAGTATTTATTTATTTGCTGTACAATTCCTTAACCAAAACACCGGGTGGGTTGTGGGTCAATCTGCAATTCTCAATACAACAAACGGCGGAACAAACTGGAATCTTCAATTAAACGGGGGAGGTGAATTATATTCAGTTTGTTTTATAGATTACAATACCGGCTGGACTGTGGGTTACAATGGAGTTCTTAAGACAACAAACGGTGGAGCGAATTGGGCATATCAGATTAGCGGATCAAGTAATGCATTTTATTCTGTTCACTTCTCAGATAGCAATACAGGATGGACAGTGGGAGAATCCGGTATGATTCTTAAAACGATAAACGGCGGAACAAACTGGACAAGTCAGTTAAACTGGAACTAGTAGCTATTTATCTTCTGTTCATTTACAAATAACAATACCGGTTGGGCAGTTGGCGGTCTCGGCACAATAGTTAAAACGACAAACAGCGGAGCAAGCTGGACAAGTCAATTAAGCGGAATCAGTTTTTATTTAGCATCAGTTTATTTTGCAAACAGCAATACCGGATGGACAGTTGGCGGTTTCGGTACAATTCTCGAAACCACAAACGGAGGAAATAACTGGATAAATCAGTCATTCGGACGGGATAATTGGCTCCGTTCAGTTTACTTCACAAATATTACCACGGGCTGGGTAGTTGGAGATCTCGGTACTATTTTCAAAACTACAAACGGAGGAACAAACTGGGAATATCAGTAAAGCGGGATAAATGGATATTTATATTCGGTTCATTTCGCAAACAATAATACAGGTTGGGCAATCGGAGGAAATACAATTCTTAAAACTACAAATGGCGGAACAAACTGGATACCTCAGATAAGCGGGTCAAGTTATGCATTGTATTCAGCTCATTTCTCTGATCACAATACAGGCTGGGTAGTTGGAGGAAATACAATTCTCAAAACAACCAATAGTGGAACAAACTGGATACCCCAGATAAGCGGGGCAAGTTATAATTTGTACTCGGTTTATTTCACAAACATCAATACAGGATGGGTAGTGGGAAATGATTATATTACAAATTTAGGAACAATTGTAAAAACAACAAACAGTGGTGTAAACTGGATCAGTCAGGCTAGTGGAACAATCAATTCTTTGTACTCTGTACATTTCACAGATAGCAATACCGGCTGGATAGTCGGAAACAGCGGCACAATTCTCAAAACAACAAACGGCGGCACTTCTGTCGGAGTGCAAAACTTTTCAACGGAAATACCTTCCGGATATAGTCTGAGTCAAAACTATCCGAACCCGTTCAACCCCGTTACAAATTTGGAATTTGGGATTTCGGATTTGGGATTTGTTTCCTTGAAAGTGTATGATATACTTGGTAAGGAAGTAGTGACTTTGGTTAATGAAAAATTAAGTCCGGGAAAATATCAGGTTGAGTTTGACGGGAGCGGATTGCCGAGCGGGGTTTATTTTTACAGGCTTACTGCGGGTGAGTTTACGGATACGAAGAGGATGATGCTTATTAAATGACAAATTACAAATGTCAAATGTCAAATGTCAAATGATTTTAATTTTATTGACAATTCTGTGAAAGATTGAAGTAAACAGAATTCATAATTTTGCTTAAGCAAAAAGATTTGAAAGGAGTTTTAAAATGAAAAACTTTACAAAATATTTCTGACAGCAATTCTATTGCTTCAAACTGCTCATTGCTCATTGTTCGTTGATAATTGCAAAGCCCAGTGGATACAGACAAATGGTCCCTATGGAGGGACAGCAAAGTGTTTAGCAATTTCCGGGATTAATTTAATTGCAGGTACAGGTAACGGTGTAATGTTATCAACCAATAGCGGAGGGAATTGGACTGCTGTAGGTTTAGAATACCGGGATATTTTATCCATTGCTGTGAGCGGAAACAACATTTTTGCAGGAACTTATGGCGGTGTATTTTTATCAACTAACAATGGCGGAAGTTGGACTGACATAAGTAACGGTTTGCCATGGATTACTATTCATTCTCTTGCGATAAGCGGAAATAATATATTCGCAGGGACCAATGATAATGGAGTATTTATCTCAACTAACAATGGCGAAAACTGGACTGCTGTAAATAACGGTTTAACAAATCTAACCATCTGGTCTCTTACGATTAACGGGAATAATATATTTGCAGGGACTTATGGAGGTGTATTTTTATCAACTAACAATGGAGTAAACTGGGTTGCTGTAAATAATGGTTTAACAGATCATTATATCCTTTGTATTGCCGTAAAGGGAAATAATGTATTTGCAGGGACTTATGATGACGGAGTATTTCATTCAACCAACAATGGCGAAAACTGGACTGCTGTAAATAACGGTTTATTAAATCTGCATATCTATTCACTTACCACAAAAGAAAATAATATTTTCGCCGGGATTTGGGGCGGAGTATTTCTCTCTACAAACAATGGCGGCAGCTGGACTGCTGCAGGTTTGGCAAATCAAAATATTAATTCCATTGCCATAAGCGGAAACAATATTTTCGCAGCGGGAGATAGCGGCATATATTTATCATCCAATAATGGAGGTATCTGGACTATTGTTGGTTTACCAACTCAAAGTGTTTTATCATTAGCTGAAACCGGAAATTACATTTTTTCCGGAACTTATCTTTCAGGTCTATTTATATCAACCAATAATGGAGATAACTGGACATCTGCAAATAACGGATTAACTTATCCAACTATTACTTCTTTTGCAATTAGCGGTAATAATATTTTTTTAGGGAATGGCTATAACGGCGTTTACCTTTCAACAGATAATGGCAATAGTTGGAATGCTGTAAATAACGGTTTGGAAAATCAATTTGTAAGTGACATTATCATAAGCGGCAATAATATTTTTGCAGCAACCGGAGGCGGCGGAGTGTTTCTTTCAACAAATGGCGGAGGAAGCTGGACTGCTGTTAATAACGGGCTAACATATTTGCATGTAAGCTCGCTTGCCGTAAACGGGAATAATATTTTCGCCGGAACTACAAGCGAAGCCGGAGTATATCTATCAACTGATAACGGAGAAAGCTGGACCGGTGTAAGTAACGGATTATCAAACCGAGAAGTTTTGTCTTTAACCATAAGCGGAAATAATTTATTCGCAGGGACTTCTCGGAGTGGTTTCTATGATATTGGCGGAGTCTATTTATCGACCAATAATGGCAGTTACTGGACTCGAGTCGGTCCATCAAACTCAAGTATATACTCACTTAATACAAGTGGAATTTATTTATTTGCAGGGACTGACACCGGTGTATATATGTCATCAAACAACGGGGCAAACTGGGTAAAAAAGAATCAGGGTTTTAATATCATCCCTGGTGTCTATTCTATATTAATTGGAAATGGATATATCTATGCCGGAACTAGTGGTCAGTCTGTATGGAAAAGACCAATTGCAGACATCACAGGGATAAAACTAATATCCGGACTTATCCCCTCTTCATTTTCGTTAGAACAAAATTATCCGAACCCGTTCAACCCCGTCACAAATTTGGAATTTGGGATTTCAGATTTGGGATTTGTTTCTTTGAAAGTGTATGATATACTTGGAAAAGAAGTAGTCACTTTGGTTAATGAAAAATTAAGTCCGGGGAATTATAAAGTTGAGTTTGACGGAAGCGGTCTTTCGAGCGGGGTGTATTTTTACAGACTAAATGCGGGTGAGTTTACGGAGACTAAGAGGATGATGCTTGTCAAATGAACAATGTTCAATTAAAAAATTTGTTGACAATTTGATGACAATTGAAATTTTCTGATTACGTATTTTTGATTGGTCTAAAGAGAAGGAGTAATTATGATATACAAATTAATAAATTCAGAAAATTTAAGATTCAAAAGAGCAATTCTTATTTATTTTATTATCATTTCTTATCTGATAACTTTCAGCAGCTGTATGACGACAGAAAGTCTTACAGTGTCGGCGGACAAACTTAAATCAGTTACGTCAGGCGAAATTACAAATATAAAATTGAAAAACGGAAACTCAATAGACTGCGGAAATAAGTTCGTTGAAATCATAAAAAAATCTGATTCTACAGTATTATTATCTATGTATACTCCGGTCCACTCGAGAGAAAATTACGGATCTGAAAAAAATGAAATGATCATACCTGTAAATGACATTTTAACTGTTCAGCTCCAGAATAGAGAAACCGATGTACCGATGACAATACTTTTAGTGTTTGGAATAGCAGTGATTGCAGGCGGATTGATCGCATTATCGGTTTTCCATTCTCAGGATAAATAATATTTGGAAATAAATTATTCATTTATTCAAAAGGATTGATTTTATTTAATGAATATTTCTAAGGGGGTCATTAAAACAACACTCAAAAACCGGGGATAAAGAAATGAAAAAGAAAATCTATTATATCCAGCCAACCTATCAGACTTCTGACGGCACATTGCTAAAAGGTGATAGCCTGTATGTTCATTCTCTTGCAATGCCGGCATTAAGCGCTGCTACTCCTTCTGACTGGGAAAAAAATATCACTCTTCAATATTTTGAAGATATTGATTACGATACTGATGCTTCCGTAATTGCAATAACTTCAATGGGATATGATATCGCACAGGGTATTGAAATTGCAAGAGAGTTCAGGAGAAGGAACAAGACAGTTATATTCGGCGGATACCAGGCGCATTTCAGTTCGCATTTATTAATAAAAGATGTTTGCGATTGTGTTGTTCATGGTAATCCCGGACCGGAGGATATGAGGAAGATATTGATTGATGCAGAAAGCAATCAGCTGGAACGGGAATACCATTTCGGTATAGACATTAATTTCCCGTTCGATTATTCCGTGCTTGCAGACAAGAAGATAACTTTCATGCCGGTATTGAGCAGTATCGGTTGCATAAATGATTGTGATTTTTGCTGCACCGCCGCAGTTTACAAAGGTCAGTGCCGGCTAAGAAAAATTGAATATGTAATTGAAGACCTTAAGAGCATCAGCAGGATATCAAAGAAAGCAGGTTTTGTGGATAACAATATTTACAATAACCGTAAATATCTTCTGAAACTTTTGAAAGCTATTATTGATAATGAAATCAAACTTAAATGGGGAGCACAGGTAACTATTGACATTGGGGATGATCCTGAAATTCTTGATTACCTGTACAAAGCCGGATGCAGGTTATTATTCATTGGCATGGAAACAGTTAATCAGGAAAATCTTGCCGGTGTAAATAAAAAGTATTTAGTTCAAAGCTACAAAGAAAGGCTCAGAAATATTAACAGAAGCGGCATAAAAGTTGCGGGATACTTTATGTTCGGATTTGATAATGATACGACGGAAACCCCGCAGATGCTTTATGATTTTATCAGTTCAGGTAAAATATCTTTGCCTATTTTAAATATACTGGTCCCTGTGCCGGGAACAAGGATCTTTCAGAAGTTAAAACAGGAAAACAGGCTTCTGTTTGAAGAGGAACAGGAACTGCTTAAGAACAACAGCTTTTACAATTCTGCCTGCAACACCTGTTTCTACATTCCCAAATTAATGACTGCTGAAGAAGCCGAGAATGGCTTTTTAGAATTGTACGGAAAACTTGCCGGTTATTCTCAGATCATAAAAAGGTCGTTATGCTTCAATCCTTTCATGATGGCATTTCTTCTGGGGATGAATATTGTGTTCAGAAGGGAATACCTGGACATGAGAAAAAAGCATAAGCTATAATTTTAATGAACAATGATGAGCAATGAACAATGAGCAATGAACAATGAGCAATGAACAATGAACAATGAACAATGAACAATGAACAATGAGCAATGAATAATGAATAATGAATAATGAATAATGAGCAATGAATAATGAACAATGAGCAATGGATATACTAAAGCGGGGAAAATATTGTTACTATCTTATATCGCTTTTAATTTTAATCACCGGCTTGTTCGGAATAAAGGGATTAATTACAAAAGCCGACCTGCCTTTTAGTTACATTTATAAGGATGACAAAATTATTTCAAATGAACAATTTGACAGCATTAAACCCCGGGATATAATTCTTTCAATAGACGGAATAAACATAAAAAGCACATATCAGCTTGAAACAATACTTGATAATCATTCCATTGGTGAGGATGCAGACATTGAGATAGCTTCGGCTTCAAATAATCTTTTCAAACCCAACCTTCATCTTGTCCGCTACTACAGAAAATTAGATTTCATTACAATCAGCTTTCTTGCAGGGCTTTCTTTCTGGATGACGTCTGTATTCTTAATTGTGAAAAAGCACGGAGGTCAGTCGGCAACAGTTTTGTTCTGGGTTCTTATTCTTTTTTCTTTAGCTACCATGACATCACCCGGTAAGTATTTCCCGGGAGATTGGATGGATTATTTGGTCAGAGCTGCGCACGTTGTTTCATATTTTCTGGGAGCAGTCACATTTTTACATTTTACATTTGTATTTCCCCGAATCAGAGCCAAGAGTTATAAATTTTTGTTTCAGTTCTTTATCTGCTATCATTTTTGTTTTGCATAATTCTTATCTCAGCGGAATTAATTTCAATTTCAGATAATTCATCCCGGTGGGTTTTCACCATGGAATATCTCTGGGATATAACAGAAGTTGTATTACTGCTGTCTGTATTCTTTGGAGGAGTAAATTTGTATTTGTATTACAGAAAAATTAATGACATTCCGGAAAGGAAAAAAACAGAATGGATATTCTGGGGACTTGCGGCGGGAGTATGTCCGTTCCTTTTGTTTTGGCTGCTTCCAAAGCTGCTCGGATATAAAGAACTTATCAAAGAAGAATATCTGCTGCTGTTTTTGATTATTGTACCTGTGTTGTTTGCAATGGCTGTGGTAAAATATCACGTCTTTGAAATTGATGTATTCATTAAGAGGAGCATACTTTATTCTGCATTAATTATCATCACTGTAGTTATTTATAAGTTATCAATAATGATTATTCTTTTCTTTGCCGAAGATCTTGTAAAGGATTATCATACATTGGTAACAATCTTCATAATTCTCATCGAAGTATTTCTTTTAAATCCGATTCAGAAAAAATTGAGAATTTCCATTGACAGATCATTTTACATGATCAATTATGATTTCGAAAATACAGTCTGTAAATTTTCAGCAGGGATAAAACGTCATAATACCATTCCGGAATTGTGTAAATATTTTATTTCTGAGATTGAGGGAATAATACCGGTAAAGAAAATAGCCATTGTTGCCGCGGCGGAATCAGGAGACAGCTTACTGATTCTTTCACAAAATAATTTTGATGAATTTCCTGAATCAATATCTGCAGAAATAGCCGGTCACATCAAATCCGGTTTCAGTAAAATAATTGCCGATACAGAAAAAGTAGAGCAAGGCATAATTGCTGATAATAATATGACGGAAGAATTAAAAAAATATGGAATAGACATAATTATTCCTTTTGTAATCGATATAAAAAACAGAGCCGGAGCAATCATACTTGGTGATAAATCATCCGGACTTTGTTTTATGAAACAGGACATTGAAATATTAAGTGTATTAATTCCCAATTTTGTTCTGGCATTCTACAGGATAACTTCAGGTGATTTTTTTGACAGGCAGATGGACTTTTAGATTTATTGAATTTAGACAGATCAAGTACCGATTGTTTTCCTCAAAATAAAATAGTCTTTTCAAAACCCCTTTGAAGAGATATCCCGTATTATCAGAATTCCCTAACGCAGCACAGCAAAGGCATTCGGGAGCGAACACTTCCTGACTTGATATAATATTATCAACTGAAAAATGCAGGTCAAAAGAACTGTTTATTCCTTTATTCTTAACGGTAAGATATTTTTGACAAATTTTTGATAAATCTTTGACAAGCCTGTGACAATTGAAAGTTTGATATTGAATATTTTTGTATCAGAAGTTTGATAAAGGAATAACAAGAAATAAAAAAAGATTAAAGATATTCTCAAAATATTCTGCTGAAATAAAGGTGAAAGGAATAGCAGAAAATAAGAGTATTGAGATCAAAAGAAAAATTACAAAATTAAATTTTATGGAGACAACTATCATGAAAAGCATAATTAAAATAAAGAAGTTATCAATCTTATTAGGGGTTTTATTAACTATGATCATGTATGCACCTAATTCAAATGCAACTGATAACGGAGCTGTAATTCAAATAAAGACGGGCATTGACGGTTTATACAATTGTGACAACGGCTATATGAGCAAGGATGTTGAAATGGACGTTTATCTGAGAAATACAGATCCGCCTTACGAAGTTGTAGACTATGCGAAAGGATTCATTGACAAGAAAACCCTTACCGGAACTTTCGAATTTACGCTTGTCACTTCAGGACGTTATTACATAGTTTTAAAATCAAAAAATACAATTGAAACCTGGAGCAAAAAAGGGGGAGAATCAGTAGTGAACGGAACAAAGTCAGTCTTTGATTTTTCATCAGGCAAGGAAAAATGTTACGGTGATAATCTGAAGCTGGAGGGAAATTATAAACACGCATGTATTTATACAGGAGATGTCACTCAGGACGGATATGTTAATGATTATGATGTAGATATAGTTTACGCCGCAGCATTAAACTTTACAACAGGTGATGTTCCTGAAGATTTAAACGGAGACGGATCAGTTACTCTCGAGGATGTAATGATATGTTATAACAACTACGTCAAGGGAGTTAAAGCAATAACACCAATGAATGATGGCCTGACCGGTGATTTTACTTTAAAGCAAAATAAGCCCAATCCGTTTAATCCGACTACTCAGATAACAATTGATGTACCGAGAGCTTCAAACGTAAAGTTATCAATCTATGATATTACGGGAAGGGAAGTTGCTCAGCTTGTAAATAATGTCTTAGATATGGGAAGCTACACTTATCAATGGAATGCCTCAGATTTTTCAAGCGGTACATATTTTTACAGTGTGAACATCAACGGTATTGTTAAGACAATGAAAATGAATTTAATCAAGTAAGGATGACTGCAAGGAATTGTTACTATGTTCTTTAGTCCCGGGTGTCGCAAACACCCGGGATTTTTTTAAATATGTAAGTTTAAACCGGAACATTTCTGACAATTCTTTGACAATTTGAAATTTAATTATGAATATATTTGATCGAATTTTAGATTAAGGAGTAACTATGTTTTGCAATTTTATTAATAAGCCGAAACTGAAAATGCTGAGAGTAATGCTAAGTCTGCTTCTTGCAGTCTCTTACATTACAACATTCAGCAGCTGCACGACGACATACCGTTACTTTGAATTCCCTGAATCCATGGGACAGGTTACTGTTTCAGAGATAACAAAAATAGAATTGAAGGACGGAACGATGATAGACTGCAAAGAGAAAATGATCAAATTTGAAACCGGTGCTGATTCGGCAAGTTACATTGTTCTGGAATCCGATACAGTCGGCAAAGATTATCAGACTTACCGGAGTGAGAAACGAATTGCGGAAAAGGACATTTATAAAATTTATATGGAAAGGTCTGAGATCAATGGAACGAAGACAGCAATATTTGTGACAGGCATTGTAATAGTGACGGCACTATTAGCATTCATAATTGGATTTGCCACTTCAAAACACAGTTTAAATCTCAGGCTTGGGGGATAATGCTGAGGCCGATTTCTTACAATTCAATTTTCTCTAAAACTCCTTCGCCTGCAGCGAAGATTGAAAAATCCGGGTTTAAAATTTTACATTATTAATTCTTTGGTACAGTTCTAAGCCATGTGTCGTATTGTTTTTGCTCTTCCATTCTGCATGACCATATCAGCTCGTCTTTATAAACTGTAATATCAGGACAGCCATCGCACATGTTTTGATCTCCTTTTTCAGTAAAATCAACCGGCTGAATAAACATTATAGTCTGAAGATAAGATTTCCTGAATAAATGCAACGGATTTTTAAGTATATTTAATAAAATTTTTCTCAGGCTTTTTTCAAACGGCCAAAGCAAAAGCACGGTTGATCTTCCCATTTCTGTCAGTGATGGAGATGCATATGATAAATATGTTCCTTTAAAGTAATGATGAACTGTCATGATGAGTTCTAAAAATTTCGGACCAAGGTAACCAAAAATCTTATCCTTTGTTCCCACCCTTTCTGTTAATAACCATTTGAAGGAATCCGGCTTAACTGTACCGTTCAGATAAGCGGCAGGTGTAAACTCCGGGAATCTCTCTCTGACCTTTGCCAAAACATCTGTAGATAACATTTCTATATCCCTGTCGGAATCAGAATGATACATAATCTTATCCCAGTCAACTTTCCTGTCACCTGCATACCAGTCAAAAGGCATACTTGGAATGACGTGTCTGAATACTATGAAAACCATTGTGTGAACAATATCAATATGTTTGTGCGACCAGTCAATTAATTCCGGAACGTATTGCAGTGTATCCTCGTAAACGGTTGAATTGAAAGAACAGGATATATCTCCTGCTTTTGCTAACATCTCCGCATATTCAAGTCTGAGTTCATTAAGCTCGATCTCATTTTTACCTCTCCACCTACCGCCCCTGCCCTGTTTGCTGTCTATATGAAAAGTAAAACCATATACGCCTGCCTTTTTCAGATCATTCAAAAGTTTCTCTGTGAGAGCTTTACCGTTTGTATTAATTACCGGTTTCAAACCTCTTTTTTTTATATCCGCTACAATTTCAATAATATCAGGATAAAGAAGCGGGTCACCGCCGGCAATCGAAATGCAATCTGTAGTTCTTAATTTTTGAAATATATCCAGATGATGTTTAACTTCATCAACAGATAAATGTGAGTTCTTAAGATTTTGACGGTAGCATCCGTCACAGGCCAGATTGCACATTGCTGTAGGCTCCAGCCAGGATATTGCATTATCAGGCAGCGACCAGGGCAGCCTGTACAACTCTTTGTGATTTAATTGTCTGTTATCCATTTTTCGTTCGAAAGGTTTGATTCAAAAAATAGGTTAAGAGAATATTATAACAATGTTCAATGAGCAATGAGCAATGAACAATAAACAATACTTTGCTCATTCGTATGCTCATGCTCATTGTTCATTGCTCATTGCTCATTGCTCATTGCTCATTGTTCATTGTTTAAGCTTCCATTTCTTCAACTAATGAATTTGCTTCAATGTACTTTAATATTTCTTCATAAATAGTTTCAGCATCGAGTCCTGCCTGATGAAGTACGCTTTCAGCAGTTCCGCTGCCGAGATAGTATCCTTTCCTGAAAGGATGAAGAATATTATATCTTGATTCAAATCCTGTTATCCATTTATACATTGTCGGCAAAGTAAAGCCGGTAATTCCTAAAGCATTTCTTCTGACTGAATAGGGGAGTAAAGCTTCTCTTTCTTCCTTCGGATGTGCATCATACAGCTCTGCGCTGGAAACGTGATAAACATTAATGTTGTATCCTTCCTCATCTAATCTTGGAAGCACTTTAGTTACAAATTCTATTGTCACACCGCTCTCCTGAAGAATAACTGATCCGTCTAAGTGCCTGTCCGGATCTGCTTTTCTCAAAGCGTAAACACCTTTAACAGATTCAGTTGCAGGAGCAAGATTAAATTTTTCCCTGTCAATGATAAGTTCATTCGGTCGCGTGACGAAAGGAGAAAGTATAGCAGGGCGTTGTTTGAGACCGGCGACAAGCAATGGCCATATCTCACCCGGTTCCCAGGGAGTAAGTGTAATGAGTATTCCCGGTGGAAAATTTTCCTGGATCAATTGCAAACACTGCGGATCAGCGTGCGTCGGTCCGTCCTCCCCTGTCTTCAAACCTGCGTGCGCATTGATGAGTATCCAGGTGTTATAGTGACCGCCGAAATGCATTACTTTATTTTGTTCACCGATACCATGAAGTCTGGCTGCGGTGTGTTCCATTGCGGAAATGAATGCGCCGTAAGAAGAACTTACGCCGATATGTTTTCCGTAAGCAGATAATCCAGCCATCATTCCGCCGATTGCATCTTCACAGATTCCTCCTACAGCAAGTATTCTCGATTCAGGATTATCAACTGCATCAAAAAATCCATCGTGAAATCCGCTGCCAAGAAGATTGACTGAAGTTGAACCGATCAGATCAGCGGCAACACCAATAAGTGCTCCGTTGGTGATCTTGTTAAGATAACCGAGTGAAGATCCGAGTACTCCTCTGAGCGTAGTTGTCTTTCCGGGTATAACATTCAGTTCTTCAGGTGTCTGATCGCTCGAAATAGCCCCTTTCAAATAAATTGAACTTAACTCGGGCGGATTCTTTTTATGTAATCTGTTTTTTTTAAGAAGGCGTTCTTTGCTGTTTGCAATTGCGTCGGCAAAGAAAGTAAACTCTTTATGATCTTCAATAATTCTTCTGAATGTAAGCAGTGTTTCATAAAAACAATTTTCAATATTTTCCTGTGTCTGCACTTCTGAAATATGCGGTATCTTTATATCAAAGGAATCTTCAAATTCTTTGCAGGCAGTATAATAACCTTCGGAATTCATCTTATGTCCTGCGCCGTGTGATGCTTTTCCTTCAATTCCGTATTTCCATCCTTTCACGGTGCGATAGACAATTGCCGTCGGCATTTTGTTTTCAAGTGACAGTGCAAATGACTGAGCCGCTGCAATTTTTCCAAAATCTTTTCCGTCGTCAACATAGATCACATTGAAGTCATGAAGGTAACAAAGCTCCATTGGATTCCACTGAACATAGTCGCCTTTAAGCTCTCCGTCTCTGCAGACTCTGTTAGAATCAATGGATGCCTGATTGAAATCTATATGAAGTATTGCATTATGAATTCTCATTGCGGATGCGGCGGCAAGAGCTTCTGCAACTCTTCCCGGTGTCATTCCGCCTTCTCCTTCGACAATATGAACCTTCGGAGCATTATCGCCGAAATAATCCAGCGCTCCGAGAGCAAGACCTAATGAAGCCGGAATTCCAACACCGCTAGCGCCTGTTGCAACTCTCACGTGCGGTGTTGCCGGTGTCGGGTGACCATCGAGCGCTTTTGATCTGAATTTTGTGAACAGCGGTAGTTCAGTAACAGGATTTTTTCTGAATCCCAAAAGATCTTCAAACCTGAGCTGAAAAATTTCTGCCGGCAGGAGTTCCGGTTGATAAGTCCTGACAATTTCATTCCTTAATGCCCACATAGCATATAATCCAAGGGCTTTGTGACCTGCTGCATAAACAACGAGATCATTCTCATCAGCAAAAGGTCTGGCAATGTCAAAATCAAGATTATTATATAATACTGACGAAACAAATCTGCCTGATGAAATAGATCCTCCCGGATGACCGCTTGTCGGCACGAAGTTAAACATAACAGCGCACAAAGTTCTGTAGATTGTATCAAGCTTTTCAAATCTTTCTGTTACGTTACTTTTCTGAATTTCTCCTTTTGCAATTATATCATTAACATCATAATACCCGCCCCGCCTTGATGAGAAGTCAAGCTTACGTGGATTTACTTTTAGTTTATTTTCCATGACCGTTTTTATTTTTAATTGATTTAACTGTTAAGACTCAAAGATACTAAAAGAAAATTCGAAGATTGGACTCTTTAATGCTTAGCAGTAAAAAATTTACATTATTTAGATACACAAAAATACAGCATTTGATTATTCCATAGCATGATTTATGTCATAAAATGAAAATAAATTTTTCGGTAAGTGTGCATTGTCACATCCGTCCAAAAAATTCTTAAAACTGAAGGTTATTCATTATTAATTATTCATTATTAATTATTTCTGACATTTCCATGACAATTTGAAAATCCGGAATGATTATTTTTGATCAGGCTTTGATAAGGACAAAGCATTTTACATAGATGATCACTACTAAACGACAGACGGCTATGAAAACTAAAAAACTGATTTTCAACTTCGCTTTAATAATCATAACTTTTATTGCAATTGAGGCGTGTGAAACTTACTATTTCCGCTCAAACTACAAAGATGCCAATGAACTGCTCCACAGGAGAGATAACAGCAATGTCAAACCTTTCCTGAAAGCGCATCTTAAGAATGGTGATATATGCATTTTCAGGAATACCTGGAATGTTGACACTGTTCAGAATACAGTATCCGGAACAGGTGTCAGGTATGACTTTAACAGGAACATATCTTCTGAAGGCAGCATCTTATTATCCGTTGACAGTGTAGCAATATTTGAAACGAATAAAAAATTAACAGGGACAGGGACCGGAAGAGTTGCAGCTCTGGCGATTTTGGCAGCAGTTGATGCCGGTATAGGAATAGCCTGCCTGACAAATCCCAAAGCCTGTTTCGGCTCATGTCCTACTTTTTATATGAATGAATCAGACAACTTTCACTATGCGGACGCCGAGGGGTTTTCAAGCGCGATTGCTCCTTCAATGGAATACTATGACATTGACGCACTTAACAACCTTCCCGTAACCGGTAATGTATTTTCACTCACAATGAAGAATGAAGCGCTGGAAACCCATTGCGTAAAAGATGTGAAGCTTCTCGCGTATCCGAGAAAAAAAGGCGAACGCATCTATCATTCACCTAAAAACGAATTTTATTTGTGTGAGAATATTTATTCCGTCAGCAATGCACAGGTGAGTGATGCTGACATAACGGATTTAATCAGAGGTGAAGACAGGCTGGAAAGATTTAGTCTTGCCGATGAAAATAATTTAAGCAGTAAGGAAGAAATATTCCTTAACTTTGACAATGTAGAAGATCTCAATGATCTTGGACTTGTCATACATTTCCGGCAGACACTGATGACAACTTATTTCATTTACAGTGCTATCGGATACATGGGAGACGAGGTCGGTGATATATTTGCAAAGATTGAAACAAGTAATGATACGGATGATAAGTTAAAAAGCGGGCTGGGAAAAGAGCTTGGGAAGATTGATGTCTATGTCCGGAATGAGAAAAATAATGACTGGGAACTGACAGATGGATTATATGAAACAGGACCTATTGCAATTAACAGACAGATCCTCCCGTTGAAAAATATTACCTCAGGCTCAAAGGTCAGATTAAAGCTTGTCTTAAACAAAGGATTATGGCGCATTGATTACGTGGCTTTGACAAACATCAAAGGAAAGGTCAGACCCGTTGAGATTTCACCGTGCTCTGTTTTGAATAAAGGGAAAGCTGACAATACTGCGCTTTCATCTGTCATTGATCCTGATAAATATCTGATATCAATGCCGGGGAGCGAATATAAATTCAATTTTATTCTCCCGCAAACAGGAGATGACTATGAGTTATTCTTATATTCAAAAGGATATTATCTCGAATGGATGCGCGAGCAATGGATAAAAGATAAAGATCTTCTGAAGCTGAATCAAATGGTTGAACATCCCGCAAAATATCTCAGATCAGAAGCTAAAGATTATAAGATTTATGAAGCTACAATGGAACAGGAATTCTGGAATTCAAAAATTGATACAAAACATTTTTCATATCATGAAAACTAAATTTGTAATCACAATATTAATGGCTGTCATATGCAGCAGCTGCTCAATGTCATCACCGGATTATTTGCCGGATTCAGAGAATATTGATGTGAACGTTTATGGATCTTACATTTCGATTGTCATGAAGGATGCTGAACATACTACAGGCGGAGAGCTTATTGCAGTTGACAGCGCTAATTTTATTGTTCTGACAGAAACAGATGACAGCTTAGTTAAAAAAATCAAAATAGTACCCGTGAAAAAAGTTGATAATTTTGTGATTAAATATGCTGAGGGGGATGATTATATAGCTGCCGTGCCTTTGTATACATTAGCATCGCTTACACATGGCTATTATGCTCTGATAACTTTACCTTTAAATCTGATCATTACACTGGTAGTTAATTCTGAAGCGTTTGTTTACAGCGATAAAAATATTTCATTAGACGATTTAAAAATGTTTGCAAGATTTCCTCAGGGAATTCCTCCAAACATAAGATATGACAGCATCAAATAAAAATAAATTCAGATAGGACATAGTTCAGACAATTTTATGACAAATGAATCATTTATTATTGCTATTTTTAAATGGAAAGTTAAAGAGTCATGACCAACCCAAACAATTATTTATTTAGTTAATTTAAAATTAAGGATAACCTTTATGAAAAAGATAATTATGTTTTTAGCGGTAATACTTTTGACGTGTACATCTTATGAAGCATTCGCTCAGACATACAATGCTGCGTTTTATGAATTGTTTTTCGGAAGACAGCCAAGCGCAAGAGCTGAAGCCATGGGCAGAAGTTTAGCAACAATCACAGGAGATCCGGTTTCTTATTATTATAACCCGGCAGGAATGGCTTCTTTAAAGGGTCTCAATCTGAACGCAGGTTTTGCCGGACCGTATTATTTACTTGATGACGCCTATTATGATTATTTCGGAGGCTCGTACAATATTAAAAAATACGGGACCGTCGGATTAAGCAGTGATTATTTTAACTGGGGAATTGATGTCAATCCGGTTAGTGAGTTTGGAGACCCAACAGGAGAATCGTACGAACCGCATGTAACAAATTACCGGATGACATTAGCTTCAGAGGTCATTAAAGATTTTTTTGTTGGAGTAAATCTTAATCTATTAAGTCCGGATCAGATCACCGATTCATATACTGTAGGGAATGAGAAAGGTGAGGATAAAGATGTATTCTATTTTGATTTGGGAGTAATAAAGTCATTTAACATTCAATCGGGCAAACTAAATCATAAAATAAATATGGGCTCGAGTCTTATAAATGTGAATTCAGCTAAATATTCGGGAGTTGATGAAGCTCAGGCGGACCGGCTTCCTGTCATTTTCAGATTAGGCGCTTCATATGATCTTTTGATAGATGATAAGAGCATCTCTTCAAAACTAAAGTCTTACAACATACTTGCAAACTTAGAGTACGAGGACTTATTCAATTCTAAATATTACGGAGGCGTTCATACAGGACTTGAGTTTACTTTCCTTGAAATACTGTCACTTCGCGGAGGATATTACTCTCAGAAATTAAATGACTACGGTTACAGCGAAAATTATAAAGATAATCTCAGCGAGTTCACATACGGATTCGGTCTGAATGTTCCTGTAATGCAGCTGTCGGATTCTAAGGTACCTTTGCAGATTAAATTAGATTTCGTAAGCTTAAAACAGCCTACATACATTACCACTACTGATGACTGGGAGAACTTCCATGTTTACACTGTAATAATCAACTGGATATTTTAAATAAGTTTGACTGATAAAATAAATAAATCATTCTCATGAAATTAAATCTGACAAATCATGAAAAATACTTTTCGAATACAGGTAGTGCTTTTATTTCTTATCACTGCATCCGCATTTACTCAGCAGGAAAAAATGAACTTCGGAATATTCTCAGGTGTAAGCCTTAGTACAAATTCCTACACATACGAAACCGGAAGCAATTACCTGGATACATCATATTCCAACGATGCCAAAACCGGTTTCAATCTTGGAATGTTCGCAGCGTATGATTTTGAAAGAAATTTCAGTGTAAAGCTTCAGGGTCAGTATACTAACAAAGGAGGCATAACAAATATCAATACTTATACCTCTACAGATCTTACTTACATTGAAAGGTCTTACAGAAATACCATTAACTATATTCAGTTTTCGCTGCTTCCTCAGCTGAATCTTCCGTTCAGCAAAAATTCAAATGAAAGCAAAGCATACTTTAATGCAGGCGGATATCTTTCAGTAAAGCTAAGCGCATCTGAAAAAATCGAAAATCAGACAGTGTATCAGTATCTTGATACGGAAAGAGATATTTCAAACAGTCTTACCGGAACAGATGCGGGGCTGATTTTTGCAGGAGGTATTGTATATAAAGGTTTCCTGATAGACATACGGTATGATCTTGGTCTCACTAACATCGTTGATGATCCTGATTTCAATGATGCGCTTGACATCAGCAACAATAGCATAAATTTTTCAATTGGCTGGACAGGAGGATTTTAAAATGAAACTGATCAAAAAAATATTATTAATTACGGCACTTGCTTATATCTTTGCTGCGCTGAATACAGGTTGTGAAACGCCGATCGGCCAGATTGTACCATACAGCGGCAACTGGAAATTTACTTTCAGCTACGATAACGGGTCAGTATTTGCAAGCTCTAATATATTAATTCAGGATACAGGAGCTTTTTGCGGAAAGATCACAGTAATGGAAACAGGAAATATATTCTATATTAAAGGTGATGTTTCCGGTTACGGAGAGATCACCGGTGGCTTTGCAGATTCGTGTTCAGCTCCTGTTACAGGAAAAATCATTGGTTCGTTTACTGAGCTGATGGGAGCCGGTTATGCATCAGGCACTTTCACCGACACACTGCAAAATCCTGGTTATAAAGGAACATGGCAGGCGAGAAGGAACTGATAAGTTTTGATTATTATTTGTTTGGATCTCAAATCTAAATTGTATCGTGATGATAAGCAAATGGTTTTATATTATGATTGTATTCTTTGTTCTTCAGAATAATTTAATTCTTTCCCAATCTACCATCATTCCAAACTTAAGGGATATACATCAATTTGAATTTAATTCAGTTTCCCCGGATCAAAAAGAAACTGAAAGAAATCCTTTCCCGGTTTTACCGAAAACAGAGGATTGGACTGAAGAAGCGGATGCATGGCTGATGTTTATATTTTTGTATGCAATTAATCCGATTCTGTCCGCGGAAATTAATGGTAAATTAAAATGGGGATGGACAAAGGAAGTTTCTCTCGGATTCGGAAAATTAGGACAGCTCCGGACATCTGTTGAATATTCATGGGTAGACTTTGAAAAGAATCAAAACATATTCCGGGCGGCATTGAAGTATGACATACTATTGAAGAGTAAAATAAATTATGCAAAATCTCCTGTAGAATCTTCAGTGATTACAATAGGCGGCGGATATTTTACGGACTTTGACAGATACGGGTACTTTCCGGAATTGTCTTACGGATATTCTTTCAGAGATGACAAAAACTTATTGTATCCAAGCTTAAAGTTAAGGTATGCATTCATGAATGAAGGTCCGGACATAATGGATTTTTCATTCGGATTAGTAGTCGGATTTGCAAATCCTTTTATACATTATGATAAGCCGAAGAAGAAAAAGGATAAATGATGAGAAAGCTGAACCGCTGCAGTCCCGCGATCATATTCTGAGATTAAATAAAATTCTTTCTTCAGGTGGTTAGGACCAGCCCAACCGAACTTTTCCTTTCCCTATTTTATGTCGATTGAAATTTTTATGTTAGTAAAAATAATTTTATCTGACCGGAGAATACTTTGGATGTTCAATGAAGTACTTTCTGACCATAAAACTTACATTTAGAATATTCATATATTGAGAACTCATACGAAGGAAACACAGGGCATTCTTTCTCCCGAACATGCTCTTGAAATACTAAAGGAGGGGAACAAGAGATTCATTAACAACATCAAGGCGCACCGCAACCTGCTGCAGCAGGTTAATGAGACATCTTCAGGACAATTTCCTTTTGCGGCAATACTCAGCTGCATTGATTCGAGAACTTCAGCCGAGCTGATATTCGATCAGGGATTAGGTGATATTTTCAGCATTCGTATTGCGGGCAATATACTAAACGAAGATATATTAGGCAGCATGGGTTTGCCTGCAAGATTGCGGGATCAAAGCTTATTGTTGTACTCGGTCATACAAAATGCGGAGCCATAGAAGGAGCCTGCAATAATATTGTTCTCGGAAATGTAACCGCTTTACTAAACAAAATCAAACCTGCCATTGAAAAGAAACAGAAACACTTTACCGACAGAACCGCTAACAATGAAAGCTTCCTTCATAATGTTACTGTGAACAATGTTTCCATAACAGTTCAAAAATAAAAAGAGCAAAGTAAAATTCTCAATGAAATGGAGCAGGCAAATGAGATCAAGATCATAGGCGGATTATACGACGTGGAAACAGGGCAGGTGATCTTTTATGAATGATCTTTCCAACCTTCAGCCTACTGCAGCCCGCACTATTCATAACTTTAAAATGCAACAAAACCACATTAGTCCAAAACGTTTATTTTAAAATTCTTTTTTACCACCAAGACACAAAGACACAAAGAAAAACTTTATTGTTAAATGTATTCCTTTGTGTCTTGGTGTCTTAGTGGTTATAAAATGAGACATACTCAATCATAAAGGGCAGAAATTTTTTGATCAGACAATCCTGCAAAGATTTTTGCATTTCATTCAAATCCCACCGTAAAAAAATATTTAAATCCTATGACATAAGTCACAGACAAAGCATATTAATATTTGTAAATTTGTAATGAAAGCATTAGGAATTTTGCTCGAACCACTGTTCAGATATAAAGTGCAGAGGATTTAAAATTTGAAAATTTAAAAAAAACAAATAAAATGGAATCACACTATTACAATGTAAAAGTAAACAGGGATAAAGACCTCAAAGGCGTAATGTGTTCACCGGAATTGGCAAACTCAAATGGTGAATCAAACGGCTGCATAAAGTAGCCACTCCGCCGGAGTTTCCCTAAAGGGATACCGTTTATATGGTCTCCTGAACATTTATTCACCGCGCTGTAAGCAGTTGTCTTATGACAACATTCCTTGCAATTGCAGATAACTCGAAGCTGGAGTTCACCAGCTTTAGCTGTAAATCAAAGGAAAGCTTGATCAGGAGCATGGGAAATTCATGATGACTGAAATAATCCTTGAGCCGACTGTCGTTATCGTTCATGAAAAAGACAGGGAAAGAGCTTTAAGGGTTTTACTGAAATCGGAAACGGGCTGTTTAATTACAAATTCCATAAAATCAAAAATTACCATGATACCTGTAGTTGAGGTAGCGGAAGTAAATTCACTTGTCGATATGGATCAGCCATAAAAGACTGATTAATATCATCCCGGGAATTGATAACAGTCATTTGAATAAATATTATCGTCTGAATCCTGCATTGAACTGACAGAGGCATACAGCAGATAATTCGGTCCTGAAATGAAAAGTACAACAAAACTGACAATCGTCAAATTAATACATACAGTAATATGGCTTATGTTTAATGTTGTGATATTCTATATGCTTTATGCCGTCATTGCAAATAAGATCGATATACTAGTCTGGGCCGGGATTGGTATAATTATTTTAGAAGGCGTTGTCCTTACTATCTTTAGTAAAATGTGTCCTCTTACTTTAATTGCCCGCAGATATTCTGATTCAGATAAAGCAAACTTTGACATCTTTCTACCAAACTGGCTGGCTAAATATAACAAACTTATTTATACAACTATTTTCATCATAACCCTCTGCATACTGATTTACAGAATTGCTTAGTATCAAACGTCAGACGTCAAATGTCAAACGTCAACATGTGATATGATGTTTTTCAATCTCAATTCTCAATTCGTAATTCTCAATTCCTAATTATTAATTACCATTCATACAGACTATAAAAGTAACATATACTTTTGTATTTTACGAAAAATTAAAATAAAAATTAAACAGGAAACATAAATGAAGTACTCCGAAATGAAATACACCAGACCTGATATAAATGAGGTCGTAAAACATCTGAAAGAATTTACAGCAGAGTTCAAAGCTGCGGAAAGTTTTGAAAAGCAGGATGAAGTCATAAAGAAAATTACTGAATTCAGAACCGAATTTGAATCGATGGGAGCGATTGCCAGCATAAACTATTCAAATGATACCACAAATAAAGCTTATGAAGAAGAGGAAAATTATTTTGATGATAACTTCCCTGTATATATGGAATATCTGAATGAATTCTATAAACTGCTTGTCGGATCGAAATACAAAGATGAATTAATTAAAAAATACGGCAAACAATTTTTTGAAATTGCTGAATTTAAGATAAGCGTAATAAATCCTGAGGTTATAGAAGAATTAAAAAAAGAAAATCATCTCGGAAGCAAGTACACAAAATTAATTGCTTCGGCATCAATTAATTTTGACGGCAAGGAAAGAAACCTGCAGGAGCTTGATCCTTTCATGAAATCGAAGGACAGAGACGAAAGGAAAAAAGCATCGGAAGCATACTGGAATTTCTTTTCAGAAAATTCAAAAGAGTTTGATTCTATTTATGATGAAGTCGTAAAACTCAGAGATGTAATTGCAAAGAAGCTCGGATACAAAAACTTCATCAAAGCAGGATATCAGAGAATGGAAAGATCAGCATGATGAACAATGAGCTTATGGATGTCTATATCAGAAAAGGAAAAGACACAGGCAGTTATTGCAGCTTCATTTCAAAATACAAGAGCCCTTATATATTTGCCAACATGAACGGAACTGAAGATAACATAACTGTACTGACACACGAAGCGGGTCACGCTTTCCAGGCATATTCAAGCAGACACTTTGATCTGAGCGAATATCATTTCCCTTCAAGCGAAGCAGCTGAAATACATTCAATGAGTATGGAATTCCTGACTCATCCGTGGATGAATTTATTTTTTAAAGAGGACACGGATAAGTTTAAATATTCATCTTATAGATTCGATCTTATTCATTCCTTACGGTGTACTTGTTGATGATTTTCAGCACTGGATTTATGAAAATCAAATGCAACTCCTGATGAACGAAAAGCAAAATGGAGAGAGCTTGAAAAAGTATATTTGCCATACTATGATTATGACGGTAATGATTTTTTTGGAAAAAGGCGGAAGATGGCAGAGACAGATGCATATTTATGAGAGTCCGTTTTATTATATTGATTACTGTCTTGCGCAGATCTGTGCGTTTCAGTTTTGGAGTAAAGCCATTCATCACGGCAACGGGCAGTTTGAAAACGCTTTAAAAGATTATATTAAACTTTGTAAAGCAGGCGGAAGCATGTCTTTTCTTGAACTGGTAAAGTACGCAAACTTAGATTCACCGTTTGAAGAAAGCGTTATTAAAAAAATTACTGATGAAGTTGAGACGTATTTGGATAGTATTGATGACGGAGCTTTTTAATTTCTAATTACTAATTACTAATTACTAATTACTAATTACTAATTACAAATTACTAATACTTTACAAACTAAATTTTAACTTAAGAAGAACAAAATGAAATACTCAGAAATGAAATATGTAAGGACCGACATAGATGAGGTTGGTAAGCAATTAAAAAAGTTAAAAAGAATTTAGTGATGCGGGAAGTTTTGAGGAACAGGATAAGATTCTGAAAAAATAACGGAATTCAGAAATGAATTTGAGTCTATGTACGTAATCTCAGGAATAAACTATGAAAACAATACTACCAACAAAAGTTATGAGGAAGAGTATGATTACTTTGATGATTACTACCGGTATTCGAAGAGTATTTGCGTGAATTTTATAAACAGCTCACGGCATCGAAGTTCAAAAGCGAGCTTGAAAAAAATACGGTAAACAATTATTTGTGATCGCTTCATTTAAGATAATTACAATAAATTCTGAAATAATTGAGGAGCTGAAAAAGAAAATAATCTCGGAAGTAAATACACCAAGCTTATTGCTTCGGCATTGATTGATTTTAACGGTAAGGAAAGAAATCTTCAGGAGCTGGGTCCGTTTATGGAATCAAAGACAGGAATGAAAGAAAGAAAGCTTCAGGCACTTACTGGTATTTCTTTTCAGAAAATTCAGAAAAATTCGATTCCATTTTGACGAGGTGGTAAAGGTCAGAGATGAAATTGCAAAAGAAACTCGGGTATAAAAATTTTATTAAAGTAGGTTATCAGAGAATGCAAAGATATGGTTACGATGAAAAAAATGTTGCTGATTTCAGGAGAACGTAAAAAGTATATAGTTCCTTTGACAGTCAAACTCAGGGAAAAGCAAAAGCAGCGTTTGGGTTTGGATGCGTTAAAATCATACGACAATAATGTTTTGTTTAAAAATGGAAATTCTACGCCTAAAAGGCTCTCCCGAGTGGATAATGAATAACGGAAAAAAAAATGTATTCGGAACTATCCAAAGAGACAAAAGAATTTTACGATTTCATGATGAAAAATGAACTGATGGATGTTTATACAAGGAAGGCAAAGCTGACGGCGGGTATTGCGACTTTATCCCAAAATATAAGAGTCCTTATATCTTTGCAAACATGAACGGGACCGAGGGTGACATAAATGTTTTGACACACGAAGCAGGTCATGCATTCCAGAAATATTCGAGCCGGCATTTTGATTTAAGCGAATATCATTCTGCGTCTAAGGAAGCATCTGAGATTCATTCTATGAGCATGGAATTTCTTACCTATCCGTGGATGAATTTATTTTTCAAAGAGGATACGGATAAGTTTAAATATTCTCATCTTGTAAATTCGGTTTTATTCTTGCCTTACGGAGTTTTAGTTGATGATTTTCAGCACTGGATCTATGAGAATCCGAATGTATCTCCCATGGAAAGAAAAGCAAAATGGAGAGAGCTTGAAAAATGTATTTACCATATTATGATTATGACGGCAATGATTTTCTTGAAGCAGGAGGAAGGTGGCAGAAGCAGTCACATATATATCAGGACCCTTTCTATTATATTGATTACTGTCTTGCGCAGATATGTGCATTTCAGTTCTGGAGTAAAGCATTTAATAACGGTAAAGGACAGTTTGAAAATGCTTTGAAGGATTATGTAAAACTTTGCAGTGTAGGAGGGAGTATGCCTTTCATTGAATTAGTGAAGTATGCGAATTTAGAATCGCCGTTTGAAGAAAGTGTGATTAAGAAAATAACTGATGAAGTTGAAGTGTATCTGGATGGGATAGATGATAGTGCTTTTTAATTACTAATTACTAATTACTAATTACTAATTACTAATTACTAATTACTAATCACTACTGTCCCGCTTAAAAAAAGTTGAGCTCAGTAAGTTATAAGTTTTATTAATAGTTACTGGATATTTATTTAAAATCGATTTGAAATCATAATAATTGATTTCAGATCTGAATACGTTGTTACAAATTTATTTTTCATATTGAACTAAATAAAATAAGTTTAATATGAATGAAGGTAAAACAATTTTTTCTCAGATTATGAATTTTGTTCCAAAAAATATTTTTAATAAATACGTCAAACTATACAAAGGCAATTATCGTGTTCGAACTTTTTCTTGTTGGGATCAATTCCTTTGTTTATCATTTGCTCAACTCACTTATAGAGAATCCCTTAGAGACATTGAGACCTGTCTTCGTTCTAAGTCAGAAAAACTTTATCACATGGGAATCAAAGGCAGCATTTCAAAATCCAATTTATCTCGAGCAAACGAATCTCGTGATTGGAGAATATTTGCTCAATTAGGAAATCATTTAATCAATGAAGCTTTATCTTTATATACAAAAGATGAACTTATTTATAAAGAGCTCAACAACGCGCTTTATGCTTTAGATTCAACAACCATAGATTTATGTTTATCATTATTTCCCTGGGCTAAATTTAGAAAAAATAAATCAGCTGTAAAAGTTCATACTTTACTGGATATTAGGACTTCAATCCCAACATTTGTTCACATTACTTCCGGTAAAGTTCATGATATAAATATACTTGATTTAATTTCTATTGAACCTTCAGCTATATATATTTTTGATAGAGCGTATATTGATTTTGAAAGACTTTTTGAACTCAATAACAAAAATGGTTTTTTTATTACACGAGCAAATCCAAATTTAAGTGCCAGAAGAATCTATTCGCATGATGTTTCTAAATTTAACAATATTAAATACGATCAGACAATTAAACTCAATGGTCCTAAATCTTCTAAACTATATCCAACAAATATTAGGAAAATTAAATTAGTTGATAAAGAAAATGACAAAGAACTGATTTTTTTAACAAACAATTTTATTTTAACTTCTGAAACTATAGCAACACTCTATAAAGATCGTTGGAAAATTGAATTATTTTTTAAATGGATAAAGCAACATTTAAGAATAAAATCATTTTATGGAACATCCGAGAATGCTATTAAAACTCAAATCTGGATTGCAATTTCAATCTATATATTAATTGCTATAATTAAAAAAAAATTGAAAATATCTGAAAGTATTTACACTATTCTACAGATTTTAAGTATTAATATCTTTGAAAAGAACTATATAAATCAACTACTTAACTTTAAAGCTAACAAAAATGAAACTACCCTTCACTCTAACCAACTGGATTTATTCACACTTAGAGCGGGACAGTAGTGATTAGTAATTACTAATTACTAATTACTAATTGCAAAAAATATGACTTGAAATATTCTGAAATGAAATATGAAAGACCTGACTTTAAAGAAGTTGGGATAGAATTTGTGGGAGTCTATGAATTCATACAAAAATGCTGGCAGCTTTGAAGATGAAGATGAGCATTTGAAAAAGATCAATAATCTGATGAGTGAATATCAGTATAGACAGTGCGGACAACAATCTGCGAAAGTGATTTAGTATGGAATTCTTTTTAAAAAAAGAAATTGTAATTTGAAGAAAAGCCATTTCAATTGATTTCCAAAATCATACCGATATTATTAATTATTATTTTCTCAGTTTACGTGAACAACGGTTTGTTCTCGTACTTGTTGTTTAAATGCAATCAGGAAGAAATTGTTTCAGATTGCTGTGAAAAGATAGTGATCAACTGTGAAGGTAAATGTTATTTACTCAAATCAATTGAAAAGAATGATAAAGAAGCATCGGAAAAAAGAGAAAATCTTAAGGAAAGCGTAAATCCGGTTCTTTATTGTCACAAAGTAAAAAGCAATCTGAGAAATACCAATAGACCAATACCTCTTTTTCAATACTATGCAATGCAAACATCAGAAGGATATTTTTTTCTAGAAGACAATCCCCCTAAAATCTAATCACAGTTCCATTCTTTTTCGATTTTTAAAATTTCGCCGGACCGGATTACGTCCGGAATTCTCTTAATTAAAATAATTGATTATTCAAATATTATGAAAAAAATTCATTTATTTCCCGTTATTCTTTTTATGGCTTTATTAATTCAGTCCTGCTCAGATGATTCAGTTACTAACAACGTCACGCCTCCAGTGAATGATAACCTGACTTTATTAGGAACTCAGTATACGAGCGGCATGAAAGTAAACTTATACAGCGATACGATCCTTTTGTGGGATACAATAATATATTTATAGAAGTGAAAGATTCAGCAAACAGAAGCAATTGTAGATGATGCTCATATTGAATTAATGCCAATGATGGATATGGGTAGTATGATGCATTCATCTCCTTATGATAACCCCGAAAGCGAAAATGCAGTTAATGGAAAATTCCCTTGTGATGTTGTTTTAATAATGCCATCAACAGCAGGCAATTGGACACTGGAGACGCATGTTCATAACCATATCAATAATGCTGAGGGTGATGTCGTATTCCCTCTGACAGTAACAGATCCAACATACCCTACTTTAAAATCGAAAATTGTAAATGGCAGCACATACTTTATTTCGATGATCGAACCCTCAAAACCAATTGGCAGGAATAAATGACCTTATGATAAAAGTAAATAAGAGAGTAGATATGATGAGTTTCCCAAATGATTCTGCATATACATACACTGTGTATCCGTGGATGCCGTCAATGGGTCACAGTTCACTAATAATGTAAATCCCGTCTATACTACTAAAGGAATGTATGACGGAGAAGTTAATTTTACAATGACAGGTGACTGGAGGTAACTATGCATTTTGTTGAAAGTCCTCAGGATTCAGTATCCTTTGATTTGTTATTCTAGAATACATTAAAAGGGGAAGTGTATTCTCCCTTAATTTTTATTATTATGAATTTTAAAAAAGCTGTTTTACTTTCCGGTTTTTTATTTCTATTTAATACTTCCTGTATTTATGCACAGATTGCTGACAGTACTTATGAGCATTATACAGTATCCAAGGATATTAATGTAAACAGGATAAATTTCGCTCAGGAAGAGTTTGGATTTGTAATAAGCAGTAACTTAAATTCCACTGAAGATATTCTTAACAGGTTCGAGTATCCTTTATAAGAAGAGGTAATTATGCACCGGAGCCGGTGATAAGAGGATTAAATACTAATCAGATAGATGTAACTGTTAATGGAATGAAAGTCATGTCTGCATGTACTGACAAAATGGATCCTGTGACTTCTTATGTTGAAACAGAAAATCTCGGGGAAGTGGAAATAGAATCCGGTACTGGTAACGGAAGTTTTTTATCAAAATCAGGTGGCAGAATAGATCTCGGACTGTATAAACCCGTTTTTTCTAAGAGTTTAAAATATTACGGGAATTTCAAATCAGGATATCAGTTCGCTTCGGATAATTATAAAGGAAGTCTGAATTTGAATTTGTCACATGATTTTTTCACATTAAATGTGAATGGTTCCTATAACATTGGCGGAGATTATAAAACCGGTGGAGGGACTAAAGTCTGGAATTCAGGGTTCGAAAAATATAATATTTCCCTAAACGGATCCTATAAAATAAATGAAAACAATTTTATTAATTTAAACGGAATTATTGATGATGCATATGATATAGGATTTCCTGCCTTATTGATGGATGTAGGTTCAGCTAAAGCCAGGATCATTGGTCTGGATTATCAGTCAGGTAATTTTTTAAAATTTTTTAGAAATTTTGATTTAAAAGTTTATTACAATAATATCGTTCATATCATGGATGATTCAAAAGAAATAACGGATTCAGAATGGATATGCCGGGAAGTCAGAAACTTTCGGAGTACTTTCTCAGGTTTATAGATATTGATGACAAGACATCATTAAAATACCGGACTTGAATATACAAAATCTCTTGTAAGTGCTGACATGACAATGTTCTTCAGCATAATATACCAATGTATATGGTAACATGGCCGGATATTAAAACAATTTATATACGGCAAAATTGTCACTGAACAGAGTCGTGTCTTCGAATTTATGGTTGCACCTTCGTAGGATTTGGATATCAGAATCCATGCCGTAGAAAATATCATAGGTTATAATTCACTGCAAATATTTTATCCTGATATAAAGAATTCAGCATCAAGAGATCTTCTCAGTACTGGGTTTAAATTCAGCAAACAGTTTTCAATGTCGGTTCTGATGCGAATTAACAACTTTCATATTCAGAGAGATTTCCAACGGTGAGTGAAGAGTAGGATTTTATCTGTACAATAGGTTTGATAATTATGATTATATGAAATCCTGATTTAAAAATGAAGGCTCATATCAGCTTAATCTCGGAATAAATTATACTAATGAAAATTTTTCTCTTAAGACAAATTTTTTTGGTTATTACTTTCAAAATTATATAATGGGACTATATGATCCATTGATTTCATCTATGACACCCGGATCTTTAGGAACAAAATTTTATAATAATATTGGAGATGCATTTTTATCCGGATTTGAATTAAACTTAATGATGAATGTTTCAAATAATATTGCTTTATCGGGAGTATTTAATTATTCTTATGGAAACGAAAGAACGGAGATCCTTCCTTTGATACCGCCATTTAATTCAACTTTCAGTATCAGATATTCGGTGACAACTATTATCTGCAGTTTGAAGAATTATTAAATGCTTTCAGCTTAATGTCAGCGAAAGAAATCTTAATCTCCACTGCCGGTTATCTTCTATCAAATATCAGAGCTTTTATCTGATAAATAAATGGTTAAGTGTCAATGGAGGAATAGAAAATATTTTTGATAAAGAGTATTACAATCATCTTGACTGGATGAACATTCCTCAGGAAGGTAGAAATTTTTATTTTGATCTGAGGATTAATTTCTAATAAAAGAAAGAATAACAGCTTTTATAATACAAACTGCTTAATCCTAAACTATTATAAAGAAGCGGATTTTCATTACTTCAGCAAAATAAACGCTTCTTGTAATCAGTAAAATTATTTCCTGAGCCGAAGCCACGCTGATCGTGTAATAATAAGCTCCGCTTGTCAAATTTGTCCCATCAAAAATAACTGAATACGTTCCTGTAGTCTGAATCTGATTTACAATTGTTTCCACTTACTCCTAAAATGTTAACAACTTCAAATGTAACCATTCCTGATCTAATATTTTATATTTAATGTTAGTTACCGGGTTAAATGGATTAGGTAATTCTGCTCAAGAGAGATCCTTGAGCAAGCTTCGCTTAAGGAATTTGAAATCCCGTAAGAGCGTTAATTTCGTAAACACCTCTTTAAGTGTGTACCCATGCGAAGTTTGTTTTGCAGCTTCATTATAATCAAGATGCTTAACAGTATTCGGAAGACCTGCCGCAAGTTCAGCCCATGTTGCGCCGTTATTATTTGTCATAAATACACCAACATCCATTGCGATCAAATATGTATTTGTACAAACCGGGATAATAAAACAGAACATCATTAGCAGGTGAATCCAAAGATTGCCGCTGATATTGCTCCATGAACTGCCTCCGTCGGTAGTCTTAGCGAAATATGACCGCCGCCGAACCTGACTCAACAGCAATGATATTTGAAGAATCGGGATGGGACGTAAATCCCACGCTAATGGTTTTATTGGGAATTCCATTTGAAACAATTTGAATAAGTGTATCCTCCCACTTTAGATTTATACACCTCGAGAACCTGAAGTAGAAAACATTACATTCGGAGATGATTTACATAAACCCATTTCACCAAGGATTGTTCCCGATGTCCCAGTTGAAATTGCGAACCAGCTTGCACCCCATGTTGTGGTCTCGAATACCGATTGTCTCATGGTATAAAATATTCCGCCGAATCAGGATGAGAGGTTAATGGTCTTACCCATCATCCCGAGCCTGTAAGTCCGCTTCTTCTGTAGCGGATATCCATGAAGCACTCCGTCCTGCGGAACGCCTTACTCCATTGTTTTGTGTTTCACCTAAAAATATACTGCGGGTCAACAATGTGAAAACAGACTTCGCCTCCGTCACCCAAATGCTCCGCTCCAGTTTTGAGTTCCGAGAGTTCTTTGAGTTCCGTTATCCTGTACCACCATTATATGCCCGAGGCATTGGACGGATCGGGATGCGATCCTGTAGAATTGGAGGTGTCAATGTACTGTTTAGGTTCTCCCAGTTTGACCCGCGGTCAGTAGATTTCGAACACCACCGTCATTTGCGTGCAAAACATTTCATTCGGATCAGTAGGATGGAAATCCACATTCTGCTGGTCACGGACATTTCCCTCCGGAATAGCCGGTTATTATGTTTTTGAAAACTTGTTCCGCCGTCCGTAGTTCTGCGATATCAATTGAACCAACATAAGCAAATCAGGATCGAACGATTCACCTACATACTAAAAGTCATAACCATGCCTGGCTGCTGCGAAATTTGTTGATGGTGCGGCAGGTGTAAATGCAACACCTGCATCTGTTGATTTAAAAACTGTAATTGAACTACCACTGGGAACAGCAGAGTACATAATGTTTGGAGATGTTCTGTAAAAGCGCAATATGATTTCTTGTAGACGGTGAAAGCGAAGTATTTACATTAAAGGTTACCCCGCCGTCTGTAGAAATTCTGTATCCCGTACCGCTGCCAATTGCATAGGCTTTACTAAGTCCGAGAAAATACACATCTATCACATCTTCCTGTAACTACAACATTCCTGTTACTCGGCATCAGTACTCCTAAAGACCTCCGGATACGCCAAGACTTGTTCTGTTTCCAAGAGCCATGTAATTATTACTATGACCGGGTCGATAACAATTCTTGAAAAGTAAGAAAGCGAACCGAGTCCGGTTGTATAATTTGTCCAGGTGTTTCCCCCGTCAGTGGATTTCAGAAGTCCTCTTCCGTAATATGATGCTCCGCTGTACGTTGCCTCGCCGGTACCGTAGTAAACGATGTTTGAATTAGCAGGATCAATCGCTATCGAACCTGAAGACAGTGAGGCTTCCGTCATTCATCATTGAAGTCCATGTCGTACCTCCGTTTGAAGATTTCCACACCTCCGTACGCAGCTCGAGATAGATTATCGAGGGATTATTGGGATCATATTTAATCGCAGTGATGCGGGATGAAATATTTCCATAAGTGAAATAAAATCCTGATGTAGGTCCTATATTAGACCACGTATTTCTTTCCACCATAAAAATCCTGTGAGTTTCGAAGATTTTCCCTTTGGTTTAAAGAATTAGTATAAGCATTATCAGGAATAAAATTATTGGATACATTCTCTGTTCGTTGAACCATCTTTCCTGTTGAAAGCATTTCTTTGCTTCACATAATCAGGTGCAGCGTCATACGGATTATTAGAAATGTTTAAGTCTTGGGCGAATGAGTTTAATGACAGGAAAATTAAAGTAAAAATTATTAAAGTAGTTCTCATTAGTTTATTTGATTTCAATAAAATAAACAAACTATGTGGAAATTAAAATCAATTTTAAAATGAAGTTGAAATTGAGCTAAAGAATCTATGCCACAAATTATCACAAATTATCACTAAGTAAAAACATTATCACGAATTTTGCAATTAAATACAAAGTTTTGATTCAAACACGCATTTTAGATTCTCTGATTGCATGTTTCAAATCTTTCAATACATCCGGTGAAACACTCACAGCGTTCGGTGTAACATTCAACGTCAAGTGTACACTCAGAGCGCCAGAGTAACACCCGAGCGTCAGAAGAAACACTCGAAGCGTCAGACGTAACACTCAGAGCGTCCGGTGAAACACTCGAAGCGTCAGAAGAATCAGCGTCAGGTGTAACACTCAGAGCGTCCATGAAACACTCAGAGCGTCAGAAGAAACACTCGAAGCGTCCATTAACACTCAGAGCGTCAGGCGTAACACTCAGAGCGTCCGGTGTAACACTCAAAGCGTCCGGTGAAACACTCAGAGCGTCAGATGTAACACTCGAAGCGTCAGAAGAAACACTCAGAGCGTCAGAAGAAACACTCGAAGCGTCAGAAGAAACACTCAGAGCGTCAGAAGAAACACTCGAAGCGTCAGATGTAACACTCAGAGTCAGGCGTAACACCCGAGAGCGTCAGATGTAACACTCGAAGCGTCCGGTGTAACACTCAGAGCGTCCGGTGTTTTATACGGAATGTAACAGGAAAAGACATTCATTATTCATTATTCATTATTTAATTATTCATTACTCATTGTTATTATTCATTGTTTCATTTATTCATTATTCATTTATTCATTATTCATTGCTCATTGTTCAAATTGTACTAAATTGTTCATTGCAATCCGATTCTAATAACGTTATTTTTGCATTACTAAAGTTTAAAAGCCCACCAAAGCTTCTTATTACTTGCTCACTGTTTAATTAATTAAAAAAATTCATTGAAAAATTTATCTTATAACACAAAGTTAAGGAATATTGCCATTATTGCGCACGTTGATCACGGTAAGACGACGCTTGTTGATCACATGTTCAGACAGAGCGGAATGTTTCGTGAGAATCAGGAAGTTGAAGAACGAGTTATGGACAACATGGATCTCGAGCGCGAAAGAGGAATCACAATCGCTGCAAAGAACTGCTCCGTAAAATGGGGAGATATAAAAATAAACATACTTGATACTCCCGGTCACGCTGATTTCGGAGGTGAAGTGGAAAGAGCGCTTATGATGGTTAACGGCGTTATACTGCTTGTTGATGCATCTGAAGGTCCGTTGCCGCAGACAAGATTTGTATTAAAGAAAGCGCTTGAAGCTGATCTGAAGATCATTGTTGTCATAAATAAAATTGACAGGAAGGATGCGAGAATTCAGGAAGTATTAAATGAAGTATATGACCTGTTCATTGATCTCGATGCAAATGAAGATCAGATTGAGTTTCCGGTTTTGTATGCTGTCGGAAGGGAAGGGATAGCACAGAAAACTCAGGAAGGACGCGGCGAAAATCTTGGTGTCCTGTTCGAAACCATAGTTGATGAAATACCTGCGCCTTCATATGATCCGTCTGAACCATTTCAATTACTGGTAGCTGATCTTGATTATTCTGATTATGTCGGAAGACTGGCTATCGGCAAGATCTCCAACGGATCGGTACATCAGAGTGATGAACTTGTCTGCATTAATGAAGAAGGGCAAAATCTTCCGTTGAAGATCTCAAAGCTTCAGGTGTATGACGGCGTTAATTTCAAAGATGCAGAAGAAGTAATGGCAGGTGACATTGCAATACTGGCAGGGATCGAGGACGTTCATATCGGAGATACGATCTGCAATAAAGAGAATCCGAAACCGCTGAAGAGAATTGCAGTTGATGAGCCTACGATCTCAATGATGTTTTCAATTAACACTTCACCATTAGCCGGAAGGGAAGGGAAGATCGTTCAGTCAAATAAGATTCGCGAGAGACTGCATAAAGAAACTCTGAGTAATGTTGCATTGAAAGTTGAAGATTCCGAAGACGGTGACAGTTTTAAAGTTAAGGGAAGAGGCGAGCTTCAGATGGTGATACTAATTGAAACAATGCGAAGAGAAGGTTACGAACTCAGTGTCGGACGGCCACAGGTCATATATAAAAAGAAAGACGGCAAGACACTTGAGCCTATCGAACATTTGTTCATAGACTGTGATGAAAGTTTTGTAGGAATTGTTTCGGAAAAGCTTTCGAGAAAAAAAAGGGCGAATGATAAATCTTGTCAATCACGGTACCGGAAGAGTAAGAATTGAATTTACGGTTCCTTCACGTTCACTGATCGGATACAGAAATGAATTTTTAACAGATACACGCGGGACCGGGATCATGAATTCATATCTTCAGGGCTACGAAGAGCACAGGGGAGATTTTCCGACACGACTCACGGGTTCACTCGTTTCGGACAGAGCTGGTGTTGCGCTTTCATATTCATTGTATAATCTTGAACCGAGAGGAACATTGTTTACTGTTCCGAACGAACAGGTTTACGAAGGGATGATTGTAGGCGAACATAACCGCGACAATGACCTTGATGTAAATGCAACTAAAGGAAAGAAGCTTTCAAACATGAGAGCATCGGGAAAAGATGAGAGTATGATTCTTACTCCGGTAGTTCCGATGACACTTGAGAAAGCTATCGAGTTTATAAAGAATGATGAGATAGTGGAAGTCACTCCGAAAAATATACGTTTGCGTAAAGCGATACTTTCTTCGCAGACGAGACATACGAACCGCGGGAAGGCATTTGCAATGAGCAATGAGCAATGAACAATGAGCAATGAACAATGAACAATGAACAATGAACAATGAGCAATGAACAATGAGCAAATCATTATTATCCTTAGCTTGATTTTGGATAAATTTGACTTGTACTGAGTTTATTACTGATAAATTAATTTTGGTGTGGTATATAAAATTAAAAGATAGTATTTTGCAACTTCCGGAAAAGCCCGGGTGGCGGAATTGGTAGACGCGCAGGACTTAAAATCCTGTTGCCTGTAAAGGCAGTATCGGTTCGATTCCGATCCGGGCACAATAAAAAAGACTCTTAACACATTTTAAGAGTCTTTTTTTGTAGTGTATAAATAAAAAACCCGTGAAACAATTTCACGGGTTTAATTTAAATCTGTTTAAACAATTCTATATTACTTTAACAGAAACATCTTTTTCGTATCGACGAAGTTATTAGATTCGATCCTGTAGAAGTAAGCTCCACTCGATAAATTTGCTCCGTTGAATGTTACTTCGTGGGTTCCTGCTGCCTTGACTTCATTAACCAATGTTGCAACTTCTTTTCCTACTAAGTCATAAACTTTTATAGTTACCAATCCTGATTTAGGAATTGAGAAATCTATCTTTGTAGATGGATTAAAAGGATTCGGATAGTTTTGAGATAATTTATACTCATTGGCTAAAGCAGTATTACTCGAAATTCCTGATATTACATCGTATTTAATTGTAATACTCCAATTTCTTAACGCTCCAGTATCTCCTGCGGCATTGTCACATATTCTTAATATGTACAATCCGTTGGGATCTCCTGTTTGGTTAAATACAGAAAGAGGTGATTTTGGATTGAATGTTCCTGTTGTCTGCGCCGCTGTTCCTATACAAGCAGTAGGTATATTCTGAATATTAATAGGACCAACTGAATCAACTAAATTCGTTCCGATAAAATTGTCACAGGAATTTCCGAATCCTGTTCCTGTCCAGCCAACTCTGCTGATTATTGTATCTACTTGTGTATTATGAGTTAACCAAAATCTTAAATCTCCGATC
The DNA here is from genome assembly GCA_016710985.1 of Ignavibacteria bacterium. Taxonomy (GTDB): domain Bacteria; phylum Bacteroidota; class Ignavibacteria; order Tepidaquicellales; family Tepidaquicellaceae; genus JAGPCH01. The sequence continues at coordinate 38,223 of JADJTX010000024.1, forward strand.
CATGTATGAATAACAGTATCAATTTTTACGGTAATTTTCTTAATTTCCATTCCGGAAGGAATACCGCTAACTGAGATTGTATCTAACAATGGATTAGCATTGCCTCCGTTTTCAGGAATTGATTTGTATATTCCGGTTCTGCTGACTGTAATTGAGCCTCCTGCAGGACCACCACCGGTGGAGCCATAAACTATGAATGGTGTACCTTGTGCATTTGTACCATCTAAAGCAGGTGCCCAAGCGAATGTTGTTCCTAATCTTTGGTAAGCATTACCTGTAGCAGGCTGTCCGGCAATTGTTCTTGGCGGATTCCATGGTCCGGAAGCAAGTGTACCGCCGGCAGCATAGTCTATCCAGTAAGTTCCTGCGGTTAACGATGCACCGTTCATATTAACTCTGGTTCTCATTATAGGTCTGGTTGCATCTGTTAATGTTGTAGCAGTTACACGGTAAATACCGCTCCAGTAAGAAGCACCTAACCTATTGGTAGTTGAATCACCTGCTACAATAGTTCCGGTACCCGGAGTGGCTCCGTTCCAGATCTGAAGGTTTAAATTGTTGATAGTTGAAGTAGTTGTTGATCCTGTTTGATAATGAAAAACAATGATCGAATCAATTGTCCAGGTTTGTCCTGCAGGGATCGTAAAGTCATCAGCCATTCTGTTACCGTTTAATTGCTGATTTCCGAATCCGAATAATGTTCCGGGAGATGTGATTGCGCTTGCATTAGCGCCGCCAAAACCGCCTCCTGGATTTGAAATAAGTTCCGCCTGTGAATATAAAATAGCAGAACTGTTATCTACTGGTACAGTACCAACAGATGAATTGTATTGCTCTATGGTATTGGTTGCTTTCTCATTAGTTACTAAATCTTTGATTGGATTATCCTGAGTGGAATATCCGTAAATCAAAAATAAAAAGAGCGTAACCGGTAAGAAATAAATCAATAATTTTGATTTCATTTTGTCTCCTTGTTTGGTTTAGTTTAGTTAAAAAAATTTTTTGCTAAGTTATTCATAATAAATAGTATTGTCAATAAAAAAATACATTTAACTGAAAATAAATTTTGTCGCTCTGATTAAGAATATATGGTTACATTTATAAAAGGTAATGAAAAAAGAATCAAATTCATTACAACATAAACTATCCGGCGCAAAATAGTCCGGAAGAAAAGACCTAATTCCTTTTAACAGGTTCGTAATTTTTATTTATATCTACAGCATTTGAGTATGGTCCGTCCCAGCTTCTTAAAAAAACTTTACTCAGCTCAGAATTAACTTTAGAATTTTCTATTATCAAAGTTGCATTCCGGCTGTTATGAAAATAACCCCACTCCCAGTTAGATGTGCTTATCCAGGAAATATTATTGTCTGAGATGAAGTACTTGCAATGATCAACTCTTGAATAAGGAATGTACCCGCCGCTGTATTGCGGGATTGTGCTGAATTTAATTTCTATGTTTTCAACTATTGATAAGTTTTTTATGAATTCTGTAGCAGGATCCTTAATTGACCAGTCGGAAAAAATAATTTTTATCTTAACTCCTCTTGAAGCTGCGTTTCTTAAAGCTTTATCGATATCGTCATAATAATTTTTTTCATTCTTCGCCTTCGGAGAATATGAATACATCTGAATTGATAAACTGTCTTTTGTATTATTTATTATTTTTAAAAGTTCTTCTTCTTCAGAACTCAATCCGTTCATATTGATATTTGACGGACTGAATGCGGGATATAAAATTATTTTACCGAAATCATTTGAATTAATTATAACAGGATTGTCCGAGTTAACAAAATAATTAACAGCCTGGTTTATCAGTCCGTAATTATTTCCGTCACAAAGCTTCCAGTCAGTTTCAAAAACCTCGCTGAAAGTTCGGGCTAATTCTTTATTCTTCACTCTTACTCCGATTTCGTGTATATGAATCAATGCACGCCAATCCATGTTCTGACTTCCTAAAAACAGATTCTCATTATCAACAATAAAATATTTTGCATGCATAACTCCGCCGGCCAGATTTCCAATAGGGATTTTTTTTATGGAAATGTTTTGAATTCCTTCCAAAGCGTCAATTGACTTTTCTTTATTATTGAAGTAAAAGCTTGAATCAACAATTATTCTTACCTGAACTCCGCGTGATGCGGCATTTTTAATGGCAGTTATTATCTCTTCAAGAGGCTGTCCTTTTTCATCAGCAAAATAAAAAGTTTCGATGTCTATGCTTTCTTTTGCATTGTTCATCATCTTGAGCCAGACATCAAGTGTTCGCGGAAGAGATGATTGTTCAAGGTCTGTTTCTACAGGGACACTTTCGACAAGCTCAAATTCTTCCCTATAGATTTCAGTATTTTGCGCACTGATTCCGTTGAAAGATAAAAATAATAAAACCAGTAAAAACGTGTGCTGGATCTTTTTCAAAATTATATAGATTTATTTCTATAGTTTTATAATGGACCTAATACCGTGAATCGTGAAACATCTTGATCTTGAATCTTGAATCTTGAATCAATTAAGAAAGATTTTCCATTAATTTTTCGATCTGATCTGATTTGACCGGATCATTCTGATTCTTATAAATTTCAACCAGATTTCTCATGACTCTTAAAATTATTTCTTTATCAGAGGAATTTTTTAAATACGGAATATTATCAAAATCATCTTTTGATACACCGATTTTTTTAATGAACTCTTTTGCTTCGTTCATTGATATTATTGATCCGTTATTAAAGGGATCAATGAAAAATTCTTCTTCCTGATCGGAATATTTAATGATGAAGTGTCCCGGAAGACTAATGCCAAACACCGGCAAATTCAGTCTCTTTGAAATTAAAAGATAAATTATGGACAGTGTAACAGGGATTCCTAATTTCCGGTCCATTACTTTGTTTAAATAGCTGTTCTCAGGTTCATAATAATTTTCGGCATTGCCTTTAAATCCTTTTTCAAAAAAGAGATAATTGTTAACGGTGTTAAGAATATCAAGCGTATCAAGTTTTTTGTGATTTGAATTTATTTTCAATAATCCCGATTCTATATCACCCGCCATTTTATCCAGCTCTCTTTTATAGTACTCAATATCAGCTTCCGGATATTCAAACAATGCCAGCAGAAAAATTGCTTCTTCGAGAATTCCATTTTCTTTATCTGCCGAAACAGAGTGGAATTTTTCCCTGAAGGTTTCGAAATTTAAAATAGAAATGATTTCGCTTGCTCTTTTTTTTATCAGGATGTTTTCATCGTTGATATATTTTTTCAGATATATGAATGAATGATCTCCGTGTGAAAGGAACCTGTCTCTGACACTTGAATATATATTTTCGTCTTCATCGTCAAGCAGCTTTATAAGATGCTCAAGCTCAGGTCTTTCAGTCAATGTTGTTTTTTTTGTCTCCGGCAATTTTAGTTTACCCCTGTATTATTTAATTATATTCTGAACTTATCACTCTGCGAATTCTCAGGTTTTATCTCCGGACCAATTCAATTTAAAATTATTCTGAATTTAAGAATTTATTTTAATTGAATAAACATTCTTTGAAGGTATCCTGCTTAAAAAAATCAAACCCGTTATGAAAAATATTGAAAGCACCAGCGAACTCACCCTCATGCTGCCCGTCAGCTGATTTATTAAACCATAAAAAAATGTTCCTATCACAATTGATACTTTCTCCGTTACGTCATAAAAGCTGAAATAAGAAGCGTGGTCAGTCGTATCTTCAGGAATTATTTTTGCGTAAGTGGATCTCGATATTGCCTGTATGCCTCCCATTGTCAATCCGACTATTCCCGCCACAAGTATGAATTCTGTTGCGGTTGTTATGAAATAGGCAAGTATGGATACAACTATCCAGAAAAAATTGAGATCATCAGCGCATAAATGTTCCCGATCTTTCCTGATAAGAATGAAAACAAATACGAACCTGCAACTGCGACGAGCTGTAAAACCAATATCGTTGCGATAAGCAGTTCGCTGGAAAGCCCGAGCTCCTTATCACCAAAAATCGTTGCAAGATAAAGCACTGTCTGAACCCCCATGTTGTAAAAAAAGAATGCTAACAGAAAAGTCTTTAATAATTTTTGCTTCTTTAAATCTTTTAATACCAGTCCCAATTCCCTGAACCCGTTAAGAAAATAATTTCCTTCCGGTTTTTTGTTGTAAATATTAGACGGTAAATAATGAAAAGTATAACTTGCAAATCCAAACCACCATAAACCAACTGTTAAAAAAGATACTCTTGTTGCCATTCCCGCCGATCCCAATCCGTAGACATCCGGAAATAAAACCATGGACAGATTGAATATAAGAAGAATCACACTTCCTGTATATCCCAGCGCGAATCCTTTCGCGCTGATGCTGTCAAGTTTATCTTCGGTTGCAATCTCCGGCAGGTAAGCATTGTAAAAAACTATGCTTCCGCTGAATCCAATGCTTGCAAGTACAAACAATATCATTGAAAGCTCTATTGTATTCTCAGTAAAAAAGAATAATGCTGAACAGGAGAAAGCTCCAATGTAGCAGAAGATCCTCATGAACAGCTTTTTTTTCCCCGAATAGTCTGCCATGGATGACAGGACAGGGCTTATTAAAGCTATGAGGAGAAATGAAAAAGAAAGTGAATATGAGTACAATACAGAGTTGATGATCTCAAACCCGAAAAAATTCACTGTATCCTTAATTACCTGACCACCGGCATCTTTAACGGAAGTGATATTCTGAAAATAGATCGGAAAGATTGCGGATGTAATTACTAGTGAATAAACGGAATTTGACCAGTCATACAGACACCAGGCATTTATGATTTTTTTGTTGTTCTTTTGAAAAGTCATTCAGATAAAAATCTGTCCGGTTCCGGAATTATGATTTGTTGTATTATATGTATAAGAAATTCAGGTTCTAATCTTTGTGACCGATTTTTTCCTTAGCAGTTGCATTTTTTTCTCCATTGCTCTCTTTCCTCTTAAAGTTAACAAGTCCTCTTCCTGATTTTACAAGTTTATTATCTCTCTTTAACTCATCAAGAACTGCATCAAGAATTCCGTTTACAAATTTACCGCTGTTTCGGGTACAATATTCCTTTGAGATGTCAATAGCTTCGTTGATAGAAACTTTCGGCGGAATTTCCGGAAAGTACAGCAACTCCGCAACTCCCATCCTTAAAACTATTTTGTCAACTAACGCCATTCTTTCCAATTCCCAGTTTACAACTTTATCCAGAATGTAAGAATCAAGAAGCTTCTCATTCTTCAGGACATAGTCAATGAGATTATTCGCAAATTCAATGTTCTCTTCTTCTTTTATTTCAGTAAGCAGGTCTGCTTTTACTTTCTTAATAGGTTCCTGAGACATCTCGTGTGCAAACAAAGTCTGCATGACTTTGATCCTGACATCCCGTCGTTTTAATTGTGACATTTATTTTATTTTCGCTTTTTCAAAACTAATCAATTAAATTTTAATATAACATTCTAATATACAATTTTCTTTATTAACTTTTCCTGCTCCAGTAATCTTTCATCAGCTCTGAAGTCCAGCCCGGCTGAGATACATTCTCTTTCGGAAGAAATTCCTTTACCACAGGCTTTATGTCTATTACAGGTGTCCCGTCGACTGCATCCAAACCTTCAACTATCAGAATGTTTTTTTTTACTTCCCTAAGTCTGACAATTGTCGTTCCCAGAAGATTTGGTCTGGCTTTTTTCCTTTGTGAGAAAATTCCTACTTTGGGAAAATTTTTATTATTTCTCGGATGTGTTGCAGAAATATTTATCTTGGCAAGATCAGCCAGATGAAAATAAAATATGATCTCAAGATGTGAAAACTCTTCTATTCCTTTAATGCTGTCTTCTGAAATTTTATCACTGATTATTATTTCGGAAATGACATCACCCCAGAAATCGTCTTCAACTTTGCTTCTGTCATTCTTCACAAAAGCAATTGGCTCTATTGAATACATTATTTAATGAAATTTAATTGTAAGTGTTTAACGTGATAAATTATCAAATGATACATTTCCTCCCATGACTTCTTATCAATCATCGTGTTCCGTATTCAAAAATCCAAGTTTAATTAATTTGCCGGTACCATTTTACATTTTCTTTAACTCGTTTATTTTTTTGTGATCTCAAACATCTCTAAGATCATTTCAGGATTTTTCTTCATTGCTGTTCGTTCTTCTTCGAGCTCTCTCAGTTTAATATTTTTTATGACATCCTTTGCATACTTCAGATTGTATTTCAGCTCTATCGCAGCATTGAGCAGATTATCGGTAGAGTTATCATTATAATAGCTGACCTCGTGTTTATTCATCGCGACGTTTGTGATCAGGATCTTTGCTTCCTCGCTTTCCATGTCATTTAAAGCTTTTGAAAGATCGATTTTTCCGTTGTCTATATATTCGTTTAAAAAGTATTCTATTATATTTAATACGGTTTTATTTTTAATGGAAGAAGTCTCTAAATTATTTTCGAGATAGTTAACCGCCTCATCGTTTCCGTTGATGAATAAATTTATTAAATCAAGTTCTTCCGGAAAAATATTACTCTTCGGATCAGATCCGTTCTGTATCTTCTTTTCAGGAATGACCAGCGAGGACTTAGGAAATGCGCGGGTCTTATTTTCTTTTACTGCTTTATCAAGCTCATCACGCAGGTCGGATTCATATATGGAATACAATTTAGAGATCTCTTTAATGTAAAGAGCTCTTTTAATGCTGTCCGGGATCTTGCCTATATAGCTTATGATCTCCTTTATAAAATTTGTCTTATCATTGACGGTCTCTAATTTACTGTCTTTCTCATAAAGCCCTGAAATGAAATTTATCACCGATTTCCTTTTTGAAACATATTTTTCAAATTCATCTTTGCCGAATTTACTTAAAAAACTGTCAGGGTCTTCACCTTCAGGAAGCGTTATGACACTGAGATTAAGACCGGCTTCAAGTATGATCTCAATTCCCCTTTTTGCCGCTTTGATTCCTGCAAGATCAGAATCAAATAAGACATAAACATTCTTCGTATACCGTGAAATTAATTTTACCTGATCTTCGCTAAGGGCTGTTCCGCTCGATGCCACCACATTCTCAATTCCGTTTTTATATAATGAGATCACATCCATGTAACCCTCGACCAGTATTACGTAATCAAAATATCTTATTTTCTCTTTTGCAAAATTCAATCCGTATAAAATTTTACTTTTGCTGTAAATTTTTGACTCAGGTGAATTCATGTATTTCCCGCCAAGGTCATCTTCATATAATTTTCTTCCTCCGAATCCGACAACCTTATCATTCTCATTAAAAATAGGAAACATTAATCTGCCGCGGAATCTATCGTAGAAATTATTTTCATCATTATCTTTTTTTTATTAAAAGTCCGGCTTTTTCAATCTCAGATTTAGTGAATATATTCTCTTCGAGAAAATAATTAAGTAAACCATCCCAGCTCTTCAGCGCATAACCTATTCCGAATTTTTCGGTTAATTTTGAATCAATATTTCTCTGACTCAGATAATTATAAATGAATTCCTTTTCATTTCCTGAAAGGTTCTGAAGGTTTCTGTAAAAATATTTAGCGGCGGCTTTATTAATTTCAAATAATTTCGAGATCTCATTCGAAAGGTCAGGATCTCTTGAATTTACACGAAGCTCAATCCCGGCTCTCTGAGCAAGTTTTTGCACGGCATCCATAAATGTTATCTTCTCATAATTCTGAACAAAAGAATAAACATTGCCGCTGGCTTTGCATGAGAAGCAATGATAAACCTGCTTCTCCTGAGATATGTGTAAGGAAGGATGTTTGTCAGGATGAAAGGGACACAGAGCCAGAAAGGATTTCCCGCGCTTCTTTACCTGTATGTATCCTGATATAACATCAACGATGTCATTCGACTGCGCGATCTCATCAAATTTTTCCTGAGGAATTTTCATATGTCATAAAATAAATAAACGAGAATTAATAAACAGTTCGTATAGTTCGTATAGTTCTTGAAGTTCATTGAGTTCATTGAGTTCATTGAGTTCGTTGAGTTCATTGAGTGTTCATTGAGTTCATTGAGTTCGTAACTCGTAACTCGTAACTTATTAACTATTCAGTCAGTTGAGTTTTTTCGCTCCCGTTTTTATCCATTATCCAGAGTCTTCCGTTTCCTTTATCCCTGTTTGTATAAACTATCTTCTCATTGACCGGCGAATAGTCAGGAGAATAGCTTTGAGTAGTAGTAAGCTTAGTTATGTTACTTCCGTCTGAATCCATACTGTAAACATAAGCTGTGCTTTCAATATCAAATGAACAAAAGATTATTTTATCACCGGCAAATGAGGGATACATATTTATTTTATGCTCATCGCCTGTTAAAATTGCCATTACTTGTTTTGTATTTGAGCTCAAAAAGTACTGAACTAAAGTATCTCCGGTTTGAGAGCCGCCTGAGTTTTTCATTGGTTTAAAATAGATCAATGAACTGCTTCCGTTTACCCAGTCAGGATAGTTTGCATTGCTGTCAATTAAAGTTTTTTGAGAGCCGTCAGTGTTCATAGTCCATATGTCATATTCATCTGAATTTATGCTGTTGCTGAATGCGATCAGTGCATTGTCTGCACTCCATTTGGGAAAATAATTTTTCCCGGCTGATGTAAGCTGAACTATGCTGTCTCCGTTGGTTTTAATTTTATAGATATTTTCAAACTGAGTGAATGCGATCCGGTCTCCTCCGGGAGAAAAGTCAGGACATCTTGCGAAATCAGATATTATTTGTTGCTTTCCTGTACCGTTTGAATTAATAATATAAATTCCCGTAAAGTCAGGGTCAATATTTGAATGAGCGTAAGTAATCATCTCAGCAGATTCTGACCACGAGGGCTCAAAGTCAATCTGAGTGAATTCAACGATAGGGACCGGGGATGGTGTTTCTGCATTTTCTGAGCAGCTTAAAAACAAAAAAGTATAAGTGAAGATAGTTAAGAATGATATTTTATTGAGAATGGAAAACTTTTCTTTCATCACTAATTAAATTATACCCGATATATTTTAGTATTTGGATAATATCTAAATTCCTGTAAACAGATTCTATAGAAATTTACAGATTCAACTAAATTCATCTGATTTTGGAGGTTGTATTTCAGTTATACTTCTGTTCCGTATAAATATTAAAAAAATAAGTACATGTTAAAGTAAGTTAAAGACCCGTGATCGAGTGTTCAACCCTCTCTATTGTAGATTTAAGACTCGTGATCGAGTGTTCAGCACTCGTGATAGCTGGATTAAGACTCGTGATCGGGTATTCAGCACACGTGGTAGTAGATTTAAGACTCGTGATCGGGTGTTCAGCACTCGTGATAGCTGGATTAAGACTCGTGATCGGGTATTCAGCACACGTAGTAGTAGATTGAAGACTCGTCATCGGGTGTTCAGCACTCGTGGTAGTAGATTTAAGTCTTGTGATCGGGTGTTCATGGTTTCTGCAATTAGATGATAATTCTTTAAGAAAGAGTTTCTAACTCAAACAAAACTGTTCAGTTGAAATATACCCTTTATGATTGAGATGTCTCTTATTTATTACCACTAAGTAACCAAGGCACAAAGTAATACATTTTAAAATAAGTTTTTCTTTGTGCCTTTGATCCTAGTGGTAAAAAGGATTTTCAAAATAAAACGTTTTTGACGGATGTATGTTTAATTGACACTGATGTCCAAAATGTTTTTTAAGAGCTGAATATTATTAAAATTCAATCTGGTTTGACAATATTTTTGAAACAATATCGAGCTTTTTAAACCACCTCTAAGATTTCTCTTAAAGCTATAATTATGCTGTCTAAATAATTTTATTTTAATTCTTTTTAAAAGTATTGATAATGTTATTAAATTCGTGATCATTAGTGAAATTCGTGTCAAGATTTTTCTTTATTTTGGACAGATGTGGCTAATAGACGTAAATCATTCTTCTTATAAATTGTAATTTAAGTATTATTAAATTATTTTTGACCCGAAAGGATATAACAGAAAGTTACTCTTAAGTAAGTAAATTCATAGATTTAAAAGGGTAATATTGAAAAAACAAATTTGAATTCAGAAGATTTACCACGTACAAGTTCATCAGAAGAGAATCAAAACAACGATTCCTCCGGACAACCAAATCTCAAAGACTCTTATAATGAAAACACTTCCCGCAGTGACGGAGAAAGTCATCATAAGAAGCATTTAAATAAAAAAAAATTATTTCTTCTTACTATCAGTGCACTGGGTATAGTTTACGGTGACATTGGAACGAGCCCGTTATATGCTTTGAAGGAATGTTTTCACGGTCATAACGCAATTTTTCCGACGGATGACAATGTACTTGGAGTTTTATCATTGGTATTCTGGTCGTTGATAATTGTAATTACCACAAAATATCTGATACTGGTAATGCGGGCTGATAATGATGGTGAAGGAGGAATTCTTGCTTTGATGGCATTGGTTAAACCTGAAAAATCTTCCGGATGGAAATACTTAATAATTTTAGCATTAGGACTTTTCGGAGCTGCATTGTTATATGGTGACGGAATAATTACACCAGCTATATCTGTGCTCAGTGCAGTGGAAGGATTGAAAATCGCTACTCCGTTTTTTGAACCCTACATAATTCCTCTTACAGTATTAATTCTTACTTTTTTATTTGCGGTTCAATATAAGGGGACAGCAAGAGTAGGTAAAGTTTTCGGACCCGTAACATTCATTTGGTTCATAAGTATTGCATTGCTGGGAATAATTTCGGTTTTTGAAACTCCGGAAGTATTACAATCCATTAATCCTTTTTATGCAGTTAATTTTTTTATTGAAAACGGATTTCACGGCTTTGTAATTTTAGGAACGGTATTTCTTGTTGTTACAGGCGGTGAAGCTTTGTATGCAGATATGGGACATTTTGGCTGTAAGCCAATTAAAATTGCGTGGTTCACTCTCGTTCTTCCATGCCTGTTATTAAATTATTTCGGTCAGGGAGCATTACTTTTAAGAAATGAAGAAGCAGCTATAAATCCTTTCTTCTTACTGGCGCCTCAATGGGCATTATATCCAATGGTAATACTTGCGACATTTGCTACAGTTATCGCTTCGCAGGCAGTTATATCCGGAGCCTTTTCTTTAACTTTTCAGGCACTTCAACTTGGTTATTTGCCTCGTATGAGAATACTTCACACTTCCGAAGAAGAAAGGGGACAAATTTATATACCACAGCTAAACTGGATTTTATTTGTTGCAACAATTGCATTGGTACTTAGCTTTAAATCAGCAAGTAACCTTGCTGCAGCTTATGGCATTGCAGTTACTACTACAATGGTAATTACAACAATACTTTTATTTGTTGCGATGAGAAGACTTTGGAAATGGAGTTTACCTCTTGCTGTGATTGTGACATCTTTCTTTTTAATTATTGATCTGTCATTCTGGGGAGCAAACCTTCTTAAAATATTCCAGGGCGGATGGGTACCTCTGGCAATGGGAGGTTTGATTTATTTTTTAATGACTACATGGAATAACGGAAGAAGAAATCTTCTCGAAAAAATCCGGCAGCAGACTATGTCACTTGAAAATTTTATTACGGAAATCCTTAGTATAAGAATGATAGCAATTCCGGGAACTGCCGTTTACATGTCAAGTAATTCTAAAGGAACACCTCCTCCGCTTATATTAAATATTAAACATAACCGGCTGCTTCATAAACAGATTGTGATTCTCACAGTAAAATTTCTCAAAGTCCCGCATACAAAACCTGAAGAAAGAATACTCATCGAACAGCCGACAGAGGGCTTTTATAGAGTCATTGCAAATTTTGGATTCATGGATGTTACAAATATACAGCAGATAATAGAACTGATGAATAAACAGGGAATAAAATTGAATTTGGAAAAAACTACATTCTTTCTTGGAAGAGAGACACTCATCCCCAACAGAAAAAAAGGTCTTGGTATGTTTGTAGATAAATTATTTATACTTATGTCCAACAATGCACAGCGTGCTACAGAATTTTTCAATATCCCGCCTAACCGTGTTTTTGAAGTTGGTACGCAGGTGGAATTATAAACGATTCTTAAATTAATTTTTAATGTCTCTTTCATCCGAATTTAAACAATCTTTAAAGACAGTCGACTCAGAAGAAATTATCGATCTTATAATATTCAGGCCAATTTCTTTTGTATTGGTTAAATTAATATATAGTACAAACATAACTCCGAATCAGATATCTATTGTTGCTTTAATGTTCGGAGTTCTCACGGGAATTCTCTACGGGTACGGTACACATTTAGCTTTTATACTGGCTTCGGCAAGTTTTTTTATCTGTAATACACTTGACTGTATGGACGGTCAGCTTGCAAGACTGAAAAAGAACGGCACAAAGATCGGAAGAGTCATTGACGGGTTCATAGATTACATTACTTCTATTTCTGTATTTATCGGGATCGGGATCGCTTTGACATCAATAACAGGAGATGCTCTTTACAGCTGGCTTCTTACTGTCACTGCAGGAATTTCCAAAGCTTTACAGAATATGTTTTTTGATCATTACAGGAACATGTATCTTGAGTATGTTTACCACAAAACATCAAGCCTTGGCGAAGAGATAGAAGAATATTCCGAAGAAATGGAAAGACTGAAAAATGTAAAGGGGCATCACATAGAAAAATTACTCATATCCCTTTATCTTGCTTATTCTAATTTTCAAAAGAATTCTACTAACCATGTACAGCTGGATATAACTCCCGAACAATATAAATCTGACAATAAACTGCTTCTCAGATTATGGAGCTGGATCGGATCTACAACACATATGGTTGTGCTTATCATTTTTTCAGTAATGAATCACATAGATTATTATTTAATTGTAACAGTTACTCTTGGCAATTTCATTTTCATTGTTCTTTTGATATGGCAGAAAGCGGTGCTGAAACGCGAGACATCAAACGTGAAACGTGAAACGTGAGACGTGAAACGTCAAACGATTCAGAACCAACTATTAACTATTTACTTTCAACTTTTTACTTTTAACTTTTAACTTTTAACTAATAGAAATGCAGGCGATCATATTGGCAGCGGGTGTGGCAAGAAGGTTAAGACCTCTTACTGATTCAACTCCAAAATGTCTTTTAAACATCCGCAGTAAAAATCTTTTGCAAAGAACAATTGAGAACGTGACTGCAAACGGAATAAATGATTTCATTTTTGTTACCGGCTACAGGGAGAATATGATCAAAGATTTCCTTAATGAAAAATTTCCCGAATTAAATAAGACATTCATTACAAATGCTGATTATGAAAACAATAACAACTCATATTCTCTATGGATGACAAAGAATTTTATAAAAGATGATATCCTTTTATTGGACAGTGATATCCTTTTCGACGAAAAAATAATTACAAAATTGCTGAATTCAGGATTCGATAACTGCCTTGCGGTAAATTTTACAGACAATCTTGATGAAGAACAGATCAAAGTCATACTGGATAAAGAAAATAAAATATCAGATATAGGGAAAGCAATTTCTATAGAGCGATCGGCAGGCGAATCCATTGGAATTGAGAAGTTTTCAGCATATTTTCTGAAAGAGCTATTTGCTATATTAGACAGGAAAATATCAAAAGAAAATAACGTCAACGAATTTTACGAGGCATCTTTTCAGGAAGTGATTGACAAAGGTGAGCCGAGGAACACTATTTATGCAGTGGATGTTTCAGAATTCACGTGCATGGAAATCGATACGGTTCAGGATTACGAAAACGCTCAAATAATTTTAACAAACAATGAATAGTTACAGAAGACCCGGATTTTTCGGAGGTTTTTCTTTATTTCCTCCGGTGATTAAATTACTGCTGTTATCAAATGTAACCATCTACATTATTTTCAATCTTTTGCTTTCGGGATTTTCAGTCGGAAGCACATCCTTTGACTTAATAATTACTAAATATTTTGCTCTCAATCCTCTGAAACCTGTTCTCTTCAATGAAAACGGACAGATACTCCAGCTGAGTTTTTACCCGTGGCAGTTAATTACATATATGTTTTTGCACGGAGATTTCTTTCATCTTTTTTTTAATATGCTCATGCTATGGATGTTTGGCGCTGAGCTTGAAAATACCTGGGGACAGAAAAGATTTTTAACATACTATTTTGTATGCGGAATTGGTGCAGGACTTTGCAACCTGCTGATCGCGCCGATGTTCGGACCTGTAGGTCCTACAGTAGGAGCTTCCGGATCAATATACGGAATACTTGTGGCATTCGGGTATCTCTTTCCGAACAGAGAAATTTATGTATATTTCTTAATTCCCGTCAAAGCAAAGTACTTAGTAATAATTTTCATGATAATAGAATTGTTCTCGGCAGGCGGCGGCAGAAATGACGGTATCGCACACTTCGCTCACCTTGGAGGTGGTATAATCGGTTTTATATATCTGCTGATAATGTATAAAGGATCACCAACGAAATTTTTCGGAAACACGAGTTTTAAGGATAAATTCTCCTCGTACACTTCTTCAGGAAAAAGAAGTTACTCGCCTCCCGTTTACAGCAACGGGACAAATGCAAAGAAAGAAGAAGCCTCGGATGCCAAATATCAGGATCTGAACGTTACCGATTATAAAAAGAAATTGAAACTCAGGAAAAACTTGCGCAGGAGAAAATAGACGCCATTCTGGATAAACTCAGTGAAGGCGGTTATCAGAGCCTTTCTGAAGAAGAGAAAAAGATTTTGTTTCAGGAAAGTAAGAAGCTGAGGTAAACGGACAAAATTCTATGCAATCAGAAACCCTTTCGAAAAAATACTGTAACGACTTAACCTCTTATTCGCGGTACATCACACGGGAAGTAAAAATAGGAAATGTCCCTCTTGGCGGAAATAATCCTATTCGCGTCCAGTCAATGACCACTACCGATAGTATGGATACATTAGCGACAGTTGAACAGTCGATAAGAATCATTGAAGCCGGCGGAGAGTATGTCCGGATAACTGCTCCCAGCATTAACGAAGCGAAGAATCTCGAAAACATAAAAAAAGAATTACGAAAAAGAGGATATGATACTCCGTTAATAGCCGACATTCATTTTACTCCAAATGCTGCTGAAGTAGCCGCAAGGATTGTTGAAAAGGTCAGAGTCAATCCGGGTAATTATGCTGATAAAAAAAAATTCAGCATAATTGAATATACTGAAGATACTTATAACTCAGAGCTTGAACGAATCCGTCAGAAGTTTTCCCCGCTTGTAAAGATATGCAAAGAATACGGAACTGCAATGCGCATAGGAACCAATCACGGTTCCCTTTCAGACCGTATCATGAGCCGTTTTGGTGATACACCGCTTGGAATGGTTGAGTCTGCACTTGAGTTCGTAAGGATCTGTGAAGACCTGAATTATCATGAGATCGTATTATCAATGAAAGCAAGCAATCCGAAAGTAATGGTGGAAGCTTACAGGCTGCTTATCAATAAGATGGAAGAAGAGGGAATGAATTATCCGATTCATCTTGGTGTGACAGAAGCAGGTGACGGAGAAGACGGTAGGATAAAGTCTGCAGCCGGTATAGGGACCTTGCTGGAAGACGGGATAGGGGATACTGTGAGAGTGTCTTTGACTGAGGAGCCGGAATTGGAAATTCCGGTATGTGTAAATCTGGTCAGCCGGTACTCGAAGAGAGCAGGTCACAGGGATATAGCCCCGGTCATTGAAAATCCGCTGGATCCGTTTGATTTTAAAAGGAGAGAGACAATTGAAGTTGATAAGACCGGTGGTCATAATGTGCCTGTTGTGATTGTTAACCCCGGTGAGAATATTTTGAATGATTCTTCTGCTTTGAAAGATGCCGGTTATCATTACAGTGAATCTTTGGATAAATGGATCATTGGTGACATGGCAGCGGACTTTTTGTATTTGAAGAATAAAGATCTCTCCTACAATCTTCCTGGTACTTTAAAGAAAATTTTTGATTATGACTTCTGGATTAATTTATTATTGGAAGAAAGGAACATATCGTTTCCTTTGTTTAATGCCGAACAATATCTTTCTTCAGATATAAAAAGTGACAGGATAAATTTTTTATCAGTTTCATTCGAAGATCTGACCGGAGAATTGATAAGTGAAATAACCGGTGACACTAAATGTGTTATTGTTTTAAATACTGAAAATGAACATGCTATGGCTGAGCTCCGCAGATCGTTCATAGAATTGATCAATCTGGATATAAAAGCTCCTGTAATTATTAAAAGAAGATATGAAAATTCAGATGAAGAAAAGCTTATGCTATACAGTGCTACGGATATTGGCGGATTACTTCTGGACGGACTCGGAGACGGTATATGGATTGATTCAGATAGTGTAAATTTAAAACTAATTAACAGTGTAAGTTTCGGAATACTTCAGGCAACAAGGACAAGAATTTCAAAAACAGAATATATATCCTGTCCATCATGCGGCAGAACTTTATTTGATCTTCAGGAAACAACTTCTATGATCCGGAAAAGAACTGATCATTTAAAAGGAGTAAAGATAGCTATAATGGGCTGTATTGTAAACGGACCGGGAGAAATGGCGGATGCTGATTACGGATACGTCGGAAGCGGTCCGGGAAAGATCACATTATATAAAGGCAGGGATGTAGTTAAGAAAAGTATCAATGCTGAAACAGCTGTAGATGAACTTATAAATCTCATTAAGGAAAACGGGGATTGGGTGAACAACGAGTAATGAACAATGAACAATGAACAATGAACAATGAACAATTATTTTTCAGAGCATATTTAATCTTTTAATTACCAAGGATAAATTAATGATGAAAACCCCAACTATTTTACTTCGTTTTTTATTCACATTCGCATTAAAATCTTATTCCATAAATGATCCATATTCAATTGAACTGGAAAGAATATATATACCGGGTGCTCCTTCCATTCATTCTTTTTCGTTTGCAGAATCAAATGGTAAGTGGCTCTTTGTAGGAGGCAGAACCAACGGACTGCACGGATTTAATCCCGGCGATGCTTTCCCGAAACAATATTCAAATAAAAATATTTTTGTTGTAGATCCTAATACAAATCAGACTTTCTCTAAGAATATTTTTGTCGACTGTTCTTATCCTCTGGTCGATCCTCTGCGTTCTACAAATATGCAGTATGTTCAGGATGGAAATAAACTGTATATCACCGGAGGTTATGGTTATGACAGCGCTTCAAACGGGCTGATTACTTTTCCGACACTCACAGTCATTGATGTGAGTGAAATTATTCAGGCAATAATGACAGGATCTTCAATAGCACCTTACATCAGACAACTTACTGACAGCAGGATGCAGGTATGCGGCGGTGAAATGATGAAGCTCGGGGATTATTTTTATTTGGTTGGAGGTCATAAGTTTATGGGTACCTATTCACAAACTACCAATGATCAGGTTTATACAAATAAAATTCAGAAGTTTAAAATTACTGATAACGGTGTAAGCATAAGTATTACTGATTACAGTTCGTCGACTGACACAGTTCAATATCACAGAAGAGATATGAATTTAGTGCCTGCAATAAGACCTGACGGAGTTAACCCGTATTTAACTCTCTATGGCGGTGTGTTTATACACGGAACTAATCTGCCTTTTCTGAATCCAATTTATATTGACGGAAACAGTGTTGTCGTTGATAATTCTTTCGATCAAAAGATGAGTCAGTACACCTGCTCTTACCTGAGTGCTTTTGACAATGGTAACGGAAGTATGCACACCACTTTCTTCGGCGGGATGAGTTTATACTATTATAACGAGATCACACAAATGCAGGAATATGATTCACTTGTTCCTTTCATAAATGATATCACTACACTTACAAAATATTCAGGCGGAAATTCTGATGAAAAAATTTCACAGACAAAAATGCCGACTCTGCTCGGAACGAATGCAAAGTTTATTTTAAACGGATCCGTTCCGCAGTTTAACAATAAAGTAATTAAGCTTAATGAGCTGACTGCCAGAACTTATGCCGGAATTATCTATGGCGGGATCAGGGCTGTACTACCGAATAACACACCTTCATTTCCTAGCGATTACATATTGAAAGTTTATATCACACCGAAATCCGTTAACATAAATAACATAAGCAGTAATGTCCCGGACAAGTTTGAGCTAAATCAGAATTACCCTAATCCGTTTAATCCGAGTACTAAAATAAGATTCAGTATCCCGGAGAATTCACAGACTAAGGTTCTGGTTTATGATGAGCTCGGCAGGGAAGTAACAAGGTTAGCAGATAATGAGTTGAATGCCGGTGTGTATGAAGTAGACTGGGACGGCAGCGGTTTCTCAAGCGGAGTCTATTATTACAGGCTTCAGACGAATTCATTTACTGAAACCAAGAAGATGTTCTTAGTGAAATAAGGACATTTACATTTAATACAACAGTCAAATTAAAAAAAAATATACTCAACATGAAATTAAATTTACTCTGTTTTATTTCTTCTGCAATTCTGTTTTTTAATGTCACAATGTTTATCCGGGCACAGGATTCTTATACTGTAGAGCTTGAGCAAATAAACATTCCCGGTGCTCCGCTGATTCATTCGTTTGCGTTTGCACAGTCAGGTGACAGGTGGCTTTTTATCGGAGGAAGGACAAATGGTCTTCACGGTTTCTCAGGCGCAAGCTCTTTTCCGAAGCAGTACTCTAACATTAATATTTATGTTGTCGATCCGAATACCCAACAGACATGGTCACGGAATATATTTCTCGACCTGCCGTTTTCAGTTGCAGATCAGTTCAGATCAGCTAATATGCAATACACTCAGATCGGGAATAAATTATATTTTTCCGGAGGATACGGCTATGACAGTACATCAAACGGTTTGATAACTTTCCCCGTTTTGAAAGTCATCGATGTAAGTGAAATGATCAATGCAGTGATGACCGGAACATCGATAGCTCCCTTTGTACGCGGAGTTACAGACAGCAGAATGCAGGTATGCGGAGGTGAGATTCATAAACTCGGAGATTATTTTTATTTAATAGGCGGACATAAGTTTACCGGTACTTATAGAATATTAGTTAATGATCAGGTCTATACAAATCAGATCAGAAAATTCAAGATCAATGATGACGGTGTGAATGTAAGTATAGTTGATTATACGGCATACTCTGACACAGCGCAGTATCACAGGCGCGATATGAATGTTGTCCCTGCAATTAAGCCGGACGGAATTACTCCTTATATGATCCTTTACGGCGGAGTATTCAAATCAAATGTTAACTTACCATTCCTGAATCCAGTTTATATTGATGAAGCAGGTATAAACGTGGACTACAGCTTTGAACAAAAGATGAGCCAGTATACCTGTTCAAATATGTCAGTGTATGATTCCGTCACTCAGAAAATGCATACAACTTTTTTTGGCGGTACAAGTTTGTATTATCAGAATGAAATAACAAATGCACTGGTATATGATTCGTTAGTTCCGTTTATCAAAGATATAACAACCTTATCAAGATCTCCTAATGGCACTTCAGCGGAAAAAGTCATGACTCTGAAATTCCCTGCGCTATTAGGAACTAATGCAAACTTTATTTTAAGTGATTCCATTCCTCAGTTTGAAAACGGTGTGATCAAGCTGCATCATCTTGATGCGCATGCATTTGCGGGATATATCTTCGGCGGGATCAGAGCTTTAATGCCGAATAACGGCTTAAGCTATCCGAGTGAATATATTTATAGAGTTTATATAAATCCGGATAATGTGCTGCCGGTTGAACTTGCTTCATTTACTTCAAATGTAAATAAGAAAAATGTTTTTCTTAACTGGAGCACAGCATCTGAAAGTAATAACTCCGGTTTTGAAATAGAAAGAGTTTCTGCTGTCAGTAATAATACGTCTGCATGGATAAAGGTTGGTGCTGTTCACGGGCATGGAAATACCGGTTCGGTCCGGAATTATTCATTTGAAGATAAGAATCTTACTACGGGTAAATATAATTACCGGTTAAAGCAGATAGATTACAACGGAAATTCCGAATACTTTTATTTATCCGGAGAGGTAGTAATTGGAGTTCCGGAAAAATATTATTTATCACAAAATTATCCCAATCCGTTTAACCCTACCACTAAGATCGACTTTGAATTGCCAAATGACGGGAACGTTACAATTAAAATTTATGACAATAAAGGATCTGAAGTAAAAACTCTTACAGATGAATTTAAGACTGCCGGTTACTATACAGTTAATTTTTCCGGAGCTGATCTGGCGAGTGGTGTTTATTTTTATAAGTTTGAAACCGGAGCTTTTGTTGAAACTAAGAAGATGGTTGTTTTGAAATAAGTATTGGGTATTGAGTAATAGGTTATTCTAACTTCTAATTGTCAGTACAATTAGAATTGAAGGAATAATACTTTCTATTTTAGCAGCAACATTCTCTTTGTGTCAACATGAATTCCATCAATATAAAGCGAATAGAAATATACCCCGCTTGAAATGTTATTTCCGTCAAACTCAACGTCATACTTTCCAGCACGTCTTGTTTCATTAACTAATTCCGCAACTTCATTACCAATTACATCAAATACTTTCAAACCGACAAATCGATTTTCGAATAACGAATAACGAATAACAGTTTTTGGATTAAACGGGTTTGGATAATTTTGATACAATTGAAATGACTGAGGTTCAATGGTTGAAGGATCTTCAATTCCGACAATGTAACTGTCCCAGCATTTATATATTGCTTCCTCAGTGACAACATAAACAAAATCTTTGCCCGCTTCTTTACAAATTCCTCTGACATTTTTAGATGGGCTGAAAGAATTATTGAACAGAAAACCTGAACCCGAATTTGTTGACCGGTATAGTCCCCCTGGCTGTTCCTGCATAAATTATGTTTTCATTATCAGGATCAGAATCAAAAAAGTTAATGCTGTCTGAAAGCGTATCTATGATGCTCCAGTTAAATCCCTTATCTGAAGATTTATAAAATTTATTTTTGCTGATTGCTAACAGTGAGCTGTCCGTAAAATTAAATATTATCGAGTTAATTTTTTGATTTAAAGCAAACTGAAAATTGGTGCCGCTGTTTGAGCTGACAAACAATGAATCATCAGCGGCATAAATATAGTTTGTATTTATTGGATTGATGGTAAGTGTTCCGTTAAAACTTCTTATTGTATTAAATTGAGACCAGGATATTCCTCTGTCGGTTGATTTATAAATTGTATCGTTTGAAGATGCATAGCATAATGAATCATTTATCGGGTTTATTGCTAAACCTCTGAAAACCTTATATTGAAAATTCTGAATATCAGTCTTAGTACTACCATTATCGATTGAATAAAATAGCCGGATGTCATAAGGCGGATTTTGAGGATGAGGGACGCAGGTATTGATAAGTAAGAAATTAGTATCTTGCGGTGATACAGCAAATGCAGTCGGGAAATAATATCCTGAGACAGTGTAACCAATATAATAACTATAGTAAACCGCCCTGAATACAGAATGTGAAGCCGAATACCAGGTGTTTGCATTATAATTATATTTTATAAAATCATAATTACCGCTACCTAACATATCCGCAGCTGATTGTGTCATCCAGTATTTGAAATTATTTGGACCCTGCTGGACATAAGTTGCTTTAATTTCATATATAGGATTAAGAATCCTTTCCCAGCCGTATGAATTCTGTGAATTAACATTATTATTGATTAAAAAAGCATAGAGTATGATAATAATAATCCTCTTAGTCATATTCATTATTTATTTAAAACAACTTTTCTGATTTCTTTAAAATTATATTATTCGAAAGAAACAAAATAGACTCCTGATAGGAATGAGCCGGCATCCCATTTTACTGTATATTCACCTGGTGAGAAGTATGAATTAACCAGCTGCAACAACTGCTTCCCGTCAATGCTGTAAATGTTTATTTTTAAATTCGCTTGTTTCGAAAGAGTGAATTTAAAATTTGTTTCCGGATTAAAAGGATTAGGATAGTTTTGTAAGATATTAAAGTCTTTAACATTTACATTTTCATTATTGACAGATATGGTTGGATTCAAATATTTCAAAGTAAGGAAATCATATTTCCCTGTTGAAGAATTCCTTGATTTACCGCAGAGATATACATTACCGCTAACATCAACCTGAAGATCATTTACATAATTAGAATCGGTATCGCTGTTGTATCTGCTGAATTTATCCGACCATAAAAGATCACCGGCGGGAGAAAGTTTTACTGTATATATCTGAATACCGTGAGCATTTAAAGTCACAGTTCCACTTGCATAAATATTTCCGCTGTTATCGGTTTGTATTTTTGTAGCTGCATCATAGCTGTTTTCAGAGCCGTTATATCTGTATTCCCATACAAAGTCCCCGCTGCTGTTAAATTTAAGAACAACAAAATCATAATCAACAGCAACACCCCAGCTCCTGCAGGCGATATAAATACTGCCGTTGCTATCACAGACGATATCGTATGGTTCGTTACGCCCGTTACCTGATCCGACATAGAAAGTAGTATCAACTACCGAGTTACCGGTATTAACTTTATATAAAAGAATTTTACTGTGCCAGACGTTTTGATCCCAGTATCCTGCAAAGAAATTATAACTTGAATGATCATTTCTAATTCCCTTTCTGGCACCGAGTGGAAAACCTCCGCTGTATGCTAAATTGCCAACTGTATCATATGATATATACACCGGTCCTTCAGACCAAAATAAAAAATTACTAACATAGCGTCCCATAACATTTATTTTATTATCTACACCCATAAATAAACTCCAGGGATAATATAAAGTATATTGAGACGATGATTTGTAAACAGTCCAAAGAATAGAACCGTCAAGATTATACTTATCCGTTATGATTGTCTTGTTACTTGAATCGCTTAAGGCATAAATTTTATTATCCTGTCCAAGGAGTATATCCGTGAATTTACCGTTTTTAAGTAAAGAAAGATTTCCCAGTGAAGTTAATTTTAAGAGCCCGTTGCTTCCGGAAATAAAATAATTATCAATACCGTTAAAAATTATTTTGTTTGCTGTACCGTCAGGATAAAAATAATTCCATCTTAAATTACCGTAGATATCATATTTTAATATTTTGTAAACGTTGCCATCGCCGGCTCCGGCTACATTTACATTGAAATTATCATCAATACAAAGCGAGCGGGCTTCTTGATTTGATAAACCGGTTCCACTGTTATGAAATCTTACCCATTGAAAATTTAATTGCGAAAATATATCAGAAGAAGTGAAAAAAGAGAGGATAAAACTGCATACTATAATAATCTTTTTGTTCATTTCTTAATTTATAATACCTAAGTTTAATTCTAATTTCAAAAAATCGAAATCATTATAAAAGTCAATTATCAGGTTGGAATCAGAGAATAACAACATCCGCAAATTTAGAATTATTTTAACTCCATTTTATAACACGCTGAAAATTTTTATATTTGTTAAAATTAAAATCAAACAATAAGTTTATGAAAACCAAAAAAGATTATTTAAAAGAAACCATTCAACACATTGACATTAAAAAGCATAATGTGATTTCACTTGTCGAAGATATGCAGGACATGGCTTTCTCTTCAAGAGATCTTGCCACTGCAGCAAAATATTATGACATGATGCTTGCGGATAAAAACTGCTCCGTGATGCTTTGTCTTGCAGGTTCGCTTTTTTCAGCGGGATTAAAAATGTTGTTGTTGATATGGTGAGAAATAATATGGTCGATGCGATAGTTTCTACCGGCGCGATAATGGTAGATCAGGATTTCTTCGAAGGTCTCGGATTCAAGCATTACAAAGGCTCGCAGTTCGTAGATGATAATGAAATGAGAGAGCTTATGATAGACAGGATCTATGATACTTACATTGATGAAGAAGATCTGAGAGAATGCGATATGATCATTGGAAAAATTTGTGATACACTCGAACACAGACCTTACTCATCGCGTGAATTTATCTGGCACATGGGCGAATATCTTTCCAAACACGGGAAGAATAAAGATTCTGTAGTACTGGCAGCTTATGAAAATAATGTTCCGATCTTTGTTCCGGCTTTTTCAGACTGTTCGGCGGGATTTGGCTTTGTTTATCATCAGTATAATAATCCGGACTCACATGTTTCATTAGACTCTGCAAAAGATTTTCTGGAGCTGACAAAGATCAAGCTCGAAGCAAATGAATCCGGATTGTATATGGTCGGCGGCGGCGTTCCGAAAAACTTTGCGCAGGATACAGTTGTAGCTGCCGAAATATTAAACAAAGAAGTCCCGATGCATAAATATGCAATACAGATCACGGTAGCTGATGACAGGGACGGTGCGTTGTCGGGTTCGACTCTGAAGGAAGCGAGTTCGTGGGGAAAAGTTGATATGACATATGAGCAAATGGTCTATTGTGAAGCAACTATCGCAATGCCTCTCATTTCAGGATATGCATATCACAAGGGTAACTGGAAGAACAGGAAGAAGAGAGAGTTTCAGAAGATGTTTCAGAAGGAAAAAGTAGAAGCATAAGAATTATTTTTTAGAGATCAAAAATCAAAAGCGGTATTTATTGCCGCTTTTTTTATTACAATAAAACAATATTGAACAAGACCCATATTAAGACTATATTTAGTCAACATTAAAATTACGCATATGAGCCTGAAGGATTCCATAAAGCCAATAAGTTATTTAAAAGCAAACGCAGCTGAAGTTGTAAGGGATGTTTCGGAAAACGGAAAGACATTATACATCACTCAAAATGGTGAAGCCAAAGTGGTTGTGCAAAGTATTACAGAATACGAGAAGACACAGAATACGCTTGCTATGCTAAAGATACTGGCTTTAAGCGAAGAAGAAATTAAAAAGGGTAAACACAGACCGGCAGAAGAAGCTTTTGCTGCACTGAAAAAAAGAATTAAGAAGGATCAGAGATGAACTATGATGTAAGGATAAACCCACTGGCAGAAAAAGATTTAGATGAAATTTATGAAAATATCTTGTTAAATGATTGTAAAATTAATGCTGAAAAATTAATCGACAAGCTAATTCAAAAATGTTTAGATCTGAAAAAATTTCCTAACCGCGGGCACAAACTTCAGGAACTGGAATATATGGAGAAAAAAGACTATCTCGAAATACACTACAAACCTTACAGAATAATCTATAAAATAATTAACAGAATAGTTTTTATTTATTGTATCCTTGACGGAAGGAGAGATTTAAAGGATTTACTTAACAAAAGACTTCTAAGGTAATACATGGTTCACGAAAATTCTTTCACTACCTCTTCCAAGCCTCTTGTGTTTTCAAACTAAGAAACTCTCTTCTGCAATACCTCATCAACAATTGAATCCGGACACGATGCACCGCTTGTAAGTATTATTTTAACAGGATTTTTATCCGGTAAAAAATTTTCAGTTACTAATTCGTTTTGCTTGTGAATATCAAAGTGACTGATGAGATCTTTAGATAGAATTTTATCAGCTGATGAAATAAAATATGTCGGAAGTTTTTCTTCGCATAGTTCAACTATGTGAGATGTATTAGAACTGTTATACCCGCCTACTACTATCGCAAGGTCTGCATCCTTCTCAAGAAGTCCATATGTTGCTTTCTGATTATCGTGGGTAGCATAGCATAAAGTGTCCCGCGTATCTGCAAAATGATCAATAATAATTTCAACTCCGAATTTATTTATCATAACTTCTTTTAAATAATCCGCAATAGCCTGAGTTTCAGTTGCAAGCATAGTCGTCTGATTTACAACCCCTATCCGATCGAGATGAATTAAAGGATCAAAATTATTTGTGAACCTTCCGGCAAACATTTCATAAAATTTATTCTTATCTGTTTCACCTGTAATGATTTTTCCTAACAATCTTGCTTCTTCTATATCACGTATGATAAGTGTCGGGGCGGATTCCTTGCTGTGTGAAAATGTTGCACGGGTTTCTTCGTGCTTATATTTCCCGTGAATTATTATTGTAAATTGTTCTTCACCGAGCGACTCAGCTCTGTTCCAGACTTTTCTACAAACGGGCAGGTCGTATTATATTTCAAAGGATTAATTCCTATCGCAGTGAGTTTCTTCTCAATTTCTAAAGTTGTACCGAATGCAGGAATTATAACTATGTCATCTGCTTTCAATTCATCCCACTCAATAAACTGTTTGCCGGATGTATCCATTATAAATTTCACACCTCTGTTTATCAGATCCTTATTCACATCAGAGTTATGAATCATCTCACTCAAAAGAAAAATTCTTTTATCAGGATTTTCTTCAATGGATCTGTAAGAAATCTCAATTGCATTTTCGACTCCGTAACAAAATCCGAAATGACGGGCTATGTAAAATATTGCCGGACCGAAATTCAGTTCGGTAGGGGAGTAATCTTTCTTCCTCGGATCGTTTAGCTTTCTCGAATTTTTTATCTTTGATATAACCGGGCTGCGGTAAAATACCGGTATGTCGAATGTTTTCATTTGTGGTTTCTAATTTCTTCCAGATCTGCCAAATCTTTTGTTCTGCCTGACGCTTTTTTTATTTTTCTTTAAATCCTCAATATTAATGTAATTGATTTTTATTGCTCCACTTTTTCTTATTTTTTTATTTTTAAAACTGTTTTCAAAATTTAACCCACTCACACCGGTGATTATGTCAATTCGAACCGGAGGATAACCGATTTGAAAAATTAAATCATCAGACATAAAATCTCTTTCAGTAACATCAGTCATTGGAAATCCAAATTTCTTTATGCAACTGTAGACTTTTTTTGAATTTTCTTCGCTATTATTCACCCAAAAGTCAATATCACCTGTATATCTTGGAAGCCCGTGAAACGCCAACGCAAAAGCTCCGACTACGACATACTCAACCTTGCTTTCGTTTAATAATTTTATAAACTCTTTGTAATCTTGGTGTAATTTTACCATAGTATTGTTCTCTTAGAATCTCAACTGCTGAAATTCTTTCATCTGCAGTTCTTTTCATCCAATATTGATAATCGCTTGGAGCATCTTTTATTGGTCCTTTATAGGTCAGCTTTTTTACGATTCTATTTTTATTCATATTTTAAAAGTCTATTATTTTATTCAAAAGCAGCTATTCCCGTTACATCTTCTCCGAGAATCAATGTATGCATCTCATGCGTACCTTCATAAGTCTTCACAGATTCAATATTGTTCTGATGTCTCATTATAGGATACTCATCAAGAATTCCGTTAGCTCCGAGCATCTCTCTTGCCATGCCGGCGATGATCTTTGCAATTTCACAGTTGTTTCTCTTAGCCATTGAAACCTGCTGAGGACGCATCTTTCCGGAATCCTTTAATTTTGCAAGCTGATAATTGAGCAACTGCGCTTTTGTAATTTCCGTTACCATGTAAGCTAATTTTTCCTGTGTAAGCTGGAAACCGGCGATCGGTTTTCCAAACTGAACTCTTGATAAAGAATAATTCAAAGCAGTAGTGTAACACTCCATAGCAAGTCCTACGACACCCCATGCAATACCGTATCTTGCCTGTGTCAGACACATCAACGGTGATTTCAATCCGCCGCTGTTAGGTAAAATATTTTCTTCAGGTATAAAGCAATCTTCGAATACAAGCTCTGATGTAACTGATGCTCTCAATGATAGCTTATGTTTTGTTTCAGGAGCTGTGAATCCTTTAGTACCTTTTTCTACTAAGAAACCTCTGACCTTACCGTCAAGCTTTGCCCAGACAACTGCAACATCCGCAACTGTTCCGTTCGTTATCCACATCTTAGCTCCGTTTAAAACATAACCGCCGTCTTTCTTTTCTGCTTTAGTTATCATCCCACCGGGATTGCTTCCGAAATCCGGCTCTGTGAGTCCGAAACATCCGATCATTTCACCTGCCGCAAGTTTCGGTAAATATTTTTTCCTCTGCTCTTCGCTGCCGAAAGTATATATCGGATACATTACCAGTCCTGACTGCACCGATGCAAAGCTTCTCACACCGCTGTCGCCTCTTTCAAGCTCCTGCATTATTAATCCGTAAGCAATATTGTTTATGCCCATACCTCCGTATTCGACCGGAAGTGTCGGACCGAATATTCCAAGTTCAGCCATCTTGGGAACGAGTTGTGCCGGGAAGTGCATTTCCTGATTATACTCTTCAATGATCGGTATTACTTCTTCACTTACAAAATCCCTGACAGTATCCCGTATTGATCTCTCTTCATCCGTCAGCATTTCATCAATGCCGTAATAATCCACGCCTTTGTATGTTCCTATTGTTTGCATTTTACTTTTCCTTATGGTTTAAGTTTTATGATAAAATAACCTTATTTACAAAATTAGTCCTCTTTTTATATTTCCCGCTTTGTTCTATTTTTTTCCGTTATTATTTTAATATCATCTTTTGAGACTAAGACAAGTATTACTCATTACTCGTTGTTCATTACTCATTACTCATTACTCATTACTCATTACTCATTACTCATTACTCATTACTCATTACTCATTACTCATTACTCATTACTCATTACTCATTACTCATTACTCATTACTCATTACTCATTACTCATTACTCATTACTCATTACTCATTACTCATTACTCATTACTCATTACTCATTGCTCATTACTCATTACTCATTGTTCATTGCTCAACTGCTCATTTTTTCCAGCAAAGAATAATTCTTATCGTTCGTCTTAAAGGTAACCTTTATGCTGCTCTTCAGATATTTGATTTTACTGACTTCCGCAAGCTTGTATATCATGCTGACTTTCTTATGTTCATCCGGCTTCAGCTTTATTGTCCGCTCTGTATTCTCTTTGTTCAGCTCGTACTTAATTTTTTCCATTAACGAATTTATGTTCAAACCCTTTTCTGCAGAAATGAAAACTGAATCTTTAAATTCGGATTTGAGATTTGCAATTAATTCCGAATCATCAAGCATGTCAACTTTATTAAACACATTAACAATCGTCTTATTCTCTGCACCGATCTCAATCAGTGTATCTTTCACTGTTTCCATCTGCTCAGGAAAATTTTCATTTGAGACATCAATGACATGAAGAAGGAGATCTGATTCCACTACCTCAGCTAATGTGGATTTAAATGATTCAATAAGTTTATGCGGAAGATTCTTTATAAATCCAACCGTATCGGAAATTAATATTTTCTTTGGAAATTTTGTAACAGTTCCGTCATCTGCAATAAGCAGCTCGAGAACTTTAGTTGAGGTGTCCAGTGTAGCGAAAAGTTTATTCTCAACATAAACATTTGCATTGGTAAGAGTATTAAGAAGAGTTGATTTTCCTACGTTTGTATAACCTACTAATGATATTCTGAAGAACTTCTTTCTTTCGCCTGACTGAGTTTTTCGTTGCTCTGCAACTTTCTTAAGCTTCTCCTTTAATTGTGAGATCCTATTTCCGATCATTCTTCTGTCAGTCTCAATCTGTGTTTCACCGGGACCCTTTGTCCCGATTCCTCCGAATTGTTTTGACAAGTGCGTCCACTGTCTTGTAAGTCTCGGTAAAGAGTATTCAAGCTGCGCAAGCTCTACCTGAAGCTTTGACTGCGCGCTGCGGGCATTGGATGCGAATATATCGAGTATCAGATTTGATTTATCAATGATCTTGCATTTGATCTTATTCTCAAGATTTCTGAGCTGTGTATATGCAAGTTCATTTTCAAAAATCACAAGATGAATTTTATTCGCCTCAACGAATTCTGCGATCTCTTCAACCTTGCCCTTACCTATCATGTATCTCGAATCGTAAAGATCATTCTCCTGGAAAAAAGTACCAACCACTTCCGCACCTGCAGTCTCAGCTAAAAACTTAAGTTCTGTAAGGGAATCTTCCGGATGATAATTCTTCTTGTCCCTGCGGTTTGAATAGCAAACCAACACGGTCTTTTCTATTTCTTTCTTTGTCTCTTTTAAATTCAAGCTTTATTTTTATACAAAAATACTCAAATGGTGATTGAGATTAAAGTCAAAGACAGGATATTTGACGGAGATCCATTACATCTGTCCAAAACAATTAATACCTGATTTATTTATTACTACTTTAATTTGCTACTATAATTGGTCTCTCACAGATTACACAGATCTTCACAGATTTAAATCTTTAAATTGTTTCTTCAATATTTGAACATCTTACTAAATGTTTTAGATTCTATCTGAGATAATCTGTTGTGATCTGTGAGAAGAAATTTTGGTTGTAAAGATTATAATATCCTTTATAAAAGTGGTTAAGAGGTGATTTGAAATTTCAGGATCAATATTGGTTTTGATTTTAAATTGAGGTATAATTTCAAAACAGAAATAATCCTTCCTGAACGGAATTGAAAAGCTTTTTATCTCACTCAAAACGTTTTGAACCGCAATTGAGAACCTTCTTATGATTTTACTTTATTTGTACTGATACCAAGAATGGAATACATCGGACAAGAACTCATAAAGCTTGTCACTACAAATACACCTGCAAAGATCATTAATACTATTCCTAAAGTTCCTGAAATTACATTTGAGAAATATAGAATTACTACTATAACTGCCAGTAAGATACGTATGATCTTATCAGCTGAACCCATGTTTTTTTTCATGATGTTTTTTTTTAGATTATAATATTAAAAAGCTATCTGTACAAAAATACATATTTGAAAGTGATTTGTCTATGACTTGGGTCACCTAAGGATAATTGATTCATATGATTCATAAGATTCAAAATTGATTATGAATCTTATAAATTATAAATCTTACAAATCTTAAGAATTTTACAAATCTTACGAATCTTATGAATCAGCTTTACTGAGCCAGGTATCCTCCATCAACAGGAAAATATCCACCTGTAATAAACGAAGATTTATCCGAACTCAAAAATAGAGCAAGTTCAGCAACTTCTTCCGGTAATCCGATTCTGCCAATAGGATGCAATGGAATAAGAAATTTTTCATCAATATCTTTTATAAGTGGTGTTTTTATGAATGCAGGACCTACGGAATTAATGCGTATGTTCATTGCAGCGTAATCCAGTGCGGCTGTTTCTGTTAAGCCTACTACTCCGTGCTTGGCAGCTACATATGCCGGTGCATTTCTGAATCCAACCTTTCCGAGAATGGAAGTCATATTGACGATCACTCCTCCGCCTGACTTTAACATCTCCAGGTATCTGATATCGCATGCCATAAAAAACACCCGACAGATTTATGCTGATCACTTTATCCCAACCCTCCGGCGAATATTCTCCGACCGGAGCTGATTCTCCCGCTATGCCTGCATTGTTGCATGCAATATGAAGCGCTCCGTATTTTTCAATTGTCATTTTGACAAGAGCTTCATTCTCATCAGCACTTGATGAATCCGACTTTAGAAATACAGCTTCTCCGGAATTTTTTCTGATCATTTCTATTGTTGCAGCTCCTCCATTCTCATCAATGTCTGAGACAACAACCTTAGCCCCTTCTTTTGCATAGATCAAAGCAACGGATCTTCCGATACCGGAACCCGCGCCTGTGACAATGGCAACTTTGTTATCGAGCTGTGACATAATTTTTTTCTCCTTGAATTTAAAAATTAGTTTAGTTGAATTTTGACCGCTGTACCTTTAAAATTTTATTCAGACAATTTAAATACTTTCCTGCAAAAAATTTCAACATTGTCAATTTCTCTCTTATAAAGTTCAACCGCCATTTTTTGCTTCAGCTTCAGATCATCCATTCCGCTTATGCTTAAAAGCTTTTCAATTTCTTTTACAATGTCTTCGGGAAATTCATCATATAAATATCTTAACTCAAAATTGTAATGTGCCGGATTATATTTTATCCTCAGCAATCTGATGAGCGGCTTTAATGTCAGATCAAAATAATATGCAAGCGCATCAATGTAATGTCCCCTTTGTATTTCCTTTTCTGTCTGATACAGAAAAAATTCAAAAACAGATTTTGACCTCTTGCCGAAAGCATCAACTTTATCCTGAAATGCGTTCAGATCAAATGTCTGGTCTTTCATATATCCGTACCGGTCATAATGCACTACAAAGTTTCCGTGAATATGCCTCTCCAGGTCTTTTGCCGGATTTGATCTTTCCGTTATGAACAGATCAATGACTGAATATTTATCTGTTCCATTAAGCCTGTAAAACTTATGAAAAAGTTCTTTCTTTTCGGATACTGTATGTACAGAACTTATTCCTCCCAGCGTTTCAAAAAATTTTTCAAAATCCTTTACCGTCTCTTCAACCGTTCCGTCTTCAGCATCTGCATTCAGGTCAATATCAGAAAGCTCATCATAACGGTTAAATGCTTTTGCGCCTCCTTCAGCAATAAAATTTATTTGCGGGTATGAACTAAGTTCTTTTAAAATTGCTGAAAGGATCTCTTCTCTGTGCATAGCTTTTAGTAATTTTAAATTATTTTTATATATCAGAATATTTATATAATCCCGTTACACAATTAACAATTAACAATTAACAATTAACAACTGAAGTTACGCACTTTGTCATTCTGAACGAACGGAGCGAAGCGGAGTGAAGAATCCAATAACTAAGATAGAATTGAAGTATTTGGATTCTTCGCTTCGCTCAGAATGACAAATAAATGTGTCTTGCGTAACTTGAGTTAACTATCAACTATTAACTATCAACTATCAACTATCAACTATTAACTGTCTCCACAAAATACATATCAATCATCCCCTTATTCTTCGCTTCCACTTTACCCCTGTATGTGCAGATAAATTTATCTTTCGCCAGCTCATAAGTCGTTCCGCTGATGTTTACCTTTCCGGTCTCACCGCTGCTCTCCATTCGCGATGCTATATTCACTGTATTTCCCCAGATATCATATGCAAATTTTTTAACACCGACTATTCCTGCGACGACGGGTCCGGTATGTATCCCGATCCTTATTTCAAAAATTTCTTTGCCTTCTGATTCCCTCTTCCTGATATGCTCTCTCATATACTCCTGAATTTCAAGCGCTGCCTTTAATACATCAGCAGCATTAGTCCGGTTGGCAACAGGCAGACCTCCCGCGCACATATAGCTGTCACCTATGGTTTTTATTTTTTCAATATTATATTTTGAAATGATCTCATCGAATGCTTTGAAACAGGTATCAATTTCCATAACTAATTCAGCAGGTGTGAGTCTTTCTGAAATTTGTGTGAATCCCTTGAAGTCAGTGAACATTACAGTCACTTCATCAAAATGTTTTGCTTCGGCTGAGCCTTTCGCCTTAAGCTCTTCTGCAACTTCCTCCGGAAGAATATTCAAAAGAAGTTCATCACTTCTTTCCTTTCCCAGTCTGATCTTATTTCTTTGTTTAAAAAATATTCCGGCAAAGACCAGTACTGTGGAGAAGCCTCCGATAAAGCTGTTGCGCAGGAGCTTCTGTCTCTGAAGCTCTTTCAATGCAAGCGCATCTTTCTTTTCCTGTTCGGCTTTTGCAAATGCTTCCTTTTTATCAAAGTCATACTGCATCTCTTTTCGTGTCACCTGTTTCTTTGATTCTTCACCCTGAATATTATCCCTTATCTCAATATACTTTTTAAATGCAATCAGTGAATTTTTAAAATCACCCTGTACTTCATTAAGCTCGCTCAGTAATTTCAGATTTTCCTTTTGTTCCTTCTGAGCATTAATTTCTTCTGATATTTTCAGGCTCTTAAGAATATACTCTTTTGCTTTTAAATATTTTTCAGCAGGATCATAACCCAGCTTTTTCTGTATATCATCCGGAGTTTTTTGAAACCATTCACCAAGTTTGTAAATTACGGTAGTTAATACTTCCCTGATACCGATCTCTTCGCAAACCTTCAGAGATCTATGATAATGTTCAATTGATTCAGCATACAGGGATTGTTCAAAATAAATTTTCCTATGTTAAGATTTACAGTTGCAATTTCCAGTTTATTCCCGATTTCTGAACTAATCTGAAGATCCTTCTGATAATACTCCAGAGCTTTCGTATTTTCCAACATAGCAGCATAAACACTTCCTATGTTTGAATTACAATAGGCAATTCCGTACCTGCTATTTGTTTCAACTGAGATCTCAAGAGCTTTTTCAAAGTATTCAAGAGCTTTTTGATAATCAGATAATTCATAATAAATGTTTCCGATGTTTCCCAGATTGGCAAGCTCCCAGATCTTGTTTCCTTCTTTTTCATTTATCCTGAGAGCTTTATGAAATTGCTCAAGTGCTTTGGGATAATCACCGGTAAAATAGTATACACCACCCAGATTTGATAAAGTGCCCGCCATTTGCAGCAGGTTTCCGATTTTTTCAAACTGCTTTATAGCTTTGTTGTAATACTCCATTGCTGCGGAATAATCAGATATTGCAAGACCAACATTTCCAATCAGATTAAAAACTCTTGCAATACCGTCAACGTCATTGATCTCCTGAAAAATCTTCAATGATTCTTCAAGATATTCTTTGGACCGGGCGTATTCAGATTTATTCCTGAGAATATCACCAAGTTCAAGAAGATTTGCAGCTGTTGCTTTGTCATTCAGGGAAGCTCTGTTAATTGCCAATGCTTTTTCAATCAGTCTGACAGCTTCATCAAAATTACCAATATGCTTATGTGATGTACCTGTTGCATGGCAGGTTTTTGCGAGAAGAGCTTTATCGTCAAGTAATTCCGCGAGTACTAATGCCTCTTCAGCTATTTCAATGCTTTTATTTGGGTTTGATTTAGAATAAGCCAGTATGAGATCATTAAGAAGTTCAAGTCTTACAGTATCCTTTTTCGTGTAAGCTTTAATTTTTTTTTCTAATGTTTCAGTATCCAATTTATTAGATTAAAAATTTATAAGATTCGTAAGATTTATAAGATTCATTTAGAATTCATGTCGTAGATTTCAGTAGACAAAAGTATGCTAAAAATATTTTGTTCTATTAATTTTTTAAAGGAACATAATAATCTTTATAATATTTTTTTTCAAACTACAATGAATTGAACAGATTAAAATGGTTAAAACGGATTAACCTATTTATGGTAAACGAATTTGTTAAAAGGAAAGAATAATCTGAAGTATATAAAATCTGTCTTAATAATACGATATTAACTTCACTATGTTGTTACGAATTGAAATTAACTATGACGGACTGTGGGAGTTCACACTTTTTTCGAACTTAAGTTAAAGCTTGAATTTTCTTCGTAAAATAAATTATGTTAGCGTGCAGATGTGCTTATTCGAAAAAGATCTTTCTGAATAAAATGTTATTTGCTTTTGCATTAACAAAAATAAAACCTGTTATTTTATCTTTTTTATTTCTTTGAAAATAAAGACCGGCAAAATCAGGATCGGAAAAATAATCGTTAAAAACTGATGAAATTATTATTGGCTGACCATAGCCTCTTATCATCATTTCAAGATTGTTACTACGGTTGTTGATCTCAAACACTGCATCGAGTTCATCGCTGTAATACAGACCTTTAAATTCATTGAGATCAGTATTCCTTGCAGTATCTACCAATTCATATTTAAAAGAATTATCTGATTTGAAAGAAACATCCCTCCCGCGTGTAAATATCATTTGCCCGTTTAAAGAGCCTCCGTTTTTATTAAAAAGCATACTGCTTCCGGTAATGTTCTCTCCATCACTGAGACGAAACAAATTATCTCCTTCCGGAACCAGCAAATAGTCATCCGCATAAAGTTTTCCTTCCTTAAAATGAATTTTCCACAACAGGTCGCCGATCCGGTCCCAGTACAATCCCTGAATTTTTTAAGTTCTTTTCTGTCTTATTGACTGCATGTACGGCGCAATGGGTTTTGACTCATCCGTCTTCTCAGCGGGAAACTGACCGGTGAAGATATGATCAGCAATCTTTTCACGCAGGTCTGCATAAGGAAAATCTCTGGCATTGCTCAGAGTAATGATGTAAACATTCTTTTCCGGAAAGTAAAGCAGTCCTGATCTGAATCCAAGCCTTGCACCATCGTGCCATATATCAGGAATACCTTTGTAGCTGTCATGAAACCACCCGTAACCATATGATAAGATCGGCTTCCCGTTATCATAAGATCCCTTTGAAAAAAACTTTTGATACAAAACATCTGACCCGATCTTTTTTTCACTGAAGTTATCAGCCCATTTTTTCAGATCATCAGCTGAACAGTAAATACTGCTGTGTCCGTAGTCATCATCCGACGGAGAATATTTCCGGACTTCATCTTCTTTTATTGTATTGTACGCCTCGGCTTTATTTAATATTAATTGACTGTGATCATCGGCAACCTGTGCAGTTTTCATGTCAAGCGGGATAAATATTTGTTCATCACAGTAATCTGAAAATTTTTTACCTGTAACTTTTTCAATAATAAGACCAAGTGCAAAGTAATTTGTATTTGAATACTGCATCATCGTTCCCGGTGTGAAGTTCACATCCCCCTGCCGTGAAAGAAGATATTTTTCATCTGCAGCAGAATAAACATCATCATCTTTCCATCCGCACAGCTGAAGCATTGTTATTTGTTCACGCAGACCGCTGGTGTGATACAGAAGATGTTTTATTTTT
Organism: Ignavibacteria bacterium; assembly: GCA_016710985.1. GTDB lineage: Bacteria > Bacteroidota > Ignavibacteria > Tepidaquicellales > Tepidaquicellaceae > JAGPCH01. The sequence continues at coordinate 74,700 of JADJTX010000024.1, forward strand.
ATTCCATTTGTCTTAAAGATCTGATACTCAGGAAGATACTTACTTACATCATCTTCGATGCTTAGTTTATTTTCCTCTTCGAGAAGCAGAATCAGAAACGCAGTGAATTGTTTTGAAAGTGAGCCAATATTGAAAATGGTATTATCTCTGACAGGAACTAACCTTTCGAGATCAGAGCTACCTGCCATTTTCCGGTAAATGATCTTACTGTCACTTACAACCATTACAATGAAACCCGGTGTATGTTCATTTATTACAGGTATCCATTCATTGACCTTTCTTCGAGTGAGTCGGTAAATAAAGTAGTGTGGGAATAGGTAAGTGCATGGCAGCAAAGAATAAGGTAAACAAAAATTATGCTGAGTAATTTTTCCGTAATGTTAATGAATTGAATACGTTATTTGTCAGGAAAAGTAACAATTAACAGGCAAACAAAACATCTCACAAATGTATGGGTAAATATAATTTCCATAATCACGCATTTTTTTAAGCGGCGTCCGAATTAATGAACATGAATGAAATCCGATGCCGGAGGCATCGAACGTTGTTTGGATGCAATTTAATGCGGAACATAATTTAGTGTTGCAACAATCCCGAAGATTTAATGTTCGACTGCTCCCGAGTCGGATCTCCCTGATATTCGACTTCTATAAACGTTTGATGCCTCCGGCATCCGTTACGATATTATAACGTGAGAAATAAATTCGTGCTCACAATCCCGAAGGGATTGAATATTTATAGAAATCGAACATGAATGAAATCCGATGCCGTAGGCATCGAACGTTGTTTGGATGATTGGTTAAGCTGCATTCTGAACGAACGGGCTGATGGTTTTCAGCTATTCTTTCTTTTGTGCGCTCTCTTCTTCAATATCAAAATCATCCTGAAGCCCAAGCCAGAATTTAGCGCTGTTACCAAAATATCCGGAAAGTCTCAAAGCCTTATCAGCAGTAATACGTCTGTCACCGCTTAAAATTTTTGAGATTCGTGATTGCGGAATACCAATATCTAAGGAAAGTTTGTATGCGCTGATCTCTAATGGTATTAGAAATTCTTCTGAGAGAATTACACCCGGATGTATATTTTTTAATTTTGTCATTTCCGTATTATTAGATTTATTCTGTAAATAATCTTAACATTTAAATTTCAGCAACCTCATTTCTCTGTCAGAAACTTTCTCATCTCTCTCGCGACGTCTGCTTCTCTGTTAATATAAGCATAATGATAAAATTGCGGATATTCGATGACGCGCGAATTCTTTATCTCTGTACGGATGCGGTTCAGCTGCTTTGCTCTCCAGTCAAATAATATTACCCATGTGCTGTCATATTCAGCTTTCTTTTCGCTGTCCAGATACCAGTAGTAGGGAAGACGCGTATCCATTGTCCATGTCTCAAATATTCCCAGTACCGGAGCAGTGATGAGGCGTAGTCAGTCATCACCGAACTCGCAACGATCTTTGAAGTCACTCCAGGAGGTGAAATAGTACCTGTTACTTTACCTTCAGCGTCCATAGTGTAAGTATCGCAATAGGCAGCATTGGGTTCACGGAATCCGGCATACCTGACATTTGCAGCAATGAAAAGATCGAGTGAGGCAACATCAGCATCTGTGAAATCAGGTCCCGGAGGCTGCTTCAGAAATTTGTGTTCACCGTAATCCAGGCCGTCTATATAAACAAGTTTGTTTATACGATCCTGATAGTGAGGCCGAGATAGCTGAGTTCACCGCAGGCGATCGAATGTCCGGCGAATGAAGCCTTGGAAATATTCAGCTGATCAAGAATGCTGATATAATCCCGGACCCTGATCTCTTCACTGTATCCGTCTTCCGGCTTGCTTGATTTCCCAAAACCCCTTCGTGTTATGCCGATCACGTGATAAAGATCCGTGAACTGATACGCAAAATTATCAAACACGTGTGCATTATCACCCAGACCTGTCAGAAGCACAAGGTATTCTCCTGTTCCGCCCCAGTCAAGAACTTCAAGAGTGACGCCGGGTTCGGTAGTGATAAACTGAACTTTGTGATCTGAAAGATCATAGCAGGTATTAACAGGACCGTCTCCGGTGACTTTTGAATTATGTGCTAATGCATTATTGAAA
>JADJTX010000025.1 GCA_016710985.1 Ignavibacteria bacterium
ACTCAGCACTCGAACTCCGATTCGCTTCCTTCAGGAGTTACAAAAGACTGGCTGAATAGTCTCACGGACGAAACAGGAAACCGAATTATTCAAGAAGATGAACCTGAAACTGATGCATTACAGCAGAAGACTTTTGACGGAGTTGCCACCGGGGACGAGTACGGAAGATCCGTATCTTCAGCGGGAGATGTAAATGGTGACGGATTTGATGATGTGATAATCGGCGCACCAAAAAATAATGCCGGAGGAATAAGTTCAGGAAGAGCGTACATTTTTTTCGGAGGAACAGTGATCAATAATTCTGTTGATGTAATACTTACAGGTGGAGCTGTAAATAATTATTTAGGTAGTTCTGTCTCATCAGCAGGCGATGTGAACAGCGACGGATATGATGATGTAATTATCGGATCTCCCGGTTACAATACATTTACGGGAAGAGCTTACATTTATTTCGGAGGCGCATCAATGAACAGCACCGCTGATGTTATTATGACAGGTGAATTTTCAGGACATAATTTCGGACATTCAGTCTCCGGAGCAGGTGATGTAAATAATGACGGATTTTCAGATGTAATTGTTGGCGCTTACGGCAGCAATACTAATACCGGTAAGGCATATGTTTATTTCGGCGGAGTCTCAATGAATAATATTGCTGATGTTACTTTCACAGGCGAAACCCCTCAGAGTGATTTCGGATATTCAGTCTCCGGAGCGGGAGATGTGAATGGTGATGGATATCATGATGTAATTATTGGCGCATACGGATATAATGCAGATGTAGGAAAAGCATATATTTATTTCGGAGGAACTTCAATGGATAATATCGCGGATGTATCAATGTTTGGCGGAGCGATCGTTGATTTTTTCGGAGCTTCAGTTTCAAATGCCGGAGATGTAAATGATGACGGATATTCTGATGTTATTGTCGGCTCTTATGGATACAATTCAACCACCGGCAGAGCTTACATTTACTACGGCGGAATATCAATGGATGCTTTTGCTGATGTAACTATGACAGGAGAAACAACAAATAACCAATTTGGATATTCAGTTTCAGATGCCGGCGATGTGAACGGCGACGGGTTTGCAGATGTCTATGTCGGAGCATGGGCTTATAGTACTTCTAAAGGGAGAGCTTACTTATATTACGGCGGAGCGAGTATGAATAATGTTGTTGATATTTATATGACAGGAGAAACTTCATCTAACTATTTCGGATATTCCGTCTCGGGAGGAGGAGATGTCAATGGTGACGGATTTACGGATATGATTGCAGGAGCTTTTGGATATAATTCAAGCACCGGCAGAGTTTATATTTTTGTAAATTATTTAAGAGGTCTTGATATTGCCGATTTATCAATGACAGGTGAATCGAATTATAATAATTTTGGAATATCGGTTTCATCTGCCGGCGATGTAAATGGTGATGGTTATGATGATGTTATTGTTGGAGCTGACAGATATAATGCAGTTACAGGAAGAGCATATATTTATTTCGGAGGAATGTTCATGAATAATACAGCAGATGTTATTTTGACAGGTGATACAGGAAATGTCTTTTATGGAAGGTCAGTCTCCGGAGCTGGTGATGTTAATAATGATGGTTATGATGATGTTATAGTTGGATCTGAAAATTTTTATTCGAATAGAGGCAGAGCATATATTTATTTTGGAGGTTCGATAATGAATAATGTTGCTGATGTGACTATGACTAGTATTTCAGTAAATAACTATTTTGGAAGTTCTGTCTCAAAAGCAGGAGATTTAAATGGAGATGGTTTTGATGATGTTATAGTGAGTGCTTTAGCTGACAGTACAGGTAAAGTATTTATATTTACTTTGGTGGAAGCTATCAATGGATAATGGTGCCGATGTTTCATTAACAGCTGATTATTTGAATAATTCTTTTGGATATTCAATCTCTGGAGCAGGAGATGTAAACGGCGATGGATTTGATGATGTTATTGTGGGCAGTTCGGCAAGCATTATATCATATATTAACAGAGCATATATTTTTTATGGTGGTGCAGCAATGGACAATATTGCAGATGTCAATTTTACAGGTGCAAATTATTCTAGCTTTGGAGCATCAGTTTCAGGTGCAGGAGATTTAAATGGTGACGGATATGATGATGTAATTATAAGTTCTTCTTCTCTTTACACTTTTACATATAATTCTTACATTTTTTTTGGAGGATCTTCTATGAACAATATAGCGGATGTTACTTTATCCGGACTAGCTGAATCGGTTTCAGGGGCAGGAGATGTCAATGGTGATGGTTATGACGATGTAATAGTAGGAGCTTATTTATATGGTATAGATACTTCAAGAGCTTTCATTTATTTTGGAGGAATAGATATGGATAATACATTTGATATAGAAATGAATGAAAAAAATTCAAATGATTATTTTGGAGCATCAGTTTCAGGAGCAGGTGATATAAACGGCGATGGTTATTCTGATGTGATTGTCGGGGCTGAAGGATATTCTAATCATACAGGAAGAGCATATATTTACTTATCATCCCCTCCCGACAACAGGAAAAATCTTTTTTTATTCGGTGCGATACAGGGATTGTATGACCCGGTTTTGAATACTGAAGTTCCGGATACAATAAAAGTTTATCTGAGAAATTCAACTTCTCCTTTTGCAAGAGTTGATTCTTCAAAAAATATTCTTCTCGGTCCTGGAACAGGGCAGTATTTTTTATTCAGAAATGCTCAGAACTCCAAACCTTACTATATAGAAGTTACACACAGAAACGCTCTTTCTACCTGGAGCGCAGATCCTGTTACTTTTGTAAACAGCGACGCATCCATAGCTTTCTCAGTCAATTCATTTTATGCTTATGGGGACAATGAAGTTCAGGTGGATGCTTCTCCTTATAATGTCTTTGCATTCTACAGCGGCGATGTGAATCAGAACGGAGCGATAGATCTCACAGATGTACTGGCAATCTATAACGGCGCAAATAACTTTCTAACAGGGTATGTTGTGACAGATCTTAACGGAAATGATGTAGTTGATTTGGCAGACGTGCTGATGGCTTATAATAATTCGGTTGGATTTGTGAGCGTGGTGAAGCCGTGAAACGTGAAACGTGAAACGTGAGACATGAGACATGAGACATGAGACATGAGACATGAGACATGAGACATCAAAACACAAACTCGTAACTCGTAACTCGTAACTCGTAACTTTTAACTTTTAACTTTTAACTTTTAACTTTTAACTATTAACTTAATTTATGAAAACAACCTTAACCTTCTTAGTCTTTTTAATACTTGCTTTGCCGGGCTATTCTCAATTTAACAATCAAAAAATTAACGAACAGGAAACTGACGCCATGAGCCAGCAGTTGTTCAACGGATTAAATACAAATGATGTTTTCGGAACTTCATCATCCGGAGCAGGCGATGTAAACGGTGACGGGTATGATGACATAATAGTCGGGGCAAGCGGATATAACCTTTCTCAGGGAAGGGCTTATATCTATTTTGGAGGGATCAGTATGAACAATGTTCCTGATGTGATCTTAAACGGCGAAGGTACAAATCATACTTTTGGAAATTCCGTTTCCGGAGCCGGAGATGTGAACGGTGACGGATATTCGGATGTGATAGTTGGAGCAAACTCTTATTCTACCGCAACGGGCAGAGCTTACATATATTTCGGCGGAGCTGTGATGAATAACACCGCCGATGTTGTTTTAACTGGAGGTGCATTCGGTGATAATCTCGGCTTCTCAGTTTCAAAAGCAGGTGATGTGAACGGGGACGGGTATGGCGATGTAATTGTCGGCGCAACAGGTGTAATTTCAAATACCGGAAAAACTTATGTCTACTATGGCGGCGCTTCAATGAACAATATTGCTGACGTTACTCTAAACGGCGAAGCAGTAAATAATAATTTCGGAAGTTCGGTATCAGATGCCGGTGATGTAAATGGTGACGGATACTCTGATGTTGTTGTCGGAGCTAAAAACTTTTCATCGGGATTTGGAAAGAGTTATATTTATTACGGCGGAGCAAGCATGAACAATACCGCTGATGTCACAATGACCGGTCTGATTTCATTCGGTAACTTAGGAAACAGTGTTTCGGGAACGGGAGATATCAACGGTGATAATTTTGATGATGTGATCATAAGCTCATTCCCCATGATGGGTAACGCAAAAGGTTATATTTACTTCGGAGGGAGTGTAATGAATAATGTTGCGGACTTAACTGTTAGTTCAAACGCATCCTCCGACGGATTCGGCGCTGCAGTATCCGGCATTGGTGACATTAACGCAGATGGCTATAAAGACTTTGCAGTTGGAGCTACATTCAACAGCTCTATCGGTAAAGTTACTGTTTATTACGGCGGTTCAATTCCTGATACAATTGCAGATCAGTCTGTGATCGGCGAAGGCGGTAATTTCGGAGCTTCCGTTTCAGATGCAGGCGATGTGAATGATGACGGCTACTCTGACTTCATTGCAGGCGCTCCTTATTACAGTTCAGCAAAAGGAAGGGTTTATTTGTTTAAAAATAATTTAACCGGTAGTGATGTTGCAGACATGAGATTGCTTGGAGAAACAGCCGATAGTCAGTTCGGATTTTCAGTTTCAGATGCAGGTGATGTCAACAGTGACGGTTATCCCGATTTTATTACAGGGGCATACAGATATTCTTCTTTTAAAGGCAGAGCTTATATTTATTTCGGCGGTCCTGCTTTTGATAATATTGCTGATGTAATATTAGACGGCGAAGCTGCATCAACCAATTTTGGACATGATGTATCAGGTGCAGGAGATGTAAATGGTGACGGATACGATGATGTAATAATAGGCGCACACCAGTATAGCAGTTCAAGAGGCAGAGCGTATTTATTTTATGGGGGAGCTGCAATGGACAATACTGCTGATGTAATTTTTACAGGTGAGAGTTCGGTTGATCATTTAGGATTTTCAGTTTCAAAAGCGGGTGATGTGAATGGAGACGGATTTTCTGACGTAATAACAGGTGCACATTACGGCGGTTCTAATGCAGGAAAAGTATATATTTATTTCGGAGGATCACCAATGAATAACGTTGCAGATGTTTCTATTTCGGGAGAAAATTCCGGAGATAACTTTGGCAGTTCAGTTTCAAACGCCGGGGATATGAACGGTGACAGTTATGATGATTTTATTATCAGCGCTCCTTACAATTCAGCAGGTAACGGAAAAGTATATGTTTATTTTGGGGGAAGCTCAATAAATATTTTTGCGGATCTTATAATTTCAGGACAGCCGGGAGATTATTTAGGTGAATCAGTTTCGGATGCAGGTGATATAAATTCAGACGGATATTCTGATATAATAATGTCAACCGGAAGTGCTGTGAATGGCAAAGTTTATTTATACTTAGGAGGACAGACTCTGACTACTCAGCCAAATGTAACATTCAACAGTGAAAGCAGCAGTCTTTATTTTGGAAATTCGATATCCGGAATAGATGACATCAATAATGACGGATACGATGATATTATAATAGGTTCAGCCGCATATTCAACGAATACGGGAAAAACTTATATTTTTTTTGGAGGTAATTCCATGGACAACAATTCTGATATTGTAATGTTCGCAAATCTAACCGGTGAATATTTCGGCTATAGTGTTGCCGGTATTCATGATGTGAATAATGACGGTTTCAGTGATGTGATCTGCGGAGCCCCGGTAAATAATGTAAACGGCTCCGGCTCCGGTGCAGCTTATGTCTATCTTTCATCACCTCCTTCAGTAAAACCAACTCTAAGTAATTTACGGGACGTGCCTTTTGATCAGGGAGGAAAATTAAATCTCAAATGGACTCGAAGCGCTTATGATGTTGCGGGTTCAAATAAAATTACTGACTACTATATTGAGATGAGTGAGCCGCCATCCGGGGGCAACTTTTACTGGAATCCTGCCGGAACAGTCACAGCAATTAAGAATCAATTTTATTCTTTCAATGTATCAACTCCCTATGATTCTTCAGCAAATACTTTCGGAACATTTTATTACAGGATCACAGCGCGAACCTCCAATCCTTCTGAGTTCTGGCGATCTAATGTAATGTACGGAAGAAGCATTGACAATATTTCTCCGCCTGTCGTTTCACCTTTCAGTGCTTATACTGAATCAATAAGTGTAAGACTTACGTGGAAAAGAAGCACAGCTCCGGATTTATATAATTATATTTTATTCAGAAGTGTGTCGCCTTCAATTGATCCTTATACAGAAACTCCGTTGGCAAGTTTAACTGATTCAACTTATCTTGATATAACTCCATTAAACGGTTTGTATTATTACTTCATCGTTGCTCAGGACAATCATAATAATTACAGCCCTGTTGCAGTTACACAAAGTCCCGGTACAACAAAGAATTTAATTATGTACGGCGCAATTCAGGGATTGTATGACGCTGTTGCAAATACGATGATCTATGATACGGTTACAGTTTATCTGAGAAATTCAGTTTCACCTTTTGCAAAAATAGATTCTTCAAAAAAAGAATTATACGGTCCGGGAACAGGTCAGGAGTTTTCATTTAACAATGCTCAGAACGGTACTCCTTATTATGTCGTAGTGAAACACCGTAATGCAATCGAGACCTGGAGCGCTGATCCGGTAACTTTTTTAAGTGATGCTGCATCTATCGCTTTTTCAGTAGATAAAAGTTATGCTTACGGTAGTAATGAGATTCAAATCGATAACGATCCGTACAATGTCTTTGCATTCTACAGTGGTGATGTGAATCAGAACGGAACGATAGATCTGACTGATGTGCTTCAGATATATAACGGATCAAACAGCTTCCTTAAAGGATATGTTGTGTCTGATCTGACAGGCAACAATCTTGTTGATCTCACAGATGTTCTGTTGGCTTATAATAATTCGGTAGGATTTGTGAGCATCATAAGACCTTAAATCACATAAATTATATTAACTAATAAACTCTAAAAAATGAGAAAACTATTCCTGTCCGTATTTTTTCTGACGCTTGTATTAATATTAAATTCGAAAAGCACGTATGCTCAAAAAGTTAATACTTCAAATAAATCAGCACCTGTGAATCTTGAAAAAAAGAATGACAATGGTCTCAAAACCGGATCGAAACCATTTAACAGAAAGGAAACTGAGATTACAAATGAAATAAGCCGTCTCAAGGAACATTACAGTAAAGAAAACATTAAAAAAATTTCAGAGCTGCAGAATCAACTGGATGGAAAGAATAATGTTGAAGATTACGGAAATGAAATAAATTTAATTTCTCCGGATGTAAATAATTCCAAACATTCATCTTTGCAAACTGAGCAGCTTACCCTTAGTGAAATTTATGCAAGCAATAATGCTTACATAAAAGCTATAGCGACTCAGGTAGAGCAGCGAAATCCGGGAGCAGGAACAATATGGGTTGTGATTGCCGTTGGCGCAGGAGATGTTGGTGTAGGTGCATCACCGGATACTATATTATATTTCAATTCTACCAACAACGGCATTTCATATTCACTGATTAAACGGGCAGCGCTTAACACAGGAATGAAAGTAAACTATGATGAAATGGACCTTGAAATCGTCGAGCCTTTTACAAATGATAAGTATCTTCATCTTGTAATTGCAATCATTACTGACGGATTCACAGGCTCTTATCTGTCCGGAATATTAACTTTAAAGAAATCTGATTTAACTCTGGGCGGAGGTCCTTCATTTTCATTTCCGGGTGCTAATTCTAATGTAAGTAAATATTCAAAGCCCAGAATAACATCTGATAATGCTAAATATCCTGTCGAGGCTTTTCTTACCATCACTGTGATACAGGACTCAACCGACGGAGTTAATAATTTTATCATGACAAAGGTCTGTAACATATTTAATCCATATGCCATCATAAGCAGTAATTCACAGATAACTTATCTGTCTCAAAGTATTCATACTCCCGTAAACGGATACAGCGTCGAAGCGCTGACAGATGTAGCATATTACAACAGCGGCGGAACAGTACAGGGTGACAGCATTATATTTGTTCAGAGTGGATTTCCCGGCACAGATCACAGCATAAATATTTATAAAAATTACGGAAACACACTTACATATCCGTTATATTCAGGTTCATTAACAGGACCAGATTACCGAAAGGAGTTTGGAAGAGTTGCCACTAACGGAGGCTCCGATCAGAAGAGCATCTATATTGTGTATGTTGAAAAAGACAGTTATATGGGCTACAATTTTTCATCCATCAACGCTTTTAAAACAACCAATGGTATTAACTGGACGCATACACAACTGGCAGGAGGAGGAGATGCTAATTCGGAAATTAAAAATCCTGATATAATAGGAAGGCGCGGAACGGAAGGTAAATTTTATATAACCAATAAATGGGTGACACCCAGGAAAGATATTATTTCGTCTTTCACTATTCAGAATTCCAATATTAAATTCTTTACCGCCGATCACAATAATCAGTTCACAGGTTCATACGCTTCACCAAAACCTTCATTCAGATTTCTAAACAATGACAGTTGTCTTACAGTGTGGCCGGTATATTCTGGAGTATATTCATCCTGCGGATGCAAGGCTTTCAGCCTGAATATCGGATTAGTAATTGAAGGTCTTTACTATCCTGACAATGATTCTGCAGGTATTGACATTTCTGAAATTCATCTGAGAAATTCATTTCCACCTTATAGTATAATAAAATCCGTTTCCGCATATAATCTGGGCTTCGTAACTTTTCCTGATGCATCATCGGGAAACTACTACATTTCCGTAAACCACAGAAATTCAATTGAAACATGGTATCATCAGCCGGTTAACTTAAACGACAGCGTATTCTTCAACTTTGATTTCTATTCAAGCCAAAGCAAAGCATATGGTAATAATCTGAAGCAGGTTGATAATTCTCCTGTAATATTTGCAGCCTACAGCGGTGATGTTAATAAGGATGGATTCATCGATCTCACAGATGTACTTGCAATCTATAATGATGCAGCTAATTTTCTGACCGGTTATGTTGTTACGGATCTTACCGGAAATGATGCAGTTGATCTGACAGATATGCTGATGGCTTATAATAATTCGGTGAACTTTGTGAGCGTGGCGAAACCGTGAACCGTGAAACGTCAAACGATAAAACGTTATTCGTCATACTCATAACTCATAACTCATAACTAAGTTTTCTACTTTTTCCAAAAGCCATTCAGAATACAATATCTCTTTTCCTCTTGTATTCAGAATTCTTTTTTTCAGATTAAAAAGAGCTGCTTCATCGGCTTTGGTGTTTAGTTTAATTAGTTCTTTAACACAGTTCAGGAAATTCCATAGCTTACGCTTTGGAGCGTCTTTAATTAGTTTTGAATGTTTCAGAAAATGTTTGTAAGCGTCAATGTGTGAAATTGCATTTTCAAAAGCCTTTAATTCATACAGGCACTTCATAGTTAATGATTTCACATCGTTTTTGAAAAAATAATTTTCATTGGTTGTTTTGAGTAAATCAATAAAATTTATTCAGTTGCATAGTTCCAGTGTTTTCTCGAAATTTCCCTGAAGGAAATTTAAGTGAGCATTGGAATAAGCCAGAATCGAATCACGGCTTCGAACTTCGACATAACCCGAATATTTCGAAATAAATTTTTTAAGGATATGAATTTCTTTCTGCATCACGCATAGTATCAGAATATTTCTGTATAAGTTTATGTTTATTAAATCATTTTCAGTGTGAGAAAGAACATTAAACTTTAACATCTCCAGCATAAAGTTAAGGAACTCCCTGATGTATGAATTGTCTCCGCTGTCAATTTTATTTATATAATAAACCTGCATTACTGAATACATATTCTTCTTATCTATCTTTGCAAATGAAGAGAAATGCTTTTTAAAATAGTCTCTCGCTTTAAGAAAATAATCCGTATCATTGCTGTAAAAGAAGCACATACATAAATAGTTATAAACCATCAGCAAAGGCGAATCTTCAAAATCAGAAAGATGATTCTCAATATATTCAACCGTCAATTTCAAAAATCCATAGTCGTGCCTGATGTTCACTCGCTGTTCTTCAACTATGAGGTAAAAGGAATTTTCCATGAGCGTAATCATAAACAGCTTTACTGTATTCATAATCTGCTCGTTACGAAAATCATCTGTAAGAGTCTTATCAACATTTAAAAAACTCATTATCTCAAATACAAAATTCTTGTTAGTATAATAGCTTTGGTCCTTTGCCTTATTTGTATTGAAAATCTTCTCAAATGATCTGACCTTTTTTTCTGCAATCTCATACAAGTTCCTGTTTTTAAGCTCTTCAATGAATAGCTTTTCATAGCTAATATTTTTACTGATCAAGCTGTATTGTAAAAACTTTTCCGCCTGTATATTCAAATCTGAAAAAAGGTTCCTGATATAAGATTCTTTATACTTTACTTTTCCCATCAGCTTAATGAAAAGATTTTCTTTTGTTAAATCCCCGCTGCTGTATTCCGGATAATATTTTCTCAGCTCATCAAATAACTGAATCACTTTGTTGTTTTTATTATGAAAAGGAGTCTTAATGAATTCTTCGAATTGAATCAGCTCTTTTTTTGAAAAAGTTTTTAGTATTGATATGACGCTGTATTTTATCATCTCTTTAATCTAAAAACTATCTGATTCAGGTTAAAGTCAAGATGCGATTTCAAAAAAATATCTTTGGAGAAAATGAAGGATTGAATTAATTTTGTTCGGGCAAAGATAATTACAAATTACAAATTACAAATTACTCATTGTTCATTATTCATTAATCATTATACATTATTAATTATAAAAATTATTATGAAAATTCAAACAAAACTTTATACAATTACCGGAATGATTTTGATACTTTCATTTAGTGTTAATGTTAATTTATCAAACATTAAAGCCGAAACGAATATTTCCTCTGACCAAAATATAAAATCGCAGCTAAATAGTGACTCTTTACCCGAAGGTCTCACGGAAGACTGGCTTAACGATCTGCGTGATGAAAACGGAAATAAAATAATTAATAATTTGGATAATAAAACTTCAGGTCAAATACCTGAAGACCCGGAAGGCGATTCTTTTCAAAGAAAAATTTTCAACGGATTAAATTCAGGAGAAAACTTTGGTATATCCGTCAGTAATGCCGGAGACGTGAATGGCGACGGATATGATGATATTATTATCGGAGCTCCAAACTACTCTTCAAGTACGGGAAGAGCATACATTTATTACGGAGGATTGATCATGAGTACAATTGCAAATGTGATATTGACCGGAGGAACGTCAAACAACTATTTCGGACGATCAGTCTCTGCAGCCGGCGATGTAAACAGTGACGGATACGATGACGTGATTGTAGGAGCATACGGATACACTTCATCTACAGGAAGGGCATATATATATTTCGGCGGCTCGCCAATGAATAATAATGCTGATGTAACTATGACAGGAGAAACCACTTTCAATCTATTTGGAATTTCAGTTTCCTCAGCCGGCGATGTAAATGCTGACGGATTTTCTGATGTGTTTGTAGGAGCTAATGGCTACAATTCAAGTACCGGCAGAGCTTACATTTTCTTAGGCGGCGCATCAATGAATAATACAGCTGACGTGACTATGACAGGTGAAGCTGCAAACATTAAGCTCGGATATTCTGTCTCAGACGCCGGCGATGTAAACGGAGACGGATATTCAGATGTGATTGCAGGGGCTTATGATTATTCTTCCTCTACCGGCAGAGCTTATATTTATTTCGGCGGCGCTTCTATGAATAATATTGCTGATGTAACTGTGACCGGTGAAACCGCATTCAGCAACTTTGGACAATCAGTTTCTGCAGCAGGAGATGTGAACGGTGACGGATATTCCGATGTAATTGCAGGAGCATTTGGTTACAATTCATCAACGGGAAGGTCTTACATTTATTTCGGCGGCGCTTCAATGAATAATACCGCAGATGTGACTATGACAGGTGAAGCTTCCGGTATTCAGTTTGGACAATCAGTTTCAAATGCAGGTGATGTGAATGGTGACGGATATTCTGATGTCATTGCCGGTGCAAATGTGTTTTCAACATTTACAGGAAAAACATACATTTTCTTTGGCGGACTTTCCATGGATAATATTCCTGATGCTGCTATTACGGGTGAAGCGGCCGGTAATCAATTTGGATATTCGGTCTCTGCGGCAGGTGACGTAAACGGAGACGGATATTCAGATGTTATTGCCGGTGCCTGGGGGTATGGCACAAATACAGGCAGAGCTTATTTGTATGATTATTTTATGAAAGGAATTATCATACCGGAGATTGCAATTACAGGAGAAGCAGTAAACAATTATTTAGGACACTCAGTCTCTTCAGCAGGCGATGTTAACGGGGATGGATACTCTGATGTGATCGTCGGAGCTAATGGATATTCTTCTTTTACCGGCAGAGTGTATATATATTTCGGCGGAGAAATATTAAACAATGTTCCTGACGTAACTCTTACAGGAGAAGCGGCTGGTATTTATTTTGGATATTCAGTCTCAGGTGCAGGTGATGTAAATGGTGACGGATTCTCTGATGTGATTGTCGGAGCTGATGTTTACAATTCAAATACAGGAAGAGCATATTTATACTATGGAGGAGCTTCCATGAATAATGTTGCTGATGGAGTAATGACAGGTGAGTCAGCAAACAGTTATTTTGGAATTTCAGTATCAACTGCAGGTGATGTGAACGGTGACGGGTATTCTGACTGGATCGTCGGAGCTAAAGGTTATTCTTCATCAACCGGAAGAGCATATTTATATTATGGCAGCGCTTTCATGAATAATGTTGCTGACGTAATTATGACAGGCGTAACAACTATCAACCAATTTGGAATTTCAGTTTCAACTGCAGGTGATGTAAACGGTGACGGATATTCTGATGTGATTGTCGGGGCTAATGGTTATAACATAAATACCGGTAGAGCTTATATTTTTTATGGCGGCTCATCAATGGATAATGCTGCAGATGTAACTATGACAGGTGAGACTTCAGGCGATTCTTATGGGAATTCAGTCGCGTGCGCCGGGGATGTAAACGGAGACGGATACTCAGATGTAATTGCCGGGGCTCCATATTATAATTCGTTGGCAGGAAGAGCATATATTTACTTTGGCAATGTTTCAATTGATAATACTGCTGATGTAATTATTACAGGAGAGTCGGACAATGCTATTTTTGGTGTTTCAGTTAAATCAGCAGGTGATATAAACGGAGACGGATATTCGGATGTGATCGTGGGGGCTCACAATGAAAATGCTTTTACCGGAAGAGCATATGTTTTTTTTGGAGGTATAGATATCAATAATATTATTGATATAGCAATGTCAGGAGAAGCTTCAAGCAATTCTTTTGGATATTCAGCCACTTCAGCTGGAGATGTAAATGGTGACGGATATTCTGATATAATCACCGGAGCTTATGGTTATGGTACAAATGCCGGAAGAGCATATATTTACACAGGTTCTGCAATCGAGATAAAACCGGTTTTGAATTATGTAAAAGATGTTCCGAATGATCAGGGAGGAAAAGTAAATCTTAAGTGGACAAGGAGCGGATATGATGTTCAGGGTAATACAATGATAACTGATTATCTTATTCAGAGAAGTTTCCCGCCGTCAGGAGGAAGTTTTTCATGGCAGAATATCGCGACAATCCCTGCTTCACATGAATCATTTTATACTTACCTGGATTCTACGCCTTCTGATTCCACATCAAACGGCAACAGTACTTTCTTTTATAGAATAACCGCCAATACAAACTATATTAATCAAAGCTGGAAATCAAACATTCTTTCGGGAAGAAGTATTGATAATATTGCGCCGCTGATGGTGTCTCCGTTCAATGCTTTCACTGAATCAGTCAACGTAAGACTTACCTGGAAAAGAAACTCCGCTCCTGATCTGCTCAATTATGTTTTATTCAGAAACACAGCCCCTTCAATTGATCCATATACAGAAACGCCTCTGACTTCACTAACCGATTCGACTTATCTTGATACATCTCCGTTGAACGGATCATATTACTACTTCATAGTTGCGCAGGATATTCATACTAATTACAGCCCTATTGCAGTTACACAAAGACCGCTTGTTACACTAAATCTTACAATGCTGATACAGGGATTTTATAATTCTTCAACTGACTTAATGGTTCAGGATACTGCAAGAGTTTATTTGAGAAACAGTTCATCTCCCTATGCGATAGTTGATTCTGCAAAAGCATATTTAAGCAATGCCGGAGCAGGTACATTTTCCTTTTCAAAAGCCGTTAACGGAGTGAGTTATTACCTGCAATTAAAACAGAGAAATTCACTTGAAACATGGAGCAAAACATCTCATGCATTTACAGGGAATGCTTTAACATATAATTTTACAACAACAAACACACAGGCGTATGGAAATAACATGATCAATGTAGACGTATCACCTGCTAGATTCGCTGATTACAGCGGAGATGTAAATCAGGACGGAGCAATTGATCTTACAGATGTGCTGGCAGTCTATAATAGTGCAAATAGTTTTGTTAACGGTTATGTTACTACCGATCTTACAGGTAATGAAATAGTTGAT
Source organism: Ignavibacteria bacterium (assembly GCA_016710985.1). Classification (GTDB taxonomy): domain Bacteria; phylum Bacteroidota; class Ignavibacteria; order Tepidaquicellales; family Tepidaquicellaceae; genus JAGPCH01. The sequence goes on from JADJTX010000025.1 coordinate 14,604, forward strand.
CTCACGGATGTACTGATGGCTTATAATAATTCGGTTGGATTTGTAAGAATGATAAGACCCTGATATCGATTTGGAATTTCTGATTTGTGAAATATTTACCATTCATCATTCACGATTGACGATTCACTCTAGACTACTCACTATTGACTATTCATTATTGACTATTCACTATTGACTATTGACTCTATTATCCTTTTTAATCATATTTACAAAAAAATTTGATCATGAAGGTAAATAAAGTTTCTAAAATAAAGACACCGTTGACTCTAATAATGCTTTTGGTAGTTTTGACAATGGCGTTTAACAATATCTCCTTGGCAGCAGAAAAGAACTCATCACAGGTGAACAGCCCGGGCTCATTTCAAAGATCCCGGCCTAAGTTTTCCGAAGTAAGAATTTATGCAGTCAATCAAAATGACTTTAAAAGAATGTCAGATGCAGGATTGATAATTGATCACAGCATCAGAAAGCCGGGGATATATCTTGATGCATGGCTGTCTGAATATGAAATAGATCTGTTGAAAAATCCGGCGTCCTGTATGAAATCCTTACTGATGACTGGGATGAATTTTATAACAATCAGCCAAAGATGACTCAGCTTGAAATAGACGCTCAGATGAGAGAAGCAAAAAGGAAGGACAATGTTTCTCATTCGATCTACGGAACGATGGGCGGGTATTTGAAATACAGTGAAGTTGTTGCAAAGCTTGATTCTATGAGAATGGAATATCCCCAGCTGATCTCACAAAAATTCCTGATCGGCAATACTTACGAAGGCAGGACAATGTGGGCTGTGAGAGTGACAAAAAATCCGGATGCTCCGACAGGAAGACCTGAAGTTTTTTACAACGCGCTGATTCATGCGCGTGAGCCGGAAAGTATGGAAACACAAATGTATTACTTTTACTGGCTTTTCGAAAATTACGGCATTGATCCTTTAGCTACATATATTTTAAACAACCGTGAAATTTACTGGATGCCGGTTTTCAATCCTGACGGATATGTCTATAATGAAACTACAAATCCAAACGGCGGCGGGATGTGGAGATGCAACAGACACGGCAACCTTAACTGCGGCTGGGTTGACCTTAACAGGAATTTCGGGATTTATCAGTTCTGGAATTCTTCCAACGGAGGTTCGAGTACGGATTCCTGCTCAGGTGGTCAGAGTACATACAGAGGTACTTCTCCTTTTTCTGAAATTGAAACAAGGAACGTCATGAACTTTGTGAATTCAAGAAATTTTAATTCAGCTCTTAACGCTCATACTTACGGAAATTACCTGTTAAAACCATGGGATTACATAGACCCGCAGCCAACTCCGGATGATTATATCTTCAATCAGTTTATAAGCGATATGACTGCAAGCAGTAATTACACCGGCGGTTCAACTTCACAAACACTCGGATACTTTGTCCGTGGTGGATCTAATGACTGGTTCTATAATGACTCCGCTCACTCCGGCCATAACATAATAGGTCTCTTACCCGAAACAGGTCCGAGTTTCTGGCCTGCTCAAAACGAAATTATACCGCTTGCTCAGAATATGCTTTTTTCCAATCAGTATATGTCACTAATTGCAGGTCCTTATGTAAATCCTGTTTCCTCTGATTTTAATCAGACTACATATAATGCGGGTGAAAGCGGCAGTTTAAAAGTTGTCTTTAAGAATAAAGGTCTGCTTGCAGCTTCAAATGTTAAGATCATTCTAACACCTGTCAGTGCCGGTTTATCAATTCCGGTACAGCAATATATTTATTCAAACATGAATTCATTTGCAGCGGACAGTGTCACATTTAATTTTTCAATCGGAAGCAGTGTCCCTGTGAATACGGCTCTTGCTGCAGATCTGAAGATAGTCATGGATACTTCCAATATTTATTCGAAACAGGTACATGTTCTGATTGGAAGCGGGATAACGGTTTTGTCTGATAATGCTGAGGGTACTTTCAGCAACTGGTTGACAAATCAAAGCTGGGGAATAACAGCTTTACAGTCAAACTCACCGACTCATTCCTTTACAGACAGTCCGGCAGGTGAGTATGCAAATAATACAAATAATTCAATGACACTTGCAAATGCACTTAACATAACCTTATCACAAATATTAAAGCTGAATTTCTACCATAAATATTCGGTGGAAGAGAATTATGATTTTTGTAATGTAGAAGTTTCCAATTCTCCGGATACCATATGGCAAACGATCAGATCATATACAGGGACGCTTTCGGCATGGACTCCGGAAACATTTGACCTTACTGAATATACCGCAGGTTCTTCTCAGCTTAAGATCAGATTCAGATTATCCAGTGATGAAATTGTCAGTGACGACGGATGGTATGTCGATGATGTGAAGATCATTTCATATAATCTCGGACCGGTCGGAATTAATACAAATAATCTGATTGCAGAATCATATTCGTTATCACAGAATTATCCGAATCCATTCAACCCGGTTACGAATCTGGAATTTGGAATATCGAAATTTGGATTTGTTTCCCTGAAGATATATGATGTGATTGGAAAAGAAGTTGCTGTACTGGTTAATGAAAATTTACAGCCCGGAACATACAAATATAATTTTGATGCATCGAATTTAACAAGCGGAGTTTATTTTTACAGGATTGAAGCAGGAGATTTTAGGGAAACGAGATCAATGATGCTTTTGAAGTAGGGCGAAACGGACGATTCACGATTAACCTATTAACCATTAATTGTTATGAAATTCTCAAAACTCATTCTAATTATTTTATTCAGTGTATTATCTGCATCTGTACAGGCAAGAGGTTTAGTGTTTGGTGATATTGTGTGGCAGGTATTAATTCCTGACAACCCCGGAACAAGTCTTCAGGATAAACAAGTCAGGAGTTTGAAACAGATTCCTGATATCAACGGAGACAATATTAATGATATTATAGCAGCAACAGGAAATTACTGGACCATATGTTACAGTGGAATTGACGGAGCAATTATCTGGCAGTACAGTACACATTTCGGTTCAATTAACACAGGTTCTGTGGAGTGGGAAGATGCAGTGGATATTGCAGACGTGAATAACGACGGGACTCATGATGTAGTGATAGGCTGCGGCGGCGGTAATGAAATGGTCTATGCTCTTAACGGAAGCAACGGTAGTGTTTTATGGTCCTACGGAAATTCCATTACGACAAGTGACGGTGACATAGAATCAGTAAAGATCAAATATGATTATAACGGAGACGGTATAAACGATGTGCTTGTTTCCGCAAGCGGTGCTACGATCGGCGGAAGACATGCTTCGATTTGTCTCAATGCACTGAACGGCTCTGTCATATTTTACAAAACTCAGCCCCAGCCATTCACTGATGACATTGTTGCAACTGAAACAGGCGGCGCAATTGGAGTAAACAATAACGGCGCTCCATACAGCATAACAGGTTTTGACACTTTCGGGAATACAGTCTGGAATTATAACAGCACAGGAAATACCTGGAGCCTTAAAGAAATGCCTGATGTGAACGGAGACGGAGGCAAAGATATTATCGGACTCGGAGGATTTACAGGATCGGTATTTGCCATTACGGGAAATTCCGGAGCGCAGATCTGGACCCGGAGTCTCGGCTCAAGTAATAATGGGAAATAACTCCTTGATGATGCTGACGGAAATGGTTCTGCTGACTTTACTCTTTCAGCGCCTCAGTCTGCATTCAGAGTTGATACACGATCCGGAAATACAATCTGGTCAAACGCTCTCGGCTCATCTTATTTAAGAGGCATTGATAACATAGGCGATGTTACAGGAGATAGCATAGATGATGTTGTCATTGCAACACAGCTGCAGCCGAGGTTGCTGGTGCTCAACGGGATAAACGGTAATATTATTTTTGACTACAGTTTTGGAACGACACTTTCGCAGCGCGGAGACCGGGCAGCAGTTCTTAATGACATTGATTCAAACGGAGTAAATGAATTTCTCGGAGGCAACAGGGAAGGCAGAGTGATTTGTTTTTACGGAGGTAACGGAACAATAACTTCTGTAAGTAATGAAATTTTTCATCAGACGGATTTTAAGCTTTATCAGAACTACCCTAACCCGTTCAATCCCAAAACAATTATTAATTACGAACTAAGAAATCCGGGTTTTGTATCTTTAAAAATCTACAATATAAAAGGTGAAGTCATTGATATTCCGGTAAATAAAAAACAGATCGCCGGAAAGTATGAAATTGAATTTAGTGCCTCGGATATTTCAAGCGGCATATATTTTTATTCATTGTTTTCCGGAACAAACAGAATTGATACAAAGCGTATGATCATCCTGAAATGAAGTATTGAAAGTGAAAATATAATAACAGACTATTGCTCGCACTAATACTTAACGAACTTAACGAACTTAACGAACTTAACAAACCTTACAAACTTAAATCTAAACTCCTTCATTATGAAAAAAACTTCTACAGGGATTTTATTTTTTTTAATTTTTAGTTTATTCATTTCACAAAATTCATTCTCCCAGCTCTGCTCTCTTACTTCCGTCGGATTTACTCCGATAAACGATCTCGGAGCCGAATACTTCAGGGGTTATCAGGGGGGTCTTTATCCGAGCGGTTCTAACATCAGACCGTTTATTCACAATAATGACGGTATAAACATAGCAAACAATATTTTACCATTAGATACTGCAGGAAACTTTGACCCGGTGAACGGAAAGATTGTCCTGCTTTCAATAGGGATGTCAAACACTGCAATTGAGTTCAATGATTTCATGAGCTATGTCTCATCTTCGGTTTTGATTAATCCAAAGCTTGTCGTTGTTAACGGAGCTCAGGGCGGTAAAGATATTGATAAGATCGTAAACCCTCTTGATTCTTTCTGGATAGTTGTTGTGAACCGTCTCGCTTTAAAAGGTGTAACAGTCAAGCAGGTGCAGGCAGTATGGTATAAAGAAGCTGAAGAAAGTCTGACGGACACTTCATTTGTCCCTTACACAACCGGATTAAAGAACAAATTTAAGTCTGTAATGAACATGTTGAAGACGAATTATAAAAATCTGAAGCTGTGCTATTCCAACAGCAGAATTTATGCCGGCTATGCAACCTCTCTGACAAATCCTGAACCGTATGCTTACTATAACGGATGGACTGTAAAGTGGATGATTGAAGATCAGATCAATGGTGATACAACTTTAAAATATAACGGAGCAACTCCTAATTCACCCTGGCTTTCGTGGGGAGCTTATGTCTGGGCTGACGGTACTACTCCACGGCTTGACGGATTGACATGGAACTGCCCGGTTGATTTTATGCCGGACGGAACTCATCCTTCTGCTGCGGGAAGCAATAAAGTGGCATCAAGATTATTTAATTTTTTTTCCACTGATGAAACCACTAAACCCTGGTTTCTTAAGTCCTTAACTGTGAATCTTACAATTGGAATTCAGGGAGTATTTAACACTTCAACATCCTATCTGAATATGAGAGACACTGTATTCCTTTCATTAAGGCAGTCAGTATCTCCTTTTAATCTTATCGGATCTTCGAAAGCTGTAATCGATTCGGTTACTTTAAGAGGCATTTATAAATTCTATAATATTCCGTCAGGAAGTTATTATTATCAAATTCTGCACAGGAACAGCATTGAAACATGGAGCAGATCCGGCGGAGAAAATTTAGCTTACGGGAATATTTATAATTATGATTTTACTCCGGCTGCTTCCCCCGCGCATACGGAAACAATCTCATACTCAAAGGAAACAGATATTGCATCTATAGCGGAGACATTATTAAAAACGGCCTTGTGGATCTTAATGATATTATAACAGCTTACAATGATGCTGCAACTTTTATCTCAGGATATGCAGCGACTGATGTCACAGGTGACAGAGTAGTGGATCTGACTGATGTTGTATTAACTTATAATAATTCAAATGCTTTTGTTTCGAAAGTAACTCCCTGAATGTAAGAATTCGGAATTTTCGAATTTAGAATTAAAGCAATTTTGAAAGATATAATTTACTGCAGACTTTTTTGAAACACCGACTACGTCTGTATTTCTCACCGCATTTTCTTTTTGTAAATGAAATCCAATTTATAAATACAGTAAAGAGAATTTCTTTAAACTGCATTTTTACCTTTTCACAAATCGCAATAATTACCATTTGACATTTCAGCATTACATTAATAAATTAAAGTCGTTTTATTTTATGAATTTAAGTTAATGTTGCAATGATCAGATCACCTCCTGTTATATATCAAAAATAATTCTATTGACTTAATAATATTTTGTTAGTGTTGGCCACCGGACAAAGTAATATAATTTTATGATCATTCCCCTGACAAGCATCGAATGTATTCCTAAACGAAGCGGGAATTTAAGTAAGCATGCAACTTAATATTCTAGTTTAAGGTGGCCGGATTGATTTTGTAAATGAACAGTAATTTGTCCATACAAAATTTTTTAAATTCATGGTTCAGATTCCTGAGCCGATCCTAAAACCATTTTAAACTTTAATATTATGAAAAAGATAACATTAGTATTAGTGTTCTTCGTAAGTATCAATCTTATGAGTTTACACCCGGAAGAAATAGACAGGAAAGATTTAAACGATACAATTAACATAGGTAAAACGGATCACAATACCGGAGACAGTTATGCAGAAAACGTACACATGTATATCTGCATTGAAGCTCTGAAATTATTGAAGGACAAATATCCTCAGTATAATTTTACACAGTTCGACAACAGGATCGGGACAATGAAGGATATCGGGACCCGTCAATGGCAGACAGGAAAAATTACAACCGGTGCTCACAGAGAAGATATTGAGGACCCGGTTTTTGACATAAGAGGACCATTTGGTTTTTATGCAAGCAATTCACATTTCTGGGATGCTGATAACAGGACAAACGGCGATCACAGTTTAACGACCTTAAATATTCTCGGCTTCAATATTACCTATCCTAATGCTTACACAAAAGTCTGCCGCTATATTGACGGACAATGGTTTGCCTGGAGTAACGGCGGATATCACGAAAGGAGATATATAGAATACAATCCGGGAAGTGGTATTTTTTACAGATATAGTTATCATACAAGAGGTTTGATAAATTTTTTCAAGACAAAAAAAATATGGTTTCATAGTTATACAAATACTTTAGGACAGGAGGTAATTGTCAATGAAGAGATAACCCTTGATGATCTGGCTTTCGGTCGTATTGTATGGGAAGTTCTTGGAAGAATGGCACATCTTCTCGGAGATAACAGTGTACCCGCGCATACTCACAATGATGTTCATGTCAGGCAATGGGACGGCGGTGATTGTTATCATAATCACGTTGATGACGGAGGATATCTGAATTACAACTGGCAGACAGCGAAGAATGCAGGCAGCCTGATCAATCCATATGGAACATGGAACGATCCGGTAAGATACATTGTGTATTCAGCAAACCAGTTGGCAGACCATTATCCAAGCGGTCCGGATTGTTATCAAAATCCTCAGCAGCATTCTGGCGACAATAATTTACCGGGAGGAACTTATCCAATCATAAATCAATATTATCAGCAGCTCGGACCGCCGCCGCCGAATATTACAAATGTATCACAGGAAGCAGATTATTGTTTCAATCACGCTATCCGGGCTACCGCAGGTTTGTTTTACTGGTTTGCAGTTGAGACAGGAATGATCTCACCTGATCCCGGTGCATATCCTGTCATTTACGGCTTTACAAAGAATCTTCCGGATAACATGATTTACCGTGGAGAAACTTTAAGACTGACATGTAACGCTTCCGGTTCAGATCTGAATTACAACTGGTTCACAAAAGTATGTGATCTAAATAACTGGTGTAATATACCAATCACCGGCTTGTCTTTAAACAGGGACAATAGAGTATTTTCAATTACAAATAATAATTTTCAAAACAGATGGACCTGCAGTTATTATGATTCATTATGTAACAATAACAATTTATCCAGTGAAAGATATGAAGATCCCTTACATTTTTACGCCGGGTTAAAGTTATCAAATCAATTCGGTGAAGTTACAAAATACTATAATATGAACAATGTTTTAAATTTCACTCCGGTCAATGCAATCAGAGAACCTTATCCGCCTATAGTAGGATGTCCGGTTGCGTTTACCAAAGATACAAATGGATTCATTTGTGAGAACAATATCCTTCATGAATCTCCTGCTTCTAAAAATATCGGAATTGATATTGGAGACAAAGTTGGTAATTGAAACCAAACCCTTCGTAGATACTGCTGATCATACATTACAATTTGCAGTTTCTGAAACAAGTAATGATCATAACTATTTTGATAAATTCGAATTGCTTGAAATTGATCATCCTGCCGGATACACACTCACTGTTACTTCAAATAATGATATAGTTTTAATTGACCTTAATAATGTGAAGTCTCCGAAGAATGCTTATATATCCGAAAGAGAAGTAGGTTCCGAACTGGCTTTTGATTCCGCTTTTGGAAAGTTCGTGGGAGGTGAAGAAAAGGAAATCATTACTGCGCAATTTGCTTCAGGTGAATTTTTTAACAGTAAAGAGAAACTGATCAATGAAAAAAATAAGATTTCCCAATATTCGTTTATTGAAAGTTTCCCGGACAGCATTGCTGTTATTGTTGATCCGTTTGAATCTGATGTAATACCATGGAAAACAGCCAAACGCGAGATCGGTTATGTTTCAGTAACAGATACAGCGGGGATAAAAAATGCAGGTGAAATAGAATTTACCCGGAGACAAAAAGAACTATTGAAGTAATTCCGGTATTGTCGGGTAATGACGTTTCAAAGGTAAGCATGACCTTTAAACAGCCGTTTGATTTGTCTTATCTGGGTGTTGCGAAAATATTCTACGGAGGTTACATACAAAACAGACTTGAAATGGTAAGCGCTGAGAATTCGCTGACGGGTGATATTTACAGACAGCTGTCTGAAGAAGATAAGAACTATGCTGAAATGGACAGCACTTCATTCATAATTTTAAAATTCAAAAATTCTGACAGGAAAATTCCAGAAGGCTGGACACGTAACTATGTACTGACTGTAAAAGGCAGATCAGTCGAACCTGAAGGATATAAGCAGTACGGAATATCAGAAGAAAATTTCTCAAATCCGGATCTGGATAACTCTCCGGATAAGTTTTTGCTTCATCAGAATTTCCCGAATCCATTCAATCCCATAACGGTAATAAACTATACACTGGCGGTGAGCATTAACGTTAATTTAATAATATATGATCTGCTTGGAAAACAGGTAGCTGAACCTGTTAATGAAATTCAAAAAGAAGGAAATTACACAATTACATTTGACGGGAGTAATCTTCCAAGCGGTGTTTATTATTATAAAATTACAGCAGGGGATTTCATACAGATCAGGAAAATGATTTTGATAAAATAAGGACATTTGTCCTATATTCGTATAAGTGACTGTACAAATGAATATAACCACATAGTACCCCGATAGGTCAAGCCCTATGTTTTAAAAGAAATAACTCATTTTGCCCCGATTTTGCATTTAATAAAATGAGTTATATAGGAGGAACATAGATCACGTAGTAGAAATAATTTAAAATCCTATTTTCTATGTTTTCTAAGTACCTATGTGGTTAAAAAATTATACTTTCTTCAGTTATATGGATCCATAATTTTCTTTCTCTCAGAATTAAGAAATATGATATTTCATTTATTAATAAATGTGTCTATATTCACAAAATTTATACATAAAATTAACATTATTCATACCAAATGATGAAAATATTTCTATTCATGGTTTTACAATTTACTATTACAATATCAGTATGTAATGCGCAATATAAGCTTGAACCGGCGTTTCCAAATTTAGGAAGTTTTGCATATATAGTAGAGCTTGTAAATGCAGATGACGGAACAAACAGATTATTTGCAGTTCAGCAAAAAGGAAGGATCTACGTATTTAACAATTCACCCGGTGTCAGTACAAAAAAAATATTCATTGACCTTACTAGCAAAGTTTCACAGCATCCTGTATGCGGATTATTCGGTCTGGCTTTTCATCCGAATTTTGAAAACAACCGTTTTTTTTATGTGCATAATGTTTATGACAGCGCCGGCAGCCCGTCAGGACGCTGGTTAAGAGTTACGAGATATACAGCAAGCATTTCGAGTCCGGATACAGCATTGGTCAGTTCAGAAAGATTTTTATTAAGAGCTCCACTGCCGAGCTCGTTTCATAACGGAGGCAAAGTTCAGTTCGGACCGGACGGATATCTGTATATTTCTTTTGGGGATGGATATTCAGGAGGAGCGCCGGCTCAGGATAAAGCATCATTGCTGGGAAAAATACTCAGGATAAATGTAGATTCTGCTTCCCCGGGTAAGACTTATTCCATACCTCCCACTAATCCATATTTCGGAAACAGTCTTGGTTACAGGGAAGAGATATACGCATTAGGACTGAGGAATACATGGAAATTCAGCATCGACTTTCCTACCAACCGTATATGGGCCGGTGATGTAGGTGAATCCAGCTACGAAGAAATTAATTTAATTGAAAACGGAAAGAACTACGGATGGAATAAAATGGAAGGTTCTCATTGCTATGGTCCCTGTGATACTGCAGGCAGGGGATTCACAAATCCTGTTTATGAATATCCGCATACTGTCGGAACGGCGGTAATGGGCGGTTATGTTTACAGAGGTTCTTTGCATCCTGAATTTTACGGCAAGTATATTTACGGTGATGAGATCCCCGCAAAAATATGGGCGCTGGATTATGACGGCGTTAATCCTCCTGTAAATGTTTCAGTTGTAGATACAACTTTTGATATTGCGACTCTCGGGGAAGATGAAAATAAAGAGATATATGTCTGCAGTTATAACGCAACGACCAGTACCATTTATAAAATTGTAAATAAGAATGTTAAAATTTTAAATTTAAAAGCTGCTGTTCAGGGATTATATAATAAGTTAAATTCACGGCTGACAATCAGGGATACAATAAGTGTATATCTGCATTCAGCTTCTTCACCCTTTACGCTTATAGACTCTTCAAGGACTGTCATTGATTCGGTTTCAATGTCGGGTTTGTGTTTTTTTAACAATTCACCTTCGGGGAATTTTTACATTGCTGTCAAACACAGAAATTCCGTTGAGACATGGAGCCGGACCGGCGGTGATTTTTTTGAGAACGGAAACATTGTCAGTTATGATTTTACGGATAGTAATCCAAAATCTTACGGCAGCAATCAAATTCTGATGGATGATTCACCGGTCAGATATGCAATTTACAGCGGTGATACAGATCAGGATGGTTTCATAAATCAGGCAGATGTTCAACAGGTTTATAATGATGTAACTGAATTCTATTCCGGTTATATCAATTCAGATATGAATGGGGATGGTAATACTGATGTTTCTGATTTAATAATTACATATAACAATTCAGTAAAATTTATAGCGATTCAAAAACCATAATATTTAATATTAAGCTGAACCGGTTAAGCTTACTTCGTTGAATTTAAAAGGTTCGCTGATCGTAGCTCAGATTATTTGATTGAATCTAAACGGCATTTATATTTTAAATTATATTCTGTGCTACGGAAATTATATTTGCTATTGTAGTTTAAATTAATTTTTAATAAAAGAAATACATAAGTGAATTTGTATTATTTGTCAAGATCTTAAAGTTATTTGATGATTCAAATGCAAAGAATAAAACTTTCTTTTCAGACCTTCCTTCAAAACCCCAAGTATTCAATGCCATTGGTTATTTCTGTATGGGGTGTCTTATATATTTTATTTGGCGCTGTCATAAATACCAATAATGGTTTAGGATTTGACGGCGCGACATACGGCACTATCATTAAGGATTTTTACAATCTGCTTTTAAATGACAAACTTTCTCCTTATCAGATACAGAGAATCTTACCTTTGTTTCTGTGTGATCTGATACTAAGCATGTTTGGATTTCCGAAAGAGGATTTTTACATAATAAAGTTTTTTCAGATTTATAATCTGCTGCTTCTAATTGTATGCTGTCTGATCTGGAACAAGATCTCTGAAATGTATTCATTCGGTTTAGAATACATCTGGATCGGATTTGTACTGGCTTTCGTTAGTTTTGGGATTGCTGAGATGACTTTTTATTATCCGGTACTCACTGATACCACTGCATTCTTTCTTGGATTCTGCCTGCTTTATTTTCATTTGAAAGATAATCTTACCGGTAAAATCATTATTACAATACTTGGTGCTTTTACCTGGCCGAGCTTTATGTATATCGGACTGCTTCTCATTATATTCCCTGTCAGCGCAAAGCTTAAAATTAATTTTAGTAATGACGGAAACGTGAAGCCGTTAAATGTTTACATAGCTCTTATAGTACCTCTCGTATTATTTATTGCTAGCATTGTGAATGTAAAGGAATATTTTTCGGTTAAATCATTTGACAATATTACTACGCCGGTATTTTCAAATTTCTTATATATTGATGCGGTATTAAATCTGATTTTAATGACATACCTTTTTTACTGCTTATTGCCTGAGGGGATAACATATCATAATTTAACCGGTCTGATAAAAAATGTGACGCGTAATTTAAAAATCAAAAACATACTTATATGCATTTTCATTTTTACAGCTGTTTATCTTGTTCAAAAAACTTTAAGCAGTTCGCAGAGTACTGATCTCGATCCTTCTTTTGGCAGGCTCATCTATGCCATTTCAGTTTACAGTGTTACAAAACCGCTGGTGTATTATGTTACAGCCGTTACCTACTTCGGACCATGCTTCATATTACTTTTTCTTTTCATGAAGTATTTCAGGAAACATATATTGGAATTCGGGCTTGGTTTTTATTTTTCATTTACAATAACTTTAATTCTTGTTTTCATGTCAGAGACAAGATTGATAATAAATTTCTTACCATTCATTTTGCTTGTTACAGTATTGTTTCTAAAGGATATCAATTTAAACAGGTATGTCCTTTCATTGCTCTGCATATTTTCTTTCATTCTTTCAAAAGTTTACATTCCAATGTATAAGATACCCGAAGACAATGCCATTTACAGGGATTATTTCAGTTTTCCGAACCAGTTCTTCTTTATGAACATTTATACTATTTCCAAACCGGCTTATGTAATACAAGGTATCATAATATTACTGATGTCAGTTTATATTTTTATAAAGATTACACAAGCCACGAAAAACACAAAGGATTTTAGTGAAAATGAAATGTAAGAAACTATTTCTAGCATTCTTTTTTCGTAAATATTTTGAATGACCAGCGGCTAATGCTTTTATAAAATTTTTAAATTAACAATCCGGGATTAACATAAGATTTCTCCGTGAAGCTCTGTGACTCCCGGTGTCTCTGTTGTAATATTTTGTTTTGAGAAGTCTAAGCACGGTTATAATTTCACATTGAATAACCTGTATAATAAATTTATTTTGTGATTAATGGAAAAAATAATTATTGATAAAATATTCGGATCTCCGAATATGAAAAAGATATTTATCATTGGTGATGTAATGCTTGACAGATATCTTCTCGGTGACGTAACTAGAATTTCTCCGGAGGCGCCGGTTCAGGTCTTTGACATAAGAAACAGCGAGTACAGGTTAGGCGGTGCGGCGAATGTTTCATATAATGTAAAAACATTAGGGGCTGATCCTTTTATTATCGGAGTCATAGGCGAGGACAGCGAAGGAAGGCTTTTGATAGATGCAATGAAGGAACTGAAAATTGACACAGGCGGACTCATAACGGAAAATGGCAGACCAACCACATGCAAAACAAGAGTTATTTCAGATTCTCATCACTTGCTCAGAATAGATAGTGAATCCAAAAATGATATTTCAAAAGAGACGGAAAAGAAAATACTGGATCTTCTTGAAAAGAATTTAAATGATATCGGAATAATAATTTTGCAGGACTATAATAAAGGAGTATTGAAAAGAGATCTCATCAAAAGCATAATGGATTTTGGCGGGAAAAACAAGATCAACATACTTGTTGATCCTAAGTTTGATAATTTTTTTGAATTTCAGAATGCATATCTGTTCAAGCCAAACAGGAAAGAGCTTGAGGACGCATTAGGGAAAAAGATCAAAACTCCTGAAGACATTGAGACATTTTCTGCAGAGCTGATGGAGAAATTAAAATGCAGCAATATCATTCTTACACTCGGTGAACACGGTATGATGATATTCGAAAATCATAATGGTGAATTTAAAAAAGAAATAATTCCGACCAAGGCTAGAAAAGTTGCCGATGTATCCGGAGCGGGTGACACTGTCATTTCAACCATTGCAGTATGCCTTGCCGGAGGAGCAAGTCTCAGGGATGCAGCGGTGATCTCAAATTATGCAGCAGGTCTTGTAGTTGAAGAGGTTGGTATTGTACCCATTTATAAGGAGAATTTAATTCAACACATTACAAGGGAGCAGAATTGATACTTACTGCTGAAGATTTTAAAATCAAAAGAGAAGAGCTGAGAAAGCAAAATAAGAAAATAGTTTTCACTAACGGATGTTTTGATATTTTGCACAAAGGACACGCTGCATATCTTAATCAGGCAAAGTCACTCGGTGACGTATTGATTGTCGGCGTGAATTCCGACAGATCAGTGAAGGTATTAAAAGGTGAAGGAAGACCTGTTAATAATGAGAACGACAGGGCTTTTTTACTCGATAATCTGAAGAGTGTTGATTATGTAATTATATTTGATGAAGATACTCCTTATAATCTGATAGGAAAATTACTGCCGGATTATTTAGTAAAAGGCGGTGACTGGAAGGAAGAGGACATTGTCGGGTGGGATATTGTAAAAGCAAATGGCGGTAAAGTAATGAGTCTGCAGTTTGTCGATAACTACTCAACTACAGGTATCATTAACAAAATGAAACAATGAACATTGAGCACTGAAGAAAAAATATCACTGATGAAACATCTTCGAAACCGAAAAAAAGTCTTTTAGGGAGGATCTTTAAATTCATATTCATTTTTCTTCTTTGCATTGTAATGTTGATCATAGGACTTTTTATTTTTATACAGACTGATACGTTCGACAAAATTGCTCTTGGATTTGCGCTCGATAAAATCAATTCTTCGCTGGCTGAAAAGGATGCAACGATTCATGCTGAGTCACTTACAGGTAATTTATTTAAAGGCTTTATTTTAAATAACGGCAGTGTCAAAGTCAAAGGCGATACACTTCTTAAGTTTAATTCCATACAGGCGGATTACAATATATGGAGCCTGCTTAACAAGGAAATTTCAGTTCAGAATCTTACGCTTAAAGAACCGCAGATAAATCTTACCAAAGTAAAAGATAAGAACGACAGTCTTAAATGGAATCTGACTTACCTTCTCGAAAAAGAGGAGACAGACGAAGACACAACAACATCAGAATTTGACTGGGGAATAACCGCAGAAAATCTGACAATAGAGAACGGAGCAGTCAGAATTCTTGAAGATAAAAATTCAAATCTGCCGATCCGCGACATAATAATGCCTAAGCTTGATACATTTCAGTTTGGGAAGTTTGATCTGAACAATCTTAACTTAAATCTGAGCGCAAAGTATTTCCCGGATTCAAAAGCCGTTGACATGAAGAATCTTTCTTTCAAAACAAATTCAGACTTTAATGTCGGCAAGTTTTCTTTGAATGCAGAATTAGATAAAAAAGATACAACAACTTTAATAAAAGATCTTTCAATAATTACGGACAGATCCGATTTCGCGATCAATGAATTATTAATGGAAAAGTTTAACCCAATGAATGCAGAGGATTATGAGAATTTTGACAATAACTATACAAAGTTAAATCTGGAATCTAAGGTATTCAATATAAGAGATCTGACATTTTTCCTTCCTGAGATAGATTTTTTGGACAGTACAATAGGGCTGACACTTATTGCAGAAGGACTTTACGGAAATTTAAACATTGAAAAGTTAAACTTAAAATTAGTCCATTCATACTTTAATTTTAAAGGGAGCATAAAAAATCTTGATGAGCCGGGAAAAATTTATTTTGACATAACCGGGAATGATATAGAAATTGATCCGCGTGATACAAGAATTAATTTGCCGGGACTGGACATTCCGGACTACAGTTATCTGGGAAATGTCAGAATACCTTACCTTACATATAAAGGAGAGCCGGAAAATTTCCATACTGATTTTGATATTAGGACAAGCACCGGTAATGCTGACGGCAATGCTTATATTGATCTGACACAGAATGTGATACGATACAGGGGAGACGTTTCAACAACCAATTTTAACATAGGTAAACTCGTAAAAGATAAGGAGCTCGAGAGCAATATTAACGGAGATTTCAAAGTAGATGCTGCAGGCTTTGATTACAGGACTGCAACCGGAAAGCTGAATTACAGCCTGACAAGAACAAAATTCTTCGGACAGAATATCTCAAAATCAGACGGTCTCCTGAATTTTAACAGAGGAAATATCCAGCTGAATCTTAAATATAATTCCGATGCGCTTCAGACCAAAGCTGCCGGCAGAATAAACATTTCGAATCCAAAGAACATCTCATATGATCTTAAGGGAACTGCGACAAATCTGAACATAGCTGCTTTTACAAAAGATAACAGCCAGAGAAGCGATCTGAATTTTGATTTTGATGTTAACGGAAGAGGATTTGATCCTGATTACATGTCGGGAAAATTTAATATCAGAATGAACCCGTCAGTTTTCGCGGAACTTAATATACCCGCAACTCCTCTGGACGCGGAGATCGATCAAAACGGTAACATAAAAAGATCTCAATGAAGACTGATTTCGTAGATCTGAGTATTGACGGCATGATCAATTTTAAAAGCCTTTCAGATATAATTAACAATAACATTGAAAAATTAAAATCAGACTTCACAAGCTCCGTGACGCCGGATTCGCTGAAAAGCCCTGACAGTGTGACTTACTCTTATTCATCAGTTTGTGACAACATTGATTTTAAATACACCATTAATGTCAAAGACCTTGCTCCGTTATATTCCTTTACCGGCGGAGACACTATAAATATAAAAGGGGATTTAGAGGGAAGCCTTAGTGACAGCTGCGGTGTGTTTTATTTTGTATCAAACGGAGTTATCAGGGAAGTACATTTAAAGGATTCATTGCTAATCACTGACAGTGCGAAAATAGATATTGCCATTAAGAATGACATCAACGGATACCAGCTTACAGGGCTTGAGGCAAATGTAGTAATAAAGGCTAATAAATTAATTGTAAGTAAATTTTTACTTGATACTACCATTGCCAGAGTGGCATACACTGAAAACAAAAATATATTTAACATCTGGACTCAGAGAGATTCGACAATGAAATTTTTTACAGAAGGGAATCTCATGGATTCTTTAATTGTAAATTTTGATTCGCTGGCTTTAAAATATAAAGATTTCGTACTCACAAACAACAAAGAACTGATAGTACAATATCGGAGCATAGACACCAGTCAGTATATAAACTTCCGTCAGTTTGCTATCAACAGTTTTAATCAGAAGCTTACAGTAGCGGGAGAATATTCACTGACTGATTCCAGTGACATTAAGCTGTCCGCATCAAACGTTGATCTGGCAACTTATCAGAAAATGTTTCTGGATGACCCTGACACAAATAACATGGTATTAGGAAAGATAAGGTATCTTGATCTGGAATATAAAGGAATTCCTAAAAATCCGGAGATTGAGATTGGTGCGGTATCGGAAGAACTCAGCATTGGTTCTACAAAGATAGGAAGGCTTGATGCTAATTTAAAGTATTCGAAAGAGGATCTGATCTCTAACATTAATTTTTATAACAGAAAAAACACCGGAAGCTTCAGTTTGTTAGGGAATGTTCCGGTGATTTTAGATTTTTCAGATGACAGCCCGGACAGTCTGGAGAGGATTCAGAAATTAGCAGACAGAAAAGTTGATCTTAATGCCGTTGCGAAAAATTTTCAGCTCCGTGTTTTTCAGCAGCTGCTTCCCTATACGGAAAATCTGGCAGGAATACTTGAAGGTAAAATAAGCCTTCTCGGTACATCACAGAAGCCTGTGCTGACCGGCAAAATGGATGTGAATAACGGAAAGGTTTTCGTCACTCTCACAAAAATGAATTACGGTTTCTTTGTAAATCTTTCAACTGATAATGAAAAGCTCCTGATCAATAATTCAAGGATCTTTGTACCGTCAGAGAAATCAAGATTTATTTCATCATCGGGATATATTGATTTTACCGGTTTAACTTTGAATGATCTCATGCTGCAAATGTCAGGAGACGTGAAGGCATTTGATAAGGACAACGGAGATACACAGCTCGGTATTTCGGGGGATCTGTGGGTAGGCAGTGGGAGACAGAAGCTTACATTAAGAGGAAATTCAGAAAGGTTTGAGCTCAAAGGCAATCTGATTCTTGTCAAAGGTAACGTCGTTTTTAATCCGTTTGTTCAGGAGGCATACAATATTTACACAGATGATTTTAACTACGGGGTACTTGTTGATTCATTAAATGACGGAGTTACTGTAAAGAAAAAAATAATAAGGACAAACACGGACAGTGTTGTGATTGTCAAAGGCCAGAAGTTAAATCCTTTTGAAAAGGCAATGTACATACACTACAATAAAGACCTTAAGAAGGAAGCAAAAAAAAGCGGCGGTAAGTTTTTTTATGACATAATTGTTTCGACTTCAGGAAACGTATTCCTGAAGTTTATTGTAAATGAAAAATCACAGCAGGAATTTTTTGGCGAGATCAGGACAGAAGATCTTAACATATATAATTACGTGGATTATTCCATGATGGGAAGAGGCACAATAAGACTCGGAGATAACTGTTATTACAAATTTTTCAGAAAGTTTGATGCAACGGGAAGCGCAACATTCTTAGGACCCATTACTAACCCGCAGCTTAATATCACTGCAGAGTACAAAGGTTATACATCAACAGGGACTACCGGAAACGCGGAGCAGAATCTGGAAGATGTAGTCATAGATTTAAAGGTAACCGGCAATGCCAGCAGTCCTGTTCTGACCATATCCATCGACCGGAACGGAGCTAAGGAAACCGGAAGTGATGCAACCAGTGACGCCATTTCTTTTCTTTTATTTGGAAAATTTTCAGATCAATTGTCCTTTGGCGAGAGTTCAAGCTTCGGAGCAACCGTTGGAACAAATTATTTATCCAGCTATGTTTCGTCTTCCCTAGAGGATATCTTTCCGTGGTTAATAAATACAAATTTCAATTATGTTGACAGCAAAGACGGCAATGTAGCTCAGAATACAGATGTGAGGTTTACCGCTGCCGTAGGCGATGCCATAATCAGATTCGGAGGACAGATCTTCAGAGGACTTGCAAACACGGATATTGTCGTGGACTATCCTCTGAATAAAATTTTAAAATTAAGCTCACTGTCCAGCAATCCTATATTCAGATTCGAAAGAGTATATGATCCGTTTTACTCTGATGCCGATGTCACAAATACAAACGGAACAAGAGTCGGCGGAATGTTTTATTATAAAATTAAATTTTAATACCATCAAACTTAAACCTGAAATATTAGCTTTCCTTACAAGAAATAAAGACACATCTTTTAAGGCAAATTCAATTTCAAAGAAGCTCAGATTAAGACCAAACCAGTTTGAAACTCTCAAGAAGGAGTTAGGTGAGTTAGTCAAAGAAAATAAAATATCCAAAGAGAAAAAATATTATTCAATTAATTTGATCAGTTTGAAAGACACACACACAGGTGATATAGATTTCGGTAAAGACGGAAGGATTGTCGTTATAGATTCAAAATCCGGGCAGCATATTAACATAATCAGAAACAAAGAAGCAAATTCTTTCAGGCTGAATGTTGGTGACAAGATTGAATATAAACCGGTAAAAACATCCGCAGGAAAAGGGGAGTTAGAAGCTGAAATAATACGTGTAACGAATACAGGGAAAAAATTTGTGAGCGGCAGATTTGAGAATCATCAGAGTTATGGTCTGGTCTTTCCGGATTCCCGTGAGATAAAAAAAGAAATTATAATTTCTCCCGATGACTTCTTCAGGGCAATAGATGGTGATAAAGTATATATTGAGATATTGAATCCGGGCGAATCGAAAGATGAGAATTCTGATCTGAGGGGAAAAATAATAGAAGTCCTTGGAAAATCAGGTGACCGTGGCGCTGAGGAAAAATCAATAATGAGAAAGTTTAATCTTGAGAAAACATTTCCTAAGGATGTTGAACGTGAAGCTAAATCGATAGAATTAAATTATGATCTTAAAGACAGAGTTGATTTAAGGGACAGGAATATTTTTACGATTGACCCTGAAGATGCAAAGGACTTTGACGATGCTGTTTCAGTAGAGGAAAATGAGGACGGTACTTATATTCTTGGTGTGCATATAGCCGATGTCTCACATTATGTAACAGAGAATTCACCAATAGACAAAGAAGCTTTCAGAAGAGCAACCAGCGTTTATTTAGTGAAGAATGTGATCCCTATGCTTCCGGAAAAGCTATCTAATAATGTATGTTCTCTTAAGCCAAATGAAGACAGTCTTACTTTTTCAATATTCATTACACTTTCAAAGAGATTTGCGCTAAAGAGTTTTGAGATTAAGAAAAGCATTATCAACAGCAAGAGAAGGTTTACTTATGAAGAAGCTCAGACGATAATAGAAACAAAGAAAGGAGACTTTTCAAAAGAGCTTTTATTAATGCACAAGATGAGTAAATCTATTACACTGACGCGTCTTAAGGAAGAAAGCCTGGACTTTGATTCCAGTGAGGTCAGGTTTACATTTTTGAAAAACGGTGAAGTAGATGATATTATAGTAAAGAACAGACTCGATTCGATGCGGCTGATAGAGGAATTCATGCTTCTTGCAAATAAATGCGCGACTCTTTTTGTCAAAGATATTTCGAAAGAAAACAAAATGTATTATCCGTTCATTTATCGTGTACATGATATTCCGAATAAGGATAAGATGAAAGAGCTTTCAGAATTTGTAAAACAATTCGGGTACAATATAAACATTGACGACAAAAATTCTTTAAGAAAGCTCTTAAAAGAGATCGAAGGCAAGCCGGAAGAGTTCATTATTAATAACCTTCTTATCCGTTCGATGGCAAAGGCAATTTACACAACCAAAAATATAGGACATTACGGACTGGGTTTCAAGGATTATACACACTTCACTTCACCGATAAGGCGTTACCCGGATCTTGTTGTTCACAGAATTTTACATGATTACATAAAAAGCGGGGAAGAAATTCTACAAAATATAGAACATTACAAAAAAATACTTCCGGAAGTCTGCAAGCACAGTTCCATAATGGAGCAAAATGCTGAGCAGGCAGAAAGAGAATCCATTAAGCTGATGCAGGGTGAATATATCGGCAAGCACATCGGTGATGAGTATGAAGGGATTGTATCAGGGATAGTTCAGTTCGGAATGTTTGTAGAAATCATGGATATACTTGTTGAAGGAATGGTGAGATTCAGGGATATCGAAGATGACTATTACGAGTATGATGAGAAGAAGCACATTGCCGTTGGAAGACGGAAGCATAAGGTATTCCGCGCCGGGCAGAAAGTAAGGATTAAAGTTATTCGCGTAAACAAGGAAAGCAAAAAGATAGATTTTGCTTTGATAACGAAATAGGTTTCACTGGTTCCGGTTGTTCTTTCCTGATTTTAAAACCTATTGCATATTATATATAAACGAGGGTTGAAATAGTATCAACCCTCGTCTTATTTATAATTATAAATTAAAAAATTATGGCCGTTTGCGTTCTACAAACAAAGAGACGTTATTATAATCATATAACACATCTGTTAATGTTACTAAATTATCACAATTTAAATCTGTCGCAACATATCCTGATACAAAAGATGTTGCATCGTTAAATACTGCAATCAGATCTGTCAGATCAACAATTCCGTTTTGATTTACATCGCCGGTGTACAGCGAGTAATTACTTCCAACTAAAACCTCATTGTTTCCATAAGCTTGTGAAGCTGAGGTAGTGAAGTTGTAAGATAAAGCTCCTGCAGTAAAACCTGCTGTAACCGAACTCCATGTTTCAATAGAGTTTCTGTGTCTGACAACGATGTAATAAGGTGTTGCATCAGATGCATTGGAGAAAGCAATATTTTGAGAAGTGCCCAGTCCGCCGGTACCGCTTGCAGTTTCAATAATACTGTAAGGAGAGGCAGAACTTCTAAGCTCTACACTGATTGCATCGGTTGAACTACATGCTTCAAAATTAATTGTTAATATTAAATTGGAAGGAGTTGATGAAGCTGACATTCTGGCAATTACACCGGCATTGCCTACAGCCCATCCGCTGACACAACCGCTTCCCGTAAGATCTATATCCTGGAATACGGCACCTGCTTGTACATACTGTAACCCTGCAGGCCATGTTGCTCCCTGATCCTGTGACCTGTAAACTGTTGTACCACTTCTGATCGCCCACCAGTCTATACCGTTACCTTCCAGTCCATCTAAATTTCCGGTAGTGCCCGGATATGTTGCAGTTTGAGAATAAGTTGATCCCCCGTCGATTGTTTTGACAAGCGGAGTAGCTGCTGCACTTCCTCCTGCCAGTCCTTCAGTAGTACTGTTAAAATGAAGAGCATATGTATTAAGAGTTCCTGTTGTGGCACCACTGCTCCAGGTAAGTCCAAGATCCGTTGAATGATAAACTCTTGTAGTGTTTGTTCCGAACCATATGTGTGTACCGATTATAAGGAATGAATTATTCCATCCGGCTTCGGCACCGACTTGAACTGGCTCCGTTGCCATTCTTGCCCACGTAACACCGCCATCTATAGTTTTTAGGATTGTCCATTTACCGCCTACAGGGTCTCCCATTGCATACCCTTCAGTGGCGCTTATCATTTGAATGGCATCGATGAATCCGCCGGCTTGTGTAAATACCTGTGTCCATGTTACTCCGCCATTTATTGTTCTGTAAATAAATGTTGCACCGGGAGAAGTGGTTACGAATGCTGTAGATGCATCCAAAGCATTTACATTATAAATATCACCCGTAATAATTCCGGGAGTCGAATTTCCATCGGTCCATGCAGCACCTCCATTTACTGTCTTTCTTACTGTAGCTGTTACTCCGGCAGCCCATCCCACCTGATCGGACGCAGCTGATACACTGAAAAACTGATTTGCAGTCCCGGAAGTTTGAGCTGACCAGGAATAAGTACATGCTGCATCAATTTGAAGTGGCTGACTTACTGATAAGATATCTGAATTTGACCGGGAATTAGTTTGTGCTGAAGACCGGTCTATATTACCCGGATAATCATTTATTGCAGATCCTAAAAAAAATATTGAAAACAGGAATACCGGCAATAAGAAAATCAATAATTTTGATTTCATTTTTATTCTCCTCAATTTAAGGGTTGTTAAAAAGTTGTTTGATTAATGTATTGATTAAGAATCTATATGTCAAGAACAAAATCAGGCTTCCCTTAAAAAGATCCATTGCTGTCCAAAATGTTTTTTAAAATTAAATAAGATTAGGATTCAATCTGTTTTGATAATATTTTTTGAATAATATCGAGTCTTTTTTAAATCAACCCCTAAATCCATCACAATTTTATACTTATGCTGTCCAAAAAAAAATTTATGCTAATTATATATAAAAATTAGTGATAATATTTTTTAATTCGTGATTATTCGTGAAATTCGTGGCAAACTTTTTCTTTATTTTGGACAGATGTGAAAAAGATCCAAAAAGATGCCGGGATTGAAAACGAGTTGCTTCTAATGAAGCTCTTTTATTTGTTGCCATGATTTCTTTAAATTTAATTTTTTAAAAGTTTAATCTTGCAAGTCTTACAAATCATAAAATCTTAAATCCTTAAGGAGGGACTTCGCAATATCGTTTGACCACACTGTCAAATACATTGGCATTCTCAGCACATATGACAAAGAAAACCTGTCTTAACTTATTGATAATTACAATCATAAACCCTGAGATCAAACCGTCACTACTTACCCTTAGGTCAATGAAGCTGTCAGCTGAAGAAGTTTTATTAATATAGTATAACAGTTCCATAGGCGTAGTGGAGGTATTCATCTGTAGTTACGATGAACACTTTTAATTCCGGAGTGAGCATATTTGTAACTTAAGAACGCTTACTTTTAACTGAAGCAGCCTTACTTCTAACTGAAGCAGTCTTAATTTTAAATGAAGCTGACTTACATTTAACTGAAGATCAGTTATTTTCATCTGATACCTGCTGACCTGCTCCAGTTATGTGTTCATCTGTTCCAATTATGTGTTCATCTGTTCCAATTATTTGTTCATCTGTTCCAATTATTTGTTCATCTGTTCCAATTATTTGTTCATTGTTTCCGTTTACCTGTTCACCTTTAACAAATACTGAATCACCATGAGTATCTCTCTGTCGTCCTTTTATGGATATAAATAAATTGTTTACGAGTTTTGATATCTGTGTAATCGGAATCTGGAATATGTTAATCATTTTTGACATGATGTTGATAATCTGTATTTTCAGAAAGTTCTGCGAGGAGTATTTGAGGTGTTTATGAAAACATTTTGGTCAGCTCTTAAGAAGAGTACATTAAAAAATAAAAAAGAGGATTGAAATTATCTTCAATCCTCTTTAGGGTAAAATGTATGAATTGTAATTTTATGGTCTTCTTACTTCGACAAAGATCGCACTGTTATTATATGCAAACAACACATCCTCCAAAGTAGCAGCGTCATCACAGTTTAAATCTGTTACAACATACCCGGTGACAAACGCTCTTGAATCATTGAAAACTTCAATTATATCAGAAAGGTCTACATTACCGTTCTGATTCACATCGCCTGTATATATAGAGTAGTCGCTTCCGACTAAGACCTCATTAGCTCCGAAAGCCTGCGAAGCAGCAGTTGTGAAATCGTATGTTAAAGCTCCGTCTTTGAACTTATCGTTACCCGATTTACTCCATGTCGCAATGGAATTCCTGTGTCTGACGACTATGTAATAACCTACTCCATCAACCGGTTTTTCAAATCCAAATCCCTGCTGAATTCCCTGTCCGCCCAATCCTTTGTCTGAATCAAGAAGATTATAAGGAGGAAGTGATTTTCTTATTTCAACACTAATAGTATCTGTTTCAGCACACGCTTCCAAATTGATTGTTAAAGATAAAGATTTTGAAGAGTTAGTTGTTGAATTTGCATCACGAGGAGCTACTCTGGCCTGATATGCTCCAAGAGTCTGATCACTGTTTGTTCCGTCGAAAAATATCAGCATATTAAGCGCCGGTGATCCTGCATAGAAGTTATTCGAATCCGATGTAAGAGCATAATTATTAAGAGGGGTAGAACTTCTGCGGAAGGCAACAGTATTTCCGCTGGTTGTACCCGGAGAAGAGATATTAACTATGTTGTTAAAGCGCATGTCTAATGCTCCGGTTGTAGCAGTTGCATTTGCAGCTGCAAACACTCCTGAAGAGCCAAAGGTAACACCGCCGGCTGCTGTCAGATGTATTGAATTATAATATAATCCTGTTGAGGTGTTTACCGATACATTGGTGACATTAATACCCAGTACTGCATTTGCATTTCCTGAGTTAGCTGCTTTCAGGTCAGTGATGACGTTATTGAATACCTGATTGCTTGTTCCGCCTGAAACCCAGCATCCTATGGTTGTGCCATTAGAACCGGTATTTCTAAGGTCAAAAATTTTATTGCGATGTATCTGAGTTAAAGTACCAGTAGAATTCCATATTCCGATAGTGCCTCCACCGGTTGTGTTACCTGTAATGTTTCCGGTTATATTAGAGAGACCGTATATGGAGTTTCCACGAAAATCTTTTGTTGAGAGCGCATCACTTGTAGTTCTCATGCCGGCAACGATGGTGGTTGTTGATGAATTTGATCCGCCGATGGAAAGATTATAAAACATGTTATTATAAATGTTTTCAACAGCCGGATCCAAATCACTGTTACGGTAACCGTAAACGGCACAAAGTGCCGTTCCTGATGAGTTTGGCATTGAATTGTTATACACTTCATTGAATTCACAATCAGTGCGGCCATTTGCCGTATTAATACAAATCAAAGTCCCGCTTGCACCGGTTTTTTGATTACCATAAACTTTGTTATCATAAATGTGAGCGAATACAACTGCACCGTCACATCCCAGAAGAGTACAAAATCCTGTTCCCGAATGAGAATTATTACGAATAATATTATCATGAATATTTACAAAGTTAGTAGTACCTGTAGGGTCATGCATCAGTGCTTCGAAAGTTGTAGAATTTTGAAAAACCACACAATTTTCAATAATGTTGTGATGAATGGCTACACTATCGCCGGTACCAAGTGCCCTTATTCCCCAGGTACCCTGAGATGTAGGATTGGTTGATACTGTTACCTGGTTATTACTGATCTCATAATCAGCCAGATTTGTTCCTGTCCCGGAAGACGTTACCATGATTCCTACAACTGATGAAGAGCCGCCTGTACCTGCACCTCCATTAATAATATTATTCCGGATTCTCAAATTGCTCTGCCCTTCGCACCTTATTCCATGTGATAAACCTGCAGTCAGCTGGCTTCCGCCCCAGTTAGTAATATTGTTCGGAGAAAATCCTGTCACACCAATAGCATTCCCAATATCCCTAATATTTGTAACAGACTTGGCGAATATTCCAATGTCTATATCGGATATTGAGTTACCATATAACATGTTATTGCTGTTGAATCCGCCTGTGAATCCTCCGACTGTATCTGCGGCTACTACAACTCCCGCAAGGTTTTCATTTGCAATGTAAATGCCAATAGAATTTGTATTGATCTTCTGAAGTGTGACGGCGCAATTTCTTATTATATTGTTTTGGCTGCCGTCTGTAGCTGAAGCTCTGAGTAAAAAGTGACCCCATTCCATCATAGCATTTCCGGTATTTGAAACAGGATCAAGCAAATCTATAGCATCGAAAGTTATGTAATCAGCTCCGGAAAATTTTAGTATTCCGTCCAGAGTAGCGGATGTCCCGGGAGCTGCAGTAATAAGCGGATTTGCTCCTGCTCCGCTTTTTTGAAATACGACCGGATTAGCAGAAGTCGCAGGATTTACTGTGAAAGCAATTACTAAATTAGAAGCAGTTTCCGTATGACCTGCTGCAACATTGAATGTTACTCCGCCACTCCCTACACCCAGTGTATCGAGGGCTGATATGGCTGCCGATATTGAAGCAAAATCACCCGGAATGGATTTAGGACCGCTTAGTTGAGCATTAACATTAAGATTGATTCCAATTAAAATCAGGAATGCAAAAAGGAAAATTACTCTTTTCATAATGATTTAAGTTTAGATTAAAAAAAGTTTTTTTAGGTGTAATTTAAAATAGAGTTTTGAATTAAAATAAACAGTAAATTTTTTTGTTCAGTCATAAAATGTAATGGAATGGAAACAAAGCAGAAACAAATGAAACTAAAGATGAAAATTTAAAGAAATGTTATACTTCAGACTTTCACATAACAGAAAATACCAAAGCAGGGGATTTATCAGATGTTATTCAAGATACTATTTATCAGTTTTTAAAAATTTCATAATTGTATTCCAGTTTCGGGTAGTGACTTTCCTGCCAAATTCTTTTTCGATAATAACCATCAGGTCAATTGTATTACTCTCCGGTGTAAGAGTAAGTACACTGCAAATATACTTATCAGTAACACATAAAATCCGGAAATTTTTATCCGGAGATTCGTACGGGATCTTAAGTTTGCTGTTTAATTTATCCGTGAGAAAAGTCACATACAGCCTTGTTTCTTTAGTGACATTAATTCCTTTGAAGGGATCTGTATCTGCTAGCTCCTGCAGCTCTTTAACGGTTCGTATGATCACACTGATTTCAGTTCCAAAATTCTTTTTAAGATTCTGTTCAATTTTTTTCTTCAACGTTCCCGGTACTCTGCTCCTTTGTCTCAAAAAGGACATTGCCGCTGGCGAGTATTGTTTTCACATTTTTAAATCCCATTGATTCGAATGTAAGCTTCAAAGCGTCCATCTTCACCGGCTTGTTTCCTCCTACGTTTATACCCCTAAGCAGCGCTGCATATTTACTCATGAAATATTTCTCCTTTATTTAACAGTTTTGCATTTTATTCTTTTATAATTAGAATTAAAGAGAATCTTTATTCATAAAACCATGATCAAGTTCATTTAATTAAGATCATTCGTTTAGTGTCTGAGTATTTACCTGCAGTTAATTTATAAAAATAAATACCACTTGCCAGCTGATAACTGCCGGTTGAAAATTGATAGTTGTAATTACCCTGATTTTGCCTTTCATTAATTAGAACTGCAATCTCATTACCGGTTACATCAAATAATTTCAAAGTGACGAAGATATTTTCTCTTAAAGAATAACGAATAACAGTGACGGGATTAAACGGGTTTGGATAATTCTGATATAAATAAAAATCATTCACAGCAACTGAATTAGAGGATGCCGAAGTTGTATAGGGCTGTCCGGTATAGATCATTAAATAATTAGTGTCAGAAAGTTTTAATACAGACGGATCGCCTCCGTTTATATTTGTATTTGTAAAAGCTGACCAAACTCCTCCGTTCGTACTGGAAGAATACCAAACATTCATGCCGCTTCCGTAGAATCTCAGCTCGTTTGTATCTTTGATCATAAAATTTCCTATCCAGCTGTGAGTCATGTCTGACGGTATGTCCGCAACACGCGTAAAATTTATTCCATCACCGGAAATATTATGGAATGCGCCTCCGTTAGTCATATTGGAAAATGGATTTATCAGATGCCAGAGGTTTCTGAATTTAATGACCGCAGGATCGATCACAGGTCTGTCAGGTAGACTGAATCTGAAGCCCGCTTCCATTGTGTAATTTATTCCGTCATCGGAAATTGCAGAGTAAGTATTTATTGAAGTATCCAATATCATATTCAGTCCCGATGAAAAATAAATGCGGATCCTACCGCTGTCTGTAACGGCTAAAGTCGGATCGAAAGGTCTTGAGAAGTTAGAAGGCAATCCATTCACAACGATTGGCTGCGGCTGTGTCCAGCTGATCCCGTTATCACTTGAAAATTTTACAGCAACTCTGTCCCATGACAATGAACCTACCGGCTGCCTGAACCATTGAAACACACTGATTAAAACTCCCGACGGAAGTTTTATAACATTAGGAACCCCTGAAGAATCCTGAAAGGTCTGAATATTGGAAAAGTTAACTCCGTTATTGCTTTGACAAATTTTCAACGGTCTCTTCCACGGTTCGTTCTGAGAGAATAAAACTGAAGAGATGAATATTAAGAAAATTGTGATATTAAGTTTCATAAAATTAAAAAACTTCCGAAGTCAATAATAACTCCGGAAGTTTAATTATCATCATAAATTTAATAAAACTTTACTTTAAAAGTATCATACGCTTTGTATCGGAATAACTGCCGGCACTAAGCTTATAGAAATAGATCCCGCTCGTTCCTAATGTAACGTAACTTGCTTTTCTTTACTAAAGTCTTACTTCATTTCCAAGTACATCAAATTTCAAGATCCAATTTAATCCATTGTTCTAAAGTATACACTTCATTATTTAACTAAAGCTTTCTTCATCGTAATATTCTCCGGCAGTCAGCTTATAGAAATAGATCCCGCTCGAAAGATTGCTTCCGTCGAATGTAATAGTATAACTCCCTGCAGACTTTTTCTCATTAACCAAAGTTCTTACTTCATTGCCAAGTACATCATATACTTTCAAAGAAACAAATCCATAATCTGAAATTCTAAATTCCAATTTCGTAACAGGATTAAACGGATTCGGATAATTTTGACTTAAGCTGAAATTTCCCGGTGCAGAATTATTTTGTATGACTGAAGTCGGATTATCTATAGCAAATTTTATGTATCCGGACGGAGCTGTAAGCGGCTTAGTCGATGTTCTGCCGGAATTTGAAGTTGCTGAAATGTAATAGTATATCTTTGTTCCCAGCGTCTGCGGCGGAATTGAAGCCTTGAACGTATCAAGGGTTTGTGTCATGCTGACTGAATTATATGCCTGCGTAGTATCGGTTCTCCAGTACACAGAAGCAGAGGCGATTCCTGTTTTAGATTTTATATAAGATTTTACTTCATACGGAGCAGTTGTATTCAGTGTATTCAGAAGTTTTGCATGTGAAAAAAATACCGGTTCGCTTACACCGATCTCTTTTGTAATACAGTGTATTGCTCCGAGTGCGGAGATCATTGAAGCACAGTTAATTCCGACTACTCTGTATCCCGGCAAATTTTCCCTGTAAATTCTTAAAGCAGTTGTGTCCTGTGCAAGTCCGTAGATGGGAACTATCACAGTTTTATTAACGAATACAGAATTTGTATAAGTATAATAATCTGAGGTGGGAGGATATTGTCCTGAAGCGCTTGGAGGCATCGGGATCCTTATGACTTTGTAAGGACGCCCGTAACATGTCTGAAAATTATTCAGTACGTACTGAAGATTTGCTTCGATCTGCGGACCGTCAGCTACACCGGCCGGATATTGTCCCACAAGTAACGTCTCTTCATCAAGTAATTTTATGTGCATGTCAATGTGATGTATTTCATCATAAGGAAGAGTTTCCATTTTAATATATCTGTTCAGCCCTAAGTAACTTTGAAAAATATCATTAATCTGGGATTCAGTTTTAGTAGGATTTTCATCCAACACTAATTCGGAAGAAAAACCTGTCCCGTTGCCGTCAACCATGAAATTGCCGCCGGTGTGTGTAAGATTATTCGGAGCGACTGTCGCCTGATAAATCGGGAGACTCATATAATTTGCAAAGCCGACGGGCACCTGGTCATCCTGAGGTCTCGGCCGGTTGTAAATCCAGTCTATTATTTTAAGACTGTCTGAAATTCCCGAGTAAGCTGCCCATGGACCATAGTCCCTGCACCAAACTGAATTAAAAGGAGTAATGACAAATTTTAAATTTGTTAACGGGACACCACCGCTGGTAAGATATGTTCTCACTGTATTTGAATCCGAACAAACGATAAACACCAAACCCTCGTCCTGTGCATAATCTACGATCTGCCTGATAATGGAATTATATGAGGTCCATGCAACTATGATTCCCTGAACCTGTTCCCACTCAGCCATTGTTCTGACCGGCGTCGGTGGCGGATTAGTATCATCACTTATTGTAAACGGAGGCTGATAATTTTTATAAACTTCCTTTTCTTTATCTGTCATATAATGCGGCAGATCCTGTGAGAAAGAATTACTGCATATAAACAAAGTAAGTATTAATGTAACTATTATTTTCATTTTACTTAGTAGAATTAATTGAATTAATAGAATTTTATAATTTTATTTTCAATACCCAATACCCAATACTTATTTAAGATAAGGACTCTCTGTATTCAAATAATTTTTAACATAATCCGTCACAGCATCATCAATCTTCATTACTTTATTTATGTACCCTGTACTCCTTAATTTACTAATATCAGCTTTAGTATAATACTGATATTTTTCTCTTAAAATTTCAGGCATGTCAAAATATTCAATGTTCTCCTTTAATCCGAGACTTTTAAATATCGGTTTCACCAGCTGATTGAAACTGTTAGCTTCACCTGTACCTATGTTATATATACCGTTTACAATTCTGTTGTCCCAGAAAAATAATGTCATGTCAACTGCATCTTTTACATAAAGAAAATCCCTGCTTTGTTCTCCGTCTATATATTCAGGATTTGAAGATTTAAAAAGTCTTGCCTTACCGGTTTCTTTTACCTGATGAAAACATTTATTAACTACACTCCGCATGTCACCTTTATGATATTCATTCGGACCGTAAACATTAAAATATTTTAAGCCGACAATCTTATCGAGAATTCTGCTTCTCTTAGCCCAGAGGTCGAACATGTGTTTTGTATAACCATAAGCATTCAAAGGTCTCAGAGACTGGAGTTTACTTTCATCATCTTCGTACCCCTGCGAACCGTCACCGTAAGTAGCTGCGGAAGACGCATATATAAATCTAACATTATTGTCTAATGCTTTCTCACACAAAAATTTGGAGTACTCATAATTATTTCTCAGAAGATAATCAAAGTTTCTTTCTGTTGTAGCGCTGCATGCGCCAAGATGGAATATGGTATCAACTTCGAAGTTCTTTAAAAAGTCAGACTGCAACATGTGCCCGAAATCTTCCTTATCAAAAATGTCGGCATACTTAAGCTGAACAATGTTCTGCCATTTATTACTTTTCTTTTGCTTTCTGCCGAATTCATCTATAATTATTATGTCCTCCTTGCCGAGCTGGTTAAGCCGCCATATTAACGAACTTCCGATAAATCCGGTACCGCCTGTTACAATTATCATTTCTTTAAGTTAAAAGTTGAAAGTTAAAAGTTGAAAGTTAAAAGTGATCGTGAATCGTGAAATAGTGAATAGTCAATAGTCAATCGTGAATCGTCAAATTGTAATTTGTAATTTGTAATTTGTAATTTGTAATTGAACTAGTGTGCTTCAAACCAGTTATCTCCGACACCTACTTCAACTTCAACAGGAACCTTAAGCTTTATTGCATTCTTCATTTTATCAATCACTATTGTCTTTACTTTATCGAGTTCATTTTTCTTTACTTCAAAAACAAGTTCATCGTGAACCTGCAGAAGCATTCTTGATTCAATTTTGTTTCTTACAAATTCATTATAAATATCAACCATTGCGATCTTTATCATGTCTGCAGCGGTTCCCTGAATGGGCATGTTGATTGCCGCTCTTTCATCTTCCGCTCTTGCAGAGGCATTCTGATTATTTATCTGGCTGAGATATCTTCTTCGTCCTTTTAATGTCTCTACGTATCCGTTTTCGTGAGCAAACTTTTTTGTCCTGTCCATATATTCCCTGACTTTAGGATATTCTCTGAAATATCTTTCAATGATATCTTTCGCTTCGGTATTTTTTATCTCAAGACGGTTAGCCAGTCCGAATGCACCGATGCCGTATATGATCCCGAAGTTCACTTCTTTAGCCTTGCGTCTCATCCCGGGCGTGACATCATTCTTTGAATGCAGATTGAATATTCTCATTGATGTCTCGGTGTGAATGTCGTGATTTCTTTTGAATGCGTTTATCATGTTTTCATCATCAGCATAATGAGCCATGATCCTTAACTCGATCTGTGAATAATCAGCCGACATTATCACGTGATTCTTATCACAGGGAACAAATGCTTTCCTAAGACTTCTACCGACTTCAGTTCTTATGGGAATATTCTGCAGATTTGGATCGTTGCTTGATATCCTTCCTGTGGCAGCTGCTATCTGATTGAAGACAGTGTGAACCCGCTTTGTCTTAGGATTGACTGCTTTTTTTAATCCGTCTAAATATGTAGATTTAAGCTTGGTAAGAATTCTGTAATCAACTAACAGTGACGCTATCTCATGCTGATACTTCAGTTCTTCCAGAACTTTCACATCTGTTGAAAATCCAGTCTTTGTTTTTCTTGCAGGAGTGAGATTTAATTTTTTAAACAGAATGTCGGCAAGCTGTTGTGTTGAATTTATGTTGAACTTTTCACCGGCGGATTTGTAGATCTTTTCTTCAAATTCTTTAATTAATCTTTCAGTCTCCTTATTAATAATGGATAATATTTTTTCATCAACTTTAAATCCGGAGAATTCCATTTCAGCAAGGACTTTGATCAAAGGGAATTCTATCTCATCACAAAGCTTCAGTAAATTTAATTTTCCAAGTTCATATCTGATCTTATGATAAAGCTGTAGTGTCACATCAGCGCCTTCCGCTGCATACTCACCTGTTTTATTAACATCTAATTTATCAAGAGTAATCTGATCTTTTCCTTTACCAGTGAGTTCTTTAAGTGATATTGGTTTATACCGGAGATACTTTTCGGACAATGTTTCCATATCATGTGCGCCGTCAGGCTGGTAAATAAATGCGCCGATCATTGTATCAAAAAATAAATTTTGAATTTCCACTCCGTAGTTCCGCATTACAATATAATCATGCTTCAGATTCTTTCCGGTAAATTTAATTTTATTGTTTTCAAGTACAGGTTTTATTTTTTCAATCGCGAAATTCAGTTCAACACCGGAATCATTTCCGTCGCCGACTTTTATTGATGAATCAAATAATGACTGCTCAGGTTTATTCTTTTCTCCGAATTCCCTGCCGAATATCGGGACATAGTAAGCTTCTTTTTCTGCAAATGAAAATGACATCCCGACTATATTGCAATTCATGCAGTCCGCAGAATCCGTTTCGGTATTAAAGCATACAAGGTTCTGTTTCTTTAGCTCTTTGATTAATTTAAAATATTCATCGTTGTTTTTAATAATAATATAACTATGCTTAACATCCTGTATTGTTTTGATTGGCTTTGCTGATTCCGGAATGTTAACTTTAACATTATCTATCTTTACACCTCTAATATGCAGCTCCTCCCTGCTTTCTTCCGAAGGTGTTATTACTTCACCTTTAGAAAATTTCTTTACAAGTGATTTAAACTCCAGCTCCTCAAAAAGGGAAATAAGCTTTTTAACATCTGCATCCTTTTTGTTTAAGTTATGAAAATTAATTTTGAGAGGAATGTTAGTTCTGATAGTAGCTAACATATGTGTCATAAATGCATTGTCTCTGTTAGCAAGTATGTTTTCTTTAAGCTTTGGCTTCGTGATCTTATCAATGTTTAAATACATATTCTCAATCGAACCGAATTCCTGTATAAGACTCATTGCAGTCTTCTCCCCGACACCTTTTATACCCGGAATATTATCCGATGTATCTCCCATTAATCCGAGAACTTCTACGACTTTCCCGGGTTCTACGCCGAATTTTTTCTTTACGCCTTCCCTGTTAATAATTTCCACTTCGGACATTTTGCTTCCGTATAAATTCCTTGCGGGCTTGTACATAAAAATATTATCAGATACGAGCTGCATGAAATCCTTATCAGGTGTCACCATATAGCTTAAAACTTTTTCTTTCTCAGCCTGCTTCACAAGAGTTCCAATGATGTCGTCAGCTTCATATCCGTCAAGCTCTATCATTGGAATGCTGAAAGCCGATATCATTTCTTTGACTTTCGTTATCTGCCACGGCATATCGGTCGGTATCTCCTGCCGTTGTGCTTTATATAAAGGAAATTCCTTATGTCTGAATGTCGGAGCTTGCGTATCAAAACATACTGCAATATGTTCGGGTTTTTCCTCTTCGAGAATTTTGATCAGTGAATTTGTAAATCCAAATACAGCGGAAGTGTTTTTACCTTTGGAGTTTATAAGAGGAGTTGAGATCATTGCAAAGTACGCCCTGTAAATCATGGCCATTGCGTCAATTAAGTATAGTTTTTCGGGCAAGGTGATAACTGATAGTTAATAGTTAATAGTTGATAGTTGATAGTTAATAGTTGATAGTTAATAGTTGATAGTTAATAGTTGATAGTAATGTAAATCGTGAATCGTGAATCGTAAATCGTGAATCGTGAAAATCGCGATACCGTAAATTTAAAGCAATACCCAATACCCAATACCCAATACTCAATACCCAATACTCAATACCCAATACCCAATACTCAATACTCAATACTCAATACCAATACCCAATACTCAATACCCAAAACCCAAAATCTAAAAGTGCAATGCAAGCAGCGGGACTTTCGTATGATAAGCCATTTTCTTTGTCAGGCTTTTATTGAAAATTTTATCAAACAATGTTCTCTTTCGTATTGCCATTGCAAGAATATCTACATCATTAGAGTTGACGTAGTCATTGATGCCTTCTAGTACATTTTCTTCTTTTACAAGTTCGAGCCTGATCCTGTCATAATCTACGGAACCTTTGATTCTTTCAAATTCTTTTTTGTTGACCTCGACTGTATTGTTTTCAGCATCTATTATATGAAGAAGTGTAATTTCCGAATTATAAATTTCAGCAAATTCAAGCAGACGCTGAAAAGATGGAAGTCCTGATTTTATGTCATCATAAGCATAAACAATATTGTTGATACCGTTGTATATTGCATTATGCGGAATTGCAAGGACGGGTATATGTGCTTTTTCAATAATGCTTGATGTATTGCTGCCGAGAATTAATTCAGTTATCCCGCTTGCTCCGTGAGTTCCCATAATCACTAAATCAATTTTAAAATCATTTATCAAAGATAAAACTTCATCAACAACCAGACCCTGTGTTACGATTGCATCCACGGTGAAAAGACTGTTTCCGTCTTCATCTTTATTGGAATCAATAATTCTCCTGCTTAATTCTTCAAGACTTTCTTTAGCGGATTTTTCTTCCTCCTGATAGGCTGAAAGATATATCTCCGCTGGCATATTCGGATCAATGAGCTGAACGCTGTAAGCATGAAACAATACAAGATGTCCTTTTACTTTTCTTGCTATTTCAATTGCAAAGTTCAGAGCATTTTCAGCATTTTGGGAAAAGTCAGTTGGGAAGAGGATATTCTTCATATACAATTAATTATTTTCCCAAAAGTCTTAAAAATAATGCTTTATTACAATTCAGAAAGTTCGTTAAGTTCGTTAAGTTAGTTAAGTTCGTTAAGTCCGTTTAGTTTGTTTAGTTCGTTAAGTATGTCAGGATTTTCATTACTAATAAAATCGCGATTTTTCGTTTTAAATCCGTGTGATCGTTGTTCCTTTTTGCAGGATGTTTAGTTTCTAATTATACAACTGATATTAAAAAATACTTTAGTTAACTTTGCAACAAATAATTTAAAAATTACTGACCGATGAGAGAAATTATACTTTCAATAATTATACTTTTAACTGGGACTAATATCTTTTCACAATCCGAACAGGGAAAATCAGGCAACTCTAAATTAAACGTTTTCGGAGTTGTTTTCGGAGATTATTTTTACAAAGCGGGAGGTGATTCAACCGGCAGTAACCTTCAGTATTCCCCATACAAAAAGGAATTCAATGCTTTTGCTTTCAGAAGAGTAAATATCGGAGTTGATTATTATATCAATGAGACTTTCGATTCGAGACTTTCAATTTCTTATGACGGACCTGATACTTTATCAAACGGTAATGACGCTGTTTATGTAAGAGATGCTTATATTAACTGGAAGGATATATTCACAAATTCAAATTTAACTATCGGGATAATGCCTACTCCGGGATATGATTATGTCAGTCAGAAATGGTGGGGATACAGATCTGTTGAACAGACAATAATGGGACAAAGAAACATATTGGGATCCAGAGATCTTGGAATAATGCTTTCCGGTGCATTTGATGATGCAAGAGATTTCGGTTACTATGCTATGGTAGGTAACGGTAACGGGACAAAGAATGAAAATAACAAATACAAAAAAATATACGGCACGTTATTCGGGAATTTTGCAGATAAAAAAATAGCTGCCAACCTGTATTCCGATTATCAGTCCAGCGGTAATGATATGAGCAAAACCACCTTGTATGGATTTGTCGGATACAAAAACGGAGATTTAACTTTAGGCATGGAAAATTTCTTTCAGATACAAAATAATTTTAATAAATCCGCTGCCGCTGCAAGCACTGACATTGTTCCCTATGGATTGAGTGTTTACATAGTAGGGAATATCATTCCCAATGAATTAAAATGTTTTGTCAGATATGATTTTTACAATCAGGATATTAATAATTCATCAACAGGCTTTTATCAAAGTTTTACGACTGCAGGATTTGATTTTATGCCCGCGTCTAACGTCCATTTCATGCCTAACATATGGCTGAATGCATATACTCCAAAGACTAATCAGACAGTAAAATATACGACAGATGTAGTTCCAAGAATTACTTTCTGGTATGTTTATAATTGAAGTTAAGATATTAAAAAAGACCTGCTATGAATCCTGAAATGATCCGGTGAAACAGCAGTGCTCAAAAACTTAATTATATTAAATCACTAAAAAATTGTGACTTCTGAAAAAACATAACTATCATTCCCCAAAACCTTTAACAGAGAGAACAAACAATTGCGCAAGAATATATATATATATATCATCAGGGTTTAAATATCTAAGTTTTAAAATATAATATTAAAATATAAAATAAAAATTAAATTAATAAAATTATTTATGTGAAACTCTCTCTTCTCTGTTACTCGGTCAGCATTTAAGAGATAGTTCTCAGAAGTTTCTAAATTATAAACACCTGAATTTCTCTATGAAATTTTTAACAAAAGCTTTTCTGTTATTATCTGCATTTATCTTAATTGCATGCGCGGATAAAAAACCGGAAAATGAAATTAATGCATCGGGGACCATTGAGGCTACTGATGTTAC
The DNA here is from genome assembly GCA_016710985.1 of Ignavibacteria bacterium. Lineage (GTDB taxonomy): Bacteria > Bacteroidota > Ignavibacteria > Tepidaquicellales > Tepidaquicellaceae > JAGPCH01. The sequence continues at coordinate 52,900 of JADJTX010000025.1, forward strand.
GGTCAGCTCCAAGATCGCCGGACAAATAAAAGTAATACTGGTCGATGAAGGCAGTAAGGTCAGAGTAAATGATGTATTAATGAACATTGATCATGACCTGCTTGATATACAACTGAGGCAGGCGCAGGCAGGTGTCGAGCAGGCGGAAGCACAGCTCAGACTGCTTCAGTCCGGAGCAAGAAAAGAAGATTTAGTACTTGCCGATGAACAGGTTCAGCTTGCTGAAATAAATTTAGACCAGGCATCGACTGATAAAGAACGATTTAAAAAATTATATGAATCCAGCACTATTACTAAAAAGCAGTATGAAGATGTTGCGCTTAAATATGATCAGGCATTAAACCAGTATAACAGTGCAAAAGAAAATTTGGCTAAATTAGAAAATATCACCAGACCGGAAGAAATTGAATCAGCAGAGGCAAACGTCAAAAGAAACATGGTAAGCGTTGATCTGATAAGAAAAAACATTGAAGACTGCACCATAAGGTCACCTGTCGACGGGATTGTCTCAAAAAAATTTACTGAAACCGGAGAGTATGTCACTCCGGGCGCTGCTGTTTTAAAATTATCTGACCTGCAGTCAGTTGATTTGTTTATTTATATTACCGAGGAAGAGCTTGGGAAGGTCAAGCTTGGTCAGAAGGCAGATGTTAAAATTGATACATATAAGGATAAAGTATATAAAGGAGAGGTGATCTATATTTCACCTGAAGCTGAATTTACTCCTAAGAGCATTCAGACCCAGGATGAAAGGACTAAACTTGTTTTTGCAGTGAAAATTAAGATACCGAATTATGATTTTGATCTGAAATCGGGAATGCCTGCGGATGCAAAACTGATTTTGAATTAAATAAACTACGATGGCAATCGAAAATCCTTATATGTCACAAACCCGGAGGATGTATATTAGCAAACAGCTGACATAACCACTAAGTCACAAAGGCACAAAGAAAGACACTAATGCAATTTTAAGTCTTAGTGTCTTTGTGTCTTAGTGGTTAACTGAGATTTGACAATGTCTCATGGAATGAGAAGTTAAAAATTAAGGTGCATAAGTTGGAAAATGCAATTACAATAAAAGATCTGAATAAAAGTTACGGCGATTTAAAAGCTCTTGAAAATATTAATATCGAAGTTAAGAAAAATATTATTTTCGGGCTTGTCGGTCCGGATGGTGCGGGCAAGACTACTCTGATCAGAATATTATGCGGTCTTCTAAAACCGGATTCAGGTGAAATCAGGATCCTCGGAATTGATATGCCTAAGGGGCTCGATAAGATCCAAAAACAACATTGGTTATCTGTCGCAGAGGTTCAGTCTTTATACCGATCTGACTGTTGATGAAAACATAGAGTTTGTTGCTGACATTCACGGGTTGAAAGATTTCAAAGGGAGAAGGGATGAGCTTTTACAGTTTACGAGGCTTACAAATTTCAGAAAATTTCTTGCGGGAAAATTATCCGGCGGTATGAAACAGAAACTTGCTCTTGCGTGCACATTGATCTACAGACCTAAAATTATTTTTCTCGATGAGCCGACGACAGGAGTTGATCCGGTTTCGCGGAGAGAATTCTGGATCATACTTTCAAATCTTCTTAAGGAAGACATAACGATACTTATTTCGACGCCATATATGGATGAAGCCGAGCGGTTCAATGAAATTGCAATGCTGGATAACGGGAGGATACTCGCCATTGACACACCGAATAAGATAAAGGCAATGATGGATGAGATCATAATCGAAGTTGTCTGCACTCCGGTAAGAAAAGCTTATCAGGTTTTGAAAGAAAACTCAGGGTTTGAAATACAGATATTCGGAGACAGGCTCAATGTGGCCGTTGATAATGACAGGGATGATGAAAAATGATAAGAAGAATTCTTGAAGAAAACTCTGTCAGCATTATTGATCTGAGAAAAATAACTCCTTCACTTGAAAACGCTTTCATACATTTAATAAAAGAAAATAATTGAGATGAAAAGCATCATAACAATTCTTTCTGTTCTGATTATTTTAAATTTAAAACTACATGCACAGAATAGCAAGCTTACTCTGGAGCAAAGTGTTGCAATTAGCTTTGGGAACAGCAAAGATCTGAAAATTTCAGAATCAAAAATTGTCAGCAACAAAGCTAAGATAAAGGAAGCCGGTTCATTATTTCTGCCGCAGCTGAAACTTAACTTAGGTTATCTCAGGCAAAGTAATGTTGATCCGTATCTGATCATTATTCCATTCTCGGCAGAGCCGGTGCAGCTTTCTGAAGTAATATTGAATAATTATACACTTAAGCTTTCATTGCAGCAGCCGCTTTATACAGGCGGAAAATTATCATCATCGAAAAATTCTGCTGAATATTTCACAACTTCTTCAGAGCTTGATTTCAGCAATGAAAAAAATAATCTCGCTTCAAATGTTCAGGTCGCATTCTGGAATTATTACAAAGCGCTTCAGATAAAGAAAGTGACCGATACTATTTTGTTACAGTCCGAACAGCACATAACAGACACAAAAAATTTCCTTATAAACGGACTTGCAACGACAAGTGATCTTTTAAAGCTTGAGGTACAGAATTCAAATGCAAAGCTTCAGCAGCTTGAAGCTGCAAATAACATTGAGCTTGCAAGAGTCTCTTTTAACAGGGTACTTGGACTACCTCTGGATTCAAAAACGGAAATAGTAGCAGATCAGGAAGATCCCGGAATGGAAGATCTCAAACTCGCATCGCTCACTTCAGATGCATTGACAAACAGGATAGAACTGAAATCAATGGATTACAAATTAAAGTCAGCAAGTGAAAATATCTCGGCAATTAAATCTTCTTTTTATCCTTCGGTTTTTCTTTATGGTAATTATTATTATCAGAATCCGAATTTGAGAATTCAGCCTCCTGTAGATGTGTTTAATTCTACCTGGGATTTAGGTGTTAACCTGTCATGGGATGTATGGAACTGGGGAAATACATCCGCACAGGTAAGACAGTCGGAACAAACTTATGTTCAGGGGAAATTAAATTATGAACAGCTTAAAGAGTCAATAGAACTTGAAGTAAATCAGAATTATCTGAATGTTGTCTATCTCGCAGAAAGAATCAATGTAAGCAGCAAAGCAGTTGAACAGGCGAAAGACAATTATAAGGTAACACGGCAAAAGTATGACGTCCAGCTTGCAACCAGTACAGACATAGTAGATGCTGAAACATCTTTGTTTCAGACAGAAATGAATTATACAACAGCAGTAGTTGATTACAGGATAGCATTAATTAAGCTGAATAAGTCAATCGGGATTAAAGACTTTAAAGATTAAAGATTAAAGATTAAAGATTAAAGATTAAAGATTAAAGATTAAAGATTAAAGATTAAAGATTAAAGATTAAAGATTAACAATTCACGATTCACGATTCACGATTCATTAAAGCAACCCCCCCCCCCACCCTCCCCTTTAAAAAGAAAAGGGAGGGAGCTAGAAAAATTTGGGATTTATTGAAACACAGGGCGATTGACGATTGACGATTGACGATTGACGATTGACGATTGACGATTGACGATTGACGATTGACGATTGACGATTGATCATTGACTATTCACTAATAACGACCAACAAATGAATTCCATCGAAGTATTCAACCTGACAAAAAGATTCGGCAAATTCACTTCAGTTGATAATATTTCATTTGAAGTAAAGCAGGGAGAGGTATTCGGATTTCTTGGATCGAACGGGGCAGGGAAGTCGACTACCATTAAGATGCTCTGCGGAATACTGGAACCGACATCGGGAGATGCTACAGTCGGCGGTCACAGTATTTCGAATGATTCTGAGAATGTAAAAAGAAACATTGGATATATGTCACAGAAATTTTCACTTTACGGTGATCTGACTGTGGAAGAGAATATCAATTTCTTCGGGGGAGTTTACGGGCTGGAGGGATCTGATCTTGAGGAAAGGAAAAAGTGGGTGTTAAAAATTGCAGGGCTTGAAGAGCGGGAAAAGACACTGACATCTTCACTTTCTGTAGGATTTAAACAGCGGCTTGCATTGGGCTGCGCTGTCATTCACGAACCTAAGATCATTTTTCTGGATGAACCTACAGGCGGAGTTGATCCGATCTCAAGAAGAAAATTCTGGGACCTTATAACTGATCTTTCTGAAAGAGGAACAACAGTGTTTGTGACAACTCACTATCTTGATGAAGCGGAATTTTGTAACAGGATCATTCTTATTAATGCGGGCAAGCTGATCGCTGCAGGAAGTCCCAAGGAATTAAAGAGGGAATACATTAAAAACAAAGTCATAGAAATAGACTGTTCTGATATTTACGCTGCAACTGAAATTCTCGAGAAAGAAAACTTTACCGAGAGCATATCCATTTTCGGAAATTCACTACATGTCACCATGAAGGAAAGAATTAAATCAGAATCGGAATTTGAGGAAGATGAAATTGAGCTTATCACTTCTCTCCTGCGAAAAGATCCCGGAATTAAAATTCACAGGGTAAGTGAAATTACTCCTTCTCTGGAGGATGTATTTCTTTTTCTCATTGAAAAAAATACACCTGATGCTAAGTAAAATATTATCAATTACGAAGAAAGAATTCTGGCAGATCAGCAGGGATAAAAGAACTCTGATGATAATTTTTGTTCTTCCTGTCGCGCTGCTGATCCTATTCGGATACGCCATCACGCTTGACATCAATACAATAAAGCTTGGAGTTTATGATAAGGATAATACAGAAGCGTCAAGGGATTTTATCAGCGGTTTCATTGGAACATCTTATTTTAAAATTATCAGTTATGCAAACAATGATGCAGAAGTGAACGAACTTCTGGACAGGGGAATCGTTCAGTGTGTTGCAGTTGTTCCGGAAAATTTTTCCAAAGATCTTGCTACAAAACAGAATGTTAACATTCAGTTTCTGATAGACGGTGTAGATGCAAATACTGCCACGATCATTCTGAATTATGTAAATGCCGCAACAAGATTTTACTCTGTTAATTTTACCAAAGAATTTCTAGCAGTAAAGGGAGTCAAGCCCTACCAGCCGATAAATCTTGATCCGCAATTCTGGTATAATAAGGATCTCAATACAACTCAGTTTTTTATTCCCGGACTCATTGCGATGCTGCTGATCATCATTTCCGTAATACTTACTTCAATTTCACTGGTAAGAGAGAAAGAGCTTGGCACTATTGAGCAGATCAGGGTCTCACCTGTAACATCATTTGAACTTATCATAGGCAAGATCATTCCGTATCTGATCATTTCATTGCTGATAGCTTATTCGATATTATTCATCGGATACATTTTATTCGGAGTGGTTGTGAAAGGAAGCCACTTGTTCCTGTTCATCGGCACTATATGTTATCTGATGGCAACATTAAGCATGGGAGTATTCATTTCAACTATTGCCGATTCACAGCAGGTAGCTTTTCAAATGGCGCAGCTTATATCCCAGCTTCCTACAGTCATTCTTTCGGGGTTTATTTTTCCAATCGAGAGCATGCCATGGCCCGTACAGATCCTTTCTAATTTTACTCCGGCAAAGTATTATATAATTATTTTAAGAGATATTTTAATAAAAGGTGTAGGTTTCGAAGCTTATAAAATGCAGTTTGTTTATCTGATTATCTTTGCAGCTATATTGATTGCAATTGCGACAATCAGAACGAAGAGGTCAAATGCTGTGTGAGACGATACATAATGAATAATGAATAATGAATAATGAATAATGAATAATGAATAATGAATAATGAATAATGGAATAATGAATAGTGAATAATGAATAGTGAGTAGTGAATCCCAAATCCGAAATTCCAAATCCCAAATCAAAAAAATCCCAAATCAAGAAAATCCCAAATCCGAAATCCCAAATTTAAATAAGTGTTTCTACTTACAAAGAAAATGTATTTACCACTATTCTTAGTTCTGTATTAAACCTGTAATTTTGTAGTATGGAATTTCCATACACCCCAATCATATCAAACATTAATAATTCCAGAATCTGATAGGAAGACGCCGAAAATCCTGTAAAGAGTAGGCATAATTTTAAATAAATAATAACATGGCTAAAAACATCAAAAGCGTAAAAACAAAAATCAGGGTTCAGCCTGAACGAAGTAATTTTCTCGCTTTGCTGGCTAAGAATCCCAATTACTTCGGGAACATTCCGGAAAGCAAACTGAAGTCTAATTTTTTAATGAAGGGAAATATTTCTTATGAAGGAATTTCCTGTCTGGGTTACAATCCTTCCACACAAATACTTGAAGCTACTTTTGACATCAAGAGATCTTATGGATATTCAGGAAACCTTTGTACAGCTGGTTCAAGAGAGTATGTAAGATTTTATATTGATTTTCATGACGGCGCAGGATGGATAGACCAGGGCTCGGTTGCCGTGAATGTTCACGATCTGCCTGCAGGAACTGACTGCCATCACAGCTCCACTATGCCTGTGACATACACAGCTTCTTTAAAGAAAAAGACAGGAAAATTTTCTACCTGCGGTCATCCGGTACTGCCAAGAGTGAGAGCAATTTTATCCTGGAATTTCGATCCGCCGGCAAATTCGCCTAACTGGTCTCCGGTATGGGGGAATGTTAAGGAAGTTGACATTCAGCTTAAACCGTCGTTCATTATCTTTGATGATTTGTTTAAACTGAAGTACAGTGAATTATTAAGTCTTGCTTCATATTCGCCTCATCTTTCACTTAATCAGTTAGCTGAAGTAAATAATATTCAGCTGGATGACTTAAAACCTGTTGCAAAGTCATTATCACTAAAGGACCTGAGCAGTAAGTATAAAAAATCTGAACTTGAGCCGTCACGTTTCGCTTACAAAGCAGCATTGAACATGATCAAATATCCGGCATCAGAACTTACACTGGATACTCAGAAGACTTTAAGTGAACTGAAGATCGATTATGCAAAATTAATTGATAAGTTCGTTGTTCTTCCTTTCATTGATAAAACGAAAGCTAATGTTGACTGGGAAGAGCTGGAATGCGTCGGACTTGATTATAATAATGAAAGTCTTGTAGCAACAATTAAAATAAAAAAGAAAAGCGGATACAGCGGAGATCTCTGTGATGACGGAAGCAAAGAATACGTTGCCTTCTGGATCGATTGGGACGATATGTGCGATTGGGAATACCTTAATACTGTTCAGCTTGATATTCACGATCTGAATATTCCTGTTGGTGGTTTGTATTATTCAGTGACACTTCCGCTTGATACAACCTTTCACAAAAAGTTATGTAATAATCCAAACATTATTAGAGTCAGGGGAGTGCTATCGTGGAATTCTCTGCCTTCTACTACCAATCCTGATCAGCTTCAGTTTTATGGTAACAGGGTTGATACTCACATTCAGATAAAACCGGGAATAGTTTTAGATCCGGGTGAAGTAATGGCGCTTTACAATATAATCGGAGGAATACCGGTTGATAAGATCAATAATGTCACAGGTCTTACAACACCCGGCGCTTTCTTTGCATACAACGGAATACCTGTTCCCTCGGGAGCGCCGTTTGGCGGAGTAGTAGTAGTGAACGGACCTACGTTCCCCGGCGAGCGTTACAGGATCAAAGTAAGAAATACTGTTACTAATGTTTCCCATTATGTAAATGATTCGTTTACTGTTGTCGGATGGCTTCCGGTTGCTCCTTATGTACAATACACGACACAGACCCCTGACATAAACGGATACTATAATTTCCTTCCTGTTGAGCAGAATACTTTAAGCATACTTTCGAGATTCTCACCGGGAACAAACGATAAGCTTGAAGTCACAATGGAAGTCGAAGGAATATTCGGAACATTCAGCAAGACAATTCAGATGGATAATATTGTGCCGCAGATATCACTGGCAGTTGACGATGGCGGAGACTGTACGCATTATCATAAAGGAGATACTATAACGGGACATTATTTTGTCAATGATGCTAATCTTCATTCATTCAGCTTAGGCAGCAGCTTTGGCGGAGGTATCAGCGGAACATCGAATACGCCTCCATTACCCGGAAACAGCTTCAGCATTCCGACAAATGCCAACAGCAATCCATGCGGCAGCATATCATTATATGCAGTGGATAAGACAATTGTAAACAGCCAGGGTGTTGGATTTGATGTCTGGACCGGCTATAACATTTGTTTGCAGTAAACACAACCCTCTCCATCTCCGACCCATAGGAGGTGGATTTCAACCGGCAGAGTCTTTTCACTTGTGAAAGACTCTGTCGTTAATTTAATGAAGATCTAAGTTATATAACATATGCCGGAGTTAGTAAAATATTTCGTGATAGTCATAGTCGTCTGGAGGGTCACACATTTAATAAGCTCAGAGGACGGTCCTTTTGAAATTATATTCAGAGTAAGAAAACTATTCGGAAACAGTTTTATGGGAAAGCTGATGGACTGCTTTTACTGTCTCAGCATCTGGACAGGATTAATATTTGCTTTTATGTTCGGGACATATTATTTTGAAGTCATTATATTATGTCTCTATTATTCAGGAGCAGCAATCTTATTAGAAAAATTAACCAACAAAAACTTTCAATAATAATATGTGCAACTGCAATCAAAAGAGAATGTCATTTAAACAAACTTCTGACCTCCATTATAAAAATATGATCAGGGTAACTTTAAAAGGTACTGAATCACTGGTAATAAACGGCAGTATTACAGGACGGACTTACATCTTTAAGAATAAAGGTGACCTTAATCTGGTTGATAAAAGAGACCTTAATGATTTTAAAAAATACACTAACTTTATAATAGCAGTTTGATGATAAGGATATTTTTTTCTGTCAGAGGAAAATATGATCTTTCGTTAATTTTTTATGAATACCTTCCTAAAGGATGAGGATACTCAGAATATTTATCATAAAAGAATTTTTACAGTTTCTGCGTGACCCGAAAATGTTCAGGGTAGTACTGATCGCGCCTGTAATACAGCTGATATTCCTGGGATATGCAGCTAACAGGGATATTGAAAATACCACGACAGTATTGTTCGATCAGGATAAATCCTCAACGAGCCGGGAATATGTAAGAGGGTTTTCTGAGTCAGGATATTTTTCGATTGACTATGTTGTTAATGACTATTCTGAACTTACAAAATTAATAGATAACGGCAATGCTCTTGTCGGAATTACAATCCCTTATGATTTTGAGAAAGACATAAAAAATAAAAGAACAGCTAACGTACAGCTTATAGTAGACGGATCAGACGGTAACAAAGCGTCCATTGCCGCGGGATATGCTCAGAACATTACAGCTATATTTGCAAAGAACATTAATCTTGAAAATCTTGAAAGATCAGGACTTAAAACAAATCTTGTAAGTTCGATCGAGCCTGAAGCAAGAGTCTGGTATAATCCGAATCTTACCACACGAAATTATTTCCTTCCGAGTATCGTAGGACTTGTACTTATAATAATTACAGTTAATATGACATCGCTTGCAATAGTAAAGGAAAGAGAGATTGGCACACTCGAACAGTTAATAGTCACACCAATAAAGCCATATCAGATGATCCTCGGAAAGCTGATCCCATTCTCAATAATCGGTTTTGTTGCGGTGATACTTGTTCTTTCTGTCATGAGATTCTGGTTTGGAATACAGGTAAAAGGAAGTGTACCATTTTTATTTGCTTCATCATTTGTGTTTATGCTTTCGACTTTAGGATTAGGATTATTCGTGTCAACGATTTCAAAGACACAGCAGCAGGCAATGATAACATCAGCATTCTTAGTCATAATGCCGATGATCTTCCTGTCGGGCTTTTCATTTCCGATAGAGAACATGCCAATGATAATCCAGTATGTTACTTACATAATTCCGTTAAAGTATTTTATAATAATAATAAGAGGCATTGTGATCAAAGGTCTTGGTTTTTATGATCTCTGGCGGGAAGTTGCGGTTTTGTTTGTAATGGAGTTGTGATATTGGTTGTAAGTTCGTTCAGATTTAGTAAGAGACTTGAGTAATTGATAATTGATAATTGATAATTGATAGTTGATAATTGATAATTGATAGTTGATAATTGATAGTTGATAGTTGATTATTCATAGTTCATAGTTCATAGTTCATAGTTCATAGTCCATAGTTTATAGTTTATAGTTTATAGTTCATAGTTCATAGTCCATAGTTTATAGTTTAAAGTTTATAGTTTAACTGAAGTAACATATTTTGTCATTCTGAACGAACGGAGCGCAGCGGAGTGAAGTGAAGAATCCAATCAGCAACGTAAAATTATTAAGCAGCATTATAATTAACTGAAGTTCCCCTTTTTGTCATTCTGAACGAACGGAGCGAAGCGGAGTGAAGTGAAGAATCCAATCATGCAACGTCAAATAATTGATAATTGATAGTTGATAATTGAGAGTTGATAGTTGATTATTCATAGTTCATAGTTCATTCCATAGTTTATAGTCCATAGTTTATAGTTTACAGTTTAACTGAAGTAACATATTTTGTCATTCTGAACGAACGGAGCGAAGCGGAGTGGGTAAGTGAAGAATCCAATCATGCAACGTAAATTTATGAGCATTCTTTAAAAGAAATAACAATGAACATTTTCAATTATGAATTACTATGTATACCTTATTGCAAGCGGGAAAAACGGGACTCTGTATGTTGGAATGACTAATAATTTGATTCGCAGAAGTGTGGAGCACAAAAAAGGTTTGGTAAATGGTTTTACAAGAAAATATAAAGTAGACAAATTGGTTTACTACGAAGAAACAAAATATGTTAATAATGCGATTATGAGAGAGAAACAGGTAAAAGGTTGGAATAGAAAGAAGAAAATTGATTTGATTGTGAGTATGAATCCGGAATGGAAGGATTTGTTTTATGAAATTGGAGGTAATGATGAAATGTTAAATCAGGATTTTTCGGTAGGACATTATTAAGTTTTAAATATAGTTTTACGTATTGATTGGATTCTTCACTTCACTCCGCTCCGTTCGTTCAGAATGACAAAAGCCTAGACACAGTCACGTTGTTTGATTGGATTCTTCCCCAGCGTGCCCTGTTGTATTGATTGGATTCTTCACTTCACTCCGCTTCGCTCCGTTCGTTCAGAATGACAAAAGTGTTGAAGATTTTTTAAACCTTATAAATTCAGACTCTCAAGTTTTATTCTTTCGTCCGGGGTCGTTATTATCAGCAGCAGGTCTCCGTCCTTTACTTTGTAACTGTCATCGGGTTTGAAGATCAGATCTTCTCCGGATTTCAGCGCAATGAATATAGTGTCTTTAAACTCATCGAGCTTTAATTCTCCGATCATTTGTCCGGACAATGTGCCTTTTATTGTGATCTGTTCAAGCCGGAGATTCTTATAAGTATCACTCAGCATTATATCCAGAAAATGCGTTACAACAGGTCTTAACATTTCCGATGCCATTCTGAGACCGCCCATATAATTCGGAGAGATCACATCATCTGCGCCGGCGAGCTTAATCTTATACTGATTTTCATGATTAGTACACCGGGAAATAATTCTTATATCAGGACTCATCTTCCTCCCGAGCAGGCTGATCACAAGATTTTTATTGTCATCGTTTGTGGTGGCAAATAGTCCTTTCGCTTTTTCTATCCCTGCTTTTGTCAACACTTCAGCGTGCGTTGCATCTCCTACTATGTATTTCTGATTCGGATATTTATCCAGTATGTCCCTTAAAGCATCAGGATTGATCTCAACGCAGACACTTTCTCTTTTAGTCACATTCAGCTCATCTATTAAGTGAAAAGAATTATTTCCCACTCCGCACACTATATAATGGTCTGTAAATTTATTTATGGCTTTCTCCATTATTCTCTTTTTATATGATTCTTTTAATTGACCTTCTATGATTACAGCAGAAATTGTAGATACAAAATATGTTAATATGCCTATACCTGCAAAGGCAAGAAATACAGTGAAAGGTCTTCCTCCTTCAAAATCTTTCAGATCAATGATCTCATCAAAACCGATCGTTGTCACTGTGATCACTGTCATGTAAAAGCATGTGAACAAGTCATATTTGAAATCGGTAATGAGATAATATCCGAATGTCCCTATTGAAAACACTATCAATAGCGCTACACCCGTCAGTACCAGTTTCTTCTTAATGTTTGAATCCATGAAAGCCAAATTAAAGATTAATCATTTTAAAAAAAATTGCAAAGTGAATATTTAAGATGATTTCAATTTATTATTTTGTAGAGCATCTGTGAAATTATATCAGCCACATTAATGTAACCGTTAGACTGCTTTTTATATCCGTTACTCAAGTTGACTGGTTCAAAATTGAAAGCAGAAGATAGCCACGAATTTCACAAATTAACACGAATTTATGAAGAAGCATAAATATAATTGATAAAATAATTCGTGTAAATTCGTGTCATTCGTGGCGATAAAAAACTACAAAGCAGAAAGGCAGTCAACTTGAGAACTTTAATTAATTTTAGTTTTGAATTAGCGGTCGACGGTTACAACTTTGAGCTTGTAATTCGTGGCAGAAAAAATTCGATAAAAAATAATTCATATGACAAATACTAATCTCGACATATCAGAACTGGAAGTTGTAATAAGACAAATAAACTATCTTCAGAAGATTTCACAGCAAATCTCCGAAGACAGAAGTCTTGAAGAACTGCTGAACGAGCTTCTCGACAGCTGCAGGGATGTAATTAAAGCTGAAGCAAGTTCACTGCTACTGTATAACGAAAAAGAAAATAACCTGTACTTTCATGTTGTAACAGGAGAGAAGGGAGGAGTTGTTAAAAATGTAAATATTAAAATGGGTCAGGGGATTGCCGGATGGGTAGCAGAAAACAGAAAGCCTCTGCTGATCGAAGATTGTTATGCAGACCCGCGATTTAACAGGGAGTTTGATAAAAAGTCAAACTTTAAAACCAAGACCATGATCTGTGTTCCTCTGATCTTTAAGGAAAAACTGTTCGGTGTAATACAGGTTATCAATAAGCAGAATGATGAGTTTTTTAATGAAAGGGATCTCAACATTTTCACGATACTTGCTTCACAATGCGCAGTCGCGATTGAAAATGCAAAGCTGACTGAGATACAGATCCAGCAGAAGGCTCTTGAAAGAGAATTAAAAACAGCAAGAGAGATTCAGCAGAATCTGCTTCCGTCAGTCTTACCGGATTTTAAGGACATTGATGTGTCGTTTAAATTAATTCCTGCGAAACAGGTAGGAGGGGATTACTATAATGTCTATAAGATCAATGATGATCTTACTTTGTTCTTTATCTGCGATGTATCCGGGAAAAGCATTTCGGCTGCTCTGATCGTCTCCACTATTTGTTCCTGTATTATGACCTATTTAAATATGTTAAAGCTCAGTAAAGATCATTTCGATCTCATTGAAATGGTGAAATCACTCAACAGGGTTTTGATCGAGTCAACTACTGACGATAAATTTGCTACTGCATGGTTTGGACTGTATAAGCATTCCGAAAAGAAACTGCAAAGTGTAAACGCCGGTCACAATGTAATTTTCATATTCAGGAATAACGAGGTGCTGGATTTAAAAGAAGGCGGGTTATTTCTCGGCAGCATTGACATGGAATACAATCTTGAAGAAATAAATTTGGAAAAAGATGATCTGATACTGTGCTATACTGACGGAGTAAATGAAGCTATGAACAAAAATTTTGAGCAGTACGGAGATGACAGACTGATTGCATCAGTAAAGGACATGACCGGCTCTTCTTCAGAAGCTGTTGTTGACTGTCTTCTGAAGGATGTAAAGAACTTTGTCAAAGATGCGGAACAGAGTGATGATATTACGTGCGGGGCGATAAAAGTGGTTTAGAGAGACGCGAGACGTGAGACGCGAGAGGGTGAGAGGTGAGACGTGAAACGTGAAAAGTTAAACGTGAGACGTGATAAGAAAGTATAATTTTAAAGTATATTACAAACTGATAACAATCAGTCAATACTCGGAACAGGTGAGCTAATACTCGGAACAGGTGAGCTAATAGTTGGAACAGATGAGCCAAAAGCTAATTGGAACAGGTGAGCTAATAGTCGGAACAGGTGAGCGAATAATTGGAACAAATGAGCCAATAGTCGGAACAGGTGAGCTAATAGTTGGAACAGGTGAGCGAATAATCGGAACAGATGAGTCATCTTCAGTACAACAAGGTATCTAATAGTTACAGGTAAGCCATCTTCAGTAACAAGTAAGCTATCTTTAGTTACAAGTAAGCCATCTTCAGTTACAGTTAAGTCATCTTCAGATACAATTAAGTCATCTTCAGTTACAAGTAAGCTTTCTTCAGATACAATTAAGTCATCTTCAGTTACAAGTAAGTCATCTTCAGATACAGTTAAGTCATCTTCAGTTACAAATGAGTCATCTTCAGTTACAAGTAAGTCATATTCAGAAACAAATGTGGTCTTTCCATATTTGGTCTGCAGAGCTGATGAAAGTTTTCTTTACTTATCAAAGGGATAGGTCTGTTTCCAGCAACAAAATCTCTGTGTACCTCTGTATCTCAGTTTCTCTGTGGTAAAAAGTTATACTGCTTAACAATAACAAGAAAATAATATTTATAATTTGTAATTTGAAATTTGAAATTGATTCAGAGCACTTTGTCTTCTCTCATTTGTAAAACGAGATTAGTAAAGCAGCTGGCACTGTAAACTTCATCATCCCAGTAAAGCTGATGAGCTTTAAAGCCGAGCAGTAAAGTTGTATTGATAAAAGAATTTCCCTCAGTGTTAAGAATATTATAAGGTATGTTGGTTGGTAAAATGGAGTCTTGCGCTATTCCGTATTTTGCTTCAAGCTCTTTGCTGTCATATCTGAAGTTGGATGAAAGAATATCATTAAGCGAATAAATATTATACCATTTTTTTAAACTGACATTTGCCTTCTTTCTCTTCTCAAAATATGAAGGCCAGTAAACCTTTATGAAATCGATCGGGCTTCCTATGGTTACGAATATTTCCACACAGGATGCGATACGGAAAGAGGTCTTTCCGTCATAGGGAAACAATGCGTCGGCGGCAATGATCGATCCAAAACTGTAGCAATAAAAACTGATCCTTTCGGGCTTGTTATTTTCAGCAACATACTCAGTAAGCTCTTCAAGTTTACCAATGATGTTCTGTCTTCTCTCTCCGAAATTTAAATAATACATCGTGCAGAGATACTCGGTGGCGAGTATCGTGATAAAATTTTTCGCATTAGGCAAAATAAGAAACAGAAGAGTAGAGATCCCTATTATGTATTTGGCAATAGCCGTTTCTTTAAAAGTGTTCATGACTTTCAAAATGCCGACCGGATCCTGTATTTTATTCATCTGGAAAAAATCAGGAAGATAGGAGATCAATGACAGGATTAGAATAATGCCGAAGATGCTCATTAAAAGAAGGATCCCCGCACCGTATGTGAACTGCAGAATATCCTTGAATGACAAGGTAACGGGCTTTTGTTTGTTTGTGAATATCGAACGGATGAACTGGTAAATTATTTCGGGGATCTTAACGATAATCGAAATGAACAGTAGAAAGGTTTTTACGAAAATGTTGCTCTTCTCAAATTTATCCGTAAGCGACTTGCCGTAGTCAAGCTCGAATATTTCATAAAAAACTTTATTCTTTCCGTCTTCTTTGGCGAAGATCGAAGCTACATTTGATTCCTGCTTATTATCTTTTCCGTAATTAATTTTTCTGAATTCAATTTCATAGTGCCGGTCCCTGTCAGGGTCATTTATATCGAGCGCCTTCTTGAACCTGTATGCGAAGCTTTCTACAGACTGGTTGAACAGTCTTGTTCCTAATCCCGGAATGTATATGATTGATTCCATAATGATTAATTTGCGGATAAAATATTCTTTATAATTGAATTAAAAAATGTAAATGAGGAAATCATCCAAAACGATTTTACCACAGAGACGCAGAGAACACAGAGTTTCACAGAGAATAATTTATTAATCTATTTTTAATTCCACATAATTGGGCAAATAATTGAATGTATTATCAGCTAAACAAGCTACAAACCAAACACAAAAATAACTCAGAGAACACAGAGAAAAATTTTATTAATCTATTTTAATCCCTGACAGAAGACAAATATTTGAATGTTTTGACATTAAACAATCAGCTGTTATAAAAATAAATCTCTGTGCAACTCTGTGATCTCTGTGTCTCTTGGTAAAAAATGTGAAATTTTATTTATATTTAATTTTCGAAAAGCCATACTGCTGTTACAAAACAAAACTCTGTGCAACTCTGTGTCCTCTGTGTCTCTGTGGTAAAAAGGAATGCGTGGCTTTCGGATTCAAAATCAGAAATTATTTCCATATGTTGTGGATAAAATTAGAAAGAATCCGTGTTACAAAATTTAAAAAACAATATCATATGATTCGAATTTTTGCAGTATGCTTTATCCTTCTCTCATTTACATCCCCAAGTAACAGCTTCAATTCAAACGAAGAATCAAAATTTAATCAGAACGTTATCGCAACTGCAGAGGATGAGCTGATCCAATCCGGTCCTTTTGTCGGCGCTGTTTCAGATGTTTCTGCAACCTTCATTGTGAAGCCGATGAAGCTATCAAAAGTAAAATTTCAATTATCTGAGGACTCATCGTTCAGCAATTCATTTTATACTGATGAGGTTGTTTCAGATGAAAATAAATTCAACTTTACAAAAATACAGATCAATGAACTTAAACCCGGCACTAAATATTTTTACAGAGCGGTATTGGATGAAAACACTACTGAGCGTGTGCATTCGTTTAAAACTTTCCCATCGGAAAAAAATTATAATTTTTCATTTGGATTTGGTTCATGTCAGCAGGGCTATGGCGCAACAACGCCGGATCTGTTTCCTGTGATTGCAAAAGACTCACTGAGTTTCTTTCTTCAGATAGGGGACTGGACTTACCCTGATTTCGGAAATCCCGGGAAGGGATACAACGAAAGTCTTGACAAGCTTGAGCTGACTTACAGAAACAGATATGATTACAGTTATCCTTTCAATAGTGAAGTTCTGAGCAGAATGCCAATAGCCTATCTATATGATGATCACGATTTTGCCGGTAATGATGCTGACGGCACTAATGCTTTCAAATCTAATTCATTAAAAGCATACGACATGTTTTTCCCACATTATAAAATGGATAACCCTGACAACGGAATATGGCAGAAGTTTCGTTTCGGTGATGTCGAATTTTTCCTTCTTGATCTGAGAACACAGAGAAGCGCAAACAGTAATGCGATGAACGCTCAGGGATTATTTGAGCCGCCGTCAGGTCACTCTATATTAAACGGATTTACAATTGACGGAGAAAATCAGAAGAAATGGCTGGAAAATTCCCTGAAGAATTCTGATGCTAAGTGGAAGGTAATTGTCTCGACTGTGATCTTTAACCCGAGATATTTAGACGCATTGAAAGATGAAAGAATAGCACAGATGTTTCCCAAAGTGCAAAAAGGCATAGTGGATAAATGGGCAGGATTTCCTGAAGACATAGAATTTTTACAAAACATAATTAAGGACAACAACATTAAAAATGTGATCATGGTGAGCGGTGATTCACATTCTTCTTACATTGATGACGGGACGAATTCAGTCATTCCGGAGATCAGCAGTTCAAATCTGGATACAAAGAATTCAAAACTCGGCTTTCTTACACAGCTTGCCGGTTATGATATCTGGAATCAGGGAAGCTACAATGAAGACGGACATGCATACGGAAGAGTAAGCTTTTATTATGGCAGTGAAGAATATGCAATGCTGGAAGTGATTGATCAGACGGGAGCGGTGGTTTTGAGCTATAGACTGAACGATCAATAATTACTAATTACTAATTACAAATTACAAATTACAAATTACAAATTACAAATTACAAATTACTAATTACAAATAATAAATTACAAAATTACAAATTGAATTCTTTCTTAAAACATAATTAGTAATTAGTAATTAGTAATTAAGTAGTGTGGCTTATACTACTATAATATTTCCTTCCGTACGATGCTACAAGCTGAGCTTTGTCTAAGCCATTAATGATCCTTCTTGCATTTACCCAGTCTTCTTTCTGCGGATTGAAATAATCAGAAAGTTTTTTCCCGGTGAACCATCCTTTCATCATTCCGTGAAACATTATCTGAGTGGAAGGAATAAGCTCTAAAGCTTTTTCGGGATTATTTATCAGATCTATTCCGATCTCCTTTCCTGCCTTTAGATAATTTTCATACCATGTCAGCTGAACAAAACCTCTCCCGTAAAAAATATTTGTGGTATCACTGTAAGGTGTGCGGTTCATTTTAAGTCTTCCTCCGTATGCTCTTCCTTTACCTCTGCCGAATTCGGGGATCGGCTTCATTGCTCTTCCGGTTTCGTGATGAGTTGTTGCAAGCATATATGCAAGCCATCTGTCATCTTTAGCGGCATAGTTTTTTTCCCATTCATTTAAAATTGCATTAAGTCCGTCTACCTGTGACTGACTAAATCTTCCGTCGAAAAGAAGCGCTTTTGTGTTACTGAAAAAGAAATCACGGTTTATCATAATTTTTAAAGTCTAGGTTATTAAAAATTTGTGATTTAAAAAGTAACTTACAGCAGCAATGTAACTTAAATTAAAATTGAAAATATATTCAGAATTATTTCTCAACGCAGCTATGCCTGAAAGAGGGAAAATTATACAGTACAAAGTTGAGTAATTTCTGCTAAAAACTAATCTTGAATAACTAAAAGGTTTCAATTATTTTTAAGTATTAATAAAGTATTTAACTTAAATTTTAACTTTGTAAGAAAATGGATGATAAAAAACCCAACAGTATGTCATATGATCAGTGGATGACTCAGGCTAAGGAATATGCATGCAGGCATTTTGAGTATAATCTAAAAGATGATCATGAATTCTGGGATGTGCTTAAAGAACACTGGAGTCAAAATAAAACACCGAATGAAGCTGTTCAGGATGCGATCATAGAATACGGAAATAAGGAATAAAACTGCTTTAAGATTTCTTAAGAGTTCAGCGGCATGTTATTAATAATTTATAATATATGCTGGCCGCATTAAAAAGAAGCTGCTTCCATTACTACAATCAAACCAAGAAAACATTCATTGTGATGTATGTGTGAATTATAATTCTGTTATATTGTTGCTGAAGGAAATTGATGAGGAAATTTGCGGTATAATAATATAAGCAGCTTCATATTTATTCTTCCTTTGATCATTTAAAATATCGGGAGTTTCATATTTATTCTTCCTTTGATCACTTAAAATATTTCAAAAAAACTTTTCTGTGTAAAATTATGGATAATCATTTAACAAGTCAAAGAAATAATATTCTAATAATAGCTCTGAATTTATAAATAGTGCAGGCAGAATTATGTTAAATGCTTGTATATAATGCTGAAAATGGATATTTTAACTTACTTTTATGTAGCAGAGAATAGCCCTAAAGTTAATCCTAATAAGCTTGAAAAAATACAAGATCATAGAATTATTAAGAACTTTTTCAAAAAATGATATAAAGAGGTTTAATGAATTTTTAAATTCACCTTTTTTTAACAATAGTGAAAAGTTAATAAAGACCTACAAATCTCTGATAGCTTTTTATCCGGAATTCAACTCAGTGAAACTCACTGAAGAAAGAATATTCTCCGGAGTCAGCCCCGGGTCACCTTTTAAAAAACCTACATTGCTCAATCTCTTTTCTGATCTGTTCACAGCCGCAGAAAGATATCTTGCAATAATTAATTTTGAGGAAAAGAACTTTGAAAAAAATGATTTTCTCAGGGAAGAATTATTAAAAAGGAATTTATCATCCATACTTGAAGCGAATATTAAGAAACAGGATGCTCAACTAGACGGTATGCTGAACTTTGATTCACAGTATTATAAGTACAAATGGAGATTGACTAATGATAAACTAAATTATCATCTGACAAGTAAACCCAGATCAGGGGCACCTGCTCTTAACCACTATTCCGCGATTCTCTCGGAAAGAAGTAAATTCATTTCCTCTTTCTTTGTAACACAGATCATAAAAGATTATACAAATTTTCTTTCATTCAGGAAGTCATTCAATGTAGATGAATCAAGAAATTTTGTCTTTAAACTTTTCGGGACACTTGATTTTGAAAAACTTATAGGACTATTGATCACTCATACAACCAATGAAAGATCTTCGAAAATATTCAGGCTTTATCTTGCAATGTATCTTTCATTTTCAAGGTTTGATGATGAAGTGTATTACTTTAACTATAAAAAATTATTATTCAGTGATCTGAAAGAGCTTGATACGGATGAGATCAGATTTCATACAATTCAGCTGCTGAGGTATTGCATGGAAAAATCCGGAAAGGAGAAGAAGGAAATACAATTTGACGCGGAGAGATTTGATATTTATAATTTAATACTTTCGAATCAATACTACAAAGCAAGTTTGTCTTCCTATATGCCCGTTGAACTTTACAGGACCGTATTTCTTCACGGTCTTAAGCTGAAGAAGTATACCTGGACTTTTGAGTTCATAAAAAAATACAGATCAAAGCTCCATCCGGACAAAAGAGATACCATTTATAATTACAGTTGTTCGGAGTATTATTTCAGAAGGGGAAGATATACAGAAGCTATGAAGAGTTTCAAAAAAATAAAGCTCGATCATTTTATGCTTAAAGTGGATATGAGGAATCTTATGCTTCGAACTTACTTTGAGCTCGGTCTCTATGACAACGCTCTGTCCCTGATCGATTCTTACAAACATTTTCTGTCCAATGATACAACGCTATCTTCAAATGAAAAGAGGATCAATAAGAATTTTGTAAATGTAATTTATAAAATGATAATCTACAGGACAACGGGGAAACTGTCAGGTAAGTTCAAAATTCAAAATGATCTCAAAAGAGAATTTCCTTTTAAGGAATGGGTAATGGAGAAGTTTTCGATGCCGGATCATAAGTATAATAAATCGGCCTGATATTTTACTTCAGCAGCATTAGCTGTTTATTAACCACTCATGGTTTACCTGTTAAATATATTTGCATTATTTACAAAATTCTTTCGTTACTTTAATAAGCAATTTCAAAGTCGTAGCACGTGCTGTTTCTAAGTTTAAGACCTCAGACTTAAGAAAAGGCATCTTTATATCAGAATCATAATCATATTATTTTATCACTTCATCTATTTTCAGAAAACCAGTCCTTTAAATTTTGTAATCAAAGATAGTTTGTATCCGTTCATTCTGATTTTCTAAAACTGAAACATAAACATATTTCATATTTTGTTTTAATATGAAATCCTGTTTTGACCGGAGTATAGTTCATATGAAATTGATTGTAAACAGAATACTGTCAACTGCAGTTTTATCGGTATCTTCATTGATAGATTAAATTTAAAACACAGATGCACAAGGGGGTACAGAGGATTTAATAATAGCCTGTTTCCCTCTGTGTCTGTGTTGAGTTCTTTAGTTTTGAGACACCATCTTTCGAAAGGGAGGGCACGGTGAGGTTATTTAATTATGTTTGTTGATTTTTCATAAAGAACCAAAGTGTATGAACAAATAAAATTTTTTTTTAGATGGTATTCAAATCATTAAGGTCTCATCCTTATAATAAAATTAACAGAATTATTATTTGTAATGATCACATCAGTCAGGTCAGCCAGATTATCACCGTTGACATCAGATGCGTCATATCCGGCAACAAAATCCGAAGCGTCATTAAATGCAAGTATCACATCGTTAAGATCAATTAAACCATTCTGATCAATGTCACCGCTGTATATTGCGTATATTTCCGGAACAATCTCAACCTGTACCTGATTTGATCCGAAAGCTGCATCCTGACTTACGGTAAAATCATAATTTAAATTCCCGCTTAAAAAATCAAATGCAACAGGAGCTGCACTCCATGTCTCAATTGAGTTTCTGTGTTCGACTTCGATGTAATAAAGTGACAGGAAATCGGCTTCCGTAAAATTTACATAAATAATATTATCTTCATCAGGAGTTTCATCCTGAATGCCAACGTCGAGCTGGGGAGCTATATCTTCATGGAGATGAACTCTGAATGTATCGGCAATACAGGAATCAACTGGTCGGTAGAAGCCTTCCGTAAAAACTTTCAGACCAAGCGCAGGAATTTTCATAGATACCTCATTAAACTGAATCCCCCAGGAATAGGACAACCCCGTGCCTGAAATGTTGTTATCATAGATCAGAAGCTTCCAAAAACCCGCAGTATTGTTTCCTATGAACGGACTCAGACTCACAAATGGTTTAATGCGTGGACCAAATGAAACATATCTGCCGTTATTCAAACTGCTGTCCGCCTGATCATCAAATATTGTAACTACATTGTCAGAATTTGGAGCCAGTATATTGCTGAAATATAAAACTCTCTGTTCACCGTCCGGCGCTTCAAGTATAATTGTCAGATCTTCTTCCCTGGTATTGTTGATGGCGACAAAAACATTTATATCATTTACTGTTGTATCAAGATTTACTTTAATGGAATCAATAGTGAGATTTAAAGGTGGTGTTGAATCGGGAATCATCTTTCCCGAAGTCTTCAGATTGAATCCGTCGGAAAAGTTTATTGAATTTTCCCGGAGAAGAGGGGAGACTGGCTGATTGTCAATTGCTCCTGTATGACTGAACCGGGCTCCGTTTACAAAAACCAATCCGGGACCGTTGTCTGCATTATCAAATGAATATCCGTCCAGATTATAAACTACATTTATTGCGCCCGGATTTGGTTCGTTTTCATTTTCGATTGACTGATATAAATATCTCTGAATGTCAGTACCGGATTTTACATAGTTCGAAATTCTTACTTCGTCTATGAATCCGTTAAAATTGCTTCCGGTAGTTCCATTACTTCCGATAAATATGTTTTCCGCTCCATTAGTTATCAATCCGACAGGGTTTGAACCCTGTCCTGTAAGTAATCCATTTGTATAAAAGAAATATTTTCCGGTTGCGCCGTCATAAGTAAAAGCTACATGAGTCCATATATTCAGAGTTACCGGCTGTGCAGATAAGAAATTCGGATTTCCATTGATCAGACAATATAAAAGTCCGTTGAATAATCTCATGCTGTAGTTTATTCCGGGTCCGAATGGTGTACCTTTTTGAAATATGATCTGTACGGATGACAGGTCTCTCGGTAAGATCCATGCCTCCATTGTAATTGCTGAAACCGGACTGATGTTTGAATTGTCAGTTCCTGTTAAATAATCGTCTGCTCCGTCAAGCTCTGCGCTTTCATTCGGAGAAACAGTTACAGACGGTCTGTTGCTCAGGTCAAGTCCTGTGACATTGTTGTTTCTTCCCGTTCCGTTATTTCCGCTCCAGTCAAATAAAGTGAAATCTGTCCCGGCAGGTTCTTTGTCCTGAAAAGTTAAAGACAGGACAAGCTGTGAGTAAATCCCTGTGGATGCGGCAAGAGAAGTTCTTCTGAACTGATATATTTCTGTCTGAACATTTGCTTTAGACCATACTCTTAATTCATCCATGTATCCTGCAAAAGGGCTGTTTACATTTCCTTTTCCGATACGCAGTGAATCGGAGTTTGTAATTGGAGCAGCGCCGGATACAGTGGCACTTGTATCGAGAATACCGTTGATGTAGACGCTGAACAAATTTGAGGCTGCATTATACACGCCTGCAATATGTGTCCAGGTATTATTTGGAATGGCTGTTTTACCAGTCAGTCTTGTGATACTGTTGGTTCTTATTGCAACTCTTCCGTTGTTTAAATACAAAGTATATCCGTTAGCAAGTGTCCCGGCTCTTTTTTCAAGAATGATCTGATTAGCAGGGGAGGTCACATTTAACGGACTGATCCATGTTTCAATGGTAAAGTCCGAAGTAATATCCAGAGAAGCTGAATCTTTAAAGGCAATATAACTCACTGATGCACCTGAGAAGCTGCAAGCCTGATTCCAGAATAAAAAAGCTTTCGCATTCTCATAAAAAATTGAAGTCATCAGCATTGTGAATACTATAAATAGTAATTTTGATTTCATTTTTAAATATTCCTTAAACACAGATTTTAAAAAAACGTTGTAAAAAATTTAACTGATCACGCATCAATGGTTAGTTATGGGTTTTATATGTTCAATTTCTATATTATTAATAATTAAACTCATCAAGATAAATTATTAAAGTTAAAAAGAATTCTAAAATCTTAATCTAAAATTAGTTAAAGAAAATCAAAGAAAGTTAAAGTTTAAAAACTTCCGAAGCCTGTCCCGGCTCCGGAAGTTTGACTCACCATATTATTGATAATCATTATTTAAGTAAGATCATTTTTCGTATTTCAGTGAAATTACCTGCTGTGAGCCTGTAATAATAGACTCCTGTTGACAGGTCAGCGCCGCTGAATTCTATTTCATATCTGCCGTAACTTTTGTTTTCATTTACTAAAGTAAATATTTCTTTACCTGCAACGTCGAATATCTTAATTGTAACAAATGCTTCTTCAGGAACATCATATTTTATTGTTGTAGAAGGGTTGAATGGATTCGGATAATTCTGGTTTAAATTAAATTCGGTAATATCATTAATGTTATCTTCCTGCATTCCTGTAGGACTGTCTGCCGGACCGAGACATATTGTTTTTGTGTTCATCCCCGGTGTAACAATGCCCGGGGTCCATTGTTTATCCCCAAGTTTCCATTTTATAAGAATCATCGAATCGATCTTATGGGGATTATTATAAATCTGAAGGACAGTTGAATCCTGACAATTCGTAGACGGAATAATGCCATTTACGTTAGTTCTCCAGAGGAACGGGTCAAAGGAATTGGTGCCTCTGTAAGTTTCCCCTGTTATTGCATAACCATCGGGAACGCTGACATTTGATTTAACGAGATCAAAACCCGCATCTGCTTCCGGGGTTGTTGCATCCCAGATCCTTGTCCATATTGGAGCACCGCCTGTTACCGGAATTTTCATTAGTAATGCATTATTTGAAGTAGTTGATCTTCTTCTTGAACCGGTGACAACCAGATGACTTCCATCCAGTACAATTGAATTTCCCTCTTCAATGAATGCTGTGCTCCCGTAAGTCCTTGACCACATGAGTCCTCCCGATGCATTGACTCTGAATACAATAATATCCTTTTCAGACTGAACATAAGCGTTGGTAAACCCGACTACTACGAAACCTCCGTCAGACATGGGAATGATTTTTCTCGGCTCGGTGGAAGGATAGAAACTTGAGGATGGAAAGTTAAACCTGTAAACTTTATTCCAGATCACAGAACCGGTATAAGATAATTTTACAACCATAATATCCCATATTCCGGCGGTGGCTGAGAAATAATTTGTTCTTGCTGCAACTCCATAACTTGTTCCGGCTGATTGAAAGCATATCGAATAAGCTTCTTCTGTGGATCCGCTTTCTATTGAGCTTGATACATAAGAATTGTATCTGTAAATCCAATTCCTCACACCCAACTGATCATATTGTGAAACCAGTAATTTATTCCTGAGTCTATCTCCTAAGTTTTTTTCATCCCAGCCTGTAAATCCCAGGTTTTTATTCGGATCAAGAATGACCTGCATATACTGGCTGTTGTTCGGATCATCCAGTCTTTTTGAATATGACAGGGCTGAGGATTTGTCAAGTTTTACAAAAGTTGCGCGCTGTTTGGAAGCGTCATACATATTACCGGCAAGTACATATCCTGAATCGTTTAAAGTCTGAACCAGCGAATAGCATTTATCGTCAAAAGTAGTTCCGATCATTCTGACAGATTCATGCACGCCGGTTGACCTGACTTTAAGAAATAACCAGTCAAACGGACCAATGCCGCAGAGAGGATTGTATGAATACCCTGCAATTGCATAGCCGTCATCAATTCTGTTGGTGATCGATCTTCCGAATTCAGTTCCGGAAACTGCACCGCATTTTACATCATAAGAGCGTTCCTGATACTGACCGTACGAGTTTTGGAAATTGATTAAAACAATGATTGCGAAGAGCAGAACTTTTAAACTGGAAATTAAGCTTTTCATTTTGATATCTCCTTATTATTTAATTACTTAAGAAAAATTTCTTATACAAAAATAAAGAGTTCTGTTACAGCCGTTCAATCAAACAATTTTGATTTTGTTATAACATTTAAGACAAACATTATTTCATTAATAGATTAAAATGTTTAATTTCGGTCAGAAAATGATAAAATTTGCAAATTGAATTGTGTCAGGTTTTGTACATTCCGGCATTTTTTCTGACATGAATTCCTGCTGGTCGATACGATTTAAACATTAAATAATTGATGATCAGTTTGTAAAGAACATTTTTAAAAAAATGTAACATTTAATTTTTACACGAAGGAAAATTGATAAAGCTAAAAGTCCTGGATATTATCCGCGAACTGTCTAAAGAAGAATTGAAAAAATTCAGTGATTACCTTTGCTCTCCGGTATTCAATAAAAGGAAGATCATATTCAATTTGTTTGAAGTTTACAGAAAGCATTACCCGGATTTTGATAATCCAAATCTGACTAAAGAGAAAGTATTTAAAAAATTATTTCCGGGAAAAAAGTATAGTGATGAGATTTTCAGAAATCTAAACTCTTTGTTACTAAAGCATGCAGAAGAATTTCTTTCCTTCATAAATTATTCAAGGGATGAATTCTCAGTGAAGAGGCATCTCCTTTCTGAATTAAATCATAAAAAAATACTTTCTCTGTTTGATAAGAATTTTGAGGAAGGCAGAAAAATGCTTGATTCATCAGGACAGAAAGATCTTGACTATTTCTTCAGCCGGTTTGAATTATATCAGCAGAGGGATACATACAACAGCATAATCAATAAGTTTTCAAAAGAGGATATTTCTGAGGCGGAAAAAAGCTTTCTTACTTTTTTTATAATTAAATTAATTGAGCTTCAGAACTACATTTTATATCAGTGCAAAGTATTAGGCCTGGACAATTCTCTTTATCTGAAAGCAGCATCCATTGATCTGATAATGAAAAAGATCCCTGAAGAAATTTCACAGCTGCCTCAGATTCAGATCTATTATACCGGATTAAAACTTGAGCAGACCGGTAATGAGAAGTACTATACAATACTTAAAACACTTTTAAGCAGTTACGGAAGTCTCTTAAAAAAGGAAGAGCTGTATAATAAATATCTTTATCTTATAAATTACATAAAGACGAACCATTCGACAAAGGAAATAAAAACCAACTCCGAACTATTTCAGCTTAGAAAGGAAATCATAGAAAAAAATCTGCTTATGGAAAACACGATCAAGAACATGTTCTTTCTTAATCTTGTTAAGTCAGGGCTGAAAATAAAAGAATTTGATTGGATATTTGATTTTATAAAAAATTATCAGTCACTTCTCATTCCAAAGTACAAGGAAGTTACCGTCAGCCTTGCCCTTGCATTGTACTACTTTGAAAAAAAAGAATTCGGCAATTCGCTTTCATATGCCGCCAGAGTTAAGTATGAGGATAATTTTTATAATCTTCAGGCTAAGAATATTACTTTGAGAATCTATTTTGAAACAAATGAGTTTGAAAGCATGCTTAACTTTATTTCAAGTTACAGAATGTACCTTTCCAAAAACAGAACGCTGAAGAAAAAAGAGATCCTTTCTCATAATTTATTCCTGAATTTCACGGATAAGCTGATAAGGGTAAAAGAGCAGAAAAAATTTTATAAGCTGAGAGCTCTCCTTGACGAAATATCCGGTAAGGATTTTGTCAATAATATCTGGCTGATTGATAAAGTCAAAGATATGATCAGAGAAAACAAAGTGAAAAAAACATTTTGACTGTAGCACAGATTATTATTTACATTACAAATACTTTTCAATTTCTATCAAATAATCTGTGCTAAGATACCAAACTATTGCAGCAGTACTGATAACTGTTAAGGAACAAATGCATGCACAAAATTTCTAGAATTATTAAACACGAGTACTATATCAGCCAGATCAACAATATTATCGCCTGTAACATCAGACTGATCATAACCTGTAACAAAATCTGCAGCACTGTTGAAAACAGTAAGTATATCTGTAAGATCAACCGATTCATTTTGGTTTACATCACCTCCGTATATTGCAAATCTTACAGGTGAGTTATCAACCTGAATCACATTCTGTCCCAATACCATATCATCGAGATTCATGAAATCTATATTTGCTTCTGCCATTGTAAATTGAAAATTCTGAGCTGCCCACGTTTCAATAGAATTTCTGTGTGTGATCTGAAGTAAAAAATTCTTACCGTTCGAAAGTAAGCCGTTTGGAAAATAACTAAAATAGCAATTACCGTTTTTATCAACGACAGCTTTAGAACTTTGATCAATACTTATACCGACTATTCTTGCAGTTAAAGTATCAGGGGTCATAATGTTAGAAGTGGAGTCATAAAATCCCTGTATTAACGCTGACAGATTCAGGTTTTTAGCACGTATATCCATTTCATTAACCTGAATTCCCCAGGCGCAAAGAAATCCTGTATTTGCTGCAACTTCGTCTCTGATTTTAATTTTCCAGAATCCTTTTAAATTATCTCCGGAGAAGATTGAATTCATATTGATTTCAGGTTTTAGTTTGCAATAAAAGGATGCATACCTTCCGTCTATAAGTGAGCTGTCAGCATCATCATCAAAAACCGTAATGATATTATTATCCTGTGAGTTTGCGGATTTATTTCCAAACACTTTTACAGAATCACCATTTGGTGCAATCAATACAATATCAAGGTCAGAAGACCGGGTGTGATTAATTGCAACAAAAAAATTTATGTCTGACAAAGCATCATTGAGATTTATGTTGAGGCTGTCAATGATTGTTCCCTGAGTTCCGGCTGCCGGAATTCTTTTATTAGAAGTCTTTGTATAGTAAGCCTTGGTAAATGTTCTGTTTTCACCCTGATTCAATGGAGACACAGGCTGATTTGGAATCTGACCCGGATGACTGAATCTCGCATTATTTCTGAAAAACAGTCTTGGTCCGCCGTCACCAATATTATCGAGAGTATTTCCGTCAAAGCTGTAATTTATGTTTTTTCTGATCAGATTAGGATCATTATTATAATCAAGAGAAGCATAGTTAGTTACATAAATTTCTTCCTGAGATTTTGCGCTGTTTGTTATTCTCACTTCGTCGAGATATCCGTTCAGGTCTCCTATGCTTCCCGGTACGCCTCCGACATATAATGAATCCGCAGTAATATTTATATTAGCCGGCGCAACTGAACTTGTTTTTACGAGAACTCCGTTTAAAAAAAACTGATACTGACCGTTTGATCTGTATGTAAAAGCGAGGTATGACCATTGATTCAGAGGAATGATCCTATCTGAATTAAACACAGTGTTATTTATCATGGCATTAAAATTCAGTGTGCTAATTACAATTCCGTAATTGTTTCCTTTTGTAATTAACCTGCAGGTTCCGCCGTTCCTCGGATAAACCCAGCATTCAAGAGTTACAGCCGTATCCGTATTAATAGACGTTGTATCTTTTCCTGCGAGATAATCTTCGGTGCCGTCTAATTCCAGACATTCATTCAGTGAAATGGTTTGAATTGGCTTGAATCCCCCTCCTGCCATGCTGTTAAAAGGTGATGCCAGTAATACATTACGCAGGTTAGCATTATTTCCGTTTCCTGACATATCTTTAAAATCATTTGAGAAAGTATTTTCAGCCTGAAATGCTATTGACATGACAAGTCCGCTGTAAATGCCGCCTGAAGTTCCGAGAGAAGTTCTCATATACCGGTTTACTTCAGTTGCGTTTAAGAGTCTGTTCCATAATCTTACTTCATCAAGCTGACCGTTGAAAGGAGTCGATGCTCCGCTTATACCTATGAATAAAGAATCTGTATTGGTTAGTGGTGCAGCTCCGGCTACAATTGCAGTTGTATCTGCCAACCCATTAATATAAATAGTGAAAGCATCTGTAGATGAATTATAAGTCCCGGCAATGTGTGTCCATGTATTTACTGTAAGCGTTGTGGAGACTCTGCTTGTCAGCCGTGGAGCCCCGTTTGTTAACATGGAGATACTCCCTGTATTATTAAGCCGTAATGCATAACGTAAGCTGGTACCGAGCACCCCTCCTTTTGAAATGATCCCTTTAGATGCTCCCGATAAGCTTGATGGATTTACCCAGGCTTCTATTGAAAAACTTCCTGTAATGTTTATTGAAGCTGAATTCGGAATTGAAGCATAGCTTCCGGAATTACCTGCAAAGATTGCAGTCCGATTCCAGTACATTTGAGAATAAGATTCATTTAAGAAAATCCCTGAAATTAAGAATAATAAGGTGAGTAATGTTTTCATAGTGTTTAGTTAAAAGTTAAAAGTTAAAAGTTATAAATTGAAATATGAAAGTTGTAAGATATTCATTATTCATTATTCATTATTCATTATTAAGGTACAATCTTGATTACAAATATACTGGAGTTGTTAAAGGTTAAAAGCACGTCTGACAAATCAGTAAGATCATCTCCGTCAACATCTGAAATACTGTATCCGGATACAAAAGCTGATGCATTATTGAAGGCAATTGTTATGTCATTCAGATCTACAAAACCGTTCTGATCAATGTCACCGCTGAATACTGCAAACTTAACCGGTGAAGTGTCAACCTGTTTCATGTTATTTCCAAAAGCTTTTGATGAAAGATCCGTGAAGTTATATTGAGCCTGTTTAGTAAATTGAGTAAATCTGATAACCGAAGAGCTCCAGGTCTCAATTGAATTACGGTGTTTTAAAACAAGAAAATAATCAGTCAGCGGCTGAGCTTTTGTAAAAGAGACTTGGGCAGATCCCGACGAATTCAGTTTAGCTTTAGATGAATCTAAAATGGGATAAGGGAAAACAGATGACCGGAGCTGAAATCTCACAGTATCAGCAATCATTGAATCTGTCGATGCATTATAAAATCCTTCAATCAGTGAAGAGCAGTCAAGATTGAGGGAAAGTGAATTATTATTATTTATCTGCAGACCCCAGCTGATCAGCACACCTGTATCTGCTCCGCCGTCATCAATGACACTAAGTATCCATTTCCCTTTTGAACTATTTCCTGAAAGATAGCATCAAGATCGAACTGAGGTTTTATCTTAGGTCCGAAATTTATGTATCTGCCGCTGATCAAAGAGCTGTCGGCATCAGAGTCAAATACAGTTACAAGATTATCTGTACTGTCCATCAAAGAAGTATTCGCAAAAAATTCAGTTGAACCTCCAAGAGGGCTTGTTAATGTCAGTCTTAAATTACTTTCTCCGGTATGATTTAGCGCAACATAAATATTCATATCAGTAATTGACTCGGCTGTAAAAATTTCTATTGTGTCTTTAATTGTTCCTGATGTACCTGAAACCGGGATTCTTTTCTGAGGCATGCTGAGATAGTAACCGTTCTGAAACT
Source organism: Ignavibacteria bacterium (assembly GCA_016710985.1). Taxonomy (GTDB): domain Bacteria; phylum Bacteroidota; class Ignavibacteria; order Tepidaquicellales; family Tepidaquicellaceae; genus JAGPCH01. Next base: position 84,281 of record JADJTX010000025.1, read on the forward strand.
GTCCAGGAGAAAAATTATTTAGCGGCGACTGGGGAAAATTAGAGAAAAAACCGGTATTGAAATTGAAAACTACGTTATCTCTTAAATTCAATCTTGGTCCGCCCTCAGTATTAGGCAGAGAAGAGGCGTCAAAGTTATAGACGGCATTTAGGGACGCGTCATTATCATTAGTTTCATTTATTGAAGTAAACATCTGATTATTGATATCACTTATGTTTTTCAGATCACACGTTAACCGGAATTCATCAATAAATCCTGTGAAATTCGGTGCAAACGGATATGCGGCAACTAATATGGAATCAGGTCCGTCAATAATGTTTCCGGGAGTAAGGTTGCCTGTAGTACCGGGCTTTCCGTTTACAAAAAATTCATACCTGCCTGTAGCACCGAAATATGTAAATGCAACATGAGACCATCTTTCTTTTTTTACTGAATCATTGGAAACAATAAGTGTATTATTGATGTAGGCATTTAATTTACCTGAAGAAACTTTCATTCCATAGTCGGGAGTAAGTATAGAGTAAGAACCTTTGAACAGAAGCCCGCAGTTATCTGATTTTGGAAATATCCAAAACTCTATTGTCATCTTACTGGTAGGGCTGATGCTTGGACTATCAAAACCCGTAAGACCTCCTCCTCCTCCTCCGGAAAAATTCAGGCAATCACTGAACTGATGGATTCCTGAAGGTCTGTCATTAAGATCAAAAGCCGATACATTTCTGTTAAAAACATTATTTGATTTATCCGAGTAATCCATAGTAGAGAATAAAGTACCGGAGCCGGTATTATTCTGAAATGGAATTGATAAAACTAAGTTGTTAAATATCCCGTCACCGCTGACTCCGATAGTAGACTTACGGAAGGCAATTATCTGAATTGAGATTAAGGCTTTATTCCAGATCCTGACCTCATCGATCTTTCCGTTGAATGGAGTTGACGAGCCGGAGATCCCTATAAAGAGAGAATCCGGATTGCTTGTCGGAGCAGCTGCAGCAACTGTACTGGAAGTATCCGAAACCCCGTTCAAATAAATTACAAACTGATTTGTTGATGAATTATAAGTTGCAGCCACGTGAGTCCACGTATTTACACTTAACGCTGTTGAAGATCTTGAAATGAGTCTCTGAGCTCCGTTAGTCGCAACCAGTATCCTTCCGTTAAACATTCTTAAGCAATATTTAAGAGAAGTCCCGAGTACGCCGCCTTTGGAAATAATACCTTTGGCTGTACCTGAAATACTTGACGGATTAATCAAGGCTTCTAATGTAAAACTGCCTGTGATGTCAAGAGAGGAAGAGTTAGGCACACTAACATAACTCGATGCATTGCCTGCGAACGATGCAGCCTGATTCCAGTACATTTGGGATAAGGAATCTCTGAATGAAAAAGTGAAAAGGGATAATGCTAATGAAATTGAAAAAAATAGTTTTGCTTTCATGATTACTTTATTTGTTTTTGAGATAGTAGATTTAAATTGTCAGTCATCAGTCGTATCGTGAATCGTAAATGAATCGTGAATCAATTATTTAATTTGTAATTTAGAAATTAGTAATTAGTAATTAATCCAGAGGTGTTTTTTTCTGCACAAAGTTTATGGAATTATTATATGCAAGAAGCACATCATTAAGATCCGCCAGATTATTTCCGGTCAGGTCCTGGACAATAAAACCCGCGGCGAATTCGTTGGCTTTGTTTGAGATGCTTATTACATCACCGAGATCGATGAATCCGTTCTGATCCACGTCACCGCTGAACATTGCAAATCTAACAGGATCGTCATCTACTTGGATTTCATTTCCTCCGAATGTAGATACAATGGCAGATAATTGAAAACTCGTTACGGAAAATGAATACTTAAATAACACTATGATGTTGCTCCATATCTCTATTGAATTCCTGTGTTTCAGACTCAAAGTGTATAAAGTATCCGCGATTACATTTTTAAAGCTCATCTGACTTTGACCGGTCTGATTCATTTCTCTTTTACACGAATCTACAATTTCATAAGGACTGAATTTTTTTCTGAGATACATAGTAATAGTATCTTTGACCGTAAAGTTAGTAGCCGGATTATAAAGTCCCTGAATGTAGTTTGATAAGAAAAAATTATTTTCTATAACCGGCATGTGGTTTATTTTTATTCCGCACATATTCAATACACCCGTATCACCGGCAGCCAGATCATTGATCCTGATTTTCCAAACACCGAGTGACCTGTCTCCTGCAAATACAGAATTCATGTTATTTTGCGGTTTCATAGTTGTGTGAAACGAAACATATCTTCCGGATGCAAACGCACTGTCAGCCTGATCATCAAAAATTGTAACAAGACTGTTGTCAGCAGTTGATGATGATAAATTGGAAACAATAAGTACTGAATCGTTATTCGGGGCTATAACGGTAATATTAAGAGAAGATAAGTTAGTGTGATTCAGAGCAATCATTACGTCTATATCATTTATGACAGTGTCAAGATTAATTTTTTGCTGGTAAGTTGACGTTCCTGAAGAACCACTGCTTAAAGGAATCCTGTGATTTTCTTCACCCTGATAAAATCCTTTTGGAAAAGAACCTGCAGGATCTCTGATCAGCGGAGAAACTGGTTTATACAGAGTGCTTCCCGGATTACTGAACTTTGCATTATTTCTGAAGTTCAATTTCGGACCTCCGCTTTCTGCATTGTCAGCTAAAGATCCGTCTAAGTTATAGCATATATTTACATCACCTTCAGGAGGTACATTTGCCTTCTCAATAGAATTAAACGTCATATTATAAATTCCATCATCACTGAAATGATGATCGAATATCCTGATTTCATCCATGAAGCCGTTGAAATCTCCGGTCGCTCCGGGAACTCCGCCTACATACAAAGAATCCGTTCCCAACACCAGGTTACCCAAAAAAGGCTGTGCTCCGTTTCTGTATTTTCCGTTAATATGAAACTGAGGAACACCGTGATATTGCATTGTGAGTTTGGTCCATTCGTTTGCCGGAATATTAACATTAGAGCTTGCAGTCGATCCGTTTATTTTGACTTTCAATATTCCGTTCTCAAGAATAAGAGCATACTGATTCCCTTTTGTAATAAGATTACAGGTTTGATTGGAAGTTCGGGGATAAACCCAGCATTCAAGAGTTATAAAAAATCCGGTCGGGTCAAGAGTACTTGTATCTTTTGCTGCGAGGTAATCTTCATCACCGTCTAATTCTATATTATTATTCTGCGATAAAGTCTGCAATGGTCTGAAGCTTTGGTCTATAGCTGTTACATTTCTTGAGTTTCCGTTATTGCCATTTCCTGAAAGATCTCTGACAGTAAATCTTGTTCCTTCAGAGTTTTCTTTTTGAAATGGCATTGATAATACAAGTCCCTGATAAATCCCTGTGGATGTACCGAGTGATGTTCTCATATTCTGAATTACTTCGGATGAAGATAATTCCCTGTTCCAAAGTCTTACTTCATCCAATTCACCATTCCAGTGTGTAGACCCTCCTGATATTCCAATGAACAAGGAATCTGTATTTGACAAAGGAGCAGCCCCTGCAACGATTGAAGATGTATCAAGTATTCCGTTAATATATATTTTAAAATCGCCGGAAGACGAGTTGTATGTTGTAGAGACATGTGTCCACTTATTCAGTGGGATGATGTTCGAATTTCTGCTGATGAGTCTCTGGGAACCGTTAGTATTAACAGTTATCCTTCCTGCAGTTGTAATTCTTACGGCATACCTTAGAGAAGTTCCGAGAGTTGAACCTTTAGCGATTATTCCCCTGATAATACCCGAGTAAGAAGTCGGATTAACCCAGGCTTCAGCAGAAAAGCTTCCGGTTAAATTTAAGCTTGTTAAATTTGGAACAGAAACATAGCTGTAATTCAAAGATGCTCCGGTAAATTTTGCAGTCTGATTCCAGAACATCTGTGAAAATGCTTTTGAGGATGGCATTAAAAGTGTGAAAATAAAACAGATTAAAACAGAATTGTAGCACTTCTTCATTACTGCTCCTTTATTTATTTATTTATTTATTTTTAAAATATGGATTTCAAAATTTTGGGTTTAGCTCAGCTCCTTTTCAAAAGGAGCTTTGCCTTCACCCCGCCATCATCCCTGATAGCTTATTGGAGAGTAATAAAGAACGGGTAAAAAAATCTTTTTGTCAGGGATGATGAAAAATTACATTACAAAAATATACAGTTAGATTTCCTGTTCAAAATCAAAATTCCTCTATTCTTAGTTTCAAATTTAAAAAAAGATTTGCTAAATGATTAATTTTAAAAGAAATTCACTATTTTTGTATAATTGTTTCTAAATTAACCTTAGTCAGAATGAAGTCGTCGGATGAAATTTTTCAGTTGATAAATTCCATGTCAGATAAAGAAAGGCGATTTTTCAGGAAAAAATACACATTGTTTGTGGCAGATGATGATAATAATTATATAAAATTGTTTGATGAAATCTCAAAGCAGATATCAGAAGGAGAAGATTATAATGAAAAAAAGATCAAGGAGGGAATTTATTCAGGAAAGTTTTTGAAAAATCTCTCATTTCATAAAAACTATCTATACAATACGATTTTAAACTCACTTTTATATTTCCATAAAGATTCAACAAATTTGTATTCGGTCAGAAGTCTTATTACCCAGGCGGAAATTCTCGAAAAAAAGCTTCTTCATGATCAAAGTCTGAAACTACTTCAACGCGCAATGAGAATATCTTTTGAATGTGATCTTTTAAATAGTCAGTATGAACTGGTAAATATTGAGAGGCGAATAATCAAATATAAAGGCAGTATAGAAGAGTATACTGTAAAAGCTGAAGAACTATTTAAAGAGCAGTACAGAATTCTTGAGCTTCAGAAAAATCTTACTGATTATTATTATTTGAACGAGAAGGTAGGAATATTTTTAAGAAGTTTTGGAACCGGCTGGGTAAGAAAAGAACAGGAGCTCCGTGAATTTGAAGAAATATATGAAAGTCCTCTTTTAAAGAATATCAAAAATGCAAAGTCTTTTTTAACAAGATATATTTTTTATAATTTACACCTTCAGTATCAGCTTACAAAAAACAATTTTGAGGAAGCATACAATATTGCAGTATTAGGTGTCGAACTGTGTGAAAGCAATTTAGCCAAACTAAAAGGGAATTTAGATAATTATATTTTTTCTCTTAATAATCTTTTGAATTGCCAGGGAAGGACAGGCAGATTCGGAGAATGCGATATAACTGCTGACAAATTGAGAGCTATTGAAGATAAGTTTCCTGAAATGATTACGGAAACAAATAAGGTATTTATTTTCTATTCTGTATCTGTTCTGATGTTATCCATAAATATAAGCACTTTAGATATTGAGAAACTGAAAGCTTTGAATATTGAAATCGAAAATGATTTTAAATTATATGAAGAAAAAATGATGGTTTATCAGAGAATAATTCTTTATTACTTTCTTACCTGTTCAAACCTGATACAGGGCGATTATGAAAAATGTATTTACTGGAATAGTAAAATATTCAATCTTGGCAAAACAGATCTTTCAGAAGATTATCAGTGCTATGCAAGGATAATTCAGCTTTTGGCATATTATGAACTCGGCTATATTGATTCTCTGGAGTATGCTTTGAAATCAGCGTATCATTTTATAAGCAGAAGGAAAAAGGTATATAAATATGAAAACATTATTCAAAAATATCTGAAAAAATCTTTCCGCATCAAAACTAATAATGAGATGAATGAAATATTCATTGAAATGAAAGCTGAACTGAAACCGCTGTTAAATGATCCGTTTGAAAAAAATGCTTTTGATGCATTTAATATACTTCCCTGGCTGGAAAGCAAAATTAAAAATATTCCGGTAGTGCAGGTTTTGAAGGAGAGTAAAAAATCATTAACCGTGAATCGTTAATTATTAAATAGTTATTCGTTACTGCTGTCGGATATTTACAAAGTACTTTTAATGTTTTGGAAAAACTGCTGTCGGCTGACTTCACCGGATTAGTGAAGTTTACTGATAAAGTGAGATTAAACAGAAATAAATTTTTCTGAAGAGATTTAGGTGAACATGGAGATTGGATCTGATAAAGAACTTTAGAAAAAATAACTCCGGACGATGCCGGAGTTATTTTTTAAATTACTAATTGAATGAGAATATTTAAAATCCAAGACCAATTGCAAAACCGGTAATTACATCATTTCCAATGAAGCGGGTTTGAGTATGCTGGCCTGTGGTGGTGTTTATTCTGTGAAGACTTGACCGGGAATCTGAGTGGAGAACAACATAGGCATTGTTGCTTTTTCCTCCAAAATCAAAACCATTTACAGCAGGGACATTTAAAGTAAGACCTGTGATATCTACTAATGTACCGGCATTAGGCGGTATAACTTGATATAATTTATTGTTGATATGATTAATTGCAAAAAGTGTTGTCGAGGTTGTTCCTGCAAAATTATTACTGTAAGCTGCTGAAGTTACCTCAGGCGAACCTGGATTAATACTTCCGTCAACTATCACAGACCCGTCATTTGGATTAAACCTTCTGTTTGCTCCGGTATTACTAATAATTCTGATTCGGTCTACTACAGGGTTAAAATCAAAACCAAAAGTTGTTCCCGGTATTGGCGGGTTTATATTATAGGCAAGAGTTGCAGCCCCGTTAGCAGAATTTATCGTGTAAATATTACTGTTACTTCCTAATGCATATAATTGACCATTTAACGGACGCATATCCAAACCAAGAATTGTTTCACCTGAAGATAAGCCGGTGATTGTTTTAGCTATGGTACTGTTACCTTCAAGACCAAAAATCAATAATTGATTTGTTGAAGTTGTAGCATAAGCAACAGACGATGTATATATTGCAAGTGCATTGAACTCAGTACCGGGAAAAGTTGCTACAACATTAACAGCACCGGTGTTTAAATTAACTTCAAACATAGTAGGTACATTATTTACTTTGTATATTCCTAATGCCAAACCGGTCGGACCAATATCAAATCCACCTTCACCTTCAATATTTAAATTCAATGGGCCTACACTTACAAGTGTTCCGATGTTCGGAGGATCTTGTTTATAAAGTGTTTTAGAAATAATATCAATGTCGTATAAAGCTGTTGAGGTTGAACCTGCAAAATTATTAGTATAAGCTACGGCAGAAATTTGTGTTTTTGACTGAGCATTAATGGAACCATCCGTAGCTACTGTTGCGCCTGTTTCAGGATTAACTCTGAAATTCTGACCGGTATTGGTAACAATCCTGATTCTGTCAACTGTAGGATTAAAATCAAATCCTGCAAGTGTTCCTGAGAGCGCAGGAGTAAAAGGACCTGTTCCGATCATTCTTGAAGCGCCTGTGATCGGGTTAATCACATAAATACGGCTGGTACTGCCTAATCCATACATCTGTCCTGTAGCCGGACGAAAGTCTATTCCAAGAATTGTTTCGCCCGGTTGCAAGCCTGTAAAGAACGCTGAATTGGAAGATGAAGGTGAACTGCCGTCAAGGTTGCTTAAGTTAAACTTGTCCAGCCTTGTACCATTTGCTAATAAATAAATTTCATTGTCAGAACCGGCAAAACCTCTTGGGTCATTAATTTGATTTGTTTCTGAAGTTGATGATGAAGATGTAATAACGTCCATATCTTTGTTACAGGATGAAATGGCAATCATTAAAATGATTGCTCCGCAGAATGTGAAAATTGATTTTTTCATTTTTTAATCTGATTTATAAATTATGAATTGTTAGTTGTAACTATAACGAAAGGAAATGCAGAATGGATTTAAAATATTTTGGTAGATAGTTCGGAGATGAACATGATGAAAATTGTGTGTAAGGTTAGTACTTCCTTTTTAAAATATTCTTAAGGATTGAAGAGGATTAAGAATTTATTTATGTTCTTACTTTCATTCAGGCTTGAACTTCAGCAAAAGCCGAAACATTACATGTTCTGCTCGATCAATTGCTTTAAGACTATTCCCTGAACCACACCCGATTGTCTCCAAACTATTTTTCCGTTTTTGAAGAGGATCAGTGTAGGTACGCCCTGAATATTGTAAGCTGCAGATACCTTTGGATTTTTATCCACATCTATCTTGAGGATCATTGCCTTATTTCCAATCTCAGATTTCAGTTCATCTAGAATCGGCTTCATCATTTTACACGGTCCGCACCAGGTAGCTGTAAAGTCTACAAGAACCAATGGCTCGCTTCTGAGTATTTCGCCAAAAGTTTTTTTCTTTTCTGCCGTTTCCATTATTAATAATTTATTTTTTAGTTTGAAAAAGTTTTAACATAAAATAAGATAAGTAGTATTATCTGTCAATAACTATTTTCAGAGAGACAAGTATGCGCAATTTCAATACTACGTTTTCATGAATTATGGTTCTTTAGTATTAATTCTATTTTCATAGATTTGTATAATTCGAATACCAATTAAAACAAATTTCAAAACACTTAAACTGATAAAATTATGAATAATCAAATTCTGCTAAGAACTTTTGTAGTATTATTATTTAACATGTTCTTTCTTTCGGCATATGCCCAGAGTTTTAAGTGGGTCAAACATCAGTCAGTTGATATTCAATTCAATCCGGATTTAACTTCAGTTGTTTGTGAGACTGATGTACAGGGTAACTGTATATTTTCATCAATTAAAAACTACAAAATTTCATTCAGCGTATATTACGGCGATGTATCACTGAAAAAATTCAGTTCGTCAGGGTTACTTTTGTTCAATAAAACTTTTTTTGGCAAGCTTACAATTGATGACATTCAGACTGATATAAACGGGAATATATATATATCGGGTTCTTTTATGGATACTCTTCAAATTGATCCTGAGAATTTTCTTTTAAATACCGGCAGTGGTTTGAATGTGAATTATTTTTTGATAAAGATATCACAAAATGGTGACTTTGTATGGAAGAAAAATATCAACGCTGATTTTCCCGGCAATTTCAGTCTAGAAGTCGTTAAGATCAAAGGAAAGAATCTATTCGCCGGTATTTTAAATTTAACAGAGGGATATATTAAAAAATACGATCTTGACGGATATGAGCAGTTGACCATTTCACAGTCACCGGTCAGGGGCATAAGCGGTATTGATGTCGATGAATCAGGAAATATATATGCAGGCGGCTCCTGCAGTAATGAAAATATTAACTTTGGCGGACATACAACTTCATCTTCATTTTTCTATAATGTCTATTTTGTAAAATATAATTCATCGGGAAATTATCAGTGGTCAAGGTTTGTAGAAGATATTACGTTCTCGAGTATAGACATAGCCTGTGATAATTCCGGTAACTTATTTGCTGCGGGTAATTTATTCGGTGATTTTATGTTCGGCAATATTCAGGCGCAGGGAAATCAATGGATATATGATTTTTTTCTTACCAAACTGGATGAATCAGGAAATTTTCTCTGGGTCAGGGAAGTTCCTAATACCCCAACCATAACAGGTGATGCCCGGAAAGGAAAAGTGAGCGCTATTGCAGTTGATCAGGACAATAATGTCTACATTGCCGGATTCTTAAGGAGTACAGTGAACTGGGGAAACAACATCATTACATCATCAAACGGAAGCAGTGATATACTTATTTTAAAGTATGATCCGGACGGCAATATATTAATGGGCAAGCGAGCAGGCGGCACAAGCTCGGACTGGGTCGATGATCTATCACTGGACAATTCCGGAAACGTTTTTGTTTCCGGTAATTTTTCTTCATCAGCCGTATTTGATTCGATTACTGTTTCAGGTAAAGGGAACATAAATTCTTATCTTGCAAAACTACAGATGTCAGGTATTTTAGATCTGAGTCTGATTGTCGAGGGATTTTATGATCAGTCAGAAGATAACATGAGAATACAGGATACAGTAACATTATTTCTCAGGAATTCTGTTTCACCTTATTCAATTGCCGACTCTTCGCAGGCACTTATTGATCCTGTAACTTTTACAGGTTCTTTTTCTTTGTCAAATGCAGTTTCAGGGTCATATTATATTCAGACAAAACACAGAAATTCTTTAGAGACCTGGAGCGCATTCCCGGTCATTTATGCAATGGGAGGTAATAGTGAGTATGATTTTACTCTGTCGCAATACCTTGCATTCGGGAATAATCTGAAACAGGTTAATTCATCACCGTATAAATTTGCAATGTACAGCGGAGATGTAAATCAGGATGGATATATTGATCTTTCGGATATTGTCCGGATAAGCAATGATGCTGCTGATTTTATAGACGGATATGTGAATTCGGATGTAAACGGAGATGAAATAACGGATCTGTCTGATATTATTATCACTGTAAATAACTCAAATAAGTTTGTGAGTGTGATAAGACCCTGAACAGTTAATAGTTAATAGTTAATAGTTAATAGTTAATAGTTAATAGTTAATAGTGGTAGTTAAAAAGAAAATCCGCAGAATAAAGATTGTTCTGCGGATTTTAAATTTTTCAGTTTAAACTTTATCTTCTTTTGTAATTGCCGTAGCTGTATCTCTTATAAGTATTCATTTTGTAACCGGTGTTTTTACTTTTGTATTTTTATTACTGTATTTGGTCCCGGATTTTTTATAGCTTCCGCCTTTATAACTTTTTTGATTCGAACATTTTTTTTTCAGATCATAATAAAGCTTCTTATAGCTGACCTTACCTTTTTTATAATATTTTTTATATTTACTGTTTTTTCCCGCTGAATACAGACGCTTTTTCTTAGGGCTCTTTTTCTTATAGCTAACCTTTTTTACTTTTATCTTAAGATCATCTACTTCTTTCTTGAGACTCTCATGTTTGTCTTTAATAATGTCGAGATCCTGTGAAAGATCTTTGTTCTCGATTTTTGCATCTGCTATCAGCTCACGGTTCTGAATGTTTGTTCTATACGAATCATAAAACAAATATCCGAGAACTCCTGTGCAGCAAATAAGCAGAATGAAAATACCGAGTTGAAGCCCCGATAAATTTCTGTTTAATTTCATTTTGAACCCTCTGTTAAAGTTTTAAAATAGTTTTAATTTAGTACGATAACTGTCCGGAAAAGGTTGGGTAATGCAAATTTACAGTTTTGAATTTTTAATAACAATATTTTAAGAATGGATTTATGATCGAACTCTTTACACGGACAAAACTTTTTAGAACACTGAATTTTTCTAAAAAAGTAATTGATAAAATTTCGAATTGGTCTACTAAAAAAATGAGTAATGTGATCCCTTTTCAGCAAATAAAAAATCCGCTATTTTTCAGTATAATCTGCATTCATTTTTTTTTTTTTTCGTGTATACAGATGATCGAACCGGCGTTCTATTAAGTTTTCCAGATACAGAGTTAAATTACTTCCTGATTTAATTCCTTATAAACGATCCTGATGTCCGATGCTTTCATTGCGAGGGATGAGACAAAGTTATCATCTGCATCAATATTAATTAAACTCCATTCATATATCTCATCAGGTCTGTTCTTCATCCATAAAAATTTTGGCTCATCACCGGGTTTTAAAGTAACTGAAAAATCTGAAAGAGGGTGGGAGAGACCTTCGCCGATTGCTTTTATGAAAGCCTCTTTTCTAGTCCAGCAATTATAAAATGCGGTCTTAACATTCTCTTCACTTACACTCTGAAATTCCTGTACTTCGCTTTCAGAAAAAAATCTTGATGCAATATCGAGTGCATCTGGTAAATCTTTCATTACTTCAAGATCAACTCCGACTTCATTGTTCATGGTTAAAGCGTAAACCGCTTTACCTCCGGAGTGCGCAAGATTAAATTTTAATGAATTATTTTTTAAATATGGCTTTCCCTTTTCTTGATAGGAAAAGTTAATGCCGGCAGGGGACACATCAAGGTATCTGCTGAGAATAATTCTAAGTAAACCTCTACCTGTGATGAAATGATTTCTGTCCTTCTCGAATCTGAACCTGTTTGCTCTCTTTAGTTCATCTTCTGAAAGCAGTTTTTCAAAATTGGATATTCCGCCGGAAGGAGTATCGATTGAATGATGATAAATATGAACTTCATTTTCCTGTAATGTCATTTCTCAGTGTAAATCTAAATAAGTTTATGCATGAATATTAACATTCTCACTGTTACTTGTAACATTTTGAGATCTCCCGTTAATATTTTTCTTCCCCTTCAATTCTTCGTGAGTATTTTCAAGAACAAGATTCATTTTTTCAGCAAAGAGTTTTATGTGAGGTTCTTTTACTATGGTTTTGTGAGTAGTGTTGGGAACTGTATGAGTCTCAAGTCCTGCTCCTGCAAGATTCCTCCAGCCTTCCCTGTATTCAGATTTAAATGTAGCGCACTCTATCAAAGTGATCTTTCCCGGATATTTTTTCGCTATGTATTTGTCCTGCGCCTTAAAATGAATTAACATCAGATCTTTGTATAATTTTTTCTTTGAGTTGCTGAAAGCATATTCTATTTTATTCTTAATTTTCCATTTTGTCTTAATGAAAGTATTGACAGTATATTTCCTGGCAACAGTGAAGAGCTCACCTGTCATTAAATGATGAAACGAACGGGATAAAAAATGCTTAAGATCTCTTTCCTGTGGTATATGATCAGGTGGAGGTTCAATAAAAAGGAGGCCATGTATCAAATATTGCCAGGAGCGCAACCTTTTGTCCAAGCTTTACAAACTGCTGAGCCATTTCAAAAACAACTCTGCCTCCGAAACATCTTCCGCCAAGCAGGTATGGTCCGTCAGGCTGAAGGGTCTGGATCTCCTTTATATAATGAGCAGCCATCTCCTCAAGATTTGTGTGAGGCGGTTCCTGTCCGTCAAGACCTATTGATTCAAGAACATACATCGGCTGATCATCAGAAATGTATCCTACTAAGTTCTGAAAATGCAATGCTGTTCCACCCGCTGGAGGTACACAGAAGAAAGGTAGCTTTGAGCCTCCGGATTTGACCGGAACTAAAGATTTCCATGGAGGAGTCCATCCTTCATTTTTCAGGATCAATGCCAGCTCTTCAATTGTCGGCGAATCAAAAAGTATTGACAAAGCCAGTCTCTTCCCGGTTAATTTTTCTATGTAACCAAATAGGCGTAAAGCTAAAAGTGAATTTCCGCCGAGATTAAAGAAATTATCTTTTATTCCTATCGGCGATATTCCTAAAACCTTTTCCCATATTTTTGTTAACTGAAGTTCAAGTGAATCTTTAGGCTCTTCATAATTTGAACTTTCATTGATACGGATAAAATCAGGAGAAGGCAGTTCTCGGTGGTTTATCTTTCCGGTTGCTGTCAATGGCATTTCATCCAGTTTTATGTAATCGGAGGGAATCATATATTCAGGAAGTTTTATCTTCATGAAGTTTTTCACGTCAGAGGATGAAGGAACACTCTCATCCCTGGACACATAGTATGCGATTAATCTTTTATCGCCGTTTGAAAATTCCCTTGCTACCACTGCAGCGCTTTTCATGCCGGGATATTCTGCAAGTACGGATTCTATTTCTCCAAGCTCAATTCTATAGCCTCGCAGTTTAATTTGACTATCAGATCTCCCAAGATATTCAATGCTACCGTCTGACATATACTTTGCTAAATCTCCGGTTTTGTATAGCTTTTGACTTAACCAATTTCCTTTTTCATAAAAAGGATTATCAATGAATTTTTCCTTTGTCAGTTCTTCGTTGTTATGATATCCTCTCGCCAGGCATGTTCCGCCTATGTAAAGATCTCCTGAAACACCAACGGGTACAGGTTTGAGATATGAATTAAGAATATGCATCTGTACATTGAATACCGGTTTTCCGATTGGTGGAAGTTTAACCCAGCTGTCAGGGTCATTGCTTAAGGTATAACTTGTTACTACATGCGCTTCTGTCGGTCCGTAATGATTTGAAAAAGTAAAGTCTTTCAGTTGTTTAAAAAGATTAACTATTGCAGGTGTACACTGTAATTGCTCACCGGCTGTAATGACTTCTTTCAGATCTGAATTGACACCCGATGCAGGAAATAACTCAGCAAGTTCCTGCAACGCTATGAACGGGAGAAATAATCTCTGTATTTTTTTATCAATAATGGTATTCAAAATAACTGCTAAATCCTGCCTGTCAAGTTCAGTCATCATTACTAATGTCCCCCCTGACAGCCATGTTGAGAATATTTCCTGGAAAGAAACATCAAAGCTCAATGTGGTGAACTGAAGTACTCTGTAGCCATGCTCAAATTTCTGGCCGTTCAATTGCCAGAATAATAAGTTCGTCAGAGCTTCTTGTTTCATTAATACACCTTTAGGCTTTCCTGTTGAACCTGATGTATAGATTACATAAGCTAAGTTCGATGAATGGTCTTTTAATGCCGGATTGGAGTTGCTTTCTTTATTAATTTCCGATTCCTCAGAATCAATAAGAACTGTCTTAATTTTTTCATTCTGAAATTTTTCCCTGAGCTTGCTCTGAGTCAATAAAACAGGAATTCCGGAATCCTCGATCATGTAGCTTAGTCTCCCGGCAGGATTGGAAGGATCCAGCGGTACATAAGCTCCTCCGGCTTTAAGAATAGCCAGTATGCCAATTGCCATTTCAGCAGAACGTTCAATGCTGATACCGACTTTAACATCAGGACCAACGCCAAGTTTTCTCAAATAATGAGCTAACCGGTTTGCTCTTTCGTTGAGCTGTGTGTATGTTAAACTTTCATTCTTAAACTCTACTGCAGTTTTATCTGCGTATTTTTTAGCAGCTTCCTCGAATAATTCAGACACGCTTTTATCTCCTGGGAAAACATGTTTTGTATTATTCCATTCATATATAATCTTATTTTCTTCATCGTTGGATAAAAGAGAAAATTCTGAAATTTTACTGAAAGTATTTTTTGAAATTGATTCAAGAAGGGATTTGAAACTTGATAATATCTGTGCAACGGTTTCTTTCTCAATTTTTGCCGTCTCATATAAAAAAGTAATTGATAACTCTTCGCCGGGAGCTACTAAAATTGTAAGCGGAAAACTTGTTTTTTCTATCGCTTTAACATTCAGAACCTTTATCCCCGAAGAACCTGTCAATGAAGCTCTGTCAACAGGGTAATTTTCAAACACCAGAAGGTTGTCGAATAGCTGAGTTGTTTTCGGCAGACCGCTCCACTCCTGAATATCTACAAGGGAAGTGTAAAAGTATTCGTCCCTTAAAATGTGTGCATCCTGTAATTCCTTTAACCAGGGAATTATTTCATTCTCTTTATTTACTTTAATTCTCGTAGGTAGTGAGTTGATGAATAAACCAACCATTGATTCAACACCTTTTATTGATGAGGTTCGGCCGGATACAGTTGATCCGAACAGTACATCTTTCTCTCCTGTATATTCACTCAGAATTATTCCCCATACTCCCTGAATGATTGTGTTTAAAGTCAGCTGATTATTTCTCGCAAATAACTGAAGACCGGATGTTAGTTCGGCAGACAGCTTTAATGTTTGTTCTTCAGTATCTTCACTTCCGGATTCATTGATTTTCCCGCTTGCAACTATCGGGGTTGCTGCGTTCAAACCCATAAATTCTTTCTTCCAGAAATTTTCCGAAGTTGATTTATTCTTTTCGTTCAGCCAGAGTATGTATTGCTTATATGGTAACGGGACGGGAAGATTAATTTCCCTGCCTTCTGATAATGCTTCGTAAATGGTAAAAACTTCTTTCTGAATTATAGGATAGCTCCATCCGTCAAGTATGATGTGATGAAAACTCCAGACAAATTTAAAACTCTTTTCTCCGGTTTTTATGACTGCACATCTCATCAGGGAGCTTTTTCCATTGAGAAAACCGCGGCTCTGTCTTTTTCCAGAAAATTATTGAATTCTTTCTTCAACTGATCTGAGTTAAGTCCGCTCCAGTCGAGCTCAGTCCACGGCAGTTCGACAGCCTTATTTACTATCTGAACAGGTTTTGAAATACCTTTCCACTGAAAAGATGTTCTTAAAACTCCGTGTCTGCTTGTTACCGTTTCCCAGGATTTTCTGAACAGATCTTTTTTCAGATCACCTTCTATGTCAAAACAAAACTGCTCAATGTAAACATCCGATCCTTCTTTGTAAAAGGTATGATAAAGCATTCCCTGCTGCATCGGTGTTAATTCATAAATGTCCTCAATATTATTCTTAGAATTTTGCTGCATTAAAATTAATTTAAATTTGCTAACAGATTATCAAGCTCTTGCTGATTTAATCCGGAAGTTGAAAAATCGGACGGAGTATATCCGCCTGCAGTATCACTGGTACAATATTGAATAACGTTTTCCAGCGCATCCCGGTAAAACTCTGCAAAAGAAATTATAGTTTGCCTCTTGTGTATGTTCTTACTGTAATTAAAATAAACTTTTAATTTATTGCCGGTAATGATTCCGTTGATCTCAATTAAATGTGGTCTTATTCCGGATTTGTTCTGGCTCAAAATGATAGAGTCCTTTCCGAGTTTCCATGCGGAATCAGAAGAGATATTTTCATTAAACTGACCCATGTAGTTAAAACTGATTTCCGGATAAGGTATTGATTTAATTTGATTTTTTGTTTCATTGTCATTACTCAGATATTTTAGAACTCCGAAGCCTATGCCGCTATCCGGGATTTCTCTTAAAATTTCTTTGGTTGATTTTATGGTTTCACCGATATTATTTTTATCATAAAGCTTAAGCACTACGGGATATATTGATGTAAACCAGCCTGCAGTGCGTGATACGTCAACACCTTCAAAGATCTCCTCTCTGCCGTGTCCTTCAAGATTTATGAACAGATTGTACTCATTGGTAAGTTTGTTATAAGCAATGATCAATGCTGTTAAAAGAATGTCATTGATCTGAGTATTGAATGCTTTAGGGACATCTTTTAAAAGTGACTGAGTTTTAAGTTCATCTGATTCAATTATTACGGTATCATTTGACTCAACTGTGTTCAGTTCATTGTCAGCGAGTATATCACGCTGCAAAGGAAGAAAAATTTCTTCAGCAGGTTTTAACCAAAAGTCTTTTTCTTTTAAGATTGTTTCTGAGTTGCTGTATTTGATTAAGCTCTCACTCCAGTCTTTAAATGAATTTGTCTTCGGAGGTAGTTTGATCTCTTCACCGCTGTTTATCTGCCGGTAAGCATTATAAATATCTTCAAGCAGAATTCTCCATGAAATGCCGTCTGTACACAAATGATGAATTGTTATAAACAGCCTGTCATATTCTTCATCAGCAGTTTTATAAAATCTTACATTTATCAGCTTTCCTTCAGATAAACTTAAGCTTGTCTGAAGTCCGGAAATATTTTTCTCAAGAGCTTTATTCAAATCATCAGATTTAACACCGGAAAGATCTGTGACGCTGAATGGAACCTGTTCAGAGAATCCTTCATTACTTTGAATCCATCCGGAATCATCCGGTATAAATTTTAGTCTCAATGCGTCGTGATGCTTCATCAGCTCTTTTACAGCTTCCTTTAAAAAATCCGGATTAAGACCTTTAGGTACCTTTAATAAAACCGAATGATTAAAGTGATCCGGCTCAGGCAGGTTCTGTTCAAAGAACCAATGCTGCACGGGTGTAAGTTTAATGGCACCGGTTACTGCATCCTGATTTACTAAAGGATGAGTTAACTCATTATCCAGTACCGATGATAACTGTGCGATTGTCTGATATTTAAACATCTGTTTCGGGGTGATCTTCATTCCTTCCTGTGCTGCCCTGGCAATTATCTGTATGCTTATTATTGAATCTCCGCCCAGCTCAAAAAAATTATCATTCACTCCTACTTTATCAATTCCCAATATCTCCTGCCAAATGCCAGCCAATACTATTTCCTGTGAAGATTCAGGAGAGACATATTTACTTTCGAGCTCGTTTCGTGTTAGCTCTGTTTCAGCGAGCGCTTTTTTATTAACCTTACCGTTGGATGTCATCGGCATCTCTTTAAGAAAAACAAATGCTGACGGTACCATGTAATCGGGAAGCTTATTCTTCAGATATTCCCTCAGATCATTTGAAGATTCAGCAGCTTTATCAAAAACAATATAAGCAATGAGTCTTTTGTCACCTGACTTCTCTTCACGCGCAAGTACTATAGCTTCTTTAATATTTCCGAAATTTAAAATGCAGCTTTCAATTTCTCCCAGTTCGATCCTGAAACCTCTGATCTTAACCTGATTATCAATTCTGCCTGAATAAACGAGATTGCCGTCCGGCAGCCAGTAGCCTTCATCCCCGGTTTTATAAATTATTTCCTCAGGTTTAACGGGATTTTTTTATAAATCTCTGCGCGGTTAATTCATCATTAAACAGGTAACCTTTTGATACACCAGTTCCCCCTACATAAAACTCACCTCTGATACCGGGAGGAAGTAAATTAAAATATTTATCAAAAACATAAACAGTTGTCTCAGGTATCGGTTTTCCGATCGGACTTCTGTATCTTAATGAACTTATGTCGGATTCTTTTAACCTGTAAAATGTGACGTGCACAGTGGTCTCTGTTATTCCGTACATGTTTATCAGCTGAATTTTATTCAATGAATATGCAGTGCACCAGTCTTTTAATTTAGCCGGCTCCAGCTTATCGCCTCCGAATATTACATATCGTAAATGTGAATCTAAATTTCTATCCTTAAAGCTCCGTTCCTCTGAAATTAAATTGTAAAATGCCAGAGGAGTCTGATTAAGAATTGTAACTTTGTGTTCTTTTATCAGTGAAAGAAAATCGGTTATTACACGGACTTCATCTTTTACAGGTACAATAAGTTTGCCCCCGTACAGCAAAGCTCCGTACATTTCCCATACTGAAAAATCGAAACAAAAGGAATGAGCCATTATCCAGACATCTTTCTCATTAAATTCGAACGGCATTTTATCATTCACCATTAGTCTTACAACATTACTGTGTGTGACCCTGCAGCCTTTCGGATTTCCCGTTGTCCCGGAAGTATAAATTATGTAAGCTGTATCGTCGGGTTCGTTTATGCTTCTGATTTCAACCGGAGATTCATCCTTCAATTTCTGCTGAATCATTTCTGAATCGATCACAACTCCGTTAAATTCTTTTCCGATCTTATCAATGTGTTCTGAATTCGATATGATGATTTTGCTTTTACAATTGCCGAGTATATAATTAATTCTTTCCTGCGGATAATCCGGATCAACCGGTACATAAGCTCCGCCTGCTTTCAGTATTGCCAGCAGTGTTACGATCATGTATTCGGATTTATCCATCAGGACACATATGAGATCATTTCGCTTAACTTTATACTCGTTCCTTAAATAGTTAGCAAACAGGTCCGAATCCTTTTTAAGATCTGAGTATTTCAGAATTTTATTTCCAAAAACTACGGCTGTATTTCCCGGAACTGCTGTTGCCTGTTTTTCAAATAATTCATGGATGGTGGAGAGTGACGGATAATTTGCTTCCGTGTTGTTCCATTGTCCGAGTATTAAATTCTTTTCTTCGTTTAATATTAAATTCAGTTCAGAAATTTTCCTGTCCGGGTATTTTAAAATATTTTGTAATAAATTTTTATATCTCTCCGACATTTTAGAAATAGTATCCTGTTCAAAAACATCAGTACTGTATTTCAAATATCCTGAAATTCTTTCTTCAGTTTCCTGCAGTTCAAGAAGAAGATCGAACTGACCTTCCTGCTGTCTGAGCTCATAATACTCTGCTTTTAAATTTCCCCACACGACTTGCTTTCCCTTACTTCCTGCTGACATTAAATTAAGTATGTCGTTTCCCGGCTGAATCTTGTATAAGCCAAACTCTGCCTGAAATACAGGGGATAAACCCGGCTCCCTGACGGGCATTAACTTTTCAACGAGCAAAGAAAAAGGAAAATCCTGATGCTCTAATGCGCCGAGCACAGTCTTTCTTGTTTGGTTCAAAAAACTTTTGAAGGTTGTTTCTTCTGAAAAATTTCCTCTGATTACGACTGGGTTTACAAAATATCCTGCAATGTCTTTTGTATCCGGAATATTCCTCCCGGCTGTTGTAGTGCCGATAAGAATGTCATTCTGATTACTGTACTTGTGAAGGAGTACAAGGTAAGCAGTTAATAATAAATTATAAATCGTTACGCCTTCAGATTTTGCAAATGCACGTAGTGCAGAAGTCAGCTCATGGTCAATCGAAATGTACACCATCGAGCCGTCTGTTGTGGGTGATTCAGGTCTTTGCCTGTCATATGGCAGATCGAGTTTTGTATTGCTTCCTGAAAGCTCTTCCTTCCAGTATGACCAAAGCTCTTCGCCTTTTGAGCTGCTTAACATTTCATCATGCTTCTTTACATAGTCAAAGTAAGTCGTCTGTAACTTAGGCAGTGAATTGTGTTTCCCTTCTGACTCCGCTTGATATAATGTACCTGTCTCATTTAAAATTATTCCCAAAGACCAGCCATCGCTCAGTATATGGTGCATGTTGATCAGTAAAATAGTATTCTCTTCACTGATCTTAAATAAGTGAACCCTGAACACCGGTCCGTTTTCAAGATCAAACGGAACACTGTAAGCTTCTTTTACCTGTTGATATAATTGTTCTTCACTCAGTCCAGTTGCATCAATTTCCTCAATGGAAATTTCCCGGTAAACGTGAACTTCCTGAACCGGCTTTCCTTCTTTGAATAAGAAAGTGGTTCTTAAAACCGGATGCCTGTTTATGAGTTTTTGGAATGCCTTTCTTAATGAATCTAAATCTATTTTAGATAATATACGCGCTGTAAACGCTACATTGTAAGATGAACTTTCAGGTGAATTCAGATACAAAAAAAATAATGCTCTCTGTCCGTACGAAAGGGGATAGAAAGAATTCTCCTGCTCTGCTTTTTCCAGCAACTGTTTTTTCAGCAAAGCAATTTTTTTCCTGTGAAGTTAGTTTAGATATTTTATTCTCTGTATCCAGTTTGGTTGCTCCGGTTATTTAGTTTCATTAAGAAGCCTGTCAAGTTCTTCTTCGGACAGATTTTCAAGATTGTCTAAAAGATTCTGTGTCTTTTCTTCTCCTGAAATTTCAGCCGGTGTGCTGTTATCAGGAGGTTTTGTTTTTGAACTGCTTAAAATTTTCGGTACCTGAAGCTTCAGCTCTTCAGCAAGATTTATGATGTTCGTTTCTTCCATGTATCTTACAAGATTCAGATCCACACCGAGTTCAGTGTTGACTTTATTTTTTAATTCTATTGCCATCAGCGAATCAAGTCCCATCATGTTTAAAGGAATTTCTGCTTCAAGATCTTCCGGCTCCATCCCCATTATTCGTGATATCAGATCTTTAAAATAATTTATTAAGATATCTGTATGTTTTTCTTCAGTTGAGTTTTGTAATTCCGTAATGAAATCAAATTCATAATTAGTATTTATTTGATCTTCAGTCTTCAGTTTCTGTATATCTGTAATTAGTCCTCTTACGAATTGTTGTCAGTTAGATCCGGAATATTTGTACCAGTCCATTATCATAACACCGATCTGTGCCGTATCAGTCATCATTGCTTTCTCTAACGCACTCATTCCCTGTTTTGGATTTATGCTTTTTATTCCCGCGATCTTTTCCTGATTGTCTGCGCCTTTTGCGGCTGCAGAACCTATTTCAGACCACACTCCCCAGTTAATGCTGAGCGCCGGGAGATCCAGGTGCCTTCTGTAATGTGCCAGTGAATCAAGGAAAGCATTTGCGGCAGAATGATTTGCCTGACCTGCAGAGCCCAGTACCGATGCAATAGATGAATACATCACAAAGAAATCTATGCTATCCTTTTTTGTAAGTTCATGCAGATGCATTGCTCCTTCAACTTTAGGTCCGGTTACTTTTTCGAATTTCTCAGGGCTTTGATTCAGTATCACTCCGTCATCCAGAACTCCTGCTGAATGTATTATTCCTTTAAGTGGGTATCCGGATCTTCTGATATCTTCTATAATAGTTTTAAGTTCATCTCTGTTTGTCACATCGGCTTTATAAGTTCTTACTTCCGCTTTCATTGATCTGAGTTCATCGAGATGATCTATTACAGGATCAGTATTGTTACTTCTGCTTATTAAAGCAAGGTGTCTCGCTCCTTTATCCGCAAGCCACTTAGCAGTTAATATTCCTAGACCGCCCAGACCTCCGGTGATCAGATATGTGCTCTTATCATCGATTGGAATGATCTTATCCTGCCTGGATTTGCTTCTTATTAATCTCGCTGCAAGCCGTTCATTATTTCTGAATGCGATCTGATCTTCACCGGTCGAGCTGTTAATTTCCTTAAACAAATATTCTGAACCGGTTTCTGAATCTGTATCTATTAACTTGCATTTAAGCTCCGGGTGTTCGAGTGAGACTACCTTTCCCATTCCCCATAGTGAAGATGAAATGAGTCCGCTTACGTCGTCCCGGTCATTTATAGCCAGCGCATTTTCAGTAACAATAGAAAGCTGAGGTGATTTTAAAAATTTTGCCTTGGAAATTGCCTGAATGATGTTCAATATCAGAATGCATCCGCTATGCTGCAGAACTTCATCACTTATTTTATCAGAGATCTTTTTTCCCGAATGAAAAGAAATGATTTTTAATTCATCAGTTACTTTCGAAGAAATTTCTTTGAATAATTTTCCAAAGTTATCTTTTAATGAATGATTTATTGTAAACTCTGTGTCTGAGATTTTTTTAAACGAATCTGCCCCGGTTACAAATGTATAACTCTGTTTTTCCTTTTTTAAATATTCTTCTAATTGTTTTCGTCTTTTCTTTTCTGTGAAAATAATCAAGTGACTCTTAACATTTGAATTCAGCTGATTGCCTTGCTCACTGATTCCGTTTACTGCGATGATTGTTGACTGACCTGTGTATGAGCTTTCATCTTCATTGCCGTAAGGCGAAAATACTTCAACAGTTTCAAATCCAGTTGTCGTTAAAAATTGTTTCCACTCTCTATCTTTAAGTAAAGGATGATCTTTCCTTAAAGCATTATCTTTAAATCTCCACCAGCCGTCAGTAAGACCAAACGTAAGGTCTATCCAGTTCTGCTTTTCGGTTACTTCATTTAAAATCAGTATACCGCCCGGAGCTAGCAGTTTTCGGATATTTATGACTGCCTCTTTCAGATCTTTCGTCGCGTGAATTACATTTGATGCAATTATTATATCAAATGATTTATCGTTAAAATTTTGTTTAACAGGTTCTGCTTCAATGTCTAATACTTTGTATATAACGTTATTATGACTTCCGAATTTTTCCTTCGCCTTATTAAAAAATGCTGCTGAAATATCACTGAAGGTATATTCAGCATTTATATCTTGAAGCAGTGGTAAAACATATGACGTTGTACTTCCGGTACCTGCTCCGATCTCAAGGATCTTTAATTTTTTATCCCCTGAAAAATTTTCAATTATATTTTCAATGAAAATTTCACTGATTCATTCATCGCGGCAAACCCGGGTGAATCCTGATAGAGCCTGGTTGCGGTTGAAAAGTCGCCATTTGGAAAAAGTAATTCCAAGGCATCAGTCTTTCCGGACAGCACTTCATTTAATTCCGGACCGCATGCTGAAACAAGTGTGATCTCAGATTCGAGATCCGGATTATTTTTTAAAAGTGATTTTAATCTGTCATCCTGTGACCCGCTTTCGATATCCTTTATAATTTCAATTTTATTTCCGATGATAACTATTATTCCGTTCTCTTCAAGTATTTTCAGTAATCTTAAAAATAGCTTTGAATATTTATCTGCTATGTTTAAGTTTTGAGATAAAGTATTTATCTCGTAAGATCTGCCTTTTGAAAATACAAAACCTGCTTTAACAAAAGAGTTGACGATAAATGAAATGCAAAATTTATTTAATTCATCAATACCGTTTTTATAATCTGTCAGGTCATTCTTAAGATTCGCAACGGATAACTTTGAATCAGCATATTTTCGGATATCCGATGCACCGGTAACAAATGAGTCTGATGCTTCAGGTAAGTTCTGTCTTTCCCATGCGATTTCATAGAACCAGTCTTTGATCTCATCAGCTGCGGAAATAAATTCTTCCCTGCTGACTTTTCTTAGCTGTAGATTAATGACAGATGCAATTAACTCTCCTTCGGGAGAGAATATTGTGATGTTAGCTTTAATAACTTTCGACTTACTGTCATCGGGATTTTTAATTTCAGCGAGACTCCATAATTTTCCTGCTGCTTTCTTTGAAAAATATATTTTTTCAATTCCAACAGGTATGAAAGCACAGTCAGCATTGTCATCGAGCAGCAGGCTTAATGCAGTCTGAAATGAAGCATCAAGCAGCGCAGGATGAATGTTGTAATTATCAGTAAATAATTTTTCTCCTGCTTCAATTCCCGCCAGTGCTGAATTACCGTTAATGAATAATTCCTTAATTCCCCGGAAATTTTTCTTATAATTTATTCCTATTTGATTAACCCGTTTGTAGAAATCATCAGCTGAAATTATTTCTTTGAAATCTTTTTTCAGCTCAGCTAACTTAACAGCGGGTGCGTTTTTCATTTTTTTCATTACTCAAAAAACCTGAAGCGTGCAATGTCCATTTAAGATTGTCTGAGTTTTCATCTGTTTTATCAAGGCTGAAGATCCGGAAAGAAAATTTATTGTTTTCCTCTTTGGTAAAAATGGATTGTACATTTTTTGACTCATCAGTTTCAAGAACCAATGCCTGATGAAAAATCATATCTGACACGCATGCGGGAGTTTGATTTAATAACTCATCTGACGCACTAAGAGCAATTTCAACATAAACCGCACCGGGTAGAACTAATTTGTCAAATACAATATGATCTTTCAGATAATCCGGGTTACTTCCACTGATGCTCGTATTGAAAATAAATTCATTCTTTGATGCAGAGATAACTTTCTTTCCCGGTAAAGGATTCAAATCTGAGTTGTCACCTGCAGAAAAGTCTGTCAATATTGATTTGGCTTTAATCAGATCTTCTATCCAGTATCTTTGCTTTTGAAACGGATAGTTAGGCAGAGATATTATTTTATGAGAAAAATCTTTGTCAAATTCATTCCAGTCAGGATTGACGCCATTGACATATAAAATCCCGAGGCTCTGAAGCATTGTTTCCCAGATTGTAAAATTATATTTAATGCTTGGCAGCCAGTGAATTTCCGGTTTTGAAATTGTTTCCTGTCCCATGCTGATTGAAGTCGGCTTCGGACCGAGATCAATGAAAACTCACAGCCGTAATTTACACATGCCTTGATCCCGTCAGAAAATCTTACAGCGGATAAAATATGCTCGCACCAGTAATCCGGATTTGAAATTCTGTCTGTAACGATCTCACCGGTGATGTTTGAAACCACAGGAATTGCCGGCGCAGAATATTTAACTGTATTGCAGACTTTCCTGAACTCTGCAATCATTGTATTCATCAATGGTGAATGAGATGCGATCGATACATTTATTTTTTTATATTCAATTCGTTTCTTATCAAACTCCGGAATGATCTTTGCCAGTGAAATTTTATCTCCTGAGATCACTGTCTTCATAGGTCCGTTAATGGAAGCTACGGAAACTGAATCCTCAAATCCTTTTATCGCTTTCTTTGTCGACTCCTCATCAGTAAAAATTGTGTACATCTCGCCGTCACCGGTCAATGTCTGCATTAACCTTCCTCTTTCCGTAACAAGCTTTAATCCGTCTTCAAGACTGAACACGCCTGCAACGCATGCAGCTACATATTCACCCGCACTGTGTCCCATCATTACATCAGGATTGATTCCCCAGGACATCCATAGCTTTGCAAGAGCATATTCTATGGCAAATAAAACAGGCTGAGTGTAAGTCGTTTCATTTATCGGATTTAAATTTTCATCCTTTTCATAAAACAGCACTTCGAGTAACGGTTTGTCAAGATGACTTCTTAATATCTCATCACATTTGTTTATGATGCTTCTGAAGTAAGGTTGACTGTCATAAAGCTCCTTTCCCATTCCGATGAACTGCGCTCCCTGTCCGGGAAACAAAAATGCGACTTTTGTATGATGATTAATTTTTACAACTCCGGTGACAATACCCGCGGATTGCTTTCCTGTTTTAAAATTTAAAATCTGCTTATTTAAATTTTCTGCAGTAGAACAAACAATTGCAAGCCGGTGATTGTGTGAAGCTCTTCCTGTGTTTGATGTGTAACAAATGTCTTCCGGTTTTGCTTCAGGATTTTCACTTAGAAATTCAATGTAACTGTCTGCTAGCTCTTTCAAAGTTGTTTCATTCTTCGCACTCAGCGTCAGCAGGTTAAATGGTTTGGAACGGGAATTTGTAATTGGTTTTAATTCCGGAGCTTCACCCAGAATTACGTGTGCATTCGTTCCTCCGAATCCGAAAGAGCTTATGCCCGCTAATCTGTTTCTGCCATTCCAATTAATATTTTTATCAGCAACTTTTACAGGCTTGTTCCCGATCTTTATTTCCGGATTTAATTTTTTATAATTTAAATGCCGGGGGATTTCTTTGTTATACAATGCAAGACTCGTCTTAATCACACCGGCTATTCCGGCTGCTGCTTCAAGATGACCTATGTTCGTTTTGACAGAACCAATGTATAATATATTTTCTTCTGACCTGTCTGTTGTCAGAACAGTTGATAGTTCGTTTACTTCAATTGGATCCCCGAGCGGTGTGCCTGTCCCGTGAGTTTCAAGATAATTTATTTCATTTGCTTTAACATTTGAATTTAACAAAGCTGACTTGATGACCTCTTCCTGCGAAGGTCCGTTCGGAGCTGTAAGACCATTGCTCTTTCCGTCCTGATTTAAGGCGGAGCCTTTTATAACTGAATATATTCTGTCTCCGTCTTTGAGTGCATCCGGTAATTTTTTTAAAACAATTATTCCGCATCCTTCACTTCTCACATAACCGTCAGCATCAGCATCGAAAGTTTTGCATCTGCCGTCAGTCGCTAACATATCTGCTTCAGTAAAAACAACATTCCAGTCGGGAGCTAAGAGTAAATTCACTCCGCCGGCTAAAGCCAGACCTGACTGTCCGCTGTTAAGACTCTGACAGGCAGTATGGAGAGCAACTAATGAAGATGAACACGCAGTATCAATTGCAATGCTCGGTCCTCTGAAATCATATGCATAAGAAATTCTGTTGGCTGCAATGCTTAATGAAGTTCCTGTGCCGGTATAAACATCAAACAGATCTTTTCTTCCGGCTGTAAATCTTGCGTAATCATAAGTACAGATCCCAATGAAAACTCCGACATTTTTCCCGGCTAAAGTTTCGGGATTTATACCTGCATCTTCGAGCGCTTCCCATGTAACTTCGAGAGTGAATCTTTGCTGCGGATCTATCTGTACAGCTTCACGCGGTGATATTCCGAAAAATGCAGGATCGAATTTATCCACATCATTTACAAATCCCCCGTAAGTAATTGTTGAGCTGTTTAAAGAATTTTTATTCCATCTGTCTTCAGGGATTTGCCGGATTGAATCTTCGCCTTGAATTAAATTATTCCAAAACTCCGAAGCATTATTTGCTCCCGGAAATCTCAAACCAATACCAATAATTGCTACATCTTCATTTTCTACTTCACCTGAACCTGACTTCAATTTATCTTTTGTTTTATTTTCATTGCTATCAGACTTTTCAATACCATCATAGTTCAAATACCGTGCAAGCAATTCAATTGTAGGATAATCATAAACCAAAGTAGATGGCAGGTCTTTATTAAGCAGGGTTTCGAGATCGCCTGAAAGCTCA
>JADJTX010000026.1 GCA_016710985.1 Ignavibacteria bacterium
CAGTCATGATCTTGATAACGCCAGGTGACAAGCTTCTTCAAGCGTCATCTTCTTTCCTTCTTCCCTGTATTTTGCAAACTCTGCATCTCTTAAAAGTTCATTCAGTCTTTCAGTCAATTCATTTTTTTCATTCTCAGCATTATTATCAAATACTGTTCCCATAGACTTAACACTGTGCTCTGCCGCATACAACAACCTGGCTGCATCGAAGTGCTTTTTATTAAATTCAAGTAATCTCGCCAGATAAATCAACGTGTTTGCCACCCCCTGCTTGTCATCAATTTCTTTTTTTAATGCCAGGCTTCCTTCATGATATTTCCTGGCCTGTTCATAATCTCCTCGATGGGATGCTAATCTTCCGAGATTGTTCATAGAATCAGCAATTCCTTTTCTGTCACCAAGTTCTTTTCTGACAGCAAGGCTTTCTTCAAAATAAGTCTTAGCCTGCTCATTATCTCCCTGAGTGTACATTACATCTCCAATACTGTTCATGGAATCAGCCATTCCTTTTCTGTCTCCAATTGCATTCATAAATAGAAAGGCATTCTTTATAGTATTTCTCAGCCTGTACATAATCACCCAGAGAACATAATGTGTTTCCCAGAAAGCTCATTGAGTTGCTATTCCTCCTTTGTCGCCAACTTCTTTACTGATAGCCATGCTTTCAAAATAATATTTCTTGGCCAGTTCATAGTCTCCCTGATAGTTTGCCAGATATCCCAGATTATTCATTGACGAAGTAATCATTGATACGTAACCAATTTCCTTACTGATATTCAGGCAATCTTTATAATATTCCCTGGCCTGTTCAGGATCTTCCAGAACATATGTTATACTTCCCAGACTGTTTAAGGAGATAGCAATTAATTTTTTGTCGCCAATTTCTTTACTGATAGCCAGGCATTCTTTGTAACATGACTTAGCTTGCTCATAATCCCCCTGATAGTATGATATATTTCCCAGGTTGGCATTAGAAGCAGCTATTACTCTTTTATCACCAAGTTCTTTGTTAAGTGTCAGACTTTCACCAAAATACTTTTTAGCCCGCTCATAATCTCCCTGATGGAATGATATACTTCCCAGATTGACTACGGAAACAACAATTCCATAATTGTCGCCAATCTCTTTTCTGATTTCCAGGCTTTCTTCGGTATATTTCTTAGCCTGTTCATAATCTCCCTGATCCATTTTAAGAGAACCAATCAAAGAAAGCACTTTTGATTTTACAGATTTATCCAATACGCCGGAGCTTTGCAGAATATTTTCAACAAGCCTGATTCCGGTTGAATAATGTCCGGTTGTACTCAAGAATTCTCCAATTGCTGCTGCGACATTTCCTCCTTTTTCTGCTTTCTCATTGTTTAAAGACCAATCAATTGCAGATATAAAGTTACTGTGATCAGCATCGATAATATCGAACCAGAATCTTGCGTTTTCACCCCTTAGTTCAGGCTGCGCTTTTTCAGATAACTCTAAGAAGTAATTCAGATGCCGCAAGAATATTTTTTGCCCGTCTGAAAGCTTTTCGATGCCGTATTGTTTTAATGACTCAAGTATCCTGTATCTTTCATTTGATCCATCAAAAATTATTACAGACTTTTCTGTCAACTGACTTAGAAGGTCAAGTATCAAATTTTTGCTTATCATCTCATCTGAACAAATTTTTTCCGCTGCCTCAAGCGTCCATCCTCCTGAAAATACTGAAAGTCTGCTCCACAATATTTTTTCCTCTTCCGAAAGCAGATCATAGCTCCAGTCAATCAGGGCTCTCAATGTCTGCTGTCTCGGTAATGCTGTTCGTTTACCTCCGGTCAGAAGACTGAACCTGTCATCAAGTCTTTCATATATTTTTACTACCGATAAGATCTTTGTCCTTGCAGCTGCAAGCTCTATAGCAAGCGGGATTCCGTCAAGCCGTGAACAAATTTCCGCCAGAGCCGGAGCGTTTTCATTATTTACCCTGAAATTTGGATTTACTGCCAGAGCCCTTTCGATGAATAATCTTACCGATTCATACTGAATTAACTGTTCGGGAGTGTTATTTGAACTTGGATCAGGAACTGAAAGCGGCGGGATTCTGTATGTCTTTTCGCCTTCGCAGTTCAATGCTTCACGGCTTGTTGCAATTATCTTCAGCTTAGGACATGAAGAGAGTAATCTTTCAGTAAGATTGGCACAGGCATGTATCAACTGCTCGCAGTTATCAAGAAGTATCAGGATTTCCTTTTCTCTAAGAAAATCAATTAATGTCTCTTCCGTTGATTTCTTTGATTCTTCCTTAATGCCGAGAGCATCAATTATTGTTGAATTCAATAAGGCGGGGTCATTGAGAGCTGCCAGATCAACAAACCATACTCCGTGTTCATATTCATCTATGACTTCGGCTCCGGTCTGAAGCGCAAGTCTTGTCTTCCCGGATCCTCCGGCTGATGTCAGTGTCACAAGACGGCTCATTTTCAGTGTTTCCTTCACACACTTCATCTCTTGCTCACGTCCGATAAAACTCGTGAGCTGAACAGGAAGATTATTAGGACGAGCATCGAGAGTTTCTAACGGCGGAAAGTCTTCACGAAGTCCCGCGCTAACAATCTGATAAAGCCGAATTGGCAGAATGACATCTTTCAATCTTCTTTCACCTAAATCCCGGAAACCTACTTCAGAGTCATGACGACCGGAAGAATCTGTTTCCACCTCTCTTTTACTTTGAGACTCAGAGTCTTTTATATAAAGTTCATAAGCATCGTTTGAAATGAGTATCTGCCCGCCGTAAGTTGCGGACATTACCCTTGCAGCTCGTGCAAGAGTAATATAGCCCATGTAATTTTTTCCGTTCCATTCAGCATTTCCCGAATGAATACCGATCCTTACTTTTATTACAACTTCATCCCATTTCTCGTTTGCAAGTTTTATCTGTATCCCAACAGCCGCTTTGACAGCATCTTCTGAACTCCTAAATGCGCCGAAAAAAGCATCTCCAACGAATTGAAAGATGAAACCGTTGTTGGATTCTATTTCCTTTATCAAAATTGAATGATGTTTTTCGAGAGCAGACGAAAGCTTATCCGGAAACTTCTGAGAAAGCTTGGTACTTCCCTCGATGTCGGTGAAGAGAAATGTTACTTTTCCTGATGGTATTATTTTTTTGGCGTTGTTCATTAGAGTCAGTCATAATTTAGCGATTGAGCATTGAACATTCTCCCTCGTAATGAATCTACTGATTGGGAACTTAAGAACTCCGGTTATAAATCAGGATTCATCTCCTTCCGTCAAGTGCGGGAGACACAGCGAGGACGGAAAAAGAGCGCCGGAGAGTCTGGCGAGGGCTTTCAAATCACTGACCTTTTTGCAGTTGCAAAATAACAGGCCTCAAAGTTCTTTCCCAGGCTTTATCAATTAATATAGCAGCTTCATAATCTTCTATTGCGCTTTCATTTTCCTTCAGCTCCTGATATAAAAGTCCGCGGTTATATAAAGCAATGTCATCTTTTGGGTTAAGATCAATTGCTTCTGAATAATCATCTATTGCCTCGGAATATTTCTTTTGCTGCTGATATAACGAAGCCCTGCTGAAAAACAGGTCTGCATTTTTCATGTTATGTTTTATAGCCTTTGTGTAATCACTAATTGCCTCGGGATATTTTTCAAGTTTATCATATATCTTCCCTCTGTAAAAATAGGCTTCGCTTTTTTTAGGCTTAAAATTAATTGCCTTTGTTAACTCGGCTATGGCTTTGTCGTTGTCGAAGTTAATTTCATAGACAAGACCTTTGTAAAAGCAGGTTTCATAGTCATTTGTCTGAAGAGACAGGACCTGCTGAAAGTAGTGGTTTGCTTCTTCGAAATTATCTGAATAAAATGCTTTCTTGCCATTTTCGTAAAGCTCTTTGAGTGATTGTGAATAGACAGTATTAGTTGAAATGTTAAGAAGAAAAAGGAAACTAAGGAATATTTTTATTTTCATATTATACTAATTTAATTTTGCTTATTGGATTCCGGAGCATGTGTCTGTCTCAAAAATAAAATTTCCCAGAGCTCGGTCACGGAGTTTCCAGAGGATATTAAACCAATTTGATTTTCTTTTTGGATAAAAGAACTTTATTTAAATATTTTAACAAATAAGTTCCTCTGTCTAAAATAATAATTTACCACAGAGACTCAGAGTACACGGAGTTTCACAGAGAAATCTTAAACCAATTTGAATTTACTTCTTTTATAGATAAAAGAACTTTATTTAAATATTTTTAATAACGTAATAAGTATTAGTCCATCTGTCTTTGTAGTACATAGAAAATAAAAATTTACCACAGAGACTCAGAGTACACGGAGTTTCACAGAGAAATCTTAAACCAATTTGAATTTATTTCTTTTCCAAATTGAATAAACTTTTAAATATTTTTAATACATAATAAAATTAATAGCCTATCGGTCTACAGAAAAATAAATCTCTGTGAAACTCTGTGTTCTCTGAGTCTCTGTGGTATAGACTCTACACCCGGGAATGAGAACAATTGTTATTTATTTAAAACATTCTTCAGATATTTCCCGGTATAGGATTTACTTTCTTTTATAACTTCCTCCGGTGTTCCCGTGACTACAATAAATCCTCCTTCATCACCACTTTCAGGACCGAGGTCAATTATATAGTCAGCGCATTTTATTACTTCAAGATTATGCTCAATTACCAAAATAGAATTTCCTTTTTTGATAAGCTCTTCAAAACATTTCAACAGCTTTGAAACGTCATAATAGTGAAGCCCGGTCGTAGGCTCATCAAATACAAATAAAGTATGCTTTCCTTCTTCCTGAAATGTAAGATGATATGCGAGTTTAACTCTTTGTGATTCGCCTCCGGACAGAGTAGTAGCAGACTGTCCGACTCTCAAATATCCAAGACCGACATCATCAAGCACCTTCAGCTTTTTTACTATCTTCGGATACGGTTTGAAAAAATGAACTGCCTCAAGCACTGTCAGATCGAGGATTTCACTGATGTTCTTATGAATGCCGTCATTACCTTTTAGCTTTATCTCGAGGACATCACTTTTGTATCTTTTACCTTTACAGGTTTCGCATTCAAGTATTATATCCGCCATGAACTGCATTTCAATTTTTATTACTCCGGTTCCTTCACAGGTTTCACACCTTCCTCCCGGTACATTAAACGAAAAATATCCCGAGTAAAAATTCTTCCTTTTCGATTCGTGAGATTCAGCAAAGGTCTCTCTGATTATGTCAAAAGCTTTTATGTAAGTTACAGGATTGCTTCTTGAAGTTTTGCCGATAGGATTCTGATCTATCATTTCTACGGCATCAATGTTTTGCCATCCTTCAAGCGAATCGTGCTCGCCGATCTTTTCATTATATGAACCTTCAAGCTTTCTCTTGAGATCTCCGAATAAAATATTATTGATCAATGTCGACTTCCCGATCCGCTGACACCGGTAACGCTCACAAACATTCCCAGCGGAACATTCACATCTATATCCTTTAAATTATTTTCTCTCGCACCTTTGATCTTTATGAACTTAGTATTCTTATGGATCTGCCGTCGTACTTTCGGAACATCAATTTTCATTTTCTTACTGAGAAATTTTCCGGTCAGCGACTTAGAGTCTTTCAGAATGCTTTCATAATTTCCCTGAAAAATTATTTCACCGCCTTTCTCGCCTGCAAACGGACCCATGTCCACTATCTCATCAGCTTCTTTCATCATGTCGCTGTCATGCTCAACTACCAATACGCTGTTGCCGAGGTCACGAAGGGATTTCATGATGTCTATTAACTTATAATTATCCCGCGGATGCAGCCCAATCGAGGGTTCATCGAGTACATAAATGGAGCCGACAAGCGACGAACCGAGTGAAGTTGAAAGATTAATTCTCTGCGACTCGCCTCCGGATAGAGTATTTGATAATCTGTCCAAAGTAAGATATGTCAGTCCGACATCATTTAAATATTTCAATCGTGATATTATCTCTTCAAGAATTCTTTCGGAAATTTTTCTTTCGTAAACACTTAATTTTATATTTTGAAAAAAATCATACGCGTCCTCAATCTTCATTTTAACAATTTCAAAAATAGTCTTATCATTGATCTTTATATTCAGTGCTTCCTTTCTGAGACGTGAGCCGCCGCATTCACTGCAGATCGTAAACGCCCTGTATCTGTTAAGCAGCACACGGTAATGAAGTTTGTAGGCTGCTTCTTTTTCAATCCGCTTGAAAAATTTATTCAGCCCGATATATCTCTTCCCTCCTTTAAAAATAAACTCCTTTTGTTTATCTGTCAGCTTATTGTAAGGCAGATGAACATCAAAGTCATATTCATCAGCTTCAATGATAAGATCTGTTAGATTCGTAGAATGTTTAGGAGTTGAAAAACACTAATCGCACCGTTGAATATCGATTTCCTTTTGTCCGGGATCACGAGGTCAATATCAATGTCCATTGTCCTGCTGAACCCCTGGCATTTTTCACAAGCGCCGAACGGATTATTAAAAGAAAATAACCGCGGCTCCGGTTCTTCAAATCTGATGCCGTCCTGTTCAAGATATTTATTGAAGAGATGGTCAGTAAACTCATCACCGTTCAGAATTCTGACTGTGACATAACCTTCACTTTCCCTGTAAGCAAGTTCGATGGAATCATTAAGCCTTGTCATTGATTCATTGTCAGCCGGATCAAATGACATTCTGTCAATTAACACTGTAATGAAATGCTCTGAAACACCATTGCTTCCGGCAGGGATGTTAATGATATTTCTCACCTCCTCTTCTGTAACGTCATTCAGATCTATCAGTGAATTATCAACTAATATTCTGTAAAAACCTTTTGATCTCAGATCGCTGATCCTGAAGTTTAATTCAGTTTCATCCTTTACAGGCATGTTTATTAAAACATAGAGTTTAATTTTATCAGAAACGGAAAGCCTTGATATTTCTTCAATAATACTTTCCGGGGAGTCTTTTTTCACAAGCGTGCCGCTTACAGGAGAATATGTCTTCCCGATGCGCGCGAAAAGAAGTCTCAGATAGTCGTAGATCTCTGTTGTCGTTCCGACTGTAGACCTAGGATTTTTTATTTTTGTCTTTTGCTCAATTGCCATCGACGGGGCAAGACCTGCCATGAAATCAACGTCAGGTTTATTGATCCTTTCGAGAAACTGCCGGGCATATGAAGACAGACTTTCCACATATCGGCGCTGTCCTTCAGCGTATACTGTATCGAAGACAAGCGAAGACTTGCCTGAACCGCTTACGCCTGTGAATACGATCAGCTTATTCTTTGGAATGTCAATGCTTACATTCTTAAGATTGTGAACCCTTGCGCCTTTGATAATGATAAACTTTCTCGGATCCGGAATATTAACCGGCTCCGCGTTATCTTTAATATTATTTATTTTGATTTTTTGCTTCAGATGAGTATGATTTTTAGTAACTTTCAATTTAAAGTTTTATAGATTGAGAAACAGTTCAATTTATTATACAATTATCAATTACTGAAAGATAATTGATAATTGATGATTGATAATTGATAATTGATAATTGATAATTGATAGTTGATAATTGACGATTCTCGATTGTCGATTTACATTCACCATTCACGATTGACGATTCACGATTGACGATTCACGATTGACGATTCACGATTGACGATTCACGATTGACGATTCACGATTGACGATTCACGTTTGACGTTTCACGAAATGTATTACATTAAACTATTTTCTTGATTAATTTACTAAAAAATTTAAGATGGCAGTCAGGATAATACTTTCGTCATTATTCATTTTCTCTTCGTTACTCTCATATTCTCAGGAGCTTTATATTGTCACTCATCCCGCGGCAAATTTATCCAAGAACAGGCTTGAATTCAGAAACATTGTGATGGGGTATGACAACTTTAATTATTATCACAATTCCTTCGCATTGAACTACGGGCTGCTTGGCAACCTGACCATTTATAATGATGTTTATTACACACTGGATCAGGGATATAAATTTTTTGGAAATTATGAATTTGCCGCAAGGTACAGGATAGCTGACATAGATAAGAAAAATTATCACTTAAGGACTGCATTTCAGACCGGTGTCGTAATACCGGTTAATGCAAACCCTATTGTAGACGGAGCGGTAGAGTATGAAATTCACCCCGGACATAAAGTTAAGTTTTTTAATTTTGTGAATGACATTACAATACCTTCCGTGGATTTTCACACAACGGATAATTACACTTTTAAAAATGATTTGATTGTAACCAATCTGTCGAAGAAGTTTGCAGTGACGGGTGAGATGGGATTCAATATTAATACCCCTCAG
Organism: Ignavibacteria bacterium; assembly: GCA_016710985.1. GTDB lineage: Bacteria > Bacteroidota > Ignavibacteria > Tepidaquicellales > Tepidaquicellaceae > JAGPCH01. The sequence goes on from JADJTX010000026.1 coordinate 8,318, forward strand.
AGCGATTTTAAGTTCGGGAATTATTTCGACTGGGCTCTGTCATTCGGATATCTGGCATTGCCGGCTGAATACAAAAGTTATAATGACGTTAACATAAATCTCTATCTGGAAAACAAGGCGTATTATTTTTATAAAAATAAATTTCTCGGAGCTGAAATTCCAAACTCGGGAGGATTCCGTCTTGACAGCTATCTTGGGATTCAGTCGATCTTCTTTTCATCACTGATGGTTGAAGCGTCATACAAAATCCCTGTTCACTCGAATGAATACGTGGAAACTCAGATCGGCGAACGCTCTGCCGCTCTGATTTTCAGCATACGGTATCTGTTCTTTTTATAAGTATTTATAAAAATTTAAATATTAAGATTATGAAAAAGCTAATTATAATTTTCGTTTTCATATTTTTTAATACCCTGATGTCATTTTCACAAACCTGGGTTCAGACTCTTAACGGAAGAAATGTCTGGTCACTCGCCAAAGATAATCAGGAAAATATTTATGCCGGTGGTCTGACCGGTGCAAATTCAAGGATCTGGAAATCTTCAAATGCCGGAACGACCTGGGATACGATTTACATTGGTTCAGGGGCAACTATGTGGGATTTCGGTTTTGATGACTTGGGAAATATTTATGTTGCAAACTTTTCTAACGGGCTCCTTAAGTCAACTAATAACGGAGCAAACTTTTCAGTAATTCCTCTATCGGTATTTAATAATAAAAATCTGCAGGGTGTCGAATGCGGAAGTAACGGATATGTTTTTATAACTACATCTTCCGGATTTTTCAGAAGCACTGATTTTGGACAAACATTTACGGAGACTGCTTTGACCGGTTTTAACTGCCTTCCTGTACTGGTTGACAGGGACAGTACTAATATAGTTTATGCCGGAGTGTCATCTGCTGCCGGAACCGGGATTGGATTTTACAGGTCGACTGATTTCGGATTAAGCTTTAGTCAAAATCTGAATCCGGGGAAAAACGGGTACAATTTATTTCAACGACATAACGGTGATCTGTATATGATCACAACTACTTCACCATTTAATTTTGATAAATCAACAAACAAAGGACTTACCTGGACTACAGTAAGCAATCTTACGCAGGCACAAAGAGGTATCACTGTCAGCGGGCTAAATACTTTTTATACTTCAGGCAACGGTGGAGTATTCAGATCCCTGAATAATGGTCAGAGTTTTGAGAATTTTAATTTCACTAATTCCGCAACTCCAATATTAAGCTTTCAGTATTTTGCAGTTTTATATATTGCTGTCGGTACTTCTGGTTCGGCTTCGGGCGGAGTCTGGATTTACCCTGAAGCAGCAATTCAAAGTACAAACGGTGAAAACGAAAATGCTGTAAGATTTAACTTATTTCAGAATTATCCTAATCCATTTAATCCGAATACGGTAATTCAATATTCGGTAATCGAAAATCTCTTTGTCACTTTGAAAGTCTATGATATACTTGGAAATGAAATTTTAACTTTAGTAAATGAAAAGAGACCTGCGGGAAATCATTCAGTGGAATGGGATGCATCCGGATATCCAAGCGGAGTTTATTATTATAAAATTCAATCCGGAAATTTTATATCAACCAGGAAAATGTTACTTGTAAAATAAGGACATTTGTCCTATCAAAATAGTCTTGGGATAAATTTATTGTTTGAAATTTAAAGCTTGAACAACATCCCGGAGGGATGAAATATTGGTAGCAGTAAATGAAACACATCACAAGTCCCGTAGGGACTATATAACAGTTGATTATATTCCATCCCTACGGGATTGGAATTTTGTTTGAATATTTGTTACCAATATAATATCCCTACGGGATTTTAGGTTTAACCACTAAACAACAACTCTGAGTTTACGAGATAGGTGTAACTGTCAGATTTATCTATTGAAGCTATAGGACAAATGTCCTAAAAGTAAATAATATCAAACATGTTTCTAAAATATGTATCAATTTTCTTTCTCTGCCTGATTTCAATTTCCGTTTCATTGTCACAAAATACTGACAAGCCGATCCATGAAATGGAAAGAGATTTTAATAAAAGATTTTTTGATAAAAATTTTGCCGACTACAGAGGTGATACAAATGTTAATGTCACGTATTATAAACTAAATCTTTATATTACCTATTCGCCTAACTTTTTATCAGGTGATGTAACTATCAATTCAACAAGTCGCGTAAACAATCTGAGTAATGTGTTTTATGATCTCAGCAGCAATCTTACGGTAGATTCCATATTACAAAATAGTGAACTTCTTCCTTTTGATCACTCTCAGAACAAAATATTCATTACTTTAAACAACAGTTTTAATTCAGGTCAGAATGTTGCCGTAAAGATATTCTACCACGGCGTGCCTGTTGCTACCGGATTTGGCAGCTTTGAATTCGGATCACATAATAATAACGAACCCTCGATATGGACTGTCAGCGAGCCAGTTGGCGCGATAGACTGGTATCCCTGTAAGAACTCACCTTCAGATAAAGCAGATTCTTCTGATGTCTGGCTCAGATGTTCAGATCAGCTTACGGCAGTGTCTAACGGGTCGTTTGAAGGAATGATAAACAACGGAGACGGAACTGCAACTTATAAGTGGCACAATTCTTACCCCATTGCAAATTATGTGATCTCGCTTGCGATCTCAAATTACGCTCAGTATAATTTTTATTACAAATATTCACCTGTTGATTCAATGCCTGTATTAAATTATATCTATCCCGAAAATCTTAACAACGTTAAAGCTGAACTTGATAAGACAAATTTTATGCTGGATTTATTTTCTGATGTTTACGGACCTTATCCTTTTCTAAATGAAAAATACGGACATGCTGAAATGGGACGTATTGCGGGAATGGAAAATCAGACCGTTTCAACTATGGGTGTGTTTAATGCAGATATCATTGCTCACGAGCTTGCTCATCAATGGTTCGGAGATAAGATCACCTGCCGCAACTGGGAGAACATATGGCTCAATGAAGGCTTTGCTACTTACGGACAGGCGATATATCACGAAGCAGTCGGTGGAATTACTGCCTACAACGAATTCATGAGACCGACTATGGCGACTGCAAAAACAGCCGTAGGGACAATTTACGTTCAGGATGTAAATTCTATCGCTCAGATATTCAGTCCAAACCGGACCTATGCAAAAGGATGTGTCGTGCTTCACATGCTGCGCGGTGTGTTAGGTGACTCCGCTTTTTTTAATACTCTGAGGTCTTTTGCATCGGATACTGCGCTTGCATATAAAACCGCAGTCACGGAGGATTTTCAGAATGCTGCTGAACAGGTTTCTTTGCAGAGTCTTGATTATTTTTTTAACCAATGGATCTACGGAGAGAACTATCCGAAATACAATGTAAGCTGGACGACTGAAGCAGCCGGCAACAATCTTTACAAAGCGATTATAACAATTCAACAGGACATAAATACTTTCCCTCATTTTTTTACAATGCCCGTAGAAATTGAGATCGTTACACAGGCAGGAGATACGGTTTTTAATGTCTTTAACAACTCACAGACGCAGACATTTGAATTCATTACAAACAGTAAACCGCTGAGCTTTACCATTGATCCCGACAACCGGATACTTAAAGATGTACGCGGAGATATTGTCATTCCTGTAAACTTCTCGTTAAATCAGAATTTTCCGAATCCGTTTAATCCTAAAACAAACATCAGCTACCAGCTCGGCAAGCCTTCGTTCGTTACGATAACGATATATGACATATTAGGAAATGAAATGGCGGTTCTTGTAAACGGGATTCAAAGAGACGGCTCCTACAACATTGAATTCAATTCCGGAAATCTGGCATCAGGTACTTATTTTTATTACTTCCAGGCGATGGATACTGAGCAGATCAATGTGCTTTATGAGAATACAGGGAAGATGATCCTTATAAAGTGAGTGTTGGGTATGAGATATGAGGTATGAGGTATGAGATATGAGATATGAGATATGAGATTTGAGATATGAGATATGAGATATGAGATATGAGATATATGAGATATGAGATTTGAGGTATGAGATATGAGATATGAGATATGAGATATGAGATATGAGATATGAGATATGAGATATGAGATATGAGATATGAGATATGAGATATGAGATTTGAGGTATGAGATATGAGATATGAGATATGAGATTTAAGATATGAGATATGAGATATAAGGAAATCATTGTAGTTATCATCATTATTGACTATTGACGATTCACGATTCACGATTCACGATTGACGATTCACGATAGACGATTCACGATAGACGATTCACGATTGACGATTCACGATAGACGATTCACTATTTCCAACTAAAATCACAATAAATGATCGACAATGAATCCTTCAGAAAGCTTGCTAAATCTTTTCCTGAAGCAGAGGAAATGCCGCACTTTGAGAAAACTTCTTTCAGGGTCAGTAAAAAAATTTATGCGACTTTGAATGAAAAGGAAAACAGAGCCTGTGTAAAACTTTCGGAAAATGATCAGTATGTTTTTTGTTTGAATGATAAAAGCATGGTATATCCTGTGCCAAACAAATGGGGATTGCAGGGATGGACAAATATTGACCTGACTAAGATAGATAAGAAGCTTCTTAATGAAATTCTCAAATCCTCTTACAGGGAAGTTGCACAGAAACGCGGAGTCAAACGATGACAGGGCCGGATATGTAAATTGCCTGTCCAAAATAATATTATAATTAAATCTGTTTTGATAATTTTTTTGGAATAATATCTAGTCTCCTTAAATCAACCTTTAAATCCATCTTAACGTTATTCTTATACTGTTCAAAAAAAAAATATTAATTTTGTTTTTAAATTAGTGATAATATTTTTTAATTCGTGATCATTCGTGAAATTCGTAGCGAGATTTTCTTTATTCTGGACGGATTTTGAATTTGTTACAATTTGCATTAAGTTTATCATTGACATTTCCTGTCAGAAAAGGGAATTTTACATAAATTTAATTATACTGACATGAAAAGAATAATCGTATTTACATTAGCATTAGTATTTACTTCAAATTTATCATTTGCGCAATACAAAGGTTACGACGATAAAGGTCCTTCCACATACAATAAAGGTTCAAACAATCTGATATTCGGCTTTATTAATCCCAAGAACTTTACAATGAACCATTCATTTAATGTTTCGATGGTAAATTCAAGTTACGGTAATGTTTCACTGACATCTTATCTGAATTCCATGAATTACCGTGTTACGGACAGGTTCAATATCAGCGCTGATGTAAAGGTACAGTATTCTCCGTTTGCTTCATCGAATTTGGGTTCAGCAGCATCAACAGCTCTTCAGAATAATCTTTCGGGAGTATTCCTTTCCAGAGCATCGCTGAATTATAAAATTTCAGATAACTCATTCATCAATTTTGAATACAGGCAGATAGATGAGAGTGATTATTTCAACAATTATTACAATCCATTTTATTCCAATTCAGGGAATAATTACAACTGGAGATAAAATTTGAGTTAAATAGTTTTTAATACTTGACCGAAAGTATGTTTGCTTTCGGTTTTTTATTTTCAAATATTGAAAAACAACTTTTTAATTACATATTAAACGGCGTAATAATAGTTTTCCTGATCTTAGTCGCTTACTTTGGATTCTCGCTCATCAATAATTCTTTTAAGTCTGATAAGGAAATTAAAGAAATTACAGACACCGCTAAATCAATTACAAACCAGCCGAATCTTACGATACAGCTGGACGTACAGAACGGGACGAACGAGAACGGTGCGGCATCTAAGTTTACTGAGTATTTAAGAAAGAACGACATTGATGTAGTAGAGATCGGAAATTACAAATCCAGGGATGTTGAGAGGACAATGATAATAGACAGAGCAGGCGACATGGCTAAAGCAAAGAAGGTGGCAGCAGTGCTTGGAGTAAATGAAAAAAAAATAATTCAACAGTTGAACAACAGCCTTTACCTTGATGTGACAGTAGTGATCGGAAAAGACTTTAATGAACTTAAACCTTATCAGGAAAAAAAGAAATAATTTATGGATTCAAAAGAATTAGCTTTTAAAATTGCAGATCTGATGCTTCAAAAGAAAGCGTCTCGTATAGTTGTAATGGATCTGAATAATCTTACAAACGTTACGGATTATTTCGTCATATGCTCGGCTTCATCCGATACACAGGTGAAAGCAATTTCGGATTTTATAAGAGTTGAAACAAAAAAAATCGAGGAAGATGCATGGCGAAATGAAGGTTTGACGAACCTTAACTGGGTGCTTATGGATTTTGTAAATGTTGTCGTTCATATTTTTCTTGAAGATACCCGTAAGTTCTATAATCTAGAAGGACTCTGGGCTGATGCGGAGATCACGGAAGTGAAAGACGATGAGCAATGAACAATGAGCAATGAATAATGAATAATGAATAATGAATAATGAACAATGAACAATGAACAATGAATAATGAATAATGAATAATGAATAATGAACAATGAACAATACTTCGAAAAAAGTTTAATTATAATTAGTAATTATTAATTAGTAATTAGTAATTAGTAATTAATTAAGACTGAGTATGTCAAACAACACTGCCAAAAAGCCCCGCTTACTTGTTACCACCGGCGACCCTAACGGGATCGGTCCGGAAATAATCCTGAAAATTTTTAATAATAAATCTACTATAAAAGGGTTTGAGCTCACAGCAGTTGGCTCGAAAAAAGTATTTGATTTCTATTCTAAATTGTTAAAGCTCAATGCAATCCCGTCAGAAAAAATAATTGAAATTCCCTTACCGAAAAATTTTGATTTAAAACCCGGAAAGATCGACAAGAAGGCAGGTAAATTTTCAGGTGATGCAGTTAAGACTGCTATTGAACTTTGTCTGAGAAAAGAATTTGACGGCTTGGTTACATTACCGATCTCAAAAGAGTCATTCAATCTCGGCGGATATAACTATCCCGGACATACTGAAATGCTGACTGAAATGGCTTCTTCAGGCGATACTGCTATGATATTATATTCTGAAGAATTTTCGGTCTCTCCTGTTACCGGACACATACCTGTTTCTGATGTGAGTAAAAGATTGAACCAAAAGCTTTTATTCAAAAAGATCATTGCGGTGAACAATTCCCTTGTAAAAGATTTTAAAGTAAAGAATCCTAAGATGGCAATTCTCTCTTTGAATCCTCACGCAGGTGACGGCGGTCTGATCGGAAATGAAGAACAGAATATTATTACACCTGTGATAGAAGAAATGAATTCAATCGGATTTAACCTGAGAGGACCTTTTGCTTCAGATGCTTTCTTTGCAAATAAGAGCTATAAAAAATTTGATATTACGATTGCAATGTATCACGATCAGGGACTAATTCCTTTCAAGATGATCTCGTTTGACAGCGGAGTTAATTTTACAGCCGGATTAAATATCATCAGGACCTCGCCTGATCACGGAACTGCGTTCGATATTGCGGGGCTGGGTGTTGCAAATCCGGAAAGCAGTTTACAGGCTGTAGAGCTGGCTGGAAAACTTGCAGGCAGTTAGCAATTAGAAAGGGGGGGGAATTTTTGGTGGGGTTGGGGGGGGGGGGGGGGGGGGGGGGGGTTTCAGAAGTCTCCAATTAGCAATTAGAAAACTTTAATTTATAAGAGATCAAATATTTTTATTCAAACAATTCCAAATCCGAAATTCCAAATCCCAAATCATCTTTTGATCAGAAAGCTAAGGATCTTCTTCCAGTCTTTATTGAAATCATATTCAAACCTGTCCTCAGGACTGAGCTCAAATGCTTTCTCGAGCATGTCTATTCCCGATTCGATCTCTTCTTTCAGAAAATGTATCTTTGCTTTTTCATAATACGGTTCAGACCAGTACGGATGAAATTTAATTACCTTATCAAAAGCTTTTAATGAATGATCAAAGAGTTTCGCGTCAAGCAATGCACAGCCGTAATCATACCATGCATCATAGTTTGATGCTTCAAGCTTTACTACCATCTCATAACTCTTTATTGCATCCTCGAGTCTCCCAAGCGCATGCTCGGAATCTGCCTTCAGATACCAGATCTCGGAATAGTCTTTACAAAGTATAAGAGCTGAATTAAAGTCTTCTAAAGCTTTCTCATATTTGCAGAGATTAAAATAGCAGTTGCCTCTTCCGTAATATGACTCATAATTCTGAGGATCTATCTGAATTGCTTCTGTAAAGTAACGGATAGCGGTATCGTAGTCACCGAGTTCTTCGTAGGCATTTCCCATGTTGTGAAGCGTGAACGAATCGGTCTTCTTGAGATCAAGCGCTTTCTGATAATATTCAATTGCTTTATAGAGTCTTCCGATAGCAGCAAAAGCGTTACCGCAGTTATACCATGCGGAAGAAAAATTACTTCTCAGTGCAAGGCACATCTCATAACTTTCGATGGCTTTCAGATATCTTCCCATTCTATTGAGGACAATGCCTCTGTTGTACCAGGCTGTGTAGTTCATCGGGGAATATTGCAGATGTTTGTCATAAGCGGCAACCGATTCTTTCATCATATCAAGAAAATCAAAACAATATCCGAGTTCATAGTAAGCGTCTTTGTGTTCCTTTTCGATCTTCAGAACATTTTCAAAACACTCAGCAGCTTCGACGAACTTCTCCATTTTTTCAAAGGTCAGTCCCATGTTAAACACGGCATCGAGATTCTCCGGCTCCATTTCAATTGCTTTCTGAAAGCAGTCTATAGCCGGCTCGAATTTATCGAGATTATCCAATGTAATGCCTTTATTGATGAAAATTTCGGTGTCGGTAGGATCAAGCAGAATTGCTTTGTCAAAATACTCTATTGCTTCATCGAATTTTCCCAGACTGTCGAGGATCAGCGCTTTTTTGTGCCATGCTTCGGTGGAATATGGATAGATATCAAGAAATACATTCACATAGCTAAGTGCCTTTTCATATTCATTATTATCAAAATAAAAATTGATTATCTGTTCTAAATTTTCCGGGTCAAAGCTCTTTTTCGCTTCTTCTTCAAGCTTAAGTATCTTTTCCAGCTCTTCACTCTTTTTACTCTTTCTTTCGCCGTTATTAGCATCTTCTTCACCAAGAAAATCTAAACTCTCGAAATCATTCATAATTATCTCCTTATGTAATTTTATTAAATACCTGAATTTGATTTTGATGAAATTATACAAAAGTCTGTATTAAGTCAAGTAATTATTCATAAGAGGAAAAATTTTTGGATAAATGATATTTCTCACAACCCCGGAGGGGTTGCATGTTTATAGAAACAAGAACAGTTGATGTCCGACCCCGAATGGGGTCGTATGTTTTTTATTATAATTTCTATAAACGTTTGAACCCTTCGGGTTCATTCTAAAACACAATATTGACTTGTAAGAAATTGTTAACACTCTTACTTTTGTCTGCCCTCACATTAACCATAATACCACATAAAATTAAACAAATTCATTATGTTTAAAAAATATTTATACGGGTATTATTCCTTCTTCCGTTTTTATTCAATGATAGTATTTCACAGGTGAATGTAGAGTGGTTCAGAACGTACAGCGCAGGAAGAGGCAAAAATTTTGTGAATGATTTTGTAATAGATGCTTTGGGGAATTGCTATTTGACAGGCAATGTATCATTAAATGCAAGCAACTCGAGAACAGCGATCGGAACGGTTAAGTATAGTTCAAATGGTGAATTGCTATGGTCAAACAGTTATGAGGGAAACAGTCAAAGCTATGCAGACGGTACTGCCTTAGTGGTGGATAAAAATGAAAATGTTTATGTAACAGGAATTTGCACAGACAATGATGAAAATTACTGTACGATAAAATATAATGCATTGGGAGAAATTCTTTGGGTAAAAAAATATCACAGTGGTCCCGGAGGCAGGGATGAAGCTTCTGATATTGCTTTGGATAATGATGATAACATTTATGTAACTGGTTATACTTATTATTCCGGATTATCTCAATATTTTTGGAGCACATTGAAATACGACTCTTCCGGAAATCTATTATGGATTTAAAAATATGAGGGAAATTTAAGTAAAAGTAAGCGATCTAGAAAAATTACCTTTGATAATAATCAAAATGTTTATGTAAGTGGATTTACAACTGAATTTTCAAATTCGAGAGACTTTTGTACTGTTAAATATAATCAAAATGGCGATCAGCAATGGGTTTCTATTTTTAATAATTCTGACTTAAGAGATGAACCTACAGATATGACTCCTGATAATTTTGGAAATGTTTATGTTCTTGGACAAAGCTTCAACGGATTAGGATTTTATACATCACTTGTTAAGTATGATAATGACGGCAACGAATTGTGGAATAAATCTACAGACAGTATTGGTAAAAATGATAGTTGGTACTTTAACAAAATTTTTTTCAAACTGCATAATGATAATATCTACATTGCTACTACTTATACCGATTATTGCTGCACTATTAAGTATAATTCAAATGGCGAATTGCAGTGGTTATCAAAGTATAAAAAAGACATAGAGTTTTCATATGCAAAAGGAGTAGGAGTTAATGTTGACGATTTTGGTAATATCTATACCACTGGTTTTGAAGGATATTTTGTCAACGTTCAGCCTTTTATAACTATTAAATATAATACAGATGGTGTTATGTTATGGAACAGAAGTTTTAACATCTATAACGATGTCGAACTTGACGAAGGTGCGTTTGTGGCAGTTGATAAAAATTACAGTGTATACATTGCCGGAAATCATTATGATCCGGTTCATACTAACAAAGCTCTATATGGCTTATTAAAATATTCACAGGGTGTAGGTATAAGCAATATCTCTTCCGAAATTCCCGATAACTTTAATCTCTATCAAAACTATCCAAACCCGTTCAACCCGATGACCGTTATTCGTTATTCGTTAATCGAAAATCGTTTTACAACTTTGAAAGTCTATGATGCACTTGGGAAAATAGTTTCAACTTTAGTTAATGAAAAACAAAATACAGGAACGTATGAAGTGGAATTCGATGGTAATGATCTTGCAAGCGGAGTATATTATTATAAATTATCAACAGGTGATTTTTCTCAGACAAAACGAATGCTGCTTCTTAAATAAACTCATTTATAAATTAAATATAAATTATCTTGTCCGACAAATTCAAATCCTATCTTCCGAAGAATTATAAATTCAAAAGCATTATATACAAAAAGGAAGATTATAAAGCTGTCATCACCATCAACCGCGAAAGCAAACTGAACTGTCTCGACTTAGAAACCATAAACGAGCTTACACTAGCATTTAAAGATTCATCATGGGATGATAATATCGCCGTGATAATTCCTGACCGGAAAGGGGAAGCGTGCATTCTCAACCGGCGCTGATCTTGACGAACAGCAAAAGTACTTTCTAAAGAATCCGAATGATTATTATAAATGGATGTATGAATTCATACAGCTCCACGAAGTAATGCGCAATGTCGGTAAACCAACTATCGCCCGTCTCAACGGAATGGTAGTCGGCGGCGGCAATGAACTTAATATGAGCTGCGATCTTGCCATAGCTGCTGACCATATTATAATAAAACAAGTTGGAGCAGCGAGAGGAAGTGTTGCTGCAGCGGGAGCTACTCAGTTTCTTCCCCTTATAGTAGGTGACAGAAGAGCGAGAGAGATATTATTTTTATGTGAAGATATTCCCGTTCAGAAAGCGCTCGAGTGGGGACTCGTCAATCAGGTCGTTCCTTACGAACTTCTTGACGACGCTGTGAATGTAATGGCTGAGAAATTATTCAATAAGCTTCCGGAATGTCTGAGATACGCCAAGCAGCAGCTCAACTTCTGGAGAGATCTTTCATGGCATACGACTATCGGTCATGCACGCGACTGGCTGTCCATTCATAATGTGTCGCCTGAAGTTAGTGAAGGTATTTCAGCATTTAATGAAAAGAGAAAGATAAATTATAAGAAGATAAGAAATCCTAAAAAGTAAAGTTTGTAAAGTTCTTAAAGTTTGTAAAGTTTTTGTAAAATAAATTTTTCCTTCATCTTGAGATTATAGTTTTTAATTTAAAATAAAAATCTTTGTGATCTTAGGGGGGGGGGGCGTGCCTTAGTGGTAAAAAAAATTCAATTGAATCAGTGCCATCAGCGAAATCCGCAGAATCAGCGGTCATATTTTATCTTCACATCATACCCGAAACTCTGCTCAAATAATCCTTTCCGTATATTAGCTCCCCACATCTCCAGTGACGGCTCGGCATTGCATGACTTCAGCTTTATCTCCATGACTTTATCTTTGATACTTATATCCAGATCATTCACCACCGACTTATGACTTCTGTCGAGAGCATCAGCTATTCGCAAAATTCCTCCCAGCTTATTTACAAGCTCTTTGCTCTGCTGATCGAGTTTATGATATCCTTCGTGCTTTAATTTCGGATGAGACTTCCTGTGATACCGCGCTACATTAGCAATGATCTCAATTTCCTTATCATTAAATCCGAGCATGTCAGCATTTCTTATAAGATAATATGAATGTTTGTGATGATCAGTATGAGAAATATAATATCCGATATCGTGCAGAATGGCAGCCGCCTCGAGATACTCCCTTTCGTCATCACTGAAATCAAACTTCAGCTTAATGAAATCAAAGATCTTATTCGCAAGCTTCAATACCTGATCGGAATGTTCTTTGTCATAACTTGTTCTTTCACCGCCATGTCTATCGCTGTTATATCTGACATCCGTCAGGTGTCCGAAATCAAACTCCCCGCTTCTCTGCTGTATGTAATTCATAATGATACCTTCCCTTAAAGCAAAAGAGGAAAGCGTCATCTTTTCTATTTTAAGATCGGAAAATATCTGTTCGAGAATCACTGCACCTGCTGTAATTATATCAGCGCGCTTAGGATCAAGACCGGGAATGCTTAATCTTTCAGCCAAAGTTTCAGCGTTATAAATTTTTTCCAGAGCTGCATGGAAAGGTTTTTTCTTTATGATGAAGCCGTTAATGCTGATTTCCTAATCCGCTGCAGGCAGATTTTCCGCGCTGATTATTGAGCCAATGTTGTTGATAGTTCCGGGTGCTCCTACTACACGATCATAATCAATTCCTCCAGTGTTCGCACTATCTGATTGATCGCGCCTTTCACAAAGATCTTGGAGTTTTTCAGATCACTCTTGCTGATCTTCTCATTAAGGGAGAACTTATTTGTAAGCCGGACCGCTCCGAGCTTCAGGCTGCTCGCGATCTTTACTTCTCCTTTTTCACCAATTAAAAACTCGGTGCTTCCTCCGCCTATGTCTATCAGAAGAATTTTCTTCTTGTAAATATCAAGAGACTGCAGCACTCCGAGATAGATCAATCTTGCTTCTTCATATCCCGAGACTATATTGATTTCAATTCCTGTTTCATTGATAACTCTCTGAAGAAAATCCTGTTTATTAAGGGCTTCACGCGTAGCGCTTGTTGCAACAGCAATTATCTCCGCATTGTAAGAATCACATACCATCTTAAATCTCTTTAAAGTCTCTACGCCTCTTTCAATAGCTTCGGGCGAGATATATTTCATGTCATTTGAGCTGCTGCCGAGCCGCACTACTTCTTTGTCACGCGTCAATACTGTAAATCTTTTCCTGCTGTCAATTTTCGCGATGACAAGATGAAAAGAATTTGTGCCTATGTCTATTGCTGCCAGAACATTATTCAAGCGGAATTTATTTAATTTTATTTATTGATGAAAGTCGTGCAATGCTTCTTTTACATTTAAATTCTTTTCAATCAGGCGGCATGCTGTATTGAATACTTCGCTTACTGAAATGTCATTTATGTTATCGGTAGGAGACTGAATGAAAATTTTATTCTCACCTGCAGGAGCCCATTCATAACCATGTGTCGGACCAAACAACGAAATGACATTTGCATCTACACCTCCGGCAACATGCAGTGTCCCGGTATCATTAGTGATGTAAAGATCTGTTTCCTTTATCACCGCGCCGACTTTTCTTATCGGAGTATTCTCGAGAATTACACAATTTATTTTATGTTCAGCTAACTTACTGCTTACTTCGTCTGTGATCTCCTTATCTATCAGTCCCGAAGTGATCAAAAAATAGCAGTTGAATTTATTATTAAGCAATTTTATTAGCTCAATGAAATTCTCTTTATCCCACCTGTTCGGGACTTTCCCTGCGCCGGGATGAAATGAAATGATCAATTTACTCTTATCCGGAAAATGTTTGTTCATGAAATCACCGGCAAATTTTATTTCCTCCTGACCTAAGTGAATCATAACATTCTTTTTCTCATCTTCGGAAAGATCACAGTTTATCTGCCTCCCGACATCAAGATTCCTTTCAGTCTGGTGAAGCTTTTGCGTATCCCAGCTAAAATCCGATTTCACATTCAGCAGATATTCAACAGAATTTATCTTATCGTCAATGCTTTTTACACCTACCCTGATCTTAGCTCCGGAAAAATAGTTTATGAAATGTGATGTTCTTGATATTGAAACAGTAGAAGGAACAATCCCTATCTGATAATCATGATTCTTCAGCTCTTTATAAAACTCAATCAGATTTTTAAACGGTGCCTTGCGGTATGTAATGACTTTGTCAATGTAAGGATTAATGTCGCTGAAAAGTATTTCGTAATTGATCGGTGACGCAACAAGCGTAATGTGAGCCTTTGGAAATCTTTTCCTGATGGCGGCGAAAAGAGGAACGGAACAAAGCATATCTCCAAGCTGGTTATGCTGGCGGACAATCAGAATATTCTTAACTTCCTTCGGATTAATTTTTGAAACATCAACCGGAGCATCTGATCTTCCGAAAATCTTAAAAATATATTTTAGCATACCCGGGATTATTTTATTTCTTCAAACTTGGCGTCAACAATGTCATCGTCATCGTCCTTCCTTTTATCTTTGTTTATCTTCGGGTTTTGATCAGATTTATAAGGTGTTGAAGAATTAACTTTATATCTCCGGATTCTATTTCTTACGATTGTAAGCAGAATGAATAGTGCAAGTAATATTAATATTAGTCTGGTCATGATCAGAATTTATTTTGCTTTCGCTGCTACCGGGTTGTAATACTCGATCGCCGAATGATCGGGTTTCAGTATCTCGGTTATTAAATTTTCAAAATCTGCTTCATTGTTTACAAAATCTATCTCGGCGGAATTTACTATCATTACCTTCGTCGCTTTGTACCGGAAGAAAAAATAATTATATCCTTCGTTGAGATCCTTTATGTAATCTTCTTTCATCTCCTTCTCTATGTCCCTGTCCCTGTGCTTAATGTTCTGCATCAGTCTCTCTACATTTGACTGAAGATAAATTATCAGGTCCGGAACGACAATGGTCCGTTCAATAAGTGAAACGATTTTTTCATAGAGCTTTAATTCATCATCCTGAAGATTCAGATATGCAAAGATCTTGTCCTTTTCAAAAATATAATCAGCCACATAAAATTCATGGAAGAGGTCTATCTGCTTGATCTCCTGAAGCTGCTTGTATCTGCTCATGAGAAAATACATCTGTGTATGAAATGCGTAGCTGACGGGATCGTGATAAAACTTTTCAAGGAAAGGATTGTCTTTGAAATTTTCCAGAATCAGCTTTGCATTCAGCCGGTCTGATAGTTTCCGAGCAAGAGTGGTTTTCCCGACTCCTATCACACCTTCGATCGCTATGTATTTTATTTTCTTATCTTCCAAGTTATGTTATTTACCCGACTTGATATATTTAAATTCAATAACACTCAAGTTATCTTTAGACTCTTTGAGTAAATCTGAAATAGTTTTTTTCAAAACCGGATGCATGTATTCACCCGCGATCTCATTCATCGGGATCAGTACAAACTTTCTGTTCTCGATCTGAGAGTGCGGTACATTCATGAATTCATTCTCAATGATCTCATCTCCGTAAAACAGCAGATCAATATCAATCTCTCTTTCGGACCATTTCTTATTACCGGTTCTGCCTATTTTCATTTCAATGTTCTTCAGCTCTTTGAGTAAATTTCCCGGTTCAAGGTCTGTTTCTATTTCAATCGCGCTGTTCAGATAATCTTCCTGATCTTCTACTCCCCAGGGTTCAGTCTCATAAACCGATGAACTCTTGATGATCCGGGTATTTTCTATTTTGCTGATCTCAGATACTGCTTTTTCAATATACGAGATTCTTTCACCTTTATTTGAACCAAGCCCGAGATAAGCAGTCCGCATCTTAGTCTCTCTTTAATTTATTCTCAACCTCTACCGAATCAATTATGCCCAGCGGAGCATTCGGCTTTCGGATCTTCACTCTTACGGAACATACCATGGGAAAATTTTCGAGGATTCCTTTGCATATGTTCTGATTGACGGTCTCGATGAGATTGTACTTTCTTTCATTGAAGATCTTTTCCGTAAATTTATAAACTGATAAATAGTCAACAGTCTTCTTCAGATCATCGGAATCTCCCAGTGAAGTGATGTCGCATTTCATTTCTATGTCAACTTCAAATTCATTCCCGTACTGCTTCTCATAATCAAGAACTCCGTGATATGCATAAAACTTAGCGTTATTTATTCTTATTGTTGTCAAAAATGATTTACTTTATTTTGTAGTTTTACATCTAATTTGTGTCCAAAAGTTTTTCATTTTACCATTAAGCATGAAGGACACTAAGAAAAAAGATTCTTTAAAACTTTATTCTTAGTGCTCTACGTGTTATTAGTGACTTAGTGTAAAAAAATACTTCCAGACAATCTCATATTTTATTTTTATTTTTTTTCTTTACTGATTTCCTGCTCTTCAAATTCTTATCAGATTTTACTTTTACCTTAGAGCTCTTTATCTTTGATACGGCTTTTTCTATTTTCTTCTTTAATTTTTTTAAAGAAGGTTTCTTAGAATTTTTCGATTTCATTTTTTCGAGAGCTTTCTGAACAGTTCTTCCTATATCTGCCGGAGAATCGGAAATCATTATACCGCATTCCTTCATTACTTTGATTTTTTCATCAGCTGTTCCTTTGCCTCCTGAAATTATTGCTCCGGCATGTCCCATCCTTCTTCCGGGAGGAGCAGTCCTGCCTGCAATAAAACCAATTACCGGTTTCTTCACATTCTTCTTAATGTAGTAAGCAGCTTCTTCTTCCGCATTTCCCCCGATCTCACCGATCATTACAATCGCTTCCGTATTCTTATCATCATTAAATAATTTTACCGCATCAATAAATCTTGTTCCTATTACAGGATCTCCGCCGATGCCTATACAGGTTGACTGGCCAATCCCGAGATTTGTGAGCTGCCACACTGCTTCGTAAGTAAGAGTTCCGCTTCTTGAGATCACGCCAACCTTTCCTTTCTTATGAATGAATCCCGGCATGATTCCGATCTTGCATTCGCCCGGTGTAATGATCCCCGGACAGTTAGGTCCGATGAAACAGACTGAATGTTTATCAGTGTTTTTATTTTTAACATATTCGTAAACGCTGATCATGTTCTTTGTAGGTATGCCTTCCGTAATGCAGACTATGACATTAATGCCCGCGTCTGCTGCTTCCATTATCGCATCAGCAGCGAATGAAGCCGGGACAAATATTACCGAAGCATTTGCGCCTGTTGCCTTCACGGCATCTTTCACAGAATTAAAAACAGGAACCTTATCCTGGAATTTACCTCCGCCTTTTCCCGGAGTGACGCCTGCAACAACATTCGTTCCGTACTCGATCATCTGACCGGCATGAAATGAACCCTCTGAACCTGTGATTCCCTGTACAACTACTTTTGTTTTTTTGTTAACTAATATACTCATTAAATTTATTTTATTTTTTTACTACAGTGTTATCTTTTATTTTCCATTTACCCTTACTGTCAGCTACAAGATTATATTTTACAGTCATTTCGAGATTCTGATCGGTATTGTTTACATTGTCTGTCTTTAGAATTTTCACTTCTACGGTTGCTTCATTTCCGTTTTGTGAAATGATCTTCGGCTCTTCAAGGATGACTATTTTTTTTGTATTCTTATAACTTGATTTGAATCTGTCCACATTACTGCTTGTCCACTGCTGGCTTGCCTTCTTCATGTTAAGCTCAAAGTTGCCGCCTTCACTCGTGCCTCGCTTTAAGAGCTCAAGGTAATCAGTAATGGCGTTCTTCGGATTGTCTAATCTTTTGTTCAGCTCTTTTTCCTTCTGTACAAAATTTTTCTTCTCTGTTTTCTGATCCGCTGCTTTGGAGGAATCGCCTGCAACTGAAGCGGAATCATTGATCGAAACGGAATCAGGAATGCCGTCACGCAGTCTCTTCAGACGTTCAAATTCTTCACGTTCTTTCTGTTCTTTTTCCTTGTCTACTGTCTGCTGATCCGGCGGAATGAAAGTCTGAGGCTCTTCTTTTTTATCGCAGGACTGTAATACTACACATGAAGATATTAATAAAAGTATTAAAAATAATTTTCCTGTTACTGACATTTTATGAATTTTATGCAAAATAGATTATTACAGTTTCATTATCAATTTACATCGGTAATCGTGAATAATGAACAATGAACAATGAACAATGAACAATGAACAATGAACAATGAACAATGAACAATGAACAATGAACAATGAACAATGAATAATGAATAATGAATAATGAATAATGAATAATGAATAATGAACAATGAACAATGAATAGTGTATAGTGAATCGTGAATTGTGAGTCGTCAACTATCAATTATCAATTATCAACTATCAATTATCAATTATCAACTATCAATTATCAATTATCAATTATCAATTATCAATTATCAATTATTAAAATTGTTTTTAAAATTCATATTGAATAATTTGGGATTAATCTAAATTCTCCTTATGGAACAAACGCTGTTAACAATTTTAGGAATAAGTGTCATTGTAGCTATCCCTACATCAATGATAGTTCTGAGCATAGAGGCAGGCAGGCCAAATCTTAAAAAGCTGTTCAGTGATCCTTCAATGCTGATCCGGTATTTTTTAGTGATGTTCATTTTAATACCGGCTCTGGCTTTGCTGTGTTTTATTGTTGATCCGGGACATCAAACTGTCTGGATCGCAGTAATTGTGATCTCATTGACACCGGCGTCACCGGGAATGTTAAAGAATGTTACAAAGCTCGGAGGAGATTTCAATATGTGTATCGCCTGGATGATAACAGCAATATTCCTTTCGCTCATTATGCTTCCTATAAACCTTTTTACAATAAGTCAGATACTGAATATTAACATTGATCTCGGCATTGACGATGTGACATTGAAATTATTTTTAATGTTCATACTCCCGCTGCTGGCCGGATTTCTGATCAAAAGGTATCTTCCTGCACTGGCTCCTTCGATTGGAAAAGCATTGGATTTAATTTCAAAGATCGCTTCCGTCGTGCTTATGATATGTCTGTTAATCATTGCTGTTCCGGTGGTGATCAATAATGACATAACCGAAATCTTACTGATCTCATTGTTCTTAATAATTTCACTTTCAATTTCCCATTTCATGGAATTACCGGAAAAGAAATACGGTCCGATATTGTCCTATTCAGTCATACTGAGATTACCTGCGCCGGCATTTGTTCTGGCGTCAATCAATGGCAAAGCCAAGATCTATGCTCCTGAAATTTTCACATTCTTAATACTCGGATTAATTTTAATGGCGGTCTACGGTAAAATATTTTACCGAAAGAAAGCATCAAAGTCCTGAATGCTTAACACTCATTTAGTAATCATAACTTTAAAATATTCAACCTAACTTCAAAAAATGAAAACACTAAAATTTTTAAACTCAGTAACTGTGATAATCTTCATAATGATTTTAATCTCAGGATGCTCTGCCGGTAGCAGTAGTGTGAAAACTCCCTCAATTACGGATCAGGTCGCCTCAGCAATGGGAATTACAAATTCACAAGCCGAAGCGGGTCTCGGAGCAATGCTTATGCTGTCAAGAAACAAACTGTCTCCGGAAGATTTTGCAAACCTAAGTAAAAATTTCCCGGGAGGAGGAATTAATCTTATCAACAAAGCTACAAGTCTTGGCGTCAATCCCGGTTCAATCGGGACAACCTTAGACGTGGAAAACGTATTGACCAGATTAGGGACCGGTATGGTTACAGCTTCAAAATTTGTTCCTACGGTTTTAAATATTACAAGCAACCTGGGCGGAAATACATTCACGCTTTTATCCAAAGTGTTTTAAAAAACTGTTCGGATCTTTACTCAACCGCTGCCGGGAGCTTCAGTGTGTTTCAAAACCCTTTACCACAGACACTCAGAGGACACAGAGTTGCACAGAGTTTTAGCAGGTTGATTATTAAGTACTAAAATATTTAAAATTATTTAAAATTAAAAAACTAAAATTAAAATAATTAAAATTTCTCTGTGAAACTCAGTGTCCTCTGTGTCTCAGTGGTAAATATTTAAGTCTTGAGACAGACTCAGCCTGCGGAATGACAAACTTTATAAAAAAAGCCGGAAGAATTTCTTCTGCCGGCTTTTCAATTATCAATTATCAACTGTCAATTACTTTATCAGCAGCATCTTCTTCGTCTCAACAAACTCACCGCTTTCAAGCTTGTAAAAATACATACCGCTGGATAAATTAGCACCGTTAAAATTAACTGAATAGCTACCTGCGTTCTGATTCTCATTTACTAATGATGCGACTTCTCTTCCCAGTACATTAAATATTTTCAGTGTAGTGAAACGATTTTCGTTTAACGAATATCGAATGACGGTTACCGGGTTAAACGGATTAGGATAATTCTGTAGAAGAGAAAACTCTGAAGGGATCACATTATTGTTTACGATCGAAGTCGGAGTTACACTATATCCTGTTAATTTTATGTCATCAATATATATCCCGTCAGCTGCTACAGAGCCGTTGCTGATCATTGAAAATCTGATCTTCAAAGTAGGAGAACCGTTTGCCAGTGATGAAATGTCAAGTACTTCACGGGTCCACGCGCTTACAGTTTTGGAATAAAATTTTGCTGAATTCCATGTCACGCCGTTATCATTTGAAACATCAATATACGCGTTGTCGAGAGTATCAATGGTATGTTTATACCAGTAGCTCAGTTTCAATACCGGAATTGCAGTCACATTCAAAGGAGTTATCAATGTTAATGTCCGGGTAGTTGTGTTTGAATAATTTCCGGTCGGACTATCGGCAAATGAACGTGTAGGTGAATAAGATTGTGTTGTTGAAATTCCCCAGCCGCCGACTGCAGTCCATTTTGTTAATCCGTTTTCAGCGCTGTCCAGCAATATAACACTACCGCCTCCTACCGGAATGTAAACATCCTGACTGAAGACAGTATTTGTATTTTCCTGTTTAAATATCAGCGTTGCCTTCAAAGCGGAATTAACCGGAGTAGTACCGGATACGGTAAAGTTAAATGTCAGACTGTCAGAAGCAAAAGATGCAACATTAGAATATGAAAACGGACCCGTCTGAACAGATAGCGAAGGGTTTTGAGATATCAGTTCTATTTTAACATTCTGCGCATTCATCAAACCTTTATTTTTAAAATAAACTTTCAGATTGCCCTGATCACCCGGATTGTATGCTTCTTTATCTAAATTTGATTTCGTCGGTTCAGTATAAGACCCGCAGGACAGTGCAAAATAAATATTCTGTGAAAGTGTGCTTGCCGCAAGAAGCACGATCCTTGTCTGTAGCGGCCAGAAACCGTCTGTGGAAGTCCCTACTTCAGGAGTCATTGCGATTGCGCTGCCGTGCGCCGAATCACTGTAATACCAGTCATCCGTAACACCTCTCACGCCGTAACCAACTGTTTGATTTGATCTTCCTAAAGTAAAATGATTATTTAAAACCATGTCCTGTGAAAAACTCTGAAAAATACTTTCACCGGGACTCGGCGCATCAACATATCCCCATGGTCTGATCAGATAATTTCCGTAAGTGTGATAACTTAATATTCCTTTGAAATTTCTTGAGATCACAAAGTTCATCGCATTTTGAGTCTCAGGTTCTGAGAAAGGCGATGTGCCTCTGTAAGTGTCGCTTGTTGGACTCGTTGAAGAACCGTTATTGGTTGAATTCCACAAAGCATATGTTCCGTAATTTCTGTTGAGATCGACTCCAAAGCTGCCTCCGGTATTTACTCTTCTGTTCTTTCTCCACATACCTCCTCCTGTCGGATTGGTAGACCTGTTGTATTCATATCCGTCCGGATTAAAAACCGGTGTGAAGTAAAGCTCGCGGTTATTCATTATATATGTCGCGACAGGATCAGTGTTGTAGTTTTCCAGAAGCCAGTAAATGAAATAAATATTTTGTTCCATGCTCATCGGCTCTCTTGCATGGATCATTGAATGAAACCATACTTCGGGTCTGCCGGTAGTCACATTCGGATTGTTTGAAACTCTTACCGTCCACATCTCCCTGTTTTCAAGCGTGCTTCCGATGGAGAACTTTTCCGAAATTAAATTCGGATATTCCATCCTCATTGAATCGAGTTTATTCACTACTTCGTTAAATGTAAGAAATCCACCCATTGTGCCGTAAATTGAATGGCTGACATTGTTGTCTTCCATGGACTTCCTGATCGCTTCATCCATTTCCAGAGGTGTCATCTTATGCTGTTCGTTAAAATATTTTTCGAAGTCCGCTATTACTGTTTCATATCCGACTCCTGACTTTCTGAGCAAATCTATTTCGCTTTCCGAAAGCCATGTCTCAATGTATTCACTGTGATTTTCAGCATGATCAAAGACCAGGCCTTCACGATTGATGTTCTTCATGTCCTGATCATTTTTTACGAATACTTTAATAAGGGAATACTTAGGCTGTTTATCGTTAATGCTGTTGGTTTGGCTGGAAGCATTTGCAGAGCCTGCAATAAATGTGAAAACAAATAATGCAGCTATGATCATCTTTGAGGTAAAAATTACTTTTTTCATTATTTCTTATTTGGGATTGATAAAAATAAATCCCCTCCTGACTTAGATGAAACTAAGTGAGGGGGAAATTTATATATTTTATTTTTTATTGTATACAAATTTACACAATTTGATTTCGTTAATAAATTCTTTCAACCTTTGGGATTCGCAGCGATTAACGCAGCACCTGATAACCCGATTGATTTATCTTTGATCACATATACAGGTGTCATCTGTGTCAGATAGCTTAATCTTCCTTTATTCAGGTATGAGTTTATAAAAGTCCCGTCAGTAAGTTTATGAATGTTCATTAAAGGAATGTTCCCACCGAGATAAACTCCGCCTGTTGCTTTATAATTCAATACCATGTTTCCGGTTTGCGCACCGAGTACGGATGCAAATACATCTAATGTCTTTTCACAAATCTTACTTCTTTTATTCAGCGCTTCATTTGAAATTACCTCTGCTTCATCTTCGTTTCTTAATCTCTCCAGAAGTTCATCTCCCGTTTCTGAATATTTCATGTCTTTTAAAAAATTAAAAATATTTACTATTCCCAGACCGCTTGCAATTCTTTCATAGCTGACATGTCCGTACTTTTTTTGAGAATATTTAAACAGCTCAAATTCCAGTTCAGTCGATGCTGCAAAATCCGTATGTCCTCCTTCAGTCGCTACAACATTATACTTTCCGTCCGAACAGATCAAAGCAGCCTGGCCAAGTCCTGTACCCGGAGCTATCACAGCCTTATTGCCATCTTTCTTTACATTGTCTCCATTATAGATTGTAATTAGATCATTGCTGTCAAGCACAGGAACTGCTCTGGCAATGATCTCAAGATCATTAGCCAGTTTAAAGTTTTTGATATTTAATTTTTCTGAAAGTACATTTTCATCTAATACCCATGGCAGATTTGTTGATTTCCCTATACCCTCTATTACAGTTCCGGCAATACCTATGCAGGCGGAATTTATCTTATGATCTTTGTCTTTTAAGAAAATTTTAATGATGTCTTCAAGTCCCTGAAAATCTTTATTAAGAAACCGTTGAGAAATAACTTTTTCTAACTTACTGTTATCTTCTTTAAATAATGCGAGTTCAGTTTTTGTGCCTCCGGCATCTCCTGATAGGATCATGTGAATTGATATATTAATTAAATAAACTCAACTGTTGTATTTGAATTACAGATAAGATTGAAAATACAAATATAACTTAAGCCGTCGGATAAAAATATTCATAACAGAATTGTGAATACCTTCCGTACGCACATTCGTCCGAAACAAACAAAAACCTGCAACGAATTTCACGAATGACCACGATTTAAAAATATTTTCACTAATTTTTAATAGAATTAATACAAATTTATTTGGTCAGCATAAATAAGCTTTAAGATGGATTTAATGGATGATTTAAAAGGACTCAGTGATATATCTGTGCTATCTGTGAGGGAAATGGATGTATATGACTACTGTATAATTATTAAAAAATCATTAAGTTATAGAGAATATAATTCAGACCCTATGGTACTATCAGGCGTTTAAAATTGCAGTTATATTCAAAGAAAAGTTTTTTAATTTAAATTAAAAGGAGATTGTAATGAAAACCATTGATAAAAAAATATTATCCGGTTTATTTACTGCTTTTTCTGTCAAACGATTTCTTTATTTCATTTCATTCTTAATTACCGGAGTGATAATTCTCCAATACTCCGGATGCAGCGAAAATCCCACAGATCCGGTCGATCCAAATCCACCTGTTACAGTAGGCATAGGCAGTTTAAGCGTCACACCTGATGTTTTGGTTGTGAACTTAAGCGACACCATACTCGTGAAACTTACCGCAGCTAACGGAATTTTCTTTACGGACTCACTGGCTACATTAGTTAAAGTTGATGGAAGTGATAATGAAATTTCGGTGATAGGTAATTTACTTGACAACGGTGACGTTGACAACGGAGATGATATCTCTAAAGACAATATTTACAGCGGTAAATTTATTATTACTGAAACAGCAGTCGGATCTTTAAGACTGAGAGCAAAAGGTAATGTAAATACAAACGGAACTACAGCTTCACAGAATACAGCTGTCAGCGCACTATCAGTTTACGGACAAATTAACTCCGGCGAGGTCTCATTGGTCATGACTACACAAAAGAATGCAGCAGTCCAGCTCGAGGTATTGCTTGCCGGAAATCCAAATAACATTGAGAATGCAGCAAACCAGCTGAAGACATGGCTCGAAACACAGCCGGGAGTTGCTTCTGTCGAAAAGGACGGAAGTACCAGTCTCATAATTGAATACACAAACGGTCTTGGCGGCGGTATGATATTTTCAGTAGATGGAAAAGAAACCAGAGGAGGCATTGAAAGTGATACTCTGAGAGAAAACAGGGTCACTAAAATTCCTGCAGACAGGCAAACCATTGGTGAAAATTCTTACGGAAATTTCAAAAGCGAGCCTGATAATTTGCTGCTGGATCCAAATACAATCGGTAACAGAAATGTGCTGATCTATTCACCATATGAGGCGGTCTGGGTAAATAATGAACGTCCCATAATTATTAACAGGCTTGAAACATCTCCATGCAGAGATTATAATGTTACTTCACTTGTAAATCAGGAGGCAACTGTCAGCTCATTATTTAACATGACTGATTATGGCTATATAATTTTCGCTACACACGGAAGCGGAGGTAAAGCCATTCTGACAGGTGAAAAAGTAGATACTCTTGCTCAGATATATATAGATACATACCGCGGACTATTACAGGCGAAGCGAATTTCAATTTTTAAAAACATAAAGATAAGTTCATTAGGCGGAGTAAATGTAATCGCGGATGTCTGGGCTATCAGGAGCGGATTTATATCTTCATTGGCGAATAATTTTCCGAATTCAGTAATATTAAATAATTCCTGTGAAAGTACTAAGAATCCTGATCTGGCAAATGCATTCATCGGGAAAGGCGTAAAAACCTATTTCGGCTATGATAAAGTTGTAAACGGAGCTTTTGCCAAAGTGATAGCTGATTCAATTACCAAAAGAATGGCTGTTACAGGCATGACAAGCGGTCAGGCATATTTTGTCGCTTCTGACCCTCAGTCTCCGAACGCTCAGTTTCAGAAGAGTGCGGGAAGCAGCAATGATCTTAAATTCTCTTTGTCACTGATAAATAATGATTTCGAAGCAGGAAACATTGAAGGATGGACTAAGATCGGTGACGGAAGAGTCATTAACCGTCTCGGTTATCTTAATGCAACTCAGGGAACATTCATGGGAATAATATCAACAGGTCTCGGATTCACAGAAGAAAGCGGATCCATTTCACAATGCTTCACAGTTGCAGACAACCAGTCACAGCTGACATTGAAATGGAATTTCCTGTCGGAAGAATTTCTGGAATATATCGGCTCACAGTTTCAGGATTATTTCAGGATAATACTGCGTAAGCAGGACGGCACCGAAATTACTTTATATTCAAGAACCATAGATCAGATGGCAGCGCAGTTCAATGCAACAAAAACCGATCCCGGTGATCTGATAAGTGTTTCTCCGAATATTGTTTTTGATGTCGGAGGTGTATATATGACCAACTGGCAATCATCAACTTTTGACGTGACGGCGTACCGAGGACAAACAATAGTGTTAATTTTAATCTGCGGAGATGTCGGCGACAGCATATACGATACTGCAATACTGCTTGATGAAATAAAGCTTAACTGATTTCAGATAAATAATAAAATGCCTCTCGTTTCCGGGAGGCATTATTCTTTTGTTTGCAGATTTTGAAATCAGAAATCATTACAAAAATTTATTTGCTGCGGGTAATTGTAGCTTCAATAAGCCCGAACGGTTCATCGGTCGGAATAAAAATTTCATTATTATTTTTCATCCCGAATTGTTCCAGATTAAACAGGAGATAATGTTTGTTCGGCATTGACAGTGAAATTTCTTTTACTTCAGTTAACTTCTCAATTACATTCCTGCCGGTTTCAAAGAGAGTCTGCTGAACGGACAGACTGTGATGAGCGGCAAATGTCTCTAATATTATCTGTCTGATTTCAGCACACACTTTCAGATAATTCACTTCCTGATTCGCATAACTCCATACAGCTGTTATGCTTGTTGAAAAGACCCTGTCGCTTGTTTCCTTTAGTGTTGTATATTTATCTTTAATGTAATTCTCAAATCCGGATTCAGTAGTCTTTAATACAAGCAGTCCGGTAATTCCTGATTCAACTGAAACACCTTTTCCGGTAACCCTGATTTTAGCAGTATTTCTTTCTTCACCGGAACTAACGAAAGAATGATCATGCGGAATTAATTTCTTAGAGCCGGGATCTTTCGTCATGATTCTCTGCCAGAGCTTTTCTTCAATTTCAATTGAGACTCCCGATACCTGTTTGTTATTGTCTATAAAATACTTTGCCAGATAAACACCGAACTCTTCAGATGAGCGTACGGGATTTTCTTTGGCGAGAGCATAGACAGTATTCTTCATTGTATCAGTAGGCAGAACTTTTCTGTTATCTCCTTCAGTATGAACGGTTTCGAAATCTCCTTCAAGCTGAATGTTAACGGTCATTTCCTTTATTTCGTGAACAGGTGTATCTCTTTTAATTTTTAACAGACGGACACCGGACTTACCGTAGTTATTGTGAGTAATGATAGCGGACATAAAATTTTTATTTTTAATATAACAGAAGCATAAGAATTTTAATATTATAATTTATTTCTCAGACAGAATGATGTGTAATCATAAATTAATCAAATTTTCTCACAGATTGTACAGTTTTTCTCAGAAAATAATCTTTAGAGGTTTACAAGTGCGAAACAAAATTATTAAAAATATAAATACAGGAAATGTATCTGTGAAAATCCGTGTCATCAGTGAGTGGTCCAAACAATGCTGTATATAAATTGAATTTTAAAATCAAATATATAACATTTTGACGAATGTGTATTTAAAGCAAGTTTAGGTCGCAAGGTTAGGTCTATATATTAATTTATAAATATATTTCATATTTTGTCATTACAAAAAATTTTATGTTAGAGAAAATAAAAAATAAATTTCTGGGAACGCCGCTTTCACGAAAAATCAAAGTTGATCTTGATGATTTTTATTATGACAATCCGGACAGGATACCAAATTTAAAAGAATTTCAGAAGAATTACATGTTCAGCCTTCTTCCTGTTGATTTTTATGAGCCCGTTCCGGATTTGAGAAATACAGATCTTAAAGACCTATCCCAGTCCGAAAAATTACTGGACATGAATCTTAAACATGATTTTTCTTTCATTGAAAAGAATCTGAATAAAATTCTTAATGAGAAGATCATCCCTGACTGGCTGCAGGAAAACCCTATGTTTCCTGTTCTGGATCTTGCTGCATATGCGTCAATGATAGAAAATTATAAACCCCAAAAAATAATAGAAGTTGGCGCCGGATATTCCACATGCTTATCGGCATTATTTACTGAATTTATAAATTTAAAAACTTCCATTACAGCAATTGAGCCGTTTCCTAAAGCTCATTTGCTTAAACTTAAAGAA
This sequence comes from Ignavibacteria bacterium, assembly GCA_016710985.1. Classification (GTDB taxonomy): domain Bacteria; phylum Bacteroidota; class Ignavibacteria; order Tepidaquicellales; family Tepidaquicellaceae; genus JAGPCH01. The sequence goes on from JADJTX010000026.1 coordinate 36,729, forward strand.
GAGAATAAGATCGAACTTATACAGAAAAAAATTCAGGATATAGATCCTTCAGAGCTTAGCTTAATAAGGGAATTAAAGGAGAATGATATTTTATTCATTGATACAACACATATTACCGTAATGGATTCAGACACTAATTATATTTTCATTAAACTGTTGCCGCTTCTTCAAAAAGGTGTCATTGTTCAAATTCACGACATTTATCTTCCATTTGATTACAGCAAATCAGTTTATTATGAAAGAGGAACATTCTATAATGAACAATATATATTAGCGTCAATTCTTGCCAACAGTAACAGCTATACACCTCTTTACTCTTCCTATTTGATTTATCTGGAGAAATTTAACTCGGGTAAAAGAAATTCGGATGACTGGCTAAAACCCGATAAAATGAGAAGCGGTGGAAGTTTCTGGATGCAAAAAAATTAAAGCGCCGGATATTATATGAATCATGCTTTAAAGAGTAAAAACGTTTTGACTCCTGATGGATTGAAGGCTGCAGTTGTAATAATTGAAAATGGTCTGATCAGGGAAGTTCTTGATTATACTGCGGATTCAGGTATTGATACGGAGGATTTTGGTGAACTTGTAATAATGCCGGCTTTGACAGATACTCATGTTCACATAAATGAGCCGGGCAGAACAGAATGGGAAGGCTTTGAAACTGCTACTAAATCAGCAGCAGCCGGCGGAATAACGATGCTGACTGACATGCCTCTTAACAGCACACCGGTGACTACCAATGTAAACGCGTTAAAGAAAAAAACTGAAGCTGCAATAAACAAACTTTATGTTGACTGCGGATTTTATGCAGGCGTTATCCCGGGAAACAGCAATGAACTCGAAGGGTTAATTCAAAATGGAGTTCTTGGATTCAAAGCGTTTATGATCCATTCCGGCATTGATGACTTTCCGGATGTGAGCGAGTATGATCTTAGAAAAGCTCTGGATGTTTTGAAAAGTATGACAGACCTGCCTTTGCTTGTTCACGCTGAGTTAGAGGATGTTCCGGATTCAGAAAATGGAATGAAGCGGGCTCAGTATGATGAGTGTTCATTTAAATCATTTGTTGATACACGTCCCAAAGAATGGGAAAATAAAGCCATCGAATTACTTATAAAGCTTTGCCGGGAATATGACTATCACATTCACATTGTTCATCTTTCATCTTCTGATGCAATTGAAATGATCCGGAGCGCAAAGCAGGAAGGATTGAAACTGACTGTCGAGACATGCCCGCATTACCTGTATTTTTCTTCGGAAGAAATAGCAGACAAAGATACACGGTTTAAATGTACTCCGCCGATCAGAGATACCGTTAACAGGGAAAAGTTATGGGATGCAGTAAGAGAAGGTGTAATTGATTTCATAGTAAGTGATCACTCTCCCTGTGATCCCGGATTAAAATGTTTTGATGAAGGAAGTTTTGAAAAAGCGTGGGGAGGACTTTCAAGCCTTCAGCTCGGACTTTCAATAGTCTGGACTGCCGCGAAGGAACGGGGATTCACACTGGAAAATGTATCGAAGCTTATGAGCGCAAATACCGCGGCTTTCATTGGACTGGAAAATAAAAAAGGAAAAATAGAAAAAGGCTTTGATGCTGATCTGGTATTTTTTGATCCTGTGAAAAAATTCATTGTGGATGAAAGCGAATTATTTCACAGACATAAGATCACGCCTTACTCCGGAAGAGAACTATGCGGTGTAGTAAACGCAACTTACCTGAGGGGAAAAAAGATCTTTGAGAACGGGAAGATACTTTCAAAACCTGAAGGAGAAATAATATTTAACCACCAAGACACGAAGTCACCAAGAAATATTTTTGAAATATAATATAATAGACACAAGTTTTAAAAATATTAATTATGGAGCATAACAATACAGCATCAGCCTTTGCAGGTCTTATAGATCTTGCTTCAGAAAAGAACGGAGGTAAAGCGCTCATCGCTACAGATGAATTCTTTGCAGCGAAGGAAAACTTACTCAGGGAAGGAAGAGGCATTTTCATTGCGGATAAATTTACTGAAAACGGGAAATGGATGGATGGTTGGGAATCACGAAGAAAGCGGATTCAGGGATTTGACTGGTGTATCATAAAACTCGGCGTACCCGGGATAGTCAAAGGTCTGGACATCGATACAAATCATTTCCTCGGAAATCATCCGCCTTATTCATCAGTCGAAGCCTGTAATATTAATGAAGAGGCAGATACGGAAAAATATTTATCTGATAAAATTGAATGGACAGAGATACTCCCAAAGTCGCCTTTGAATCCGGGTTCACAGAATTTATTTTCAGTGAATGATCCAAACGAATGGACACACATAAAATTAAAAAAAAAAATCATTGTTGATACAAATTATTTTAAAGGAAATTTTCCCGACAGCTGCTCTATAGAAGGATGCAGTGAACCTGAAGCTGCTGATGACTCACTGGCCGGACCTGAAATTGTCTGGAAAGAAATTTTGCCAAAGACAAAGCTGAAAGGAGATCTTGAAAATACATTTGAAAAGGAAATAAAAAAGAACGTGAGTGTTACTCATGTCAGGCTGAATATTTTTCCGGACGGAGGAGTGAGCAGACTGAGATTGTTCGGGATCGCTGATCGCTGATTAAATTGATTACGCTGATTTCACTGATTTAGGATCACTGATTAAATTGATTTCGTTGATTTCGCTGATTTGATTGATTTGATTTTTCTGATTTGTTTCATCTGATTTTTAATTATCCTGTACAAAGAAATTGTTATGAGCTTAGATAAATTTAATGATATAAAAACAGAGGATCGGAAAGATCTGTTCTCGAAATGCTGCGGTTCGGAAAAGTGGATCGGGAAAATGGTAAGCGCCGGACAATTCAGTACAAGAGAAGAAATGACAGAACGTTCACAAAGAATATGGTACTCACTGGATGAATGTGACTGGCTTGAAGCTTTCAGACATCATCCGAAGATTGGAGACATGGAATCTTTAAAAAGAAAATTTTCCGCGACACAGGACCTGGCGGAGAATGAACAGTCCTCTGTAAAGGAAGCTTCTGCTGAGATACTATTTGAACTCGCAAAATACAATGAAGATTATGAAAAGAAATTCGGATATATCTTCATAGTCTGTGCAACTGGAAAATCAGCTGAAGAGATGCTTTCATTGATTAAAGAAAGAATTAAAAACGATCCCGAAACAGAGATCAGAATTGCAATGGAAGAGCAGAATAAAATCACAAAATTAAGACTGGAAAAATTATTATGAGCCGGATCACAACACATGTTCTCGATACTTCTTCCGGAAGACCTGCTTCGGGAATCAGCATACAGCTTTTTTTAAAAAATGATGACGGCTGGAAGCTTACAGGAGAAGGAATGACAGATGAAAACGGAAGGATATCGGATATGTTAAAGACCGGTGAAATACTTGAGCCCGGGATTTACAAAATGAAGTTTGAAACTGAATTATATTTTAAAGAAAAAGACATCAAAAGTTTTTATCCGTATGTCGAAATTATCTTTAATATAGACAGCGAAGAGCATTATCATATTCCTCTTCTGCTGAGTCCTTACGGATATTCGACTTACAGAGGAAGCTAAAATTATTCCGGTTTTATCTAATCATGGAAGAATGATACCGGCAAAATTCACTGAATTATTATAAGCAATTACAAGGTCGCTTAAGCTGACATTGTTATCACCGTCAATGTCTGTTAGCACATATCCGTTAATGAATGAGGATGCGTCATTGCTGGTCATTATAAGATCACTCAGATCTATGATCCCGTCACTGTAACAATCACCGCTGTAAATGCAATACCTGCTTCCCTTTAATTTAAGATTATTTCCGTATGCCTGTGATTGCGACGATGTAAAATCATAATTCATTGCCGAGCCGGCTGTGAAAGCTTCTCCCCCTGCTTTGCTGTATGTCTCAATGCTGTTTCTGTGCTTTACATCAAGATAATATATTCCGGAAGCAGACCTGAAAAAAACAAAATTACCGTTAAATGATATCGAATCAATTACAGCTTCAGCTGAATCAATGATCTCGAACGGCGCAGCAGTATTTCTCAAACAAGCTCTTACAGTATCATTTTGATTCAGATGATTTCCGGATTCATTATAAAATCCTTCCGGGATAACCCTGATGTTGAAATGACTGTACACAGCAGGTAACTGCGCGCAGGTAGTACGGAAAGGTTTTTTCCCGTAAGCAGTATTCCATATATCGTAAATCTCATCAAGATTTTTCCAGATGACCTTTCCTTCATTTACAAATGACTTCACTGAGTCAATGAACTGACAAACCTTATTGATCTGGGAAGCATTCAGCTGTCCGATCTGTGTATGAACAGTCGCAGTGTAAACACCTGAATCCGGGAATGCATTGTAAGTGACTGCATTGACAACATTCCTTATCCGCTGTACTACAGTTGTAACCAATGTAGTGTCGTAAATTTTATTATTACAGCCGTTACCGATCAAAGTCAGATGTTTTGTACTGTCATGAATGTAGTAATTTTCCATGCTCTGAGGTTTCCAGACTCCGAAGTTCTGAGGGTCGTTAACGTGTCCCTGAGTACCGCCGCCCCAGAGAATATCAGGCTGCCAGAAATACGAAGTATAAATTCTTCCGTACATACCGTCTTCAAGATTCTCCCAGTTGTTTCCGTTAACAACCGTGTCATACAGAAAACCTCCGACAACTTTACTGGGAGTAATTCCAAGCTGAGAATGAAGGTAAGCAACGTCCGCATAATTATAACCGTTGCTTTCATGTGAATGCGGGTCACAGTCAATTCCCTTATCTTCGATAAGCCATTTGATCAGGTTCTTCCCGTTAGTATTCGAAGTAACACTTCCCGTATCAAAATTCTTTACCGCCTGCAGGAATCTCCAGTCAGACTGAAAATTCCACTTTGCTCCCTTTGCCTGTATGGAATCAGCCAGCTGTACAACGAAATTTCTTCGGGTTCTGTAGTATATAAAATTATTGTACGGTTCGGCGTCTTCGTTATGAGTTGTAAAGGTAAGATAAACAGGCGTCTGAGACTGCGGGTATAATAAACCCGGTGAAGATAATTGTATGACTAAAAAGTAGATAACTACTTTTAAAAAACAGTTGAAACATTTCATAATAAAATTTTAATGATTTAACCTCTAAGATAAAGTTATGCAGAAAATAGTTTAATCTCAATTATTATTTTATCAGAATCATTCTCTTTGTAGAAATAAAACTTCCGGCTTCAAGCTTATAAAAATATATGCCGCTCGCTAAATTGCTTCCGTCAAATTGTATCTCATATGCCCCGGCATCTTTTGCTTCATTAACAAGAAGTCTTATCTCTCTGCCGGTTATGTCATAAATCTTTATCTTTACAATTCCGGAAATTGGAATTGAATATGTAATAGTTGTGACCGGATTGAAAGGATTCGGATAGTTTTGATATAAAACAAATTCTTCGGGTGTTAATTGGTTATTATTATCGACATTAACAATTATAGGCGCATTACATAATGAATCTGTTTTAACTGCCAGAATATTATCACGGTAACTTGTAAATCGCGGAAAGTTTGTGAATCCTGTTAAAACGAATCCATTGTCGGAAGTTGCTTTCACAGAATAGGGAAGAAAAGATAAATTATAACCAAAGGCAGAAAAGATTTGTTTATTATAAATTAAATTTCCTTCCAAATCTACTTTTGTCACAACAATATTACCCTGCACTAATGTGTCAATATATCCGGCTAATAATATTTTTTTTCCATCTTTAGATAAGCAAAGACATTGACAGTGTCCTCCGGGATAATATTTTTTCTTCCAAATTAAATTACCTGAAGAATCCAGTTTATGCAAGATCATTGTATCAACTCCCGGATAGCCACCTGTATACAAAAATCCGGAAGAACTTTCTACCATGAAAGGTCCTATCGAACTTAATTTTACGGACCATATTTTTTCCCCTATCAGGTTTGTTTTTAATATTTCATTTGCCCCCCCAAAATAATAACTACTATCATTGGCCTGGATGACTTTATGATGAATATTACTTAAACTATCCCACATCAAATTGCCAACAGAATCTGTTTTGAGTATGACACCTTGAAATGGAGGATATAAATCTCCACATGCAATTATACCACCGTCATATGAAATTTTATGGTCATAGAAACTCATTTTTTGATTCGGCCGGGAATATTTTTTAAGCCATTGCAATTCACCATTAGGATAAGTTTTAAATAATACAGCAGAGTCTAATGTATAACCTGACACTGTATATCCACTATCCTTTGACTGCACGATTGAATAACAAATTATGCCATTGCCGCCAACAATATTCCTGTCAATTAATTTTTGCCATTGAATAATCCCTAAAGGATTTGTTTTAATTAAAATGGCACCAGAATTTAACACTGCATAGTTTTGTCCTAAAAACATATATCCACCATCGAATGTTTGAATCACTTCGTTTCCATCATTATCATAATTGTTATAATCATACCACGTCTGCCAAGTCACTGTCTGAGAATAAACCAGGCTATTAATAAAGAAGAAAACGATAATAACAAAAAATATTTTCACTACTTTATTCATCTCACTTAAATTTTGTATAAGTAAACTTACATCATTTCACATTAAGAATCAAAGAAGTTTATCTCTAATTTAGCACTATAAAATTACGGAATTACATATTCATATAGTATGATACATGTCATAGTATGATATATTTACGTCATATCGCATCACCCCTGCATTTCCGCAGGATTTGATAAATTTGATGAATTTGAAGAATTTCATTGATTAAAGATAGATAAGGCTTTGCAAATAGATCCACCTGTGCATTCAGATTTTAACAAAGCAGACTAAGTAACGAATCATTAACTAAACATATATGCCAATTAGTGACTGTATAGAGGATTGACCTGAAGTTGCAGGTCTCCTCTCTCCTGGCCACTTGAAGCTGTCACATGAGTGTTTTGAGTGAGTGGTAGGTGTTAAGTTCTTACTAAACTTACTAAACTTACTAAACTTACTAAACTTACTAAACTTAATAAACTTAAAGAACTTAAAACACTACTTACTAAACGGACACTTAATCAACTTCTTTGGTAGGAAGAGTATTTTGATATAATTTTACATTTAACATTTATCACAGGACAAATGCCCTTACTTTATCAGCACCATTCTCTTTGTATCGGTAAAGCCGTCTGTGACAATCCTGTAAAAATAAATACCGCTCGAAAGGTTTGATGCATTGAATTCAGCTTTATGAACGCCGGGAACCTGATTCTCATTTACCAGTGTCATTATCTCTTTACCAAGGATATCGAAAACCTTTAGCTTTACGAACCCGCCTGCAGGCAAGTTGTAGCTGATAGTGGTTACAGGATTAAACGGATTCGGATAGTTCTGATTTAATAAAAATTTGGAAGGTATGTTACTCAGTTCACTGCTGACAGAAACGATATTGTTCAGAGACGATTTAAACGACTGCCACTGAGTGCTGTTCTGCGGAATGAAGAAAGTAGTTGTCTGCGGTGCTGTTGAAAGTCCAAGTCCTCCCTTACGGAATATTTCAAAGGGAAAGGTTTGTCCGCCGTCGGTAGAAACATTCACTATAAGGCTGTCAATGTTAGTGCCTACTGTGGTATATTGTGCATATGCATAATCAAACCGTACTGTATCGATATCCAGTAAGTTTCTGTAAACTTTTGAATACATAGAATCTTTCTGCCCGATAATATTATAATCAAAGAAATCCATTATGACGGATCTCGATCCTCCGATTGAAGGTCCGTTAACACCGGTATACTGCTGAAAAGTAAAGAACCCGTCCTGATTAAAGACCTTCCATCCAAGCGGCGGGAAATATGATTCGAATAATTCGACGTTTAAAGATGTCTGTATTGTATCCCCGGAATTGTTTGTAAAATTATATTTTGAATTATTATTTCCGAAATCATATGTCACATTTAAAGGATCTGCTTTTCCATAAATGACCTCAGACGGCACTTTAATATTTTTAAATACAATGTTCCTTCCTTTCGCGCAGTTCATTACTTCCCGGTTGTTGTCATTCTGAATGAATGCAGTAGTGTATATCATTGAATCGTTCCAGTATGGCTCTTTATAGTATGTATACTGATACTGGTAACTTCCGACTGCGGAAGGAATTGAAATACCGTTTGTATCAGGATATACAGCTCTGAAAACATCAAAGAAATTTTTCTCGCCGTTAGTACCGTATAATGTGTCGTATCCGGGAATGGTATCGCGGACATATCTTTCTACAGCGTTTATTCTTAACCGGTAATCTCCATTCTGCACCGGAGAAATAACATTAATGTTTATTGTAGTCCTGAGTGAATCATCCGATATGTTTTCATCAATGACTGATATTGAGAATGGTGTGCCTGCAGATAGCCGCGCGTAAAGCGGTGTATATAAATTTATGCTGTCACCGTACGGAATTAAAACAGGCATCTTGCCGTCAGCGATTGTTCTTGGCACGGCGTAATTATAATAATATCTGCTGCGTGCATTTGACTGCTCCGGATTTGCCAGATAAAAAGTGTCCCTTCCTAAAAGTCCTGTATGGTATTTGATCGCGGCAACGCTGAAGATTATTGTTAGCGCAGGCTGGGCTCGAATTAGATGTAAACTCTTCATATAAGACCATGCGTTCATAACCGGGAAGGGCTATCGAATACTGAAATAATGTATCGTTTGTTCTGTTACTGTCCGCAGGATAAGATGTATAAGCTTTAAAAAAATATCCTGTTCCTATGGAAAAAGTGAACGGATCGAAAGTTATCTGAACTGTCTGACCATTGACAATAATTGGTATAAATGCAGAGTCAAGATATCCTCCGGGATTTATTTCCATGTAAACTCTTACTGAATCCGGACTGCCTGCTCTTCCGATATTGGATACCGATATTACCGGTGAGATCGTATCAACACCTGAATTCTTTGTTGCATAAACAGTATCATATGGAATGTTGATTATTGACGTAACCGTAATGTCATTATCAATCTGAATCCCCGTTAATACATTATCAATGTACAGATTATTACCGTATCCGTTGTATGTAATGAACTGGAGGACAATGTCACGCGATCCGTTCAGATCAGAGTTACTTTTTAAATTGTAAAAAGAAAATAATATCAGGCTAAATGTAAGTCCGGCAAATACAAAAACTGATTTCTTCATGGGAGTTTTTAATGATTAAAAATGTATTTGTCTGTTCGATAGGCTGTCAATGTCTTCTGTTAAGCTATTTTTGTAACACTTGCCTTCTTAAAATAGAATCTGTAGAAAAAGAATTCCAGTACTGCAACGAACAGGAGAGTGATACTGTCTTTGGGAGTAAGAGTAATGGTAGTTCCCTGCTGCGCATAAAAGCCTGAGATCTTAAGTAAAAAAAGTAACACCTGATTATCGGGAATTTGCATGCGGTATCCTGTATCCGGAATGAATATTCCTACAAACAATTCACAAACCGTTAATGAAACGGCAAACAAAGTAATGATAAATCCGAGATTTAAAAAAGCCTGCAGCCATCCGTCATTTTGATATGATCTGCAGAAAGCGTAGGCAGCAAATATTACATGAATAAAATAAATTACGGCTATGATCATTTATTTAAGATTTGTTATCAGAAAGCATCCTTTGAAAAGAAAACCTCTTTGATTGTTTTAAAAATTATTTTAATATCCAAAGCTATAGACCAATTTTCAATGTAATAAATATCATAGTCTATCCTTGTCTGCATGGAAGAATCCGTTCCTCTGGCTCCGTTTACCTGAGCCCAGCCGGTGATACCGCATTTTACTCTGTGTCTTTCGAGGTAGCGGTGAATGGACTCTTTCATCGTGTTAATGAAAAACTCTCTCTCAGGTCTCGGACCTACTATGCTCATATTACCGATCAGTACATTCAGGAACTGCGGCAACTCATCAAGGCTGTACTTTCTGATTGTTCTTCCGATTGAAGTGTATCTGTCGTCATTTCTCATTGCCATCTGCGGACCGCTTAACTCCGCATCAATTTTCATTGACCGGAATTTCAGCATCATGAACTTCTGTCCGTCAAGGCCGACTCTTTCCTGTTTATAAAATAACGGACCCTTTGAAGTTACTTTCACCAGTATTCCTACAATCAGCATTACAGGAAAAATCAATATCAACAGGAATAAGGATACGATGATATCAAATGTCCTTTTCAGAAACCTGTTCCATACATTCATTGGAAGAGCTTTCAGTTTCATAAAAGGTATTCCGTCAACTTCCTCAACTCTTAACCTGCTTGTCATAAGATCCACGAAATCAGGCGCATACATGAATTCCACGTTTATGCCTTCACAGATCCTGAACAGTTCATAAAGAGTGTCATGCTCATCAGAAGGAATTGAAATAAGAATTTTTTCAATTCCAAGTTCTTTGATCTTTTGCGGGATCAGATGATAATTCCCTAAATAATTTTTCCCGGGAAGCAGCTTTTCCGATCCGGTTACGGTTGAAAAATATCCGATCACATTGAATCCGGCAAATTTATCCACTGTAAATTTTTCGTAGATCCTTTCAGCCATTTCGTTGGTTCCAAGAACGGCAACAGTGTTTACTCCTATTCTCCGGTTGTATAAATTCTTTTCAAGCTTTAATGTCAGGTATCTTCCGAAGGTTATAGTAATTATTGAATTTATCCAGATCAGTAAAAATACCAGACGTGAATAGGGAAAATCACCTTTTAAAATAAAGACAAGGCTCATAGCAAACAATATTCCAATGGAAATGCATTTTATGATAATGAACAGTTCATCAAGAATGAACACACATCTTTTTAACCTGTACATTTTCCTCGACTGGAATATGAGTATCCAAATCGGGATTACCATTAAAGCAAATTCCAGGTATCCGTTTAAATCCGGAACGCCTTTTGTGACAGGGAATATTTTCTGAAACGGCTCAAATGAAAATCTGATCCAGTATGATATCAGAAATGCTGAAAGAATTGCAATTGCATCTACAAGAACCGTAAGTAACGGTAAAACTATTTCTATTTTTGAAGACTTACTTTTCAATCGGTATATTATTCTTTAAATAAAATAAATTTTTTATGTGTAAGAGAAAATATAAAACGTGAAACGTGAATCGTCAAACGTGAATCGTCAAACGTCAAACGTGAAACGTGAATAGTCAATAGTCAATAGTGAATGTTCAATAGTCAATAGTCAATAGTCAATGGCTCTCATTATTCATTATTCATTATTCATTATTCATTGCTAAGCTATTTCCATCAGATAAAGCGAATCTTTATAATTCTTCATAAATGCTTTTTTAATTACACTGTACTCAGGCTTTCTCAGTTGCGGGTCTTCTTCTATGATCTTAAAAGCAATTTTTCTGGCGGTCTCAAGAACATCTTTATCTTTATTAAGATCAGTACAGGAAAAATTTAAAATACCGGACTGTCTGATACCGAAGAATTCTCCCGGTCCTCTGATCTCCATGTCTGTTTCCGCAATTTTAAAACCATCAGTGGTTTCACATAAAATGCTAAGTCTCTTCATTGCAACATCATCCAGATTCTTTGCGATCAGTATGCAATATGACTGATCAGCTCCGCGTCCGACCCTTCCCCTCAACTGATGCAGCTGTGACAAGCCGAATCTCTGAGCTTCTTCTATTACCATTACCGTAGCGTTTGGAATGTCAATGCCGACTTCGATGACAGTAGTAGAAACAAGAATGTTTATTTTACCTTTCCTGAATTCCTCTGTTACTTCATCCTTTTCATACCAGAACATTCTTCCGTGAACCATCCCGACATTCATCTCCGGAAAAATATTATCTTTTAATATTACGTAATTCTCTTCGGCTGATTTCAGATCAAGTTTTTCCGATTCGTCAATAAGAGGGAAAATTATATAAACCTGTCTTCCTTTTTTAATCTCCTCCTTAATAAAATTGTAAATTTTAGGTTTATCATTTTCCACCCTTAAAGCTGTTTTAATTGGAATACGATTTTTCGGAAGCTCATCTATTACTGACACATCAAGATCTCCGTAATAAGTCATGGACAGAGTTCTCGGGATCGGTGTCGCAGTCATTACAAGCACATCAGGATTGAATCCCTTCTCTTTTAACTTAGCTCTCTGCATTACTCCGAATTTATGCTGTTCATCTATCACTGCAAACCCAAGATTTTTAAATTCAACTTTTTCCTGAATCAAAGCATGAGTTCCGATTATGATGTTGGATTTACCTTCTTTTATATCATACAGTATTTCATTCCGTAATTTTTTCTTTTGTCCGCCGACAAGAAGGGTTACTTTTATATTCAATGATTTAACAAATTCCGATATGGATTTGTAATGCTGTTCTGCTAAAAGTTCAGTGGGACACATGAGAGCTGCCTGATATCCGTTTTCGATTGCAATGAGCATTGAATACACCGCAACAATGGTTTTACCGCTTCCGACATCTCCCTGCAGTAAACGGTTCATGCATTTATCGGATCGCATATCGGTATAAATTTCATTCATGACTTTCTTCTGCGCGGATGTTAATTCAAAAGGAATAATGCTTTTGAATTTTTCCGTAAGCTCTTTTATGTCCTTATTGAATGTAATACCTTTCTTCTCATTCTGAATCGATTTCTTTTTTAAAGCGAGTATGATCTCGAGATAAAACAACTCCTCGAATGATAAGCGCTTACGGGCGGTTTCTGTATCAGACAATTCTATCGGAAAATTTATACGGAGAATCGCATCTTTCCTGCTGATGAGATTATACTCTTTTAAAATATTTTCGGGCAGTGTCTCTTCTATGTATTCCGGGTTTGATTTTAATAAAGTGCTGAAAGCATTAAAGATAATTTTTGACAGAAGCATTGGTCTTATCCATGTCTTCTTCAGGATCCCCGAGAGTTCATACAGAGGAAAAAATTTGAATTTGAGAAAGTCTTTTTCCATCTGATCGTATTCATTAAGCTTGAGATGATCTCTGTAACCGATCTTAGCAGCCGAGCTGAAATTTTCTTTATCAACTTTTATCCAGAACAAAAATTTTTCATTTAATCTGAACTGCTTCGACCGGAATTCACTCGTTCCGAATACGGGGATATCAAGCACACCTGTCTTGTCTTTTAAAATGACCTGCAGCGGATGGTTGCTTTTTCTAGGATAAACTACATCAATGATCTCTCCGGTAATGATAACATTCTCATCAATGTGAGCATTTATTTCCCTTATGTTAATTTTTATTTATGTAAGCTCTCGGAATGAAATTAAGAAAGTCATCTAATGTATTGATCCCGATCTTAGAAAACGCCTCAGCCCTTTTTTCACCGACACCTTTTAAATATTTAATATCCATGGTTTCGTAATGTTATTCAAATTTAAAAATAATAATGTTTTAGAGTAATGTATTTTTAAATAATATATTTGAATGAGTCTGTCAGAAAACTATTTTTTCAACACAGAGACACAGAGACACAGAGGAAGAAATAAATAGTTAATTTCTCTGTGTCTCTGTATTAAAAAAAATTTGATAGTTTTAAGACACCATTTTTATCCGGGTAACTTCAAATATTTGGTTTGTATTTTGTGAATAAAAAAATTAATTTTTCATCCCCAATAAAGTTTTCACAGTCATAATTATATGCTAATTCAAATCATATCTCAAAAATTTAAATAAAAATAAAATGAAAATTACCATTACACTTTTTGCCGTACTTTTTATTTGTGTTCTGAACATTTCAGTAAGTAATGCCGAGCTGCCGACTTACGACCTGGAAGTGAGAAACATGACATTAAACAACCCCGAAGACAATGAATTAACTTTTGATATATTTATGACAAGGACAAGCGAGTGCGGATTTATATATGCAAAAGGAAGATACGAATTTACATTCAATCCATTGATAGCAAACGGCGGGACGCTGACATATGAATTTGTTGACGGATATTCCGGTCTGCCGGATTGTTTTTATCCTGAAAATCCCAGGGTTGAAGGAAACAAACTGGTCATGGAGTATAATAGCTTTTTCACTTCAGATAACATTTTTGGTATATCAGATACTTATCCCGGTACTCAAATCTGCAGGATGAGATTAAAAACCTCTGCTCCGGTTTTCAGTACGCTGCCTTTGTGCCTTAAATGGAACAACCCCGGCTCGGGAATTAGTCCTGTAACAAGGATATTTGCCTTCTCATGGTTTTTCATGAGTGAAATAACTTCGCCGCAAACACACAGTATTGACAGCACCGGATTAGGCGGGACTTTGCCGGTTGAACTTTCCGCATTCACGTCTGTAATAAATAATAACAATGTAACCCTAAACTGGAGTACAGCGGGTGAGTTAAATAATTACGGATTTGAGATCGAGCGAAGATCCGAAAACAGTGAATGGACAAAGACAGGTTTTGTGACCGGAAACGGAACAACAAATAATCCTGCAAATTACACATATACCGACAGGTCACTATTAACCGGAAAATACAATTACCGTTTAAAGCAGATTGACTTTAACGGAAACTTTGAATATTTCGGATTAAATTCTGATGTAACCATTGGACTTCCGGATAAATTCAGTCTTTCACAAAACTATCCGAATCCTTTTAATCCGTCAACATCAGTCAGCTATGAAATCCCTTTTGATGCAAATGTGAATTTAACTATCTTTGACATGTCCGGCAGGGAAGTAAAGGAAATGATCAACGAATTTAAACCCGCCGGATACTATAAACTTGAAATAAATGCCGGAGAACTTCCAAGCGGTACATATTTATACAGGTTATCTTCGGACGGAAACAATCAAAATTATTCATCTGTAAAGAAGATGATCCTGATCAAGTAAAAATATTTATAAAAGAATTTTCGATAAAGACCGAATGGCATAAAGCTCTTTGGTCTTTTTAATTGGGGATAGTCCCAAAACTATTATCAACACAGAGACACAGAGACACAGAGGCACAGAGGGGAAAAAGAAATAAAAACTTTACCACAGAGACTCAGAGAGCACAAAGATACACAGAGGTAATGAAAGTATATTACTAACTTTCTGAGATTAAAATATTCAACAATTGCTCAATCATAATAGAAATACATTAAATTACGGAAATTTCTCTGTGAACTCCGTGTCCTCTGTATCTCTGTGGTGATTTTTTGTTTTGAGACAACTTTAAGATTTTTGGTATTGGTGCAACAAATGGTTTGAAATTTCAGACTATAATATGTATTTTCACAATTCCAAATTTAATGCCGGGGCTATAGCTCAGTTTGGTAGAGCGTCTGAATGGCATTCAGAAGGTCAGCGGTTCGATCCCGCTTAGCTCCACCAAAACAAACAGTTCAATAATAATTAAATTCAAGAAATAATGTACGCAATTGTAACTATAAAAGGATGTCAGTATAAAGTAACTGAAAATCAAAAGGTCTTTATTCCGAAACTGAAAGACGATATCGGATCAAAAGTCACATTCACTGAAGTACTGATGTTCACACCTGATGATAAATCATTTGAGATCGGCGCTCCTACATTGTCTAAGACAGTTTCAGCGACTGTACTTGATCATGTAAAAGACAGCACAGTTATTGTATTCAAAAAGAAAAGACGCAAAGGATATAAAGTCAGAAAAGGACACAGACAGAATTATACACAGATTGAAATAAACTCAATTACGTAAGACGCAAGTAAATTCATAAGATTTATAAGATTTATAAGATTTATAAGATTATATGATCAAAGGAATGTTCCACTTTTAACTTTTAACTTTTAACTTTTAACTTTTAACTTTTCAAATGGCACATAAAAAAGGACTTGGTAGTTCTAAAAACGGCAGAGACTCCAATGCACAAAGACTTGGAGTAAAAAAATACGGCGGGGAATTAGTAAAAGCCGGCAATATTTTAGTAAGACAGAGAGGAACAAAATTTTTGCCCGGAAATAATGTCGGACTCGGAAGAGATTACACAATATTTTCGCTGATAGACGGACACGTAAACTTTATTACAAAAAAAGGCAGAAAAGTGTTAAATGTTCTTCCTCTGGAAAATGCATAAATCTTAATTTCAGATTTTCAGGATACAGGTTATTCCGGGCAGCCGGGATAACCTTTTTATTTTAATAACTTAAATTAATCATATAATGAAAGTAACCGTTGTAGGCGCAGGTAATGTCGGTGCAACCTGTGCAAATGTAATTGCTCATAAAGAGCTCGTCACAGAAGTTGTTCTGCTTGACATTAAACAGGGTATATCAGAAGGTAAAGCGCTTGATATATGGCAGACTTCCGGAATTAATAATTATGATACAAGAGTCGTAGGAGTAACAAATGATTATTCAAGAACTGCAGGTTCTGAAGTAGTGGTTATCACTTCCGGTCTTCCGAGAAAACCGGTAATGAGCAGGGATGACCTGATCTCAACAAATGCTGAAATTGTAAAATCTGTAACTGAGAATGTTGTTAAGCATTCTCCCGATGCAATTCTTATCATTGTTTCAAATCCTCTTGATGTAATGTCCTATTGTGCCTATGTAAATTCCAAGCTGCCATCGACAAAAGTAATGGGCATGGCGGGAATTCTTGATACCGCAAGATACAGGGCTTTTTTAGCTGATGCTATAAATTGTTCACCAAAGGATATCAATGCGATGCTGCTCGGAGGTCACGGAGATACTATGGTTCCGCTTCCAAGATACACTTCAGTAAGCGGAATTCCTGTAGATGAATTAATAGATGAAGCAACATTAAATGCAATTGTAGAAAGAACCAAAAAAGGCGGCGGCGAACTCGTAAGCCTCATGGGCACATCAGCATGGTATGCACCCGGCGCAGCAGCTGCACAAATGGTTGAATCTATTTTAAGAGATCAGAAAAGAATATTCCCGGTATGCGCATGGCTTCAGGGTGAATACGGACTGAAAGATATTTATCTGGGGGTTCCGGTAATTCTCGGAAGAAAAGGCATTGAGAAGATAATAGAGTTAAAGCTTAATAAAGATGAAATGAAACTGCTGACTGACTCCGCGAAGTCTGTGAAAGAAGTAATGGATGTGTTCGATAATCTGAATAAGAAATAGTTTTCTAAAAAATATAAAGATGCTGTCTTTTTTAAGACAGCATCTTTATTTAATTACTGTCAGAATAAACTCGGTCCCGCCTTCTGATGAATTGCATTTAAAATCATCCACCAGAGACTGTATAATGAAAATTCCCCTGCCGCTTTCCTTTAGTAAATTTTCATTTGATGTCGGATCAGGGAGCTCTTCTATCTTGAATCCTCCTCCTTCGTCCTTAATTCTTACAACTAATTTTACTTCGTTTATTTCAATTCCGGTATATACATTTTTACTCTCATCTTCCTTGTTTCCGTGCACGATGGCATTGATCAGCGCTTCAGAACAGGCTATCTGAAGATTTATGAATTTTTCCATTGCCAGATCGAACTTCTGATTTACCTGTTCGAGAAGAATATCAAACTTTCTTATCTCATTCCGGTTGCTTTTTAAAACCAAGTTAAACTTTTCCAATTTTTTTAAATTTTAAATTAGGTTAAGTAATTTTTAAAAAATTTATCATTACATGTTCCATTGGATATTAAGCTGAAGATTTACAGCCGAATTACTCTGCGGAGGATTTTCATAAACAATGTTATCAATCCCCCCTATAAAATTAATGATTGAATTATTATTTAAATATAAAATAATTTTACCGAAAGGTCCGTACGTTTTGTAAGTATTAACAAGATTTTTCACGCCGGTATCGTATTGATATCTCTGCTGCTGAAAAAATTTATATCCGATCCCGATATTTACGAAATAATTCGGCTTATAACTTATGTCCGGAGCGTACATTTGCTCTGCATAATATGCAATGGGTTTCACGGAAAAATTATCGTTGTCGAACTGACCCTGCTCATAAAGCTTAAGCTCGCCTATAAAATCCAGATACATGTCCCCGTAAAAATTATATGTAGAAGAATCCATGACATATAATTGCCTGTATGAAAAACTCTGTACCTGGGAAATGATATCTTCAAAATCATAAACAGTATAATTTGCCAGCACCTGTACTAAATTTTTAGTAGAGAGCCGGTTTACGGGAGAAAAAGAAGTGTAGGAAGTCAGCTTATAGATCCTGTTCTTGAAATTGTTAGCGCTTCTTTCGGAATAGATATAATTAACTCCCGAAAACAATACGTCAAACCGGGTCTGTACATTAAAGTTGATCAGATTATTATAATTGTGATACGCAGATAATACAGTCTCTGACTCGTCCCTGTCATCAAAATTCTCATCAAAGTCCGTATCATATCTCAGCAAAGAAGTTGAACCCGTAAATCCGAAAGACGTCGTATTTGATATTAAATATGCACCATCAACAAGCGCTGATGCCCGTCTGCTGTTATTATTCTTGCTCTTTTCAGTTCTTTCAAGTTCTAATATCTGAATCGGGGAATATCCTGCTGTATTAATGAGAGAGTGCGTTTCAGAGCGTTCGCTGACAATTAATTTAAATTGTGAAAATAAATCCCCGGTGTTAAAATTTAAACCTCCTGCTATCTCAAGATTGTTTTCCAGTATCCTTGTATCATAAACATTCTCAAAGATAATATTTACAGGAGCTGCTCTGTATTTATATTCTTTTGTAATGTTTCTGTTTATAAAAAGTCCGGACAAAGAAAATATCAGATCATTATTCAGTGCATAGTTAAGATTATCTCCCAGCTGCAGAAAGTTTTCGACGCGCCTTTCTATGTTGTTCTTGATATTGTACTGCAGAACAACACTTGGAGTAGCAGGGGAATATATGTCATTCAGCTGATTGTAATATCTTATCAGACCTGTGTTATCTGTTTCCGCATTAAACCTTTTATAAACATTGGTATTAATTTCATAATTGTGATTCTGCTTCTTCATCAGGTCCTCATAAAAGACGATCAGATTTCCGTTTGTAAGATAATCATTAAGTGAGAAATTTGTTGCAGTGGCAGTCATTATTCCGCTGAGCCCTTCGTTGAATTCACCTATCTGATCTTCAGCTTTAAAACCTATTTCAGTATTCACGGACAGATTACTGTAAATGTTATAATCTATGTCAGCAAAAAGATACTTACTGTTATTTTCATTCGTAGCAATGTTCTTGTCATCAGTATAAAATTTATTCTGGTACCCAATACCTGCATTAAGATTATTCTGCACGCTGTAATAAAGCAGAAATCTGAAATTATTATAATCCGAGTAGAAATTCTGACTTAGCTTAGAAACATTGGATAAATAATAATTTTCAACCGCAACGCCGATCCTGCCAAAATCCTTATTGTAATTAAGCACAGAGTTCAGATTAGCTGAGTTAATGTCATTATATAAATTTGTTTTGAAAAAGTTAGTAGTATACAGGGAGTCAGGTAAAATGTTAAACTGAGCAAACGATATTTTGTTAATTATCATTATCAGTATTGTTGCTTTAATCAAAAAGACCTTCATAGGAATATTTTTTTGATTCGGTGTCTGTCTTAAGATTTCGGAAAAGATCTTCAAGATCAGTATAATTCGCTGAATTCTTCAGATCTTCGGTTTTCACATCAAGAACTATTTTTCCTTTGTCAATGAGTATGATCTTAGTAGAAACCTTTTCAATTGTATTCAGCAAATGAGAACAGTAAAATATTGTCTTTCGCTTCGACACAAGATATGATACAAGATCCTGAAATATAAAGATAGAATTTGCATCAAGCCCGTTCAGTGGTTCGTCAAAGAAAATAACTTCAGGATTATGAAGAAGTGCCGAAGTTATCAGCACTTTTTGTTTGTTTCCTTTAGACAGATTACCGATTGATTCATTCAACTGATCTTTGAAGTCAAACATTTCTGAAAAGTTATCAATTCTTCTTTTTAACAGCCGGGGTTCCAGATCCCGTACCGTACCGATAAACTCAAGATATTCTGCCGGCGAAAGCGCGTTAAAGAGATTTGCAGTCTCCGGCACATAACCTGTAATTTTCTTTACTTCAAAAGAATCTTTCTTAACGTCAATATCATTAACCAGTACTTCGCCTGAATCAAATTCAAGAACACCTATCAGTATCTTTACAGTCGTAGACTTGCCCGCGCCATTGGTCCCTATGTATCCGCAGATCTCGCCTTTCCCTGTTTCAAAAGAAATATTATCCAGAGCTGTAGTTTCCGGAGAATATTTCTTTGTCAGGTTTTTGACGTCAATCATAATTTTTGTAAATAAAACTATTCTCATCTGACTTAACAAGTAAAAAATGTATAGATTAATTCTGTTCCCGGTACATCCCAAAACTTGAAAGACATGGATGTTTTTCTGAAGCGGACATCAGCACCATTGGTATTTTATGATAAACATCATATCAGAACATGATCTAAGTTCTGTTTTGTAATTATAGTTTTTTAGTATAATAATGCGCAAGGAAAGATTCTGTAAGACCTTCTGCTGAATACATACAAAGAACTCTTATAGAAAGACTGGATTCGAAAGAGATTTTTATGGGAGAGATCACTAATTCATTTTCAGATTTTAATGGATATTGATTGGTCAATAAAAATAGCTTAAGTTTCTTCAAAACAAAAATCAGATGGAAAACAAATTCTACCGCATACTATTCTTTCTTTCAATTCTTCTCATCATCATTTCATTCGATCTTGCACACAATCCTCCGGGCGGATGGCAGAAGCAGATGCTGCCGGATAGCTTGTCAGGTCTGCAAATTGAAGGATTAACATTTGTTGACAGTGTTACCGGTTTTTGTATTATAAGAACTCCAGGGTATATCTTAAAATCTACAAACGCAGGGTTTAATTGGCAAATTAACTACAGCTATTCACAGCCCTTTTATAAATTAACTTTTTTAAATAAAGACACAGGGTATGTTTTAAGTTTTAATAAGATATTGAAAACATTAAATCAAGGTGACACCTGGACAACAATTGATTTACCTTTAGATTTAGTCCCGAGCGATATTTATGTGTATAATACCGATACAATATGGGCTGCCGATGAGGAAGCTTCAGTCGGCGGAATCTTTCTAACAACAAACGGTGGAGCAAACTGGACGAGGAAATATTATGCGGGAGGTTCTCCAAAATCCAAACAAGATTTATTTTGTAAATAATGAACTTGGATTTGCATCAAGAGGTAATCTTTTACGAACCAGTGATGGCGAAATACATGGAATAATTTACAGCCTGAATTGGGATTTACTGATATTCATTTTATTAATAGCTTGACCGGATGGAGAGTAGCAATGGGCTCAATTAGAAAAACTACTGATGGCGGTTTGAATTGGATACAACAAACTCTTCCTTCAATAAATGATACAATTTCATCTAATGGTGTTAATGAAATTTCAAAATTAAATAAAGATGGAACTATTTATGCTGTTGGTCCAAGTGCATTTTTCTTCACACGAGGTCTCATATTTAAAACTACTGATGGTGGTACTAACTGGGGTTATCAATTACCTGATACATCTAAAATAAAATTTTTTAAATATACCCATTTAAGTTTTATTGGTACAAATATTGGCTGGGCTTATCAGCAAATCAATGGCAGGATATATACAAATACAGGAGGAGATACAACTATCTATACGGGATCAAACATATTTCATCCGAAGTTCCAAAAAATTTCATGCTTTATCAAAACTATCCCAATCCGTTTAATCAAAGACAATGATCCGCTATGAGGTATTAAAAAGAACTATAGCCAGATTAAAAATATTTGATATAAAGGGAAGAGAAGTTTTGGAGCTTGTTAATGAGGAGCAATTACCCGGAACATATGAAACTGAATTTGATGGCAGCGCTCTGAGTTCCGGAATTTATTTTGGGATTTTGAATGCAGATGATTTTAAAGATGTAATCAAAATGATTTTAATTAAGTAATAGTTTGACAATAAAATTCTTTATAAAATAGTATTAAACCTAATTATCATGAAAACAAAAATTACCTTAATTTTTGTAATATGTATTACAGCTTTTGCATTCAGATTTTTCAATAAGTCTGAAATGGTTGAAATTAGTTCAATACTTCCGGATCCTGACACTACCTTCATTATAGGTATTCTTGAAAGCGGAGCTGAAGGAAAGATATGACCGGCAGGTTGATTCATTTGGAATAAATCTGTGGCACAGATATCCGGATGGAAATAATGGCTGGAGAACGGTTCATAACAATTGGGCAGCCTTTGATTTCACAGACGCAGAATATGAAGATTATCATGATGGGGTTGAAGACATAATAGGTACAAACCGGGATTCCGGAATGTATACATTGATGAACAGAGGAAAAATTCTACGATTGTGTTTCGGACAAAGAAGCGATTACCAGTGTGAAGAAGTAGGCATGGTTAATCCCGATTATTGGTTTTACACATATAAAAATAGAGACAATTCTTCATTGGATTCGAATAAGACAGGTGCAGACATCGTTGACAATTCAGTATTTGGAAACGGAATAAAAGTTGTCAGATGCAGTACCTT
>JADJTX010000027.1 GCA_016710985.1 Ignavibacteria bacterium
ACGATATCGATAAAGCTTTAAGAAACGCAGCTTCAAGAGGAGTTAAGATAAAAATTATTTTTCCGACTGGTCAATTAAGGATCCTGCTACAGAATCCATAAAAACTTATCAATTGTTGAAAACATAGAAATTAAATTCAGCACAATCCCGCAATACAGCGGCGGGTATATTCCTTATTCAAGAGTTGATCATTGCAAGTACTTCACTCGGACAATAATATTTCCTGGATAAGCACATCTAACTGGGAGGGGTTATTTTCATAACAGCCGGAATGCAACTTTGATAATAGAAAATTCTAAAGTTAATTCTGAGCTGAGTAAAGGTTTTAAGAAGCTGGGACGACCATACTCAAATGCTGTAGATATAAATAAAAATTACGAACCTGTTAAAGGAATTAGGTCTTTTCTTCCGGACTATTTTGCGCTCGGATAGTTTATGTTGTAATGAATTTGATTCTTTTTCATTACCTTTTATAAATGCAACCATATATTCTTAATCAGAGCGACAAAATTTATTTTCAGTTAAATGTATTTTTTATTGACAATACTATTTATTATGAATAACTTAGCAAAAAATTTTTTAACTAAACTAAACCAAACAAGGAGACAAAATGAAATCAAAATATTGATTTATTTCTTACCGGTTACGCTCTTTTATTTTTGATTTACGGATATTCCACTCAGGATAATCCAATCAAAGATTTAGTAACTAATGAGAAAGCAACCAATACCATAGAGCAATACAATTCATCTGTTGGTACTGTACAGTAGATAACAGTTCTGCTATTTTATATTCACAGGCGGAACTTATTTCAAATCCAGGAGGCGGTTTTGGCGGCGCTAATGCAAGCGCAATCACATCTCCCGAACATTATTCGGATTCGGAAATCAGCAATTAAACGGTAACAGAATGGTTGATGACCTTACGATCCCTGCAGGACAAACTCTGGACAATTGATTCGATCATTGTTTTCATTATCAAACAGGATCAACAACTACTTCAACTATCAACAATTTAAACCTTCAGATCTGGAACGGAGCCACTCCGGTACCGGAACTATTGTAGCAGGTGATTCAACTACCAATAGGTTAGGGTGCTTCTTACTGGAGCGGTATCTACCGTGTAACTGCTACAACATTAACAGATGCAACCAGACCTATAATGAGAACCAGAGTTAATATGAACGGGGCATCGTTAACCGCAGGAACTTACTGGATAGACTATGCTGCCGGCGGTACACTTGCTTCCGGACCATGGAATCCGCCAAGAACAATTGCCGGACAGCCTGCTACAGGTAATGCTTACCAAAGATTAGGAACAACATTCGCTTGGGGCACTGCTTTAGATGGTACAAATGCACAAGGTACACCATTCTTAGTTTATGGCCCCACCGGTGGTGGTCCTGCAGGAGGCTCAATTACATCAGCAGAACCGGAATATACAAATCAATTCCTGAAAAGGAGGCAATGCTAATCCATTGTTAGATACAATCTCAGTTAGCGGTATTCCTTCCGGAATGGAAATTAAGAAAATTACCGTAAAAAATTGATACTGTTATTCATACATGGATCGGAGATTTAAGATTTTGGTTAACTCATAATACACAAGTAGATACAATAATCAGCAGAGTTGGCTGGACAGGAACAGGATTCGGAAATTCCTGTGACAATTTTATCGGAACGAATTTAGTTGATTCAGTTGGTCCTATTAATATTCAGAATATACCTACCGCTTGTATAGGAACAGCGGCGCAGACAACAGGAACATTCAATCCAAAATCACCTCTTTCTGTATTTAACCAAACGGAGATCCTAACGGATTGTACATATTAAGAATATGTGACAATGCCGCAGGAGATACTGGAGCGTTAAGAAATTGAGTATTACAATTAAATACGATGTAATATCAGGAATTTCGAGTAATACTGCTTTAGCCAATGAGTATAAATTATCTCAAAACTATCCGAATCCTTTTAATCCATCTACAAAGATAGATTTCTCAATTCTAAATCAGGATTGGTAACTATAAAGTATATGACTTAGTAGGAAAAGAAGTTGCAACATTGGTTAATGAAGTCAAGGCAGCAGGAACCCACGAAGTAACATTCAACGGAGCAAATTTATCGAGTGGAGCTTACTTCTACAGGATCGAATCTAATAACTTCGTCGATACGAAAAAGATGTTCCTGTTAAAGTAATATAGAATTGTTTAAACAGATTTAAATTAAACCCGTGAAATTGTTTCACGGGTTTTTTATTTATACACTACAAAAAAAGACTCTTAAAATGTTTTAAGAGTCTTTTTTATTGTGCCCGGGATCGGAATCGAACCGATACTGCCTTTACAGGCAACAGGATTTTAAGTCCTGCGCGTCTACCAATTCCGCCACCCGGCTTTTCCGAAGCCGCAAAATACTATCTTTTAATTTTATATACCACACCAAAATTAATTTATCAGTAATAAACTCAGTACAAGTCAAATTTATCCAAAATCAGCTAAGGATAATAATGATTTACTCATTGCTCATTGCTCATTGCTCATTGCTCATTGCTCATTGTTCATTGTTCATTGTTCATTGTTCATTGTTCATTGTTCATTGTTCATTGTTCATTGCTCATTGTTCATTGCTCATTGCTCATTGCTCATTGTTCATTGTTCATTGCTCATTGCTCATTGTTCATTGCTCATTGCAAATGCCTTCCCGCGGTTCGTATGTCTCGTCTGCGAAGAAAGTATCGCTTTACGCAAACGTATATTTTCGGAGTGACTTCCACTATCTCATCATTCTTTATAAACTCGATAGCTTTCTCAAGTGTCATCGGAACTACCGGAGTAAGAATCATACTCTCATCTTTTCCCGATGCTCTCATGTTTGAAAGCTTTTTCCCTTAGTTGCATTTACATCAGGTCATTGTCGCGGTTATGTTCGCCTACAATCATCCCTTCGTAAACCTGTTCGTTCGGAACAGTAAACAATGTTCCTCTCGGTTCAAGATTATACAATGAATATGAAAGCGCAACACCAGCTCTGTCCGAAACGAGTGAACCCGTGAGTCGTGTCGGAAAATCTCCCTGTGCTCTTCGTAGCCCTGAAGATATGAATTCATGATCCCGGTCCCGCGTGTATCTGTTAAAAATTCATTTCTGTATCCTATCAGTGAACGTGAAGGAACCGTAAATTCAATTCTGACTCTTCCGGTACCGTGATTGACAAGATTTATCATTCGCCCTTTTTTTCTCGAAAGCTTTTCCGAAACAATTCCTACAAAGCTTTCATCACAATCTATGAACAAATGTTCGATCGGCTCAAGTGTCTTGCCGTCTTTCTTTTTATAAATGACCTGTGGCCGTCCGACACTGAGTTCGTAACCTTCTCTTCGCATTGTTTCAATTAGTATCACCATCTGAAACTCGCCTCTTCCCTTGACTTTAAAACTGTCACCGTCTTCGGAATCTTCAACTTTCAATGCAACATTACTCAGAGTTTCTTTATGCAGTCTCTCGCGAATCTTATTTGACTGAACGATCTTCCCTTCCCTTCCAGCTAATGGTGAAGTGTTAATTGAAAACATCATTGAGATCGTAGGCTCATCAACTGCAATTCTCTTCAGTGGTTTCGGATTTTCCTTATTGCAAATCGTATCTCCGATATGAACGTCCTCGATCCCGCCAGGTATTGCAATGTCACCTGCCATTACTTCTTCCGCATCTTTGAAATTAACTCCGTCATACACCTGAAGCTTTGAGATCTTCAACGGAAGATTTTGTCCTTCTTCATTAATGCAGACAAGTTCATCACTCTGATGTACCGATCCGTTGGAGATCTTGCCGATAGCCAGTCTTCCGACATAATCAAGGAATAATCAAGATCAGCTACCAGTAATTGAAATGGTTCAGACGGATCATATGAAGGCGCAGGTATTTCATCAACTATGGTTTCGAACAGGACACCAAGATTTTCGCCTCGTCCTTCCTGAGTTTTCTGCGCTATTCCTTCCCTTCCGACAGCATACAAAACCGGAAACTCAATCTGGTCTTCATTTGCATCGAGATCAATGAACAGGTCATATACTTCATTTAATACTTCCTGAATTCTCGCATCCTTCCTGTCAATTTTATTTATGACAAACAATGATCTTCAGATCAGCTTCAAGCGCTTTCTTTAATACAAATCTTGTCTGCGGCAACGGACCTTCAGATGCATCAACAAGCAGTATAACGCCGTTAACCATCATAAGCGCTCTCTCCACTTCACCCCGAAATCAGCGTGACCGGGAGTATCAAGTATGTTTATTTTTATATCTCCCCATTTTACGGAGCAGTTCTTTGCAGCGATTGTGATTCCTCTTTCGCGCTCGAGATCCATGTTGTCCATAACTCGTTCTTCAACTTCCTGATTCTCACGAAACATTCCGCTCTGTCTGAACATGTGATCAACAAGCGTCGTCTTACCGTGATCAACGTGCGCAATAATGGCAATATTCCTTAACTTTGTGTTATAAGATAAATTTTCAATGAATTTTAATTAATTAAACAGTGAGCAAGTAATAAGAAGCTTTGGTGGGCTTTTAAACTTTAGTAATGCAAAAATAACGTTATTAGAATCGGATTGCAATGAACAATTTGTGCAATTTGAGCAATGAACAATGAGCAATGAACAATGAGCAATGAGCAATGAATAATGAATAATGAATAATGAATAATGAATAATGAATGTCTTTTCCTGTTACATTCCGTATGAAACACCAGACGCTCTGAGTGTTACATCTGACGCTTCGAGTGTTTCTTCTGACGCTTCGAGTGTTACACCGGACGCTCTGAGTGTTTCTTCTGACGCTCTGAGTGTTTCTTCTGACGCTTCGAGTGTTACACTTGACGCTTCGAGTGTTACACCGACGCTCTGAGTGTTACCTGACGCTCTAGTGTTCCTGACGCTTCAGTGTTACACGACGCTCTGAGTGTTACACCCGGACGCTTCGAGTGTTACATCTGACGCTCTGAGTGTTACACCTGACGCTTCGAGTGTTTCTTCTGACGCTCTGAGTGTTTCTTCTGACGCTTCGAGTGTTTCTTCTGACGCTATGAGTGTTTCTTCTGACGCTTCGAGTGTTACACCGGACGCTCTGAGTGTTACACGGACGCTCTGAGTGTTTCAGCGGACGCTTAGAGTGTTTCTTCAGACGCTTCGAGTGTTACACCGGACGCTCTGAGTGTTTAAGCGGACGCTTAGAGTGTTTCACCGGATGTATTGAAAGATTTGAAACATGCAATCAGAGAATCTAAAAATGCGTGTTTTGAATCAAAACTTTGAATTTAATTGCAAAATTCGTGATAATGTTTTTACTTAGTGATAATTTGTGATAATTTGTGGCATAGATTCTTTAGCGCAATTTCAACTTCATTTTAAAATTGATTTTAATTTCCACATAGTTTGTTTATTTTATTGAAATCAAATAAACTAATGAGAACTACTTTAATAATTTTTACTTTAATTTTCCTGTCATTAAACTCATTCGCCCAAGACTTAAACATTTCTAATAATCCGTATGACGCTGCACCTGATTATGTGAAGCAAAGAAATGCTTTCAACAGGGAAAGATGGTTCAACGAACAGAGAATGTATCCGAATAATTTTATTCCTGATAATGCTTATACTAATTCTTTAAACCAAAGGGAAAATCTTCGAAACTCACAGGGATTTTTTTATGGTGAAAGAAATACGTGGTCTAATATAGGACCTACATCAGGATTTTATTTCACTTATGGAAATATTTCATCCCGCATCACTGCGATTAAATATGATCCCAATAATCCCTCGATAATCTATCTCGGAGCTGCGTACGGAGGTGTATGGAAATCTTCAAACGGAGGTACGACATGGACTTCAATGATGAATGACGAAGCCTCACTGTCTTCAGGTTCGATAGCGATTGATCCTGCTAATTCAAACATCGTTTACTACGGTACCGGCGAGGCAACGTACAGCGGAGCATCATATTACGGAAGAGGACTTCTGAAATCCACTGACGGGGGAAACACCTGGACTAATTTTACATCGGGACTCGGATCATTGTCTTACTTTTCAAGAATTGTTATCAGACCCGGTCATAGTAATGAATTATTAGCTGCCCTTGGAAACAGAACAAGTCTTGGTGTATCCGGAGGTCTTTACAGGAGCACTGATGCAGGCGTTACATGGAATGCTGTGGTATCGGGAAGATGTGATGATGTAATATTTTCTCCGGACGGAAGTAAAGCCTATGCAATTGGCAGCGGTACGGGATACAGAATTTCTACAGACGGCGGGGTAACCTTTAATGTAAGTACTTCGCTTTCTCCGTCTACAAGAAATCATATTGCGCTTTGCAGAACATCTCCAAATATTATGTACTCTGCTGTTCACAGTGGTAGTTCAATTGCAGTTTTTAAATCAACAGATGCAGGTGTTACATTTACACCTGCCGCACCATCAACAAACTTCAGCGGCAGTCAGGCATGGTATGATTTTTATATGCACGTAAATCCCTTTGATCCTGATTATGCTTATGTTGGTTCAATTGATATCTGGAGAACTACTGACGGCGGAACAAGTTTTCAAAACATAACAAACGGCTATTCCGGAGGGAATGTCCACGTAGACCAGCAGAATATGGATTTCCATCCTACTAATCCGAATGAAATGTTTTGCACAAATGACGGTGGTGTTTGGAAATCAACTGACCGCGGGTCAAACTGGGAGAACCTAAACAGTACATTGACACTTACTCAATTCTACAGGATCGCATCTGATCCGTCCAATGCCTCACATATAATGGGCGGGACACAGGATAACGGAACTCAAAGAACTCTCGGAACTCAAAACTGGAGCGGAGCATTTGGCGGTGACGGAGGCGAAGTCTGTTTTCATATTGTTGACCCGCAGTATATTTTAGGTGAAACACAAAACAACGGAGTAAGGCGTTCGCAGGACGGAGGCGCTTCATGGATATCCGCTACAAGCGGACTTACAGGCTCAGGATCATGGGTAGGACCATTAACCTCTCATCCTGATTCCGCAGGAATATTTTATACCGCGAGACAATCAGTATTCAAGACCACAACATGGGGTGCAAGCTGGTTCGCAATTTCGACAGGGACATCGGGAACAATCCGTGAAATGGGTTTATGTAAATCATCTCCGAATGTAATGTTTGCTACTTCAGGTTCTCAGGTGTATAAATACACAGACGGAGGATACACTTATTCAAATGTTTCAAATGGAATTCCAAATAAAACCATTACGGGTATTTACGTTCATCCCGACTCTTCAAATGTCGTACTTGCCGTGCAGTCAGGATTCGGAGGCGGTCATATTTTTAAGACTACCGACGGAGGCAGTTCATGGAGCAATATCAGCGGCAATCTTCCAGATTCACCTGCTAATGATGTTCTGTTTTATTATCCCGGATTTGCTACAAATACATATCTGATCGCAATGGATGTCGGTGTATTTATGACAAATAATAACGGCGCAACATGGACTGAACTTGCGGCAGGTCTTCCGAATACTGTTGCTATGCATCTTGATTATAATGAAGCTGCAAACAAACTTCGCATAGGTACACACGGAAGAGGTGTTTACGAAATTAATGCTCTTACGGGAATTTCAAATTCCTTAAGTGAAGTTGCTGAAGGATACTCCCTTGAGCAGAATTATCCTAATCCATTTAACCCGGTAACTAACATTAAATATAAAATATTAGATCAGGGAATGGTTACATTGAAGTTGTACAACATTTTAGGAAGTGAAGTGGAAACAATTGTAAATCAGATTCAGACTACAGGAACGTATTCAGTTATTTTTGATGGAGCAAATCTGACAAGCGGAGTTTATTATTACACGATCAGTGTGGCTTCGGGCTCGGGAAATAATTTTACAGATACGAAGAAGCTTATTTTGCTGAAGTAGAATGTGAATATCTTAAACTTAAATTGATCCCGAAGGGATCAAACATTTATAGAAAAAAGCTAAAAGAATGTTCGACCCCGAAGGGATCGTACGGTAATTCAAATACAATTACTTAAATTGTTTTTTAAAATATTAAATTTGAATATATGTCTTCAGAAGAAATAAAAACGTACTCCATGAAAGTATAGAAAATATAGACGATGATGATTTTTTATTATCTGTAAAGGAAATTATTGATAGTAAATATCATCTTTCGACGGCTCCAAAAATTTCAAAACATCAGATGAAGAGAATTCTGGAATCCGATGAACAAATTGAAAAAGGAAATTTCCTTACTAACGAAGAGGCAGATAAACTGGTTGATGAATGGCTAAGAAAGTAATCTGGTAAATTAACAAACTATAATTTCATATTTAGTTAACTATAAATAATATTAGAAAAATTAATCCGAAGAATACAATTCCTCCAAAGTATATTAAAATAACTCCGCTGGCAATACTTTCATTTTTTTTAGGATACTTATTTAATGTAAACAATTTCAAAGCGTACTTTCCAACATTGTAAAAAATAATATCTCTTAAAAACTCAATTTATATCATTTAATTCCTAATTCTTAATTATTTTGTTGATTGGATTCCCGACAAAAGCATTCGGGAATGACAACAGTGTTTCTTGTAACTTATAACTTGTAATTCATAATTTGTAATTTGTAGTTCCTGATTAAAATTTACTGTCATCAATACTATCAATGTAAGTCTCAATCTCTTTCGCAAGCTTCTTTATCACACCCTCTTCAAATGGTGATTCAAGATTTCCATATTTTACTAACTCAAGGAATGACATGCTTCCTCCCGCTTCACAGAGTTTTATATAATCGCTCAACACATTTTTGAATTCTCCATCGCCGTTTACAATTGCTTTGCTCCAATACTGATAAGCACAGATCTGGGCAAGACAATAATCTATATAATAGAAAGGATCTTCGTAAATATGTGATTGTTTTTGCCACCTTCCTCCGTTTTCTAAAAATTCACTATCGCCATATTCCAGATAAGGCATATAAATTTTCTCAAGCTCTCTCCAGTTTGATTTTCTTTCATCTGGAGAAGCGAATGGGTTTTCATATACCCAGTGCTGAAAGTGATCTACAAGAACTCCGTATGGAAGAAAATTTACACTTCCAATT
The DNA here is from genome assembly GCA_016710985.1 of Ignavibacteria bacterium. GTDB lineage: Bacteria > Bacteroidota > Ignavibacteria > Tepidaquicellales > Tepidaquicellaceae > JAGPCH01. The sequence goes on from JADJTX010000027.1 coordinate 9,135, forward strand.
ATGTGAGAGAATTTAAATTTATCGGTATCCTTTTAAAAAATAAATTCATCCATGGATATGTAAGAAATTCCATGCTCATTGAGTGTATCTCACTTGCATCGAATGATGGCTCAAGGTATTCTGACAATTCCATGTTTCTGCTTTTATATCTCTGAAAAGCATGACCTGCTTCATGAGTTAAAACCTCTACATCACCACTTGTCCCGTTCATATTTGAAAATATATACGGACTTTTATATTTAGGAATATAATCACAGAACCCGCCTAAATATTTTCCTTGTCTGTTTTCTAAATCCATCAGTTCATTCTTTATCATATAATCGAAAAATTCCGATGTTTCCTGCGAAAGTTCATCATACATGATTTTACCGTTATCCATTATCCATTCATAATTTCCTTTTGGAGTTGCATTACCAAATTTGAACTGTAATGGAATATCATAAATCATCAGCTTTTCCAAACTTAATCTCTTTCTTTGCTTCTCACTTAATTTTGTTGCAAGTGGTACAAAATATTTCAGAATATTTTTCCTGAACTGCTCCACATTTTTTTGATCATAATCGTATCTTTCCATTCTCGCATAACCTGTCTCAACAAAATTTTTGCTTCCAAGCTTTTCTGATATGTTATTTCTTAATTTTACAAGTTTATCAAACAATTCATCAAAAGATTTACTGTTGTCTGAATAAAATTTCCAGTATGCATCAAAAGCTTTTTTTCTTGTTTCCTTATCTGCAGACTCCATGAAAGCCATTACCCCGTTCAAATTTCTTTCTTTGCCATCGAAGTTAATTTTTGCCGAAGATTGTAGCTTTGCATAATCAGTGGCTAAACGATTTTCCTCCTGAAGGTCTTCAACAATAGAATTATTCATACATTTATTCTTAAGCTCTGCCTTTATAAATATCTGTTTCCCGTACTTTTCAATCAGCTGCTCTTTGTACTTGCAGCTTACTAAGACCTTGTAAAACTCATTTGCATAATCTTCAAATACAGGTTTACTATTGTCAAAATAAACAAACTCTTCTTCATAACTTTCGTTTGTTTCATCAATTGAATAATTTATAGATGCAATCACGCTCATAGAATTAAATTCATTTTTTAGATCATTAATACTGCCAATTACGGAATCTTCTTCTTCAAAGCTCTTTGCATTTTTAAAGCTGTTTATTAGCTCTGTAAATTTTTTACCGGCTTCATTTATGTCAGGTCTTACATATTTCATTTCGGAATATTTCATGATAAAATCCTAATTTTAAATTTTATTTTTTAACTCCTAAACTGGTATACCAATAAGTTTATTATTTTTGTATTAAATTTTAAAATACAATTATAGAATACAGAATTCCTAAAAAAATATTGAAGTAAATCGAAGGTCATTTTTAAATAACTCGTAACTTGTAACCCATAACTCGTAATTCGTAATTTGTAATTTCTAATTTCTAATTCCTGATTAAAATTTACTGTCATCAATACTATCAATGTAAGTCTCAATCTCATTCACTAATTTCTTTATCACACTTTCTTCAAACGGTGAATCTAAGTTTGCGTACTTTACCAGTTCAAGAAAAGACATACTTCCGCCCGCGCTGCAAAGCTTAATGTAATCATTCAAAGCGGTTGCAAACTGGCCGTTGCCGTGATGAATGGCTTTACTCCAAAACTGAAACGCACAGATCTGCGCAAGACAGTAATCAATATAATAAAACGGACTCTCATAAATATGCATCTGTCTCTGCCATCTTCCGCCTTTTTCCAAAAAATCATTACCGTCATAATCATAGTATGGCAAATATACTTTTCAAGCTCTCTCCATTTTGCTTTTCGTTCATCAGGAGTTGCATTTGGATTTTCATAGATCCAGTGCTGAAAATCATCAACAAGTACACCGTAAGGAATGAATAAGATCGAATCTATAAGATGTGAATATTTAAACTTATCCGTGTCCTCTTTAAAAAATAAATTCATCCACGGATGAGTCAGGAATTCCATACTCATTGAATGTATTTCAGCTGCTTCGCTCGAAGGGAAATGATATTCGCTCAGATCAAAGTGTCTGCTTGAATATGCCTGGAAAGCGTGACCCGCTTCGTGTGTCAGTACAGTTATGTCATCTTCAGTTCCGTTCATGTTGGCAAATATATAAGGGCTCTTGTATTTTGAAATGAAGCTGCAATAACCGCCTGTGTCTTTTCCTTTTCTGATATAGACATCCATAAGCTCATTGTTCATCATGAAATCATAGAACTCTTCCGTCTGTTTCGAAAGCTCTGAATACATTTTCCTGCCGTTGTTCATTATCCACTCGGGCGAGCCTTTAGGTGTAGCGTTACCATTTTTAAATAAAACTTTAATGTCATAGTACTTTAACTTATCGAGGCCTAAACGCTTCCTTTGCTGGTCACGCAGCTTTACTGTCAGGGGAACAATATACTTCTTAACATTTTCACGGAAGACTGCAACATTTTTTTCGTCATACCCTGATCTTTCCATTCTCTGATATCCTGCTTTGATGAAGTTTTTGTATCCGAGCTTCTTTGCAATTACATCTCTGAGTTTTACGACTTCATCATAAATAGAATCAAACTCTTTGAATTTTCTGAAAAGAAATTCCAGTATGCTTCCGATGCTTTTTTTCCTTTCGTCTCTGTCCTTCGATTTCATGAAAGGATCAAGCTCCTGCAGGTTTCTTTCCTTGCCGTCAAAATTAATTGATGCCGAAGCAATTAATTTCGTGTACTTGCTTCCGAGATGATTTTCTTTTTTTAATTCTTCTATAACCTCAGGATTTATTACGCTTATCTTAAATTCAGCAATTTCAAAAAATTGTTTGCCGTATTTTTTAATTAATTCATCTTTGTATTTCGATCCCACAAGCAGTTTATAGAATTCATTCAGATATTCCATATATACAGGGAAGTTATCATCAAAATAATTTTCCTCTTCTTCATAAGCTTTATTTGTGGTATCATTTGAATAGTTTATGCTGGCAATCGCTCCCATCGATTCAAATTCGGTTCTGAATTCAGTAATTTTCTTTATGACTTCATCCTGCTTTTCAAAACTTTCCGCAGCTTTGAACTCTGCTGTAAATTCTTTCAGATGTTTTACGACCTCATTTATATCAGGTCTGGTGTATTTCATTTCGGAGTACTTCATTTATGTTTCCTGTTTAATTTTTATTTTAATTTTTCGTAAAATACAAAAGTATATGTTACTTTTATAGTCTGTATGAATGGTAATTAATAAATTAATAATTAATAATTAGGAATTAGGAGAATTACGAATTGAGATTGGAAAACATCATATCACATGTGAGGTTTGACGTTTGACGTCCGACGTTTGATACTAAGCAATTCTGTAAATCAGTATGCAGAGGGTTATGATGAAAATAGTTGTATAAATAAGTTTGTTATATTTAGCCAGCCAGTTTGGTAGAAAGATGTCAAAGTTTGCTTTATCTGAATCAGAATATCTGCGGGCAATTAAAGTAAGAGGACACATTTTACTAAAGATAGTAAGGACAACGCCTTCTAAAATAATTATACCAATCCCGCCCAGACTAGTATATCGATCTTATTTGCAATGACGGCATAAAGCATATAGAATATCACAACATTAAACATAAGCCATATTACTGTATGTATTAATTTGACGATTGTCAGTTTTGTTGTACTTTTCATTTCAGGACCGAATATCTGCTGTATGCCTCTGTCAGTTCAATGCAGGATTCAGACGAGAATATTTATTCAAATGACTGTTATCAATTCCAGGATGATATTAATCAGTCTTTTATGGCTGATCCATATCGACAAGTGAACTTACTTCCGCTACCTCTACTACAGGTATCATGGTAATTTTTGATTTTATGGAATTTGTAATTAAACAGCCCGTTTCCGATTTCAGTAAAACCCTTAAAGCTCTTTCCCTGTCTTTTTCATGAACGATAACGACAGTCGGCTCAAGGATTATTTCAGTCATCATGAATTTCCCATGTTCCTGATCAAGCTTTCCTTTTGATTTACAGCTAAAGCTGATAAACTCCAGCTTAGAGTTATCTGCAATTGCAAGGAATGTTGTCATAAGACAACTGCTTACAGCTGCAGTGAATAAATGTTCAGGAGACCATATAAACGGTATCCCTTTAGGAAACTCAGGCGGAGTGGCTACTTCTATGCAGCCGTTTGATTCACCATTTGAGTTTGCCAATTCCGGTGAACACATTACGCCTTTGCGGTCTTTATCCCAGTTTACTTCTACATTGTAATAGTGTGATTCCATTTTATTTGTTTTTTTTAATTTTCAAATTTTAAATCCTCTGCACTTTATATCTGAACAGTGGTTCGAGCAAATTCCTAATGCTTTCATTACAAATTTACAAATATTAATATGCTTTGTCTGTGACTTATGTCATAGGATTTAAATATTTTTTACGGCGGGATTTGAATGAAATGCAAAAATCTTTGCAGGATTGTCTGATCAAAAATTTCTGCCCTTGATGATTAAGAGTAAACCATGCCGATAAATATCCAAACGGGATATAGTAACGGAAATAGCACAGGAACACATTTAACAATAAAGTTTTTGCTTTGTGTCTTTGTGTGAAAACACTCGGTCATAAGCCAGCTAAATTCCTTGAAAAAAATAAACGTTTTGGACTAATGTGGTTTTGTTGCAGTTGGTTTAAAGTTATGAATAGTGCGGGCTGCAGTAGGCTGAAGGTTGGAAAGATCATTCATAAAAGATCACCTGCCCTGTTTCCACGTCGTATAATCCGCCTATGATCTTGATCTCATTTGCCTGCTCCATTTCATTGAGAATTTTACTTTGCTCTTTTATTTTTTGAACTGTTATGGAAACATTGTTCACAGTAACATTATGAAGGAAGCTTTCATTGTTAGCGGTTCTGTCGGTAAGTGTTTCTGTTTCTTTTTCAATGGCAGGTTTGATTTTGTTTAGTAAAGCGGTTACGTTTCCAAGAACAATATTATTGCAGGCTCCTTCTATGGCTCCGCATTTTGTATGGCCGAGTACAACAATAAGCTTTGATCCCGCTATCTTGCAGGCAAACTCCATGCTGCCTAATATATCTTCGTTTAGTATATTGCCAGCAATACGAATGCTGAAAATATCACCTAATCCCTGATCGAATATCAGCTCGGCTGAAGTTCTCGAATCAATGCAGCTGAGTATTGCTGCAAAAGGAAATTGTCCTGAAGATGTCTCGTTAACCTGCTGCAGCAGGTTGCGGTGCGCCTTGATGTTGTTAATGAATCTCTTGTTCCCCTCCTTTAGTATTTCAAGAGCATGTTCGGGAGAAAGAATGCCCTGTGTTTCCTTCGTATGAGTTCTCAATATATGAATATTCTAAATGTTAGTTTTATGGTCAGAAAGTACTTCATTGAACATCCAAAGTATTCTCCCGGTCAGATAAAATTATTTTTACTAACATAAAATTTCCAATCGACATAAAATAGGGAAAGGAAAAGTTCGGTTGGGCTGGTCCTAACCACCTGAAGAAAGAATTTTATTTAATCTCAGAATATGATCGCGGGACTGCAGCGGTTCAGCTTTCTCATCATTTATCCTTTTTCTTCTTCGGCTTTATCATAATGTATAAAAAGGATTTTGCAAATCCGACTACTAATCCGAATGAAAAAATCCATTATGTCCGGACCTTCATTCATGAATGCATACCTTAACTTTAAGCTTGGATACAATAAGTTTTTGTCATCTCTGAAAGAATATCCGTAAGACAATTCCGGAAAGTACCCGTATCTGTCAAAGTCTGTAAAATACCCGCCGCCTATTGTAATCACTGAAGATTCTACAGGAGATTTTGCATAATTTATTTTACTCTTCAATAGTATGTCATACTTCAATGCCGCCCGGAATATGTTTTGATTCTGTTCAAAGTCTACCCATGAATATTCAACCGATGTCCGGAGCTGTCCTAATTTTCCGAATCCGAGAGAAACTTCCTTTGTCCATCCCCATTTTAATTTACCATTAATTTCCGCGGACAGAATCGGATTAATTGCATACAAAAATATAAACATCAGCCATGCATCCGCTTCTTCAGTCCAATCCTCTGTTTTCGGTAAAACCGGGAAAGGATTTCTTTCAGTTTCTTTTGATCCGGGAAAACTGAATTAAATTCAAATTGATGTATATCCCTTAAGTTTGGGAATGATGGTAGATTGGGAAAGAATTAAATTATTCTGAAGAACAAAGAATACAATCATAATATAAAACCATTTGCTTATCATCACGATACAATTTAGATTTGAGATCCAAACAAATAATAATCAAAACTTATCAGTTCCTCCGTGCCTCCCATGTTCCTTTATAACCCGGATTTTGCAGAGTGTCGGTGAAAGTGCCTGATGCATAACCGGCTCCCATCAGCTCAGTAAACGAACCAATGATTTTCCTGTAACAGGAGCTGAGCATGAATCTGCCAAAGCCACCGGTAGATCTCCGTAACCTGAAACATCACCTTTAATATAGAATACATTTCCTGTTTCCATTACTGTGACCTTTCCGCAAAAGCCCTGTATCCTGAATTAATATATTAGAGCTGGCAAATACTGACCCGTTATCGTGGCTGAAAGTAAATTTCCAGTTGCCGCTGTATGGTACAATCTGGCCGATCGGCGTTTCGCAACCTGTATTCAGCGCAGCAAAGATATAAGCAAGTGCCGTAATTAATAATATTTTTGATCAGTTTCATTTTAAAATCTCCCTGTCCAGCCAATTGAAAAATTTATGCTATTGTTGCTGATGTCAAGCGCATCATTGAAATCAGGATCATCAACGATGTTAGTGAGACCAAGATCATACCGTATGTCTATCAGGAAACCTTTATATACAATACCTCCTGCAAAATCAGCCCCGCATCTGTTCCGGTAAGACTGTTTGAAATATCTCTTTCTGTATCAAGATACTGATACACTGTCTGATTTTCGATTTTCAGATGCGCTTAGCTTTTGAAAGATATCCGCCTGCATTAAAGTATGCTTTGCTTTCATTTGAATTTTGCTGAACGGAAGATTCAGCCGAGGAAGCAGCGAAAACCGAATATAGTTAATGCGGTATTTCTGTAAGACCTTTCAATGTAAGTAAGATCTGTTGAGGAATAAGTATTGATATTTGTTATCCCTCCTTTGTTAGTATACTGACCCTGAAGCTTTACACTGAAATTTCTTTCAAAATCATACGCTGCGAACATTCCAAGATTGAAACCGGTTTTGGCATCGTTGGAATATGATGTATCCAGGTAATTGCTTCCGGTTTCGTATGTGTAGGAATTTGTACTAAAGCTTACACCTGAGAATATTCCGAAGTTCATTTTTCCTGCTGAGTAATGCCGGATGCAGTGATAAGAAATAAAGCACTACCTGTATTCGAAAAGTATTTTTCATGATTTGTCAGATTTAATTTCATGAGAATGATTATTTATTTTATCAGTCAAACTTATTTAAAATATCCAGTTGATTATTACAGTGTAAACATGGAAGTTCTCCCCAGTCATCAGTAGTGGTAATGTGGCTGTTTAAGCTACGAAATCTAATTTAATCTGCAAGGTTGCCTTAGAATCCGACAGCTGCATTACAGGAACATTCAGACCGAATCCGTATATGTGAGCTCGCAGATTATCTTTATTATTTTCACTGTAACCGTAGTCATTTAATTTCAAGAATAATATCCTCCACTAGGTGACAGTATTTCCAAGGAAAGTAAACTCAAGTCCTGTATGAACACCTCCGTAATATTTAAAATTGAATAAGTCCTCGTACTCTAAGTTTTGCAAATATATTTGTCAGACTTTAGTTTTGAAGAAGCTCTCTGTCATCTATCAAAAGATCATACAGACGCCTAATCTGAAAATGACAGGAAGTTAGTTAGCCTGGCTTCATCAACTCCCGAATATTTAGCTGATTCCACATTTATAAGACACGAGTCGATGTTTATTTTGCCAGTTTAGTTTTACCCGATTGAATGTTAAATGACTTTGTACTCCCAAATCGAAAATAGAATACATCTTTATCCTCACCTTTCTCATTCCTACAGTATATGAATCGGTGATCGATCGGACTTAATAGATTAAGATTTACTCAACAAAAAATCTTTAATGACCTCTGAAACTAATGTCATCCGGTAATTTGTTACATGCGGTTTCTTACGATTCTCCTGTTGGCTCTCAAACTCACTAACCGGATTGACATCAATTCCCCAGTTAAAATAATCATAACAGTCAATGGTCGTATTTTTTAATATTGTACGAGCCTCCGAAATAATCATAATAGGCATCACATCAATTAAATAATACGGTCCAGCAAAACTGCCGTTCAAATTAAAAGACACTTTAAGGCCCATTCCTGCGGTTTAGCAATAGAAGCAGGATCACCGGTGATTGTTGTAAACTACTGCCCATGGCTTCAACTCTTTCCTTAGCTGTCTTCGAAAAACAATTCATAAAACGCAGCATTGTATGTCTGAGCGACTGTATTTGTATGGTGTACACGTCAAAAGTATTACCGCTAAAAACATAATTATCTTTTTCACAAAGGTTATCACTTAATTTTAAATTAACTAAATAAATAATTGTTTGGGTTGGTCATGACTCTTTAGCTCTCCATTTAAAAATAGCTTAATAATAAATGATTCATTGTCATAAATTGTCTGAACTGTCCTATCTGAATTTA
>JADJTX010000028.1 GCA_016710985.1 Ignavibacteria bacterium
GATGTTATTGTTTTCATGTTTTTAATTTTTCACAAGTAAAACATCAGATTTATAGAATACGATTTTAAATTATTCTCCCCTTCATCATAATCCTCAAACAGTTTTAAAGAATTTAACATGAATGACCATCTTAATTCAATTCCAAGTACCGGCATAAAATTATTTTTAGGTCCTTCTTTTCTTATCAGATCAGCACCGGCAGAAATTAAAACTCCATAAAGATTTGATCAAGAAAAATTAAAATTATTTACTCTGATTACATCATTGTTTCCTTCTTTGCTTACAACAATTCCTTTATCCGATGAAGCAAAACTGAAAGGAGTGGATATTGAAAAACCGGTTTTCAAAAAAGGCAGTATAGATGTTTCATTTTGCATATGATACTTTAGATTTACCCCCATGCCTATTTTTCAAAACCGAGATTACCAACATTAACCGGATCCTGAGTTACCGGATCAAAATAAATATTTCTTTCAGCGTTAAAATTTGGAGATGTCATAAGCAAACTCAGATCCTGATTGATATTCATATGATCAGCGGAGACTTCAACTTCCATTCCCAATTCATTTGTAATGCCTTTGTTCATCGAATAGCTTAAATTGAATCCATTCGTTTCTGTAATGCCGGGAATGTTTAAATTATATAACCGTGAAAAATTTATTCCTCCTTTGATTGTTGTATTATTCAGAGAGTTTATTAACAGGCTCTGTAATTTCATCTCTCTGAACTCTGACCAGCTCACAGGCTTTTCTAACAGCTGCCATTTTCATCTTCAGGGAAATGATTAGTAATAAATATTTCCGGATCAGTAAACAGGTAAGAGGTTGAATACTGAAAATAAAAGTGTTGCCTCAGGAATATCCCGCATCCCATGTAACATCTAATAAATACCATCTGCCGTAGATCAATACAGCGCTCCACTGATGATTTGGACCTGTGAATTTCTCCGGCAGCTTTTCTTCCTTATCATTTGGTGTTTTAACAAAACCAATAATTGAAGCGCATTCAATGTTCATAGCCGCACATCCTGGTAAATAAGTTACAATAACCTGTGCAGATCGCTTTCTTTTTCCTGAGTACATCATATGTTTTGCGAACCATATCTGAGTTCCTCAGGTAAATTTCGGTATCGTATGTTATTTCTGTTGCAATCAGTCATGAATGATCTTAACTTTTCAAATTCATTTGTGACACCGTAGATCAGAGTCTGAGTCAGTACCGGTAAAACTTTTCCGGATTTACGCGGGTGCTGTCTCTTAAACTTTGAGTAATGTTCAATAACCGTCTGTCCGGCTCTTTGTTGAATACCTGACCAAAAGTTAAATTAACTGTAAGAAAATATACAGTTAAACAAATGACAATTCTATAAGTTATTTTATCCATGATTACTTAATCATGCCTGTTTATGAAAATGTTTACAGCAGGAAAAGTCTGTTTAAAAATTTATTTAAAAAAACTTCAGAAGCAAAAAATATGTGAATGACTTTCAATTCACATGAGGGATTTTTAGTATGCCTGTTTTGATGAGCCGGAATAATTATTAATCTTATCGAGTTTTTAACAACCGACAATTTATTCTATTACTTCTATCTCTGTCTTTCAGTAATACTTCTCATCATTGCCTTCAAGATCCGCATCGCTCCATCCCACCGGAAGAGCATAAATTCTGTACTTTCCCGGAACAGTATAAAACAATTGTTCTTCCAGCGCATATCTTCTGTACAATGAATTTACTGTCATGGTCTTTTCTCCATAAAGATACTCTTCCTTTCCGTCAGCATCTAACTGGTAAACTTTCCAGTCTATAAAGAATTGCTGCGGTTCGGTTTCGTTATTTATTTTGTATTTATCTTTAAAAGCCAGTTGATAAACCACTCCTTCACCTACTTTAACGGTTGTCTTTGGATTTATCGGATTTACTCCGTCATCAGTATTCTCACAGACTGTAACTGTCGCTTTCTGAAGTGATTTCTGTGAGTAAACATTACCTGTGGTAATTACAAACAAAGAGATAAACAGAATAAAAGAGTTTTAAAGATTTCATATTTGTTTTATTTAAATTTTTATAACCTAAATCATAAACTTTTTTCTTTCAAGTCAGATGATGGATTATCTGCCCGGGAATTGTTTGCTTTCATAATCCAGCTGATAGTCGATAACTGTTTGTATTCAACATCAAATCCGCTTTCCTCAGTATCTTTCTGAAGCTATCAATATTGGTAAAATTTTCATCCTCCATTTCTTTGATCATATCGGCTCTGCCTCCGTGCTGAAATTTCTCAATCAGATCTTTCTTTCGGCTCTCATTCAAATACATAAAATCACCAATCACAATTCTTCCTTTATTCTTCAGGACTCTTTTCATTTCTAAAACAGAATCTTCCTTTCTTTATCGCTCAGATGGTGAAAGGCAAAACAGCTCACGATACTATTGAATTGCTTGTCTTCATAAGGGATCTTATTGAACGAGCCTTTACTTAACTCAACCTTTTCAGATTTTTTGCTTAATTTTTTCCATCATCTTTTCCGAAATGTCAATTCCGTAAACATTTATTTCTTCACTGATCATTTCTTCAAGCAGACCTGTACCAATACCTATATCAAGTAAATTTTCCCCGGCTTTCAGATCAGCCATTTTAGAACTTCCTTATGTACATCAAAATATTTTCTCTTATGAAATTATTTGGCTTCTTACAGTCTTTAATTACTCTTTCATCATAGTCTTCCGCCTGATCATCATGACATGAAATAATTTTGTCTTAACCTGATCCTTATCCATCCCATTCCTTTCTAAGCAAAGTGAACAAAATTAAATCCTCAAACTTTCCATTGATAACAGTATCATCTCTCAAAGACCTTCCTTTCTGAAAGTTCAGTCTTTCCGGAATTCCAATACTCGCTTTATTTCCGGTAGCGCAGCGTATCAGTATTTTATTCAGATTTAAATTATTGAAACAATATTCAACCAATGCTTTACAGCTTTTCGTCATTATTCCCTTCCCTGTATGCATGGAACTAAGCCAGTAGCCTATTTCAGTCTTTTTGGTTTGGTTGTCTGTTGATACAAGACCAACCATTCCGCAAATTTTGTTCTTAGATTTAATTGTAAACTGAAGTCCTTTTTTTAGATCTTTGCTGCTTTTGGAAGACTTTATAAATTTTCTGTGTCAGTGACCGTCCGGGTACCGTCTACCCAGGGCAACCATTTTCTTAGATACTTTCTGTTTTTTATCTGTTAATGCAAATAACTCTTTAGCATGTGACTCGTTCAGTAATTCAAGGTAAAGATCTTTTTCAAGAGAAATTTTCATAATGTTTTGTTGAGGTTTTTTAAATACTCTTTGAATTCTTTTCTGCTCCTGAATATGATCAGATTATTTTTATCATAATTAATTTCTTCAAGTGCCGAATACATTCTCGGTCTTACAAGTTTATTGTACGTCCAGACAAACTTTGTAAACTCCCGGTCAATGATCCATGGCTCGTAACATCCGTCAGCCATGTCAGTCCTGTTCTCAAGTTTCAGTTTGGATTTGATGACTCTTTTATAAATTCTGTAAAGGCACAATATCGAAGAGTAATCATAAAAGAAAATATGATCGGATCTTAAAGCTCTTACCTTAAATGTTCGTGTGTAGTTACCTTCGATAATCCATTTATCTTTTGATATCATATCTTTGATAACTTCATCCCATTCTTCATTCAATGTCGGTTCCCAGCCCGCTTTCCAAAATAATTTATCTAAATGAATTAAAGGCAGATTCAGTTTGCTACTCAATAGTTTTCCGAAGGTACTTTTACCGGAGCCGCTGTTCCCTACAATTAATATTCTTTCCTTATTTTGAATCATGAAAAAATTAAACTCTCTGTTTTTGTTATCCTTCCTGTTTATCATAATTTCTTTTATCATGGCGGAATGTTTTTTAAATCCGAATTTCGTATAAAAAGTCTGCCTGTTTTCATCACAAACTATATCAATCATGTAATATTCCTTCAGCTTATCCATCATCCTTTTTACGAGTTCGCTGCCTATTCCCTTACCCTGATATTCAGGCAGCACTTCAAGCAAAGGAATATATGCGGATAAGACCTTATCGCTGACCGCATTAATGAAGCCGGCGACTTTCTTATTCTCTTCGTCCACGGCAAGTATCTTATACTCACTGTTATTCAGCAGTACAAGTAAATTTTCCGGGGAAGGATGTTTATCCCACCCTACAAAAAAACCCTGAAGCATTTCTGCTTTGATATTGTCGGTGTTATCCTGGTATAGTATCATTTTTAGATTTACTAAAATTAGTTATGGCATTGGCTTTGGATACTTTTTATAAATTTTAAATTTTTCTGAAAATGTTCTCGATAAAATAAGAAGAATAATTTTAAAATTCAGAAAAAAATGCTCTCAGAGATCTTCATGAATCATCATGATACAAAGCATTAAGAATTATATTTATTAAACATTATATTATAGTTTCCCGGAGTAAATAGATGTCTTGAGGCACAATCTGCTAAAGTGTTGCAAAAGGAATTAAGATGAAAAAGGTTTTGCTTTTAAAATTCAATTTCCATAAATTTGTATTGTCATGAGAATTTTTTCCAAATATTTTTCAATACTTTTAATATTAGTATTGATCCAGTCTAATTTCAGCTTTGCAATTACTCAAATGCTGTGCAGGATGGATAATTTTCAAACTACGTGCGAATGTGAAGATCCATGCAGGAATGAATCCCAAATCACTTCAGAAGAATCCCAATGTTGTAAAGTTTTAATTCATGAAATAAGTAATACAAATATTCTTGAATTAAATAAGTTAAAATTCAATCCAGGCATAAAATTTAACATTATTGAAAGTTTTTTACCTCTAAATTTACACGTAAATTTACAATCTGATTTATCTCAAACTTTCAGATTACACTTAATTCATTTTATACCACCGGCTGACATACCCATTCTGTTCTCCCATATTCTCATTTAGTTAATTTCATTTTTTCGATTTTATAGCAGCGAAGTATTTACTTTGACTGATAATCTTTATTTATAATAAATGAGAATCAAAAATGAAATTAATACTCTTAAATATTTTAATATTTTTTAATTTAGCTTTCGGGCAATCCGATTCCAATAACAGCGCATACTTTCAATATGGTTTAAATGATCTGATCAATTCAGCTTTAGAATCGAATGTGCAGCTTGAACCCATTGAATATGAAAGGAAAATTCTTTCTTCTAAGATCGGACAGGTAAGTTACCAGTCTTCTCCAATGCTTCAGCTTATGGTAGATGATATTCCGGTAAACTTTAAGACTGCAGGCGCATATTCATTTAATTATTCCCAACCTCTGAAACTATTTGGTAAACTTGACGAAGCGGGGAAGCTGGCACAGGTAAATTCATTAAGACCTGCAATACAAAGAGAGGAATTACAAAATGAATTAATAAAATCTGTGAAGGAAAATTACTTTATGCTTTCTGTCAATGAAAGATTACTGTCATTCAATGAAGAATTTAAGGAGATCATGTTATCAATAACAAGTTCTCTTGAAATAAATTACTCGGTTGGAAATGGAAGCCAGTACGATATACTAAAAAGCAATAATGAACTCCAAAAGCTTTTACTCGAAGAAATTGATCTGAGAAATAATAAAAAAATATTCATCAATAATCTCAGTACACTTACAAACCTTGATCTGCCTGACGGCTTTATGACAAAAAACCTCGGAACACTTTTAAAGATCACTCCGCCCGTACTTGATACAGCAAGGCTTATAACTGAAATGAGATCAGGAAATACAGGGTATAAATATCTGGATCAGCAGAGTGAAGAGAATAAGATAGAAACTTCTGTCATCGAACTTGAAAAAAAGCCTGATCTGAATTTAATGACAGGTTATAAATACCGATCTGAGTTACAGGAAAGTTTTTTGCTTTTCTCAGTAGCAGTAGATCTGCCTTTCATGCCATGGAACGAAAAACGTATTAATGCTGAGATCAGTGAAAGGATGCTGATGGAAAAGAGAATTAACTCGGAGGTCAGGTCACTTGAAGTAAACTTAAAGAATGAATTAAAAAATATTATTGTAAGAATAAATTCATCTCAGGAAAGATCAAATATCTGAGCGAAGTTTTGATCCCGCAGACCGAGCAGACATTTAAGTCATCTTTGATATCTTATGAAACTGCAGCAAATCAATTCATTGATCTGCTCGATACATACAGGACTTTAAGAGAATAACAAAATGCTCGTGGAGGAAGAAACAAACTATCTGATACTGATCAGCAGTCTGGAAAAATTAATAGGTAAGCAAATTTTAACAATTAACTAAAATGAAAAATCTACTCATAACAATATCGGTCATCATAGTTTTAGCCTGCGCTTCATTCGGTGTCTATAAATTATTTATAGAAAGTAAAGACAACGATCAGGTTTCAAAAGCTGATGAACTTTATATCTGCCCTATGCATCCGCAGATTCAGAGTAATCATCCGGGAGTATGTCCGATCTGTCATATGGATCTGGTTTTAAAAGAGAAAACCAATGCAGAGAATGAATTCGATTCACTAAAAGGTTCAGGAAATGAGATCGGAGATGTTATTCTTTCCCCGTCACAACAGGTCCTTGCTAATGTTCAGACGGAAAAAGTTTCCATAAAAGAATTCAAGAGCAGCCTTGAGTTTAACGGATTCATAAAAATTTCGGAAAGTTATATGAGGCATATAGCGACTCCGGTATCAGGAAGGATAATTAAGATGTATATTAATTTTGAAGGACAGATGGTGAGCAAAGGTGAGAAGGCTTTTGAAATATATTCACCCGAGATATACTCAACACAAAAAGAATATCTTCTTGCTTTAAAGAATTTAGAAAACGCAAAAAGCAGCGGCAATGATCTCGTAATATCGCAGGCAGAAAATCTTATCAGTTCAACTAAAAACAGACTCAGATTATGGAAGTTACTCCTGAACAGATCGAAGAGTTTGAAAGCACAAAGAAAGTTCAGGACTATATAACTGTATATTCAAAATACAGCGGTGTAATTACGAAAAAGATAGTTCACGAAGGTCACTGGGCAGTTGCAGGAGAGGACATTTATGATGTAGTGGATATGTCAACACTATGGGTTATTGCAAGTGTTCCGGAATCTGATATTAACAGCATCAGGATGGGTCAGTCCGCGAAGATAACTTCTGTATCTTATCCCGGTGAAGTCTTTAATGCAAAAGTAAACTTCATAAGCCCGATGTTAACTTCCGATACAAGAACTCTTGAAGTCAGGTTTGATGTGTCTAACAGGAATTACAAATTAAAACCCGATATGTATGTGAAAGCTGAGATTGGTTCGGCTAATTATGAATGGAACATTGTAGTTCCGAGAAATGCAGTGCTGAGAACAGGAAAGATGGATATGGTTTATGTTAAGAAAGGGAAGAATGCATTTTCACCTAAGATAGTAACAGTCGGCGGTGAGAGAGACGGATATTACTTAATAACTTCCGGACTCAAAGAAGGCGATGAAATAGTGACAAGCGCTGGATTTCTCATTGACAGTGAAAGTCAGATCCGCACCGGCTCTTCTTCTCATAACTTGGAAGTTATGGAAGAGGAAATCAAAGAAGAACCTGAATTTAATAAAGATCAGGATGTAATGAAAGATATGAAGCATTAGAGTGTAAAGAGTGTATAGAGTGTATAGAGTGTATAGAGTGTGTGGAGTGTGAATAAAAATTAAAAATATTTTTAAACTAAACAAGAAAAATAAAATGAAGAAATCAAATTTAACCCGGAGTATTTTACTAATTGTATTTGCTGTTTTAAGCACAGCAGTTTTCATTACCGGTTGCGGTAAAAAAGAGTCCGCAAACAATACTGAGAATAATAAGCAGAACACACAACAGACAGAGAAATCTGCCGGTGAACAGAATACTCAAAGTAATAATAAATCCGATAATCAGGCTAAGGAGCATGTTATGATCAGGCTTTCGACAATGCAATGCAGTACATGTAAAAAAAACATTGAGACCGCAGTAAAAAATTAGACGGGATTGAAAGTATTAATGTAGTTGTAAAAGAGAAGGTTGCACATATAAATTATGATAAATCGAAGACTGATCTTTCAAAAATTGAAAACACCATAACAGCTGCCGGATATGATGCAAATGATAAAAAAGCAGATCCTGAAGCATATAAAGAACTTGATGACTGCTGTAAACGCCCGGAAGATCAGAAAAAGAAATAGTAAAGCAAAAAGATTGATAAAAAATATAGTTCAAATACTATTAAATATTAACTAAACTAAAAAATGACTCATAAATTCAAAGTTACAGGCATGACCTGTAACAAATGTGTAGAGAAAGTTCAAAAAACTCTGTCAAAGATCAATGGCGTTGAAAATGTAAACGTCACTCTTGATCCTCCGGAAGCTGAGATAAGAATGCGACATCATATTGATGAAAGCACTTTCAATTCCGCTTTACAGAATATCGGAGATTATAAACTTGGGGATGAAGTATCGTCAGACCATAATTCAACATTTTTGGAATCTCAGGAAGAAGTTTCGAAGCTTAAGACTTACAAACCTTTAATCCTGGTATTTATCTATATATTGCTTTGCGTGACGCTTCTTGAAATAAATTCAGGAAGTTTCAAGTGGATGTCGGCAATGAATCATTTCATGGCAGGATTCTTCATTACGTTTTCTTTCTTTAAAATGCTTGATCTGACAAACTTCGCTTCTTCTTACAGTTCATATGATGTCATATCAAAAAAGTGGTATGGATACGGTTTCGTATATCCGTTCATCGAGTTAACACTTGGAGTATTATATCTGCTTCAGGCTTACCCGCTTTTTACAAACATAGCTACAATAGTAGTTATGAGCATTAGCAGTATCGGAGTGATCCAGAGCATAATGAACAAAAGACAGATACAATGTGCCTGCCTTGGTACGGTGTTTAACCTGCCAATGAGTACCATTACACTCATTGAAGATCTTCTTATGGTTGTGATGGCTTTGATAATGCTTTTGGTCATGTAACAAAAATTTTTAATTAGCTTAGCACTTTATCATGATTGAAAAAATAATTGACTTCTCTGTAAACAACCGGTTCATAATCCTTATAATATATTCAGGAATTCTTGGTTACGGAATTTACTCAATGGTCAATACTCCGGTAGATGCTATTCCGGATCTTTCGGAAAATCAGGTGATCATCTGGACTGAATGGATGGGAAGAAGTCCGCAGATTATCGAAGATCAGATAACTTATCCGCTTACAACCTCACTTCAGGGCATGCCTAAAGTAAAAGCAGTCAGAAGCCAGTCAATGTTTGGAATGAGTTTTATCTATATCATCTTCGAAGATAATACTGATATTTACTGGGCAAGAAGCAGGGTGCTGGAAAAGCTTTCACAGGTTCAGTCAACTCTTCCTGAAGGCGTGAAGCCTGTTATTGGGCCGGACGGAACGGGGGTAGGACATGTCTTCTGGTATCATTTAAAAAGTGAAAAGTATGATCTCGGAGAGCTGAGAGCATTACAGGATTACTATTTGAAATTAGGACTGCAGTCAGTCGAAGGAGTTGCAGAAGTTGCATCTGTAGGAGGATTTATAAAGCAATATCAGATCGACATTGACCCGAACCGTTTGTCGGCTTATGGAATAAACATTAACGATATTACCTCTGCGGTGCAAAGAAGCAACAAGGATGTCGGCGGCAGAAACATTGAGTCATCTGACATTGAATATTTTGTGAGAGGTAAAGGATACATTACAAAAGAGAGTGACATCGAAGAAATAACACTTATCGCCGGGCAAAACGGAATTCCCGTTAAAATAAAAGACATAGGCACAGTTCAAATGGGCGGTGATATACGAAGAGGTATGATAGACTTCAACGGGGAAGGTGAAGTTGTTGGAGGAATTATAGTAATGCGCTACGGGGAGAATGCTCAAACGGTAATCGACAGAGTAAAGGAAAAGTTAAAGGAATTAGAGAAAGGATTACCCGCCGGTATTGAGATTCAGGTTTCCTATGACAGAAGTGACTTAATTTCCAAATCCATCAGTACATTACGGGATGCGATCATCGAAGAAGCAATCATAGTAAGTCTTATAGTTTTAATTTTTCTTTTTCATTTCAGAAGCGCAGTCAGGATATTAATAGAAATTCCTGTTGCATTATTAATTTCATTTATATTGATGCGCCAGTTCGGGATCACTTCTAACATAATGAGTCTGGGAGGTCTCATAATATCAATCGGAATTCTTGTTGATGCTTCAATAGTAATGGTAGAAAACGCTTACAGAAATTTAGCCATAGCTCAGGAAAAAGGATTAGAGATTGATTACAAAGAAATCTCTGCACGATCTGCGAAGCAGGTGGGAAGGGCAATATTCTTTTCGGAAGCTATAATTGTAATTTCATTTCTGCCTGTCTTTATGTTAGAAGGACAAGAAGGGAAATTATTTCATCCGCTTGCATTCACAAAAACTTTTGCTATTGCAGGATCAGCGTTGATCACAATCACTCTTGTCCCGATGCTTATGACTTTGTTCATGAGGGGAAAGTTTTACAGGGAAGAGCAGAATCCCATTACAAGATTTTTCAATAAACTATATGATCCCGTTTTAAGATTAGCATTGAAATACAGAAAGACCACGCTTGGAATAAATGTTGTCGCATTGCTTGTAACGATTCCATTAATAATGAACACCGGCAGTGAGTTCATGCCGCCGCTTGATGAAGGCAGTATTTTATTTATGCCGACAATGCTGCCTAATGTTTCCATTACGGAAGCTAAAAGAGTTGTGCAGGTACAGGATGCAATTATCAAAAGCATTCCGGAAGTAGAGTCTGTCCTTGGAAAAGTTGGCAGAGCTGATACACCAACAGACCCGGCGCCGATCAGCATGATCGAATCGATCATAATTTTAAA
The DNA here is from genome assembly GCA_016710985.1 of Ignavibacteria bacterium. GTDB lineage: Bacteria > Bacteroidota > Ignavibacteria > Tepidaquicellales > Tepidaquicellaceae > JAGPCH01. The sequence goes on from JADJTX010000028.1 coordinate 10,936, forward strand.
AGACAAATCAGAGTGGCGTGAAGGTATTACAAAAGCAGAAATTGTAAAGGAGCTGAATTCGAAGCTGCAAATTCCCGGTGTAAGCAACGGCTGGACCCAACCGATTATTAACAGGATCAATATGCTTTCAACCGGAATCAGAACTGATCTGGGAATAAAGATATTCGGTGATAATCTTGATACACTTGAACAACTTGCAATTATTGCAGAAAGTTTGGTTAAGAAAATTCCGGGTGCAGCGGATGTTTATGCAGAAAGGACTCAGGGCGGCTCTTACATTGATATTGACATAAAACGTGATGCAATTTCGAGATATGGTTTGAACGTTGCTGATATTCAGGATGTAATTGAAATTGCGATAGGAGGTGAGAATATTTCAAAGACTGTAGAAGGAAGAAGAAGATTTCCAATTCGGGTAAGATATATGAAAGATTACAGACTGGATATAGAAGCTCTTAAAAAAGTCTGGGTTACTTTATCGGGTGGAGCTGTCAGTTCTATGGGTGAATCCGGAAATGAATCTGAGGTCAGTAGTTCGGGAAACAGCAAGAAGGCACAGATTCCATTAGGAGAATTAGTCGACATTAAAATAACTTCCGGTCCCCCGATGATCTCGGCTGAAAATGCATTACTGCGGTCGGTAGTTTTTCTGAATGTAAGAGACAGGGACATGGGAAGCTTTGTGAATGAAGCTAAGGATGTACTTGATAAGGAGTTTATAACTTCATTGCCGAAAGGATATTTCTATACATGGAGCGGGCAGTGGGAAAATCAGATCCGTGCAAAGAAAAGATTGCAGATCATTATTCCGATAGTTTTTCTTATAATTTTTGTTATGCTTTACTTCACTTTTAAAAATTTTCTTGAAGCTGCACTTGTAATGTTATCGGTTCCATTCGCTTTGATAGGCGGTATTTATTATATGTCAATTCTTGATTTGAATTTCTCAGTTGCAATTTGGGTGGGGTTTATAGCACTGTATGGAGTTGCAGTCGAAACGGGTGTAATAATGGTTATTTATCTTCATGAAGCACTTGATAAAAAATTAATTACAAAAGGAGACAACTTAACACAGCAGGATTTAGTTGATGCAACAGAAGAAGGAGCCATTCTCAGATTGCGTCCCAAGCTGATGACTGTTGCTGTAGCAATATTAGCTCTGCTTCCCGTAATGTGGGCAACAGGTACGGGTGCTGATTTAGCAAAGCCACTCGCAGTTCCTCTTATTGGAGGGATATTAACTTCAGCAATTCATGTTCTGTTTGTGACTCCGGTTATATTTGTTATAATAAAGGAGTACTTCAGAAAAAAAGGGAAACTGAAGAAATCGGAAATGGCAAAGTTTATTGTGCATTAATGAATTTCAGTAAGTATGGCTGTTACGGGATTATTTTCGTTAAAATAGTAATTCCGGGAATTAATTAATATCATTGTTTCAGATTTGCAATTATGCTGATGGTGAGGGCAACAATGATTGCATTAAATACAAAAGAGATCAGTCCGTGAACTAAGACTAATCTTCTTAGTGTGCGTGAGGTCACGCGTACATCTGAAACCTGGAAGGTCATGCCGATGATAAATGAGAAGTAAGCGAAATCAATGTAATCCGGTTCTTCTTCTTTCGGAAAATCCAGTCCGCCTGTATGAATTTCACTTTTCTTATCCTTAGGTTCATAATACATATGTGCATATCTTATTGTGAAAACGGTATGAAGCAACAGCCACGAAAAGGCTACTCCAAGCAGTGAGACTACCGAACTTACTTCCTTATCAATAAAGTTTATTTCTTTGTTAACTAACAATATCATTGTACCTAACAAACTGAAACATACAGAAACCACTATAATGCTGAAAATTACAGGGAGACTTTCATCCTGATCTTTTGCGAGAAGGTGAAGTTGTGATCTTGAGGTATTAAAAAAATGATCCAGCTTATTGTGATCATTGAAAGACAAAAGAAATCCCAGCTAAACAGAATGCCTGTTACTATATCTGTATTAAAAATAAGTAATATTATAAAGAAACAAACTGAGATCGCTAAGCAAAACAAAAGCTTCTGAGTACCGCTTAACTGATTGAGTAAGGAAAAATTATTTTTGTTTTTTTTCAACCTGTGCTTTTTAACCATTACTAAGTTATTAATAAATTTAAGTAATAATTATTTTAAGAATCAAATCCGGTAATGGCGATCACAGCAGGACGGGGTATATCATTTCCGAAATTCGGCCAGCGGCTCGTTGCTGATTCCGGTGTAAGTGAACCTTCTCCCGGATGCTGAACTGAAACAAACAGCGTTGATTCATCCGGAGTAAAATTTCCACCGCACATTTCGCATTCAACAGGTCCCGCGGCAAATCTAAATGCTTTGCCTTTGTTATCACCCACAGTCGGGATCATGAACAAAGAATTATTTTTGAAAGAACTGTATCTGTCTTTGTTTAGCTTTGAAGTCGATACATCGCAAAGAACCCATAGATTTCCTTTGCTGTCGAAACAAAGATTATCCGGACTGGAAAATCCTGAATCTACACCGCCTGTTGCAAAAACTTCCCATTCAAATTCAAGACTTTCCGGATCATTATTCTTTTCAATTATTCTTACAATGCTTCCGTCATAATCTTTTTTCTTTGAATTATTTGTGAATGCAATGAACACTGACTTATCTAAAGGATTTATTTCAATGTCTTCCGGCCGGTTGCATTCCGTGCCTCCTACAAGCTTGGAAGATCTGTCACAATTTACCAAAACATCTGCCTGTGAAGTGAATGCGGATTTTAATTCTGCTCTTTTATCATAATCCAGCAGCTGCCATTTGTTATTTGTAAAATCTGCAACGTAAAGTTCACCTTCATCCAGTATGTCCATGTTTGCTGTACGATCTGTTTCATTATAACTTTTACTGCTGATGAATTTATACACACACTCGTTTACTTTATCGTCACCCATGTAAGCCACAGCTTTTTTATTACCGGAAATTCCGATTGCAACATTCTCGTGTCTGAATCTTCCCAGAGATGTTCGTTTCTTCGGAACTGAATTTTTATCGAAAGGATCAACTTCAACTACCCATCCGTAATGTTCTATGACAGCATCTTTTACAACATCATTCCATCTGTATTCCCACACATTTTCCGATACAAAGTAATCCTGAAAATTTTCTTCGCTGCTGAGATACGTTCCCCACGGAGTAAATCCCCCGCTGCAGTTGGCGAGGGTCCCTGTTGCATATTCTCCTAATGTATTTTTTGCAGCCCCGCAGATTTTAATTTGTGTATTAGCATCGATCATTCTGTTATAACTTTCATCTTCGGTAAAATTCCATTCACCGTTAACTCTCTTTACCCTGAATATTGAGATACCAACACTTCTCTTTTCCGCTTCAACTTCTTCTATAGTCTTGATCCTTCCGTTTCGGAAATCCTCATCAGTATAATTATTTATAAAAAGCGGTGAGGGATATTCGTGATTCACAATGAGCAATCCGTCACTTGAATTGTTTCCTCCTTCCAAAAGATCGATCGGCAGGTAACCGACGAAATCATTGTTGTATCCGAAATATTCATTATCATTAATCTTATCACCCCACATCCTGATTATTTTATAATTATATCCTTCCGGTAAAACAAAACTGTCTTCACTTGACGCATCTATGGGCTTAAATGGAATTTCACTAAAAGGATTATTTTCATACTCTTTAAAAGCTGAAGTTCAAAAAACTCTTTCGGAAGAATGGCTCTAAAGTCAGAAACGCAGAGGCTTTGCCGGTTTTCTTAAGTAAATTTCTGCGTGAGATCTTTTGGTGTATGAGGTTTTCTAAGTTCATTTGTATTTAGTATTGGGTATTGAGTATTGAGTATTGAGTATTGAGTATTGAGTATTGAGTATTGAGTATTGAGAGTATTGAGTATTGAGTATTGTGTATTGTGTATTGTGTATTGAGTATTGTGTATTGTGTATTGAGTAAATTTTTTTGAATTTAATTTAGATTACTGTAAAAGTAACAGATTTAAAAATTCCTTTCATTGTAATTAAGAAATCATATTTAAACTCAACTTACTTAACTTCTCAACACACTCCACACACTCTACACACTCTACACACTCTACACACTCTACACACTCTACACACTCTACACACTCTACACACTCTACACACTCTACACACTCTACACACTCTACACACTATTTCATTGGATTATCAAAAAAGAACGAGATACCTGCATAGAACTGAAAGTAAGTAATGTTCCTTGTTCCCTGACCGCCTTCTCCGTCATCGTTAAGATAAACGTGTGTTGAATCTTCATTATAATCTTCTCCTCCTTTACCAATGAGATTCGCCAGATTATACTTGACTCCAAACACTCCGCCGATATATTTACTAAAAGCGAAATCAACGCCTCCGCCTAACTGCAGCCCGAATCTTGTTTCGGCTTTCAGCTGAGATCTTTGAAAATTACTGCTTGGGTTTGTCTGATATGAACCGCTGAAAAAGTTTGTCGTAAAATCAAGTCCGGCAAAAGGATTAATCGCGGCTTTGGGCATAAAGCTGTATTCGCCTCCGAGTGAAAGCGCCAGTATTGCTACCTTTGGAAGGAACTGCACTGTGTCAGTATCATAATTTCCTGTATTTGAGTTGTATTCCGTAACTGCAAGATCTCCCCAGTTTTTAAAGCCATTATAATTCAATCCCAAAACAAGTTTTAAGTTTGGTAAATTTTTCATGGTCATCTTTCCGGTAACACCAATATTATAACCACTCCTCATTAAATATGGCCAGGAGTCAGGAACTGTGTCATGTAATGAAATTCCATTATTAAATCCTCCGACCGGCTGTGAGTAACCTGCGGTTACATACAGTGTATATTTAGGCTGGGAGAAGGATTTACCATTTAAAATAGTTATTAAAACAATAATAAGCAGAGCTGTGTATATTTTATTCATTACTTATTTTCCCTTTTAGGTTATGTTATTGAATTTTATCAAATCTGTTCTGAAGTATATAAAATATTCAATCTGATATTAAATAGAAATTTTATTTATTATGCTTAAATAAAAAATGGGGAACATGCAAAACACTATAGCGAGATTTATGTCTGTCTCAAAACCAGTAAAAAATTTTTAACCACGAAGTCACGAAAGCACAAAGACTTCTGTTTTTAAAATTTATATCTTTGTGTCTTCGTGACTTCGTGGTTAAAATAGTGTTTTGACAGTCTCTGAAAAGGAGTTAGGAGGTTGTTCCGGACGGAACTGCAGTTTACTATAGTTCACCGGAATTAAGGAATTTCTTATTCTATCCGCATTAGTTATATTTTAACAAGAGGAGGATATATGTTTGGACTTAATAAAACTAAATTAAGTATTCTGTTTTTGTACTTTGTTTTTAATCTCGTCAGCTGTTCACAGGTTTGGATTAATCATACAACGCCTCCGGTAAGTAATATCAATACCCCTTCAACCTCAGCAATCTCCGTAAATTTTAACAGAGCAATATTACAATCTTTGATCAATTGCATTTGTGTAATTGACAGAGTACCTGTATACGGTTTTATTGTTTAATGTTCAGAGGATGATGGAATTGTCAAATTTTCTGTTATGGATACGAAAAGAATGGAAGATATTTTTACTATGTAATATCGGTTTTATTTCTACTAATCGGTTTATCAGGTATAAACAGACTAATAATTAAAGCCGACCTGCCATTTAGTTATTCCTTCCAAAACGGTTACATTTTTTCAAAAGAGCATTTTGACGAAATCAGTCCCGGAGATACAATTCTTTCGCTGGAGGGAATTAAGCTCCGGAGTCTGTATCAGCTCGAAACTATTCTTGATGAAAGGTCAGTAGGTCAGGATACAGATCTGGAAGTAGTTTCAGATAACAACATAAAATTCACGCAGCATGCTCATCTGGCGCGGTACTACAGAAGTTATGATTTCATAATAATAAGCCTTATTGTCGGACTTTCTTTCTGGGTCACATCAGTATTTTTGATTTCAAAAAAATACGGTGAAAGGAGTGTTACGGTTTTATTCTGGGTGCTTATGCTTTTTTCTATAACAACCATGACCTCACCCGGAAAGTACTTTCTCGGGACTGACTGGATTGCATATCTGATAAGAGCATTTCATGTTTCATCATATTTCCTTGGTGCTGTTACATTTGTGCACTTTACATTTATTTTTCCCCGGATAAGAATTAAAAGCTTCAATCCATTTAATAAAATTCTGTATTCTGTTTCATTCCTGTTCTGCGCAATTCTTATCTTTGTTCAATTAAAATCAATTTCAAATAATGCTTCAGGCTGGGTTTTTACAATGGAGAAGCTCTGGGAAATAACGGAAGTTATATTACTCATCTCAATGATCTCCGGAGCTGTAAATTTGTATTTATATTACAGAAAAATAATTGACAGGACTGAAAGAAAAAAAATTGAATGGATATTCTGGGGAATAGCAGCCGGAGCCTGTCCTTTCCTGCTGTTATGGCTTCTGCCAAGACTGCTTGGTATAAAGGAGTTTATACCGGAAGAATTTCTTCTTGTATTTCTGGTACTAGTTCCGGCTTTCTTTGCAATGGCGGTTGTGAGATATCATGTATTTGAAATTGACGTCTTTGTTAAGAAGAGCATTTTATATTCTTCATTAACTTTCATTACAATAATTTTATATTTCGGCATAGTTACCGTCATTACATTTTTTGCTAATGAACTGATGAAAAAGTACGGCAATTTAGTATCAATTTTTTTAATACTGCTGATAGCTGTAATATTTAATCCTCTGCAGATCAGATTAAAGTTTTATTGACAGAATCTTTTACAGGAAAGTTATAATTTTGAAAAACAGTAAGCGACTTTTCAGCAGGTATTAAGAATCAAAACACTATTACAGGACTGAGTAAATTTGTCATTGCAGAAATTGAAAAAATAATCCCGGTGAAAAAAATTGCACTGATTGCTGTTACACAGCCTGAAAACAAGATCAGGATACTTTCCCGGAATAATTTTGATGATCTCCCTGAATTCATATCAACATTCAGAGTAAGACATTTAATGTCATCCGATCCTGCGAAAATAATCTCTCTGAAAGAAAAAGTTGAGCCAGGTATATATGAGGATAACTTAATGACAGAAGTCCTGAAAAAATGGAAAATAAACCTTGTCATTCCTTTTGTGCCTGAACCCAAAGACACTGCAGGCGCAGTTTTGCTTGGTGATAAGTTGTCGGAAATGCGTTACTCGAAACAGGATGTTGAAATCCTGAATGTACTTATATCAAACATAGCGCTGGCGTTCAAAAAGCTGCAGCTTCAAAGAAAACTTGTACTTGAAGAACTGGAAATTTCAAGACTTGAAGAAATAAATAAACTTATGACATATTATGTATCAAGTGTTTCCCATGATCTGAAAACTCCGCTCACATCAATTAAAATGTTTACGGAAATATTAAAAGAGCAGGAGCATTTTAATGGCGGGAAAGCAAATGAATATCTGAACATAATTGAAGGGAGAAAGTGAAAGACTGTCCAGACTGATAAATAATGTTCTGAACTATACCAAAATAGAAAACGGGATAAAGGATTATTCGTTCGGTAACATTAATCTCAATGACTGCATTGAAGAAGTTTTGAAAATAATGGAATATCAGTTCATGATGGACAATTTCAGAATTGAGAAGTCTCCGGGCTTAAATGTCTTCATTAATGCAGATAAGGACGCAGTAAAGAAGCTTTGATCAACTTACTTTCTAATGCAATAAAATATTCTCGGAGAAAAAGATCATACGCGTTTCATCAATGATTGAAAATGAATATGCCATCGTTAAAATAGAGGATGAAGGGATCAGGATTTCGCAGGAGGATATTAAAAAGCATTTTCAAGCCTTTTGTCAGGATGAAGAATTCTAAGATCAAACATACCGGCGGAGCAAGGGATCAGACTGAGTGTTGTAAAGAATATAATGGATGTACACAAGGCAAAATACAGGTTGAGAGCTGTCAGAAAGAAGTTCTTTCAGTTTGTATTTCCGTTTGAGTAAAGGGGATTTGTGAATTGGTTGATTGGTTGAATTGTTGTGATTGGTTGTGATTGGTTGATTGGTTGATGTTGGTTGATGTAAACGGCTATAATGTTTTCAACATTGAATTTTAAATGGAAAAATTTTAATAATATAATCATGAACAATATATTAATAATTGAAGATGATCCTACTGTATCAAAGGACTTGCGATCAGCCTGGAAAGGAACATTATGAAACACTTGTTGAACCTGACGGAGAAAAAGGGTTATCATACGGCTTTAAGAATCAAACCTTGTCTAATACTGCTTGACATAGTGCTTCGAATAAAAACGGTTTTGATATATGTAAAGACCTGCGGCTCAGCGGTCATAATTTTCCGATAATCATGCTTTCAGCCAAAGCCGAAGAATCAGATAAGGTGATCGGCTTTGGGCTTGGAAGCTGATGATTATGTTACAAAACCGTTCAGTGTAAAAGAGCTTATGGCAAGGATCAAAGCGGTGCTGAGAAGAAGGACAGTAATAATAAATGAATTTGATAAATATGAATTTGATGATGTGTCACTTGATTTTGCAAAACTTGAAGCAACAAAAGACAATAAAAAAAATCGACATATCATTAAAGGAATATGAAATTTTAAAGTATTTCATAAATCAGGAAGGTAATATTGTCACACGAAATGACATTCTCAATCATGTCTAGGGATATGAAAGCTTTCCTACAACTCGCACTGTGGATAACTACATTCTCATTCTCCGTAAAAAATTGAATCAAATCCATCAAGACCTAAGCATTTGCTTACATTCCATTCGGCAGGGTACAAGTTTGTAAAGTAATGATTGTAATCCGTCTTTTCGATTTTCTCAAATAAAAATTACCACAGGCACAGAGATCACAGAGTTACACAGAGAAATCTTAAGTGAGATAATTTTTAATTTTTTCAATTATTGAACAAAATTATAAATATTTCAATATAATAAAACTTCGGATAAAAGAAATAAACTCTGTGTAACTCTGGTGCTCTCTGCAGCTCTGTGGTAAATGTTTAAGGCTTAGACAGAAGAGTTCCTCAAAATCCTCTTACACCACTAAGACCAAAGAAAAATGTTTGAAAATAGAGGTCTTTGTGTCTTTGTGATAATAGTTTAAAAAGAAGTTTATATCTATCTCAAAAGTCCTGCTTTCGAGTCAAATTTTCAACCGTGACTTTATGACAAAACCATGACAATTGAAAATATTATTATTAATATTTTTGAATCAGATAAAGTGAAATTTCTTTGAACGATAAGTTCATAAAACTTACCGGTAAATATTAATAATTAAAATTATCCGCAACGCGAAGGAGAATTAAAATGAAAAGAGTAAAAATAATACTATCCGTAATTATGGTGATCATATTTTCTGCTGCTAATCTTACCTATGCACAGGAACATCAATAACAATTCTGCATACCAACGACAGTCACTCTCATCTCGACGCCACGGGACCAAAGAGCTGCAATCTTGAAGGAACGATCGGCGGTATTGCGAAGCTGCCTCTGTCATAGGAATGATTAAACAATCAGAAGCAAATGTGCTTACTCTTCACGCAGGAGATTTTTCTGTAGGAGATTTTTTATAACACATACTTCAGCGTACCGGAACTGCAGATAATGAAACAGCTTGGGTTTGATGCGCTGACTGTCGGTAATCATGAATTTGATCTCGGACCGTCAACATTAAATGATGTTCTTACAGCCGGTTTCGCCAATGGTTCTTTTCCTGTTCTTTCAGCAAATCTTGACTTGACAGGATTTCTGATTAGAAAATTTCATACGGCCCTATACAATTAAAAACTTTGGGGATGTAAAAGTTGGCATTTCGGAATGACAATTCCTCACCTCTGAGCAATGCATATCCGGTGATAATAAGTGAGGATGTAGCTGAAATTTCCTATGCAACTGTATTGGAATTACAGGGACAAAGGGATGTGATGTAATAATTTTCCTGTCGCATCTCGGCTCCAGAATTGATCAGCAGATTGCAGCCGGTGTCCGGGAATAAATTTTTATAATTGGCGGACTGATCATTATATTTTTGATCAGCCTGTTGTTGTAATGAATCCAAGCTAAACCTGTTTATATTTGTCAGGCAGGTTCATATTATCAGAACATAGGTGGCTAAAATTTACATTTGACAATGGAGCTGTAACATTCAACAATTATCAGCTGATCGGTCAATGCAAGGTGTGCCTGCTGTTCCTGAAATAAGCTGTGATAGAGGAACTGAAGACCGGAATTACCGCTCAGTTCGGAAATGTTTTCATACAGTTGACGGCTTTGCATTAAAAGACATGAATACACATAATGAGTCCGGATGTGCATCAAAAGATACTCCAATGGGAAATCTCATTACTGACTCTTACAGAAATAAAACACATACAAAGATCAGGATCACTGCGAACGGATTAATTGCCGAAAAAAGATCTACAGAGGGCGATAACAAGTGCAGATGTATTCAGAACCGTCAGTTACGGATATGATACTGCTTCAGGACTGGATTTCAGGCTTGCGACTTTCGACATACGAGGATCGAACTGATAAAAGGTCTTGAGGTTGGATTATCAATGATCGGTATAGATGATGATTTTTCCTGCAGGTATCAGGAATGAATTTTAAATACAATCCTCAAAATCCGGTTGGAGAAAGAGTATTGCTTTCATCAGTAAAAATAGACCGTGCTCCGCTTAAGCCAAATAAGAAGTATTCGGTTACAGTCAATGAAGGTTTACTGGGCATATTGACCTCCTCGGCGGAGTTGAAGTTGAAAACATACAGATACTTCGGTGCCGGAATATACAGGTTTGAAGGCTTACATAAGAAAACTAAGATTATTATTTTATTCACCAGAAGGCAGAGTAATTGAAGTTAATTCAGGAGACGCAGCAGAATCAATGACACGACCGGATCTGAAGCAATACAAATATGAATTAAAGGATAACTATCCAAATCCGTTTAATCCGGTTACAACTATAAAATATGAACTCGCTGTAAACGGATACACAACATTGAAAGTTTATGACATACTCGGAAAGGAAGTTACGAATTTAGTAAGCTGAAAAACAGGATGCGGGATTTATGAAGTTCAGTGGAATGCAGCAAACTTATCAAGCGGTGTGTATTTTTATAAATTACAGTCTGACAAGATTTGTTGAGACAAAGAGAATGATATTAACTAAGTAGGTTGCCGGTTAAGTTTGTTAATTTATACAATAAAAAGATCTCACTTCTGATTGGAGTGAGATCTTCTTTTGTCTGAATTAGGATTTATAGGATTAAAGGATTTTTGGATTATGTTTTGAGAATTTAGCGGTTGTAAATTCTAATTACCAATCAAAGGGGAGGAGGTCAGGTTAGGTTGCTTCAGGACGATAACATACTGCGATCATTTCATTTCGTAGAGACGCCAAATTTGTTTCGCTCCGGTATTTATGCTGCTTCAATTAAGGCGTCTCTGCATATGTACACAAAAAACCCGGAAGCTTTCACCTCCGAGGTATTTTATCTTCCATCATTTCAATTATCACATCAGGCTGTGACAGGCGGAGCGTTTGTTTTCATTCGTGACAACTGTTGTTTGATTCTGCGCTGAGTTATCATCCTGTCAGGCGGGTGCATCATCTTCCTTTCTGTGCCTTAACCCGAGATTTTGATCACCCTGGAATCATTGTAGTAGTTAACAAAGTCGGGATTTGTGTTTCTCATTCCCGCAACATACTTATCAATCACTTCAAGTATTCCGTCGGCTTCATTGAAAAGCTGCGGCAGTGTTTTGACCGCGACCTTTCTTTTCAGCGTTCCCATCTGGCTCAGTCCGAATGCCCTGTCATAAGCCTCAATCACCAGGTGATAGCTTTCGAGATCCGCTTCGCCGAACCCGAACGGTCCGCCTTCATCGCTTCTGGCTTTTGCAATATTATATACGGATTCAAGCGTTTCTATGAGCTCCGCATCTCTCATCACTTCAAGCCTGCTTCTGTTGATGTCAGTCAGCTCCTTCAGGTCTATGTTATTATTCTTCTTAGCATAAGCGAATAATCCCGCGCCTGTAGTTTTGAGAGCGTCTTGCCGATTGCAACAGTTTTCTTTCTGTCATCAATCTGCTTTATCTCATCACATTTTGCTGTGAAAGCAATTTGATTTTCTCTGAGTTCCGGTATTGATCCCGTTGTAAGGGAATTCTCTTCCAGGAATCTGTTCACGGCATTATACATCGTGAACTTGTTTTCTTGTCTTTTATTCATTTTCGTTTTAATTTTAAGTTTATAGATATTTGTTTCTTGTATTGCATTTTTTCCGCAAATGAACTCTTCCGTTTTGCGGTCCGGTTCGGTTGAAGTCTGAAACTACCTGGCGATTTGCCTGTATCTGATGAATTCTGTTCTCAATTTTTCAAATTGGAATGTATCATCTTTCTTTTTCTGTTTCAGAATTCCCCCTTTAAAAGAAAGAGTCAAAAGTCTCACGAAAAGTTCCATCGCTGACTTAAGCCTCCACAAGCGATAAAGGTACGGTCACATCCATCCAAAATAAAGAAAAAGCTCGTCACGAATTTCACGAATGATCACTAATTAAAAAATATTATCACTAGTTTGAGACTTCTGAAAAACCCTTACTGTCATCCTTTATGTTAAAATGATGGATCAGGAGGTTGATTTAAAAGACTCGATATTATTCAAAACAAAAATATCAAAAGAAGATTGATGCTATTTTAAATTAAAAAAAAAGTTTTGGACACAATGAGGTACGGTGGAATTGTTCAAGCAGTAACGGTCTTTATTTTTGGATTAAAATTCAGGAAATTTCCCTGTCAGCACATTTCTGACGAGCGTCACTGCATTTCTGACGAGTGTCACTGCATTTCTGATGAGTGTCACTGCATTTCTGACGAGTGTCACTGCATTTCTGACGAGTGTCACTGCATTTCTGATGAGTGTCACTGCATTTCTGACGAGTGTCAATGTATTTCTGACGAGTGTCACTGCATTTCTGACGAGTGTCACTACATTTCTGACGAGTGTCAGTACATTTCTGACGAGTGTCACTGCATTTCTGACGAGTGTCACTACATTTCTGACGAGTGTCAGTGCATTTCTGACGAGTGTCAGTGTTCATTATTTCACGGTCAGTGTTCATTATTTCACGGTCAGTGTTCATCTTTTCATAGATTACAAACACCATTTCAGAGACAGGCAGCTAAATTTAGCAGACGGTATCTGTCCTGTTAGTGTCAGAGATCACCTCCACATAAGTTTATACTCCTTAACCCGATGTCATAATTCTTCCGTGACATATTCCATGTTCGTCCCGAAGCATCCTTCACTCTCATACCGCATACATCTTTCTCATTTGAAATCCGGCAAAAAATCGTTTAATTTTCCGTTAATAATTTTCAGATGGAACAAATATATATCTTTTTGACTCTTACCTATATAGGATGCACACAAAAGATCAATTACCTGTCATGAAAGAGCTTTCAGACGAAGAGCTTCTTCAATTGTTTGAAAGCGGAAAGATCGAAGCGTTCAATGAGATTGTAATGAGATACAAGGACAGTCTTTATAACTACCTGGTTAAGTTCACCGGAGGATCTCCTGACTGCAATGATATTGTTCAGGAGGCTTTCATTCAGCTTTATGAATATCAGAAACGGACACGCGATATAAAAAACTTCAGAGCCTGGATCTTCAGGATCACCATCAATAAAGCCAGAAAAATTTCATGTTAAGTTCAAGACTGCCGGTATCATCGTTTGAGGATTATGAGGATCATGAAGGTTATCTCAATAATGTATCAGGAGGAGGTTTACTGAGGAGATCACTGAATTTGACGAAGGAAAGGCTCCGCTTGAAGTGCTGCAGAGAGGCGCTTGACGACTCGACGGGGCTTGTAAAGCGGCAGTCCTCCTGAAATATGATGAGGATCTTGATTATGATACGATAGCGGAAATATTGTCAGTGCCGGTTGGAACAGTCAAATCACGCATCAACCGCGGAAGGGAAAAGGTCAGCGGCAGAGACTTAAGGATGAATTCAGGGAAAAGTAAAAAAAGCAGGGGAAATGAGAAAGAATAATAAAAAAGCAGCAAGCAGGATAGCAGCGGCTACGACATACTCAATGAGATAAAGCGGTTTCAGCGAGAGTGAAGACGAATGATAATTTCCGCGAAGAGCTTCATGTGAAAATAAAAGAGAGACAGACCGCGACCAGCACGGAAGGAATGATAGGATTAATGATCGACTTCATCAGGCATACATCTTACTGCAACCACCTTCGGCCTCGGCGCGCTGATCGATGCTGTTATATTTTCAATAAATTTCTTTTCTGATGATATAAACGATAAGCGTTCCTCAGTCGTGCGCATTGATCAGAACAAGAAAATAATTGTTGACCTCACAAACTACAGGAACATCAAACTTACACCATCGCCGCCGGACACATCACGTGCAGGAATTCCGGAGAATAAATCGACTGTAGTCAAGCGCGTCCGGGCAGGTCAGCGGCGAGGCCAGACAGGATCACGATCATTCCTTCCGAGAAGTTAATAGCCGGCGCCGCGAAAGAAGCGGATCTGCTTAGAAAGAGGATCGGGGAGATGACGATGGAGAAGCTGGAGGAGATCAGGAAG
>JADJTX010000029.1 GCA_016710985.1 Ignavibacteria bacterium
CAGATAATTATTGGTTTGGGTAATTTAAACCCTATTAAATTGAAAATGTTTTACTGATTAGCTAATTTAAACAAAAAGAATTTTTGATAATAGGATTTGTAGTTGGGTTTGCGATCGGATTTATATTTTCGATGCCGCCTTTAGGACCGACATATTTTGCAATCATAGAACGTGGTTTAAAGAAACAGTTTAATAACGCTGTTGCCATCGGCGTTGGAGCAGGCTTCATGGATATGATATACATACTCATAGCTTATGGAGGAGTCGCTGCAATTGTGTCGCTGCTTCCTGATTCTCTGAACAAAACATTCACTGAAAATGAACAGATGTTTAAGATGATACTTGCAATAGCAGGATGCATTCTAGTGATTTTATACGGGATAAAAATCATGAAGACAAAAGGAGCTCTAATAAAGGAGAAACCTATTAATTTTGATGAGGAAAAATTCAAGCAAAAGTATGTAAAGGTTGAAGAGGTATTAAAAAAAACCGAAGTGGGACTGGACAAATTACTTCATACAAAGGCACTTGAAGAGAAGCATTCTGAACTGTTCGGTAGTTTTATGACCGGCGTGGGAATGTGCTTATCATCAGTGACATTGCCTGCCTCATGGTTTGCAGCAGTAGGTTATTTAAAGAGCGCCGGAATAATAGATTCGAATTTTCTGACCGGGATATTGTTAGCGATCGGAGTATTAATAGGCACCTCCTTTTGGTTTTATCTGATGACTAAATTAATTTTTAAATACACGGATAAATTAAATCCAAATGTTTTAAATAAGTTAAATTTTTCAACGGGAATATTTCTTATAGTTTTAGGACTGGGTTTTCTGATAAAAGTTTATACTATGTACTTCTGATAGTTGATTTCGCTGATTAAACTGAGTACATTGATTAACATAAAATAGTCTAAGCAATGGATGAAAGTGTTTATAGTATAACCAAGAGCATCTGTACATTCTGTCAGACTCCGATTAAGAATGAAGCAGAGACGTTTTTCTGTCCTTCCTGCACTTCTCCTTATCACAAAGACTGCTGGCTGGAAAATAAAGGTTGTGCTGTATACGGATGCGGGGAAAAAGTCGTCGGGGATGATGAGTTTTCTTCCATAAGAGAAGCCATAATTAATATCGAATATCTCATAAACAGAAATCAGTTCTCAGAAGCGATTTATGAATCGAAGCAGTTGCTGAAAGTTGACAGAAGAAATGCGGAGTTAAAGAATTTATATAACAAGGCTGTTTCCCTGATCAACAATAAAATTAATTTAATGACAAGCGGCGACGAGGCATTTGGAAAAAAGGATTACAAAGCAGCTGAAGTTTATTATAAAAATGTTTTAAAATACACTGATGACATTGAAGCAAATTTTGTAACAACAAGACTTGAAATAGCTAAAGAAAAAATCCCGGAGCAAAACAGGAGAAGGATATATCAGAATGTTTTAATCATATTAATTATTATTGCAATAATTTCAGCGATCGGGTATTTAGGGTATTATACTTTTGTACTTAAAGAAGACAGAGATTATTCGGAAATAGTGAGATCAGATAATGCAGCTGATCTTTCTTCAATGGAAAAAATGATCAGTAAATACGAAAACTTCCTGAGGAGTTATCCAAACGGGAAGAACAGAGAGAAAGTTTTCAGCAGAATAAACCAGTACTCATATCAGATAGCAAACAATTATTATAAGGATGACTGGAAACTTGCACTGAAATATTATAATAAGATATATAAGTCGATAGATACGCAGGATGCCAAGACACTTTATAATGACATTTACAATTCAGCATTTAATGATTACAGGCAAAAACTTTCAAACGCAAAAAAATTAAATTCATTATCCAAATACAGTGAGGCTTTGAATGAACTAAATAACGGAAAGCTGATTATATCTTCATTTCCGGAAAATGACATTGCAAACGAGAAAAGCATACTGGAATCAAATATTAGTTTACTTAATAAAAAGATAGCTTCAATTATAAAATTTAACGACCTTGAGCGTCAGATCAGAGAGCAGGATAAAGAACTGAATAACGTTAGTACATCAGAAAGGAAAAACATATATTTTTTAACAGCAAGGATTGACAAATTTATAGAGCCTGATATATACATAGGGAAGGATATTTCAAATGATGAAGTAATCGCTGTCATAAGCAAAAACAATTACAGGAAAAACCAGCAAATCAATTTCGAATGTCTGCCAAACGGAAAAATTTCATTTTTAGACGAAGACAGTAATGAGAAAACAGTTCAATCATACATCCCTTTAAATGATACGGAATCAGGAGACGGAAATTTAACAACATCGGAAAGGGATGCGATTTATGAAAGATTAAAGAATTTAAGAACACAGAAAAATAAAATTGACAGTTTACTGAAGATAAACCTGCTTTAACCCAATAAAAAATTCCTGCAATTTCACAAATAATTATGTTGATTTAGAAACTTAAAATAGATATTTTAATATCTTTTCCTAAACTCTGTCTTGGGCAAAATAAGGGTAGGTAGCGAAGCGGTCAAACGCAACAGACTGTAAATCTGTCGACAATTGTCTTCGGAGGTTCGAATCCTTCCCTACCCACAAGTTCAATTATCAATGTTCAATGTTCAATTAGGAAAAGTCGTGAAAAAAATTTTACAAAAGGGATAATTGAACATTGTACATTGATAATTGAATAGGCGGGAGTAACTCAGTTGGTAGAGTCACAGCCTTCCAAGCTGTTGGTCGCGAGTTCGAGTCTCGTCTCCCGCTCAGATTGAAATGCTGATGTAGCTCAGTTGGTAGAGCACTTCCTTGGTAAGGAAGAGGTCACCGGTTCAATCCCGGTCATCAGCTCGAAAAGGAAAATTCAACAGACTTCAAAAGGAAATTAATATTTTTAACATTCCAATACATCTATAAAAAATCCTGAAAATCCTGAAAAATAAGTTTAGTTAAATTATATTTAAAATAAAAAAGTAATGGCAAAAGAAGGTTCCAGAATAAAAATAAAACTAGTAAGTGTAGAGGGTCCTAACAAAGGCAAATCAGTTTACGTTACCACAAAGAACAGGATCAACTCCAAGGAGAGGCTGGAGCGTAAAAAGTACTGTAAATGGACAAAGCAGCATGTCTTACACCGTGAATCTAAATAAAACAGAGAGATGCGGGTGTAGCTCAATTGGTAGAGTAGCGGTCTCCAAAACCGTTGGTTGGGGGTTCGAGTCCCTCCTCCCGTGCAATTGATTAAGAAAATTAAATAATTTTATGAAAGATAAGATAATAAATTTTTTCGAGGATATTTATAAGGAAATGAAAAAAGTGTCCTGGCCTAAAAAAGAGGAGTTGATTGAATCTACGAAGGTGGTTGTAATAACAATGCTGATTTCAGCAACAATTGTATATATAATTGATAAAGCAATTAGTGAATTATTAAAAGCTATATTTTAGTACAGACATAAAATGACAGACGAAAAAAATAACAACGAAATGGAAGAAAGTTTAACTGAAGAGCTTGAAGTTCCCAAAGCTGAGGTAACAGAGGAAGAGGATTCCGGGGATTTTAAATGGTATGCTGTAAGGATTATTTCCGGGCACGAGAATAAGGTAAAAGCTCATCTTGACAAGGAAATAAGAGATGAGAAGTTAGAGGATAAGATAAGGAATGTGCTGATCCCTTTAGAAAAGATCTTTGAGGTTAAAGGCGGGAAGAAGAAAATCAAATTGAAAAATTTTTACCGGGATATATTCTGATAGAAGCTGAGTTAGATGACAAGATCAGGGATTTTGTTTCGAAGACACCTTCTATAATAAACATGGTTGGGTCAAAAAGTGTAAAAGGAAAAAGGCTGGACCCCATTGCATTGAAACCAAATGAAGTAAAAAGAATTAAATCTATTCTTAATGAGGAAGGCGATGAGAAAAAACTTGATATTCAACTAAATACAGGAGATCCCGTAAAGGTTACAAGCGGTCCGTTTAATAACTTCAGCGGTAATATTCTTGAGGTTAACCTTGAAAAGCTAAAAGTTAAAGTAATGGTTAGTATTTTCGGAAGGAAGACGCCAATCGAATTAGAGTTAACACAAATTGAAAAAGAAAAATAATTAATCAATAATATTTATATATGGCAAAAAAGATAACAGGTTTTGTAAAACTACAGATTCCGGCAGGCTCTGCAACAATGGCTCCTCCGGTAGGACCGGCACTGGGTCAAAGAGGCGTTAACGGAATGGAATTTTGTAAACAGTTTAATGCAAGAACTCAGGATAAAAAAGGATTAATAATTCCGGTAGTAATTACGGTATTTTCTGATAAATCATTCACCTTTATTACAAAGACTCCTCCGGCAGCGGTATTGCTGATAAAAGCTGCGGGAATCGAAAAAGGATCCGGTATTCCGAATAAAACAAAAGTAGGCAAGGTAACTAAAAAGCAATTGAAGGAAATAGCGGAGACCAAAATGCCGGATCTAAACGTTCATGATGTGGAAGCCGCAATGAGTATGGTCGCAGGGACAGCCAGAAGCATGGGATTAACAGTAGAAAATTAATTTATAAAATTTAACAGAAATTTTATTATGAAATTAACAAAGAAGCAAAAAGAAACAGTTAAGAAAATTGATGTAACGAAAGAATATGATTTAAAAGAAGCGGTTTCAAAATTAAAGCAGGCAAAAACAGCAAAGTTTGATGAATCTGTTGATATAGCGGTAAAGCTTGGAGTTGATCCGAAGCATGCTGATCAGGTTGTGAGAGGAACAGTATCATTGCCTCACGGTACCGGCAAAACCGTCAGGGTATTAGTAATTGCAAAGCCTGACAAGCAGGATGAAGCAAGAGAAGCCGGAGCTGATCATGTAGGGTTTGAAGATTACATAAATAAGATCAAAGACGGATGGACGGACATAGATGTAATCATTGCAGCACCTGATACAATGAGTGAATTGGGAAAAATAGGAAAAGTATTAGGACCGAGAGGCTTAATGCCGAATCCGAAGAGCGGAACGGTAACGCCGAATGTAGGACAGGCGGTAAAAGAAGTAAAAGCAGGGAAAATTGATTTCAGGGTTGACAAAAGCGGGATCGTTCATTCTATTGTAGGGAAGATATCATTTGATGAAGGAAAGTTAAAAGACAACATTATGGCTTTTATAAATACTATAATTAAATTAAAACCATCTGCAGCGAAAGGGACATACGTAAAGAGCATGACAATTTCCACAACGATGGGACCGGGAATTAAGCTGGATAAAAGCATAACCACTGTAAAAACCGCAGCATAATTTTTAAAGAATTTACGCACTCAATATAATAAATAAAATCGCTTGCCGGCTTCAGGCAGGCAAAATTTAATTTGCAATATTTACAAAACTAACTGACCTAAATGAATAAAGAACAAAAAGCAGAGTCTGTGAAGGAGATTAAGGAATTAATCGAATCTTCAGAGGCAATGTATTTTATGGATTTTGCGGGATTGACGGTCGAGAATGTGAATGATCTCAGAAAGGAATTTTACAAATCCGATATAAAGTATAAGGTAGTCAAGAACACGCTGACAACCAGGGCTTTAAAGGATTCTGAAAAGTACTCCAAACATGTGGAAGCACTATCTGAGCTTTTACACGGACCGACGGGAATAGTATTCGCATATAAAAACCCGGCAGCTCCGGCAAAGATCCTGAAGAAATTTGCAGATAAGATTGATAAGCCAAAGCTCAAAATTGCAGTTGTAGAAAATGAGATTTATGATTCGAAACAGCTAAACAGTCTTGCATCACTTCCGACAAAAGAAGAAGTAATATCAGGAATTCTGGGTTCACTGAATTCACCTGCTTCCGGAATTGTTGGTTCAATAAATGCTGCGATGAGTGATCTGTTCAGTGTAATTGAAGAAGTAGCTAAAAAAAGAGCTGCTTAAATTTTAAAGAAACTTTTTAATAAAAAAACAAATTAGAAGGAAATATAAAAAATGTCAGTACAAGAAATCGCAGACCAAATTGGTGAGTTAACTTTAACTCAGGCATCAGAACTAAAAAAAATATTAGAAGACAAATTCGGAGTAACGGCAGCAGCACCTATGATGATGGCAGGTGGAGCTCCGACAGCAGCAGCAGCTCCGGCAGAAGAACAAACCGAATTCACTGTAATCTTAGCGGATGCAGGCTCACAAAAAATTAACGTAATCAAAGCAGTAAAAAATGCAACAGGTCTCGGATTGACAGAAGCTAAATCATTAGTCGAAAGCGCACCGAAACCGGTAAAAGAAAATATTTCAAAAGCTGATGCAGATAAGTTAAAGGCAGATCTGGAAGCTGCCGGTGCAAAAGTAGAAGTGAAATAATTTTTTTTAAAACAAACCAAACATAACACATTTACATTAAAATATTTTTTAAATATTAAATAGTCCCGGCAATTTAAATCAGCCGGGATTATTTATTAAAAATTCCTGAGGTAAAAATTGGAAACTAAAGAAGTGGATCTTAAATTAAAACCTTTAAGCAGCAAGAATAAAAGGTTAACATTTGCAAAAACTTCCATCAGACATGATCCGCCTGATTTGCTCAATGTGCAAATCCAGTCGTATATAGATTTTTTGCAGGAAGATGTTCCTGCCAGTAAAAGAAAATCCCAGGGACTACAGAAAGTTTTTGAGGACAACTTTCCCATTTCGGATTCAAGAGAGACAGCTATATTAGAGTTTGTAGATTACTATCTTGAAAAACCTCACTACTCTGTAATTGAATGCCAGGAGCAGGGACTTACTTATGCAGTACAGGTGAAAGCAAGATTGAGATTATCTACCAAACCGAATGCAGCAGCGAAAGAATACAATTATACAATTGAGAATGATGTATATCTTGGAAATTTACCTTACATGACACCCAGAGGCAGTTTTATAATTAACGGAGCAGAGCGGGCGATAGTAAGCCAGCTTCACAGGTCGCCGGGAGTTGTATTCAGTGAATCCATCCATGCTAACGGGACGAAGCTTTATTCAGCCCGGGTAATTCCTTTCAGAGGTTCATGGGTTGAATTTACAACCGATATTAATAATCTGCTTTATGCATATATTGACAGGAAAAAGAAATTCTATTTCTCTACTTTATTAAGGGCCCTGGGACTTAATGAACACGTACAGATGCTTGAGCTTTTTGACTTAGTGGATACAGTAAAAGTTAATGATAAGAATTATCTTGATTATGTAGGAAGAAGAGTGCTGGAGAATGTTATAAACAAAGAGACCGGTGACGATCTTGGCATACCTGAAAATACAATTTTATCTGATGAGCAGTTAGTATCAGTCGTAAATTCAAAAATAAAAGAATTAAAATTATTAAAGAACAATCCGACGGACGGTGAAGAGATCATTTATAATACCATAATAAGTGAAGAAGAAGAAGCGGCTGTATTACTTGAGAAACCGGCAGTCGAGCAGACAGCAAAGGAAAAGAAAGCCGCAGCAGCATTAGTGGAATCTGAAGCAGAGAATGCCAGAAGTTACATTGAAAAATTATTTTTCAATACAAAAAAATATGATCTTGGAAGCGTTGGAAGATATAAAATCAATTATAAACTCGGAACAAAGATTGATCCGCATATTACAATTTTAACACAGGAAGACATTGTTTATATCATCAATTACATGAGGGATTTAGTTGATGGGAAAAAAGAAGTGGATGACATTGACCATTTAGGAAACAGAAGAGTACGAACAGTTAACGAACAGCTTTCAGCGCAATTTTCACTCGGGCTTTCAAGAATGTCGAGAACGATCAGAGACAAGATGAGCATTCACGATGAAGAAAATTTAATGCCGTCAAAGCTTATCAGCGCAAGACCTATTACAAGTGCATTATCATCATTCTTCGGAACGAGCCAGCTGTCACAGTTCATGGATCAGACAAATCCTCTTGCTGAGATGACTCACAAGAGAAGGATCAGTGCATTAGGACCGGGCGGACTTTCGAGAGAGAGAGCGGGATTCGAAGTAAGAGACGTTCACTATACACATTACGGAAGATTATGTCCGATAGAAACTCCTGAAGGACCTAACATCGGTTTGATCTCATCATTGTGCATACATGCAAGAATAAATGAATTGGGATTTATAGAAACACCATACAGAAAAGTAGAAAATGGCAAGGTTACCGAAAAGATAGAATATTTATCTGCGGAGAAGGAAAACTTTTACAGGATAGCTCAGGCAAATGAACCGGTTGACGGACGTGGAAATTTCTTAAATGACAGGATCAAAGGCAGATTCAAAGGTGATTTTCCTTTATTCAAATCCGACGAAATAGATTACATGGATGTTGCAACGAATCAGATCGTGAGTGCGGCGGCAGCATTGATACCGTTTTTAGAACACGATGATGCTAACAGAGCGCTGATGGGAAGTAATATGCAGAGACAGGCAGTTCCGCTTTTAAGACCGGAATCACCTGTAGTAGGAACCGGATTTGAAGAGATAGTTGCAAGAGATTCAAGAACAATGCTTGCAGCAGAAGCAGACGGAGTAGTTGAATATGTTTCCGGAGATAAGATCATAGTAAGATATAATATCAAAGAAGATTCTGATGAAAGCCTGCTGAGCTTTGTAGATAAAAAATTAGTTGAATACAATCTTGTTAAATTCTTCAGGACAAATCAGGACACTTCAATAAATCAGAGACCAATCGTAACGGAAGGGCAGAAAATAAAGAAAGGCGACATACTTGCCGACGGTTCTTCGACACAAAACGGTGAGCTTGCACTAGGAAGAAATGTACTGGTTGCATTCATGCCATGGAGAGGTTACAACTTTGAGGATGCGATCATAATCAGTGAAAAGCTTGTAGCTGACGATGTTTACACATCAATTCACATTGAAGAATTCAGTCTTGAAGTAAGAGATACAAAAAGAGGCGAAGAAGAATTAACAAAAGAAATTCCGAATGTAAGTGAAGAAGCTACAAAAGATCTTGATGAGAATGGAATAGTAAGAATAGGAGCTGAGGTAAGAGAGAATGACATTCTGATCGGTAAAGTAACGCCTAAAGGTGAGACTGAACCTACACCGGAAGAAAAATTACTGAGAGCGATATTCGGTGATAAGGCAGGTGATGTAAAGGATGCTTCTCTAAAAGCTACACCCGGACTGAAGGGAATAGTAATAAACAAGAAATTATTCTCAAGAAAGACGAGGGATACTGAAAGCAAGAGAGATGAGAAAAGAAAGATCGATAAGTTTGAAGTTGAAAGGAAAAAAGAAATTAAAGATCTGAACCAGAAGATAGCTTCTAAATTTGATATTTTACTTGAAGGAAAAGATTCAAAAGGATTAAAAGATAAAAAGGGAAATATCATTGCGAAGAGCGGTTCAACTTTTAAAAAGGAATTCTTCAACAATTTAATGGAGAATCAGGGATATACATTATCTGATTTTGATTATGATAATGAATGGTCAAATAATGCAAGAGCAAATTCTCTGATCCCTGACATTTACAGAAACTATACTTTCAAACAAAACGAGATTGAAGAAAGATACAAGAGATTAAAAGACAAGGTAAAGCTTGGTGATGAATTGCCGACAGGAGTAGTAAAGCTTGCAAAGGTTTATGTAGCTAAGAAGAGGAAGTTATCTGTTGGTGATAAGATGGCGGGAAGACACGGTAATAAAGGTGTTGTAGCAAAGATCGTTCCGCAGGAAGATCTGCCTTTCATGCCGGACGGAACACCGGTGGATATAGTATTGAATCCGCTTGGAGTTCCATCAAGGATGAATCTCGGGCAGCTTTATGAGACAGCATTAGGATGGGCAGCAAAGAATCTCGGTGTAAAATTTGCTACACCGATTTTTGACGGAGCGACTGTTGCAGAAATAATGGAGTACCTTGAGAAGGCAGGTTTGAGCAATAATTCAAGAACCGATCTTTATGACGGAATGACCGGAGAGAAGTTTGATCAGAAGGTTACTGTTGGTTACATATATATTCTAAAGCTGTCACACTTGGTTGATGATAAGATACACGCAAGGTCAATAGGACCATACTCACTGATCACTCAGCAGCCGCTCGGAGGTAAAGCTCAATTCGGCGGACAGAGATTCGGAGAGATGGAATGCTGGGCATTGCAGGGTTACGGTGCCGCGCATATTCTTCAGGAGATGCTCACTTACAAGAGTGATGATGTCACAGGAAGAAGCAAAGTCTATGAGGCAATTATCAAAGGAGATAATTTACCTGAACCGGGAATTCCGGAATCTTTCAATGTACTTATGAAAGAGCTACAGGGATTGTGTCTTGATATAAATTTGGTCGAGATATGTTAATTGATAATTGATAATTGTAATAGTTAATTGATAATAGTTAATAGTTAATAGTAATAGTTTAAAGAGAGAAATATTTTAATAAAAATTTAAATCCAAAGAGGTTAAAATGGCTTTTAAAACAGAGCACAAGAGAAAAAATTTTCGAAGATTACAATCAATCTGGCGTCAACCGATGTAATAATTTCGAGGTCTTATGGTGAAGTATTAAAGCCGGAAACAATTAATTACAGGACATATAAACCGGATAAAGACGGATTGTTCTGTGAGAAGATATTCGGTCCGGTCAGAGACTGGGAATGTCACTGCGGAAAATATAAAGGGATACGATATAAAGGAATTGTCTGCGACAGATGCGGAGTTGAGATCAATCTCAAGAGCGTAAGGCGTGAAAGAATGGGACACATTACGTTAAGTGTTCCGGTAGTTCATATCTGGTATTTCAGGTCAATGCCAACCAAGATCGGATACATACTCGGAATTTCCTCGAAAGAACTGGAAAGAATAATTTATTATGAAACATATGTCGTAATAAATCCGGGAAAGACCAATTTTAAAAAACAGCAGCTAATAACAGAAGAAGAATATAATGAAGCATTAGATGCCATGACTGAAGATGAACAAAATCTGGATGATGATGATCCGAAGAAGTTTGTTGCAGGACAGGGCGGAGAAGCTGTCAAAGAGTTACTGAAGAGAATAAATTTAGAGGAAGAGATAGCAAGATTACGAGGCGAACTAAAAGGTGATCTTTCAGCTCTAAAGAAAGCAGATAACATAAAGAGATTAAGAGTACTCGAAGCGTTCAGAGTCAAACCGGGTGGAAAGAAAAATCAGCCTGAGTGGATGGTACTCGATGTGGTACCTGTTATTCCTCCTGAATTGAGACCGCTTGTACCATTAGAAGGCGGAAGATTTGCAACGAGTGATCTGAATGATCTTTACAGAAGAGTAATAATCAGAAACAACAGGTTAAAAAGATTAATAGACATAAAAGCTCCGGAAGTAATTTTAAGAAATGAGAAACGCATGCTTCAGGAAGCTGTTGATGCATTGCTTGACAATTCAAGAAGAGTAACGGCAGTAAAGGCAGAGAACAGGGCTTTGAAATCTTTATCAGACATATTAAAAGGAAAACAGGGAAGATTCAGACAGAACCTTCTCGGAAAGAGAGTTGATTATTCAGGAAGAACAGTAATCGTTGTCGGACCTGAACTGAAACTTCATCAATGCGGATTACCGAAAGACATGGCGCTGGAATTATTCAAGCCGTTTGTAATCAGAAGGCTGATAGACAGGGATTATGTGAAGACAGTGAAGAGTGCGAAGAAATTAATAGATAAGAGAACACCGGAAGTATGGGATATACTGGAAAACGTTATTGACGGACATCCGGTAATGCTGAACAGAGCACCGACTTTACACAGATTAAGCATACAGGCTTTCCAGCCGGTACTTATTGAAGGTAAAGCAATTACTCTTCATCCGCTTGTCTGCAGTGCATTCAATGCAGACTTTGACGGTGACCAGATGGCAGTTCACGTACCTCTGTCATATGAAGCGCAGCTTGAAGCGCAGATAATGATGCTTTCATCACATAATATTTTATCTCCCCAAAACGGAGAGCCGATCACCACACCTAATCAGGAAATGGTTCTCGGATGTTATTACCTTACAAAGGAATTAAAAGGCGATAAAGGAGAAGGTAAGTTATTTTCATCACCTGATGAAGTGCTGATGGCATATGACAATAAAAATTTAGGACTTCATGCAAGAATAAAAGTAAGAGTTGACGGACAAATAATTGAAACTACTACAGGACGTGTGATATTTAATCAGATCGTACCTGAGAAGATTCCGTATCTGAATGAGCTGTTGAAAAAGAAAAAGCTTACAGAGATAATCGGAATCATTTACAATTCAGTGGGAAATTTAGAAACATCAAAATTCCTGGATGATCTGAAAGAGATAGGATTCAAATTTGCGACTATCGGAGGATTGTCTGTGAACATAGATGATATAGAAGTTCCGGCGACAAAAGATAAAATAATTGAAGAGGCTTATAAGAGAGTTGAAGTGATCGAGAAATCAAAAGGAAGAGGTATAATTTCAGAAAATGAAAGATATAACAAGGTCATCGATATCTGGACCCATGTACGGGATGAAGTAAAGAGGGATCTCATGCTCAATCTGACAAAATCAAAGAACGGTTTTAACTCGCTGCACATGATGATAGACTCAGGCGCAAGAGGTTCAGCCGAACAGGTCAGTCAGCTTGCGGGTATGAGAGGACTCATGCAGAAACCCCAGAAATCATTAACAGGTCAGGCAGGTGAGATCATTGAGAATCCGATCATTGCAAACTTTAAAGAAGGCTTGTCGATCCTTGAATACTTTATTTCAACTCACGGAGCAAGAAAAGGATTGGCTGATACAGCTTTGAAGACGGCTGATGCAGGATATCTTACAAGGCGACTTGTAGATGTAGCGCAGGATGTAATAATTACCGAAGAGGACTGTAAGACGATCAGAGGAGTACACACCGAAGCTTTAAAAGAAGGTGAAGATGTAAAGGAAACACTTGCAGAAAGAATTTTAGGAAGAGTTTCTGTGCACGATGTAGTAAATCCTTTGACCAAAAAAGTAATCATTAAATCCGGAGAACTGATTACGGAAGTAAAAGCTCAGTTAGTTGCAGAGTCACCCGTAACAGAAGTGGAGATAAGATCAGTATTAACCTGTGAAACAAAGAGAGGAGTTTGCGCCGCTTGTTACGGAAGGAATTTAGCAACAGGCAAGATGGTGGAAGTAGGTGAAGCAGTAGGAATCATAGGAGCTCAGTCAATAGGTGAGCCGGGAACACAGCTTACATTAAGAACATTCCACATCGGAGGAACGGCAAGTAAGATCATTACTCAGTCGCAGATCACTTCAAAGTTTGAGGGTAAAGTCAAATTTGAAAACATTAAGATAGTAGAATATAAAGGTGCAGTCGGAGCAGAATATGTTTCCTTAAGCAGAAACGGACTTATAAACATTATTGATGAAAATGGTTCACATCTTGCTAAGTATTCAGTGCCATATGGCGCACATTTAAGAGTAAAGACTAATGAGAAAGTAAAAAAGAACGGGATACTGTATGAATGGGATCCGTACAACTCTGTAATAGTTGCAGAGGATGACGGTATAATTGGGTATGTAGATATGGAAGAGGGTAAGCAGTATGAGCTGGCAAAGGATGAACAGACGGGACACTTTCAGAAGATCGTAATTGAAAGTCGTGACAAAACAAAGTCTCCTACCATTCAGATAATGAATCCGAAGAATGATAAAACTTTGAGTTCGTATCTTATTCCGGCTAAGGCAAACCTTCTTGTAGATGACGGTGAAGAAGTGAAAGCAGGAACGATCATGGTAAAGATCCCGAGAGATTCAGGAAAGACAAGGGATATTACAGGTGGTCTTCCGAGAGTTACTGAATTATTCGAAGCAAGAAGCCCGAGCGATCCTTCAAGAGTTGCAGAGATTGACGGAACTGTTGAGATAGGTAAAATTTCCAGAGGAAGCAGGGAAGTAAGAATAGTAAGTAAAGACGGAAGCAAGGTTATTGATTATAAAATCCCAATCGGAAAGCACATTCTTGTTAGGCACGGTGATATAGTAAAATCAGGTGAAGCGCTTACAGGCGGTGCATTTGATCCGGTAGATATTTTAAAGATCAAAGGTGTAGCTGAGGTACAGGAATATCTTGTAAATGAAATCCAGGAAGTTTACAGAATACAGGGTGTGAAGATTAATGATAAACATATTGAAGTTATTGTAAGACAGATGCTTCAGAAGATAAAAGTTACGGATACCGGAGACACTAACTTCCTTGAAGGTGATGTCATTCATAAGAACTTATTTTCAGATGAAAATGAAAAGCTAAAGGGAATGGTGGTAATTACTGAAACAGGTGACAGTGACAAAGTTTCCGAGGGAGAAAAGATCAACAAGAAAGAAGTGAAAGAAATGAATGTTGCATTGAAGAAGAAAAGCAAGGCAGTGATCAAATTCAAGGATGCTGTTCCTGCTTCAGGAGATCCGGTCCTTCTTGGAATTACTCAGACATCTCTGACGACAGACAGCTTTATATCTGCTGCTTCATTCCAGGAAACTACCAAAGTGCTTACTGATGCAGCGATACGCGGAAAGGTTGATCACTTGCTGGGATTAAAAGAAAATGTCATTATCGGACAATTAATACCTGCTGGTACAGGATTAAGAAAATACAGGGACATTATTGTAACCGAAAAAGAAGAAGACTTTTCATCTAACGGTAAAGAAAAACCAAAGAGAAAGAAGAAAGAAGTTGAAGAAGTCGAAGCTTAAGTAAATATAAATAAGAGAAATGCTTTAAAAGCCATCTTGAGAAATTGAGATGGCTTTTTTTTATAGAAGAAAATTCATTTCACCGGTGAAGCATGTAAGTTTCTAAGCTTCATTTACAGTCTGAATATAGGCAGTTCTTACACTTAGTTCATAGATGTTAACCCACATTTTATGATTATATCATAAGATGGGAGTATCATACAGAAATATTTTTGAGAAAAACACAGGGATATAATTTTTACGGTGAAAGCTGGTTGAACCTTCAAAAACGCTAAATAATAAATAAAAAAATTGTATACAATAATATTTTTTTTTAAATAAAAATTTACTATATTTGTAACAGTCGGCGCCAGCCGACAATCGTTCTTTCATATTTGTTCTTCCTTTAATTAAACCCCGCATGTTTTTTGTGCGGGGTTTTTTATTTCTAATAGATATTTTTAAGAAATTGTATTTCCGGTATCACAGATCCGTGCGACCCAATGTTTAAAATAGCAAGCCCTCACAAATGTATAAACTTAACATACCTTACTGATTTAACCCTTATTGATTTATGGTATAATTTAGCTCTTGACATAATCTTTCATTTGTAATAATTTGCATTCAAATGGAACTTCGAATTAAAAAAATACAGAACGCCGGAGATATCAGCAGCGAATTCATCGAGTTAACAGCCATTGATCCTGTCAATTTAAAGAATTTCATACTTTCTGATTCATACAATACCCATTCAACTAAAATTGTCAGGAATCATACATACTGGTTTCCTGAATTAATTGTTAACGCCGGCACAACTATTAGGCTTAATACAAGAAAAGGACTTAACAATCTGAAATTAGCTAATCTATACTGGAATTTGGATGAGCCTTTATGGAAAGATAAATTAATAGCTGCTTACCTTATCAGGATTGATGATTACTTACCTTTTCCTGATTCAAAAGGATTTTCCGATTCATTATTCAGTTGTAGTTATTAAATAAAATCAATATCGTAAATGCTGTGAAATCAGACCGAAATTCATTTACAGGAAATCAACCAGGTTAACTTTTCGGATTGGATTGGTTTATATTTTTTTAAAAATTATAATTACAAGTAGTTATAAAATAGTTATAAAATTATTCATTCCTAACCTTCCCCAGCTCTAATATTCCCTTAAATCACTCTGATTTATTCTATTTATTGTTTGACATTAATATTATTTTGCGTATTTTTGTATATTAGGTAAAGTGGGGTAAAGTGGTGATTAAATCAGATGTTAATTAATTATTAAATTAATTTAATCTTCTCCTTATTATAATAAACTCGCCACTCTGCTTAATTTAAAAAAATTAAATTAATGTTTCAGGGACATTCTCTATGTAGTTTAGATGCCAAGTCGAGATTAATTTTACCAGCTAAATTCAGGAAATACATTAAACCTGAGGCTGATAATAAATTAATTCTTACAAGAGGTATGGATGAATGTTTGCTGGTTTATCCTCTCGATGAATGGGAAAAAGTAAAGACCGGACTCTCGCGTTATAATCAATTCAACTCAGATCAGAGATTTTTTATACGACAGTTCTTAAATTTTGTAAATGAATGTGAACTCGATTCACAAAACAGAATACTGATTCCCCCTCAGTTAATGGAGTTTGCTAAATTAAAGAAAGATGTAACTGTACTCGGACTTCTGGATAAGATGGAAATCTGGGATCCGGAAATAAAAGCACGTTATGATAATTCGATGTCGAAGTCTTATGAGGAGATTGCTGAGAAAGTTTCAGAGATAATAAATTCGTAAGATTTATAAGATTAGTGATTCGAAAGATTAATTTGTAGATTGAATGTTTATGTCAACAGAAAATTTTCATATACCTGTTCTTTCACGTCAGTCAATAGAGCTGTTGATCAATAAGAAAATTCCAAATCAAATACTTGTTGATGGTACGCTCGGCGGCGGCGGATACACAAAGCTTATTTGCGAATCGACAAAATCTGACGATAAAGTTATTTCGATTGATAAAGATCTGAACGCTCTTGAGTTTGCTAACGGAAATTTACGGGAACATAAAGATAAAATTACTTTTGTCAACGGTAACTTTGGAGAGATAAAAAATATATTGAAAGAAATTAACATTGAGAAGGTTTCAGGGATTGTGCTTGATCTCGGACTTTCTTCCTATCAGTTAGAAGCCGAAGACGGCTTTAGCTTTATGAAAGATACGCCGATTGACATGAGAGCATATAAAAAGACGAACGGACTGCCGCGGATGTACTGAACAATTATGATATAAGTGATCTTGTTAAATTGTTTGAAACATTCGGTGAGATTGGAAACGCAGAAAGACTTGTGAAAGCAATTATTAATAAAAGAAGAGTGAAAAGATTTGAAACGACTTTTGACATGACGGAGCTGTTAACAGAAGAATATGATCTGAACAAGAAAAATCAGATAGGTTTTCTGGCAAAGATATTTCAGGCGTTGAGAATAGAAGTCAATAATGAACTGGAGAATCTTAATAATGTTTTGAGAGATTCAGTTGATATAATAGAGAAAGGCGGAAGGATAGTAATTGTTTCTTATCATTCACTTGAAGACAGAATAGTAAAGAATTTTTTTAAAGAGGAATCTTCCAGATACAGAAAATCGGATAATCCTTATGGTGATGAAGAAAAGAACCCGAGGTTAAAAGTACTGACAAAGAAACCAATATTGCCTTCTTTTGAAGAGATCAAATTTAACAGCAGGTCAAGAAGTGCCAAGCTTAGGGCTGCTGAGGTGATTTAGTGAACAAAAATTTTAAAAACAGAATTGATAAACACTAAAAAAGATATGAGCAAAAAAACAAATTCAAACAAAAAAATTTCAATCTTTTATTTTCTGATAATGTTGATTATGACATCCATTATCGTTGTAATTTACATAAACAACATAATTGAAGTCAACAGGCTGGCAGTTGAAAACAATGCTCTTAAAGAAGAGATTAAAAACAACGTACAGGTGAATGATCAGTTGAGGACAGTAGCTGAACAGCTTAGCAGTTTTGAGAGAATAAAATCAATAGCAACGGAGAGATATGATTTATCTTATAAGGAAAACTCGGTTGATGAAAACAATACAATAATTTTAAGTAAATCGCAGTTGAAATAAAAAATACATTTTGCAGTTTAAATTTTACAAAAATCCGGACAGGCAGTTAAAACAGAGAAGACGCATAAATCTTTTCTTCGTCATACTATTCGGAATTTTCATCGTAATTCTTCTTAAACTGATAAACATACAGATCTTAGATTCTGAGAAGTATAAGATTGCAGCAAGAAAGCAATACGAGAATAAAATAATATTAACGCCATACCGCGGATTGATCTATGACAGGAACATGAATGTACTTGTGTCGAATTCATTTGAGTATTCATTTGCGGCAGATCCAAACATGGTTGAGAAGCCTGAAGAGATTGCGGAAATATTCTCACGGACTTTCGGAAAGAGCAAAGAAGAATATCTGACAAAGCTGAGCTCTCAAAACACTGCATTCATTTATCTTGAAAGAAGAATTGCTGCTGATAAAGTTTTTGGATTGGATACAATAAACATGAGCGGTGTAATTGTTTTGAAAGAACCCAAGAGAGTTTACAATTACGGAAGCCTCGCTTCACAGGTTCTTGGTTTTACAAACATAGATAACAAAGGTCAGACAGGCATTGAGCTTTCAATGGAGGATGAGCTTGCGGGTAAGGAAGGGTTTATAATAATGCAGAGAGATGGAAAAGGAAATAACCGGCCATCACTCGAATTCCCTACTAAAGACTCCGAGAACGGAAACAATGTGGTTCTGACATTAGACGTAAACATACAGAGATTTGCTGAAGAAGAACTGGCTGAAGGTGTGAAGACATTCAATGCGGACGGCGGAAAGGTAATAGTTATGTCAGTAAAGACAGGTGAAATACTGGCAATGACTTCTTATCCGACGTTTGATCCAAATAACATTTCAGTCAGCGATACTAACGGAATGAAGAATGCTGTGATATCGGACATATATGAACCGGGTTCAACATTTAAAATAATAACAGCTGCAGCTTCCATTGAAGAAAAGTTAGAGGATAGAAATTCAATGATAGCAACTGAAAATTTGAATGAGATAAAAGGTATAAAAATTACCGATGTTCATGGAGCTGCGAGCATGTCATTCCAGCAGGCGATAGAGCAGTCGAGTAATGTAGCTTTCAGTAAGATCTCGATGAAGCTCGGTCCTGAAAGATTTTATAAGTACGCCAGAGATTTCGGGATAGGAATATACAGCGGAGTAGAGCTTCCCGGTGAGAATAAAGGAATATTAAAAAGACCAATAGATTTTTCGGGAGTATCGCTCCCGTATATGTCCATTGGTTATGAAGTACTGATAAATGCGATGCAGCTGACAAATGCTTATGCAGCAATAGCAAACAGCGGTACAATGATGAGGTCATATATAATTAAAAAGGAATTCGGAAAAGAGGGAAAGGTGATTTATGACAGTAAACCGGTTGCAATCAGGCAGGTAGTTTCAGAGAAGACAGCCAGGACGCTTACGTCTTTATTTGCCGGTGTAGTCGAGCGGGGTACCGGTATTGATGCAAAGATAGACGGATTGACCATTGCGGGAAAAACAGGAACATCTCAAAGGATCATAGACGGAAAGTACTCAAGTAATTCTCATAACTCGTCATTTGTCGGTTACTTTCCGGCGGAAGATCCACAGATAATCATTACAGTAATACTGAATAATCCAAAGTCAGGCGAATATTACGGAGGAAAAGTTTCTGCGCCGATTTTTCAGAAGATAGCAAACAGGATAATAAATTTTTCAGGGAGTACAAATATTTCGACACAGGATTATTTAATCCTGAAGACGTAACTAATCTCAGCGCAAGGAAAATTTTAATTCCGAATCTGATTAATTTAAGGCTGGAAGATGCAAAGGATATTCTGATGGAAAACAATCTCAGCTATGAGATTGTTGAAAATGTGTCGGAAGAGAAAAACAAAAATGCAGTAAAGATCGTTGAGTCACAGATCCCGCTGCCTAATGAAAGAGTGACATTAGGTGATAATGTAAAAATAAAATTAGTGGTAAAGAATAATGCTGTTGCAGATGACAGGTTACTTGAAATTCCGGATGTGAGAAACATGAGCCTCCGCAAAGCTATCAATGTTCTTTTGTCAGGTGGATTTGATGTGGACATAAACGGAAGCGGGAAAATCGTAGAGCAGTCGCCGTCTCCCGGCACCAAGCTGCTTCCGAAATCAAAGATAATATTGTATTGTAAAAATCAGCATTAAGAAAAAAGTAAAAGATGAAGCTATCAGAGATCATAAATCAGTGCAGTGATAAAATAAACATGTACAACTTTAAAGATTTTGAAGTCACTGGTTTAGTTTATGATTCGAGGAAAGTGAAACCCGGAAATATTTTCTTCGCAATTAAAGGATTGAAGGATGACGGAAATAAATTCATAGCTGGTGCAGTAAGTAAAAGAGCCGGTCTGATCCTGAATGAAGAAGAGATCAACGCGGAATCCGGAATGCCATTGGTGAGAGTAAAGGAGCTGAGAAAGCTGATGGCAACAATCAGCGGGATATACTATGGAAATCCTTCAGAGAAATTAAAGCTGATAGGCATTACAGGAACGAACGGAAAAACCACAATAAGTTATTTAATACAATCTTTTTTAAATGATGCAGGATATAAGACAGGGCTGATAGGAACGATAAACTATCAAATCGGAAATGTGAAACTGGACTCAAGTCTGACAACACCTGATTCTGTCGAACTTAACATGATGCTTAATGAAATGACAAAAGAGAAAATGGATTATTGCGTAATGGAAGTTTCATCAATTGCATTAGTGATGGAAAGAGTTTACGGACTGAATTTTGATTCGGCTGTCTTTACAAATTTGACAAGCGAGCATCTTGATTTTCATAAAGACATGAAAAATTATTTTGAATCAAAGAAAATACTTTTTGATAATCTGAAAGAGGAAAGTCATGCAATCTCAAACTGCGATGACAATTACGGGAAAAAAATATTTAATGACTGCAGAGCGAAAAAGTTTTTTTATTCAATGAAAGAAGAGAGTAATTTGAGATCTTTCAATGAAAAATTATCATTAAGCGGAATTGAATTCGATGTAAAATGGAACGGTGAGATATATAAGCTCAAATCCAATTTAACCGGAAGATTTAACATTTACAATATTCTGGCATCTGTTTCAACCGTTCTTCAATACGACTTAGACATGGAATCAATTCAGAAGTCTCTGTTACATTTTCAGGAAGTGAACGGAAGGTTCAACAGAGTTAAGCTGCCGAATGGTGCTATTGCTGTTATAGATTATTCACACACCTCAGATTCTCTGAAGAATGCGATCGAATCTGCGAGGGAGATTGTAAATGAAGAGAAAAAGTATGCGAGAGTGATCACGATATTCGGATGCGGCGGAAACAAAGACAGGACAAAGCGTCCGGTGATGGGCGATTTTGCAACAGAACTTTCTGACTATTCAATCATTACATCAGATAATCCGAGATTTGAAGATCCGATGGAAATAATCAGTGAAATAATATCCGGTATAAAAACAAAAAATAATTATGAAGTCATCGAGAACAGAGAAGATGCAATTAAGAGAGGAATTGAATTATCAAAGGAAGGCGACATAGTTCTGATATGCGGTAAAGGTCACGAGACCTATCAGGAAGTAAAGGGAGTTAAGTCACACTTTGATGACAAAGAGATCGCAGGTAAATATTCTGACAGGGCAAAATAAAATATGATTAAAGTTGATGATCTGATCTCAGTAAAGCATTCGGTTAAATTTAACTTTGAAAGGTTAAGGAAGAAAAAATTTAAGGGTGTCTCGATCGATTCACGAAAAATAAACAAAGACGAGATATTTTTTGCAATAAAAGGAGACGTAACAGACGGACATAAATATCTTGATGATGTATTTCAAAAGAAAGTTCTGTTATCTGTAGTAAATAAAGACTGGTTCATTAAGAACAGAAAGAAGTATAAAGACAGGATATTTTTTGTAGTAGATAATACAACTTTAGCTTTAGGTGCATTTTCAAAAGTTCATAAAAGCAATTTTAACATACCGGTATTATGCATAGGCGGCAGCAACGGAAAGACAACGACCAAGGACCTTACGGCAGCAGTTCTTTCACAGAAGTACAATGTTCTTAAGACCGAAGGCAACTTCAACAATCACATTGGATTGCCGCTCACATTGCTCAGGCTCGATGACAGTCATAATTTTTGCGTGTTGGAAGTCGGCTGTAATCATTTTAATGAGATAAAGTATTTATGTGAAATAGCAGAACCGGATTTTGGAATGATAACAAACATAGGCAAAGAGCATCTGGAGTTTTTCAAAGATCTTAGCGGAGTGGCAAAAGCTGAGTTTGAATTGTTTGATTATCTAATTAAAAAAAAAGAAGGAATCACTTTTATAAATCATGATGACAAATTCATCAAAAATTATTCGAGGAGAATAGACCATGAGAAAAAATTTTCTTATTCTTACCAGTATAACACGGATGTCAAAGGAAGATTTAAAGGTTATAATAAAAATTTTGAACCCGAAATTGAAATCACCTGCGGTGAAAAAAAATTCAAAACGGGAATATCCACGTTCGGTAAGCATTCTGTCTACAATGGTTTAGCGGCAGCTGCAGCAGGCTTATATTTTAGAGTCAGCACAGGCAAAATCAGAAAAGCATTGCAAAACTTTACGCCGGCGTCATCAAAGAGAATGGAAATATTAAAGGTTAACGGGCTGATAATTATAAACGATACATATAACAGCAATCCTGAATCCGTAAAGATGGGCATAGAGACAATGCTTGAGTTTAACACCAAAGGAAACAAATATGCTGTTCTTTCAGACATGCTGGAGTTAGGGAAGGCAAGCAGGGAAGAGCATTCAAACATAGGAAAGTTTGCAGCGGTATCGGGGTTAAAAATTTGTATACATTCGGAAAAGAATCTTACAACACTTTTTATAATGCAAAAAAAATAGAAAATAATTTTCATTTCGGAAACAAAGAAGATATGATCAAAATGTTAAAGAAAAATTTGAAGAGAGATGATTTAGTATATGTAAAAGGGTCAAGAGGAATGAAAATGGAGGAAGTTGTAAACGGAATTACAGAAAACTAAAACTTTATGCTGTATAAATTAGCCGAGTATATAAACCTGAAATTTAATCCTCCGGGATTTGATCTGTTCAGATTTATAACGTTCCGGTCAGCTCTTGCTGCCATTACAGCATTGTTGATAAGCTTCATACTTGGTCCAAAGATCATAAAAGTTTTACAGAGAAAGCAGATCGGCGAAGCAAGAAAGGAAGACGGACCGCAGTTTCACTGGTCAAAAGCCGGGACTCCGACAATGGGCGGATTCATAATTTTATTCTCGGTTCTGATACCGGTTTTACTTTGGGGGGATCTTGGTAATATTTATGTGATAATAATCTTACTTGTTACGATAGCACTCGGCGCGGTAGGATTTACGGATGATTATCTGAAGGTGATAAAGAAGTATAAGAAAGGACTGGCGGAAAGATATAAACTGTTGGGACAGCTGACTGTCGGGCTGATAGTAGGATGCGCAATATATTTTTTACCGCAGTTTGAAGGGATACATTCGATCACAACAATTCCGTTTTTAAAGAGTTATGAGTTTGATTTTTCAATTTTTTATATACCAATAGTTGTATTTATAATCACTGCGACTTCCAATGCGGTTAACTTTACAGACGGTCTGGACGGGCTTGCGACGGGGACAGTGGGGGTTGTAGCGCTGACACTTGGTATAATTGCTTATGTATCCGGAAACATAGAGACAGCAAAATATCTGAACATAATTTATTTAAGGGGCAACGGTGAGCTTGCAATTTACTGCGCTGCGCTGAGCGGAGCGGCATTAGGATTTCTCTGGTACAATTTTTATCCGGCTCAGGTATTCATGGGAGACACCGGTTCACTTGCGCTTGGAGGAGCAGTCGGAACATTATGCGTACTGGTTAAAAAAGAATTTATGCTGCCGATACTTGGCGGAATATTTTTTGCTGAAGCGCTTTCGGTGATCATACAAAGATATTATTTCAAGTATACAAGAAAAAGATTCGGAGAAGGGAAAAGGATTTTTAAGATGGCGCCGGTGCATCATCATTTTGAGATGAAGGGAATTCCGGAACCGAAGATAGTTGTAAGATTTTACATTGTAGCAATTCTGCTGGCAATACTGACATTAGCTTCGCTGAAGATAAGATGAAGGATATTAAAAACAGTTCTTTCACAATACTCGGCGCGGGGAGAAGCGGCATTGCAGTAGCAAAACTTTTAAAAAGAAACGGAGCAAAAGTCTTTTTAAGTGACGCTTCGGATAAAAGTAAGCTGAAATTTTTTGATGATGAAATTTTAAATAAGGAGAACATTGAATATGAACTTGGAGGACATACTGACAGGATCTTTGAAAGCGATATATTAATAAAGAGTCCGGGAATATATCCAGACAGTGATGTGATTATAAATGCAGAGAAGCTGAACAGGAAGATATATTCAGAGATTGAAGCAGCATACTGGTTTTGTAAATGTCCGGTGACAGCGGTCACGGGAACGAATGGAAAGACAACAACAACAGTTCTGACAGGTGAGATATTTAAGAAAGCGGGATTCGATACAAAGGTCTGCGGTAATGTAGGGCTGGCATTCTCGGAAATAGTCGGGGATGTAAAGAAGGATTCGATAGTAGTTCTTGAAGTGAGCAGCTTTCAACTGAACAACATTGAGGAGTTCAGGCCAAAAGTCGCAGTACTTATGAATATTACACCGGATCATATTGACTGGCATAAGAGTTTTGAAAAATATCTTAATGCAAAGCTTGAGATAACAAGAAATCAAACCGGTGAAGATCTGGCAGTCATAAATTATGACGATGAAATATTAAGAGAAAGCTTAAGTAATTCAAAGTCAAGGAAATCATATTTCAGCATTAAGGAAAATCTGACTGATAAGAGTATTGAAGCCGGGAGTTTTTTAAAGAACGGTAAAATTATTTATTTTGACAAACCAAAGAACATCGAAGAAGAAATAATGGAAGCAAGAGAGATTAAAATAAGAGGCAATCATAATTTATATAATTCGCTTGCAGCTATAATATCTGCAAGAGCCTTTGATATAAAGAAGGAAGTGATACGTGACACATTGATGAGTTTTCAGGGAGTAGAGCACAGGATAGAGTTTGTAAAGGAGCTTAACGGAGTCAGCTATTATAACGATTCAAAGGCAACAAACATTGATTCGTTGATAGTAGCACTTGAGTCATTTGACAATAACATAGTTTTGATTTTAGGGGCAGGGAAACAGGGAATGAATATACAAAAGTTGACAAGCTTGTAAAAGACAGTGTAAAAGAAATCATTGCAATTGGCGAGACGAGAGAAAAAATTTACGATCATTTCAATAAAAAAATAAAAGTGACAAGGGCAGCTTCTTTTGAGGATGCGGTAAATAAAGCAAATGAAATCAGTAATGCCGGTGATACAGTTCTTTTATCACCTGCGTGCAAGAGTTTCGATATGTTCGACAGTTTTGAGCACAGAGGCAAAGAATTTAAGAGATTGGTAAATCTTTTAAAACAAAAATAGAGTGGCACAAAAATACAAAATAGACATATGGACCCTGCTCCCGGTATTAATGCTGATGATATTCAGCATTGGGGTTGTATTCAGCGCGAGCTCAACATTTGCACTGGAAAATATCAGGACAGTAATTATCTGATCAAGCAGCATGCAATAAAGATAATTATATCAATTGTAATCATTTTCATTGTTGCCAGAATTGATTACATAAATCTTGAAGGAATAGCTAAACCTTTAATATGGATCACAATTGGATTATTGATTTTTACTTTGTTCAGCAGTAAAGGACCGATAAAAGGGGCAAGCAGGTGGATCAATTTAGGACCGTTAAGTTTTCAGCCTTCGGAGTTTGCGAGATATGCGATCGTCATTTATGCAGCAAATCTTCTTTCAAAGAAAAAGGATTACATAAATTTACTATACCGGGGATACCTTCCGGTGTTGTTTTATGTATTGCTGATAACCGGTTTAATTTTAATTCAGCCGAATTTTTCAGTAGCCTCGATAATTTTTATGACATGCATGCTGATGATCTCATTGTCCGATGCGAAGAGAAAGCACATAGCATTTACGTTTGCGGCTCTGATACCGTTTGCAGCGCTTTTTGTTTTGTCAAAAGATTACATAATGGATAGAATCTCATCTTATAGTGAATATACATCGAGCGGAAACTCCAGCTATCAGCTTCAGCAGGCTCTGATCGGGTTTGGCAACGGCGGCTTGTTCGGAATAGGACCGGGAAATTCCAATCAGAGGGATTTCTTTTTACCGGAAGCACACGGTGATTTTATATTTTCCATAATAGGTGAAGAATACGGATTCATAGGAACGTTCATCATACTCAGCCTATACTTTGTGATCGCTGTGAGAGGATTTAAGATAGCCAAAGACTGTAAGGATGAGTTTGGAAAATATCTTGCATTCGGGATCACGACACTGATCACACTGAACGCACTCGTGAATATGTCAGTAGCAAGCGGTGTAATACCAACTACAGGAGTGACATTGCCTTTTGTCAGTTACGGTGGCACGTCAATCATTTTCACAGCAGCAGCAATTGGAGTACTGTTAAATATTTCTTCGCACAGTGATGAGATAGATGAAGGCTTAACGATTGAGTAATGAGATATTTAATGGCAGGCGGCGGCTCGGGCGGTCATATATTTCCGGCAATTGCAATTGCAGATGAAATACGGAAATTGGATAAAGATGCAGAGATTTTATTTGTCGGAGCAAAAGGCAGGATAGAAGAAAAAATAGTTCCTTCAAATAATTACAGGCTTGTAACGATAGACATAAGCGGGTTTGACCGGAGTAACATTGGAAAAAATATTAAACTTCCATTTAAGCTTTTACAGGCATTGAGAAAGTGCGGCAAGATAATAAAGGAGTTCAAGCCTGATGTCGCAATCGGAACCGGGGGTTTTGTGAGCGGTCCGGTTATCTACATGGCAAACAGGTTAAGAGTGCCGACTTTAATTCAGGAGGGAAATTCGTTTGCAGGGAAAACGATAAAATTTCTTGCAGGTAAATCGGGCAAGGTTGTTATAAATTTTGAAGAGACAAAAAATTATCTCAGAAGAAAAGATAATGTAATAAAGATCTCACATCCGATAAGAAGTTCTTTGAAAAAAATTGACAGGGAAGAAGCGCTTAAATATTTTGAATTATCCTCTGACCGAAAAACAATTTTCATTTTCGGAGGGAGTCAGGGAGCGAGGGGAATAAACAACGGAATTGAGAGGATCATTAAAAATCTTTATGAGAATAATTTAAACGTTATATGGCAGACAGGTAAGAGTGATCATGAGAAATTGAGTCTGGAGTTTCTGTACTTAAAAGACAGAGTAAGGATATTAGAGTTCGTTGATAATATAGACAAAGCATATTCTGCGAGTGACATAGTAATATGCAGAGCCGGGATAACAAGCATTATGGAAATTGGATTTTTAAAACTGGCAGCGATACTTATCCCGCTTCCGACGTC
This sequence comes from Ignavibacteria bacterium, assembly GCA_016710985.1. GTDB lineage: Bacteria > Bacteroidota > Ignavibacteria > Tepidaquicellales > Tepidaquicellaceae > JAGPCH01. The sequence goes on from JADJTX010000029.1 coordinate 27,324, forward strand.
AGCGGAGAATCATCAGGAACTGAATGCAAGAAGCCTTGAGAAGAGAAACGCTGCGGTTGTCATTCTGCAAAATGAAATGGAAATTAAATTATTTGATGAGATCATGACACTTATAAATAATGAAGAGAGATTGAACATACTGAAAAAAAATGCGAGCGAGTTCTCGGATGCAGATGCAGCACTGAAGATAGCAAAAGAGGCAATTAAGTTAATAAATAACTAATGGCAGACAGAGTTTATAAATACAAACTGGATTTTTATTACAAATCACTGATAATATATCTTGTAACTTTAATTGCCTATATACTGATCAAGGGAAGATTTTTTCATGAACGATTTGAAGTGGTTGTAAAAGATCCAATAATTTACATAATAGCATTATTCATAATTTTTTTTTTACTGGTACTGATTGCAAATGCAGTCAGTGCACGAGAAATAATCATAAACGATGCGAAGATCATTTTTAAGAACAGGTTCGGGCAGAGAGAAGTAGGCGTAAACGAAATTCTGCAGGTAAGATTTTCACGTGAGAAAAGAAGGACAAATGAAGAAAGAAGTGAAGTAAGATTAGTAAAATTAAAATTAATAAGCAGGAAGAGATTATTAAGAATCAGGTTAAATGATTTTCAGGATGAAAAAGAGCTGATAGATGAGTTTAAGAATATTTCTAAAAGGATCAAAAATTAGAATTTAAGAATCAGGAATCAGGAATTAAGAATTAAATAATGAGCAATATTTTTGATAGTGTAAAAAAAGTTCATTTGATCGGGATCGGTGGAATCGGAATGAGCGGAATTGCGGAGTATCTTGCAAGAAAGATGTATGAAGTCAGCGGAAGTGACATGACCTTAAGTCCCGTAACGGAAAGACTCGGGAAGTTTGACATTAAAATATACGAAGGGCATAATGAAAATAATCTTTCGGAAGACTGTGAGGTTGTGATCTATTCTTCAGCAGTAAAAGATGACAATCCGGAATTGCAAAAAGCAAAACGGTTAAATAAGAAAATTGTAAAGAGAGCCGAAGCTTTGGGAAGCATAGTGAATGATAAATTTGTGATAGCGGTAAGCGGGACTCACGGGAAGACGACAACTACGGCGATGATAGCAAAGATCTTAATTGAGAGCAAGCTGGATCCTACTGTGTTTGTCGGAGGTAACATAGATTTTCTTGAAGGCAGTTCATCAAGGATCGGTCAGAGCAAACTGGCGGTAGTAGAAGCTGATGAATATGACAGAAGTTTTCTTCAGTTGAATTCAAACATTATTGTTATAACAAACATTGATGAAGACCATCTTGATATTTATAAAGACATAGAGGACATTAAGGATAATTTCAGGAAGTTCATTCAAAACGGGAAACCCGGTTTGAAAATTATTGCCTGCGGAGATGATAAAAATGTTTTGGAGACAGTAAAGGAATTTGAAAACAAGAAATTGTACGGATTTAAGAAAAATAATGATTACATAATTGAGAATACCGGATACGGAAAAAAAAGCATTACCTATTCAATCGGAGGTGATGATATCCGAATCAAAGTTTTGGGTGATCATAATATTTTAAATTCAGCAGCTTCATACATAGTAGCAGAGCACTTTAATATAGAAGATGAGAAGCTCAATACAAGCCTGGAAACATTTTACGGTGTCAAAAGACGTCTTGAGTTAAAATATGATAACGGGATAAAAATCTATGATGATTATGCGCATCATCCTGCTGAGGTGAAAGCTTCGCTGGATGCGGTAAAAAGAACAAATCCGGGGAGAATGATAACTGTTTTTCAGCCGCATCTGTATTCAAGGACACGTGATTTCCATAAAGAATTCGAGGCATTTTCAGGAACTGACATTCTGATACTTGCAAAGATATATCCGGCGAGGGAAAAGGAAATAAAAGGAGTGAGCAGTGAAATGATATTAAAAGAATACCGCAACAGCGTCACCGGGCACGGAAAAGACAGTGGAGGATCAAACGGAATCAGTAAAGAGAAAAATCAAAACGGTAAGTATATTGAAAACAGAGATAAAATATTAGACGAGCTTGAAAAAATTATAGTGGATGGTGATGTGGTAATTTTTCAGGGAGCAGGTGATATAACGGATCTATGCAGTAAGTTTGTAAAGAGAGTTAGGTCAAAACAAAACCGGACAGTACCATTATGAATTTTAAGAAAATAATTCTTTTATTGATTGTTTTAATTGTCATTGCAGTTGCTTTTCTTTCATTGAAATGGAGAAGCGGAAACGCTTTAGACAAAATTACATTAACCGGAAATTATACAATTTCGAGGGAAGAAATATTCAGCATTGCAAGACTTAATGATTCGATTATAAGCTCCGATGAAATAAACATTGATCTCATACAGGACAGAATTTCAAAACATCCGGAGATAAAAAAAGCATTTGTAAGCAGGGAGCTGCCGTCAGAAATAAAGATAGAGGTCATTGAAAGAAGACCTGTTGCAATTCTAAACGGAGAAAATGAGATAAAATTAATTGATGATGAGCTTGAAATATTTCCATTTAAAAATTCTTCAAAGCTATATGATCTGCCTGTAATCAGCGGAGTTAGAATTGAGAACCATACCAATCCAATGAAAAAGTACAATGAAGAAGATCTGCGTTTAGCATTGTTCATCATTCTGAATACATACAAAGACAGCAAGGCAGTATATAACAATATATCAGAAGTAAATTTGTCAGATACAGCAAAGGCGGTTATATATTTATCAGAAGACTCGAGTCCGTTTTATTTTCCTAGAAAATATAAAGAAAGCATTTCAAACAAGGAGTATCAGAAACTTTTACTGAATAAACTGGAAGTATTTGAATGTTATCTTAAGCAATCATTAGATAACCATTTAAAGAAACAGATAAACTATGTTGATCTAAGGTATGAGAACGAAGTAATAGTTAATTCAAACAATTAAAAAATGGCAGTTAAGAAGAAAAAAAACAGATCAGCAACAGATGAAGATATCATAGTCGGACTTGATGTAGGTACTACGAAAATATGTGTAATAGTAGCCCGGATAAAAGAGGATAACAGCATTGACATACTTGGCATAGGTAAGGCTCCGTCATTTGGTCTGCACAGGGGGATTGTTGTCAACCCTAACAAAACTACCGAATCAATAAGAGCTGCACTGGAAGAAGCGGAATTGAATTCCGGAGTCAGTATAAATTCAGTATCAGTCGGCATTGCCGGACATTATATAAGATGCATTCAGTCAAGCAGTATAATCGGAATAAATAATACAGACAGAATAATACAGGAAGAGGACATAGCAAGGCTTATAGAGCAGGCGAAAATAATGAAGATGCCGAGTGACACGACCATCATAGATGTCATACCGCAGGAGTATGTCATTGACGGAAAGGACGGTATTTTTGAAACTCCGGTAGGGATGTTCGGAATAAAGCTTGAAGCAAAAGTTAACATTATTACCGGACTGGTATCATCAATAGATGATCTTTCAAAATGCGTAACAAGCTGTGATGTGGATATTGATGATATAGTTTTAGAACCGATAGCTTCATCATATTCAGTACTGGATGAGACCGAAAAAAAAGTCGGCGTTGGAATGATTGATATTGGCGGAGGGACATCTGACATTGCAGTTTTCAAAAAAGGAGTCTTAAAATACACTGCAGGAATAGGCATCGCGGGAAATCTTGTGACAAATGACATTGTGGAAGCGCTTGGAATTTCAGAATCGGAAGCCGAGAGAATTAAAAGAGAATACGGATATGCGATGGTATCCGAAATTTTAAATGATGAGGAAATAACGGTAGAATCGATCAAAGGTAAAATTCCAAAGAGAACCAGCAAGAGCATTCTGGCAAGAATAATACAGGCAAGGATGCAGGATATATTTGAGTTATCTGCCATTGAAATTCAGAATTCCCAGATATCAAAAGAACTTCACGCAGGTGTAGTAATAACCGGCGGCGGATCGCTAATAAAAGGGACAAAGGAATTAGCTGAGGACATACTTGGGATGGAAGTCAATCTCGGCATACCCACAGGTTTAAAAGGAGGCTTAATTAAGGAAGTAGAGAATCCAATATTTGCAACCGGAGTAGGACTGGTATTGCACAGATTAAAAACCATGAATGACATAACTAAATTTTCAGAAATGAAGAAGAACAGGAAAAGAAAATCATTAACAATATCAGGTATATTTTCAAAGATACAGATGTGGTTTGATGAGCTTTAGGTATTGGGTAATGGGTATTGAGTAATGAGTAGATTATAAAAAAAATAAAAAAATTTGACAGAAAATCTAAATAATTTTAAAAATAAAATGTTAATAAATTTCTGTAAAGAAAATACAGAGAAAGGAAAACAAAAATGGCAATTAAATTAGCAATTAACAATCACAACGGAGCAAAGATAAGGGTTGTTGGTGTTGGCGGAGGCGGAGGTAATGTAATAAATTCAATGGTTGATAAGGGAATTGAGGGAGTTGAATTTATCGCAATTAACACAGATGCTCAGGCGCTGGAGAAAAATTTAGCCGAACAAAAAATACAAATCGGAAGAAGTCTCACTAAAGGACTTGGTACCGGAATGGAAGAAGACATCGGGTTTAAAGCAGTTGAAGAGAGCCGAAGCGAGATAGAAGATTCTTTATCCGGAAGCGACATGGTATTTGTAACGGCAGGAATGGGCGGCGGAACCGGCACAGGCGGAGCGCCGGCAGTTGCAAGGATTGCCAGAAGTCTGGGAGCATTGGTCGTTGCAATTGTAACCAAGCCGTTTAATTTCGAAGGTAAGCCAAGAATGGAACTCGCAAACAGAGGACTGGATAAACTGAAGAATGAAGTTGACAGCATGATCATAATCCCTAATCAGAATATTTTAAGACTGATAAGCAAGGATGCAACAAAGAGGCAGGCATTTGAACTTGCAGACAGGGTTTTATACAACGCTACTAAAGGGATCTCAAAAATAATAACTGAGACCGGGGACATTAACGTTGACTTTGCTGATGTCAGAACGATAATGAAAGACATGGGTGATGCAATGATCGGAACCGGAATCGCTGCCGGTGAAAACAGGGCTGATCGCGCTGCAAATGACGCGCTTGTTAATCCTGTTCTTGACGAAATTAAAATAGAAGGCTCAAAGTGTGTGCTTTCAAATATATGCAGCAATGGTAACATTACAATGGGTGAAATAGAAAGAATTAACGAGATCATACAAAGCTCAGCGGGAGAAGATGCCAAATATATTTTCGGACTGGTAGAAGATTCAAGGATGGGTGAAGAAATAATGGTAACTGTAATTGCAACCGGATTTAACAAGCAGGCAGGAATTAATTTAAATGAAGATATGAAATTTAACGAAAGAAAAGATAAAGAGGAAAATTTTTATGCCGGTTATTCAAATGCAAGAGGTAAAATAACGACTTTGCCGAGTCATGATGATTTATCACAATTCGATAAGCCTGCACATATAAGAAAAGAAGTAAATTTAAATGCAGATCTTAGCGAGAATGTAAAGAAGACGAAGCTTTTTATAGAGGATGATGATTTTGGATTTGAAGATCTGAATATAGAAGATGATTTTTCTAAACCGGCTTTTTTGAGAAGACAGATGGATTAAGAGCAGTTGATAATTGATAGTTGATAGTTGATAATTGATAGTTGATAATTGATAGTTGATAGTTGCCATGCATTATAATAATTAATCTAAAATTTTAATAATTAAAAAAAGACAAGACCTCATATTTTAGGAAGAAAAAGGGTAAATAATATCGAGTAATGACTTTATAAAAACGGTCAAAAAAATTAACTTGTAACCGAATTCAAGAAAAGAATAAATGACTTCCATTAAAGCTGATTTACATTTGCACACAACTTTTTCCGATGGAAGATTAACCCCGCATCAGCTGTTAGACTTATCAAAGAAATCCGGATTAACAATTATAAGCATAACCGATCACGATAATGTAGGAGCAATTCCCGAGTCAATTAAATATGGAAATAAAATAGGAGTTCAGGTAATTCCCGGTGTTGAGATCAGTGCAGACCTTGATGAACAGGAAATTCATATACTTGGATACTTTATAGATTACAAGAATAAGAAATTTCTGGATTTTCTTGCATCATCAAGAAAACTCCGGATACAGAGGAATGAAAAAATTGTAGAGAAGCTAAACATTATGGGCAGTAATATTAAGTTTAATTCAATACTTGATAAAGCCGGCGCAAGGACTTCTATAGGAAGACCGCACATTGCAATGGAACTGAATGAAGAGGGATTTGTAAATTCTTACTATGATGCTTTCATAAAATACATTGGTGACGGAAAGCCGGCATATGTGAAGAAACCAAATCCTAAAGCAAGTGATGTATTAAAAATAATTTCAGAAATGGGAGGTTTATCTTTTCTAGCGCATCCCGGTAAGATGGTAAGGGACGAATTCTGATGAGTTTAATTAAAGAAGGTCTGGACGGAATTGAAGTAATTCATCCCTCACATTCGAAAGACGACATTGAATATTTTACAAAGATAGCAGCAGAGAATTTTCTTTTGACCAGCGGAGGATCCGACTTTCACGGCGGATTGAAAAATGACGGAAAGAATTTCGGCAAATATCATATTTCAATTAATGAGATCATTAACATGAAAAGGAGGCTTTTTAATTAATACAATCTTATGATAAAAGAATTTGAAGGTGAGCTTAATATTAACAATGTAAGAATCGGAATAATCATCAGTAAATTTAACGAGCCGATAATTGAAAATCTTCTTGAAGGAGCTCTTAAAGCGTTTGAAAATAACGGAATTGATGAAACTGATATTGAAGTTTTTTATGTCCCGGGAGCTTTTGAAATTCCAGCGGTATTAAAAAAGCTTTGCCGGATGAATCTCGACAAGAAAAGGTTTGACGGTTTTTTAACTATTGGCTGCCTTATCAAAGGTGAGACGGCTCATTTTGAATACATAAGTGAAAGCGTTTCGAACAGCGTAAACACAATTTCTTATGAATATGAGATCCCTGTTGGCTTTTGTGTACTTACATGTTACACACCACAGCAGGCACATGACAGAAGCGGTAAACCTCCGGATGCTGATAACAATAAAGGATACGAAGCCGCTCTTGCCGTATTGGAAATGATAAGTTTATTCAAGAAGATATAAACATCCCTGACTGATTGACAAAAAAAATATTCAATACCTACAATCAATGCATACAATACCTGTTTAATCTTGAACGTGCCGGAATAAAATATGATCTGAGAAACATTAAACTTCTTCTTAAGTTTTCGGGTAATCCTCAAAATTATTACAAATCAATTCACATAGCCGGGACAAACGGCAAAGGCTCAGTTTCTTCAATAATTAACTCTTACTTGATTGAAAAAGGCATAAGAACCGGCATATACACATCTCCTCATATAAAAGACTTCAGGGAAAGAATATTAGTAAACGGCAAATTAGTATCAAAAAGATTCATAGTTGAGATTACAAATAAATATTACCAGGAGATCGAAAGGATAAAGCCAAGTTTTTTTGAAGTTACGACTGCAATTGCCTTTGAGTATTTCAGGGAGAAAAAGGTCAACTATGCAGTTATAGAAACAGGTCTCGGAGGAAGACTGGATGCTACAAATATTCTGAAACCTGTGCTTTCAGTGATCACAAGCCTTTCCATTGATCATGTTGATTATCTCGGGAAAAACATTGTAAAGATCACACAGGAAAAGGGAGGTATAATTAAAAAAAATATACCTGTGATCGTTGGGAAAGTTCCGGACGTATCGGAAAAGATTTTAAGAAAAATTGCAAAAGAAAACGGTTCTGAAATAATCTTAAGTTCGGATACGAACAAATTGAAAATAACGGGAAGAAATGAAAAGGGATTTTATTCAGACGCTAAGGGCAAATACAGCAGGCTTTTTTTTCCGGTAATCGGAGATTATCAGAAATATAATATCAAGACTTTTCTGTCGGTAATAGATCTTTTAAAAAAGAATGAAAAGATAAATTACACTCAAAAAGACATTTCAGAAACATTTAAAAACCTGAAAGCCAACTCGAATTTTTACGGAAGATTTTCTCTTGTATCGGTCAGTCCGAAAATAGTAATAGATGTTTCTCATAACCTGCAGGCAATTCAGAACATCAGAACGAACATGAATTATTTCAAGTACAGAAACTTAATAATAATCTTTGCAATGATGCAGGATAAGAACTACACAGAATGTTTGGATGAAATCGGTAAACTCAAAGCAAAGATAATTCTTACGAAGCCTGAATATAAAAGGGCTGCATTACCGGCTGATCTTTACAGTGCTGTCACGCGAAATAAATCCCGGTTTATCGTGAAGGATAATCTTAAAGAATCAATTGAATTATCAGCTGAAATTGCCGGGAAGGATGATCTAATATTGATTACCGGGTCATTTTTTTTGGCAAGTGATTTTTTAAACTATTTTAAACTTAGCTGATAAACACAAATGGCATGTTATAAATAATCTATAAATTTTATATTTGCATATGAAAATTGATGATATAAAAACCATAGCAGTAATTGGTTCTGGAACAATGGGCAGGGGAATTGCCATTTGTTCTGCAGGTGCGGGTTTCAACACAATCCTTTATGATATTAATGATGAGATCCTTAACAATTCAAAAAACATAATTGAAAAGGACCTCGCAAAATCAGCAGAGAAGAAGAAAATTACGAATGAAAAGAAGAATGAAATATTGAACAAAATTAATCTCACATCCGTCATTGATGATTTAAAGGATGCTGATTTTGTGATCGAAGCGGCATTAGAAAACATTGAGCTGAAGAAAGAAATATTTACATCGCTTGATAAAATCTGCAGACCGGATACCGTGCTGACTACCAATACATCTTCATTGTCGATTACAACAATTTCTACATTTGTGAAAACAAATCCTGAAAGAATCGCGGGAATGCATTTTTTTAATCCTGCAAACATAATGAAGCTCGTAGAAGTAGTAAGGGGAGATTTCACATCAGAGGATACATTGAACTTAACAGTCGCATTATCAAAGAAGATGGGGAAAGTTCCTGTAGTTGCGAAAGATACACCTGCCTTTATTGTAAACAGGATTGCCAGACCTTTTTACGGAGAGGCTCTTAAAATATTAAGTGAAGGAAGTTCGGAAGTTGAAAAGACTGACAAAATCATGAAAAGCTGCGGGGGATTTGCCATGGGTCCTTTTGAATTAATGGATCTGATAGGGATTGATGTAAATTTTTCGGTTACGAAATCAGTCTATGAAGCTTTTTTTAATGATCCGAAATACAGACCGAATTTCATACAAAAGAAAATGGTTGATGCAAATCTGCTTGGCAGAAAAACTAAAAGGGGATTTTATAAATATGAGTAAGATAATGAAGCCGGGAGGGAAAAAACAAAAGCCTGCTGAAATTGATTTTGATATTGAAGAATTCAAAGTCATATTAAATTCCCGTTCTCAGAAAATCACAGCCCCAAGATTAGAAATTTTGAGGACACTCAAATCTAATCACAAACCGCTGACCATGTCAGAGATCCAAAGCAAAACTAAAAATAAAAAAATTGACCTTGCTACAGTTTACCGGACAATTAATTTATTTGCCGGGCTTGGAATTGTTTATGAAATTGATTTCAAAGATGAATTTAAAAGATATGAACTTATATATGACCGGCATCATCATCACCATATAGTATGCAAAATATGCAAGAGAGTTGATAATGTGGAGACTTGTGTACTTGATGAGCTCGAGAAGCTTCTGAGTAAAAAGGGATACACTGAAATAACCCATTCACTTGAGTTTTTTGGAGTGTGTGAAAAATGTAATAAAGTTTATAAAGTTATAAAGTTATAAAGTTATAAAGTTTATAAAGTTTATAAAGTTAAGACTTAACAAAACCTTACAAACATTAAGAACTTTACAAACATTAAGAACTATACAAACTTTACAAACTTTACAAACTAAACTTGATCAAAGCAATCATATTCGATCTGGACAATACTCTCGTTGACTTTATGTTAATGAAAAGAGCTGCAATAGATGCGGCAATATACGCTATGATAGATGCCGGATGGGATATGTCTTTTGATGAAACAAAAGCATTCATAAATAAGATCTATGATGCAGAAGGAATAGAATATCAGCAAGTATTTGATAAAATGCTTAAGGAAGTCCTCGGAAGAGTTGATTATAAAATTATTTCCGCCGGTATTGTTGCATACAGGACAGCGCGTGAAGCAGCTTTGAAGCCTTATCCGAGAGTTTTTCCTACTTTGATTGAATTGATAAAAATGGGATTAAAGCTTGCGGTAGTTTCAGATGCGCCGTCAAAAGAAGCCTGGCTTAGATTATCCTATCTGAATTTTCATCATTTGTTTGATGTAGTCATTACATATGACGAAACAAGAGAAAGAAAACCTTCGCCGGTTCCTTTTAACATGGCTTTGAAGGAACTGAATTTAAAAGCTGATGAATGTCTGATGATTGGTGACTGGGCTGAGCGTGATATGGTCGGCGCTAAGGCAGTTGGAATGAAAACAGTTTTCGCAAGATACGGAGATACATTTAATACTTTAAATCCGGACTCTGATTATGATATTAATTCTATTTCGGAGCTTGTTGATATTATTAAGAAAGAAAATAGTGAATAATTGATAATTGATAATTGATAATTGATAATTGATGATCATCAATTGTGAGTGATATAATATCCAATCTTAAAAATCTTTAATCTTAAGAATCTTGAATCGTAAAGGTGTCGGTATCGATATAATAGAAGTTAAGCGTATCAGAAAACTAATGGAAGATTACGGTGACAGGTTTTTTCAAAGGATACTTACAGAAAATGAAATAAGTTATTGCAGGAAATTTTCAAAACCTGATCTGCATTTTGCCGGGAGATTTGCTTCTAAAGAAGCTTATTCAAAAGCTATCGGTACAGGAGTCGGGAAGGAATTCAGCTGGAAAGACATTGAGATACTGAATAATGAAAAAGGTAAACCGTACATAGTTCATTTAAAGCAAAACGATTTTTCAAATTTAAAATTTGAAATCAGCATTTCACATACTGAAGATTATGCATGTGCTGTAGTTACCTGTGAAGAAAATTAATCCGCCCAGTCACAGATAAACACATTTGTCTCACCTTTTACTTTTCCGTTTCTGTTTGAACAAAACACAAGTTTCTTGCCGTCAGGGGAAAACATAGGGAATCCGTCAAACTCCTCGTAGTGTGTAATTTTCTCAAGACCGGTACCGTCTGTATTTATCATGTAGATATCAAAGTTTCTTCCTTTCGGATCTTGTACATTAGAGCAGAATAAAATTCTTTTTCCATCCGGAAACCAGTACGGAGCGAAGTTAGCCGCGCCGTTATTTGTAATTTGAATTTTATTGCTGCCATCAGCATCCATTACCCAAATGTCAAGATGTGATGGTCTGATCAACCCCTCAGCTAAAAGCTCTTTATATTTTAGTACTTCCTCTTCATTCTTAAAAGTTGTTCTCCTGTAAACTATTTTTGATCCGTCATAGGAATAAAAAGCTCCGCCGTCATATCCCGGTTCATCCGTGATTTGTCTTACATCGCTGCCATCCAGATTCATTGTATAAAGGTCAATGTCACCGTTTCTTGTAGAAGTAAATACAATCCTGTCGCCCAAAGGAGAAATAGTAGCTTCAGCATCATACCCTTTTTCAGTTGTAAGCTGATTCAGATTTGTTCCGTCTTCATTCACTGTAAATATATCATAAGTGTCGTATAAAGCCCAGACATAACCCTGTGAAAAGTCAGGACTTGGGGGGCAGTCTTTATCACCAAGATGTGTTGATGCATAAAGAATTGTTTTTCCATCCGGCATATAATAAGAGCAGGTAGTCCTTCCTGTTCCTGTGCTGACCTTGTTTTGATCCGAGCCGTTAATTTTCATTGTATATATCTGATCGCATTTATTCTCATCCCGTGTCGATTGAAAAGTGAATTTTGTTCCGTCAAATGAAAAATAGCATTCGGCATTCTCACCTCCAAAAGTCAGCTGAGTGATATTTTTCATATGGTTCTCATCAGGATATACAAGTGAATCGCTTTTGATCTGAAATTTGTGATTTCGGATTGGGGAATGTGAGAACGAAAATATTGCGACAGCTAAAATCGGTAAAATAAAAAATAGTTTATTGTTCATATCTTGTTACGCTGAATACTCCTTCCTGATTATTTATTTTTTCTATTATTTGATTTAATTGTTTTAGGTTCTGAATGCTTAAGATCAGAGTTCCTTCAAACATGGAGCTCTTTGTCTTAATGTCAACGCTTTTTATGTTTGAATTAAAGTTCTTTGAAATTGTTTTTGTGATCTCGTTTAAAATTCCGGGTCTGTCTTCTCCAATGATCTTTATCCCGCCGGTAAATTCACTGAGTTCAGTTTCATTCCAGTTGATCTGAATGATTCTTTCAGGCTCTTTCAGAAAAAGATTCAGAATGTTCTTGCAGTTTTTCCTGTGTATCCTTATTCCTTTTTCATGACTGATGAAACCAATGACATCATCTCCGGGAATGGGATTGCAGCATTTGGCAAAATCATACTGTATCCCGTTAATGTTTTGTTCAGAGCCATTTCCAAGGCTGATTCCGTTTGTGTTTGTTCTTGCATCAGTAACAAACTTGTCAAAATTCAGATTCTCATTATTTAATACATCCGGCTCTTCAGCTGCACTGCTTCTGTGTTCAAAGGACTGAAGTTTATTTTTGTCAGTGAGTATTTCTATTATCTCATTCAGCTTACTTTCATTCTGTGAAATGGAATAAAAAAAATGACCGGTGTCTTTATATTTTAGACGATGAACTATTCTTGAAAGACCTTCATCGGAAAGATGAATTTTATGTTTCTTTGCCTTTTTCTCCCAAAGTTCTTTACCGTGAGAAATGGTCTTTCGCTTTTCAGTATTGAAATATTTCCTGATATCGGATTTTGCTTTATGAGTAACTACAAACTTTTCCCAGTCTAATTTAGGTGTCTGGGTTTTGGAAGTAAGTATTTCTATCTGATCTCCGCTGTTTAACGGAGTTTCAAGATTTACGATCTTTCCGTTAACTTTAGCGCCTATGCATTTCAATCCGATTTCTGTATGTATTTCAAATGCAAAATCCACGGCGGTTGCTCCGGAAGGAAGTATCTTAAGCTCTCCTTTCGGAGTAAAGCAATATATTTCATCCTGATAAAGATTTAGTTTAAAACTCTCAAGAACCTGTGAAGAAGTTTCATCTTTAGAACTGCTTTCAAGACTATCCCTGATCCATTTCATCCAGTTATCAAGATTAGCATCATGAAAATTTGTATTCTCTTTATATTTCCAGTGGGCTGCGATACCTTTTTCTGCGATCTCATGCATCTCTTTGGTTCTTATCTGAACTTCCACCATCTTACCTTCTTTGCTTACCAGTGTTGTATGGATCGACTGATAATTATTTTGCTTTGGAAGGGAAACGTAATCTTTGAATCTTTCAGGAACGGGTAAATAAATTTCAGAGCATATTCCATAAACAGAAAAGCAGTCATTTTTATTTTTAGTGTCTAAAATAATTCTGACGGCAAACAGATCATAGAGCTCATCAAAAGATTTATTCCGGCTGACTAATTTTTTGTAAATGCTGTAAAGATGTTTAGCCCTGCCGTAAATTTCAAATTTATATCCTTCTTCAACAAGCCTCTCTCGGATAGGTTCAATAAATTTCTTTATGAACTTTTCTCTTTCCCTCTTCTTCTCCTTTAATTTTTTCGCTACTTCATCATAGACCTTTCTGTCCAGATATTTAAATGATAAATCCTCCAGTTCGGTTTTTACGGAAGACAAACCGAACCTGTGTGCAAGCGGCGCGTAAATTTCCAGTGTTTCCTGTGCAAGACGCAGTTGCTTTGCAGTGGATAAAAATTCAAGGGTTCTTAAATTATGTAAACGGTCAGCAAATTTTATCAGGATAACCCTGATGTCGGATGTCATTGAAAGAAGCATTTTTTTGTAGGACTCGACCTGCTTCATTTCATAGTTCTCAAACATACCCTCAATCTTTGTAGCCCCGTTTACTATCTCGGCAACCTCATCACCAAATTCCGCTTTAATGTCCTTTAAGGTAAACTTTGTATCCTCCACTACATCATGAAGTAATGCTGCTGCGATTGAAACTGAATCCAAAGGTATTTCTTTTGCGAGAATTAATGCTACATCATACGGATGGGAAATAAAAGGCTCGCCCGATGCGCGCTTGTCATTTTTATGAGCTTCGTAAGCAAATTTAAATGCATTCGTGATCAATTTATCGTTAGCCAGATTTGCAGGTAAATTCCTGTGGCTGTGATAAAGAAGTTCATCGAGTTTTTTTTGTATAATGTGCTTAACATATTAATTACTAATTACTAATTACAAATTACTAATCGTTCACTAATCACTCACTATTCACTACTCATTATTCATTATTCATTATTCATTATTCATTATTCATTATTCATTATTCATTATTCATTATTCATTATTCATTATTCATTATTCATTATTCATTATTCATTATTCATTATTCATTATTCATTATTCATTATTCATTATTCATTATTCATTATTCATTATTCATTGTTCATTGCTCATTGTTCATTGTTCATTGTTCACTGTTCATTGTTCATTGCTCATTGTTCATTGCTCATTGCAAATTGCTTCATTGTTAAGTTCCAAACATCCTGTCACCGGCGTCACCGAGTCCGGGCACGATATATCCGTTTTGATTTAATTTTTCATCAAGACTGCAGGTTATGATCTCTATGGATTTTTTTTCGTTCTTATTGAACCTTTTGTTAATGGCATTTATTCCCTCAGGGGCTGCTAATAATGATACTACTCTAATTTTTTTCACTCCCATGTTCAGAAGGTATTCGATTGTAAAAATAACACTTCCTCCTGTTGCGATCATCGGATCAAGAATTATAACATTCAGATCCTTTTTATCTTTTATTTTCGGAAACCTGAAATAATACTGAACAGGTTTCAAAGATTCTTCATCCCGGTATATTCCAATATGGCTGGTAATAACCTCCGGATACAGGTCAACAAATCCTTTTGTCAGGCCCAAGCCTGCTCTGAGTATCGGGAGCAGTACAATTTTATCCCGTACCCTGACACCGTTTATTTTTTTAAAAGGCGTATTGACGGGTTTAGTTTCAAGAGCAATGGACGAATATGCTTCGGCTGCGAGAATATATGAAATTTTATCAAGAGCATTTATGAAATCAATTTTACCGGTATTTTTATCCCGCATTATTGACAGATTGTGAGAGGCAATCGGATGTTTTACAATGATTAAATTCTTCATTTGCAGAATTAGTATAAGCTTTTTCAGGAAGTTTGAGAAATATACCACATATCAAAAAGAGATTCAAAGCATAAGAATTCATAAGATTCATAAGATTCATAAGATTTGTAAGATTTGTCCAGGCGATTCTTAAAAATACCTGCTATTTATTAAAAAGCAGATCCAAATTATGCTCATCAATAATATTTTCCATTCTGGAATCTGTTTGCATTATGCTTCCTTAGCAAACTTTTACACGAGCTTTTTTAAGAATGTTGAAACTTAAATAAATAATATGAATATTACTGCAAACAAATTATAATATTATATGAAACATTTCTATAAAACTGCAATTATTTTATTTCTCATGTTCTCAAAAGTCTCATTTGCACAGTTCACGCCGCAACAGCTTTTCGATAATGGTCTGGAAGCGTTTTATGATGCGAGGTATCAGGACGGAATAAATTATTTTACGGAATACACCAAGAGTAACAATAATGATTTCAGGGGATATAACTACAGGGGACTTTGCTATCAGGCAATGAAAAATTATCCGAGAGCTATTGAAGATTTTACAAGAGTAATAAGCGTAACTCCCAATAACAGCGATGGGTATTTGAACCGTGGAAATACTTATTACTTTAACAATAACAATACTGCTGCTATGAAAGATTATCAGGACGCATTGAGATTAACACCGAATGAATTTGAAGCATATTTCGGAAAAGCCAGGGTGCTGCTCCAGCTTAGAAAGTTTGATGAAGCTTTAAAAGCCGTTATTGCAGCAGAAGGCATTGCTCCGGGGAATGCACGGGTTTATATTAACAAATCATTTGTCCGCCTGCAAATGATCGATACAGTTGATTTTTTTAATAATGTTGAAACTGCATTGTATTACGATTCTAATATTGTCTTTACTGATACCAGAAGAGATCTGTTATTTGTAAAAATAGAAACTTATAAAAGCGCAATGGGTCTTGTGAATATCATGATTCAGCAAAACCCTAACAGTTATATGAATTATTTTGCCCGCGGGTTTATTTATTTTTTATTAAATAGCTTCTCGAAAGCAAGAGAAGATTTTAATACTTCAGTGAAACTGTATAGGAAGGATGATGCGCAATTTAATAATGTAATAGATAAGATTTTCCGGAGTATAGACAGGAATAGTAATTGATAATTGATAATTGATAATTGATAATTGATAATTGATAATTGATAAACATTAAAAGAAAATAATTAAATAAATTATACAACATAAAACGAATTACAAACTTTACAAACTTTACAAACTTTACAAACTTTACAAACTTTACAAACTTTACAAACTTTACAAACTTTATTTGAGTATAACCTGCTCTCCGATTTTTAAGATCTTAACACGGTCTTTATACCCGGGTTCTTCATCTATCATTTCTATTAAAACATCTCTCGGATAATTCGGGGGGGATAACTCAGCAATGGTTCCGTAATGAACAGGTACCATTAATTTAGCTTTTGTATCATCAAGAATTTTCAAAGCACCTCTGGGATAAACGTGACGGTTCTTCTTGTCAAGCTCATGGCAGTCAGTGCACGGACCAATGGGAATGAATTCAACGTCAATATCATAATTCTCGCCGAGATATTTAGAAAAACTTTCAGTGTAGTCAGTATCACCTGAAAAGTAAACCGTTGATCCTTTGTACTCAAGAATGAATCCGCAAAAGCCGTCATAGCCCCACAGTACTCCGTCAAGACCATACCTTCCGCCATAATGATATGCCGCTACTGAAGTGATTTTCACACTGTCTATGATTTTTGTTTCGCCAATGTATACTTTCTTATCCTGCCTTGGCTTTTTTAATGGCCGGAATTTGAAACTAAGGTCAGGAAGGAATTCCTTTACCGGTTCAGGGAAAACTAAATTTGCATTTGGAAATTTTTCTTCGAGAATTCTCAGACTTCCGAAATTGAGATGATCCGGATGTGAATGTGAAATAAGAATTATGTCACATTGCTTCAGATCGTTAATGTTAATTCCGGGTTCAATGACGCGGTGCTGAACTTCCGCAATATGGTCAGTAAGGAACGGGTCGGTAATGATAACTTTATCTTCCATCTGAATTAAAACTGTAGCGTGTCCTATCCATAATGCAGAGAGCTTTACACCGGGCTTTATTGGTTCTTTTATCCTGTTCTTTACCTTTGCAGGAGTATCAAAATTACGGAGCAAATTATCAGTCACATCATAAACTACCCTGCAGCTGCTGACAATAACGCTCATCATCAAAGTAAGAACAATTATTATGTTAGATAATCGGTTCAATAGTATTTTAAATTTAAGCTGATATTGTACCTGCTCTGAGAAGTAAAGTTATAGTTAAAAACTATACCGGCTATTCCGAATAAAGTATAAAGTCCTGCTTCAGCCGAATAGTAATCTAAGCTCTGATCAGATTTATTCTTAGTGAAATTATATTTACCTGCAACTGAAAATGCAAGATACTCTCCATATTCAATTGCCGGAATAAATGCTCTTGCACCAGCTGAAAGATTAAACCTTTGAAGGTTTGAATACTGATATCCGCCGGTCGCCCATTCGGGTTCTATCAATAGTTCTAAAGATCCGCCGTATCTTCTGACTGGATTAACTAAAAAGAACTGAACAGGCGATACAAGCTTGTTTGCGTTAAAAGAATAGTTAACCGGTGTAACATGCCATCGGAATCCGAACTGAAGCCGCGCGTCATTATCATTTCTGTCCTGATAAAATGTTGGCGATGGAATGGCTTGAAATAAAGTCCACGTAGTCCATTCTAAGAATTTATTCGGTGATGTGTTTTGTGAAAATGAATTTCGTGATACGGATAACAGCAGTAATAGTATTACAAAAAATTTCTTAGTATGGTCAAAAATATTCAAATACCAAAATTGATTTGTTTGTTTGAGGAGTATGAATAATTCTATCTGAGTAAATTATGAATGTTCTTGAACTGATAAGTAACGAATAAACTTGTTTCATTATTATTTATATGAACATCCGGATAGTCGGCATAATATCCTTCCCTGTGATAAAAGACAAACTCAGTTCCGATGCTTAGATTTTTATAAACATCTACATTAAGCCTTGGCTTGAGTATCCCGACAAGCTCATTGCTTTCCTCACCGATTACCGTGTGAAGAAAATACAGATTATAATTAATCAGAGCATCTCCCCATGAAAAATCAAGAAGTGATTCAAATTTCATATTAGCCCCGACGCTGTAGTTATAGGTCTTTAAGCCGAAAGAAGAGTATGCGGAATTGGATGCGCCTAAAGGCATGAGATTTAAATGAACTGATGTAACAATACTTTGATCTTTATTCTTTGAAGGGAAATATGACATGAGCCCTGCTCCGAAACTTATGCCTGCGACTTCAAAAATATTGTTATCAAAAAAATCATAATGCTGGAACGCTCCGGCAAGCATTTTTTGATTTTTAACGGAAAAGTTTTGTCCCGCTATTATGCCATATCCGGTTACAGTGCCAATCGGAGGCTGACCGGCTCCGAAATTAAAGTTAGATCTTATCCTGAAAAAATCAAAAGGATTTCTTTTTTGTTCCTTAAAAGGATTACCATACACCATATCAAATTTTAGAATTCCGTTAGCTAATCCCGTAAAAAACTGAGTGCCGTCGTTAGTCCTGCTGACACCGTAAGACAAACTGAAGTCCAGTGGTTCCACTTCATAAGCTTCCTGCTGCACGACTTTCCAGCTTCTCTTTGTAATGAGCCGGTTGAATGCTCTGAAAGGATTTAACAAACCTGCGCCTATCTCGCTCATGACTCTTTTGAAACCGGTTTGTCTTTCATCAATTACCAAAGAACTTAATCTGTACAGTACCTCACCGAGAAAAATTCCGCTGATTGTTGTATTTATCAGATCATTAAGTGACGGCGGTTCATTCTCCATGAATATTTCCCACATAAGACTGCCTCCTAATGCAAACGGTGCAGACTCATAAAAACTGTAACCGCTCGATCTTGCCGTATTGAAATATAAATTTCCGTGGTATGGATGAGCAAAAAAATTAGTAATAAAAAAATCTGTATCCCAGACAGAACCTGTCTGAAAATTTTTCTGAATCGTTTTAAAACTGATCTTCGCAAATTCTGATTTCCCTACATAAGTATTAAAAGCGCCGAGTCCAAGGTTTAATCCTATCACTTCTGATATAGGAATCCAGATAGGAAGTTTAGGATTTAATTTATCATCATTTAAACTTATAAAACTCCTGTTCTTCAGATTTTTTTTTGAAGAACTGTTTTCATTTACCGAAAGAGTTAAAGCAGGAAGTTCTAAATTTTCCTTATAAACAGAAGAGTTATCTTTAAATATCAGGGGTTTATTAATTCTATTAACTGAGGCTAAACTATTATTCTTATCATTAAACTTAATTGAAATTTTTTCAAAGTAGTCATTACTCTGAGAAAAGCAATAGTTAGTGACAAATAAAATAAACACACTATATGTAAAAACTTTCTTCATTATAAATTTAAGATTATTAGAACAATGAAAATCCCGCTAAATAAATAAACTTACCGTCATTAATATTTCCACCGTTTTTTAAAATTTCATAACGCTGACTATAGCCAATACCGGCAAAGAATCTTACATTCTTTATTAATTGAGCCTGTCCGAGTATTCTTGCCTGTAATGCAAACTCATGCTCATTGGATGCATCGTCATCAAAAATTTCAACATAACCAATGTCCGGAGTGATCTTATAAAATTTTGCTAATTCAAAATCATATCCGTATCTCGCCGCGAGAGTCCATGATGAAAGATCATAGGATTGATATTCATTCCATCCCGCTTCAAGTATGGATACAAATTTTGCTGACCTGATCTTGACTCCTGCAGTCAAAGACTGGAAATTACCTGTATAAACGATCCCTTCTATTCCTCCGTTCTTTGTTGCTACATTTACAACTCCTACAGGAACTCCTTTTTGGTAATCTGTTACATTGAATACACCTAACTGCAATCCTTCATTTACCGATGAAATATTCAGCACTCCTACCTGTCCTCCCTTAACTATATCTGCAAGATTACCCGGAGCTATCTGGACACCTGTGAGTTTATCATTTACAACATTGAATGTAGTTCCTAACTGAGCTCCTGTCAGACTTTTTCCGATTATGTTAGAGTTGCCAAGCTGAACTCCTTTTAAATTCTCGCTTGCAACGTTTAAAACTAATGATAACTGTGCTCCTGTGATATTATCAACGACGTAATTAACAACGCCTGATATCTGAGCACCTTTCAAATAATTATTTGTCAGATTGCCGACTCCGCTGATCTGAAATCCCTTTACACCTTCTTCGTTTGTATTTCCGAATCCGGAAATTGAAACACCTTTCAATGTTCCCTTTACGCGTGTTAATCCTCCGGTGATATTAAATCCGTTTAAATTTCTTTGAATATCTGTATATGCAACACCAATGTTTCCGCCGCGAACACTTCCGGTTTTTGAATAAAGAATATTGAGATTGAAATTTGTAGAATCCTTATCGGATTTATTAAGACTTAGTGATTTAAACCAAACGGAAACGTTTACAGGATAGTGTTTTCCCTGGGAGTATGTTAATATGGAGGTAAGTAAAATAAAAACTAATATGAATAGAAATCTGTAACTTAACGTTTTAATAAATGACAAGGGGGATTATAAAATTTTTATTATGTATATAAGTAAGTTTTACAAAAATAATTAACCTGCATACCAAAATCAATTAGAAGAAAATCACTTTTTTAAGATTCATAAGATTCGTAAGATTCGTAAGATTCGTGAATAATTTTTTTGAAGAACTATTTTTCCGCCAAAAATCTTATAAATCTTATAAATCTTATAAATCTTATGAATCTTATAAATCTTATAAATCTTATGAATCTGCTTACCAGACCCCTGCCCCGATCTCTATTACATAATTCAAATCGTTGATCTTCATGAACCCTGTATTCTTAACACCTAATCTCACACCCCAGAACGGACTGAGAAAACTCAGAAACTTCAGCGGTGAATATGTAACATTACCTCTGATTTTAATTCCTGTTTCAAATACAAAATCAGTTTTGGGAGGTATTGTGTCTGCTTCATTATTTTTAATAAAATTATCGATTTCAAGACCAAACGATAAGTAAGGGTCCAAAAATCTTGAAGCTGAAGGAGTGTAAAGAATATTGTATCCGAAATCATCTATACCATTTCCCTGAAGATATACTCGGTTGACCAGCCACCCTCCGATCAAAGGCGCTTCTACATTTTTGACTATAAGCAATGGAAAGGATAACGAAGGACCTGAAGCTTCATCATCAATTCTCCAGGACACACCTAAGGAATTAATAAAACTTTCACCGATGAACCAGTCAAGAAAGTCATTCTCTTCGGACTCATTTGAAATATACGGTGAGTATTCAAAATAATAATCTTTCATATCGTGTCTCAATAATTCCGTCTTAGCCAGCTTTGGAGAAGGCATTGGACGTAATTGATATACAGCGTTATCGGGTGCATATACTCCGTCAACAGTATATTTTTTTCTTAAAGGGCTGTCTTCTGGCAAGGGGGGAAATACACGAAACTCAGGTCTCCTTACTTTGGCCATATAGCTTTTAAAATCAGATGAAAAAAGTTCTCCTGTTCGTATTACGTCTCTTAATCCCCATGCATCGTTTCTTCTTACATTCACATCATACCCCGGAGTGTAATATCCGTCACCGTTTATATCAGAGCAGCTCGCATGCTTTCCTTCCTCGACTAATATGTGAAAAGGAAGAGAAAGTTCATAATCCGGATTGTCAGTGTCAATTTCGTAAATATTATCATACCACTCGAGTGCATGCGCTTTTGCAGTAACCCTGACAAAGAAAATAAAATAATGCTTTACATTGTTTTTATCTATATAACTCCTGACTAAAAACTGAAACTGTGCTTGTTCAGTATCATTTTGGTGGCTGCCTAAACCGGCTTCGTACCGGTAATAGTGAGAATAATATATATCTACCGCAGTAATTTTACTAAGGTCAATGATGGAGTTGCCGTAATTAAAATAATCTTTTGTAAATGATTTTCCCTTAGCATTTTCCCTGTTCAATATATAGGTGATCTGATAATAAACCACAGGGGAGTCGGATTTACTTTCAAAAGGAAAAGGCGCCGGGATTTTAATGTTTTTACCTTCCCTGTTTCTGAGCTCAGGCTCATCGGCAGAAAACCAGAATATGGGGGCGCAATATGCAGCGAGTTTTGAAGCAGTCATTATAGGATCAGTACCTTCCCAGATCTTATAAGTGTTTCGCTTTCTTTGATATCTTTTATCATCATAATCCTGTGATAATGAAGCATCGGGTAATACTGCAGAACTTAGAATGGATAACATAAATATGCAGAGATATACTTTCATATGTCAAAGATAGATAAAAAAGATAAATATTGAAGTATATCTTAGAAGAAATACGCCCAGCTGAAATTGAACGAGGAAAGTTTTATTGCTACACCTTGATAAATTGTAGGGATACGAAGATAATTTGATTCAAGACTTATTAAGAAATCTTTTTTTCCCGTGTAAGCAAGCTGAATCATATAATATTGTGTCGCGATTTTTGTATACTGAAGAGTAGGGGAATTTGAACTTATTTTTAAGCCGAGACCTAATGCTAATGGAATTTTGTGTTTATGATCAAAATTATAACTGGCTGAAGCTCCGAGTGAATAGAAAAAATTATTGCTTGTTTCATCAGCTTGTACATTTTCGCCATATCCTGCTTCGACAAATGACAAAATGCTCCATGGCTTACTCGGGCTCCATGCAGCCCTCAGATCCATTGAACCTGAAAGAGGAGTTGTATTGTTTACTATATTATTTGTCGGATTAGGGTATGTTGAATCTAATAATGTCTTAATGAAAGAATAAATATTTAGATTAGTAGAGCTTGAATTACTTATTGAAAATGATGTAGAGAAAAGTGATTTCTTAAATTCTTTGATCTTAAATAACATCCCTGTCTCGAAGGATGTATTTGCAGTAACACCTGAGACAAAAATTGAAGCGGTATTCGTGCCAAGCCTGGCTATACCTTTCATGTCTAACCATATTGCTGCCCAGTCTTTAAGCGCATATTGAAACTGAAAATTTCCGTTTACATACGTAATGTCGGCAACTATCTTTACAGTTGAGGAATCGCCTAATCTCAGCAATGGTACTTCTGTCTCCAGTGAAGTCGCAAATCCCAGATTACTGCTTAATTTAGTTGTAATAAAAGGGGGGTTAATAAAATTATTTAAGATGAATTTATTACCGCCCAGCTTAGGATGATCGCTGTTTTCGGACTGACTTTCCTGGCTGAAGGAAATTACTGTCAGACAAAAAGTAAAAATTATTAAAAAAGAAAATTGTAATATGTTTTTTTTCAAATCTGTAAAATTTTATTTTAAAGGTAGTATGATTCCTGTCTGAAAACTGAATCCCTTGGTTTTAAAATCTGCAATGTATATATCCTTTGAAGTGACGCTATTCTCATTATTAATATTGATCAATCCCTGAACATACCTTAGCTCAAAAAAAGATTTGGCTTACCTATTGACATCTGATAGCCTACATTAAAATTTGCCGTGACATCTGTACTTTTAAACTTATTTTTAATATCAATTGTAGAGTCAACATATTCATTGCTTATCTCTGCTGAAGACAGAAATCCAATTGCAAATCCCGCCCCTGCGTAAAAATGAGTACCTGCTATGATTTTCAGGTTGAGAGGTATGTTAAAATAACTCTGGCTTATTTTGAAAGTTACAGTGGTGTCATTAATTATACTGTTTTCATTCCCGAATTTTATGTTTGATCCCTGTGTCTGAAATCCCGGCTGAAGTGAAAGATAAACATCTTTGACAAGTCTGATCTCGCCGATCAAAGATCCTCCGAATCCGGCAATTGAAGTATAGTTCGCATTATCAGGAGCTACTCCCCCGAATTTGGAACTGCTGATTTCTCCTGATATTCCGACGTTGAATTGGGAAAATGAATTGCTTGTAAATGATAACAGGATTAATAGGATGGTAGTAAAATATCTTAACATTAAATAATTTGATTCTGAATTAGTTGCAAAATACGATTATTAAAAATTAAATACTATTATAAATAATGTAAAACTTTTTGAAATAATGAATTTATAAACTATCGAAAATTTTAAAAAGTAATAAACACAATATATCAGCATATCAAAACCAGATATACTGATATGTAACATTTAATGAAGTGAAATCACCCCCGGCACGTGTAGCAACACCACTTGAAAAATTTGCCTTTATGGAATTATTATTGTTGATAGGGACTGAAAGAGTTAAACCCAAGTTAAAATTTTTCTGGAGATTATTTTGAACAATTCCGTTTACTTTTGTCTCACCTCCGGTTACATAAGTTGAATTCACAGCAAACCATATCTTTGACGGAAAAAAATAACTTACATTAAACTGCAAAGCGAATAAAGGATCCTGCGTTACTGAATTAGTTTTTAAGTACTCTGAATTTTTAGTAAACATCCAGATTCCCGTAAATAATTCGAAAAAAAACGGTCCTTTGTTATATGACATTCCTACTTCAGGTTTGAATCCCCAGCGGTTAGACCCAAGGTTAATTAATTTATCATCATAGTAAAGGCCTGTAGGAACAGAAATTACAATGCTTGTTCCTAATACAAACTCTTCTTTAAATTTCATAAAGTCTTTTGGCAGAAGTGCCGGGGTCCCTAAAATATTCATTATTAATTTGATCCTTGAATCCCCGAAGCCGGTTCTTGTCCCCGCAGTATCATTACCTTTATATTGAGCTGTTCCGCTCAAAAAGACAAACGGAACTGCTGCATGAAGTTTGCAGAGTTTCCCGAAAAGTCCAAATGACCTTAAATATCCGATACCAACAGTACTTGATGTAAGTTCTAAATCTTTGATTGGCGTAGAACCTTGCGTTATTATATTACCATTAGTATATGCATATGTTAATGCCAGAGCATTCATTCTGATAGGAATGCTTGAATAATTTCTTGGTTCCATTTCCTGAGATGAAGATTTATCCGGAAATAAAAACATTATCACCGCGAGCAATATAACAATAGAAAATGCAAGTTTTTTAATCACAATAGCATCTATAAATTTTTTATTATGTTAATGTATTTATGGTAGATAATAGTCAATGGATAATAGCCAAAAGTGAACTAAACCTAAAATCCAATATCTAAAATTTAAAATCAGATCTACTCGGATTCGCCTGCTACTCTAATTCTTCCGCTCTTTGCCGCATCAGCCAGAGCTCTATGATCTTTTTCAGTCTGATCCGCATATGCAAATGCAAACTTTACCATTGCTTCATCCAAAGCATTACTGTTGCCGGCATAACCTGAAATCATTGCAGCATCTCCTGATTTTGCGTGAGCCAGAGCCAGAGCCCAGGCGCATAATCCGCAGTATTCAGGTAAATTTTTGATCTTCACTTTTCCCGGCTCAAGCTCAAGGCCACCTTTCATATCACGCAGCTGACGTATATAATAATTTACATCTCCATAGTTACCCCAACCAAGAAAAATATCGGGAGCACCTTGCAGCAGCCTCTGACCCTGCACTACACGCTCTCCATGATTTGCATAATCTGATTTTGAAACATATGGCTCAAGCACTGATTGCTGAGCTTGCTTAACCTGAAGAAATAACGGATCTTCTTTATGATTTCCTTTTAAAAACATAATCCAGCATAGTGTTCCGACACTTCCGACACCAACTACTTTTCTTACAACATCAACTATGCGGTAATGCTTAAGCAGATTTTTCCTGTCATCACCAATTGACATAAAATAGGAATCGAGTACAAATCCCAGTGCTTCAATAATCGGTAATCCGTTTTCTGTATGTGTTTCCCTCACAATGAACGGAGCATCTTCCTTTAGACGGTACTTTTCATCCACAATGTCGGTGAGTTTACCCAGTACCTGCATGTGTGTACGCTCGCGGGCTTTTCCCATGATTTTTTCCGCTCCTCTTCTTACTGAAGGTGAAACCGCTTCCATGATCATATCAGAGCTGATGGTGGAATACCATAATTCCATTCCTCCCATTGCTGCATATTGCGTCATTCTGTTGCGGTATGATTTTACTGACGCTAATACAGCCTCCCGGCATAATTTCCTATCTGCACCCAGATATCTTCCGGCACAAACTATGCTTGCAGCCATCCTCTTTAAATCCCATTCCCAGGGTCCCGGCAGTGTCTCATCAAAATCATTGATTCCGAAAATAAGATTTCGCTCTGCCGAAGCAAATACACCAATGTTTGCTATATGCATATCACCGCAAGCTTGTACATTAATTCCTGTAGTTCTTCCGTTAGCTGCCAGATCCGAAGCCATGATTGCAGCTGCACCACGGAGAAAGGAGAAAGGTGATACGAGCATGCGTGCATACCTCACAGGCACCAGATCCTGAAGACGGCTTTTTCCCTGCTCTTCTAAAATGGAAACAGGATCTGTTCTGTCAGAAGATGCTTTATATTCCCCCATCATTTCACGGGGAAATTTTTTACGAAGCGATTTGCCTTCTGCAATTCGCTCTTTCACAGTGTGCTTCTTGGAATGAAAATGCTCTAACAGACCGGTATTCATTATTACTTATGTTTTATATATGATTTAAAATTTGACTTCTGAATTAAAACCTTATCAAAATATTATATTTAAAAAAGAACTGTTATAATCAATATCATAATCTGTTATGATTAATATCATATTCTGAATTTAAAGTATTAAAAAAATACACTCAGCCTATATTCCTGAATGTCTTATACTCTATTTACTTAAAAAAGTATTTTTGATGGGTGAGATGATGCAATATATGCTAAATTAAAATTATATGAAGTATAAAATATTACAGGTAGAAACATCAGCGGAGGACTCTGCGAGCGGGAGCGCTTCCACGGCAGAGTCCTCCCTTTGAAAGCTTTTCTGCCATTGAAATACAGGCGGGGAGTGACTCTGCCGGAACGACGGAATCTTTTGTACGTCAAACGTGAAACGTCAAACGTCAGACGTGAAACGTCAAATGTCAAACGTGAAATTGCATTAGTCACCATTTATTTGTGAAATATTTTTCACTCCAGACCCATTTTTTCAATTCATTGAATTTTGTTTCCATGTCAATCCATTTTGTTTCGATGTCAGAGGATTTTGATCCGATGTCAATTTATTTTTCTTCAATTTCAGCTCATTTTTTCAATGCTCCGGATCTTCCGGAATTGATTATAGCGGACTTTTCTCATTCATCTGATTGACTTTGTGCCGCTGTAAAAGTCCTTGAAATGCCTGTAAAACAGTTTTCATAATTTTTAAGCAAATTTGCTTTAATTTCAGCACTTTTAGTTTCAAAGTCGTATTGTTATGATTCGATGTAATTGAATTTTGTTTCAGTGTCAGTGTTCTTTGTTTCGCTGTCAGGTCTCTTTGTTTCGATGTCAGGTCTCTTTGATTCAATGTCAGATCTTTTTGATTGAGTGTCAGGTTTCTTTGATTCAATGCAAAACCCCTTTGTTCTGATCTCGAAACTCTTTAATCTCATGTCAGCTAATATTGATTTGATGTTAATCAAGCTTGCTCAGCTTTAATTGATTTTGTCATATCACCGGAATTCTTTTTCCAGGTGTCATATTTCATTTTTTATTTTTGCACCTGCAATTTCTTTCTGTTGAGAAGCTATTGCCCTGATGTAAGCAAAATTGTTTGCATATCAACAAAACTTTACATAAAAGTCAAATATTTTTTTTTCAATTTGTGAAAAGTTTGTGTTAAGTGAAAACGAAATGATCTATTCGTGAAGAGAGAGATATTGGGAATTATTTTTTTTGTTAACAAGGGTGAGTAATTTTGACAGGATGAGAAGTGTTGGTTGCCGAATTATTCTGGCAGGCAAAGTTCGCAAAGATTTTTTTTTACAAATCAATTTTATCTAAACCCTTTGTGCTCTTCGTGTCTTAGTGGTAAAAAAAATCAAAAAGTGTATGCAAAAGAGGCTGATCAGGATCAGCCTCTTTTACATCCATTATTTGGTTCAATGAACTTAAAAATCCGAATCATCACCACCCTCAGGCTCGGATGGTCTTTTTTTCTTCCTGTCTTTGGTCTTTTTTTCATCATTTCCGAATTTGTACGACAACGATAACGTGATTACTCTTGACTCCCTTTGTCTGTCAAATTGCTGAGTGTAGGTTTCGGTAGTTGTAGTGCCTGACATTTTCATGGCGTTGAAAATATCCGACGCTCTTAAATTTATGCTGAGCTTTTTGTCAAAGAGATCTTTTCTTAAGGCTAAATCAAAAGTATGCACAGGTTCTACGCTGCCCTGTGAAGTGAGCATTTTGCCGGAATAAAAATATGTGAGCTGGACTGCAGCATCCCATGGCAAATTGTAGCTGCCGAATAATCTTCCGGAAAATGTATAATTTGAATTTGTACCGAGCGAGTCTGTAGTGAGCGCCTGATTAAAATAACTTACGTTTCCGTTAAGACTGAAGCTCTTGCTGAATGCGCCGTTTAACATAAGTTCCACGCCGTAAGACGTTTCCTTATCTGCATTTATGCTTGTGTTTAAAGTAATGTTGCTGTCAATCAGTTCGCTGTACGTTGTGATCTTATCAGTGGTGAGTTTATAAAAGACTGAAGGTATCAATGAAAATGAAGTAAAGAACTTGGCAAAATTTAATTCAAACGAATTTATGTATTCCGAGCCAAGATCAGGATTTCCCTGCCGGTATAAAACCGGACTGACTACTATTACAACGGGTGATAAATTCCGATAACCCGGTCGTCTAACTCTTCTTGTATAGCTCAGAGACATTTCTTCAGTGAGCCCAAGCTTCTGTGAAAATGTCGCACTCGGAAATAAATTAATGTTATTTCTTGATGTTACCGTATTAAGAGCATACTGATCGATATTATACATCCAGTACTCGCCTCTTAAACCGAGACTGTAGGTAAAGTCACCGCCTTCATCTCCGAACATCGCATACACTGCTCCGATGTTTTCTTCATAAATAAATTCGTCAGTCAGCGAACTGTCGATTTCAAAGACACCTGTGGAATTATTCTGATTGTAATAAAAATTATTAGCGTTGGTGTTCCTGTAGTTATACTTCAAACCGGTTTCGATTTTCATATCCTTGCCTATCGGCATTGAGTAGTCTGTCTGAGCATCAAGTTCCTGAGTAAGATCTTTTCCGTTTACTAAAGAATTTAATGCCTGTAAATTTTCAGGATAAATATATTCAGTGGTTTTATTTTCGTTGTAATATTCTTTATCATAAGAAAAGCTTGCTTCGCCTGTCAGTGATTGTTTCTTACTCTTAAACAGTTTATTGTAATTTAAACCTATCGAGTATTCCTCACTGTTTTCAGTATTATTGTTTGTTGTGATTGAATTTTGATTCAGGATGTTGTTCTGATCATAAACAAATAAATCATCAGTATCATAGCGGTCACGGTCACCTGTATTATATCTTCCGTTAAAATTCAGTATATCAGAGCCGGATAACATATACTCCAGTTCAGCCCGTGCATTGTTCCTGCTCATCCTCATTGACCCGTCAGAAGTCTGGTTAGTAAAAGCGTCAGAAGGAATCAGAAAGTTATTTCTTTGAAGAGAACCTGTAAAATCCATATTGCGAAGACGGTAATCATAGCTTCCGGATAACTTATACAGCTTGGTTTTATAATTTAAATTTAAACCGCTTCCATATTTGTCACCCGTTCCGGCATTCATGTTAAGTTCGCCGTTAAATCCGGTGTCATCATATTTTTTCATGACGAGATTTATTACACCTGTCGAACTTTCCGCATCATACTTAGCCGAAGGATTTGTGATTACTTCTACCTGCGAAAGCTGGTCAGCCGGCAGTTGCTCAAGAATTCTCGAAACACTTCCTGTTACTGGTCTTCCGTTTATGTAAAATTTTATCTGCTGGCCGCCGCGCAGGCTTACATTATTATCTATGTCAACAGTTACTGAAGGAAGATTTTTTAATACATCCAATGCTGTTCCTCCGGTGACATTCATATTCTGACCAACGTTGAAAACTTTCTTCTCTCCCTTTAATTCAAGAAAAGGTTTATCAGCTTCGACAACTATCTCTTCAGTCTCCGTCCCTGTCTTTAAAAATACCGTATCAAGATTTATTATTTTTTCTTCAGGCTGTATCAGATTTACTGCTCTTCTTACTTTATTATAACCAACGAGATTAATTAATAAACCATACCTGCCCTGCTCAATATTTTCTAATGTGAAATATCCTTTGTTGTCTGTCTCTGCACCTTTATATAAAGAAGAATCTCTTACTTTAATTAATTGAACAGCAACAGCTTCCAGCGGAGTTGAGTTTTGTCTGTCAAAAATGTAACCGGTTATTTTACCGTCATCAAAAGCGGGTTTGAAGTTTCCTTTGACTCTGTTTTCCGGATTTGTCTGTGAGAATAAATTCAGATATGTAAAAGTCAGTAGTATAAGAAATGAAAATTTTTTCAGCATGCGTTAATACATTTAATTGCCCAAGTCTGACATTACAAAACAAAAATTAGTTTAAAAATTCATTAAATTTAATTATTACCATACGAACCCTTTCACCCTTTTAACTTTCAACTTTCAC
Organism: Ignavibacteria bacterium; assembly: GCA_016710985.1. Lineage (GTDB taxonomy): Bacteria > Bacteroidota > Ignavibacteria > Tepidaquicellales > Tepidaquicellaceae > JAGPCH01. The sequence goes on from JADJTX010000029.1 coordinate 58,356, forward strand.
CCTTTCAACTTTTAACTTTCAACTTTTAACTTTTAGGTATCGACCCCTATGCAAATATAGTAAATGCCCCGATTAATAAAATCATATGAAATAACTAATTTTGTATAGCAGTAACAAATAATAAATACGAATTAACAAATTTTAAAAACTCAAAACAAAAAAATCATGAGAAAGCTAAAAGTAACAATCGCGGTAGCTCTTTTAATACTGACTGCAGTCTTAGTATCTCCCGGCTGGGTTAAAGATCTCTCTACTGAGAAATCTGAAAAACCTGCGGAAGTTCAGAATCTGACAGTAAAAGGAATGAGCATTGATAATTCAATGGCAGGAATGTATTCATTCAAATTAGCTACATCGAAATATGAACAGTTCTATTAAAAAACATGACACACCTTTTCTTATGAGTGTGTCATGTTTTTTATGATCAAAAAATTGCGTTAATCCCGATCGTAGGCAATAAACCAATACTTTCATCATATTTAAAACTTCTTGTATAAATATTCCATTCTACACCCGTAACATTTTTCTTATTAAGTACATCCTGAATATCCAGATAAGTGACAAGCGTCCAGTTTTTAAAATTAAGAGTTTTATCAACCCTGATATCCAGCCTGCTATAGTCAGGGAGCCTTTCTGAATTGTATTCTGAAATTAATTGCGAACCATCCAATGGATCAATTGGAGTATAAGGTCTTCCGCCGACGAGCCTGAATTTGGCAGCAGCTTCCCAGCCATCGCCAAATTTATATCCGCCGGTCACGGTAAACAGGTATGTGTTATCAAAACTGCTCTGTCTCTCGATTCCGTCAAGAGCTTTATACTTAGCTTCATACAAAGAAAAATTCAGTAATCCGTAAAAGTTAGTCGTTAAAGCTTTTTGAATAAAAAATTCAATTCCTCTGGCAAAACCTGTACCGGCTGATACAAGCGGCTCCAGTCCAAATTCATCCTGCTTCTCGAAGTTGCCTCCGTTGTTTCCAAGAATTAAGTATGGGCGTAACGTACTGACAGGGTAATCAGAATAATTTTTGTAGTATGCTTCCAGTGTCATTCTTACATCGCTTGAAATTAAATATTCAAGTCCGGCAACATAATGATCTGCCTTTATTTCTTTGAGATTTCTGTTTTGCTCATTAGCTGCTAACCAAAGATAAGCAGGTGACTGATAAAATATTCCGTAAGCAAAACTTGCTCTGAGTTTTTGATTTAATGGAATTTCCAATGATGCTCTCGGAGCGATATAATTTTTGTCATTTAAATATTCAAAATAGTCATATCTTAATCCCAGATTAATCTGCACATCTTTGAAAATATTCTGTGTAAACTGAGTGTAAAGGTATGCCTTATTTGTTTTCGTATCGTTTGTAAGTGAAAGTTCAGGAATGACATATCTCTCTCCGCTCTCCGGATCTATGAAATAAGATGTATCCGCCTGCTGATAAATGTCATTTTCAAAATTGATAAAACTAAATCTTCCGCCTGCCTGGATCTGAGTATTCGGTGTCAGCGTTAAAAAGTATTCAGTTTTTAAACCTGTCTCGCCTTCTTTCGATTTGTTTGTGAAAGTGTCGACGAATTGAGCATCTCTTCCTGAATAATCAAAGTTAGTAAATGTCCTTCCCAGATTAAATAATACAAATGATTTTCTTGATAAAATAGTCCTGGGCTCATATGAGTTTACATATCCGTTCTGATTGTTTTTTAATATGTTCTCATTATCCTGCCGGTTCTCCACATCGTCATTATTAAAAGTTACTTTATCAATGTTTCCTATCGCATTTACAGTCAGAGAATTCCTTTCATCAAAATCATAGACGCCTTTAAACTGTGCAGACGAATACTCCGGCACAAATCCGAAACCTGAAGCCTTAAAAATAAAATCAAGATAACTTTTTCTTACTGATAAAAGCCACGAGCCTTTTTTCTTGCTGCCAAATGGTCCTTCTATTACTGCTCCGAAACCTGTTGCACTGAGATTTATATTAGTTAGAAATTTCTCCCGGTTACCTTCCCGGAATTTTATGTCAAGCACTGAAGAAAGCTTATCACCGTATCTTGCCGAAAATCCTCCTGTGAGAAAATCAACTTCTCTCACAAATTCAAGATTGATAATACTTACAGGTCCGCCTGTTGCCCCCTGCGAACCGAAGTGATTTATGTTCGGCACTATCGTATTGTCAACAAGAAATAAATTTTCGGTTGGGGAGCCGCCTCTTACTATCAGATCATTTCTCCCGTCATTCACAAATGAAACACCGGGTAATACCTGCACGACTCTGCCGATATCTTCAAACCCTCCGGGTGTCCTCCTTATTTCTTCATATGTAAGGCTTTTAAATGAATTTGCCAGGTCATTCGGCATAATGAATCTGTCTTCTTCTACCACTATTTCTTCAGTAGTGACTATTTCAAGCTCGACGGAGATATCGGTCGGTGAGCCGGAATTTACAATTACATTATCCAGTAAAAGTGTCTGATAGCCGGTCTGATTGAAACGTAAAGTATATTCACCGACTTCAACGTCAGTTATTTTAAAAAATCCGTCAGGATAAGTCCTTGAACCGGTAATGAGAACGTCACCTTTCAGAACGGAGACTTTAACTTTTTTTATAGGAAGTTTATTCGATTTATCAATTACGCGGCCCGTAATTTCGCTTGTCTGAGAAAAATGTACTTGGCAGGAATTAAGATCAGTAAAAGTAAAATTATTTTCATTAATTAATTAAATATAAATTATACTACCTCAAATCATATATTGTATACAAAAAGTTCCTGTAAAAATTTTAAAAAATCTATAATCTCTTACTGGGCTCATACTAATATTTTTGCGTAAATTTGGGAGAATTTTAGATAAAATCATTTCTGTCAAAATGGCTAAGCTCTTTTAAAGAAGGAAGATAATGATAATATTAATGACAGTTACAATTCCTAGGCCCGCAAACACAATTTTCTTTGTAAGAACATCAGCAAGAATTAAAGCTGCAGCTATCTTTACTATGTTGTTTGCAACGATTGCCTGGAAAGCTAACTTTGCTATCAGGTTAAAACCTATTGCATATTTTCCCTGAAAAAGATTCAATAAAAATGGATCAATGTCTATCAATCCGACAATATAAGACAGTACGTTCAGTCCCGGCTCTCCGTATGTTTTTAATGTGTAATTAGTCAAAAAACTAAACAGCAGAAACAGTGATGAAAATATTGCAGCAAGCTTAAGCTCTAACGGATTCTTCTCACTGGTTGCGACCTGAATTTCCTTTTGCTCTTCCGGGCGGGTTAAAAATATTATTAATCCGAGACTGAATAGAATTACAAAAAGAATTGTCAGATACGGGAATACATATACAGCAAGATTGAAATTGAATATCAGCATCAGGAAAAAAACCCTGAGATACATCATGGAAGAAGCAATTAATATCGAAGCACTGAAAGACCGGTTTGGAGTATTCGTCTCTTTGCTTTTTTTTGAAAGAATAATTGTAGTTGCAGTGCTGCTGTATAAACCGCCGAGCATCCCGGAAATTATCAGACCGGATTTCTTAAAAACAAATTTCTGTAAAAGATAACTGAAGTAAGATATTGCTGCAACTACAACCAATGAAAGCCAGATCTGATATGGCGAGATATTAAATGTATCCGACAAAGGTGTATCAGGAAGAACAGGAAGAATAACTCCTGCAATTATGAGAAACTTAGCAAGCGTTACAAATTCATCTTTGGCAAACTTGTTCGAAAATTCCAGTAAGTAATTTTTTGATTCCGACTAAGATCTTTGTTATTCCAAACGCCTTATATACCTGTATCTTTTTGTAATAATAAATCCCGAAAAGCATTCCAAGTATCACTCCGCCTATAATGAACAGAATGAAATTAACAGGATCAAGTATGTAAAATATGACTCCCAGTACGCCAATGAAAGTAAATGTTCTGTCGGTACCAAACGGGACAGTTGACTCTTCCTTCTGATTCTGCTGTCTCCTTTGTTCGAGTCCGATAAGCAGTGAAAATAAAACTACTATGACGAACTGAAAAAGTATTTACGGAATTTTATTTACTAATTCCATTAGCGCATATTTTAAACCTAAATAAATTTACAACTTAGGGCACTAAGAACAAAAGAAAAAAATATTTTATTATCACAATTAATTTTTCTTAGTGAACTTAGTGAACTTTGTGCCTTAGTGGTAAATTGAACCTGAAATAATCCCTATTCGTAATTCAGTACAGGTGACAGCCATTTTTCAATTTCCTTCAGACTCATGCCTTTCCTCTTTGCATAATCTTCCGCCTGATCTTTCCCGATCTTTCCGAGCCCGAAATACTTCGACTTCGGATGCGCGAAATACATACCGCTCACAGACGATGCGGGATACATCGCTAAGCTCTCTGTCAGTTTTATGCCGGTATTTTTTTCAGCATCAAGTATTTCAAACAAAGTTGTTTTTTCCGTATGGTCGGGACAGGCAGGATATCCGGGAGCCGGTCTTATGCCCTGATATTTTTCTTTTATCAGTTCATCATTGCCGAGCTTCTCATCTTTTGAATAACCCCAGTATTCTGTCCTGACTTTCTTATGCATCAGTTCTGCAAATGCTTCGGCTAACCTGTCTGCCAGCGCCTGCAGCATGATCTTATTATAGTCATCGAGTTCATCATTGAATTTCTTTATCCACTTTTCAATTCCGATCCCTGCGGTCACTGCAAATCCGCCAACGTAATCTTTCAATCCGGTTTCCTTCGGCGCAACAAAATCAGAGAGCGATATATTCGGAATGTTAGTGCTCTTCTGACCCTGCTGTCTCAGTGTTTTAAAAACTTTGATCACTTCATCTCTCTTTTCATCCTTATAAATTTCAATGTCATCCCCCGCCGCATTTGCATTCCAGATCCCAATGACTGCCTTTGCAGTCAGCCATTTTTCTTCTATAATTTTTTTCAGTAATGCATTTGCATCATTGAATAAATTTTTTGCAGTCTCACCGACTACTTTATCTTCAAGTATGTCCGGATACTTTCCCGCCAGCTCCCATGTTCTGAAAAACGGCGCCCAGTCTATGTACTCAGCGATCTCTTCCAGTGAATAACTGTCAAAAACTTTTATCCCTGTAAAGTTTGGCTTGTACATATCTTCTTCTTTGAAATCTATTTTTAATTTATTCTTTTTTGCGGCTTCATAAGTAAGATAAGGCTTCTGAACCTTGTTCTTAAAATGATGCTCGCGCAGTTTCAGGTATTCCTCTTTAATGTCAGCAGAAAATTTATTCTTATTGTCGCCCAGCAGACTTCCGACTACCGGAACTGACCTTGATGCGTCAAGTACGTGTATGGTCTGTCCGCTTTTATAGTTTTCTTATATCTTGACAGCAGTATGAACCTTTGATGTTGTCGCGCCTCCGATCAGCAATGGTATGGTGAATCCTTCGCGCTCCATCTCTTTGGCAACGTGAACCATCTCGTCAAGCGAAGGTGTTATCAATCCGCTTAGTCCTATCACATCTGCTTTCTCCTGACGCGCAGTCTCAAGAATTTTTTCACACGAAACCATTACTCCGAGATCTATCACATCATAATTATTGCATCCAAGCACAACTCCGACGATGTTCTTACCGATATCGTGAACATCACCTTTCACCGTTGCCATTAAAATTTTACCTTTGGGCTTAGCTCCTTCTTCTTTGGTTGCTTCAATGTATGGTAAAAGATAAGCAACAGCTTTCTTCATTACCCTGGCGCTTTTCACAACCTGAGGTAAAAACATTTTTCCTTCGCCGAAGAGATCGCCAACAACATTCATTCCGTCCATAAGCGGTCCTTCGATCACCTGTATCGGCTTATCAAATAGTTTTCTTGCTTCCTCTGTATCTTCATCTATGTATTCTACTATTCCTTTCACAAGGGAATGAGTCAGCCTGGCTTTTACATCCTGCTGTCTCCAGCTGTCATCCCTCACCTGTTCCTTGCCTTTGTTCTTCACAGTCTCAGCATATTCAACTAAACGCTCTGTTGAGTCAGGTCTTCTGTTCAGTAAAACATCTTCAACTCTTTCAAGAAGATCTTTAGGGATTTCCTCATACAATTCCAGCATACCGGGATTCACGATACCCATATCCATACCGGCTTTTATTGCATGATATAGAAATGCCGAGTGAATTGCTTCTCTTACCCTGTCATTCCCCCTGAATGAAAATGAAATATTGCTGACACCTCCGCTTACCTGCGCGCCGGGAAGGTTTTCCTTGATCCACTTTGTCGCATTTAAATAATCTACTGCGTAGTTGTTATGTTCTTCAAGTCCGGTTGCAACAGTCAGAATATTAGGATCAAAGATGATATCTTCAGGGGCAAAGCCGACTTCCTTTGTAAGAATGTCATAAGCCCGTTTGCATATATCGATCTTCTTTTGATAAGTATCCGCCTGTCCGTTTTCATCGAATGCCATGACAATCACGGCAGCTCCGTACATCTTTACTTTCCTTGCGGACTCTTTGAATTTCTCTTCACCTTCTTTTAATGAGATAGAATTCACAATGGATTTTCCCTGAACGCATTTAAGTCCTTCTTCAATTACAGACCACTTGGATGAATCTATCATTATCGGCAGTTTTGAAATATCCGGTTCTGAAGCTATCAGATGTAAAAATTTTACCATCACTTCTTCCGAATCAAGCATGCCTTCATCCATATTCACATCGATCATCTGCGCTCCGCCCTCGACCTGATGCCGGGCAATGGCTAATGCGTCTTCATACTTTTCTTCTTTGATCAGTTTCTTAAATTTTGCTGAACCGGTGACATTGGTTCTCTCTCCTACATTTACAAAGTTACTTCCCTTAAATACCGTAAGCGGCTCAAGTCCGCTGTATCTCGGAAGATGTTCAAGCACAGGAGGAACACGCGGTGGATATTTTTTTGCCACATCAGCAATCGCTTTAATATGTTTGGGGGTTGTTCCGCAGCATCCTCCTACAATGTTTATCAGTCCTTCATTCAGAAACTCCTCAATTTGTATTGCTGTAGATTCCGGAGTTTCATCATATTCCCCGAACGCATTCGGAAGCCCGGCGTTAGGATGTGCGCTTACGAGTAATTCTGATTTTTCAGCAAGAGTTGAAATATGCGGACGAAGCTGCTTTGCTCCTAGCGCACAGTTAAAGCCAATGCTTAATAAATCAAAGTGAGTAACCGAATATAAAAAAGCTTCTACTGTCTGTCCTGACAATGTTCTTCCGCTTGCATCTGTTATTGTACCCGAAACCATTACAGGTAGTTTTTTCCCTGTCTCGTAAAAATATTTTTGAATAGCAAACAAAGCAGCCTTTGCATTCAATGTATCAAAAATTGTTTCAACTAATAAAATGTCAACTCCTCCGTCAGCCAGTCCTTTTGTTTGTTCATAATATGCATCAACTAACTCATCAAAAGTCACTGCTCGGAATCCGGGGTCATTTACATCAGGCGAAAGAGAAGCAGTCCTGTTCGTAGGTCCGATAGAGCCCGCAACAAACCTTGGCTTGCCGTGTTCTTTTTTAGTAAATTCATCTGCAACTTCTTTGGCAATCTTAGCAGCCTGCAGATTCAGTTCATACACAATATGTTCAAGCTTATAATCCGCCTGTGCAATTTTTGTGCTGCTGAATGTATTGGTCTCTGCTATATCGGCTCCTGCCTCAAAATATTTTGAATGGATATCCTTTATTATATCAGGTCTTGTAATTGATAATAAATCGTTATTTCCTTTAAGCGAATGAGGATGATCTTTAAACCTTTCACCTCTGAAGTCTTCCTCTTCAAGCTTATGCCTTTGAATCATTGTTCCCATTGCACCATCGAGAACGAGTATTCTTTCTTTCAAAATTTGTTTTATGTCAGGCATATAATGATTTAGTTTTTATATTTAAATTTTTATTAATAGTCAATCGTGAAACGTGAAACGTCAGACGTCAAACGTCAAACGTCAAACGTCAAACCAAAACTTAATATCTCAATACTCAATACTCAATACTCAATACCCAATACTAATAAAAAAAAATCTCTTCTAACTATAAGTCAGAAGAGATTCAATATTATTTGAGAAACATTTCAATATTTAGTCTTCTAACTCATCTCTTCCCGCACAAAGCAGGATAGGAATTAGCACCTTTCATTCCAAATAGTTTGGAAGACGGTTGCTAAGGTTTCAAAGGGCCTTATCCCTCCACCTTTCTCCATAAGTCAGAACGTGTAAGAACAATTAAGTGTATGCAATATAATTTATTGCAGTTGGATTTGTATTAACTAAAGTAACTTAAAGTAACTTTTAACTTATTCAAAAATTCTGCGTTGTAAATGGAAACGATTCAAACTATTTTTGTATACAATGGTTTACAGACTAACGAAAAACGCAATATTTCCTTTATTACTGATTCTAATTACTCTTAATACATCTTATTCACAAAAGGAAACCGGCAAACGAAAAGTTACTGACAATGAAAAAGCAATGAGTTATTTCATTGAAGGCAAGACTTATGAGCTTCAGAATAATTTCATCGGAGCGGTTGAAAACTACAGGATGGCATTGAAGTATGATAAGTCCGCAGGGATTTATCATGCATTATCCGAAGTTTACTATAAGCTTGGCAAGGTTGATGAAGCCCAGAGGGAAGTGAAAAACGCGCTGTACCTGCAGCCGCAAAATCAAAGCTATCTTGAAACTCTCGCCAATACACAGATCACAAAAAAAGATTTCAAAGGAGCGATCAGTACATTTGAAGAAATAATCCGGCTTGATTCAAATTATACATACGGACTTTATTCTCTTGCCAGGCTTTATCAGGAAATGAAAATGCCGGAGCAGGCGGTTGCGATCTATGAAAAGATAACAAACAAGATCGGTTATGATTATGATGTCCTTAATAAAATGTATGATATTTATATCGGCTACAAGAATTATGAAAAGGCAACTGAAGTTCTTGAAGCATTGCTGAAATTGGACCCGTTCAATGTATCAATAAAATCCATTCTTGCAACCCTTTATTTAAAAAACAATGATCTCGACGGAGCCAGAAGAATATTCGAAGAAATTTTCATTCTGAATCCGGAGAATAAAGAAATTCAGACAGAACTTGTAAAAATCTATTTCAAGCAGAATGAAAGTGACAGAGCATTTGAAAACTTCAGTAAGATGCTCGGAAAAGATTCACTGGGTTTCTGGGAAAAAGTTCAGGTTGGTGAAATGTACTATAACATGATCTCACAGGACGAATCTGCCAAAGATGTAGCAGTCAACATTTTTGTAAAACTGAATGATGATTATCCTGAGCAATGGGTTCCTTACTATTATTTAGGTATTATAGATATACTGGACAAAAATACCGGAGGTTATAAGGAAAAATTTGAAAAGGCAATTTCGATGGCTGATACTTCAAAGGAAGCATATGTGAATATAGGACTCGCTTACTTTCAGCAGAATGAAATTGATGATGCGCTCAAAACATTAGATGAAGGAATTAATAAATTTCCCGAAGAACCCAGGTTATATTATATCAAAGGACTTTCACTCCAAAGAATAAACAAAGAACCGGAAGCCATTAAATATTTTGAGAAAGCTGTTGAGATATTCCCGGATGACCTTGGGATGCTGTCAACGCTTGCTCTTGCATATGACACTCAGGGTAATTTTTCAAAATCAACTGAGATATATGAGATGGCATTAAAGCTTGATCCGCAGAATGCATTAGTCTTAAACAACTATGCATACAATTTATCCGAGCGCGGTGAAAAGCTTGACAAAGCATTGGAGATGTCAAAGATCGCTGTTGAGAAAGAACCGGGTAACGCCTCCTATCTGGATACAATAGGATGGATTTATTTTAAGTTAAAAAAATATAAACTTGCCAAAGAAAATATCGAGAAATCATTATCAGTAAACCCAAACAGTGCGGTTGTGCTGGAACATCTCGGTGATGTATATAAAGAAATGAAAGACGATACGAACGCTTTAAAATACTGGAAGCTTTCACTTGAAAAAAACCCTCAGAATAATTCTCTCAGGGAAAAGATTGAATTTTATAAAATAAGCTAAAAATTAAAGTATAATAATATGGGAATGTCATTAAACGGAGAGTATCAAAAACATTATAAAGTTATAATCATAGGATCAGGACCTTCGGGATTAACTGCAGCTTTATATTCAGGGCGTGCAAGTCTCAATCCTTTAATATTTGAAGGGCATCAGCCCGGAGGACAGCTGACCATTACTACCGAAGTTGAAAATTATCCCGGCTTTGAGCATGGAATTCAGGGACCTGAGCTGATGGATGTGATGAGAAAACAGGCATACAGGTTCGGAGCGAAATCGGTTTTTAGAAATGTAATAAAAGTTGACTTTTCAAAAAGACCTTTTAAGATCTGTGATGAAGAAGATAAAGAATATACTGCAGATACGGTTATTGTCTCCACAGGCGCTTCTGCAAAATGGCTCGGTCTTGAATCAGAAAAAATATTCATGGGATACGGAGTATCATCCTGCGCAACCTGCGACGGATTCTTTTTCAAGGGAATGAAAGTCGTAGTTGTAGGAGGAGGCGATACGGCGATGGAAGAAGCAAGTTATCTTACAAGACACGCAAGTGAGGTCATACTGATTCACAGAAGAGAGGAATTCAGGGCTTCGAAGATCATGCTTGACAGGGCAAAGGAAAATCCGAAGATCAGATTTGTTCTGAACACAGTAGTTGAGGAAATACTGGGTAAAGTGGATAATGAAAGAAAAACGGTTACAGGTGTAAGAATTAAAAACTTGTTAACAAACGAAGTATCTGAAATAGAATGCTCAGGATTTTTTACTGCAATAGGTCATGAGCCAAATTCGAAAATATTCAAAGGGATACTGGACATGGATGAAAACGGATATCTGATCACCAAAAAATCAACAACTGAAACAAACGTTGAAGGAGTCTTCGCCTGCGGTGACGTGCAGGATAATTATTACAGGCAGGCGGTAACTGCTGCAGGAACAGGCTGCATGGCGGCTATCGACGCTGAGAGATATCTTGAAATGAAGGAATATGAAGAGCAATTAAGAATTAAGAATTAAGAATTAAGAATTGGGATTTTAAAACGGTTTTATATTTTTGAAATTTTAGAACGCAGATTATCTTTACAAACTTTACAAACTTTACAAACTTTACAAACTTTCAACTTTTAACTTTCAACTAAAGCTATATGCCTTACTATTATAAACTCGGCAAGATCCCTCAGAAGAGACACACACAATTCAGACAGCCGGACGGTTCACTTTACAAAGAAGAACTTTTTTCAACGATTGGTTTTGACAGCATATATACAAATGCTTATCACATCAATTCACCTGCGAAGATAAAGGAAATTTCTGATAAAGTTGAAATCGTAAAAATAGAGGAATGGAAGGACGCGTCTTTACGTCCTTATCATTTCAGAACAAAGCCCGCTAAGAAAGAAGGAGATGCAGTCACCGGGAGAAAACCGATAATGTTTAATAACGATGTAGTAATGAGTGTTTGCAGACCTGCTGAACAAATGAATTATTTTTACAAAGATGCTATGTGTGATGAAGTAATTTTTATACATGAAGGAAAAGGAACTCTGGAATCACAGCTGGGATATTTGAAATTTAAAGAAGGCGATTACATAGTAATTCCAAGAGGGATCATTTATAAGTTAGTTCATGAAACTGACGAAGCAAGATATCTGATATTTGAAACAACAGGACCTATCACTACGCCAAACAGATACAGGAATGAGCACGGGCAGCTTGATGGAACATTCGCCCTACTGCGAAAGAGACATTAAAGCTCCCGAAGAGCTTGTGACGTTTGATGAGAAAGGTGATTATGTAATAAAGGTAAAGAAAGGAAATCAGGTAGTTTCTATACATTATGAATTTCATCCGTTTGATGTAGTAGGCTGGGACGGTTTTTATTTTCCGTGGATATTTAACATAAATGATTTCATGCCGATCACAGGGAAGATACACATGCCGCCGCCAATACATCAGACATTTGCAGCGCCGGGATTTGTAATATGTTCATTTTGTCCGAGACTCCTTGATTATCATCCTCTGGCAGTTCCGATTCCTTATAATCACAGTAATCTCGATTCGGATGAAATGCTTTACTATGTTGACGGAAATTTTGCCAGCCGGAAAGGAATCGAATTTGCTTCAATAAGTTTACATCCGAACGGAATTCCGCACGGACCACATCCCGGAACAGTCGACGCCAATCTTGGAAAAAAAGAAACTCTTGAAGTTGCAGTGATGATGGATACATTCAGACCTCTTAAGCTGACTAATTTTGCCAAAGAAATGAATGATCCGAAATATTATCTGAGCTGGAATGAAGCGGAGCCGATTGAGCTGATCAACGAAGGACAGTGATTTTGAATTGGGATTTGGGATTTCGGATTTGGAATTTACGATCTTTGATTTTGGATTTTAGATTTGTGTATTAAACAATTTTAAATAAAAAATTGACTATTGACCATTTGACGATTCACGATTGACGATTCACCCTTCACGATTGACGAGATATATATTATACTTAAAAAGGTATTGACATAAATACTAAATTGTTTTAGTTTGCACACATTCATGTATCAACCGTAACCCTTCATTTTAGAAGGAATCTAAATTACAAAAATAATTATACCCCCAATTAATTATTTTAGTAATACTGTTCTGTAAATAATAACGGAAGAGTAGAATAACATAAATAATTTACCAGTAACCCCAATAAAAAAAAATCATAACGAGCTCCATCAAATCACACAGAGTAATTATACCCCAAAGTAGTTATTTTGTTTTTTAAAACTATTTTTTAAAACTAAAAAACAAAAAATGAAAAGAACAATTCTCATCGTTACAATTCTATTTGTAACCGTAACATCAATTTATTCCCAGGGAATAGCAATTACAACTGGAACTCCGACAGGAAGAAATCTTTCAAATTTCTTTGATCCGTGTAATGGACTAACAATAACCGCTTATGCAGGAGTTATTGCCTGTAATTTTGAAGGCAATGCTAATACTCCATTCTACTGTCTTGATCTTTGCACTAACATCGGTATTCCTGATACAGTCAAAGATTCAGCAGGAACAGTTTCACAGGCAATTTACATTTTACAAAATTATTATCCTCAACAAGCATCTTATCCAGGAAAGCTTTCTGATAACAGAGACGAAGCAGCAGCTATTCAATGTGCGATCTGGACAATCAGAAACGGATTGGATGTAAATGTCTCAGTTGGAAATACTACAGTAAGGGACAGGGCGATTGCAATAACAAATGATGCATTAGCCAACGGTAACAGTTCATCGGTACCTACTACATTCAGCATACTGCCGGGTTTGAATTCAGATGATTTCAGAATACAAACACTTGATCAGAACGGTAATGGTATAGCAGTAAATAATATTCAGTTGTCCATTACTTTAGGTTCTTTAAGTACAAATGTTACGACTACGGATGCTTCGGGTTTATCTGCACCAATAGTTGTCTCAGGTACAAGTACCGGTACGATTACCGCAACGGCAAGTGTTGTTACTGTATCGGGGCTCGCATTTGCAGGTTACACTCAAAATTTACAGGTACTTGGATTAGCCAGAACAACAACTGCTTTGAGGTCTGTAACAGCTGAATGGGGTCTATTGCCTGTTGAGCTTGCATCATTTACAGCAAATGTTTCAAATTCAAATGTGAATTTAAACTGGAATACAGTTTCAGAAACTAATAATTCAGGATTTGAAATCGAGAGAAAATCAATCAGTTCAGAAAACTGGCAGAAGGTTGGATTTGTAGAAGGACATGGAACGACAAATGTTCCTTATGATTTTTTCTTTATGGATAGAAATGTAAATTCAGGAAGATATAATTACAGACTTAAGCAAATAGATTTCAATGGAAACTTTGAATATCATAACTTGAATTCTGAAATAGAAGTTGGAACACCGACAAAATTTGAATTGAGTCAAAACTATCCGAATCCGTTCAATCCTTCTACAACAATTAACTTTGATTTACCTGTAGCGGGAAATGTAACGTTGAAGGTATTCAATACTTCAGGAATAGAGGTGGCAACTTTAGTAAATGAAATAAGATCTGCAGGTTATCACTCTGTGAATTTCAATGCAACCAATCTGTCAAGCGGAATATACTATTACAGATTAGAAGCAAACGGAGTAAGCAAGGTAATGAAGATGGCTCTGATAAAATAATATTTCGTTATTAAGATTTATAAAAAAGACGGGACTGAAAGGAGACCCGTCTTTTTTTATTTGTGAAAATCTAATTTTAGTTTGTTAGGTTTTTGTTAGGATTAAACTTATCTTAGCTTATCTTTGTACATATTTAAAAACTCCCTTGATTACGTATTATAATAACTTTATTTTTGCAAGGAACTTAATGAAAGAAAAAACTATTCTTAATCCCATTATAAAATTAATGAAATAAAAATTTTCAAAATATTCCCCAAATGTTTATTTTGAAATATAACCCCAAATAAAAAAACATAACGAAAGGAGAAATACCATGAAAAGAATTATTCTATTCTTTTTTGTTGCAACATTCATTTTTACAAATCTATCTTTTAGTCAATTCGGTCAGTCTGATGCAAACATTACCGGTACCGGAGCAGGCGCCGGTGTGACATTCATTGATCCGCATACAGGAAATTCCAGAGGTGTCAGCGCATTACTTATCGTAGGATCAGTAGAAGGTAATGCAACACTTTTTTATTGTGTTGATATAACAAGAACCATAAGTTTTCCTGATACCTGTCATCATGATTCTGCCGTTTCAAATCCAAGAATTGTTTACATCTTAAATAATTATTATCCGTTTAATCCGGATCCAATAGGTGAGTTACCTGATCTAAATCAGGAGGTTGCAGCAACTCAATTAGTCATCTGGCATTATTCTGACGGTGTAGATCTGAGCACGGTCACAGATCCAACAATAAGAGCAAGAGCTGAAGCTATACAGGCTGATGCGGATGCAAACGGCGGAAGTACCACCGCTTCCGTATTTAACACGATTCTGATTCTGACAGGTACGGGACCTGATGATTTTTATATGAGAACATTAGATCAGAATGGAGATCCTGTACAAATAAACGGTGTTAAGCTAAGCATAAATCAGGGTTCGTTAAGTACAAATTCTGTAAACACTGACGCTTCAGGTAATTCGCCGGAAGTACAGGTGATCGGAACAGGAACAGGCACAATTACTGCTGATGCTTCAGCATCATATCCGCAGGGAATAACATATACATGTCCGGGTTCACAAAGGCTTGTTCTCGCAAAACCTGTCACAGTTGAAGTATCAAAACAAGCTGACTGGGGCGCTTTACCGGTTGAACTTTCAGCATTCACTTACAAAGTTACAAACAGAAATGTAACATTGAACTGGACAACTGCTTCAGAGTTTAACAACTCAGGGTTCAACATTGAAAGAAAATCTGCAAACGGAAATGAATGGACTTCAGTTGGTAATGTTGCCGGAAACGGAACAACAACCAACATAAACAACTATTCATTTACAGACAAAAATGTTTTAACAGGAAATTATAATTACAGATTAAAACAGATCGATTTCAACGGACATTTTGAATATCACAATCTTGATCTGGAAATCGAAGTAGGTACACCTACTAAATTCAATCTGTCTCAGAACTATCCGAATCCTTTCAACCCGACTACAAAAATTGATTTTGATATAGTAACGGACGGATTTGTTTCATTAAAGATCTTCAACAGCTCAGGAAAAGAAATCGCAACACTTGTTAACGGATTCAAGACATCCGGTTATCACACAATAACATTTGACGCAACAAGCATTTCAAGCGGAATTTATTATTACAGACTTGAAGCAAACGGTTTCAGTAAAACTATGAAGATGGCGTTATTGAAATAAAACTGAGTTAAGTAAATTCAGGTATTAACTCTTGAGTTAATAACTTTAACATTGTAATAAATATGAAAGCCGGTGGAAAATTTTCCGCCGGCTTTTTTTTCTTCAGATAAAGAGTCTATATTCACATAAGTTACATTTATAGTTTATCCGGTTTTAGCATTTTATAATTCTTGAATAAAACATAGTTTTGCAACTAGGATATTCTAATTTATCAAATGGATTTGTCTATATAATTTCCTTTATTAAATTAAGCAAAATAATTCTGTCATGAAGAAGCTGCTCATATTCACTTCAATTCTGGAAACAACACTGGGAATTTTACTCTTACTGTTCCCGTATTTAATTGTAAAACTAATATTCGGAATAGAAGCCACAGATGCAGTAAATATTCTGAGCCGTTTTGCAGGAATTGTTTTTATCTCTTTTGGACTTGCCTGCTTTCCTTTAAATGAGGTCAGAATGACCACTGCTGTCAGAGGTATGATTGCTTATAATATAATGGCGGCGTTTTTTTTCGGCTATATAAAAATTGAGAATACTTTTGACGGAGTACTTTTAGTTCCTGCCTTCGTGTTGCATACTTTGATCACAGCATGCTTTATATACTTATTGGTAAAGAAAAAAATGTAATTAAATGAAAAGTAATTACTAATCTTCACAGTCTGAACGTAGCAACAACCCTTCCCAAACTCTGTAAAATTATCCAGTTAAATTGTGTTTAATTTTGAAATTAAAATCGTAATATTGCGATAAATAAAACCAATGGGACTTACTAAAGCAGAAGAATTCACAGTAAATGATAACAGGGTATCAAAATATGCAAATGCTTTATCTCATCCTGCAAGAGTAGCAATACTAAAATTTCTCATTCAGAAAAAATCCTGCATCTGCGGTGACATTGTAAATAAACTACCATTGTCTCAGAGTACGGTATCACAGCATTTGAAGGAATTGAAAGCCGCGGGACTTATTAAAGGAGAGATCGAAGGAAAAAAAGTCTGCTACTGCATTGATCAGAAAGAATGGAAACTTGCAGAAAAGTATCTGGCTGAATTGTTCAGCTCTTATCATTCTGTCACCGATGAATGCTGCTGAAGAAAGTGACATTTATATAATCGAATTATTACGATATTAAACTTAACACAAGATGTCCGCAGACAATTGTTCACCTTCAGCCGGAAGAAAGAAGCTCAGTTTCTTTGACAGGTTTCTTACTCTCTGGATCTTTCTTGCAATGATCACAGGAGTGGCGATAGGTTATTTTCATACCTTCGTCATCACAACTTATAAACTCATTCTCAAGCGGCACAACAAATATACCGATAGCCATTGGTCTTATATTAATGATGTATCCTCCGCTTGCTAAGGTAAGATATGAAAGGATCGGAGAAGTATTCCGCAACACTAAAGTCTTGGCAGTATCATTATTCTTAAACTGGATAATTGGACCCATATTAATGTTTATACTTGCGGTCACTTTATTACAGGGTTATCCTGAATATATGATTGGTCTGATACTCATCGGACTTGCCAGATGCATTGCTATGGTAATAGTCTGGAATGAACTTGCGGACGGCAGCAGGGAATATGCAGCAGGTCTGGTTGCACTTAACAGTATTTTCCAGGTCTTCTTTTACAGTATCTACGCTTATGTCTTTATCACGGTCCTGCCGGAATTTTTCGGGATGAAAGGACTTGAAGTAAACATAACAATCTCCCAAATCGCCGAAAGTGTTGCAATATATCTCGGAATACCTTTCGCGGCAGGGATCATCAGCCGTTATGCTCTGTTAAAATATAAAGGTGAAGATTGGTTTCAGAAAAAATTTATACGGATCATTTCACCAATTACACCTATTGCATTATTATTTACAATCATTGTAATGTTCAGTCTTAAAGGTGAAATGATAGTTCAGATTCCTTTTGATGTGTTAAGAATTGCGATTCCTTTATTGATCTATTTTGCCGTAATGTTTATTGTTAGTTTTTTTATTGCGAGAAAAATGGGTGTAGACTACGCGGAGAATGCTTCAATATCATTTACCGCGACGGGGAATAATTTCGAACTGGCAATTGCAGTTGCCATAGGTGTATTCGGTATCAACAGCGGGCAGGCATTCGCAGGGGTTATAGGTCCGCTTGTTGAAGTTCCCGCTTTGATCATTCTTGTGAATACCGCACTTTGGCTGAGAAAAAAATATTATAAATTAAACTAAAGCAGTAATTTAAAATGAATTCATTAGCTTGGTGTCCGGAAAGCATAAAGATTAATTTGGCTTAAGGTATTATAAAAAGACTGTTTGTGTCCAAAAAGTTTGCTGAGAAATTTTATTCTGCATATTCAAAATAAATTTAAGCAAACTTCCGGAGCACAAACAGCAGTCAAAGAAATTGTTATTTCAACTTCAACTTTTACTTTTAACTATTTTTCACCATAAATTACAAGAGCGCTTGAATCAATCATTACATTTCCTGAAGGATATTTCTCATTAACCTTTTGAAGAACCTCTCTTTTAATTTTTTCATTCATTGAAGCATCTGCATTACTGAGCGCTGCAACAACAGGAGCTGCGACTTCAGTCATTGCATTCCAGTATACATCGCTTGTTTTGCATTTCATTTTTCCGGTGACTTCTTTTACAGTAATGTTTTTTAAACCTGCCTGTCTGAATATTCCCGCGATAAGATCATCCTTAGCGCAGCGAAACATTCCGGGTGCACCCGGCGGCGGCGGAGGTAATTCCATGTTTTTGCTGATTGTTCCAAGTATAGCAGTGATCCAGAAATTTTTTTCCGGGACATTCCAGACTGATGTAGCGATCCTGCCGCCGGGTTTAAGAACTCTTGCCATTTCCTTTGCAGCTAACAACATGTCCGGAAAAAACATAAATCCAAAACGGCAGCTTACAGCATCAAATTTGTTGTCCGTAAAAGGCATCTCGGTAACATCACATGGAAAAATTTCAATGTTACTGATACCCCGGTGTTCTGCGTTTTCCTTTGCAATTTCAAGCATGTCCTCAGAAAGATCGGTTACAACTACCTTTCCGAATTTTAACTTATTGGCTATCGTCAAACCGGGTTCACCGGTTCCTGAAGCTACATCGAGTATTACTTCTGTATCCTTTGGATTGAGCATATTAATGATCTCATCTCCCATTGGCTTTAAGAAATCCATAAATAGTTCATCCCATTTTTTCCAGCCCGGAGAAAATTTATTCCAAGATTCTCTCTGCTGCTGACTGATTTGTTCTAATTGCTTTTCCATTTTTTAAAATTTGTTTTTAAGGTTATTTGATTATTTTATAATTGACTGTAAATCAACTCAATGACTGTCGATTCAATAAGTCAGCTACAAAATTACCTTTGTATTTTTATTTGTGCAAATAAATTTTTTTCGATTTGCATCCTGACTTTTAAGTTTACAAATCAATACTATCAGAAACGTTTTTAACCATTAGAGCCTCAAAGAATGCTGTTAAATTTTCATAACCTCTGTCAGTTCTCCTGCATGACATAGGTTTACATTATGAATTTAATTTTTCTTGAACCTGAGAATAATTATATTGACAAATGACAATAGATATTACTTTTTGATTACCAGTTAAAAAATAAAATTACTCCTGTAAAAATGATACCTGTAAATATTGAAGATCTGAAAAAAGTGATTGCTCTGAGCGAGCTTCCTGACGAACACCTGCAATGGATCGTCGACAGATGCGAATATGAAGAGATTGCAGACGGGGGACTTGTTGCAAAATTCGGTGATCCTGCTGACAAAATGTGGATCGCACTTGAAGGCAAGATCTCTTTTTACATGAATGTTAACGGACGACAGGTTTTTTATTTCACATTTGAGAATAACGATGTCACCGGTGGAGTCGGAGGTCTGATGCCGTATTCAAGAATGAAAACCATTCCGGGATATGCTTACGCTGTGGGAAAAGTTAAAATACTTCGTCTTCACAAAGATCATTTTACCGAACTTGAACATCTCAATCCTGATCTTATAAAGAAGCTCATTGGCTATATGACTGAAAGAGCAAAGTCATTTGCGACTCTGAAACTGCAGCACGAAAAAGTAAATGCCCTTGGCAATCTTGCTGCGGGTATAGCTCATGAACTTAATAATCCCGCGGCTGCCATTAACAGATTCTCAAATGAGCTTGCTAAAAGGCTCAACCTCAATTACAAGCTTACCGAAAGACTGCTCAAATGCAACATCAGTTCAGAACATATGCAAAGGATACAGACTCTTGTTGCGAAGAAGGAAATTGAGCAAACACAAAAAGTAAAATTAACGGCAAGTCAGCGTCTGCAGAATGAGGAAGAGTTAGAAGAGTGGCTTGAGAAACACGGAGTGACGGAAAGGCAACCGGCAGAAACATTTTCAGAATTCGGATTTTCAACTTCAGAGTTTGAAAGCTTACTCATTGATATAGAGAAAGATGTGATCATCTGCCTGGTTCCCTGGCTCGAAAACCTGATAAGTTCGAAAAGGATCATTGAAGATCTTACGGACGCATCCAACCGCATCTATTTTCTTGTTGCTTCAATCAAGAGCCATGTTCACATGGACAGGACCAATGACATGCAGACTACAAATATCCAGAATGATTTAGAGAACACTCTGACCCTTTTAGGATTTAAGCTGCGTGAGAAGAATATTGAAGTGAAGAAGAACTTCTCTGATAATATGAAAGACATTCCCGCTTATGTAGGCGAACTTAACCAGGTCTGGACAAACCTGATAGATAACGCTATTTTTGCTCTTCCCAAAAACGGTGAGCTGGTCATAGAAACTTCCATTGATCAGAAAAATTTAAAAGTGAATATAATTGACAACGGTCCGGGAATTCCAAAAGATATTTTGTCACGTATATTTGATCCTTTCTTTACAACAAAAAAAGTCGGGGAAGGTACGGGTATCGGACTGGATATTGTGAGCAGGATAATAAAACATCATAAAGGTGAAATTAAAGTGAGTTCTGAACCCGGAAGAACAGTGTTTTCGGTAATCTTACCGGTTGAAGAGATCAATGAATCAAAAACGATACAGAATAATTAAATGAATTATAAAACATAAGAAATGAAACTGCCTTACATTATAATAGTTGATGATGACGAGCAGGTGCTGCGGGCAATACAACGCGATATACGAAATGAATATCGTGAAGAATATAAAATTGCAGCAACCGAATCAGCACTTGAAGCGCTCGAACTTATTAAAGAACTGAAGCTTAAGAATGAAACTGCTGCATTATTTATTTCCGATCAGAAGATGCCTGAAATGGAAGGCATTGCATTTCTCGAAAAAGCCAATGAAATATTTCCTGATGCAAAAAAGATTTTATTGACAGCTTACTCTGATATTGAAGCCGCCATAAAAGCTATCAATACAGTAAAGCTTGATTATTATTTGCTTAAGCCATGGCATCCTCCGGAGGAAAAATTATTTCCCGTAATTAATGATCTTCTTGATGACTGGCACGCTTTATATAAACCTGATTTTGAAGCTATACGAATAATAGGTTTTCAATGGTCGCCAAAGTCGCACAGGGTAAAGGAGTTTCTTTCGGGCAACCTGATTCCGTATATCTGGATGGATATTGAAGCAAATACTGATGCTGAAAAATATTTAAACAGCGCAAATGCTGCTGAAAAGACAGATCTCCCGTTGATCGTTTTAAAGGATGGTTCGTTTATGAAGGATCCTTCATTACCTGAACTTGCTGCAGGCATAGGACTTCAGCAAAAAGCAACGAAAGAAATGTATGATGTTTTAATCATCGGCGCAGGACCTGCCGGTCTGGCAGCTTCTGTTTACGGTTCATGCGAAGGGCTTAAAACAATTCTTATCGAGCAGAGCAGTCCCGGAGGACAGGCGGGCAACAGTGCGCGCATTGAAAACTATCTCGGGTTTCCGACAGGACTTTCAGGAGGTGAGTTAACCCGAAGAGCGGTATCCCAAACACTCAGATTCGGAACGGAAGTTCTTACACCGCAAGAGGTGAAAAGTATAACTGTAAAGGACGGATACAAAGTGACGGAAATGATGGATGGTACTGTAATCCACAGTAAAGCAATAGTCATTGCAACAGGGGCTTCATATGCGAGACTGGATATTCCGGGACTTGAAAATTTTACAGGAGCAGGAGTTTATTATGGTTCGGCTTCGGTGGAAGCGCATGCCTGCCGTGACGAAATAATTTACATTGCAGGCGGAGGGAACTCTGCATGTCAGGCAGCTATGTATCTGAGCAAGTTTGCAATGCGAATTATCTTGTGGAAAATATAAGCAATACACCTAACATAAAAGTTATTGCTAATACTGATGTGATCTCCTGTTCAGGTTCAACTGTTTTGGAAAATATCACAATTAAAAACACAAAGACCGGCGAAGAAAAGACTGTTCCTGCAAAAGCCTTGTTCATATACATCGGCACGAAACCCGGAACCGGATGGCTGAATGACATTGTATTGAAGGATAAAAAAGGATTTATTATTACCGGTAGCGAGCTGATGAAGGATAAAACATTTCATACTTTCTGGAAGCTGGACAGAGAACCTTTTCTTCCGGAGACAAGTGTGCCGGGAATATTCGCATCAGGTGACGTTAGGTTCGGTGCTCTGGCAGGTAGTTCTTCTGCTGTAGGTGAAGGGGCACTGGCAATCAGATTTGTGAGAAAGTATCTGGAGGAAATGTAAATAATTAAGAATTAGAAATTTGAGACTTTGTAAATAACATCACATAAAATATGAAAAAGTGATAGTAATCAAACTTTGCCTGAAGTCTTTAGGTTTAACTTATGGATAAAATATAGATAAGTAATGGATATTCAAATTTTGTTTGAATATATTTGTATAGATAAAAAATGAGTACAAAATGGATAAATATATAGACAAACTAAACTTTGACTTTCCAACAAATCAACAGATATTAAAATCAATCAGTATAATTGATACTTTCAAGGGAAAGTGGAATATTGTCGAAAACCGGGAAAACAATTTTTTAAAGGAATTAAGAAAAATTGCAACAATTGAAAGTATTGGCTCTTCAACAAGAATCGAAGGAGCACAAATCACAAATGAGGAAATCAAAATTCTTCTGGATAATATAAAAGTAACAGAGTTAAAAACAAGGGATCAGCAGGAAGTAATTGGCTATTATGAAGTACTTGAAATCATTTATGAAAACTATGAGTCCATAAATATAACCAAAAATTACATACTGCAGCTTCATCAGAATTTACTGAAATACAGCGACAAGGATGACAGACACAGAGGATCTTATAAAAATTTATCCAATAAAGTAGTCGCAAATTATCCTGATGGCAATCAAAGAATAATATTTGAAACTACTGAGCCTCATCTTGTGGAAAATGAGATGAATGAATTAATTGACTGGACAAATAAAAATTTAAAAACAAATTCCCTTCATCCTTTAATAATCACGGGTTTTTTTATTTATGAATTTCTGTCCATTCATCCGTTTCAGGATGGAAACGGGAGATTGTCCAGGCTGTTAACGAATTTATTCCTATTAAAAAACGATTATCTGTTTATTTTGTATGTCTCTTTTGAAAAGCTGATTGAACAAAAGAAAAAGATATATTATGAAGTTTTGATAGATGGACAAAAAGACAGATATTCGCCAAATGAAAACATAAACAAATGGATGTTATTTTTTTACAATCACTGGAAGAACTGATTCAAACACTGGAACAAAAATATGATGTGTTTAAATCAAAAGGCGGATATTTAAATGAAAGGCAAAAATCTATTAAAGACTTTATTGAAAAGACACAACCGGTAAAGCTCGCAGATTTGTCAAATGCAATGCCTGAAATTTCAATAAATACATTAAAAAAGGATTTGCAGTATATGAAAACCGAACAAATACTGGAGTCCATTGGAAAAAACAGAGGAACTGTATACATTCTTAAAAAAAATAAATAAAA
This sequence comes from Ignavibacteria bacterium, assembly GCA_016710985.1. Classification (GTDB taxonomy): domain Bacteria; phylum Bacteroidota; class Ignavibacteria; order Tepidaquicellales; family Tepidaquicellaceae; genus JAGPCH01. The sequence continues at coordinate 82,243 of JADJTX010000029.1, forward strand.
GAATCAATGTCTCAGTCCCGCCGGCTTGCCGCTATTATGTTTACCGATATCACCGGGTACACAGCATTAATGGGTAATGATGAACACAAAGCATTTGAACTTCTGAAAAAAAACAGGGAGCTTCAAAAACCTGTTATAGAGCAATACAACGGGCAGTGGATAAAAGAGCTTGGTGACGGAGTAATGTCAAGTTTCAATACAGTTTCAGATGCAGTGAATGCTGCAATGAAAATTCAGAAAGAATGTATAGCAGCAAAAGAATTTCAGTTAAGAATAGGTATTCATCTGGGTGAAGTTGTTTTTGAAAATGACGATGTATTCGGTGACGGAGTTAATATTGCTTCAAGAATTGATCTCGGTATTCCCGGATCGGTTCTGCTTTCCAGATCAGTGCGTGATCTGCTTAAGAACAAGTCTGAGTTTCAGTTCACTTCATTAGGAAACTTTGATTTTAAAACGTTGAAGAGCCGTTAGAAGTTTTGCTGTATCAAACCCTGGATTTGTAGTTCCGAGACCTGAAGAGATGAAAGGTAAATTGAAAACCCCGGATAAAACGAAAAACAAGATGTCAGTTTTTGACCGTGCAGCAAATTTATTTTTTAAAAATCCAAAACTTCAGAAAAAAAATGAAGGTACAGAAATAAAATCTCTTGCAGTTCTTCCTTTTGAAAATCCTCATAATGATTCCGATCTGAAATTTCTTTCCGATGGTATTCCTGAAAACCTTATAAACCGATTTTCAGCTATAGAGGGAATTAAAGTATTTGCCCGCTCTGCTACATTTGGTTTGACTGATCAAAACCGCAGCATTGAGAATCTCGCAAACTTAAAGCCGATATGGCTTTAACAGGTAACTTGCAGAAAAAGGGGAACGGCTTTTTTTTGAACTGTGAGCTTGTGGACACTGCCGATCAAAATCTGATATGGGGAAATAAACATGAACTGGGTATTGCAGACATTTCACGTACAGAAGATTCCATTATTTATTCCATACTCAGCCGGCTTAAAATTGCTTATGATAAAATTGAAAATACTGATCAGATAAAAATTAAAGTTAACCCTGAAGCTTATGCCGAATATCTGAAGGGACGACATTTAAGTTATGGTTCTACTCCTGAAGAATCAGAAAAAGCTTTGTCACATTTCAGAGAAGCTATCCGTATTGATCCGAAATATGCTGTCGCCTATGCAGCTATAGCAAATGAAAAAATCATTCAGGGACTATTTTCGACAGCTTCAAAAAAAGAAATTGTCAATGAAGCAAGAACAGCTATTGAAGTCTCTCTCTTTTCTGAAGGAGCTTTAAAATTTTATTATGACTGGGACTGGAAAGGGCGGTGAATCCTATAAAAGGCACTGAGCTGGATCCGGGAATGCCAATATTCAGTCTACCTTGCAATGTGGGAAGGTTTGGGGCGCTTTGGGATAAAGCTGTAGAGTGGATCGTGTCCATTTCCAGTTTACACAACCTTGTTGGGGCCTGCGGGGGGGGGGGGGGGGGGGGGGGGGGGGGGGAGGGTTTGTTAGATTGTTTGGTTTCTTTTCCTTTTCACAAAAATTACAATTTTCAAAATTTAAATTTCATTTCAATGTGCAGATGGCTTGCTTATACCGGGGGTCCAATTTTGATGAGTGAATTACTTATCAAACCCAAAGATAATCTAATACATCAGAGTTTGCATGCAAAAGCAATGCGGACTCCGACCAACGGCGACGGTTACGGACTGGGCTGGTATGACAAGCAGCCTTATCCTGGTTTGTTCCGCAGCATACGGCCTGCCTGGAATGATTCGAATCTTCACGATCTGGCTAAGCACATAGAATCACCATTGTTCATGTCACACGTTCGCGCATCATCTCTTGCTCCGATTCAGGAAACCAATTGTCATCCATTCAGATATGATAAATGGCTTTTCATGCATAATGGTCAGATCGCTCAGTATGAATTGCTGCGTCAGGCATTACTTGCAAAGATCTCACCTGAATTTTTCAATGATCTCATGGGATCAACAGATTCTGAAGTAATGTTTTACCTTGCTCTCACTTATGGACTTGAACAAGATGTCACTTCAGGAATGGCTGAAATGGTGAAAGTTGTAAAGGCTGCCGGCAAAAAAGCCGGTGTCTCCGGAGATCTTTGGATGACTATTGCAATCTCTGACGGAGAGAGTCTTTGGTGTTTCAGATATGGCAGTGACGGCACATGTCCTTCACTTTATATAAGCCCGAGTGTTGACGAACTGACACGGCTGAATCCGCATGTAGAAGGAAAGTTCGGGGACTTTGCAGCCTGCATCGTTTCTGAACCAATCGGGGATTATCAGGAAACCTGGCGTGCTGTACCCGAGGACTCGGTAGTTGTTGTGAGTAATGAAAGTATTGAGATAAGAGATTTTAAAGTGAAATAGGAATTATCTGAAATCAATAATTGATAAAATTTTCGAATTCTTATGTCAGCAATTCGTCTTGTAACCGTTTTTAACTAATAATTAAATCCGCTATGTTTCCGTAAAATCCTGTGTTCTTTTATTACCGTGAACTTATCTGATCTCAGTTAAAAATGATAATATTGAATTTACAATTTCAAAAATTTAAATTGAAAAAGTTTTTTGAATGAATTTAAATAATTATGAATAAGATCATGGAAAAGATGAAATTAACAAAAGAGCAAATTGACATTATCAGTTCGACCGGGGATATAAAAATTAATGCTGTCGCCGGTTCAGGGAAAACAACAACGATCATTGAATACGCAGCTGCCAGACCGAAAGAAAGTAAAAGAAAAGCATACGGAGTATATCGTTGCAAATCACATTAAAAAATTCGTTGCATATTTCTGTAACAGCGACAAAAAAAAGGTACAGGAGCTGAACTATCTCGATGTTGTTTCTGACAATAAGGCAAGAGCATTTGTAACAAAGTACTATAACTATATAGAGAATCAAACCCGAAGCCAGTTAAGCAAAATGAATAAAAGTGAGATTGAAATTACTCACGATTTCTATCTCAAAAAATTTCAGCTGTACGAACCAAAACTCGATTACGACTTTATTCTTTTTGATGAAGGGCAGGATGCATCTCCTGCAATGCTTGATGTTTTTTTCAGGCAGGAAGCTGTGAAGGTTGTGGTAGGCGATACACATCAGCAGATATACAGCTGGCGTTTTGCAGTCAACTCACTTGAAAAAGCCGGATTTAAAACTTATCAGCTTTCCACCAGCTTCAGGTTTGGTCAGGACATAGCGAACCTTGCCGTTCAAGTTTTAAAGTACAAAAAGCATATAAATGATAAACATCATGCCGTGATCACCGGAAATGGAAACTTCAGGGAGCAAAAAACAAAAGCAATTCTTGCAAGGACAAACCTCGGGCTTTTACTCAGAGCGATCAAATATGTAACTGAAAAGAGAAATGTGAAGAATATTTACTTTGAAGGCAATATAAACTCTTATACATATGCAGATGAAGGGACATCTCTTTATGATGTATTGAATTTATATAATGGGAAACACCATCTTATCAAAGACAGTCTTTTAAAAGCAATGAAAGACATGACGGAGCTGAATGATTATATAGAGAAGACTGAAGATATTCAGCTCGGAATGATGGTCAGCATTGTGAGTGAGTACGGTAACAGAATTCCCGGTATAATTAACATTATCAAGAAGAAACATCTGGATAATGAAGAGAGAGGGAAAAGCTGAGATGATATTTTCAACCGTACACCGCTGTAAAGGAATGGAGTATGATGAAGTGCATCTTGTAAACGATTTCATGACCAAAATGAAACTGGAAAAATTAACTAAAGAAAAGAAACCCGAAGAAATTAATCCTACCAAACTTAATGAAGAGATCAATCTTTTGTATGTGGCAATTACACGCGCAAAGAACAGCATTCACATTCCGGAGCAGCTGATGCCGAAAGTGTTCCCGCGTTCATCACTGATTCATATAATCAAAGCCGTTGATGAAAATAAATACCAGACAAAAACCGGGGGCGGCTGGCAGAATAATTTTAGCACAGGCTCGTTCAAAGAAAAAACATATATGATAGACGAGTTAAGATTGAAGCACAAGGAAGCTTTTATGCCGTGGACACGCGAACTTGACAGCGAGCTGAGGAGAATGTTTGATGACGGCATCAGCATAAATAAAATTGCAAAACATCTTGGGAGGACAAAGGGAGCGATAACGGCGAGGCTAGAGAAACTTGAAGTGGTGTAAATATTGTGAATCGACAGCCGCTACAGAACTAATAAAAATATTAAAAGAATGATTGAAACTGACCGACTTATATTAAAACCATTAACTTTAGGCCAACTATTGAAATATATCAGAAATGATAACTCATTGGAGAAGGAGTTGAACAATTGAAACTTCAAGAATTGTTTCGGCTGAACTTAAAGAAGCTCTTGAACTAACAATACTGCCAAATGCCGCAGACATAAAGAAAAACTATTTGTATTCTACCTTTGGGTTATTATTTTAAAACTGACAAAAAATGGTAGGCGAGCATTTTTGGAGAACCAAATGAGAAGGAGAAATAAAAATTGGATATGGTACGCATGAAGAATACAGAATGAAAGGATATATGACAGAAGCCGTAGGAGGTATAATAAGATGGGCAGGAAGTCAGCCTAAGATCAATTCAATACTTGCAGCTACTGAGATATTAAACAGCGCTTCCTGTAAAGTTCTGGAAAAAAATAAATTCATCAAAATCGACGGAACGGATACTGAGTTTAATTGGCGATTCAAATTAAGATGAAGAATGATATGGCAGTTATGCAACACATATCAGTGGTATGGCTCATTCAGATAAAAAAGTGTTAGTTACACATTGGGTTATACAGGAAATTCAAAATTGAAATATCTACTATTTTTAGAGTCTTATAACGGCAATTGTTTTTCTTGTTTTCCTAATTATGAACAAACCAAAAAAAAATAAATCTTGTAAGCAGCAAAATCAAACTGAATGCCTATTTCTATGAGGGTATTGGAAAAGGAAATAAAACTACATTAGTATGGCTTCACGGAATCCCGGGAGGACACGAAGAGGGCAAAGCTGAAATGGCAAAAAATCTCTGTAAGGCCGGAATAAACGTTCTTAGATTTAACTACCGGGGATTATGGGGAAGCAAAGGTGAATTCACCATGAGTAACTCATTAAAAGATCTGACTGCAGTAATTGATTTTTTGAACAATCAGGAGAATGTTAAAAAATTTAAAACAGATACAAAAAGAATAGTATTTGCCGGTTACAGCTTTGGGACTGCGGTTGCATTAGTAGGGGCTTTGTATGATGAGAGAATAAAAAATATTATCTGCATAGCAACATGCGATTACAGTTATTTTGGTAGGCAGTTCATGGATTCGGAGTCGAAGATAAGGGAATTTCTGGAATATGCCGTAGACGGAGTCTTTTCAGACAAGACCATATTAAAGCAGGACCCTTATCTTTTTTTAAAAAACTTATCGGACAACATAAGTAAATACGATATTGTAAAGCATGCTGAAAAACTTTTGTCCAAAAAGATATTCATGATCTCGGGCATGGATGATAATGTCTGTCCGGTGGAAGATCACCTGCTCCCGGTTTACCGTAGACTCAGAGAATTAGAACACAAAAATTTAAAGCTGGAAATTAATAACTGCGGACATGAACCTCCGGCAAATTTACAGGAATTAATTACCGGCTGGATCAATGCAAATGTCTGAGCTGACTTATTAATTTAATTTACAAATTTTGAATTATCAGAGTAAAAGAAAGCCCGGAACATTTGAGTCAAACATACAGGACAGATTTTTCCTTCTCCCTCCTGATAAGCAAGGGCTTGTAATAAAACTGCGGGGGATAATTATTTCGTCATCCATTGAGTTAAGGGAAACATTAAAAAACGGACGTATTACATTTGTTACTGATAAAAGCCCGGTAGCATTTTTATGTGTAAAGAAAGATACTGATTATGTTGAAGTTGGTTTTTTCAAAGGTGTATTTCTGAATGATCCTGATGAATTATTAAAAGGAAAAAGTAAAGAGATAAGAAGAATAAAGATCCTCTCTGAAAATAAGATCCCTGTTTTACAGATCAAAAGATGGGTAAGAGAAGCTGTGCGTTATAAATAGATGAGTTCAACTATACTGCAAAGTAATATAAGAGAATTGCAGAGAGCAGCATTTTCATTAAAATAAATTACAGCATTAGGAATACCATTTATGAACGGAACAATACATCACATAGAAATATATGTGTCAGATCTGAAGAGAACCATTGTGTTCTGGGAATGGCTTCTTACCGAAAAGTTTTCGTATGAAATATCTCAGAAATGGGAAAGCGGGATCAGCTTCATGTTAGGCGAGACATATATTGTATTTGTTCAGACAGAGGAAAAATATCTGGACAATTCTTATAACAGAAAAAATACAGGCCTGAATCATCTTGCATTTCACTGCAGTTCGAGAGAATTTGTTGATACGCTGACAGAAGAGCTTAAATCGAAAAACATTAACATACTGTATGAAGACAAACATCCGTATGCAGGCGGAGAAGATTATTATGCAGTTTTTTTTGAAGACCCTGACAGGATTAAAGTTGAGGTCGTCTCAGATAATGAATAATTTCGAAACAACAATTCGATACATCATAAAATAAAAACATACTGCCACTGAATGGATAAATTAAGAGATTTTGTAAATGAGCTTGAAGGCAAAATTCCGAAAGCGGGAATGATAAATGAAACAGTTTCAAAATCATCTGTTGGCTGGCATATTGAACATTCGTTGTTAGCAGTTAATTTTATAATAGAAGGATTAAAGAATTCAAATCCGGAAGATTACAAATGGAATTTTAACTTTATGCGGATGCTTGTATTTGCAATGAACAAAATTCCAAGGGGAAAAGGAAAAGCGCCGGAAACAGTTATTCCGAAAAACACTATCAATGCAGATACTCTGAAAAAGCAGATAGGGATTGCTTCAGAAAAGATCAAAGAACTCGATACTCTAATGGCCGACAATTACATCAAACATCCTGTCTTTGGTAACATGAATTTAAATCAAACAATGAAATTTTTAGTTATTCATACTAAACATCATGTTGACATTATAAACGACATCATTAAGACCGAGAAATAGTTTTTAACAAATCACAAAGTAGTTTTGCAAAAACTTCAGTTGTTGCGCAATCAGACCCCGGAAGTTTTACATGAGTCTCTTCTGAGATAGAGTATGATAGATTATACTTCTGAAGTCAACAACAAATATAAAATAAAGACTGTGATTTGTATTTAAGGATCATGCATTTCACCATACGCAAAAATTTTCAGGTAAAGACATTAGGAAAATGCATTCATTAATAAGCAAACAAAAAACATAAACTATGGAATTCAAACAATGAAAATAAGATATCAGATCACGCTTTTGCTTTTACTGTCCCTGACTGAAGCGTTTTCGCAGAGTTCTATCAAAGAATTATCCACAGCACAAATGCAAAACGATCTCAGCATATTGCAATCAGCATGGACAAATCTGCATCCTGGATTATTCAGATACAATACACCTGAGGAAATACAGGGATACTTTGATAAGCTGAGAATCAAGTGCCGTGAACCTCTTGATGAAAAAGTGTTCTATCTTTTGCTCTCTCAGCTAGCTCAAAAAATAAAATGCGGACATACTTTTTTGAATCCTTTAAACTTAGACAGTTTAACTCAAAAAAGAATTTTACCCTCCGGAATAATTCCTTTCTTTTTTGAAATTGTGCCGGACAATAAAATTATCATCACTCACAATTTATCAGACAACAAAAATATTGATAGAGGAGATGAAATTGTTTACATAAACAACATAAGTTCCCGGACAATAATTGACAGTTTATTAACGGTAAGCAGAAGTGATGGTAATAATTCAACAGGTAAAAAATTAAACAATATGAATGAATCTCCTGATGAAGCAGAAGGGCATTCGTTGTTCGATATATATTTCCCTTTGTTCTTTCCGTCAGGAACCGAAACATACGCTCTTACTATCAGGAAAATTAGAGATCAGTCAGAGAAAGAGTTTATTGTAAATGCTGTATCACCTGAAGCAAGGATAAACGTTTATGAAAAAACATTTGGCAAAATTCCTGTTGCAGAAAAGACATGGGATTATAAAATTTTGGATAAACAAACAGCGTACATGAAATTCGGAACGTTTGCTTTCTGGAACAGTGACTTTATGGCAAGCAAGTATGTTGACAGCATTTTTCTTGATCTGTCAAAACGTCCGGAAATCAAAAATTTAATTATAGATATCCGCGGCAACGAAGGCGGGGACAATACCGGAGACTATATTCTATCATACATTACAAAAGAGAAAATTGGCTGTGATGACCCTGACCGTCCATGTTATCGTTATCTGAACATTCCCGACAGTCTCCTGCCTTACTTAGACACATGGGATGATTCATTTAAGAAACCAAAAGACCCGTCAAAGTTTTTTATAAATGAGCTTGGATTATATGAAATAAAATCTAACGGCCAACCCTGCGATTTTATTGAACCGAAAGAAAATGCTTTCAGAGGAAGCGTATTTCTTCTGACAAACGCGAAGAACAGTTCAGCCGGTTATGAAATGGCAAGGAATTTTAAAACTGCCGGTCTTGGAAAGATCATCGGCGAAACTACAGGGGGCTCTCAGCAGGGAATTAATGGGGGTGAGTTTTTCTTTCTTACACTACCGAATTCAAAATTTGAAATTGATCTGCCGCTTATTTTCAGTTACCATGCAAATAAACAGGACAAGGGGATCAGTCCCGACTATGAGGTCAGGACAACACAGGAAGACATTTATAAAAACAGGGATTCACAACTGGAATTTGTATTTTCATTTATAAAACAGTAAGACAACCAAACTTCGGAAGTTGTACAGAAATCATTACGGCAATTCAAATATGGAGTGGAAAATTAGCGCCGGTTATACATCGTATTTATCACAGAGTACCCTGATATTGCAAGCCCTATGTTTTAAAAGAAATAACTCATTTTTGCCCTTAAGTTAGCATTTTAAAAATGAGTTATATGGGAGAAATATTATTTCACTGTTTGCTTTTCCGAGGGAGCTATGTACATGAAAATTTTAAGGATTCATAACATGACTTGATGAGATTAGTAAGTATGGCTAACTTGTCAAAAATTTTTTTATGACAAATAAATTTTTAAATAAAAATTGAATCAGTCAGTAACCGAAAAACTATTTAAGATATTACCCGGATTAAATCTGATTCACAATTATAAAAAAGAATATTTAGCTAAAGATCTTTTCGCCGGTCTTTCAGTGGCTGCAATTGTTCTTCCGATCGGAATTGCATACGCGGCATTAATTGGTCTCCCTCCTCAGGCAGGTTTATATTCAAGTATTTTGCCAATGGTTGTTTACGCATTGATGGGATCATCGCGGCAACTGATACTCGGTCCGGATGCCGCGACATGCCTGCTTGTAGCGTCGGTGATCACGCCTCTTGCCGCATCCAGTCCGGAAAAGTATATGGCATTGTCAATCATGGTTGCAATCATTGTCGGATCACTTTGCATATTAGGCGGTTTGTTCCGGCTTGGATCGATCGCAAATTTTTTGTCGAAGCCGATACTGACGGGTTATTTGAACGGATTGGCCATCAGCATAATTTTAGGACAGCTTGGCAAGCTGTTTGGTTTTGAATTAGTGTCAAAAGAGTTTTTTGAAATGATCGCAGAGTTCATTTCAAAGATTGATCTTACAAATGTTTATACCTTAGTGACCGGAGGCGGAGCTTTCATTCTGATATTGCTGCTGAAAAAATATTATCCTCGTCTGCCTGCTCCTTTGATTGCAGTAATCATTGGAATAATTATAATTTCAGTTTTTAAAGGCACCAATGGCATTACATTGGTGGGAGCTATTCCTTCAGGATTTCCTTCTGTCAGTTTGCCAAAATTTGAAAACGTAAATATACTTCATCTGATATATGAATCGTCGGGAATTGTATTAATAAGTTTTTGCAGCCTGATGCTCACTAATAAAAGTTTTGCCTCGAGGAACGGGTATTCCGTGAATCCGAATCAGGATTTCATTGCGCTGGGAGTCGCGGACATCATGTCAGGTTTATCGCACGGATTTGTAATAAGCGGGGCTGACTCAAGGACAGCAGTGAATAATGCTTCAGGCGGCAAGACACAGCTGGTTTCTGTCTTTGCAGCAATTGCAATTTTAATATGTTTGCTTTTTTTTACAGGTTATCTTTCCTTACTGCCGGTGACAGTTCTAAGTGCAATCATAATTTCTGCCTGTATAGGATTATTTGATATTGAATATTCCAGAAAGCTGTTCAAATTAAGTAAAGTTGAATTCGTCATATCTGTGCTGACGTCAGTAAGTGTGATATTGATCGGAGTAATGCCTGGAGTATTTATTGCTGTAGCATTGTCAATTTTCAGACTCGTGAGAAATGCAGCTCACCCTCATATTTCAATACAGGGTAAACATAAAGACTCGACGACCTTTCAGAATATTATTGATAATCCTGATGCCGAACAGATACCGGGAATATTAATTCTCAAGATCGAATCCGCGTTAATTTTTTTCAATGCTGATTATGTAAAGAACGGTATTTTGAATTTAATATCCGATCAGAAAGAAAAAGTAAATAGTCTTATTATAAACGCGGAATCTGTTAACCTTCTTGACGTAACTGCTGCAAATATGATAGAAAATCTGAACACTGAACTCTCTAAACAGGGAATACAACTAATCTTTGCCCGGGCAAACTCGAGATTCACCTCGATGATCTTTGAATTAGATCTTTTAGACAAACAAGCTCAGGAAGTTAGTTTCAATTCAGTTAATGACGCTGTTCAAAACTGTATAACGTCGAAAAATCAATAACAAACTCATAACTCATAACTAAAAGAAACTTACCTTTCCGTTGTCCAGATTATATACACCGCCTGCAATTTTGATCTCACCTTTTTCTTCCATCTCTTTTAATATTGGGCTGTTCTTTCTTATGTTTTCAATCATGAGAATCACATTTTCATCAGTTACTTTCTGAACAAAATCTTTATTTTTGGAAGTCTTATCTCCGGGGAAAGATGAAACACTGTCTATCGCCGGTTGAATTTTAGCAAGCAGCTCGGTAATATTTCCAAGCTTAACACTATCTATCGCCGACTTGACTGCGCCGCATTGTGTATGACCGAGAACAACTATGAGCTTCGAACCTGCAACTTTACATCCGTATTCCATGCTCGCAAGAATATCCGGATTTACTATGTTTCCGGCTACTCTGGCAACAAACACGTCACCAATGCTCAGATCAAAAATTGTCTCTACCGGAACTCTTGAATCAAGGCATGATAATATGACAGCTGCAGGATACTGGCTGCTTTCGGATTTCAATATCTGACTCGTATAATCAACCTGAGTCATCTTTCCTTTGGAGAATCTGTCATTTCTGATTTTAAGCGAATCTAAGATCTGCTGAGGAATCATTGATTGCTGAAGCTCCTGTGTTATTACTTTTGTCCTTACGACAGGTTCTTCTTTTTTTTCATTGCATGAAATTATGAATAAAGATAATGAGAAAAGTAAACAGATTGTTTTCATGGGTTTAGTTTAATTTGAAAATAATTAGTTGATTCAAACTTAATAAAATCTATCAGATTATTGAAGTTCAAAATCCTGATCCGGCTGAAATCTGAGAAGCTTTGTTTTACAGATTCCGGTTCCGTTTATATGTCCGTCAGCAACTGTTTCCATTCCGGTCATGCCGTATGTATACACGTATTGCTTTGAAATATTTACCTAAGCTGCATTAGAACGTCTTATATATTGAACCCTTCCGGATTAATGAGATACCGCTTTATTCTTTACCTTTTACGGGTAAAGCGGATTAGGTGCCTTTATCAGTCTTTCCTTTCTTGACTTTGAAAGGCGCTTCAGCCATCGGAATTTTTGAGCGATCAGTTTGCTCTTTTTTCTTTTCAGCTTTTGTCAGTTTATTCATTTCCTGTCTTAATTTTATGTCAAGAACTTTTTGCAAATTAAACTTGATCAATTGAGAATTTATCCTTTAACTGATTAATTTATTAGAATATTATTGTTTTAATGCACCATGAACATTACTGCTTGAACAACGCAGCTAAAAACAATAATAATGAAAATATAATCATCAGCATTGCAAGTACAGGAGTAAATGAATAATCTCTATTCTTTGTTTGAGACGATCTTATATTTTTCATGTCTTTTCTGTATTGCAGCAAACCGAACAACAATCCTAAAAATCCGAATCCTATCAGTATCATACCAACCTCTCTCGAATTCAACAGCCGGTTTGCTACCGTTATCTTGTCTGCACTGAGCATATCCTGAAAAAATTTATATATAGTAAAACCAAAAGATATAAGTGACGTTGCCGTTCTTATCCATGCCATTAGAGTTCTGTCATTCGCGAGCGCAGTCCTGTCGTATGCAAGATCAGTTCTCTCCTGCGCTAATTCGTCTGATGTTTTTAAGAGTTTTTCTTCAGATGACATTTTTTTAGTATTGAGTATTGAGTATTGAGTATTGAGTAAGGGTACATTATTCATTGTTAATTATTAATTATTGTTACTTGCTCATTGTTCTTTGGTTTCCAGGGTAATCGTTCCTCCGACTCAACTATAATTGACCAGCTTAAAAAAGTTCTGATCAGAACAAGGATCCCAAGTATTATCACACTTTCAACTGTTGGCTCAATGATAACTGTACGGATGATATCTGCTGCAACTAAAAATTCCAGTCCCGCCTGTAATGCCTTTCCGATCCTGTCTTTATAGGCTTTGAAAAAACCGGGAGTCTTTGAATTGTAGTTAGTTATGACTTTGAAAATATTAAACAGTATTGCTCCTGCGATAACAATAACTGCAATTACTTCTATTGACAGAGCGACAAACTCAATCACTTTATCTAAATCAGTTGTTTCCATTTTTTATCCTTACCTATAAATTATTTTATTTAAAAATTAAAATGGCTCAGTTTCTTTCAGAGGAAGCGCGAAATAATTTCGTGCAAGAAGTAATTTCAAAAAGAGCCCTTTAAAAACAAATCACAAATCTAATATCTAAAATCAAAAGTTATGAATTCCCAAATCCCAAATCAAATACTAGTGAAGTCCTGCTCCCATTGCTTCTGTCATCATATCGTTAGTCTGTTCTATTGTAAAACTTCCGGCTTTTTGACTCGGCGGGAATTCCTTGAATGTAGCCATGAAGTCACCGACAATTTTTTGAGCAGGTCCTAATATATAAATTCTTCTGAACATCCAGTCATAATAAGTATTTGAAGTTATGTCAGCTCTTTCATAAGGATCAGTTCTCAGATTAAAAATTTTAGGAGCACGCAGTTTTACAAAAGGATCAGCCCAGACACGGAGTGTTCCCATTACTCTTTGTTCCATAAATACTGCTTTCCAGTTATCAAATCTTAAACCGACTACTTCACCGTCATCATTGAAATAAATGAATCCCGGTCTTGGACATTCGGCTTTGCCGGTTAAATATTTACTCTGATCAACACCATCCAGATGAACTTTGAACTTTGTTCCTCCGACATCCATACCTTTCTTTAATTTCTCTTTTACACCGGGATCACCGGCAACTGAAAGTATGGTCGGCATCATATCGAGATGACTCATTATTCCGTTGAGTTCCGTTCCCGGCTTAATGTGCCCGGGCCATCTGAACATTGCGGGTACTCTGAAAGCGCCTTCCCAGTTTGAATTCTTTTCATTTCTGAAA
>JADJTX010000030.1 GCA_016710985.1 Ignavibacteria bacterium
AATTGCAAATTACGAATTTAAAGATGAAAAATCGTTATCCGGAAGTCGTTATCCGGAAACCGAAATTAATCCTGAAATAAATTCCAAATCTGAAATTCCAAATTCCAAATTGATTGATGTATTACATGAGCTGGAAAAATTGCCAATAGAAAGAATCAGAATCAGCTCCATCGAACCAAATCTTCTGAACAATGAGATAATTTCATTTGCAAAATCCTCAGATAAATTTTGCAATCATTTTCACATACCATTGCAGAGCGGTGATAATGAAATATTAAAACTCATGCGACGAAGATATAACAGAGAATATTACCGTGAATTAGTTAATAAACTCAATGAAGAAATAAAAGATGTCGGTATAGGAGTGGATGTTATTGTCGGCTTTCGGGTGAGAGTGAAAAGCATTTTGAGAATACTTACAGCTTTCTTGAATCCTTGCCTGTAAGCTATCTTCACGTGTTCAGTTATTCCCAAAGAAGAAACACCGATGCAGCTATGTTTCCGGGTAAAGTTGATGTAATAGAAAGAAAAAGGAGAAGCGAATTATTAAGGAGCTTATCGAATAAGAAGCGTTTTGAGTTTTATTCAAAATTTACCGGAACAACCCGCAGAGTTTTATTTGAAACACAGAAGGCTGATGACTTTATATATGGATTTACCGGAAATTATATTAAAGTAAAAGCTAAAGCAATTCCGGAACTGGAAAACACTGTGAGGGAAGTTGTATTGACTGACACAGACGGAGTAAAACCTGTGTTTGCGGAAATAGTTAGTTAAAATATTTATGTTAAATAATCCTGAGTTATTACAAAAATTTGAAGATGATTATATTAGAAAAAATAATATGACAATTGAACAAAAATTTGACCTTCTGGATAATTTATATAAATTTGCTCATTGAACAGGAAAGTTAACAATTGATGATACACAGCAAAATCTTGAAGTTATGATAAGACATTAAAAGTTTTCAGAGATGCTGAGGAATCTTCTCCTAAAAGTAGTCACAATTTAGAATTACATAGAAAGATTTAACAAATTTTAAACTCAATAAAATGAAAATATTTTTTATTAGGCATGCCGAAGCAATAGATCATGAAACCGACACCGTGAAAACGGATGAATACAGGTTCATTACTTCTCACGGTAGGAAAGTTACAAGGAAAGTTACAAAAGCTTTGAAAGAAGAGTTTAGTGATCTTGGCAGGATCTTTACAAGTCCATTGATAAGAGCAGTTCAGACAGCCGAAGTCATTGCTACAGTATTGAAATTCGAATTTGATGTAGAGCCTGTGAATGAATTAAAAAATGAAAGTCCGGTTTCAAAAATTCAAAAATTATTGGATAAACACTCCGGCTTGAATTCCGTTGCCCTTGTGGGACACGAACCACAGATGAGTCTGCTCGTAAGAACCTTTTCAGGGAAAAAAGCTTTTAGTAAGTTCAGTATATCATCCGTATGCTTAATTGAAATTGAAAATGTCATGACTGAAGGAACATTCAAATGGTACTTTGATTCGAAGAAAATGGAGCTGATGAAATGAATCCCGTACTTGTGCTCGAAAGTATAAATTTTTCTTATTCAAACGGAAATAAAAGCGTACCGGATAAAAAAGGATTTGCTTTGAAAGATATTTCATTTAGTGTTGAAGAAAAAGATTTTATTTCAGTCATAGGAAAAAACGGCTCGGGAAAATCTACATTAGTAAAACTGTTTTCTAAGATTCTTGTCGGCTAGACAGGCAGCATTTTTGATAAAGATAATGAAATTCATTCTATTGACCGGAAGGAATATTCAAGGAATGTTTCATATCTGCCGCAGTCAGCGGCAACATTTAATGAAGATCTGAAAGTAAAAGAGTTTTTGCTTCTCGGAAGATATGCCCACAAACAATTTACCGACTTCAGATTTTCAGCTGAAGATAAAAACATTGTTGAGGAAAGCATGAACGAGACTTCGATTACTGCATTAGCTGATAAGTATATTCATGAACTATCCGGAGGTGAAAAGCAGAAAGTACTGATCACGCTGACACTGGTTCAGCTCGACATAACAAAGAGTCTTGAAGGTAAGATCCTGATCATTGATGAACCGCTGACTTATCTCGACGTAAATTACCAGTTTGAGATCTTTGACATTCTGAGAAGACTCAATGACAGAAAACTGACTATTGTAATTGTGATACATGATCTTAACCTTGCCCTCAGATTTTCCAATAAAACGATTTTAATGAATAGCGGTGAGATGATAAAATTCGCACATACAAAGGATGTCATAACGGAGGAAGTTCTTAAAGAACATTTTGAAATAGAATCAAAGATCATGCATTTTGAACAGAATTTTTTTATAAACTATTTACCCGGCTGAATCGATTGTTCAATTAACCTTCTAAAGTTTTAGATAGAAAAATTAAGTAATCAGACAAATTGTATGAGCTATAATAAAATATTAGTCGAAGAAATAAATCAGACCAAGAAAATAGTTCTTAACCGCCCGGAGAAAAGAAATTCACTTGATGAGGAAATGATATCAGAACTTGTTGATGTGTTTTCAAAATTTTCAGAAGATACGGTAACTAAGACAATTATATTAACCGGCGCAGGAGGGAATTTTTGTTCGGGATTGTTCTTGGATTATCTGCAGAAAATTTCCGAGTATGACATTCTTCAGAATAAAGAAGATTCAAGAAAGTTTAAGAATCTTCTTCTTTCTGTTTTATAATTGCCGTAAGCCTGTAATTGCAATGGTTGACGGATATGCGCTTGCCGGCGGCTGCGGGATTGCGAGCGTATGTGACCTGATCGTCACTACAGATAAAGCTCAGTTTGGATACACGGAAGTGAAGATCGGATTCATTCCCGCAATTGTAATGATCTTCCTTTTAAAAAGAGTAAGCGAAACACACGCAAAGGATCTGCTCCTGACTTCGAAATTCATATCCGGTGAAGAAGCCCTGAAAATAGGATTTGCAAATTATCTCACAACTCAGAATGAACTGGAGACATTTACTTTAAAACTTTGTGAAGACATGAACAAACTGCCAATGAGTTCAATGTCGCTCACAAAGGAAATGTTCAAGAATATTTCTTCAATGAGTTTTGAAGCAGCGCTGGAATATGCAGTAGATCTGAATGCCATAACGAGAATGACTGACGAGTGCAGGAACGGTGTGAGGAATTTTTTGACCAAGAGTAAAAGTAAAAATTATGGAAATTTAATCCGGTAAGTATTTAGCCAAAAACCGGAAAAGTTTGTGAATAAAATTGAAGCTAACTTATAAAATTTGAAATTAAAGAAATATCAATAAAGCAGGAACAAGACATGTCTTGTATCTGCAGAAATATTTTAATAATTATAACAAACTTAATTATGCCTGAAAATAAATACACGACGATTCATTACTTAGACAGGAATGAATCTCAATACGGACCAAGTCCGAAATGTTATGACTATCTTAAAAAAGTCGGAATCGAAGACCTTGCCTGGTATTCAAGGGATTTTGCAAGGGGAGTCAAATCGAAATTATCCGAAAGGATTGCAAAAGATTTCGGATTCAAAGAAAGCCAGATAATCAATTCCTACGGAAGTGAGGACATACTGAAACAGCTCATTCACCGCTATGTGTCACGAGGTGATAAGATTCTGATTCCAAAAGAAGCCTGGTGGTACTATAAAAAAGTTGCCTACGAAGTCGGCGGTTTCAATGTGGAATACCCGATGGTAAAAGGTGAAATAGATGGAGTAGCTTCTTACATTTATGATGTAGAAAAGATGATTCAGATCTATGACAGGGAAAGACCGCGGGTGGTTGTAATTGCCTCACCAAATAATCCGACAGGAAACAGGATCACGAGTGAGGAACTTTGGAAATTTCTTGATGTATGCAGAGGGGCGATCGTAATGATTGATGAAGCTTACTGGGGATTCGGCTCTACCGACAACAGTTATGTAAAGCCGTACATCGACGAATTTCCTAATCTTATTATCTGCAGGACTTTTTCTAAATACTTTGCTCTCGCCGGTTCAAGGATCGGATTCAGCTTTGCAGGAAATAATCTCGAAGAACTGAAGGGATACACAACAAGGTATCTTGGATATAATCTCATTTCGGAAAACCTCGCCATTATTGCACTTGACGATAAGGAGTATTATGAAAGGGTTACGAAGCTGATGCAGGAGGATAAAGAATATTTTTACAAGGAATTTTCCATGATGGATGGATTCACACCATACAAGTCTTATGCAAATTTCATGCTGGTAGATATGCCTAAGAGCATCCGAAAAGATCTCGATAAATTTCTGAAGGAAAGAAATCTCCTGATTAAATTTTTAGACGAGGAGGCATTTAAGACAGAAACAAGAATCACACTCGGGACACGCGAGCAAAACCATTATCTGATTGAATCCATAAAAGAATTTTTAAAGAAAAAATAAATTTAAATTGGCAAAGGTACCCGTTAAGACACAGCAAAAAAAAGGTCAGTCCAATGATACAGCCAAGTATATTTTAATAGCTGTTATTGTAATTATAGCAGGTTACTTTATATATACTTCTTTATTTAAGAAGGAAGAAGTAAGAAGCAACAATGTTGTCATTGATCCGAAAGAACGAATAAAAAATATCAAAGAACCCGTGTTTAAAAAAAGAAGGCGAACTGGAATTCTTAAGAAAGAACAGGAAAGACACGATCAGAAAAATTGAAGTTGAGCTTGCAGAAAATGATGATGAACGCATACAGGGAATGATGTACAGAAGGTCTATGGACGATAATAAAGGTATGCTGTTTATTTTTGAGACTGAAGAGCCGCAGTCTTTCTGGATGAAGAATACTGTCATTCCTCTTGATATAATGTTTGTTAATTCAAAGAAAGAAATAATTAAAATTCATAAGAATACAATTCCCTTTTCTGAAAAATCACTTCCTTCGGAAAAACCTGCAACTTATGTAGTCGAAGTCAGAGGAGGATTTGCTGATGAATACGGGATTAAGGAAGGTGATGGGATTAATTTTGTTAAGCAGTAGTAAGTTCTTTAAGTTAGTAAGTTTTTTAAGTTGTAAGTTCTTTAAGTTTTGATGTTTATTAGTAATCTATTTTTAAGACTAAAAACCCTGAACTTAAAGAACTTAAAGAACTTAAAGAACTTAAAGAACTAGACGAACTAAAAGAACTTTTCCGTTCTGATATTTTCTTCTCTGACTTTTTCATTCTGAAGGATCTCCTTTACTGAATTTACCATCTCCGCGGGTCCTATGATGTTGAAAATTTTATTCTCAAAATTCCCAAGATGCTTTTTCAATTTATCCGAATCAATCCTACCCGTTTCATATTCAAATTCCACACTCTCTTCCTTTTCAAAAAAGGGAATGAATTTGAATTTTTCATTCTCAAATGACCATTCGAGAAGCTCATCCATAAAAGCTGCCTGAGTCATGGATTTATTCGAATAGAACAGAATAATCCTGTTCTTCAGATTGTTTTCAGTCGCAAATTCTACTATACTTCTGACAGGCGTGATTCCGATTCCTCCGGCTATGAATACGTTTTCAACTTTTACATCATTGTGCAAAATGACATCACCTTCCGGCTCGCTGATTTGCAGTTCTGAACCCGGCATAAGTGAAAGCAGGTTTTCTACAAAGACAGACTGATTTCTTCTTGCAGCAACCATCAGAGAATTTACATGATCAGGAGAGTTAGCTATTGACAGCGGTCTGGAATTTCCGAATTCATCATGATGAACGGGATCCATAATAGTAAAGTGCGCATATTGCCCGGCTTTAAATTCATAGTCTGAATCATAAAGATTAAATGTGAATGAGAAAGTATTCTCACAGATTTCTTTTAATCCGGTAAAGAATATTTTGGTTTCTTTCAAGTGTTAGATAATTTAACCCAAGATTACTGTTCCAAATTGAAACAAAAGACTGCCACTAATTTCACGAATTAGCACGAATTTAACAAATTAATTATAAAAATAATTAGTGGAAATTCGTGGCAGAAACAGAATTCGAATACCGGAACAGCAGGTTTGAGTAATTTAAAATAAAAAAACCTTCTTGAATAATAAGAAGGTTTTGCAGAGAGAGAGGGATTCGAACCCCCGGTGACCAAAGGCCACAACGGTTTTCAAGACCGCCGCATTCAACCACTCTGCCATCTCTCTAATTTAGTTATAAGTTACGAATTACTGGTTACAAATTAAATTCAACGTTTTTGGTAACTTCATCAAAACAAATTTACTCTTGAAAGTTCATAAAAAATTGAATGTCCGTATGTGAAATTGTATATGAACTTTTTCAAACCTGTTTTTTTACCTTTTGCTTTTCAGTTAAAAACAAAACACCCGTTAAGGAACCTCAGGTTTGCGAAAACCTACAACCTTAACAGGTCTTTGTAAAATATAAAAGTCTTATGTTTAGCGATTTGAGTTTTTTAAACTTCACAAATATAACGTATTACTTTTCTCTATTCAATTCTGTTTGAAATAAAGGATTTGAGAAAACTAAATTACTTCTCTTTCTCCTCCATAACTGCTTTATAGTGTGTAAATTCAAATTCATTCCAATTCCTGTTGCAGTCAACTATAATGCCTATTAACCCACTCAATATATCAAGTATTAACCAACCAGCTCCTAATGAATAAGACATATTTAAAGTTTTTTTTTCTTAACCCTCTTTCACAAACTCAATCAAATAACTCTTTCCTTTTTTTAAAGAGAGTGTTAAAGGAGTTTTACCCATATTACTTCCATTGAGTAATACTTTTGCTTTTGGAGGATCACTTTCTAAAGAAACATCTTCACTACCTCCGGAGAAGATTGTTGCACAACCACTAAAATAAATTATTGAAATTAAAAGAAATGTAGTAACAAGATTTGTCATTTGTCTTCCCGTTTATAATTATTTAAAAGAAATTTTTTAAGTGCAAAATTCAGAATAAAAACTCTTATTATCAATTCACATTACATTAATCTTTCAATTCCCTTAGCAAATAATTCCGGTAAAATTTCAGATAGGTTTTATTTAAGTTTTAAAGTCTTTTCAACTTCATCATCAAATCCAAAATCAAGAGTGCTTTCAGTTTCAAATATTCCTGTAAAATATTGATTTTCGTTTTTGTATCTCTCATTAATTCAGAAATTAAATTCTTTCGGATCATTATTAAATCTTTAATTGATAAATCTTCATAATTCTTATTGTTTATAGCTTCATTAATTTTGCTTAAATGCTCAGATAGAAATTCAATTCTTTTCTGTTTAATTAATTTGTATTGTTCTAAGATTGATTGATATTTCAGATATTCAAGATTATCAATTTCTTTTTTAAATTCGACATTCCAATTTATCAAAGTGGGTTTTGAAATATTCAGCATATCCGAAATCTTATCAAATGAATTTCCTTCAGCTCTTAACTGAACAAATTTTTCTTTTTGCTCATTAGTTTTCATATTACAGTATTTTACTTATAGAATTATCTGTTCAAAATTACATTCGGTCAAATAAAACTTTTAAACTTAATTTCATTTCATCCAAGAAATAGTTGGATAACTAACTTTTACGGAAGTATCCATTAAGAATGAGAAATAAATTAAGAATATTATTGCCATTCCGATTAGAAAAACTCCAAGTTTTTTCATAATAATTGGTTTTCTTAATTTATAAAATCAATCAAACAATAAAAATTGAAAAGGTCAAAAAATAAATTTTGCGTTTAAATGCGTTTTAAAGTGCATAACCGTAAAAACTTATGCCAGTTAAGTTTAAGGTTAGTTATTAGCTTAAATGTGCCTTTCTGCTTAAAATATGACTATATAAGAAATTATTATTGATATTTTTTGTCATTTTTTGCATTTCCTTTTTTTAAGGTTTGATAAAACCTTTTGTAGTGTCCTAATATTGAATTCTGCTTCCCTTTTGTCCGAAAATCTCTAAAAAATAGGTTTCCGCTTTTTGTATAAAAGGATATACATAATGAAATCCTTTCTTAAGCTACCAAAAAAACTCTTTTAGGGAGTGAAAAAACTCTTTTTATAGTGTCACGAAACTAACAACTTTTAACAACTTTTTTAAAGCCATTACTATAAACCATTTCATAAAACATTATACTATCAATTTCATTCAAATCAATTTTTCTGTTATTCAATTTCAGATACAAACCATTGAACATTATTATATAGCAATTTCTACTTTCAAATATCATTAATCCGTATTGATTTAGATAAGTATTCAGGATCATTCTATTTTTAATGAAGGTTTAAGTTTAAAATTATTCTCAAATTCGTTTAGAATAACATTACAAATATAATTCTTATTTTCCTCAGTTGTCAATATGCTATCGTGAATAGTGCAAACAAATATTTCGGTCTTTCCTCAGCTATTCTTTTACAAACTTTATTAATCATTAAATCTGCTTCAGCTCTTTGAAGGCTTATTGCAAGTTGTGTATAATCTTCTTTTTTATAGTGTCCGACAATTCTATAAACATTAGGGAATAACTTTTTAAATAGTTTTGCTTCTTTGTAAGTGTAATGATCCCGACTATTACAGAAAAATATTTTCCCGAAAAAATCCTTTTTGAATTTTTGTCTATCCTCTTTTTTTACTCCGGTTTCTTTCATCACATATTCGTAAAACTCTCCTTCACTTGTCAGCTTCCTATACAGTTCTATGTCAGGAAAAGTGACCACATAAGGAAGATTATAATTGTAGTTTGATATTGAAGTATTGGAAAAGTTAGAAAGAGTATCATTATTAAATGAAAATACACTTTTTGGCAGTTTTGCTTTAAAAAAATCTTGAATGAGTATATTAAATAAAAATGGCTGACTGTTTGAAATGTCAATATTGATTAATGGTTTTCCTTCATAGCTTAAAAACGGTCTTAACTCTCTTGAAAGATTAGTTATGTTTGTGTGGGCACGTCCGGCAAGGCTATCAACTTTAAAAAGAATGTCTTTTCCTGTATGTAGTCTATTGATACCTTGTAAGCATTGTATATGTCAGGATCACCGGAGTAATATTGATTAATATACTTTATTGCTTCCGTATGATTAATGTTTATCTTATAAAGATTGTCTGAAAGAAATTCATATTCCCTTCCGTCCGGAATGTCATTAATTAATTTTAATTTATGCTTATTTATCCTCTGTAATATTCTTACATCTTCAATCTTAACTTTTCTATGCTTAATACCTCTGTAAATGTCCGTTAACCTATAGCTTTTAGAATATTCAGAAACTAAATAGCTATGATCCATTTCAATTACTTCTTTGCTTATTAGGTCATTCCGGATCATATAAAATAATTTTCTGCCTATGATATTTCTGATAGTATGAGAATGTAAATTGATAAAGCTATTTTTACTATACCTTTTATCAAAAATTCTTTCCTCAAATATCTTATGTAGTAAATAAAAATATTTGTCTTTATGCTTCAGGCAGTCAGGGAATAAATAATCGAAATCGAAATTAGAAGGAATGTAACAGTTCAAAGTCTTTCTCTCCTTTCAAGGAAAGCTCCGGACGTGTTACATTCCATATTGAATAAGTCATTCATTTTTAAAACATTGCAAACTGAATGACAATATTTTTCTTTTCAGATTTTACTACACAATGTTTCTTAGCTTGATCCTGTTCCCAGCTCTCAGCCCTCTCCATTCCGTATAATTCCAAAGGTAAAAATATTTGCTTCTCTAAATGGTTTTGTTGATAATGTTTGAATTTACCATTAGCTAAGTAATACTTTCTTGAAGTTTCCAATATCCCGAAATCATATTCGATCCGGATAAAATCGAAATACTTTTGACCTTCATTTAAAAGTTTGTAATTCAAACCAAATGCGTTTAACTCTCTATACAAATGGTTTTCTTTTTTAGTGTGCAAAATGTCCGGTTACGAATGTAACCAATGTTTCGGTTGCGTTTGAATTCTTTGCCTTTTGGGAGAGTTAGAAAACTTTTCCGTTTTTCTCAATTTGGATTGTTTCGCAAATTTGAGTTTGCATTATATTTCCCTTTCTTATGTAAAAAAGCACTTAACAGCGAAAGAAAATCTATATATGCAAGGGAAGGTTTGCTATAAAGAAATTCCGTTAAATGCCTTTAAAATTTAGTTGATTTAATCCCTGCATAATTGTAATTGATTTATCTTTACACTTACAAAGTTAAGTGTAAATCAACCGACAAAATGTCAGGGATTAATTTAGCTTTTCTAAATCTATCTAAGGATTTTCTAATGCAACATAAGTAATATTCTTACGCCCTAATTCGTTTCTTAAAAAAGTTTATATAGTCAGGATCATTTTTAAACTATATCTTTCTTTAATGTATTTTCAAGTTTGTGAAGTTCCTTATTTTTTAGAAAAATCTTTCATAACTCTTTGTAATGTTGCTTCATATTGAGTTTTATTGGGTAAATTATTAACAATATTTTTCTTGTATAATTAATTTTTCTTTTTCGTTTCTCAAAATGATTATATCAAGATCAATTCTTTCTATCATACCTTGAGTATATCCAATTTCATACCCTACTCTGAATAATAATTCATTAAATATAAATCTCAATTCTTTCTTGTTTACTACTTTACGATTAGTGGCAATGCCTTTTAATTTAACTTCAAATTGAAAGTAATTATTACTGAATATATCTCTTTCAGTAAACCAAAAGCTAAGATAAAATTAGGGAAATTAGGAGAGAGAAAGGGATAAGGAGCATATCCAATAAAATTACCCAAGCTAATGATTAATTTTTGATCATTTATAAGATTTTTGAAGTTTTCTGATAAATGTTTTTCAATAAACTCTTTTTTTTTAAAATCTATAGCTATGTCTTTATTAATTATCTCTTTTCTTTTTTCCCATAATTCCGGATCATTGGCAAAATTAATAATATGAAAAAAGACATCATCTTTGTTATCAGATTTTTCCATTTTCCTTCCCGAAAATGTTTCAAAAATTAAGTTAAGTAGTGACTAAAATTTCTTTCCTCTAAAACTAATAGTTACATCATTCATTGATATTTTCCTTTTATTTCCATTGTAACCAATGACAATTTCAAGATTTGGTAAATTCAAAGTTGATACGCTTAAACCACAATAAGCACTATCCATATTTGTAATGTTGTAATACTTCTTATCCTCAGTAAATTCATTCTCCAGCCAGTTGTAGCCAACATTCCATACTCTCCAATTTCATCAACTGCAAAATAAATATCGCAATAATTATATTGGTATGCTTCAATTGTGTTTAACTTAAAATTTGAAGATACAGTAATTATCATAATTATTGTTAATATCTTCTGCTTCGGAATTGTAAACAGGATATAAAGAAACATATTTGATTTCTTGAGAATATAGACTTGAATAGATTAGTAAAAAAGAATAGATGTTATAATTTTTTCATTTTACCTTCCCGTTTGTTAATTGGAAATTACTTAAAATACCTTTTTAATGAACATACAATTAAATCTTTTTAAAATGTAGGAATATATGTTGAAGGGCAATTTTCAATTCTGCATATTTCACATGTTGCACCAGTAACAGGATCAGTATTCCTTTTATCTTTAAAAGCAAGGTGAGGTGGATTGACATGAGGATTTCCTAAATTACATGTTCTAAAATAGAATGCTTTGAAACCCGTTTCAAGTAATGATGTGATATAATTTCATATCAGATGTAACTAATATTAAATCATTTGGATCATTTAATGGTTTAGATAAATCAATACATGCGGAGAGATATAAAACATCAGAAGTGTTAAAAGAAGTATTCGGAATGGGTTGATATTTTGCATTAATGCAAATGTCTTACTATCCGTCATATATTTAGAACTATTAAGAATATGTATCTTTTCATTTTCAACATCTGAATTTATTTGTTCAAGAATAATTTGTACTTGATCTATCTTTAAATCAACTGTATTATCTCTTGTCGATTTGTTCAAGGCTGAGATTGCTTCTAACAAGGCAAACTCAATTGTTAAAATCTTATATTCAGGATTGTGATAAATGTGAAGTAAATTTGAACTTCCTATGTCTTCAAAATAAATTCTAACTAATGCATTTACATCAAAAAAAAAATATTTCTTAGTGTGTTTCTTCTCCATATCGATCTTCATGAATTATTTTATCAAGATCAATTCCTTTTTCGATCAACATTCTTCCCATTTTTTTTACATCATTTTAAGCTTCTCTTTGTCTTCTATATTTCTTCTAATGTTTAAACCTTTAAATAACTCTGAAGATTTATAAAATTTAAATTTTTGGATTATCAAAAATAGGATCAGACTTTTTTTCTTTAACAATAATTGGCTTAAATTGCCTTTGAAATAGTATATATCCTTTAAGATTGTATCCTAGAATTTTATTGTAACTTCCTGTCATTTTGGAAGTGTTTAATTGAGATTTATCCTCAGGAATAAAGGTATTTTGATTATCTGTCAAACTAGATTTCTGAAGTAACTTTAAATAAGTTAAATGATTTTCTTCCTTTGACTTTAATGCCCAGTAGACTATATGCATCTTGATCTTGAAAATCAAAAGTTGTTTTTGATTTTAATGTATTAATTAAATCATTCATAATTTAAATTATTGGTTTTCTAAGCTTTTGATAATTTTTGAGAAATTTTCTATTTCAAGTTCAATTAATTCATTTTAGATTAATTAATTCAATACTTATATCAAATTGAACATCATAATCCACTATGTATTTATCTGGATTTTTTATTAAAGGTTCTATTCCTAATGTCATAGTTTTCTCTTTGTTTGAAAATACAAAAATACCTTTTGCATAGAGATGATCAGTATCTGCGTTGTAGATTTTCTTTTCTTTAAAAAAATCTATAAAATCTTCACCAATCTTTCGAATTTTCAAATTTATTAATGACCTGTTTTTGTCGAAAACCAAATTTATCAAATGAAGATAACTTAATTTTACTACAAATCAATGATAAATATCGATAAATCTTTTCCATATAATGTTGATATCAATATCTTCATCAGAGGGATTAATTTCAGAAAATCTTAGTATATCTAAGTCATTATAAAATACGCTATTATTTGAGGACAATAATTCTATTACAAAAGGGCCCTTCGAACTGCATTAATTATTGGATAATCGTTTTTTAATAGATCAATAAAAAAAGAAACATCAATTTCATCAAAATTTTCCCCTCATTTTCAATTAATAACCAATTTATGTAAGTTCTTGAAAAATTAAATCCAAATACTACATTTTGCATATTCTTAAATTTTATTAAAATATCTATATAATTTTTAAAAAAAAATGTTAATAGAATAATTTAAATAATGCTTATTCTATAGAATTTATGCAATTTACAGCCCTGCAATACTTTTTACTTTTTCTTTAGAATAAGACTACAAAAAATTAGTGAGCAAAGAAATACATAAATATATAAGCTTTAAAATGAAGTATTCACCGAATGAAATTCCCATAGAATATTTTTAATTAAAATAATTATCTGTTTAAAACTATACAATCTTAATCTTATTCACTGCTTCCCTTAAATCATTCGTTACAATATGAATATAATTCATTGTAGTTTGTATTTCGGAATGTCCGGCAATCTCTTTGACAAAATTTTTATTCACTCCGGATTTAATTAGAGAAGTAATGAATATATGTCTTAAACAATGGACATACTTTTTAAAATGTCATTTGAATTTTAAGTTCATTTTTCTCATCAGTTGTATCTCTGAACATGCATTCTCCATTTTTCCAAATCTCAATGCTTAGCTTCTTACAAGTTTCATCTCGATATGTATACTTATCCGGTTTTTCACGTTCTTTACTGTTTACCAAATTTATGCTAACTTTTTTTGGTTCAATTAGATCTAATTGAAAATACTTAGTTTGTTTAATCTTTTTGCTACTTGTAATATTATTTTTGTCCGTAATTTGATACTCTATTGAGTAAAGACAATTCTCATAACCAAAAACTTTTATCAAACAAATATTAGGTTCTTTAAGAATGAATATATAAAACAGGATAAATATTAGAGCTATGGGAAGAAAATATTTAATTAATTTTAATGGGGTTATTTTCATTGGAAATAATTTATTTTTTATTCTTTCTTTTTTTGATATAAGGTTTCTAAATCGAAAGCCTTTAATAACTTTAATAAGTAAAGAATTATTAAAAAGATGATTAAAAGCAATAACAAAACCAATAAATGAATAAATTATATCAACCATTAAAAATAAATAAAGATATTAAATATTTATTTTATTAACTGCTTCTCTCAAATCATTTGTTATAATATGAATATAATTCATTGTCGTTTGTATCTCCGAATGTCCGGCAATCTCTTTAACATAGTTTATATTAACTCCGGATTTAATCAAACTTGTAATAAATGTATGTCTTAAACAATGGAAATGAAATTTCTCAGGAAAGTTTACAGCTCTCAATACTTCTTTGAACTTCTTTGAAATAGTGTCTTTGTTGAATTTAAAACCTTTCCTTGAAAATAAATAGCTTTCAGGATCACATAAAGAAATAATATTTCCCTTCGGATAAATTAAGCATATCACAAAGCAAAGTATAAAGACTTTCTGAAATTGGTATTTGTCTTATTTTTCCGGTCTTAGTCTTGAAATTCTCTTTATTCCGGATCATTAAAACCTTCTCATTTAAGTTTATATCTTTCCACTGAATATTTATGATCTCATTAAGCCTACAGCCTGTATAAAGCCCTGTTAATACTATGTATCTCAGGTATGTATCTTTTATGTTATTCAGCAATACTTTTAATTCTATCTCATTGAATGAAAGTCTTTCTTTCTGTTCAACTATGATTTGTTTTACATATCTCATAGGATTTTCAGAAATCCAATTCCACTTTAAAGCTAAATTCAATATTGCTTTCATTGTCTTTAAATCAATGTTTACAGTGGTTTTCTTTACCTCAGTTAATCTTACAGATTTATAATTCTCTAAGTCTTTGTTTGTGATAAGCATAACAGGTTTATTCTTAATGATCCGGATCATATCATTTAAAACCCTTCTGTAAATTTGCATAGTGGATTTTTGAAGATTATCAGAAGTATATTTAATTACTTCTTTTCTTAAATCTTCAATGTAATAAACAACATTAGATTTTTTGTTTGTGGAGTGTTTTAGAAGTGTTTTTAAAGTTAGATAAGAATTTCATTGCTTCCGGTTTATACTTTGTCTTACAGGAAATCATTTTCCTTTTACCTGTCAGTTCATCTTTAATGAACAGATAATAAAAACCGTTTGGACGTTTTGAAAGAAACATTTTTTAACTCCTTCCCGAAGTCAAAAAAGTATGAAAATTCAGGTCTAACTATATGAAAGTATATATGAAGTTGTAAGAAAAGTTTTGATTTTTGCGTGTAATTAAAGATTTTCGGAGTGTTTCAAGACCGCCGCATTCAACCACTCTGCCATCTCTCTAATTTAGTTATAAGTTACGAATTACTGGTTACAAATTAAAGATTGAAATTTGAGATTATCCATTTTTTTCCATTTTTGATAATTTTAAGAAGATTTTAAACTGATAATTAGAAACATTTTCTGACTACCAATGAATTTTAGAATTAAGATATCTGGTTGCTAAACCCTTGTCCTGCAAACAGCTAAATCCGTATAGGTTAAAAAGCTAAACACTTTCCGAAATTAACAGCCATAAAATTCGGGTTTAAATATGTGAATATTTATATGAAGTTTAAAAATGTTTTGTATTTGATTTCACATTCCTGAGCATAGTAAAGAGAGGAAGCAAACAGCTCCGAAATCAAAGATCCAAAACCGTAAATCTAATATCCTTAATTATATCTTCAAACTCACCAAGTTTAAAAACCCCGATCCGCGTCCTTCTTAATTCTTTAAGATATCCTCCGACACTAAGTCTTTCACCAAAATCATTTGCAATGGTCCTTATATATGTTCCCTTGCTGCTGGAAATTCTGAAGCGGAGATCAGTGCTCGTTTTTCTTTTTATTTCAAATTCTGAAATAGTAATTTTTCGTGTCTGCCTTTCTATTTCTCTTCCCTTCCTTGCCATTTTGTATAAAGGTTTTCCTTTATGCTTCACCGCTGAATACATTGGAGGAAGCTGCTCTGTCTCTCCAAGAAATGATTTTCTCACTGATTCAATTTCATCATCACTGACATCAAAACTTTCCATGACATTCTCTTCTTCGCTTTCTGTATCAAAGCTTTTTGTCGTCGCGCCTATCCTGATAATCCCCTCGTACTCCTTATCATACTCAATGAACTCATTAATTTTTTTCGTCATCTTATCAGAACAAAGGATCAACAGCCCAGTTGCCTTTGGATCAAGAGTCCCCGAATGCCCGACTTTTTTTAAATTCAGACTTCTCTTAAAAATCCTGACAATATCCGCGCTTGTATAATCAAGAGGCTTGTCAACTAAAATGACCTTACCGATAGGCTGTGACTGAAAATCCAAGTTTGAGGAATTAAGAATTAATAATTAAAATTGAGGATTGTAGAGTAGAAATCTACTATGACATATTCACTATTTATTATTCACTCTTGACCTCTGGCGATTCTTCTTTTATCTCATTTATCAGCTTC
Source organism: Ignavibacteria bacterium (assembly GCA_016710985.1). Lineage (GTDB taxonomy): Bacteria > Bacteroidota > Ignavibacteria > Tepidaquicellales > Tepidaquicellaceae > JAGPCH01. The sequence continues at coordinate 16,580 of JADJTX010000030.1, forward strand.
TGCATTTTATCAGCATACTCAGCGGTATCATCATAATAAAAATTAAGATCAGGCATGTATTTCATGATTATATGTTTCGCTAAAAATATATCTGATATGCTTCTTCTTGGTATTAATTTTTTCGAGACATTTTCGACAGGTTCTTTATTTCCCAGAAAACTAAGATAAACTTTTGCAAGCTTCAGATCAGGAGAAATTATAACCTTTGAAATTGTGACAAGGCCTAATCCGCTTATCTCGGAAAGGTCTCTTGACATTGCCGTATTGAGCTTATGCTTTATATCTTCAGCGACTTTCTCTGTTCTTATTGACATGTGTTAGAAACTTTACTGCGTTATTAATTTACGTTTGGTTTCTACAATCTTATATGCTTCGATTATGTCACCTACTTTTACATCATTAAAATTCTCCAGCCCTATTCCGCATTCATACCCGGACTCAACTTCTCTTACATCATCCTTGATCCTTTTAAGTGAGGAAATTCCGCCGTCAAATATGACGAAACCGTCTCTCAGCAATCTTACTTTATTATTTCTGACTATCTTTCCGTCAAGTACGTAACATCCTGCAATAAGGCCGATCTTAGGAACTTTGAATGTCTGTCTGACCTCTACAGTTGCAGTTACTTCTTCTGAAATATCCGGCGCAAGCATTCCTTCCAGTGCATGCTTGACTTCATCTATCAGATTATAAATTATATTGTATAATCTTACGTCAATGTTATTCTTCTCCGCTAGCTTTCTTGCATTCAGATTAGGTCTTACGTTGAATCCGATTACAATGGCTCCCGAGGCTTCAGCAAGCAAAATATCCGATTCGCTTATAGAGCCGACTGCTTTGTGTATGACCAGTACTTTTGTCTCAACAGTTGTAAGTTTATGAAGTGAATCAGCAAGAGCTTCAGCTGAACCGTCAGTGTCGGCTTTAAGAATAATTTTAAGCTCAACCTGCTTTCCTTCCTGTATCTGTTTTGAAATATCGTCCAACGTTACAAATTTAACCTGTCTGAAATCCTGCTCACGTTTCAATTGCTGTCTCTTCAGCGAAATGGATTTTGTGTCTCTTTCCGATTCTAAAACTACAAATGTATCTCCTGCCTGAGGAACTCCGTCAAATCCCAGCACAACTACCGGTGTCGAAGGTTTCGCTTCTTCCATCTTGTGATCTCTTACATCAAACATTGCTTTTACTTTCCCGCTGTAAACTCCGGCAATAAATGTATCTCCGATTTTTAAAGTACCTTTCTGAACGAGTACGGTTGCAATCGGTCCTTTGCCTTTATCAAGCTTAGCTTCAAGTACCACACCTCTTGCTTCCTTAAGCGGATCAGCTTTAAGATCAAGCAGTTCAGCTTCAACCAGTATCTTTTCCAGTAACTGGTCAATGTTCTTTCCCTGCTTTGCCGAAATTTCGACTGACTGATACTTACCTCCCCACTCTTCCACAAGAATATCTTTATCGGAAAGCTGCTGTTTTATTCTCTCAGGATTTGATTCCGGTTTATCAACTTTATTTATAGCTATGACAATCGGAACATTTGCCGCTCTTGCGTGATTGATAGCTTCTACAGTCTGAGGCATTACACTGTCATCTGCAGCAACTACAAGCACTACAATATCCGCTGCCTGTCCGCCTCTTGCTCTCATTGCCGTAAATGCTTCGTGACCGGGTGTATCCAGAAACGTAATTTCTTTTCCGGAATCAAGATTTACTTTATAAGCTCCAATGTGCTGCGTGATCCCTCCGGCTTCACCGGCTACTACGTTTGCTTTTCTAAGGTAATCAAGCAAAGATGTCTTTCCGTGGTCAACATGTCCCATCACCGTTACAACCGGCGCTCTTTCCATCATTGCCTCAGCGTTATCGGGTTTTTCCTCGAGAATGTCTTCTTCATACTCTTTCTGAAATTCCACCTGATATCCAAAGTCACCGCAAATCAATTCAATAATATCTTTCTCAAGTCTTTGATTTATTGAAATCATTATTCCCAATTTAAAACAGGTTTTTATGATCTCATTTGCATCAACACCCATTATGTTTGCAAGTTCAGACGTTGATAAATATTCATTGACCTTCAGTATATGTTTATTAGCGTCTTTTAATTCCTGTATCTTCTTCTCCTCTTCAATTCTTTCTTTCTTTTTTCTTTTTCTCGCAAGACTTCTTGCAGAAGATCCTGAATCCTCATCTATCTTTGCAAAAGTATCTCTTATCGCTTCATCAATTTCCTTTTGTGTTGCATCCTTTGCCCTGTGACCTTTCTCTAACTTTACTCTTCGTCTTCTCTCCTGTTCAGTTTCCGGTCTCTTCTTTTCTTTTTTATCTTTAAATCTTTTATCTTCTGTCCTTGTAGGGAGCTTCGCCCTTGTAAAGGTTTTGTCTGCCTCTCCGGCCGGTTTTGCCGGTGCATCTCCCGGTAATTTTGGTTTCCTCTTATCTCCCTTAATGTCTGTAATGCTGATTTTTTCATAAGTACCTTTTCTGTTTTTATCATACGGAGGTCGCGGTTTTGAAGGATCATACGGAGGCCTTGGCTTTGAAGGATCATACGGAGGTCGCGGTTTTGAAGGATCATATGCCGGTCTCGGCTTTGAAGAATCATATGCCGGTTTTGGCTTTGAAGGATCATATGGCGGTTTTTTTATGTCTTTCTGGGATGCCTGAACATTCTGCTTTCCTTCAGTAATGCCTTCTTTCTTCTCCTCATCTGATTTTGCTGCAGTCTGATCTTCTTTTCTCACAGGCTTTTTTATACCTGAAGCAGTTTCTTTTTTCCTTAATTCTTTTTCATCACTTTCCTTTTTAACTCTGATTTTTGATTTATCATCAGTGCTTCTTTGTGCAGCCTTCTTTTCTTTCTCTTTTTCCTTCTGATCCTTTATGTTTTTTTCCCGTTCCTTATAAGCCTGTTCTTCCTGCAGTTTCTTCTCTTCTTCTTTTCTTTTATTTTCATCTTCTAAGACTTTTCTCAGCCTGATCTCATCTTCTGCCTTTTGTTTCTTTTCATCTTCCTGCCTGATCTGCTCCTGTGCATCAGAAATATCTACATGATACATCTTTACAAAATCAACTGACTTCTTCAGTCTCTTGTCTTCTTTTTCAAGATCTTTTTTAAAATGACCGTAGACTTTCTCTACAACATCCGACTCCAAAGTTGTATTAATGGTTGCCTCTATACCAATTGTTTTCAGATAATCAAACAGATCATCCTTTGAAATATTGATATCCCTGACTATCCCGATTACTTTTTGTTTCTTAGCTGTTACTCCCGTTCCCTGCATTCGATTTTTTATTTTCTAAAAATTTTCTTTCTGATTAAATTTTTCCTGATGTATCATCATTCAACACTCTTCTTATTATCTGTTTCAGCAGATTCGACTTCCTCTGTCTCTTCATCAGCTTCGTTTCCGTTTATTTCATCTTCAATATCTTCATCTTCTGCTGCTTCTTTTTCAGTTTCTCTTACTACATCTATCTGAAATCCTGTCAGCTTTGATGCGAGCTTGATATTCTGTCCGCTCTTTCCGATTATAAGACTAATCTGATCTTCATCAGCATATATCTTTGCTATCTTGTTTTCATTGTCTAAATAAATATCATTCAGTTTCGCAGGTGACAGCGCACGTGAAATATACAACGCCGGATCATCTGTGTAATTTATCACGTCAATGTTCTCATTACTCAATTCCCTGACTATGGAATGGATCCTTATTCCTTTCATTCCGACACACGCGCCGACAGCATCTATCCTGTCATCATTTGAAGTCACAGCGATCTTTGCTCTTTCGCCCGGCTCTCTTGCAATGCCTCTTATATCAATAATGCCGTCATATATTTCAGGGATCTCAAGCTCGAATAATTTATACAAAAACTGTTCATCCGCTCTCGATACAATGATAAGCGGAGGTCCCGACTGTCTCTTTTCTATGCTTTTTACAATTGCCCGCGTTGTATCTCCCTTTTTATATCTCTCTTTAGGGATCTGTTCGCCTTTAGGAAATATCACTTCATTTCCGTTATGGATCAGAAGAATGGATGTAGGTTTTATCTGATAAATTTCACCGACTATGATCTCACCTACCTGATCTTTATAGGCATTGTAAGTTATCTCCTTTTCGATCTCTCTGATCTTCTGATTCAGATTCTGCTTTAGATTTATTACCATCCTTCTTCCGAATTCCTCAGTCGGAATTTCCTCTACATACTCATCTCCGGCTGCAAAATCTTCTCCCGATTTTTCTTTTGCAGACTCAACGTCTATTTCAACATTCGGATCATTTACTTCATCCACTACTGTCTTATATAAGAATATTTCTATGTCTCCCTTTTCCATGTTCACGACTATCTCAAAGTTTGATTCCAGTCCGTATTTCTTCTCCATCATCTTTTTAAAAGAATCTTTTATGACACTCGAAAGAATATCCCTGTCGATATTCTTTTCCTTAGCCATCATCGAGAATGCATCTACTATTTCTGATTTCATTTTATTTCTTAAATTATTTTATTTTTTTGAAAAACTTATTTTTACTTTTACTTCTTTAACGTCTTTAAAATTTATTTCACGCTCTGTATGACTGAGTTTTTTGCCCTTCTCCTTAACCGGTATTTCAAGTTTAATTCTTCCATCTCCGCTATTTTCTGAAATACCAAGCAGCTTTCCCTCAATATGTTCACTGTCATTAAGCTCAATCTCCAGCGTTCTTCCTGCATGTTTCTCCAGTTGCCACAAAAATCTGAGTGGTCTTTCGGCTCCCGGTGATGAAACCACTAAATTAGATATATCATTGATTACATACTTTTCATCTATGAGCGAACTGAGATCCTTGTTTATTCTTGTGATTTCATCTATGTTAATTCCTATTCTGTTATCTACAAAAATTTCAAGTACCTTTGTTCCTTTTTCACCTCTGAATATCGTCTCAACGATCTTGTAATCAGAAGTACTGAAATATTCGTCTATAATTGATTGTAATCCCGGTTCTATTTCCATAAAAAAAAAGTGGGTCTCACAACCCACCACTTAATATCTTCATTAAAAATCAAACTTAAAATACTCATTATACCTGAAAAATTCAAGGGAAGTTTGATAAAATCAAGGTGTTCAAATTTATGAAGGCAAACTCCAAAACAAAAGACAGGGATGAGCAGCTTTTTAAATCCAAAATCAACCATCCTAGATCTAAAAACCCAAATCCCTCTTCTCTCTATTCAATAAATTCTTTTTTTTCTATATTACACTTAATTTTTTATAAACTTTTGGCAGACAAATCATTACCGCTTAAAAGAAAATTTTATTTACAGGATACATTAACCGTTTCAAAGGAGCTGCTGGGAAAAATAATTGTAAGAAAGACCGGTGGGAAAATTTTAACGGCAAAGATCGTTGAAACTGAAGCTTACTTCGGCGATCACGATCCTGCCTGTCACGCTTACCGGAAGATCACTGAAAGAAATAAGATCATGTATGAGACCGGCGGAATGGTTTATGTTTATTTTATCTACGGAAATTATTATTGTTTAAATGTCGTCTGTGAGGACAAAGGCATTGGCAATGCTGTTCTGATAAGAGCTGCAGAGCCGCTCAAAGGAATTAATGAAATGAAAAAACTCAGAGGTCCGGTTAAGAATGATCATGAGCTGGCAAACGGACCGGCGAAACTCTGTCTTTCCTTAAACATAGATAAATCTCTGTACGGTGAAGATTTAACAACCGGAAAAAATATTTTTATTTCAAAACCTTCTGAAAAGGAAAAATTTAATATCGTCGTAACGAAAAGAATTGGTCTAAATGTTGGTGTGGATCTTCCTTACAGGTTTTTTATTAAAGATAATCCTTATGTGACAAAACATAAATTCAACAATTAGCAGTTAGCAGTTAATTTTCAACTTTTAACTTTCAACTTTTAACTTTTAACTTTTTATATATGAAAATAAAATTCTGCGGAGCTGACAGAACCGTCACAGGTTCACAGCATTTACTCGAACTTAACGGCAAGAAAATTCTTCTGGACTGCGGACTGTATCAGGGAAAAAGAGAAGAAGCTTATGACATTAACCGAAGTTTTCTATTTGACCCGAAGGAACTTCACTGCGTAGTTCTTTCACACGCTCACATTGATCATTCGGGGAATCTTCCTTCGCTTTATGCGAAAGGATTTGACGGAGACATATACAGCACGACGGCAACACGCGATCTTTGTTCGATAATGCTTCTTGACAGTGCTCACATTCAGGAAAAGGATACACAGTATGTAAATAAAAGAAGAGCGAAAAAGAATCTACCTCCCTTCAAACCTTTATACAAAATTGAAGACGCCAGAAGAGTGCTTTCAAATTTCAAGACCGTTTCTTACAGAAAAAGTTTCTGCATCGACGGACTTAACGAATGTGTTTCAGTTGAATACTATGATGCCGGACACATCCTCGGCTCTGCTATGATGGTTTTGACAATTGATGAGAAAGGCAGGAAATTTAAGTTTGCTTTTTCCGGTGATATCGGAAGACCCGGATTGCCTATTTTGAGAGATCCGGAGTTCATAGGTAATGTTGATTTTATTATTTCAGAATCTACTTACGGGGGAAGAAATCATGATAAGTCAAACATGATGGACGATCAGCTTGCAGCTGTACTTAAAGAAGCAATATCACGCGGTGGTAAAATAATTATTCCGGCTTTCAGTGTCGGACGGACGCAGGAAGTTATCTATTCACTTTCCAAACTATTTGACAAAGAAGTAATTCCGAGAATCCCCGTGTTCATAGACAGCCCGCTTTCTACAAAAGCGACAGATATATTTAAGCTGCATCCCGAATGTTATGACAAGGAATTTTCTGATATGATCCTTAACGGCAAGGAAGTTTTCGAGCTTCCGAATTTACGTTACATTCAGGACGTCGAAGATTCAAAAGCTTTAAACTTTTTCAATGAATGCTGCATAATCATCTCAGCTTCCGGAATGGCTGAATCGGGCAGAGTGCTTCATCATTTGAAAAACAATATCGAAGATCCGAATTCAACTGTTTTGATAGTCGGGTTCATGGCTGAGCACACTCTGGGAGAAGATTGGTGGAAGCGCGTGATGTAGAAAATGCTGTTATAAAAATTTTCGGTGACGAATATTATGTTCATTCAAAAATTGTTGTACTGAATTCTTTCTCGGCACACGCCGACAGGGATGAACTGCTGGCTTACTTCAATCAGTTCGACAGGAATCAGCTGCAGAAAATATTTCTTGTTCACGGTGAAATTGACCAGCAGGAAGCTTTTAAAGACGGCTTGCGTAGTATGAATTTCAAAGACATTGAAATACCTGTGAAGGGACAGGAGTTTGAGGTGTGAAGAAATAATTATTTATTAAATACATTGGTGATACATTAAGAAAATAATTATGGACTTACAAACCGAAAAACAAAATTTAATAGATTGGATTTCAAAAATTAGAGGATGAATCCATTATCGAAGATATAGAATTGCTGAGAGAGAATTCCACCGATAGAAAAGATTGGTGGGATGAACTTAGTGATGAAGAAAAAAATGGAATTGATGAATGTTTAAGAGATGTTGAAGAAGGTAGGATATTCACGTATGAAGAAGTTAAGGATAAGGTAAAAAAATGGCTTACGAAATAGAGTTCTCAAAAAGATCAATAAAAGTATTATTTCTATTCGACACCAGACAATCCCCGGATAAACTTAATCTATAACTTCTAAATGGTTAGGATCAGATCAAGTTTTTCTGTCCCTATATATTATGCTTAAAAACTATAAAGCCTTTTTCCTAATAGCATATTTGCTGTGCAATCTTGGTTTGTCACTTTATTATAAGGGAGAACCGGAAAAAGCATATCTTCTCTGTGGACAAAGTTCGGTCATTCTCCCCTTTCGCTTATTTATTAGGATTACCAAATTGTAATGAACTTTCCTTAATAGCTTAACGTATGAAAAATTTATAATTTACACTGAAGTCATGACCCGCATCATAATCATCGGCAACGGAGGTACGGGCAAATCAACTCTCGGGGAAAAGCTTGGTAAAATTCTGAATCTGGAGGTTACTCATCTGGATAAGATGACATTCAAACCGGGATGGATAAGAGTTGATGAAGATGAATTTCGAAAAAATCTAAACGGAATAATTTCAAAAGAGAACTGGCTCGTAGAAGGATGGTCATATCATTCGACATTAAGGATTCGTCTTGAAGCTTCAACAATAATTATATATCTGAAGTACTCCATTTTTGTTTGTTACTGGTATGCATTGATCCGTCACATCAAATATTCATACAAACAGAATCCATATGATCCTGACAATAGTCCGATTTTAAACAAAACAGTTAAAATGGTTAAAGCCATGTGGAAAGTTTATAAACAATACGAGCCTGAACTTCAGGAGATGTTAAAAGAATATAAAAACACAAAGCAGCTGTTAGTATTTGAAAACAGAAATGATCTCAATAAATTTTTAAAAAAAGTTGAAATAAATAAGAGTGTTTTTAAGTGAATGTAAAGTTTAATGCAAAAGCATTTACTTGTGTGAGTTTCTAAGAAACAATTTTTTAATTTTAATTTTCTAAAATGGAAACCAAAGAAGCGGAAAAGCAGCGTTATCCGATAGGAGCTTTTGTTACCCCGGAGACAATAACAGAAGATGATCTGCAGAATTACATTTCAGACATTGAAAAGTTTCCGGAAGATCTGCGGAAACTGGTAGCCGGCTTCACTGATTCGCAGCTTGAAACTCCGTACAGAAAAAAAGGGTGGACTGTCAGACAGGTAATTCACCATATTGCTGACAGCCATATGAATGCTCTTATCAGATTCAAGCTTGCATTGACAGAAGATATGCCAACGATAAAACCTTACTTTGAGGATAAGTGGGCTGAGCTTGATGACTACAAATCAACGCCCGTGAATGTTTCTCTGGACTTACTGGATTCGCTTCATAAACGGTGGGTGAATTTACTCAGGTCAATGGGCAAAAAAGATTTTGAGAAAACATTTTTTCATCCCGAACACGGGAAAGAATTTTCTCTGGATGAGATCGCAGCAATGTATTCATGGCATGGTAGACATCACTACGCTCATATTGATGAATTAAGAAAAAGGATGAACTGGTAGAATAAATTTATTCTTTATGCAGTGAACCGGCAACTTTTGCAACAAACTTTCTCGGACTTAATCTGACAAGTAATGGAATAACTTTATTTATGATACCGGGGATCACAATTCTCTTTCCTTTCATTAATCCTTTAAATCCTATCTCTGCAACTTCTTCAGCGCTCATCAGTCCGGAAATTTTCCGATTCACCAGTTTTGTATTTTGAATTCCTGCGCGGTTTTGAAACTCGGTTATTACCGGACCGGGGCAAAGTGCTGTCACTGTAATCTGTGTATCTGTTAATTCTTCGGCGATTGCTTCGGAAAAATGCAGTACAAAACTTTTCGTTGCGTAATAGATAGCCATAAATGGACCGGGCTGGAATGCCGCAGTTGAAGCAACATTCATGATCTTCCCAGAATTATTCCTGATCATGTCACTCATAAAAAGTTTAGTCAGAACAACAAGTGAAGTTATATTCAACTGAATCATTTCGAGATCATTGCTCAGATCGGATTCAGAAAATGCGCCGAGACTTCCGAAACCTGCATTGTTGATCAGTACATCAATATTTATGTTTTCTTTATTTAGCTCTTGGTAAATTTCTTCAGCTGATAAAGTTTTTGAAAGGTCTTTTGAAATTGATTTTACATTAACCCGAAAGTCTTTCACTAATTCATCCGACACCTCTTTAAGTTTTGATCCGTTACGGGCAATGATTACAAGATCATATTTGTCTTTTGCGAAAAGTTTTGCCAGTTCATATCCGATCCCTGTCGTAGCTCCTGTAATTAAAACTGTTTTTGTCAATCTCTAATTTATTGAAAGTTAAGTGTTAAAGTTGTCTCACGTCTCACGTCTCGCGTCTCACGTTTAATTTCTCCTGAAGTCATCCGGCTCGGCATCATCTTCAATCTCCACTTCATCAGGATCTGTATCATCTTCAATTTCATCCTCGTAATCTTCTTCTTCCCAGTCATAAAGCGGGGGAGGATCGTTCTTCCGGAAAATGAATGCACATATGACCCCGATCACTGCACCGAACAAATGTGATTCAAATGAGATCTTCGGATCTGTCGGAAGAACTCCCCAAACCATTCCTCCGTAAAGAAAAACTATCAGCAGTGAAAGCGCTACTGATCTTTTGTCTTTTCTGAATAATCCGCTGAAAAACAAGAAGCTTGCAAATCCATATACAAGCCCGCTTGCACCGATATGGTAGGATTCTCTTGCTAAAAGCCATACAAAGAATCCATCCATGATGTAAATTATAAAAAAAACTTTCACGGCGGAAGTTCTGTAGAAATATAATATCCCAAACAACAACATGAATAATGTTACGGAATTTGAGATAAGGTGGGAAAAGTCAGCATGTATTAACGGAGCAGTGAGAATTCCAATGAGCCCTTCTTTTTTTCTGGGTAAGACTCCGTACACTGAAATATCCATATCGGCTGCCCATTGAATGAATTGTATTAACCATAGAATTATTATAAAGCACCCACTGTAAAAAAAAGAAGATAGAATTTTATTTCTTTCCTCTTTTTCTTCTTCCAATTGGGTAAACCGGTTTTCACCTGCATTATAATTCATGACCGGGGATTTGAGTTTATAATAATAATTTATTCATAAAATAAATATGAAATTAGAACACATACGTCAAACATTTATTTTGAAAATATTTTTCATTAGATAAGGTACTTAAAAGCAGTTTACTAGATATGCGGGGGTAAGTTTTCCCTGATATAATAAATATTTCCTTACGGCGGTTAGAAAAACACAGGGGACTCAGTAACCTATTATAAAGTTATTGTCACACCTGAAACAAATTACTATACTTATGGATCAAAGATAGATCACGATATTCTTTAAATAAGTTTCTTTCAAAGACATGTTGGACCCAATAAACATATTTGAGATTTCTTACTGTCATAAAAGTAAACTTTTTTATGATTCGTTGGTACATCCGCGTGATAAAACTGTACAAACGCACCATACGTTGGTACCAACGCACCGCTCTGATGTATAGTCGCGCGATAAAACTGTACCAACGCACCGCACGTTGGTACCAACGCATCGCTCTGATGTACAGTCGCGCGATAAAACTGTACCAACGCACCGCACGTTGGTACCAACGCATCGCGGGAATGTACATCAGCGAGACAAAACTGTACCAACGAACCGCACGTTGGTACCAACGCATCGCAGGATGTACATCAGCGTGACAAAACTGTACCAACGCACCACAGGTTGGTACCAACGCACCGTTCTGATGTACAGTCGCGGCTTAGAAAAGTACCAAAGCATCATATGTTGGTACCAACGCATCGCACGTTGATACCAACAAATCATTTTGCACCTTAATAATTTGCAAAAAATCAGCTTTTTGATATTATTTCTTTTCGTGTCAGTGAGAAATGGAATTTGTGTGTTGATATTCTCACACAGCTTTTTCAGTTACAAATAATTTTCATTTTAATTATTATTATAAAAACAAAACAGGAGACAGGCAATGAAATTTTTTTCAGCAATAATATTATTTTTAATTTTTACCATGAATGCAAAATCGGAGATCATCTCATCAGATGTTGAATATAAAATCGGAGATGTAACTCTGCAGGGTTACATCTCTTATGATAACAGCAATCAGAATAAACGGCCCGGAATACTTATAGTTCATCAGTGGAAAGGATTATCCGACTATGAAAAGATGCGTGCAAGGCAGCTTGCCGAGCTTGGTTATGTAGCACTGGCAGTTGATGTTTACGGTAAAGACGTGAGACCTTCTACACCGGAAGAAGCAGGGCAACAGGCGGGTAAATTTTACGGTGATGTAAATCTTTACAGGGAAAGACTGATTGCGGGTTTGAATGAATTAAAGATGCAGCCGCTGGTAGATGTAAATAATATTGCTGCTATTGGATATTGTTTCGGAGGAAGCGGCGTGCTTGAGCTTGCAAGAAGCGGAGCGGATATCAAAGGGGTCATAAGTTTTCACGGAGGTCTGAAGACTACAAATCCGGAAGATGCAAAAAATATTAAATGCAGAGTACTGGTACAGCACGGAGCAATTGATACTTATGTACCTGATGCAGATGTGACAGCTTTTAAAAAGAGAAATGGAAGATGCAAAAGTAGATTATGTTTTGACAGAATACAGCGGAGCGGTTCACAGCTTTACAATGGAAAGTGCGGGCAGTGATATTTCTAAAGGTTCGGCATATAATGAAAAGGCTGATAAGCGATCATGGGAAGCGATGAAGATTTTTTTCGGGGAGATATTTACGAATTAGTTAATTGGTTAATTGGTTATTTGCAAACTCTAAAAATCTAATATTGTCATTCCCGAATGCTTTTATCGGGAATCCAATCAGCGAAAATAATTCAAAATGGATTTCGGACAGGAGCGTAATGGAAAGAAAACCTCAGAAAATATATTTTTCCTGTAGTCTCAAAAAATAATACTTATTTTTTTTCCATATATTCTTTAATTTTTTTCTCTTCCCATTCAGAACCGAACACAGCATTTTTTCCGAAAACGGAAAATGCCTGGAATATTATCCCTATTCCCCACCCTATCAGTACCCAAAAAAACCAAAGGCGTTCAGGAGATGTAAGCAAATTTATAATTAAAAGGGAAATATTAACAACTACATACATAAAGAGATTATAATAAAATCCTTTTAAAGCTTTTACTCTTTTTCTTGCTTCTTCATATTTCGGGTCGCTGTCCATTGGGTATTGTTTTGTTTTATATTTTTAAAAAGATTATGATAATTAGAGCACATCTAAATTCAAAAGCTGAATAAACAAGTGAGATGTGTAAGTGATTCTTTTCACCAGTAATTCTCCATATTCTTGCAACTTTAAAATGAAAACTTGTACTGATGTTATTTCCAGAGTTATTAAATTAAATTTTATACAAAAACTTCTTCAAATGATTTGAACTTCCCCTCTTTATATTCTTTTCTTGATTTATCAATCGATTTAATGAATCTCTTGCTTGATATAGCTTCGATATCTTCAACAAAGTCTTCTAAATTCTGTTTAACCAATTCGTCAATGATTTTTTTAAGTTGATCAATAGTAAGATCGCTTACTTTTTTTGCTTTCATTATTTTATATTAATTAATACTTTAAAACAATTTAATAACTATGATTTGATTTAACAAAGAACTTTTTATTCTAACATTTCAACTTTCACATCGTAAGTAAATTCATTTACAAATCTTAAACTTTACAAAAATGAACATTCTGATCTTAGGAGGTACAGTCTTTCTCGGCATTCAACTCGTAAACTCAGCACTTAAAAGAAATCATAACGTCACAATCTTTAACCGCGGCAAACGTAATCCTGATATATTTCCTGATGTAGAAAAACTGATCGGAGACAGGGCAGGAGATTTAGAAGCACTGAAAGGAAGAACATTTGACGCGGTGATTGATACCAGCGGTCATCTTCCGGGAAATGTCAGAAATTCTGCTGAAATACTGAAAGACTCGGGACATTATACATTTATATCAAGTATATCCGCCTATAAAGATTTTTCAAAGAATGGGATGAATGAATCTGCAGAGACAGGGGTTCTTACTGATGGCAATACTGAAGTAATGACAATGGAAAATTACGGAGCTCTGAAAGTATTGTGCGAAAATGCTGTGAGTGAAGTTTTTGGTGAGAGAGCATTGAACATAAGACCGGGGCTTATTGTAGGTGAAAATGACTGGTCAGACAGATTCACATACTGGATACACAGAATAAATCAGGGAGGGAAAGTTTTAGTACCGGAATCAAAAAACTATCACACTCAGTTTGTAGATGTAAAAGATCTTGCAGACTGGATAATAAAAATGTCAGAAGAAAAAAAATCCGGACTTTATAATGCAACCGGTCCTGATTATCCGCTTACGATGGAAGAGTTTATGAAATCGTGTCAGAAAGTTTCCGAGAAGGATTCTGAATTAGTTTGGGTAGATGAAAAATTTATTCTGGATGAGAATGTTGCGCCATGGACTGAGCTTCCTCTGTGGGTTCCTAAGGAAGAACAGGGAGTAAATAATGTTGATATCAGCAAAGCAATCAAAGACGGATTGAAATTCAGACCACTTGAAGAAACGTTGAGAGACACACTTAAATTTGACAAGTCGAGAAAAGATTATACTTTGAAAACCGGATTAAAAGCAGACCGTGAAGCAGAGATTCTTAAGAAATGGTTGATTGGTTGATTGGTTAATTAACTAATCAACCAATGCACTGAATTGAAAATAGGCGATTAAATATGTATTTTTCAATAAAATTAAAACAAATTTAACCGCAAATGAAATTTTCAGTTAAAGGTGATAAACTTGTAGATTATCTTACAAAGCTTAATTCAGTAATTCCTACCAGATCCCCACTACCGATTCTTGATAACATTTTGTTTGAATTAAAAGGCAATGAGCTGAAACTTTTAGCTTCTGATCTTGAAATTTTTATACGTACAACAATAGAAGTTGACGGGAAAAAGATGGAAAGGTCGCAATACCTGCAAAAAAATTGCTGGAAATTTCACGGACTCTGACTTCTGCTAAACTGGATCTTGATGTGAATGATAAAAACCGTGTTACTATCAAGACATCTAACGGAAAATATACAATAGGTGGAGAGCCGGCTGATGATTTTCCCGTACCTGAAGAAAAGAGTGATATGCATAAGCTTGAATTTGACGGTCATACACTAAGAAGATGTTTATCCAAAGTCATTCATGCAGTCAATACAGATGAGCTGAGAAGAAACATGTCGGGGGTATTGCTTGATGTAAAAAAGAATGAACTGAAATTTGTAGCTACCGACGGATTCAGACTTGGAAAGATAATTAAAGATGATTTCAAGCTAAAGGCGGATGTAGAAGAAAAGATCATTATTCCTCTGAAGACAAGCAACCTGATCTTAAGATTAAATAACGGCAATGATTCGGTGGTTGAATTTGACGAAAATGATCTGAAAGTTTCCTTTGAAGATATAGAAATTTATTCCAAGCTGATTGACGACACTTTTCCGAGTTATGAAAATGTGATACCGGGTGATAACGACAAGATCTTAAAGATAAGCAAGGAAGAATTATCAAACTCTCTGAGGAGAGCTTTAATATTTGCAGATGTGATCACAAAGCGTGTAAGACTTGAGATGACAAATGACTCGATAATGATAAAAGCCGACAATCCTGAAATTGGTTCTGAGGGAGAAGAAACCATTTCAAGCAATTTCGTCAGCAACAGCGGTGATGAAGATTTTGAAAAGACGCCATTTTTGATAGCATTCAATGCAGGATATTTACTTGATGCAGTTTCACAGATGGAGACTGAAGAAATAAATATCAGTTTCGGGAGTCCTTCGAAAGCAGCAATTACGACACCTTCAGAGCAGCTGCCTAACGAGAATTTTATTGAACTGATAATGCCGGTGAGAGTAGGGTGATTTAATTTAGGAGTTACGAATTACGAGTTACGAAGTACGAGTTACGAATTACAGATTACAGATTACAAATTACAGATTTACCGAATACATATTTATAAGTTTAGATTTAATGTTTGAGTTTCACGATTCACAATTCACGATTCACGATTAACGATTCACAATTAACGATTCACGATTCACGATTGAAAATTTAATCCTTCCATTCAATCTTTTCTGTACATTAAAAAATGAAGATACGGGCAAATATTTATTATGATTTTAAAGAAGATAGTATTAAAAAATTACAGAAATTATTCTGAACAGGAATTTTTTTTTAATGACAAATTCAATTTCATATACGGAAATAACGGTCACGGGAAAACAAATATTCTCGAGGCGGTTTCATATGCTGCATTCGGAAAGAGTTTTTTAGGCTCGGCAGAATCGGACTGCGTGAAGTTTGGCGAAGATGAGTTTTTTATAGAATCGGGGTTTGAGAATGACCTTGAGAATAAAGACAAGATAGTTGTCAGCTATAATTTAAGCACAAAGACCAAATCAATTCATAAGAACAAAGAAAAGGTTTCCGCTTTTTCATCTGAAATATTCGGCAGATTTCCGATTGTATTTCTTTCACCTAAAAGTCTGAATATAACACAGGGAAATCCATCCGAGAGAAGAAAGTTCTTTGATATACTGATCTCACAATCAAGCCGGCTGTATCTTGATTATCTTAAAGAGCTTGCAAAAATCCTTAAACAGAAGAATGCTTTATTGAAGAATTATACTGTGCATAGAAAATATTCCGACAGTGAATTCAGAAATCTGATTAATTCATATAATGAAAAACTCATTGATGTTTCGTCAAATATCATTTTCAAAAGATTAAATTTTTTAACGGAGTTTGAAAGTTTTTTTAAAAGAAGTTTTTCAATGCTGAATGTTCAGGATCATGAAGCATCAATAAGTTATTTCTCAGAAGCCCTGGGAGAAACAGATCCGGAAGGCAAAAACCCGGATTTAAATTTTGTGAGGAAAAAAACAGAAGAGAGTATTTACAGCAAGACAGGTGAAGAGATCAAAAGAGCTGTGTCTTTAGCGGGTCCGCACAGAGATGATTATATTTTTAAATTGCAGAAAAATGAGACCGAGAACAATTCGCCATTTGAACTGAAGAATTTTGCATCACAGGGAGAGCATAAGACTTTTTTAGTTGCGCTTAAATTGTCTGAGTATGATTATCTGAAAGATAAAAAATTTACGAGCCCTGTTTTGCTTTTGGATGATGTTCTCTCCGAACTTGACGAAAGCCGTGTATCAAGTATCATTTCTCATTTAAAAGATTACGGACAAATATTTTTAACGACCACCGATAAATCCTATTCGGAAAATCTTAAAGAATTTTATACACCAAAAGAAATATCGGTTTTTGAAATTGAACTGGGTAAATTACTAAATTGAAAAGCATAGAAACAAGAACAAGGTTCAACAAGACTGTCTGCTTAAAAAGCGAGCTTGATAATTTTATGACCTATATCGGGCTTGATGCGCGAATGCAGGAGCTGCAGATACTGAACGTGTGGAGTGACTGCGTCGGGGAAGCAATAGCAAAATATTCTTCGCCTCAGGAGCTGAGAAAAAATAAATTATTTGTAAGAGTCGAAAATGCTGCATGGAGATATGAGCTTTCTCTGAACAAAACAGAGATCATAGAAAAACTAAACCAAAAATTAAAGAAGAAATTAATAAAAGACATAATATTCATTTAAAATAATTTTAAAACATTATGGCAAAAGGTAAAAACGGGGCAGATCCAACATATGAAGCCGGTGACATACAGGTTCTGAAAGGACTTGAACACGTAAGAAAGAGACCTGCAATGTATATAGGTGATATCTCGTCCAGAGGTCTTCACCATCTTGTTTATGAAGTGATTGATAACGCAATTGATGAAGCGCTTGCAGGATATGCGGATAAGATTACGATGACGGTAAACAAGAATGGTTCTGTGACAGTAACTGATAACGGAAGAGGAATTCCTACCGAAGTTCATCCGACTGAAAAAATTTCCGCACTTGAAGTTGTGATGACACAGCTGAATGCAGGAGGCAAGTTTAACAGGGACAGCTATAAAGTTTCCGGAGGTCTGCACGGGGTTGGTGTATCCGTCGTAAATGCACTGAGCGAATATCTTGAGGCTGAAGTAGTCAGGGATGGCAAAGTTTATTATCAGAAATACAAAAGAGGAGTTCCCGAAGCTAAAGTAAAGGTCATCGGTAATGCAAAGAAGACAGGGACAAAAGTTACTTTTTATCCTGACGGAGAAATATTCAAGAACATAAATTTCAAGTTTGAGACTCTTGAAGAAAGGTTGCGTGAGCTTGCATATCTGAATAAGGATCTGACAATAGTTTTGAAAGATGAAAGAGATTCAAGCAAGGATGAGGAATTTCATTACAAAGGCGGGATTGTGGACTTTGTAAAATATCTTGATGAGTCTGAGAAATCCATAATGGGGAAACCAATTTATATCAGCGGAGACAGAGAAAACGTGCAGGTGGAAGTTGCATTCCAGTACAATGAATCTTACAATGACAACACTTACACTTTTGTGAATAACATTAACACTCACGAAGGCGGAACGCATCTGGAAGGATTTAAAGCCGCTCTCACGAGAACTTTAAACAATTATGCAACTAAGAACAATCTCATTAAAAGCGATAAGATCACTCTTACAGGAGATGACTTCAGGGAGGGACTTACCTGCGTACTGAGTATCAAAGTTCCTGAACCTCAATTTGAAGGTCAGACAAAAACAAAGCTAGGCAATAGTGAAGTAAAGGGCATTGTTCAATCCATTGTAGGTGAAACTCTCAGTAATTTTCTTGAGGAAACGCCTTCGATTGCAAAAAGATAATTGAAAAGTGCGTGGTTGCTGCTGAAGCAAGATTAGCTGCGCGCCAGGCGAGAGATCTTACAAGAAGAAAGAATGCATTGGATCTTGGCGGACTACCGGGAAAGCTTGCCGACTGCTCGATCAAGGATCCCTCTCAATGTGAGCTTTATTTAGTTGAAGGAGATTCCGCAGGCGGTTCAGCAAAACAGGGAAGAGACAGGAGATTCCAGGCGATACTTCCTTTGCGCGGAAAGATCCTGAATGTCGAGAAAGCAAGAATTAACAGAATACTCGAGAACGAGGCAATTCGATCGATAGTCACTGCTATCGGAGCGGGACTCGGCAACTCCGATGAGTTTGATGAAAGCAAGATCAGATACGATAAGATAATTTTAATGTGCGACGCCGACGTTGACGGTTCACACATAAGAACATTACTGCTTACTTTTTTTTACAGACATATGAAAGAAATAGTAGAAACCGAAAGATTATATATTGCGCAGCCGCCTTTATATAAGATCAAAAAAGGGAAGAATGAATTTTATGCTTATAATGATGCTGAACGGGATGAGATCCTGAAATCAATGAAAGTTGATAAAAGCGAGATCGTGATTGAAAACGGTGAACAGGGTGAAAGCATTAATTCGAAAGGCGTGAACATTTCACGATTCAAAGGCCTTGGTGAAATGAATCCCGAACAGCTTTGGAGCACTACAATGAATCCTGAAACGAGAACTATCGTCCTTGTGACGAATGAGAATGCAATTGCCGCGGATAAGATTTTCAGAATATTGATGGGTGAAGAGGTAGAGCCGAGAAGAAAATTCATAGAAGAGAATGCAAAGTATGCTAATCTTGACGTATAAAAATTTTAGAAATTTCAAACAGAGCAAACTTATTTTTTTGGACGAAATATTCAAAGCAATAGTTCTCGGCATAATACAGGGCTCCACTGAATTCATACCCGTCAGCAGTACTGCGCATCTGAGGATCATCCCCGCATTATTAGGATGGAAAGACATAGGAGCTGCCTATACAGCTGTCATGCAAATCGGTACGCTTATAGCTACTTTGATTTATTTCAAAAAAGACATTTCCTCTCTTACAAACGGATTCATCAGGGCATTAAAGAAAAAAGATTTTCTGTTCAATTACGATTCAAGAATTTTCATTTTAATCATAGTCGGCACAATTCCAATATCTGTATGCGGACTTTTGTTCAAAAGATTCATAGAAGGTGAAGCAAGAGGCTTATATGTGATCAGCGCTGCATTGATATTGCTTGCCGTAGTACTTTACATAGCTGAAAAAGTAAGTACGAAGAACAAGGATTTTTCCGAGATTACAATCAAAGACGGTGTGATTATCGGGCTGGCACAGGCATTGGCGTTAATTCCCGGAAGCTCGAGAAGCGGTGTGACTATTACAGCCGGATTATTCAGGAATTTAAGAAGAGATGTCGCCGCGAGATACTCTTTTCTTCTCAGCATACCTGCAATCGGATTAAGCGGGCTTTACGAACTTTACAAGGAAAGAGACATTTTGCTTAATGAGAACTTCCTGAGTCTGACCGTTGCTACAGTCGTATCCGGCGTAGTCGGGTACTTTTCGATCGCATTTTTAATTTCCTACCTCAAAACAAAAAGTAATCTGATATTTATAATTTACCGTATCGCACTGGGAATAATCATACTGATCCTTCTTTCCCAGGGCGTACTTCAGAACTTGGAATGATCATTGCTGCACAACTCTCAGAATGGAAAAATATTATATTTAGAAACAGGCTCTGTTTTCATAAATAATTAAGTTTTGAAGTTAAGAATTATTATGTATTTTTAATTGTTCATTTAAAAGCTAACTTAATAATAAATAAATCAAAAATGAAAACCCGAAATTTCTTAACTGCAGCAATACTGTTTTTATTCTTAGCTTCTAATTCTTACAGCCAAACTTCCTACAGCTTCAACGACGGTCTTAATGCCGCAAAGTCCGGCGGCAAAAAATATTTCTTGATATCTATTCAGCTTCGGACAGCTGGAGTAAAAAGATGGAGTCGGAGGTTTTCACTTCTGATAAAGTAAAGTCTGCCTTGTCTAATTTTGTTTTCATAAAACTAAATGCTGATGGTCCGGATAAATATAAATATGAGGGTAAAGAATATACTTCTGATGCACTTGCAAAAAAATTCGGAGGGACTGGTTATCCTACATTTGTTATAATGAATTCTGACGGTAGTGTTATAAGTTTTAAATATAACGGAGATGTAACTTCCAATCTTTCAGGATTTATAGGAGCGGAAGATTTTGCTGAGATGTTAAATTTCTTTACACAGAATAAATATAAAGACACCGATCTTTCAACAGTTTTCCAGAACTAGACAACTTTATTTCCGGAATTTTTCTTTCAGCTTTTCCAAAACATATTCCGGTATAAATTCTTTTATGTTAGCATCATAGGAAGCAAGCTCCCTGACTAAAGATGAATTAAGATAAGAGTATTTTTCATTAGGCATCATGAATACCGTATTTATGCCTGCGTTAAGTTTTTTATTTGTAAGGGCAAGCTGAAATTCATAATCAAAATCCGAAATCGCCCGCAAACCTCTGATAATAACCCCTGCATTTTTACTTTCTGCATATTTTACCAGCAGTCCTTTAAAAGAATCTACCTCGACATTTTTCAAATGACCTGTAACTTTTAATATGAGATCCTTCCTTTCTTCTTCAGTGAATAAAGGAGCTTTGCCGGGATTTACGGCAATTGTCACAATTATTTTTTCAAACAGCTCACATGCCCTTTCTATAATGTCGAGATGTCCGTTAGTGACAGGGTCAAATGTGCCGGGATATATGGCAATAATTTTTTTCATGAAATTTTTTATTTAAAATCAAAAAAAGTAAAATTAACTGTTCCGGTTTTCTTTTTTAAAATAACATATTCTTCAAATTTATCATTAAGCTTGAATTTCCCGGAATGTTCTAAAACTAAAATCGTTTTCATCAAAGAAATTTTTTCTATTAATTCCGAATAGCGCTCATAGTCATAAGGCGGATCACAGAATACAATATCAATATCAGACCGGTTAAATCTATTTAAAAAATTCAGAACTTCGGATCTTAATACTTCACATTCATCTTTCAGCTTCAGTATATCAATATTTTTCCGGACAGCATTCACATCATTATCTACAAAGTAACACCTCCGGGCACCGCGAGAAATGCACTCAAGACCTAAGCTTCCGGTTCCGCAAAACAGATCAAGAACTGTCATCTCTTCAAAATCAACTATGTTGTTTAAAACATTAAACAATGATTCCTTTGCCCTGTCTGAAGTCGGTCTTACTTTATTTGAATCCGGAGATTTTAAAATTCTCCCTTTGTAATTTCCCGTGATGATCCTCATTTTTATTATGCGAGATTTTTCAATGCAAGTCCGTACAAAGGTGCAAATTTTGAATCTGCTTCATTACCTTCAGGACTAACTATGGTAACGGGCATAAACTGAAACTGCTCTTTCAAAAAATTATTGGTCTTTATTGTATTCTCATCACCGTAAAGAAATATTTTTTCAATGTTAAACAATGACGAGTTAAATGTATTGATCTGGCTGATAAGCAGATTTTTAAAATCAGCTCTTTCAAAAATGTCGTAGCTGTAATACTTTAACAGCTCATTTTCAATCAGGCTGTAATCGAATCTTCCGTCCCTGCATCCAATGACTAACATAGTATGATTTTTATTTTCATCCGGGTAGATTTCTTTCAGGCATTTTTCAACGGCGAAATGATCTATCTCAACATTTAAAATTTTTATGCCGCTTCCGCTGCACAGGTTTTTTATGAATTCAAGCTTATTTTTATTTACTGCTATTAACAGGATATCATCGATATTTTCGCCCGGATAATTATTATTAAGCCGGTAATACTTTATGTTAAAATTTTTGTAAGTTTCAGGAAAGTAATTTGAAAGCTCCCATAAAATATGCGATGAAATGGAGCTGCTGTCTTCATTAAAATCGACAGGAGTTACATTAAGAAAGGTTTGTTCCGTCCCTATGAGAATTCCGGCTTTTTGAATCCCTTCACCCTCAGCTTTTGATATTTTACTCATGCATTCTTCAAACTCTTCAACAAATGCATCCTTGTTTTTCTTTAAATGAAAATCATCATTTCTATTAAAGCTTAATCTGATCTCTTCTTTCAGGTCTATCTCTTTGGATTGATCTAACCGCAAGACACGTAAAATATTTCCCGAGAATTCTAAATTTAAATTAACCAATAAAAGAAAATTTATTCAGCTTTAATATAAGTTTTTATTTTTTCGAATTTCTTCTTCCCTATTCCTTTTACATTCATCAGATCTTCAATTTTCCTGAAACCCTTCTTTTCTTCCCGGTAAGTAATTATCTTTTCAGCTATAGACTCCCCTATTCCGGGCAGATCCACAAAATCATTTTTTCCGGCGGTGTTTATGTTTAATACTGCTCCTGAATATTCATTCAGACCTTTTTCTTTTAAAACCTTTGATTCTGAATTTAAAGAATCTTCGGAAGCTTTGATATAACCGGATAATTGTTCTGAATTATTTTTTAATGTATCCCATCCGGCAGCTGTTAATTTTTTATCTGCATACTTTGATTTTTCTTTAAACTCCCTGTCTGATTTTGTGTAATCAAAAAGAGCTGAAGAATCGCTGCTGATAACCTGCTTGTAATACTTTATTGAAAACCCTGTTATTAATACTGAAATGATAAATAAAATTACTCTTGTCTCACTCTTGGTAAAAGAAATCATTTTCATAAAATTATTCACAGACACCTTCCTTTCATTTTATTTTCCTCTCAAAGATAGCAAAAATAAAATAATAATAAAACTAATCTATTATATTAAATTTTGATCACAGACAAAAATCCGGTTTCAAAGTCACATCCGTAAAAAATAAAGAAAAAGCTTGCCACGAATTTCACGAATGATCACGAATTAAAATTATTATCACTAATTTTTAAATAGAATTAACATAAATTTATTTTGAACTGCATCAGTATAAAATTAAGATGGATTAGGGGGTTTTTTTAAATAGATTCGATATTACTCCAATAAGGTTATCGAAACAGATTGAATTTTAATGTTATTTAATTTTTAAAAAAACATTTTGGACAGCAATGGTTCAAAGTTACAAATGCGTTTATCGGGCGTCTCAGTTCTGTTTGCGTGTCTTCATTTCATTTTTACAATTTAGTTAGTAAATAAAAAACCCGGCAGATGCCGGGTCTGAAATACTTTCAAAGATTAATTTACTTAACGATTGCCATCGTCAGACCGTCTCCTATTGTCACCAGCAAAGAATCAACCCGCTTATCTCTGGCAATAATGTCATTCGTCAGCTGTATTGAACGCAGATCCTCATCCTCTCCGGCATCTTCAATCACTCTACCACCTTTAAGCATGTTATCCAGCGTAATTACTGTACCCGGGTGCGAAAGATTTACGGCTTCTTCAAAATAATCGGGATAGTTTGTTTTATTTGCATCAATGAAAATGAAATCAAACTTTCTCTTTTCTGAAACGAACTCTTTCATTTTTTCCAGTGCGGGAGAAATTACTACTTCTGTCTTATCCATCAGTCCTGCTTTTTCAAAATATTTTTTTGCAATGTCACCGTGCTTTTGTTCGAGCTCTACTGTTGTCAGCTTTCCGCCGTCGCTCAATCCCCGCGCAATGTGAATCCCGCTAAACCCCGTCAGCGTGCCTATCTCGAGTGCATCCTTTGCATTTATCATTTTACAGATGAGATATAAAAACTTTCCCTGATCAAGTGATATTTGAATCATTGGGATTTCCAATGTTTCTGTTTCCTTTAGTAAATCATCAAACAGTTTTTCCGAAGGTGCATATCGTTCAGCAATATAGTTATAGACGGCTTCATTCAATTGCACTGATTTCGATCCCGGGTAATTCATTTTATGTGTATTTTTAAATTTTCAAAAAGAAGATCACTATTTCAAATTTCATACTGATTAATTGTACTCAAAATTCCGGATAGAAAATTTTCTTTATCGAAGTTGCTTTTCCTGTTAAAGGATCTATTTCACATAAGACTGCTGAGAATCTCAGATCTTCTTCAGCTACTTCATATTTCTGAGGTGTGGAATAAATAAATCTTTTTATTGAGCCCTCTTTTTTCATGCCGATTACAGAATCATAAGGTCCTGTCATTCCCACATCGGTTATGTATGCAGTTCCTCCGCTGAGTATTCTCTGATCAGCAGTAGGAACGTGTGTATGTGTTCCCACAACTACCGAAGCTCTTCCGTTTACATGCCATCCGAAAGCTATTTTTTCAGCCGTCGCCTCGGCGTGAAAATCCACAAACACAATATTAGTTTCGTATTTTATCTTATCATATACCCAGTCAAAAGCTCTGAACGGGCAGTCAATGCTTTTCATGAAAACTCTTCCCTGCAGATTTATGATACCGATTTTCAGATTTGTGTTCGGAATGTTAAAGACACCGAAGCCGTGTCCATAAGCACCGCGCGGATAATTCTGCGGCCTTAGCACATTGGTTGTTTCATTCAGGTATTTATGAGCATGTATCTTATCCAAGGTATGATTGCCTCCCGTAAGTACATTTATATCAAGCTCCAGAAGTTTCTTTCCGTCTTTTTCGACAATGCCTTTTCCTTCAGTGATGTTTTCTCCGTTGGCAATGACAAAATCTATTTTGTACTTGGAAACATAAGTGGGGAGGAGCGTTTTAGTAAGATTAAATCCGGGTTCACCTATAATGTCACCGATGAATAATACTTTTATTTTTTCCTGCAAATATTTATTTCTGCTTTCTGATTATTTTAGTTTAAAAAATCTTTAGTATTGATTCCTTTCCAGTTTCCGTACTTTTCAAGATCTGTCTGAATGGATTTAAAAAGTGCTGCAAAAAGCATTGCATCATCAGCCATCCCGAATACCGGCAGCATATCAGGCACCATATCAAATGGATTTACAAAATAAAGTATGGCTGCAGCGATCATTGCTATTGATCTCCAGGGTATATCAGTATAACTCTTGTTTCTGAAATCCTTTATGAGGCTCATTGCAAGTTTCATCTGTTTAATGAACCTGCTGAATTTGCTGCTGTCTAATGCTGAAGACTTAACATGAACTTTCTTCTCTTCAGAAACTATCTGGTCAAGTTTATTCCTGTCTATTTTGGACGTTTCAATCTCAATTTCTTCAAAGATATCTTCGTTTATTCCGTTGTAGTTTTTCATTTGTCAAAATTTTACAGCACAATATATTATTATTTGATACGTAATTCAATTCTTTACAAGAGCGTATAGAATAACAACGACCTCAATCCATCAAAAAAGAGTAAAAAAATCTTTGCCACAAATTTCACAAATTCGCACAAATAAAAAAAATTGATAGATCGATGAAATGTTAAAAGGTAAGGACAGCAATCACATCGATGCAATTTGAAAGTCTGTGTAATTTGCATATCAAAGATAATATTATAACTGTTTATTAAGAGTTTGGCTGGTTGTGTTCCATTCTTCTACCTGCTGGAGCGCTCATTGCAAGGTAACAAAAGGCAATCGCTATTCCCAGTAATAAGCATCCATACCAAAGAACGGATCTTCCCAAGTTATCGTACACCCAACCCCCTGCTATCGGACCAATGAAATATGCAAGTCCCCAGGCTGAGCCATAGATACCCTGATAGACGCCCCGCAATTCCGGCGGAGACAGATCGGCAATGATGGCCGGTGCAACTGATGTTGCCCCAATCTCACCCAGAGTCCAGTTTGCCACACTGATCATAAACAAAATCAAAGTATCAGCAAAAACCGTAAAGCCAAATCCAAGCCCCAGTAAAACAGCCGCGACTGCAATCGCCCGAAAGCGATTCCATTTGACAGCCATGTTACTTATTGGGATAGTGATCAGTATGATCAGGAATCCATTGACTGCAATTGCTGCCCCGTATTCTCCGGGACTCAGCCCGCGTGACTGCATGTCGAGCGGCAGGGTGACGTATCCCTGCATGTAAATGATTGCGACAAATAACCCGATCAATGAAAAGATCAGAAGGATAGGTTCGCGTTTGAGTTGTTGAATACGTACTTTGAAAGAGATATGTGTATTTTTATGAGACGCCTCAGGGCGTGTTTCATGAATCCCGAACAGAACAATCAAACCGAAGATGAATGTGGTTACTGCATCAGCAATAAAGAGTATCATATAATCGTAGCCGGCTAAGATTCCCGCTAAAAGAGGAGCAACCGCTGCGCCTAAGTTTATCGCCCAGTAATTGTATCCATACGCGCGTGTCCGGAATTCCGGTGAGACCATGTCTGCAATTGCCGCACCTACAGCCGGCCGGGAAATATCAGTGAAAAATCCTACAATGAATGTAAATAGTGCAATGAACGAAATGTCGGTTGCCAGTCCCAACGCAACCATAAAGACCGGGGAAACAAGAAAACTGAGAAGCATTACGGGACGTCGGCCAAAGCGATCAGTGAGTTCACCGCCAATGAGCTGAGAGAAAAAGGAACCTGCCCCGAAGAGTGAAACCATTAATGTAGCCTGACTGATTGATATGCCTCTTTGCGCAGTGAGGTATAATGTTAGAAAAGGAATAACGAAACCGCCAAGCCGGCTGATAAGTGTGCCGCTCCACAGAAGCCAGTATGCAGGAGGCAATCCTTCGGTGAGAGAAGCAAGTCTTTTATTGTTTAAGATCATAGGTTTCCATTGAACTATATAAAGTATATCAGATGTCCGGAGAATTAATAGCTCTTTTGTGGGATGCTCTTACTATTCAGGTCCACACTTACATTCATTGAACTCTTAGCTGAATGATTTTAACCCGAGAAGAATGAAGAATAATAATATCTGAAACTGAAGAGTTATCAGACTCTTTTTATAGTTACCGAATTTTATTGAAGCAATTTTCGAACTTTCATATATCTGCTGAAGAAGGTCATCCAAAAACTGTTCCGAATCCGTATTGTTAAAATCTTTTATAAAATCGTCTGCGCTGTTTCTCCCTGAAATATGTCCGAAAAAAACAATCTGAGATCCTTTCTTTCCGTTACTTTTAACTCCTCTGGGTAATATTGTATTAAGAAGAAAATATACAAAAATTATGAAAGCTATAAAAAACAGAATCAAAATAAATTTTGAATATAAACTTATTGAAAATAACTGCTGGAAATTAGTGATCACAAATGAGGTCGCGATCCCGTTAATAACCGAAAGTAAGTTAATTTTGGTGTCAGCAAATCTTATGAGATTCTGTGTGCTTTCATATAATTTTAAAGCAATGTCTGTTTTTCTGAATGTATCTACCATTACAAGTTGAAAGTTAAAAGTTGAAAGTTAAAAAGTTGAAAGTGACAACTTTTTGTTTGTAAATTCAAAAATCAATTTACAATTTTCTTTTCTATAATTTCATATTGAATTTACTACCTTTTCACAAATCGAAAAATTTGCAATTAGGAATATTGGATAAATTTATCTAAGTTGATAAGCATGATCTGTGACAAAGATGATTTATTGATTTCTATAAATTAAAGTATTAATGAATTATCTTAAGTCAGATCCGGAATCAGATTCCATTCAACCATTAAAATCATAAAAATAAAAATTTGGAAAACATAGTAGCAATAGTTGGAAGACCTAATGTAGGCAAGTCAACACTCTTTAACCGGCTTGTCGGAGGACAGGTTGCAATAGTTCACGATACAAGCGGTGTAACGCGTGACAGAAATTACGGGGAAGTCGAATGGACAGATAAGAAATTTTTCCTTATAGACACCGGCGGTTTTGTTCCTGACTCCGAAGAAAGATTCGAAAAAGCAATCAGAACTCAGGTGAAGCAGGCAATCGATGAAGCAGATGTACTGCTTTTTGTAGTAGATGCAAAGAACGGCATTCACCCTGCGGATAAGGAAATTGCAGACATGCTCAGAAAATTTTCCAAAGAAAAGAAAATCATCTTAGTTACAAACAAAGTTGATATAGTTGATAAAGAGCCGAACGTCCTTGAGTTTTATTCTCTCGGACTCGGGGATCCGTTTCCGCTTTCGGCAATAAACGGATATAATTCCGGTGACCTTCTCGATGACATTACAAAAGACTTCCAGCCAAACACAGACGACAGCGATGACAATAAAATAAAGTTTGCGATCATCGGCAAGCCTAATGCCGGCAAGTCTTCAATTGCAAATGCGCTTCTGAATGAAGAAAGGAATATTGTAACTGAAATTCCGGGGACTACACGCGACACAATAGACTCAACATTAAAATATTACGGTGATGAGATCATTTTAATTGATACAGCAGGTTTAAGAAAGAAAGCTAAGGTAAATGAGTCAATTGAATTTTATTCTACGGTGAGAACATACAAAGCCATAGAACGATGTAATGTAGCGATACTTGTTATTGATGCTTCGGATCTGCTGGAAGAGTTAAATAAATCTTCCGATATAAATCTTGCAACATTTAAACTGGATAAACAGGACGTGAAAATCATAGATGATGTGATAAATTTAAAGAAGGGTCTGCTGATCGTCATTAACAAATGGGATCTTGTTGAAAAAGAAGCGAATACTGCTAAAATTGTAGAGCAAAAAATTACAGAACATCTTAAGAGCTACACATATCTGAAATTTATTTTCATCTCAGCTTTAACCAAACAAAGAATTCATAAAGTCATTGAAGAGGCAAAAGCCATATATGATGAAAGGGCAAGGAAAATTAAAACAAGTGAACTCAATGATTTCCTCATTAATGAGATTCGCCTCAAGCCTCCCCAGTCTCAGAGAGGAAAGGAAATCAAAATTAATTACGTCGCTCAGATTAGAACGTCACCGCCTGTATTTGCTTTTTTTACAAATGATCCTGACGGGATCGAAGATAATTACAGAAGGTTCCTTGAAAAAAAAGTAAGAGAGAAGTTTCCTTATAAAGGAGTTCCGATAGAACTGGTGTTTAAGAAAAAGAATTAATTCCGGTATGGTTTTATTAATTAAGATTGTTGTTTTATTAATTGTGACTTCATTACATTTTGAAAATTGCACGAGTTTCACTAATTGCATTGCAGTAATTTTTCTGATTTAATTCGTGCTAATTTGTGAAATTCGTGGCTGAAGACATTTAAACATCTGATTCATTTTAAAATTTAGTTAGTTATCTTTTTGTGCCGGGCAGCACTTGAGAAAAACTAAATTAAATTTAAACTAAAATGATTACAGAAGTTTTCACTGCCTCAACGTACGGAGTCGATGCTTATATTATAAGAGACGAGACTCACATAGACAAAACCCTTTTTGCTTTTGCTATTGTCGGACTTCCTGACAATGCAGTCAAAGAATCCAAGGAAAGGGTCGCCGCCGCAATAAAAAATTCCATGTTCCATTTTCCAATAAGAAGATACACTGTGAACCTCGCTCCTGCTGACGTTAAGAAAGAAGGTTCGGGATTCGATCTTCCAATTGCTATTGGAATTCTTTGTGAAACATCTCAGGCTTCACCGGTAAAAGTTAAGGATTATGTTTTTGTCGGTGAACTTTCATTAGACGGAAAGCTCAGACCTGTATCAGGGATCTTACCAATAGCACTCGAAACAAAGAAGAATAAATTCAAAGGTATAATTCTGCCGGTTGAAAATGCAAAGGAAGCGGCAATAGTTGAAGAGATCGATGTTCATCCGTTTGAGACATTGACCGAGGTCATAGATTTTCTGAATGATGAGATCTGCCCGCAGCCTTTTAAGATCAATGTAAAACAATTGTTCGAACAGGATCAGAATTATCTTGTTGACTTCGCTGATGTAAAAGGTCAGGCGGAAGTTAAAAGAGCAATGGAAGTTGCTGCAGCGGGCTCGCACAATATTATAATGATCGGGCTTCCCGGTTCGGGTAAGACGATGCTTGCAAAAAGACTTCCAACGATCCTTCCTCCGCTGACACTTGAGGAAGCACTTGAAACAACAAAGATTCATTCCATTGCAGGAATTTTGCAAAACAACACCGCGATAATTTCCACAAGACCTTTCCGTTCACCGCATCATACTGCAAGTGACGTTTCGCTGGTAGGCGGGGGACCCAATGCAAAACCCGGTGAAATTTCTTTTTCACACAACGGGGTTTTATTTCTCGATGAACTTACTGAGTTTAAGAAAAACGTTCTTGAGGTAATGAGACAGCCGCTCGAAGACAGGATCGTTACCATTTCCCGTTCCAAAATAACAGTTCAGTATCCCTGCAATTTCATGTTGGTTGCGGCTATGAATCCCACTCCTGCCGGATCTCAGAAGGAAGCGTCTATGTATTCTGATTTTGATGTGCAGAAATTTTTATCAAAAATATCCGGACCAATTCTGGACAGAATAGATCTTCACATACACGTAAATCCGGTGAAGTATCAGGAGCTTTCGAGTAAAGCCGAGAATGAAAAATCGGAGAAAGTCAGGGAACGTGTGATTATTGCAAGGGACATTCAGCTTAACCGTTTCAAAGACAGAAAAGGACTTTATTCAAACTCTAATATGACATCAAAAGAGATAAAAGAATTTTGCAGGATAGATGCGGATTGTGAGAACTTAATGAAAATGGCGATCACAAAGCTCGGACTTTCGGCAAGAGCTTATGACAGGATTCTTAAAGTCAGCAGGACAATTGCTGATCTGTCGGGTGATGAGAATATTTTGACGTCGCATATTAGTGAAGCGATTCAATACAGGAGTCTTGACA
The DNA here is from genome assembly GCA_016710985.1 of Ignavibacteria bacterium. Lineage (GTDB taxonomy): Bacteria > Bacteroidota > Ignavibacteria > Tepidaquicellales > Tepidaquicellaceae > JAGPCH01. The sequence goes on from JADJTX010000030.1 coordinate 47,768, forward strand.
GGACTAGCTGGGTGTAAAAGATTTGAGTGTGTTGAGTGTGTTGAGTGTGTTGAGTGTGTTGAGTGTGTTGAGTGTGTTGAGTGTGTTGAGTGTGTTGAGTGTGTTGAGTGTATTGAGTGTATTGAGTGTATGTTTTTAAATGTATGTATTAAAACTCTAAACACTTCGCACCTGCACTCCACACTCCACACACTCAACCCACTCCACCATAGTTAACCTGTTTTTAATTCTAATTGAGGTAACGCAACTTTATAATACTCACTGATCTTATCGAGTTCAATTATTGTTTTACCGTCATCATCTTTTCCGTATAAACTTACAAACTTCGCTCCCCAAACAATTTCATTATATTTATAAGATGATCTTGAATGAACAACCTGAGCAAATGTATCGTCAAAACCTTTCAGCAGAATGAAAAACTCCGCATCTATATCTTTTAGATCCTTTTCAGTCATTCCGGATAACGGACTGTCTTCATCAATAGGATGATTAACTGTCCAGGCAGTGGTGAAAAAACTTACTTTTCTGTATTCAAGTTTAAGGTTATAAAACATTGCTTTATCATTTTCGATTTTTGAAAGCAGAACATCGACCTCTACATCCACCATCTGATGGTCTCTTCGTTTATTTGCTATCCTGAACTGAAGTCCCGATATGTCTTTATAGGGGGCAATTACTGCAGTATCACTATAAATTATTTTTGCTACCGGTTTGACAAATCTTCCGTAAAGCAAACCTGTTGCCAGTGCGAGAGAAAGTAATCCGGTAAGCGATTCTATCGAAGAAATTATATTTGAATAGACTCCAACCGGATTTATCCTTCCGTAACCTACGGTTGTAAATGTTTGCGTACTGAAGAAAAATTCATTTAGAAATCTGTCAAAGTTATTATTTGTTTCGATACCTTCAAAGTTAGCATCACCGCCAATGTAGTATAATGTTGCAAAGAAAATATTAACAACCAGGTAAGTTATCAGAATCAAACAACAAAATTTCACCCATGACATTGAAATAAGCCATTGATATACACTGAATGATTCCCGGAATGGAATACCTTTTCTTTTTATGTTAAAACTCCCGTCACGGTTAATTACACGCTGGTTATCATCAAAAATGTTGTTTCCTAATCCAAGATCAGTAACTTCTTTACCCCTTATTTTATTTTTTTTATAGGTATTCATTAAATAATTACGATTTTTTGACCTCTATATTTCTACGGCTGCAGGTTTTTTCTTGTAATAGTAAATCCTGTTATTACATTATTTTAAAATCAATCTATCTCGATCCTAATTTTATTTTTAATGTAACCATTTCCTTTTTTCGGAGAACTACAACTTCTGCTTCTTCACCCGGTTTGAATTCACCCATTGCATACATGTAATCATAAATATTCTTTACATCCTTACCTCCGAATTTTATAATAATGTCCTCAGCCATTAATCCGCCTTTTTCAGCAGGGCTGCCCTCTTTTACTCCGGCTAATTTCATTCCCTCCTCTGTTGAAGAATAATCAGGTATCGTCCCGACATATACTTTTACACTTCCCATGGATCTTTTCTCATTGTCGCTGCTTACCACCTTAACAAAATCAGGTTTGACTTCCATTTTATCCAGTGTCATCGCGGTTTCATAAACAAAATTAGCGATCTGAACTTCACCGGCAGAATTGATTTTTTCATAATCATCAGCAGGTGAATGATAATCCGGGTGAGTCCCGGAAAAGAAATGAAGCACGGGAATATTCTTTGCATAAAAGCTCGAATGATCGGAAGGTCCGAATCCATCAGGTGTTTTTGTTATTTTGAAATTGTATTCATTGTTCAGAGAATCAAGCATGCCATCCCAGACCGGAGATGTTCCTGTACCGTAAATAATCAGCTTGTCATCCGTAAGTCGTCCGATCATATCCATGTTAAGCATTGCTGCAATATTCATCTGTTCGAATAATTTTGATTTGGTAAAATATGCCGAAACAAGAAGTCCTGATTCTTCTGCACCAAAACCAATAAATAATATGCTTCTTTTAAGATCATCTTTTTTTAGAGTTGATATTTTCTGGGCGATCTCAAGCAGCCCGGCTGTACCGGAGGCGTTGTCATCAGCTCCGTTATGTATTTGTTTGTCATTGCCTGCATATAATGAACCGTACAGTCCATAACCCAGATGATCAATGTGAGCTCCGATTACAATGACTTCATTTTTCAAAACAGGATCATTGCCTTCCAGAAAACCAATTATATTATTTGTAGTAACTTTCACAGGTTCAACATTTGTTTCGATCAATGCTTTGGCGTTTTTTAAAACGAACGAATTCGGAGTCTTTGTAGAATCAATTTCATTTTGAATCTTAAGCATATCAAGACCGTTTTCCGTGAATATTTTTTCAATGATCTCCCGTTTACAGTCTATAACCGGTAAACCCGCATCCTGCAACACATTATCGTAAGTCATTCTTATGAGTTTGTCATCACCTGCATTCGGACCGTTTATAACGATTATTCCGGCAGCATTTCCGTCTCTCGCATTCAGTGTCTTGAATCTGGTTGGCTCATACTTTTCAAATGGATTGCTGTGAGCGTCACTTCCTCCCGGTGAATATTTCATCATCACAAGTATCTTTCCTTTTATGTCAATGTCATTTCCGTTTTTATCCTTGTAGTCATCATAGTTTTGCTCGGGAGCTGAAATACCATAACCCAAAAACACTAATTCACCTTCAACTTTTCCCTTCCCGGAAAATCCAAACGGAATAAAGTCTTCTTCAACTTTAAATGTATTTTTTTGCTTCCCCATATCAACCTGGAATTCATTTACACCGGCTAATTTTACATGTGTATAAATTTCGAACGGCTGAAAAAAGCCGATCTCGCCAGCGGGATTTACATTATATTTCTGAAATTCGTTTGCGATATAGCTTCCGGTAAGAGAATCCCCGATAGTTCCCGGAAATCTGCCTTCAAGCTCATCGGCTGAAAGATATTTTATATGCTGATAAATTTCTTCACCGGTAATCTCATTATTCCGGACCTTTTCAATATTATCTTTATCATCTGAAGGGAGAAAATTAAAGGAATAAATACAAAAGGTCAGAACAAATGATGCTAATGTTAATTTTATTTTCATATGTTTATTGTTTTCTTCAAACGTTTATATATCTATTAAAAAAATCAAGATAATAATTTTAAATATGTACTTAAAATTTAATCAAAGAATTACTGAGGATGATTTATTAATTATGATTTTTGGAAACAACTTTAACAAAATCCCGTATCCGCTCCATAATGAGTCTCTCAGTGTACACAGAATGAACAGATGCGACTTAAAGTAAATACATTGCCTTGTTTTAAAGAATGAATATTTTTAGTTTAATCAAATTTAATAATAAATTAATCAATCAAATATAAAAGATGAAAAAAATTATTTTACTCTCCATTTCACTCATTTTTCTTTCCTATTTTTACTCATGCTCGTCAGTTACTGAAGTTACAGGGACATGGAAAAAGCCTGCTACAGCTGCTCAAAAATACAATAAGATTTGTGTACTGGGAGCCAGTAAGGACATTGTAAAAAGGTCTATGGTAGAAAAGGCGGTGGTAAACCAAATGTCATTATATGGCATTAATGCAGTAGCCGGTGTAAATATTTTACCGGATAATTTTATTGATTCTGACAATGATAGTAAAGTTGACTCTGAGAATAAAGCAGCTTTAATTGCGAAACTTAAAGAAGCGGGAGTTGATGGTGTATTCCTGATCAGTTTACAGGATGTAAAAAAATCCGAGTCGTATGTCCCCGGGACTTCATATTACGCTCCTTACGCAGGCTTCTATGGTGGGTTCTACAATAATTACTGGGGATCATACAATATGGTCAGCTCACCCGGTTACTATGTTCAGAATACAAATTATTTCTTAAGCAGTAATTTTTATAATATTGCTTCCGAGTCGTTGTTATGGTCTGCTCAGTCTAATACATTTGATCCTCAGTCATTAAATGATTTTACAAAATCTTATGCAAGTTCTGTTGTTGAACAGTTTGCATCCAGCGGAGTTGTAAAAACTACCGGGAAAAAATAATATTAATTATATTTTTTAGCTAATAAGGAAATCTGCAAAAAGCAGGTTTCCTTTTTTTTTCTAAATCTGTTGTAACTATATGTTAATATTTTTAATTTATCTTAAAAGTAAATTCAGATGCAGAGTAAGATTCAATTCATATTAAACAGGGAATTAATTGAAGTTAACATTAACCCTGCAACTGTATTACTTGATTATGTCAGAAGTTTAAGATTAACCGGTACAAAAGAAGGATGCAAGGAAGGTGATTGCGGCGCATGCACGGTTTTAGCCGGTGAGTTATCTGAAGGAAAAGTAAATTATAAATCCGTAAATTCCTGCCTTATTCCTGTTCAGAATATTTCCGGAAAGCATATTGTGACTATTGAAGGCTTGAACTCTGATGAGAAAAATTTAAATCCCATTCAGCAGGCATTCCTCGATGAAGGAGCTTCCCAGTGCGGGTTCTGCACACCGGGTTTTATCGTTTCACTTACGGGATATTTATTAAATGAAGGTAAGCTTAAAAACAATAATGTACTGGATTCTCTGGATGGAAACATTTGCCGTTGTACAGGACACAGCTCAATAATAAGAGCTGCGGAAAGAATCAGATCAAAATTTAAAAATGAGATCATTTCTTCCAAAGGCGATGCTTATGAATATTTAACTGAGAATAAAATCATCCCTGGATATTTTTTATCCGTAAAAAAAATGCTTGAAGGAATTTCAAATGAGAATATGAATTCCGGTTTACAAAATTCCGTCAAAAAATATTTTATAGGTGGCGGCACGGATCTGTTTGTCCAGAGACCTGAAGAAATGCTATTTACTGATGCACAATTTTTAGACCCGGAAAAAAATCTGAAAGGAATAAAAGCGGATAACGGATATTGTCAGATTGGATGCAGTGTCACCGTTACTGATCTACTCGAATCGGAAACTATAAATAATATTTTTCCGCAAATTTATAATTTTGCAGAGTTATTCGGATCGACACCAATCAGAAATTCCGCAACCGTAGGGGGCAATATCAATAATGCGTCGCCAATTGGTGATATGACTGCATTCTTCCTTGCCTTGAATTCAAACGTCATACTCTCAGACGGCAGCATCAAAAGAGAGATCCCGTTGAATGAATTCTATACAAGTTATAAAAAGACCGCAAGGAAACCTGAAGAATACATGGAAGGCATTAATTTCAAAATCCCTGACGGAAATTATTTTTTTAATTTTGAAAAGGTTTCGAAACGAACCTATCTCGATATTGCAAGTGTTAATTCCGCGATTTTAATCAACGTTGAAAATGAAGTGATAACAGACGTGAACATTTCAGCAGGAGGTGTTGCCGCAACTCCACTATTTCTTTTTAAAACCTGTCAATTTTTAAAAGGGAAAATACTTAATGCCGGAAATATAAAAGAAGCAATATCAATTTCTCAAAATGAAATTTCACCGATCAGTGATGCAAGAGGAAGCGCTGACTATAAAAAGCTTTTATTAATAAGGCTTCTTTATGCTCACTTCGTCACTTTGTTTCCTGAAATTATTAATGCAGAACAGACAGTATGAAAGACTACGATATCATACATCATGTGAGAGGCGAATCTCAATTCATTGATGACATAAATGTTCCTGACGGAACATTGTTTGCGTATGTCTTCTATTCTCCTTCAGCTCACGGAAAAATAAAGTCACTTGACCTCAGTATTGCAAACTCAATGAAAGGTGTCAAAAGTATTATAACATTTACTGATATCCCCGGTGAAAATCAGATCGGCGGGATAGTACCGGACGAACCGCTGCTTGCTGAAAATGAAGTTCACTTCATTGGAATGCCCGTTGCCATTGTTGTTGCCGAATCAAAATTCATTGCAAAGGAAGCTTCTAAAAACATTAAAATTGAAATTGAACCGCTTCCGGTAATTACCGATCCCCGTGAAGCATTTAAAAAAGGAGATTTAACAATTCCGCCGAGAATTTTCTCGAGGGGAGATACTGAAAATGCATGGAAAGATTGCGATGTAATAATTGAAGGAGATTGTGAATCCGGCGGACAGGAGCATCTGTATCTTGAAACGCAGGGAGCTTTTGCATATCCGATGGAAGGAGGGTCTGTAAAAATTATTTCTTCGACACAGGGACCTACAGCGGTTCAGAAAGTTGCAGCGAGAATTTTAGGAGTTCCTATGAATAAGATTGAAGTTGAAGTTCTGCGGCTTGGTGGTGGCTTTGGCGGAAAAGAAGATCAGGCTTCCCCTTGGGCTGCGATGGCAGCTCTTGCAGCAGTTAAACTTAACCGGCCTGTAAAATTAATTCTTCCCCGTCATGAAGATATGATAATGACGGGTAAACGAAACCCTTATTCTTCAGATTTCAAAATTGGTCTGACTAAGGATGGAAAGATAATTGCTTTTGAAGCGACATACTATCAAAATTCCGGAGCATCAGCGGATCTTTCTCCGGCTATTCTTGACAGGACTCTTTTTCATTGCACTAATAGCTATTACATCCCGCATGTAAAAGCGACCGGCTACTGCTGCAGAACAAACCTGCCTCCGAATACGGCATTCAGAGGGTTCGGCGGACCTCAGGGAAAGTTTGTGATCGAATGCGCAATTTTTAAAGCTGCAGAAAAACTCGGAATAGATGCGTCTGTCATTCAGAAAAAGAATTTATTGAAAGAAGGTGATGAGTTTCATTACGGTCAGAAAGCTCTGAACGTTCATACAGAAAATACCTGGAGTTTGGCTGAGGAGAAATTTCAAGCTGAAACAATCCGGAAGAGAGTTAAGAAGTTCAATGATGAGAATAAGAATTTCAAAAAAGGTTTTGCGTTTATGCCGATTTGTTTTGGAATAGCATTCACAAATACCCGTATGAATCAGGCAAATGCACTTGTAAATATTTATTCAGATGGAAGCGTAAGCTACAGCACAGGGGCTGTCGAGATGGGTCAGGGAGTAAATGCAAAGATAAAGGAAGTTGTCTCAAGAGTATTTTCCGTTCCTCATGACCTGATAAAAACAGAACCTACAAACACAACCCGTTCGGCAAATACTTCTCCCACTGCCGCGAGTTCAGGAGCTGATCTGAATTGTAATGCTGTTTATAGTGCCTGTAATATTATTTTGGAGCGTTTAAAAAAATCTGCCTTAGAGGAGATCAGACAAAAAGATATTGATAAGATCGAAATGAAAGACGGAGTAGTTTATTACAATAAAGAAAAAACGAATTTAAAGTGGCATGAATTGATTGAAACAACCTATTCCAAAAGAGTAAGCCTTTCGGCTCACGCACATTATGCAACACCCGGTATTCATTTCGACAGAGAAACCAATAAGGGAAATCCGTTTGCTTACCATGTCTACGGTACAGCAATCATCGAAGCAACTGTTGATTGCTTAAGAGGTACTTATAAAATTGATTCAGTCAGAGCCGTTCATGATTTTGGAAATTCTTTAAATCCGGTCATAGATCTGGGTCAGGCAGAAGGTGCAATAATGCAGGGTATCGGTTGGATGACAATTGAAGAAATAATTTATAATAACGACGGTAAACTTCTTACTGATCTGCTGTCAACTTACAAAGTCCCTGACTTACATTTCGCCCCGAAAGAGATGGAAATTATTTTTCACGGCAAGCCCAACGCAGCAGGCATCTTCCAGTCAAAGGCAGTAGGCGAGCCGCCTCTGATGTACGGCATAGGAGCTTACTTTGCGATTTTGAATGCGGTTAAAGAATTCAATCCGGGAAAAGAATTCAAATTTTCAGCTCCAATTACTCCCGAAAAAGTTTTAATGAATTTGTATAAATCTTCTGAATCTGACAAATTGCCTTCAGCAAAAGGCAAACAGCTTGAAACTGCTTAATATATTTTTATGAAAGAAATTCATCTCTGGAATTTTATTCATACGCATATTACTAATAACCATTCCATCCTCCTCATTACTGTAATTGAAAATACAAAGGGATCACCGGGAAAGCAGGGATTTAAAATGGCTGTGTCTTCAAACGGTGATTCGGTTGGCTCCATTGGCGGTGGTGTAATGGAATATAATGCCGCCAAAGAATGCAACCATTTACTTGAAAATAAAATATACATTAACAGGATCGAAACACTTCATCACAATAAAAATACATCGGTAAAAAGTTCGGGTTTAATATGTTCCGGGTCGCAGACTAATTTCACAACCGTATTAAGCAAAAAGGATACTGATACAGTTTTGAATATTTTAAATGCTATGACAAACTTAAAGCCCGGGAAAATAATTTTCAATCAAAAAGGAATAATTTTTAAATCTTCAGCAAAGAAGTTACCGGATTTTAACTATGTATTTAAAAATGAAAGAGACTGGAAGTTTGAACAGGCAACGGGTAAAGAAAAAATTGTTTATTTAATCGGAGGAGGTCACGTTGGATTGGCTCTCAGTAAGGTATTGTCTCTACTGGATTTTTATGTGATCGTTTATGACAACCGTGATGATCTAAGAACATTTAAGGAAAATAATTATGCCGATAAAAAGATAGCCGGCGCTTATAAAGACCTGGGGAAAATTATTGAACCGGATTCATATGTTGTAATCGTGACAACGGGTTTTGAATCTGACAAAGAAGCGCTCAAACAGGTAATAAATAAAAATGTAAAATATATCGGCTTAATGGGTACGAAAGCTAAGATAAAAAAAATTTTTGCAGAAGCGTTAAAAGATGGCGTAAGGAAAGAGCAATTGAAAACAATTCACGCACCGGTAGGAATAAATATCAACAGTGACACACCGGAAGAGATCGCAGTTAGTATTGCTGCTGAGATTATCCGGGAAAAAAATAATAGCCTGCTTTAAAAATTATCCATGGATCTTATACGAGACCGTGCTTTAATGTGAATTCCTCAACTAATATTTTATGTCTTTTGCTTAAATGATTCAGAGTTGACTTCAACGCTCTCTTAACTGTTAAATCAACATCACCCGTGAAGTTTTTTAAAACATCAAACGCTTCACCGGGATATTTATTCCCAAAGCTGTTATTGAATGACATTATGACATTCCATCTCACGTTTTCATCACGGATCTTGCTCCATTTTTTCAGCTGTCGGATTGTTTCCTTTGGATATTTATTTCCGAAATATGAACCGAGAATGAAAGGTCCTAAATTTTTCCTGACATATTTTGAGCTGTCAAAAAGGAGAGGTTCAAATATCGAAAAGGCTTTGTGTAAATGTTCCTTTTCCCTTAATGACAGTGCTGAGAAAACAACCGCTCTCCTTACGTTTTCAGAGTGATGCTTTGTCCACTTCATAACATCATTGTAAAACTCTGGATTATGATACAGGGTATCCGCGAATGCGTTTGCTGCGTATTCCCTGACCTCCCAGTTAGGATCACCGGCAATCTTTAAGAGTGCTTCTTTAACTTTCTCTTTATTAAATTTATATCCTCTCCAGATCAGAGAAACTCCGATCTCTTTTGAGACATCTTCCTTTCTGCTGCAGTAAAAGCTTCCCGCGATGAAAAAATCTTTTTCCCTGTCACCGGACGTATCTATAATGTGTTTTACAATTTCCCTGATAACAAATCTTTTGTCTTTTGTTTTAGGTGTTCCGGCATGAGAGGTTTTAATTTTTTCAAGAATGGAAACTATTTCTGAATATTCATTTGAATTAATCGCCGATAATATTTCTTTTTTGCTTTTATTATTAAGAAGTGAGTCTTTCATATTTAAAAACTTTATTTTATTCTTGTTTAAATTAATATTTTTAAAAAACAAAGAGTATTGAAATAAATATGTAATTAGTTTAAGTTTAAAAAAAGGGGAATTTATGAAAAACTATATTTTTAAGATCTTTCTAAGGAGCTTTACAATCACATCGCTTATTTTCATAACTGCATCGTTTTGCAATTCACAAATATTTCCATGGAGTCAGGTTAAGAACATCACAACAGGGCATGTTGATAAAAATCCGGGTTTTGGTACGAAGCAGGAGGAATTCGGAGCTCTTTTTGACTGGGAGTTTTTAGTCTTTGAAAGACATAACGGGTCATCTTCAGACATTTGCGTACTGAAGATTGATAACGAAGGTCCTTCGGATTCTGTGGTTTATTTAACAAATGATTTATTCCTAGACAGAAATCCTTCAATATCATATGATGAGGGTGCGATATTCATTCAAACAGTAATCAGCAATTCTCTTGCCTTGTGGGAAACTAACAGAAACGGAAGATGGGATGTTTACGCTTCATACTACAATATTAATACCGGCTGGCAAAATCCTTTTCCTGTAGATACTTCATCTTACAATAAATCCCATCCCAGATCAGTTAATATCGGTAATTCAAATTTTGCATTAGTGTATGAAAGGGATAATGACATAATTTTTAAAATTCTAAATGCACAGACTCAAACCATAAGTTATGATTCTAATCTTACAATTACAGACAGTTTAAATTGTTTAAATCCTTTCATTTCAAAAAGAAACAGCATCTATGTCAGCTATGAAAAAGTAAAACCGGATAACGAAAAACAAATTGACTTCCGCAGATCACCGGCTCTTCCTAACTGGACTGCACCTGACACAATTGCTTTCCTTGGCAACAATATAAATTCGGGATTTGTCGGATCATTTAATGATCCTATAAATATTTTCAGTTCAGACAGACTCGGGAATTATAATATTTACGGTACATCCTTCAATTCTTTCGAATCACAAAAGCCTGTTGTAATCAATGAAAGTTCGGAAAATACAAACTACGAGTCATATTTATCACCTATTGTTACCGATGGAGGATTCTATAACCACGCGAATGCTTACATAAAAAAGACAGATTCAGTTAAAATAATATTTTCTGATTATGCACTTCCGCGGGACAGTTCCGTTGTATCGGATTCTTCAGCACATGTATCCCTGACAATGAACCGTGGTCTGAAGAGCGGGCAGTTCGATGCAGTCGTTTGGGTTGTATTTAACAAAGACAGTCTTACCTTCACAAATTTATGCGCCAGATCAGTCTTAATAATTATATCTGATATAAAACAAATTTCATCTGAAGTTCCGTCTTCTTTCATGTTATATCAGAATTTTCCAAACCCATTTAATCCAATGACAAAAATTAAATTTGATATTCCTCAAACGAAAGGAAATACTGGGGAAAATATCAGATTAATTATATATGATCAGCTTGGAAAGGAAATAGAAAGATTAGTTGATAATAATCTTAATTATGGGAGCTATGAAGTCAGCTGGTATGCCGGAAAATATTCAAGCGGAATGTATTTCTACAAGCTTATCTCTGATGATTTTTCTTTTACAAAAAAAATGCTTTTACTAAAGTAAATTTAGAATTACAAATCTGATTTATAAATCTTATATTTGTAGCACTTTCGAAACAAAAATATTTATGAAATTAGATCTGGAATCTTTTCTATTCTTTTCACTGGCGATATTATCCGTAGGTTCTGCCATAATGATGATCACAAGAAGAAATCCCATTACAAGTGCTTTATTTCTCATCTTAAATTTCTTTACAGTATCAGGGCTTTACCTGCTTTTGAAGGCTCAATTCATTGCCATTATACAGGTACTGGTTTATATGGGAGCGATAATGGTTTTATTCTTATTCGTAATAATGCTGTTAAATCTTCAGAACGAGAAAAATCTGAAGGAAAAACATACTTATAAGAAAATGACCGCAGTACTGCTTTCAATCTTTTTGTTTTGCCTTCTGGGTTTTACTTTGTATTTCGGTTTTGCAGGTAAATTTAAAACCATTTCGGACAAAGCTGAACAATTCGGAAAAGCAGAATATCTCGGAGCCGAGCTTTTTACAAATTACTCGTTTCCTTTCGAACTCGCTTCATTTTTATTGTTAGCTGCCATAGTAGGTGCAGTAGTGCTGGCTAAGAAAAAGTTCGACTGATATCAGATCACATCAAATCCCGCATACTTTCTCAATACCTCCGGGACAATTATGTTTCCGTCTTTCGTCTGATTTGTTTCCAGCAATGAGACCATTAATCTTGAAGTAGCAAGGCCTGATCCGTTTAAAATATGAACCAGCTCTGTTTTAGTTTTATTATTCTCAAGTATTTTCTTATATCTCACCATTGCTCTTCTTGACTGAAAATCTGTGCAGTTGCTGACGGAAGAAGCTTCAAGCCATTTGTCCTCTGCATAAGACCATACTTCTATGTCATAACATTTGGAGGCCGCAAAGCCAATATCTGCCGTACACAGTTCGATCACTCTGTAATAAAGACTTAATTTTTCCAGAATGCCGCATGCATGAAGCAGCATATTTTCCATTTGGTCATACGATTCTTCGGGCTGACAAAAATTAATCAATTCAACTTTGTTAAACTGATGTACACGCAAAAATCCTTTTGTATCCTTCCCGTAGCTGCCTGCTTCCCTTCTGAAACAATTTGTGTATCCGCAATACTTTATCGGAAGCTCTTCCTGCTTTAAGATCTCGTCACGGTGAATGTTCAATATAGAAACTTCAGCAGTAGGAATTGCATAAAGATCATCTTTTTCAAAATGATACATGTCTTCTTCGAATTTCGGAATTTTTTCGGCAGCTTCCATTGAAGTTCTGCTTACAAGCAAAGGCGTCATAACTTCCCTGTATCCGTTCTTTCCCTGCTCATCAAGCATGAAATTTATCAGAGCTCTCTCAAGCTGCGCTCCTTTGCCTTTATACAAAGGGAAGCCACTGCCGGATATTTTTGTCCCTCTTTCAAAATCAAGTATATCGAGTGTCTTGCCCAACTGTACATGATCTTTTACTTTGAAGTCAAAGCTTTTTTTATCACCCCATTTTTTAAATTCAACATTATCTTTTTCTGATTTACCAAATGGCACTGAATCGTGAGGAAGATTCGGGATGAATCTCATTAACACATCAATATCATCATCATATTTTCTCAGTTCTTCGTCAAGCTCTTTGATATCATCTGAGACTTTTTTCATCTCAGAAATTTTCTCTGCCGCATCCTCTTTGCTTTTTTTCATAACGGCAATTTCATCTGAAACTTTATTTCTCGTTTCCTTCAATCCTTCTGATCTGTGAATAACTCCAAGGCGGTTTTTATCAAGCTCCAGAATTTTGTCAATTACGGAAATATCTTCATTTCTCAGTTTTAATTTATCTTTTACAAGATCAGGATTTTCTCTGATTAATTTTATGTCCAGCATTTATAAATTTTTATAATTTTTTATTTCGGTATTTATTTAAAATTTCAATTTCCTTATTTAATAACCCAGTTGAACTTTCAGCAATCTTAAACCTTCCAGTGAATCCATTGGCTTAAAACCAAGTTCGGATTCCATCTTTAAAATAATTAGCCCTGATTTTAACGGTCTCGGAGCAGGCTGGTTCAGGCTCGCTGTAGTGATAGGTAACACAAGCTCTTTCTTCAGCTTAAAGACTTCACACATCTTCATTGCAAATTCATATCGAGAAAGTATATCCGCCCCGGCAATATTGTAAATTCCTGTACAGTCTTTTTCTATGAGCTTCAAAGTCCCGAATGCAAGATCATCAATCATTGTCACGTTGCTGATCTGATCAGTAACGATGTTTACCGGTCTGTTATTTTTTAATTCCTCGAGCATCCATAAGGCAAAGTTTGGTTTGACATTATTGCCGATCCCGTACAGTACGAGAGTTCTGATCACTGTGAACTTTATGTCACTTGTTATCAATGCATTCTCAGCCGCGAGCTTTTCCCTTCCGTAAAAAGATATTGGATTCGGAACGGATTCTTCACTGTAAGGTCCTGACTTTCCGTCAAAAATATAATCAGAAGAGAAATGTACGATCTTTGAATTGACTCTTCTTGCTGCTATTATAAGATTCTTTACGCCGTCAACATTAATTTTCCAGGAAAGCTCTCTTTCTGTTTCACATTTATCCACATTTGTAAAAGCAGCGCAGTTAATTATAATATCCGGCTCGTAAAATTCAACAACCTTCTTAACATCATCCTTTAATGTAATATCCATGGTCTTGTACGGGAATCCATAATCAAGATAACTCTTCTCTTCCGCAGATGTCTGAATTATTTCAAAATCACTTTCTCTTGAAAAGACAGAAGTAATTGCCTGCCCGAGTAAACCATTAGCCCCTGCTATAAGTATTTTCAATTTTATTTGTTGTTGTTAAGTTCGTTAAGTTCATTAAGTTCGTTAAGTTCATTAAGTTCGTTAAGTTCATTAAGTTCGTTAAGTTCATTACTCACTTAACGAACCTTACGAACTTAAAGAACTTACGAACTTACGAACTTCATTTCAGCTTATACAGTTCGTCAATTCCTGCCAGTGAGGCGTTCAGAGATGCCATTCTGTTTGCATAGTGTATGCTTTTCTTAAAATCTTTGTTGCGTGAATAATCTATTGTAAAAGAAGAAGCGAATACGTCGCCGCAGCCGGTTGAATCAACGAAATGAGGATTTTCAATGGCGGAAATTTCTGTATGATCAAGATCATAAAATTTTTCGGTTCCGTATGTTTTTTCTTTTTTAGTAAAACCTGTAACCCCGTCAATGCCTCTTGTGACAATCAGGCCTTTTACATCATAACTCCTGTTAAAAAGTACTTCCTCTGCTATTTTGTATTCAGTAAGTTTTTCCCTGCTTAAGGTGGCAATTTCAAATTCATTCATCTGTACAGTATCGGAATTAGTGCACCATTCATACCAGTTATCCACATGCGTATGAACTCTGCTGCCATCCTGTTTTGTCAGCATTACAACATTATGTATGTCTATGTGCATGAAACCGCCGAAATTTTTTCTTATGTTTTTCAAAGTATCAATTGTAATGTCAATGCCGGATATCATATTCACTAAAATTGCATCAGCCATTTTCAAAAAATTTTCACACTGTCTGTAATCGAGTGTATATGTCGGTTCTGAAGATGTTTCTACACGCGCACTTTTATCTTTGTTGTAAAGATTGTAATGTAAAAAAACTTTTCTTGTAGGATGCTTAACTTTATTAACTCCATAGATTTTTATATTAGGATATTTTTTGAATATGTTGATAATATTATCAAACTCATCATCCCCAACATTCATAACCGGAATTATGTTATCAGAGTCTTTTGATAACACTGCCATACTGATCACAGAGTACAATATTCCGCCGTAGCTGTGAATGACTTCGCCGTTGGCTTTATGTATTACATCTACACAGGGTTCACCGATTACGATATAGTTCATTATGCTTCGATTTATGTTTTAAATATTTGCCCAATTTGTTTTAAAGATTTTTCTGATAGCTGAAGATCCGATGCTTTAATATTTTCTTTTAACTGCGATTCTTTTGTCGCTGAAGTGATCACACTTGAGACTATTTCATCTTTCAGGCACCATGCCAAAGCGACATTGGAAACTGTTGTGTCAAGCTCTCCGGCAATTTCAATAAGCTTACTTACTTTCGCTAAATTCTCTTCGTTCGCAATTTTTTTACGAACACATTATTCTTTTTATCCATCAGCCTCGAATCGCTTTCAATCTTTTTCCTGTTGTATTTTCCTGTTAAAACTCCCTGCGCAAGAGGAGACCAGACCACAAGTCCTATCCCGGCTTCCCTGCAATAATCCATGACTCCGTTATTTTCTATTTCACTGTAAAGAAGGCTGTACTGCGGCTGATTGCTGACCGGCTTGTGAAGATTATGTTTTTCACAAAATTTCACAGCTTCCCTGATTTGATCCCGTGTCCATTCACTCGTTCCCCAGTATAAAATTTTACCGTGTTCAATCAGTGTATTGAAAGCTCTGCAGGTTTCTTCTAGAGGTGTATTTTCATCATACCTGTGGCACTGGTATAAATCAATATAATCTGTTTTTAAATTTTTAAGAGAGTTGTTAACTGATTCGAAGACATGCTTTCGTGACAATCCTCTGTCATTCGGATTCTCTGACATAGGCCAGTAGCATTTTGATGCAATGAACAGATCTTCTCTTTTGAAAATTTTAAGTGTATTACCCAAAAATATCTCAGCGCTTCCTTTTGCATATACATCAGCGGTATCAAAAAAATTTATCCCGTTATCAAAGGCGTATCTGATGAGTTTACTTCCGGTTTTATTGTCAACCGTTCCTCCTAATGTAAGCCAGCTTCCGAATCCAATGACGCTTACCTTTGCACCGCAGTTTCCTAATCTTCTGTATTTCAAAATATGAATTTATTTAAATGCATTCTTCAATTGCTCTCTGGCAAGCTGTCTTGATTTGTTTCCGCCGAAATTTAATGTAACGGATCCCTGATTTGTAATTCCAAGATCCTGATGATTATAAATTGAATAATCAATTTGAAAAAGACTGTAATTAATGCTTATTCCTCCCGTAAAAGAAGCCGGCTGTGTGCCGGTTCCTGCACGAAGGTCAATATATTCATTAATAAAATATTCGAGACCTCCTCTGAATGCCAAAGGAAATTTAACATCTTTTTCAATTTCTAAAACTAAATTTAAATCATTGTTTGGCTGGAACGTGAGACCCGTTTTATAAACCTGAGCCAGTTTTTGTCTTGATTCACCTATTTCAGAACCTGTTATGTTTTTCACAAAAAAACCCCACTTCAGGAAACCTGTTAAATATGCTAAAGCGCCGATGTCTGCTCCAAAAGTTGAAGCCGAATTGTAATTCTGAATATTCAAATCATAAAAATTAAAATTCAGCCCGTAAAATATTTTTTCTTTGAAACTGTTTCCATAGGAAATAATGAAGTTTGTCTCCCTGTACAGATCAAATCCGAAGGTCTTTAAACCAAGACCTAAAGTTCCGAAATTCAATGGTTCGGAATACGTCAATGCTGCTGTTGATACTTCACCTATTCCGAATGGAGATGGACCGTAGAACGCAGAAATTTCCCTGTACTTAAGCTGACCTAATCCGGCAGGATTATAAAAGACTGCAAGCGAGTTATTTGAGAGCGAAGTAAATGCTCCGTTTAAACCTACCGGTCTTGCACCTATGTCAGTATTTTCGAACTGAGAATAGGAACTTTTTACTGTTAAAATGCTTATTACCAGTGTTACCTTAATCATATTCATCATCTTCATAATAATCCTGAATTTAAATTTCAAAAAACTGTATTGATTCTTTAATCAAAGAATCTATATTTAACGGAAATAAATTAATTGAAAGAGATAGAAAATGCAAACACAAATTAAATGGTTTTTTATTATTGTATTTATTTTATTATCTATAGCTGATAAATCCCATTCACAATCACATGACCTGCAGGTTGAAGTCATTGTAGACATGACACAGCTTCCGCCTGACGTTCAGGATAAATTAAGAAATTTCAAACAAAGAACTGAGGAGTATTTAAACAAGAATAAATATTTCGATGAAACAGGACCTCTTACTCCAATAAAGGTTCAGATGCAATTTAATTTTACCGGAGTTGATAATGTTAATCTGGACTATCAGGCGCAAATATTTATTGCAAGTCAGCGTGAAGTATATAATCCTTTTAACAATGGAAACAACAGGTACTCAGTCGCATTCAGATATTTGGATGAAAGATGTAATTTTTATTATCAGGAAAGCATGGTCTTTTTAAAAAATGATTACAGGTTCGACTCGTTCCTGAGTCTGCTTGATTATTATGCATACATTATAGCAGGATATGATGAAGATTCTTATTTTGTCAAAGGCGGAAATAAATATTTTCAGAAAGCCCTTGATATCTGCAATAAAGTCACCGGAAGTCTCAGAGGCTGGAATGAGACCGGCGGAGGTTCAAAACCGTCAAGGCTTCAGCTTGTACAGGAAATTCTTGATGTAAGATCAGACGGGTTCAGAAAAGCATATTTTGAATATATGTGGACAGGATTGGATTCACTGGCTTTAAATAAAACCCACGCTTATAAAAATATTCTCGACGCTTTGGATGCAATTGGCGCAATTAAAAAGAAAGAAGTAAGATCTTTTAATATTGACATTTTCTTTGATTCAAAAGCGAATGAAATAGCTGAAGTGTTCCTGAACTACGGCGACAGAAGGGTTTATGACAGACTGATGAATATTGACAGATCACATCAGTCAATTTATGAAGAGGCTAAGAAGCGGGCGATGTAGCTGCTTTCATTTTTTAATATTTCATGGCTCCGGCAGACAGACCTGCCGGAGCTTTTTTATTTATTCCTCAGTGAAACTTTAAAAAATTCACACAGTCTAAACTCATATCAGTAAATCATAAATTACAAAACAATCATGAATACAATATCAAAAATCTTTACAGCCATTTTATTCTTAGTATTAATTAATCCAGTTATTTTTTCGCAGGATAAAGCTCAAAAAATTGATGTGCTTGTAAACAAGTATTATGACTACGGACAATTTAACGGAAGCGTTCTCGTATCTGAAAATGGAAAAATACTTTTGGAGAAGGGTTACGGCTTTGCGAACATCGAATGGAAAAATCCTAATAGACCTGATACTAAATTCAGATTGGGTTCAATAACGAAACAATTCACAGCGATGCTTATCATGCAATTAGCAGAGCATGGGAAAATTAATCTGGATGGTAAAGTAAGTGATTATTTACCCTATTACAGAAAGGATATAGGTGATAAGGTCACTGTTCATAATTTGCTTACACACACTTCCGGGATTCCGAATTTAACAAACGATCCGGAATTAATGCAGAAGATGATTAGAAATCCCATAGGGGTAAAAGAATTGGTAATGAATTACTGCAGTAGTGATCTCGAATTTGAGCCGGGTTCCAAATTCAATTACAGTAATTCGGGATATATAATATTAGGTGCAATCATTGAAGAGATTTCGGGAAAGAAATATGAAAATCTATTGAGTGAAAATATTTTAACTCCGCTTAATATGACCGGTACGGGTTATGATCATACATCCGCGATAATTGAAAACAGGGCTTCGGGATATGATAAATCAATTGATGGCTTTACGAATACAAGGTATATGGATATGTCAATTCCTTTTTCAGCAGGTTCTTTATATTCTTCTGCTGATGATTTGTTCAAATGGGATCAGGCATTATATACCGAGAAAATCATTTCAAAAGAATCGAAGGAAAAAATGTTTACACCTTTTTTAGATAATTACGGGTACGGCTGGCATATTGAAGATATCAATATCGGAGATGTCAAGAAAAAAATTATTACCCATTCAGGTGGTATATTTGGTTTCAATACAATAATTACGCGTTTCCCGGAAGATAATAACTGCATCATTCTCCTGAATAATTTTTCAAGCGGGAATCTTGACGGGCTCAGCAGCGGGATCTCGAAAATTCTGTATGATCAGGAATATAGTATGCCGAAAAGATCCATTACGGAAATTTTAAACAAAACGATCCTTACAAAAGGAATGTCCGAAGCAGCTGACGAATTTAATGCACTTAAAAATAATCAGAAGGACTATTACATTGATGAAGGTGAAATAAATCAGCTTGGTTATAACCTTGTAAATGAATATAAAATCGATGAGGCAATTGAAGTCTTCAAACTTAATGTCGAAGCATTTCCAAATTCATCAAACGTTTACGACAGCCTCGGAGAAGCCTATATGAACAAAGGAGAAACAGAACTGGCAATTTTGAATTATAAAAAATCAATTGAGCTTAATCCTAAAAATGAATCGGGAATACGGGCATTAAGTAAATTACAAAATAAATAAAACCGGTTTGAATAATTATCTATGCAACGAGTGGAAACAGCTTTTAAATTTCAAATGAGAAAAGTATTTCTATATTTAATGTCGATGTTTTATACAGCTGCCGGTATAAATCATTTTTTAAATCCTTCATTTTACGAACAGATAATGCCTCCCTACCTGCCCTATCACTTACCTTTGATTTATATTAGCGGATTATGTGAAATTGTTTTCGGAATATTATTGATACCTGTTTCTACAAGGAAAATTGCTGCCTGGCTTATTATCCTTTTATTGATTGTAATTTTTCCCGCTAATATTCAGATGGCTGTTGATTATAAAGCAAATGACAATCCCGATCTTTGGATTGCAATCATTAGATTACCGGTTCAGATTGTCCTGATTTGGTGGGCTTGGATCTTTACTAAACCTTCCGTTGAGAAAAGTAAGTTGGTGTGATGATTCGGATTTTATTTCTCAATGTCAATTTATTATCAGGCTAGGGTTGTTTTATTAGCTTCTTAACTAACTCCTTAGTTCCCGTTGTAGCCTTTTCCTGTATGAAGGTTAAATTACTGTAATGAAAATAATTCTCCGGCTTATTCGGATCTATTAAATATTTAGGGGATTCGTCTTTTACAAACTCGAGTAAGCTTGCCGCAGGATACACTACAAGAGATGTTCCAATAACAATAAAAATATCAGCTGATAATGAATGTCTGATCGCTTCATCCATCATCGGCACCATCTCACCGAACCAGACAATATGAGGCCTGAGCTGTGAACCTTTCTCACACCTGCAATCAACAGTGATATCACTTCCGTCAAGGTCATAAATCAAGTTTTCATCTTCTGTGCTTCTTGCTTTATTAAGTTCACCATGAAGATGTATGATGTTTGACGATCCTGCTCTCTCATGAAGGTCATCAACATTCTGAGTGACGATAGTTACATCATATTTCTTTTCAAGATCAACAAGAGCTAAATGAGCATCATTAGGTTTTGCATTTTTGAGCTGTCTTCTTCTTTGATTATAAAAGTCCAGCACAAGCTTTTTATCTCTGCTCCATCCTTCGGGTGAAGCGACGTCCATCACATTATGACCTTCCCATAAGCCGCCGGAGTCTCTGAATGTAGAGAGACCACTTTCGGCACTGATGCCGGCACCCGTGAGAATGACTATTTTCTTTTTCATTATTTCATCTTAGATATGAAGAGGTCCAAATAGATTTAATATTGCCAGTTCAAATTTTCAAATTTGATGTAAATGCAAACAACTAAACCTGTCCGGTTTAGTTGTATTTACATTTGAGAGAGATAAAAATTAATAGCTATTATTTTCCCCCTGAAACTTTATCTATAAGATATTTAGCGACTGCGTCCGCTTCCTTTGGCTTCAAGCCTGGATTAGGCATTGCAGGATAGTCCGGGAAAACTTTGGTCGGACTTTGTATCCAGGCGGAAAGTTTTTTTACATCGCCGTTGAACGTAGGTACTGTTTCATTGTAAGGAGGTCCGACGAGTTTTGCATCGAACTTATGGCACGCTGAACAGATCCTTGTAAAAATTTCTTCACCGTTTACTCCGGCTGTATTTATGGTCTTTCCTTTTTTCTCCTTTTCAATTTCTTCAGCACGTATATTAATGGCTGCAAGGTTCTTATATGAAGCAGTTCCGAATGCCGTTTGATTTTTCATGATTATAAATCCGAATGCAAGTATTAAAAGATAAAAAGCGGCGCCGATGTATTTCATCTCGGAATTCTTTATGACAGCATAGAGGAAATTACAAATGATCAATATCGAAACAAACGCAAGTCCCGTGTAAATAAAAACTGAACCGGATAAAGCAACATTCGGCATCATGATAAAGCTTAAGAATAAAAATACGGGAAGAATTGCAGCGCCGGTAAAGGCGATATTACCTGCGATCTTTTTGGCAAAATTTGAATACTCGACATCCATGTCGTGTAAGCCGCCCTGCCAGCTAAAGAAAAAGAAAAGTATCGCGCTTCCAGTCACTGTAATTGAAAGAACTATTATGAAAAGGAAGTTTAAGAATGTTGCGCCTGATAGAAACATTTGAGCAATATTCTGAAAATCCTGATACCTGTCTGAAAATAACGCAATGGAGGTTCCTCCGGCAAAGAATATTGCTGTCAGTAATAAAAGTACAAATGCATATAGTCCTGAATTTGAATTCGTATTCTTCAGATCAAATTCATAATCGGAAATGTCCTCCGGAATTTTAGTCTCAAGTTCATGTTTTTTCAAACCGCTGATATTCTTGAATGTTTCTATAAGCAGTTCGATCTGAAATGTATTCTGAAATGAGTAAACAAAGTTAACTGCAAGGGCCATAAACAAAGTAGCTACAAACAAGAGGCTGACGCTTATGACCTGCACTTCAAACATAAGCTGCGCATAGCAGAAAGTTATCGCAAGAAGCGGAATCACTCCGAGTCCTACGCCTACAAATCTGTTGATAGCCAGTTTATCAATAATGTCTTTCGCAAATCTAATGAATAATGGCTTATTGTTCTTTCTTCCGTATGCATTGAATATCATTGAGAATGCAGTTCCGCCGAAGATCATTCCGAAAAAAGGAAGGAAGATCATCATTGCGAGAACGAGTATTATTTTCAACAGATTGAGATGCTGGGTAGTGGCAGGTATAACTAAGTTATTTAAAAAATCCATTTTTTAAAAAATTGTATTTTGTTTATTCCAAAAAAAGTTTAATGAGTTTATCCAGTGTTAAAGATGTAATTATCAAAAGAGTAAAAATATTAATGCTAATGAACATGTTTTTTAATATCCTGCTCTCGCCGTTTGATCTGAGAAATTTCAGCGATTGGATGAACAACCATCCGCAAAGAAGGATCAGAAAAACACCGGTCATGAAGTAATTAAATATTCCGAAAAAATTAAATGATAGTGCGGTCACAATTGTCAAAACTATCCAGCAGAACGTGATATTTATTAACTGTCTTATACTAAAAACGTTAGTAAGAGTAGGGAAGCCGCCTTTATCATAATCTTTTCCATATACTAAAAGCAGTATCCAGAAATGAGGTATCTGCCAGATAAAAAAGAATGAAGCGACAAGTAATATCTTAGGGTCAGTAACAGAGCCGCCCGCTGCAACCCATCCGGCTACCGGTGGTAAAGCCCCGACAAGTGATCCGGGAATTATTGCTAAAGCAAAAACTTTTTTTAACGGAGTGTAAACAGCATTGTACCAAAAGAAGGTCAACAGACCAATGCCGAGCGTAAGTACATTTGATTTTAATAGGATCGTTACACTGCCCAAAATTAAAAATGCAATTGAAATAAGAAGAACAACACCCGGTGTGACTGTTCCGGATGGTATTGGTCTGTTCTTAGTTCTGTCCATTAACAGATCAGTGCTTCTTTCCTGGTAATGATTCAAAGCAGCAGCTCCGCATGCAAGAAAAAAGATCCCCGCTATGGGATATAGAGAAAATGAGTGCAAATTCTGCAAAGCAAGTACATAACCGAGTGTTGTAGTAAATGCAACAAGAATGGTTATTCTTATTTTAGTTACTTCGAACAGGATCTTAATGAGGCCGGAAAGACCATATCTTTTCCCTGCTTCTAAAGTAATCTCTTTTTTATTTGTTGCCGCGCTTTGAATGATATATAAAATTTATTTTTTTAATGAATCAGGTTTTTTCATATCAGCCGGAACTGATGTTTTCTTTGTCGTATCAACTTTTGTATTTGTTTTCACTGAATCTGTTTTCACTCCGGAAGAATTTAACGAATCTGCCTTTGGAGCTAAAGTATCTGCTGTTTTGGTTGTATCCGGCGGAAAATAATTTTTCCATGTAAGATAGGTTTCCTCATCTACAACTTTTATCGGAGCATACATATAAGAATGATTCAGTCCGCAATATTCTGCGCAAGCAGCATAGAAGCTTCCAATTTCTGTTGTCCTTATCCAGTAATGATTTGTTCTTCCCGGAACGGCATCCTCCTTGCATCTGAAAGCAGGGAGATAAAAGCTGTGAAGAACATCAATTGAATGAAGCTCAAACTTTACATCCTTATTGACCGGCAGGTAAAGAGTATCTGATTTTTTCTTGTTATCATATTCAAAAGTCCACTTCCACATCTGACCTGTCACCTGAACTACCATTGCATCTTTCGGAACATCTCTCATGTTTTTAAAACCTGACCAACTGACAAAAAACATTATCAAAACGAGAATGATCGGAATGACAGTCCAGACGATCTCAAGCGTTGTGTTGCCCTCAATGTTGGACGGGACAGGGTTTCTTTTCTTACTGTATCTCCAAACAAAATACAGCATCACAACCGTAATGATTAACAATAAAACCGCTGATATACCCATTATTAACCAAAAGGTAAAATCAACTTCGTGTACTATACTTGGTCTCATTTTTCGTCAAATCTAAAAGTTAAATAAAAAAAAGTTAAAATTAATACTACGACAAAAATCACCATGCATATTCCGAGAAATATCTTAATGATCTTATTGTCAAATTTCAGATGCATGAAAAAGTTCACTACAAACATTGATTTCACCAGAGCAATGACCAATGCAACCGTAAGCGCAAGGCTTCCGAGATTTATACCTGCAACTGCAACTGTAATAGCCGTAAGTGAAAGCAGTCCGATCCAGACAAGTATATTTACACCGTAGCTCGGATGATGTGCGACTGCAATGAAACCGTCGTCTTCATGACCGTCATGACCGTCATTTTGCTCGAGTTCAGTATGTTTATTATTTTCCATAAAATTATTATTTGAAATTTCAATTTATATGATTAAAAAATCTAATGTATCAGATACAACAGCGGAAAAAGAAAAATCCAGATTATATCTACAATGTGCCAGTACAATCCTGCGTTCTCAAGCTTTTGAAAATTTGTCCCTGTAATCTTATCCTTCTTGATCATATGCATGACTATTCCTATGAAAGCCAGACCGATAACAATATGAAGTCCGTGAAGTCCTGTCATTACATAGTATAAGCCAAAGTACATTACTTCACCTTCTGACATTTCCTGTAAAGCCGGACCCTTAGGATATATACCGTGATGAAACTTTGCTCCCCACTCAAAATATTTATTTACTAAAAACAACAGTCCGAAGATCACAGTGATCCACAGAAAAAACAAACATCGTTTCTTGTCGTTTTTTTGCAGCGCGACAATTCCCAATACAACAGTCAGACTGCTTGTAAGAAGTATTACGGTGTTGACAGCTCCCATTACCAGATCTAACTCAGTTGCTGCCGCTGCAAAGCCCTCCGGATATAAATATCTGTAGCCGGCGTAAAGTATGAAAAGTCCGCCGAACAAAAGTATTTCCGTTAAGAGAAACAGCCAAAGTCCCATCTTTGATCCGAAGTCGTCCCTGTGAACGTGCACTTCGTGAATTTCTTCCTCAATACTATCTGTATGCTGGCTCATTATTTTTTATTTTCCTCCTGTCCGTGAATGTGATGATGATCGTAAGGTCCGGCTGTGACAACCGGTATTTCGTCAAAATTTTCCAATGGCGGAGGAGATGCAACTGTCCATTCTAATGTCGTTCCTCCCCATGGGTTATCCGTTGCTCTCTTCCCGCTTCTGAGTCCGCTTATTAAATTTGCAAGCATTACTAAAATTCCTGATACAAGTATCCATGAGCCGATTGTCGAAATCACCTGATAAGTCTGAAACTCGGGCAGATAATCATAGTACCTTCTCGGCATTCCCATGTAACCCATTATGAACATCGGGAAATAAAGAGTATTGAATCCAATCGCGATCCAGTATGCGGTTACCTTCGCCACTCTTTCATTATACATTTTTCCCAAACATCTTCGGAAACCAGTAATGAAGCGATGCAAAGAAAATTATACCCATACCCCGAACATTACATAGTGAAAGTGAGCTACAACAAAATAAGTATCAGTTAAATGCAGATCCGTATTCAAAGCTCCGAGAACTAATCCTGTCAATCCGCCGATTGAAAATATGAATATAAAAAGCAAAGTGAAAAGCATCGGAGCAGTGACCTCTATCGAGCCTTTATAAAGCGTTGCAACCCAGTTGAAAATTTTTATCCCCGAAGGTAATGCAACTATAAATGTAAGCAATGAAAATATTACTCTTGAAGTATCACTGATACCGCTTGAAAACATGTGATGTCCCCAGACTAAATATCCAACCAATGCAATACCCAGACTTGAGATTGCGATTGGAACATATCCGAATATCGGTTTCTTTGCAAAAGTCGGGATGATCTCTGATACAACACCCATCGCCGGAAGTATCATGATATAAACCGCCGGGTGCGAATATATCCAGAACATATGCTGATAGAGTAACGGATCACCTCCCAGCGTCGGATCAAATACTCCTATCCCGAAAGCTCTTTCTAAAATTATTAATACTAAAGTAATTCCGATAACCGGTGTAGCTAATACCTGAATCCATGAAGTTGCATAAAGCGCCCACACAAACAGCGGCATTCTGAACCATGTCATTCCCGGACATCTCATTCTGTGAATTGTCGTTATGAAATTCAATCCTGTAAGTATGGTTGCAAATCCTAATACAAACGCTGCAAAGACAGAGAGCGAAACACCAGTTGTTGTTCTTATGCTGTAAGGCACATAGAAAGTCCAGCCGGTATCCATTATTCCGCCTGCATTGAACAGGGAAAATATTGCAAGAGCTCCGCCGATTATATACAGGTACCATGATAATAAATTCAGTCTTGGAAACTGAACATCCCTCGCGCCGATCTGCAGGGGCAGCATGAAGTTTCCGAATATGGCCGGTACACTTGGAATTATAAATAAAAATACCATTATAACCCCGTGCAGTGTAAATAGAGAGTTATAAGTCTGAGGTTTCATGAAAGTCTCACCCGGGGTAAGCATTTCAAGACGCATAAAAACGCCAATCGTCATTGCAACTAAGAAGAAGAATACAATCGAACATAAATACAGAATACCTATTCTTTTATGATCTACCGTTAGCAGCCATGAAAGAATTCCCTTATGCCTTCCTCTTACATTATAAAAATCAACTTCTTTTGTTCCGCCGGGAACAGCTATCGTTCCATTTGCCATAATTAAGTTACCTTGTTAATTTTATTTTTCTTTTTTTTAATATTTAAAATTACTACAAACACTCCCAATAAAATTAGTATGCTTCCGCCCGCTACTCTTGTTATGTTCAAAGTATACTTTCTTCCTTCGGGATCAAAGCTGAAACACATTTTCATCAGCTTGGTTATTGAAGGAACAACCTTACCTTCTGATGCTTCCGTAACAGCCATTTTAAAATCAAATGGCAGGTAATCAGTCCCGTATAAATATCTTGCGATCTTTCCGTCAGGAGAGACCATCATTATTGAAGCTCCGTGCATGAAGTCAACCCCCTGTCTCTGGAATTTAAAACCAAGCGCATCAGCGATCTTTCTGATGTTCAAACTGTCACCTGTGAGAAATCTCCATGAATCAGGCGGGATCTTCTTTTCAAGATTGTCTAAGTAGCTTTGCTTTTTTCCTGCTGCTAAATTAAAATCTTCAGACTGGTCAAAGCTGATGGTGATCATATTATAATCTTTACCTGCCTCAAGATCCGATTTATCGACTACAGTTAAAACTCCGTTCAGTAAAGGACTGCATATACCCGGACATCTGAAATAAACCAATGAAAATACTGTCGGCTTTGTGATGAGACTTTTTACATTTACAGGCTTACCGTTTTCATCATTTAAAATAATGTCATCCGGAATTGTCTCGCCTAATCTTTCATAAATGCCGACTTCAGGTTTTGGTGCATTGTCTTCATCCTGTGAAAAAGTAACATTCACCGTGAAGACAAATATTGATAATAAAAAATATTTTAAACTGTTCATAACATTATCCCTTATTCTTTACATATAAATTTTTTAAATACATATAAACTTTACCTGATTCATCAGCACTCAACTGGTAAACAGTTGCTTTAAATCCTTTGTCCACCGGATCGGTTTCTAAAAACTTCACAAACTCTTCAGGGCTTTCATTCCACTTTAGGTTTGAAGCTAATGAATGAAGAGCTTTATTTTCATTTAAAATTATTGATCTGAGTATTGAAGCAGAAGAGTCCATTCTGCTGTTTCTTATCTGATATGCGATCTCATTCAGATTATGAGACAGCGTGTCACTGTTCAAAACCTGAAGCTCCATTGCAAGATCAAGCGGGATCTGATTCGCAGCTTTGACTCCTGTTGCGAGACTGTATCTTACATCCAATGCCTTCAGACTGTCCGGATTGTCCTTAGGATAAGTCGGATTAAAAGTATGAACATAATGTATGATCGCAAACCTGTCTTCCGGAGAAATGTTGCTGAAGCTTGCCATACCGGTATTCGGTATTCCTTCTTGCAATGTCACATACATATTCGCGATGGTCGGTCCGTTTTTCCATATCTGCGGATTTACAAAATTTCTCGGCGGCGGATTCAATGCAGCTCCGGCAGCTCCGTTTCCTAAACCTGCTTCTCCGTGACAGCTTGCGCAGTTAGTATTGTACAGATCCTTTCCCTTAGCAATGAGATCGGGCGAAGGGACACTGTATAACATTACGTCCACCGGAGGAGTCATATTACCCCGCTTTACCGGCTGAGTAACTCTCATATTGGTATCGGCTGCTAACAATCCCGGTGCAGAGTATAATTTATTATAATCAAGAGTCTTTACATATTTGACACCAAGAAAAACTACATAAACCAAAAACAATATATACAGAATACCATAGAACTTTTCAAGGTCTCTGAAATAGTCATACACATTAAACTTCTTCTTTTTTTGATGTATCTGTTCTGAATTCCATATTATAGAAAATTTTTAATATTACTTTTAACTTTTAACTTTTAACTTTTAACTTTTAACTTAATTTAAATGAAAATTCAATCCCTGTTCAAGCTTCGGATCACCGACAGGAATTAAGTTAGTCCTGTCAGCCCTGTATTTGAATACGGTAATTATCAAACCCGCTGCAAACATAAGAGCTCCGAGCTCGCTCCATCCGAATGCAAATCCTTCCGTAAAATAAGTAGGCATTATTATCCAGTATAGATCATAAGCATGCGCAACTAATATCCAGATCGACATCACTGACAACAGCTTTGGATTTACTTTGGAGCTTCTCGGTAATAAGATCAAAAACGGCAGTACGAAATGAATAAATACCAGTCCAATGGAAAAATACGACCAGCTTCCTTTCATTCTCATCATTACCCAGAACGTTTCTTCCGGAATATCCGCATACCATATCAGCATATATTGTGAGAAAGCAATGTATGCCCAGAAGATATTAAACCCGAACATCAGTGTACCGAAACTGTAATAATTATTGTTACCTAATTTTTTGTCGAGATATCCGTTCTCATTCAGCTTTACAGAGCAGAATGTGGCTGCTGCAAATGCCGATAACAGTGTTCCGGCAAAGTAATAAACACCGAACATTGTAGAATACCAGTGATACTCAAGACTCATCATCCAGTCCATGGAAGCGAATGCAATTGTGACTACAAATAAAATTGCGAATGCTGCTGAAAATTTTATGCTCTGTTTTGTCAAAGCGGGATCTCTTGTGATGTCCTGCTTCTGTGAATTTCTGATGAATAAATAAAAGAATCCAACCCAGATTAAAAGATAAATTGCAATCCGGATTGTAAAGAATGATATGTTTAAGTACGGCTCTTTGGCTTGCAGTATCGGATCTGTTGCTAATGCCTCAGGGTGAGTCCAGTGATACAGATCATGCATACCGAATAAAAGCAATGGAATCGTTAAAACTACAAGCAAAGGAATTATTGATGCTAAGAATTCCGAAACTCTTCTGAAAGGCGTGCTCCATGTTGCACCGACAAGATATTCCAAAGCTACCAATGCAAGCGAACCTACTCCGATACTTACTAAAAACATGTACATCCATAAGTAATCGAAGAATGCCCTGTGACTGTTGACGGCAAAGGAAGCGATCATTGACAGCAATCCTATGCCCAGCAGTGCGAATCCTATTTTTCCTAATTTAGCAGGTAACGGTTTTTTCTGATAATCCATTTATATAAATTTCAAATTGTAAATTATAAATTTTAAATTATTTTATATCATCTTCCCTGATTACACCACTTGAAATTCTTTGTGTCCTTTGTGCTCTCAGTTTCTTTGTGGTAAAAATTTACTGCTCTTCTTTTGTATCGGCTCTCCTGATCTGCAACCATAAGTAATCAAGCTTCTCTTTCGGCGTCATCTTTGACAATGGCTTTTCAATATGTCCGTCAAACATCGGATCAATCTCAACTCCGTTTACCGGATTTATTTTTTTGTTCATAGATCTATTCAAACTCCTTAATGTCAATTCAGTATCTTGCTCAACTACTCAACGAACTCTATACACTCCATACACTCAACACACTCCACACACTATTTCGGCAATTCTTCTTCCTTTGCATTCTTCGATTTCTGCAATGCCCTGATATAATGAATGATCGCCCATCTGTCATCCCTCGAGACCTGTTCAGCATAGCTCGGCATTACATTCTGTCCGTTAGTGATAACGTGATAGATATTCCCGTCTGTCCAGCTGGTAACTTTCACTGAATGAAGCGTCGGGGGTTTAGGGAACAGACCTTTCATTCTTCCGTCGCCTTCACCGAAATATCCGTGACACGGACTGCAGTAAATATTAAATCTGTCCTGTCCTCTTTCCAAAACACTCTTGCTTACAGCAAGCGGATTCGCTAATAATTTCACGGACGAGTCCGGCATTCCTTTATAGTCATAAGGAAGAAATCCTTTCGCAACCGTTCCGTTTACAGGTGGACACATCCCGGATTTATTCGGAAAGAAATCGCTTTTGCTCTGTGAATTTATTCTCGCCTGCATCCACATCCAGTCAAACGGCTGTATGTCATACAATACATAATTGATTGTGAAATAACTCACGACTGCTGTAATTACTGCCGTCCCTATGATCGCGCCAATAAATTTTTTCTCAAATATCGGAGTCTTCGTTGTGAGATTTGATTCTCTGTAAAATATTTCCTGAACATCATAAGCCCCTGTAGATAAATATAAGTTTTTCACCGTATCTTCCGTAAATTTATCATCATTTGTTCTTATGACTATCCCATACTTATCCGAAGAAACATTATTCATAAACTCCGTGTCATTCAGCGGACTATTGAGCTTTGGCATCTTGCTGAATAAAATAAGCAATCCTAAAACTGTTGCTATACCTGTCAGCAGAACTGTCAATTCAAATGTAATAGGAATCGAAGAAGGTAAAGCAAAAAAAGGCTTACCACCTATTATATTCGGATAATCAATT
Organism: Ignavibacteria bacterium; assembly: GCA_016710985.1. Classification (GTDB taxonomy): domain Bacteria; phylum Bacteroidota; class Ignavibacteria; order Tepidaquicellales; family Tepidaquicellaceae; genus JAGPCH01. Next base: position 78,837 of record JADJTX010000030.1, read on the forward strand.
CCCATCATCCAGCCGATCATAAGCAGAGCTGAACATGTTCCGATAAGTCCGAATGTGAATGAAAGAAAACCGATCTTTGGCTTACCCAGACCCATCGCGTCATCCATACCGTGAAGAGGATACGGAGTATAAACATCAAACTTTTCGTAACCTTTTCCGGCGACTACTGCGGCTGCTTCGATGATCTCATTCGGAGTATTATAAAGCGCTGCAAGTCCGTAGAGTTTTTTGCTCCTCGGCTCTGTGTCGTCTTTTGTATCAAACTCTTTAACTTTATCTAATAATTTTTTTATCATCTTTGAAACGCTGATTTAATGATTACTCTGATTTCTTTGACTACTTTAATTACTTGAATCACCTATTTCCTGATTGTATCTTTTCTAAAATTATTAATTATTAATTATTAATTAATCTTTATGCTGTCCGTTGCTGTGCGGATGCGGATGTATTGTTGGCTGAGCTCCCTCTACTACAGCTTTTATCTCTGACATTGATACTAATGGTAATGTCTTTAAAAATAATAATAAGAATGTAAAGAAAAATCCGAAGCTGCCGAGTAATAAACCCAAATCCGTCAGAGTCGGCGTAAACATCGCCCAGCTTGACGGCAGAAAATCCCGGTGTAAAGATGTAACTATGATTACAAACCTTTCAAACCACATTCCGACATTCACAAGTATTACAAGTACCATCGTTATCGGTATAGACCTTCTGACTTTTCTGAACCAAAATAGCTGCGGAAAAATAACGTTACAGCTTACCATTATCCAGTAAGCCCATGCATAAGGTCCGAAAGCCCTGTTGATAAAAGTAAACTGCTCAAACGTATTTGCACTGTACCATGCTATGAAAAATTCAATACCGTATGCAAATCCTACCATCATACCGGTGGCAAGCAAAATTTTATTCATCTTCTCCAGATGATCTATGGTAATGATATGCTGCATGTTGAAAACTTTTCTGACGATTATCAGAACCGTTGCGACCATACCAAATCCCGAAAATATAGCTCCCGCAACAAAGTAAGGAGGGAAGATTGTCGTATGCCAACCCGGAATTACCGACACGGCAAAGTCAAAGCTAACGATCGTATGAACTGACAACACAAGCGGTGTTGAAATTCCGGCAAGTATCAGATAAGCTCTTTCATAAGTGCTCCAGTTTCTGTTCGAGTTAGTCCAGCCTAAGCTTAATACTTTATAAATATTTTTCTTAATTTTACTTGTAGTCTTATCTCTTAATGTAGCTAAGTCCGGTATCAGCCCGATTCCCCAGAATAAAAATGAAATAGTAAAGTATGTTGATACTGCAAACACGTCCCATAATAACGGAGACATAAAATTCACCCAGACTCCGTTTTGATTCGGCAGCGGAATTAAATATCCGGCAAGCCACGGTCTTCCTGTGTGTATGATCGGAAAAATTCCCGCGGTCATAACGGCAAAGATCGTCATCGCCTCGGCAAACCTTGCTATACCTGTTCTCCATCTTTGTCTGAATAAATAAAGTATGGCGGAGATAAGTGTTCCCGCGTGACCGATACCGATCCAGAAAACAAAGTTCACAATACCAAACGCCCATCCTACAGGCTGATTATTTCCCCACATTCCGATCCCGTAATATATCGTAAGGAAGAGAGATACTCCTCCTATCAATAACGCCGTCGAGGAAATTCCAAATGCTATCCACCAGCCTTTATTCGGCTTTGTCTCGGTAGGTAAGGCAATTATCTCGTCTAGCTCTTTGAGCGGCGGATTATTTTCTACGAGCGGAAGCTCTTTTGTATATGTTGCATCAAGACTCAATGATGTCCCTCCTCTTTTTCCATTTCATATACATTTCTTAATTTTGCTAAGTAAGTTATGTTCGGTTTAACTTTAATCTCTTCCAAAACACTGTATCCTAAACTGCTGTTATTCAGTTTATAAAAATTGTCGCTCTTGTCATTCTGATCACCGAATGAGATCGCATTCGTATTGCACGCTTCCTGACATGCTGTCTTTACATTCGAACCTTTAGGTAATCTGTTTTCCTGAATTGCCATCTGTCTTTCATCCATTATTCTCTGCAGACAGAACGTGCATTTTTCCATCACACCTCTTGAGCGGACAGTGACCTCAGGATTTGCCATTAGTGAAAATGACTCTTCCTGCTGAATACCTTCCCTGAAGTGATCCCTGAAATTGAAATAGTTAAATCTTCTGACTTTGTAAGGACAGTTGTTGGAGCAGTATCTCGTTCCGACACATCTGTTGTATGCCATTCCGTTAATTCCATCCGCGCTGTGTGTAGTTGCAGCTACAGGACAAACATTTTCACACGGCGCAAAATCACAATGCTGACATAGCATCGGCTGGAAGCTCGCTTTCGGAGCTTCCGGAGTCCCTGAATAATACCTGTCAATACGCATCCACTGCATAGCCCTGTGATTCTTTGTCTGCTCTTTACCGACAACCGGAATGTTATTTTCCACACTGCACGCCGCCACACATTCGTTACATCCTATACACTTGTTCAGATCTATCACCATTCCCCATTTAAGACCGGTGTGCTCGTATTGCTTGTTTATGCTGCCAACTTTAAGCTTTGCCTTTTCCTCTTCAGAATATTTGGTATGCCTGTCTTCTAAAAAGTTTGAATTCTCTTTCCACCCAAGGTAAGTTCCTTCCTGAATTATTTCTCTTCTGTACTGAATGTCTTTATAAAGGGGTTCGTCAAATGCATAATGGTCCTGTGTTGTGACTATTTCATAAGCATCTCCTGTTTTACTTATCTTCGCATCATTATACATCCACGAAGATAACGCAGGATTCTGTGTCATTAATTTATTTCCGTTAAATCCAACATCTTTACCTACTATACCGCAGACACTTCTTCCGTATCCGAGTTCGACGGCAACTACTCCTTCAGCAATTCCCGGCTGTACGAACACAGGAATGTCAAGACTTCCGCCCGAAGTAGTTATTTTTATTATATCATCTTGTTTTAAATCCAATGCTTTCGATGTCTGAACTGAAATGGCTGCAAAGTTATCCCAGGCAACTCTCGATACAGACTTCGGTAATTCCTGAAGCCATCCGTTATTAGCATATCTTCCGTCACCCAATGAACTGCTCTTCGTTAGAATCACAACATAGTCAGAGCTCTGAGTAAGTTTGGAATTATTCGTCGTAAAGGATTCCGGTTTGAATGTTACAGCAGAAGTTTCACCAGCTGCTGAAACAGGACTAACGCTTACTACACCGTCATTCAGTCCGCCGTACCATGCTTTTTTAAAGTCAGCTTCAGAAGTAAATTTGGAAAGCACTGTGCCTTTCCAATTATCCATTACATACTGATGATAAATATCATTATTGAAAGCATCCTTTGTTCCTTTGATCCATGTAAGAAGAATTTCTTCTTTCTGACGTGTATTATACAATGGCGCTATCACAGGTTGCTGCAGGCTTGCAAAATTATTCCGTGTCTGAAAATCTCCCCATGACTCGAACATTGAATTTACCGGTAAGACATAATTACTAACCTCTGCTGATTCATTCTCTGATTCAGTTATCGTAATTACTAAAGGCACATTTTTTATTGCTTCGGCATACCCGCTGTCCGTCGGTAAATGATAAACAGGATTTGAATCAAAATGAATCACGACAGATGTGTTTCCCGAACGGATACCTGAAACTAAACTCTCCAATTCAGCTTTAGTGCTTAAAGGGATCAGTTCTACATTTGAAACGTTTGTTACATATAATTTTGTATTTCCTAAAACTTCATTTAATAAATTTACTGCAATATGAGTAGACTCCGGAAGCATCGAGCCTGCGCTGATATAGGAACTTCCCATATTCTTCTTTAAATCAGACACCAAATGATCAATTACCTGTTTGGACAAATTATTCTTTTCGGCAAATGCACCTAAGTTATTGCCTGATAATTTTGAACTGATTCCTGAATCCGACGCAAAAGCCGACACTCTTTGCTTTGATACAAATTCATTTAGAAGACACATTACAAATTCTTCTATCGCGTCAGTTCTCAGTATCATTCTGTAATCCGCATTCATGCCGGTTACAGTCGTATTACCTTCGACTGCATACAGTCTGTTAAATTCCTTTCCGTTAAATGCATCCCTGTTCTCAGTGTAAAGTCTTGATGTCTCAACTTTATTTCCCTCAGTTCCTAAAAAATCTGATTCAAGTGAAAGTATGACTTTTGCATCATTCCATTTTATTAAAGGATAGACCTTTGACCCGTAACATTTTTCCCAGGCAGAGTTTCTCGCTGATTCATTGAAAAGTTCATATGAATAGACCTTAGCCGAAGGATATGTTGTTTTAAATTCATCTAATAATTTTTTTCGTGAAGGGGAGTTAATTGTATGCGTGACAATTGCTATTTCTTTATTTCCCGAAGCAGCCTTTTTTATTTCACCAATGATCTTATCATCAATTTCAGCCCAGCTCACTTCTTTTGGAGAAGTTTTATTTACTCTCTCTACAGGATTCTTCAATCTTTCCGGATCATATAAACTCATCACACTCGCCTGAGCAATGGCGCAGACTTTTCCTTTGCTTACAGGATGATCAGGATTACCATCAACCTTTATCGGACGGCCTTCCATTGTTTTGATAAGAATGCCGCAGGCGCTTGAACATCCGGTACAGGTTGAAGCGTAGTAAGTGGGATTTCCGAGTGTTACTTCTTCAGGTTTTTTATTGTAAGGTATGAACTCACCTTTCTCCCTGAAGTTAGAACATCCGGAAGCTGCGACTGCCGCTGAAGCGCTTAGCAGCGCCAGAAATTTTCTTCGTGATAATTTTGAAATTGAATTTTCATCAGGTCTGTCCAAAGCTCCGGGTGCAAATTCCTTTCTTTTTTCATTAATAAAATCCGGATCATTATATAAATCTCTGAAGCTCTGCCAGTAATTTATGTCTTTCTCTGCTTCTGGAGAATTATCTTTAAAGTCAACGCTTGTACTCTGTATTATATTCTCTTTTGTTTTAATTTCTTTATTATCCATTATTGTCCTGTCTTGAATTTCTCTTAACAGCATTTGGGTTTTGTGTGATTTTTATTGAACTGTCTTTCCGTGTGTTTGTATCCTGAGTTGATTTAAGTATGTTAAAGGGAAATTTTGAAGCCGCAAACATTCCGAAAGCCAAAGCTCCGGAATAAAAAAAGAAATTTTTTCTCTTTATCTTAGGTGCTTCAAGAACTTTTTTTGACTCAATTATCTTATCTTGCATTTAATTTTAGTTGATTAAATTAAGCAATCAGTAGCACTTTAATCTTATGAATTTTACAAATCTTACAAATCTGATAAATCTACCTATGGCAGGCGGAACAGTTAGTTGGTCCAGTATTTATTTTCAGGTCTTCCTTGCCTACACTAATATTTTTAATGGTTTGCTGAGGATTCCTGTGACAATCAAGACATGCCCGCATTGAGAAATCTTTAACCTGCTCTACAACTTCCATCTCGGCAACGTTTCCGTGACAGTTAGAACAGTCTATGCCTTTATTAACATGAACGCTGTGATTGAAATATGCAAAGTCCGGCACTCGGTGAACTCTCTTCCATTCAATGGGAATCCCTTTATTGTAATATTCCGTTAATTTTATGATTTCCGGTCTGTCTGTCCGCGCCTGAGTGTGACAATTCATACAGACTGAAGCTGACGGAATGTTCGCCTGACGTGATTTTTCCACATCACTGTGACAATAACGACAGTCAATTTTCAGATCTCCTGCATGAAGTTTGTGAGAGTATGCTATCGGCTGGGGAGGCATATATCCGACACCCTGCCTTTCAGCATAGGAAGCATAATATGTAATTACAAAAACTGTTAAAACTACGAAAACTAAAATAGGTATGCGTACTTTGAGGTTGTAATCGAGTAAAAAATTTTTCATTAAATATTTATTGTCTGCAAATATATGAAAATTCTTTTTTCATTTCTATGTCTTATTTGAACTCTTTATATACTTTTTACAAATATTTTTCAGAACAATTATTTCAATTGAATTTTAATTTTTCCTTCTTTTTATTCTTAAGGTTCGATTCCAGGATAACTAATTATTGATTCATTACTCATTACTTATCGTGTCCGCCCAACTTGCAGCAATCATCAAGTTTTTCATATGAATCTTTATCAGCCGGCTTGTCATTCGCCTGATAGCCTGCGGCAACTATCACACCTTCGATCTTACTCAGATCAGTTACGGATTTATCAAAATTCACTTTTGCGATCTTCTCTTTCACAACTACATTCACTTCATTTATGCCGTCAATTTTCTTTACCGCACTTTCAATGTTTTTTTTGCACATTGCGCACTGCATTGTAGGAAGCTGAACAATCACTGTTTCTGACTGATCGGATGACGTTTGAGTCTGCTCTGTATTATCTTTACTATTTTTAGTTTCGGAATTATCCCCGGAAGTTTTATTATCACTTTTTCCGCAGCCGTTTAAGAATGTAAAAAGTAATAGTATTGCCAAGCTTATTTTTAAGTGCTTCATTTTTTCTAATTTTTATTTATTGATTTTCATCAAAATTAATTCAATAAAATTCAAAAAGAACTTCAAAAATTATAAATCTTATAAATCTTATAAATCTTACAAATCTTACGAATCTTCCAATCCTACACCAATCTCAGCTGCTAATTTTGCATTATTCAAAACAAGCTTTATGTTTGATTCCAGGCTTTTACCTTCCGTTAGCTTTTTTATATGAGATAATAAAAACGGTGTCACATCCTTTCCTTTTATACCTTTTTCATCCGCTTCTTTTAATGCTTCTTCAATCGCGTTATCAATCGTATTCTTATCCATTGAAAATTCTTCCGGAATAGGATTAGCAATTATCACACCGCCATTCAAACCAAGCTCCCATTTGGTTTTTATCATTTCCGCGATTTCTTTTGCTGAGTCAATTTTATAATTCACTTTAAATCCGGACTCTCTTGTATAAAATGCGGGAAACTCTTCCGTCTTATATCCAATCACCGGGACTCCCATTGTCTCAAGGTATTCTAATGTAAGTCCGATATCAAGAATTGATTTCACACCTGCCGATATAACAGCAATATTGGTCTGTGCAAGCTCAGTCAAGTCAGCCGAAATGTCAAACGTATTCTGTGCATTCCTGTGAACACCACCGATACCACCCGTAGCAAATATTTTCAAACCAGCAAGCTTAGCACAAATCATTGTAGCTGAAACCGTAGTTGCAGCACTTAGTTTTTGCGAAATTATTACGGGGATGTCTCTTCGGGAAGCCTTTAAAATATTCTTTTCTGCAGATAGAAATTCCACTTCATTTTTATCCAAACCGATTTTTATTATTCCTTTAATAATTGCAATCGTCGCCGGAATTGCTCTGCTGTCCCGTACAGTATTTTCAACCTCAATTGCCGTTTCATAATTTTGCGGGTAAGGCATACCGTGAGAAATGATTGTTGACTCCAACGCAATCACGGGTTTTCGGTTAGATAATGCATCACTAACTTCTTCTGAAATATTTAAATGCTTCATTGTGTTTATAAGAATTTTTTAAATGGAGTTAAATATCGTTTAAATATTACGAAATTAAAACAAAAAAAATCGAAGTTAATCATAATTCCGATTTTCTTTAACTCGATTTCAAATCGTTTTAATTTATTAACAGCATGTACTCCGCCGATTCATTCCATTAAGTATAAAACCTTTTTGCCCGTAATCAATATTGACTCCTTCGAGCATATCTTCCGCAGATATTTCAATAAAAAATTTTAAAGTGTCAATCAGCATCTCCTTATCTCCAATGTTTAATTTCTCTGCCGGTGATACATGCAATGCAGGACTGCAGCATCCCTCACCTTTAAAAATACGAATGCCTGACATTTCATTCTCTTCGTTCAGTAGTTTTTTAAATTGTTCGATAGCTTTTGGCGTTATGTTCATGATTGTCAAATTATAAATTTTATATTACTTTTAAAAAAATATTTAAATAATAAAGTCCGGTAATTATAAATGTAATGCCTGCAAGTATCCGCATCACTTTCTCAACTTTTGTTATGGCTTTAAAATATACTCCGAGTCTTTCCACACTATAAGCAATAACGAAAGAGAAAAGAATAACCGGCAGTCCTGTGCCAATTGAAAACACCACGGGCAAAGCTAATCCTGCGCCGGCAGTAAGTGTCATAGGGATAAGCATTGCAAAGAATAATGCTCCGCTGTAAGGGCAAAAAGCCAGTGCAAACAATGCTCCCAGCAAAAATGAACCCAGCAGACCTTTTGATTTGAATTTCTCAGAAAGCTTTTCCGTCAGATTTCCTCCGGAAATGAAATTCAGTTTGATGACATCGAGCATGATCAAACCTATGATGATCATTATCGGTCCGATGAACTTCTCTCCATTTCCCTGAAATATTTTGGCAATCTCAAATTTGCTTACACCAAAATAAATAACTGCTCCGATCAGAGTATAAGAAAACATTCTGCCTAAAGTGTAAAGCACACCGCTGAGCAAAACTTTGTTTCTGCTGTTTATCGTTTTGGCAATATAAGCTGTTGCCGTTATATTAGTAGCCAAAGGACACGGACTCACCGCAGTAAGCAAACCCAAAGCGAAAGCAGCCAGTACCGGTATATCCTTGTTTTGTGCCAGTTCATTTAACCATTCCATTGTGTTAAATTATACCTAATGACTTTCCTGTACATTCGTCCCGAAGTGCTCACCATATTGAATTTAAAAATTATCAATTTCTTTTTGCAGACCTCTGATAAATTTTCCTTTGTCTGAAGCATTCATGAATGCAAAATCAGTAAGGTCCAGCTTTTTCCCGTGTTCGGGATCATAAATGAATAAAGACGTTCCGGCTGTTTTAAAATCATTTGATATTGTTTTATTTTTACTGTCATCTACATTAATGAGCTTAAAGGGGATGCTTCCGTACGGAAGAATTGCTTCTTTCGTCATTTCTTCAATTTCCAGACAGGTCTGACATCTGTGCTCAGAGTGAAATTGAATAACTTCGATACCCGGTTTTGATTTAAATTCAGAAACATAAGCCTTATCAGTGATGTTTTCATTCTTGTTTTGACATGAACTAAAAATAAAAGCTAAGGCTAAATATAATAATAGTTTATGCATGATATTTCGTTTTTAATTTTAAAATTTACTTACACTAGTGATTAATATTAATTGCCGGTAACATAAATCCTTTCCCTGATCATTTATTCAGAAACCTCTGAAAATCGATTTCTGCCATCCCCGAATGTTTGAGTCTGTCTTGAAACATTCGTGCAAACCACCAAGGCACGAAGACACTAAGAAAAATGTGTTGAGAATAGAATACTTTGTGCCTTTGTGTCTTAGTGGTTTTAATATTTTTAAGTTTTGAGACGAACTCAGTAAGCTGGAATGACAAACTGAGCAGGTTTTTCAGAAGTCTCAATTTAATTAACTCCCTGCTGTTTCAGAACTTTCACTAATGCATCTTCAGCAAAAAAACCTACATGCCTGAAATACTCTTTTCCATTCTCATCCAAAAAAATTTGAGTTGGGATTCCGTCAAATTCAAATTGTTTTGCATCTTCTTTTCCTTTTGGAGTCCATACATCATGGAAAATGACTTTAACCTGATCACCGTATTTTTCTTCAACTGATTTCATGAC
>JADJTX010000031.1 GCA_016710985.1 Ignavibacteria bacterium
AACTTAACAAACAGATTCAGCCTTTGAAAAATAAAATTAACGAACTCGAAAAGCAGACAGGTAAATTTGAAAAAAGAATAAAAGAACTCGAAGAGATAATGGGTAAAGATGAATTTTATAAAGGCGGATATAAGGTAGTAGATATCACAAATGAATATAACAGTTTAAAAGAGAATCTGAAAAACGTATATTCGCAGTGGGAAGAAGAAACGGATAAGCTAAACCAACTTGAAAACAATTAACCTAAAAACAAAAAACTAAATAATGAAAAGACTACTTTATGTTACATTAATCTCCGCCGGTATATTGCTGATGCAGAATTCTAACACAAGCGCGCAGTCAAATTTTGACGCAAAGTTAAAATTCAAAAGTGATAAGAACTATTCACAGGAAATAAAGACACGCGACTACAATGAAGCGCTTAAGAAGCATAAAAAAATCGCAGGAAGCCTGTTAGGACTTTCACTTGATTTTCAGCTTGGCTATAACACGACGAGTGCAAATGTTGATGAAACATCAAATCTCCAGCCGGTGACAACAACATCAAAAGGCGGATTTGCATTTGGAGCATTATTGAATGTTAATTTACTCGGACTGGGATTTTCTACAGGTCTGGATTTTACGAAGAAGAACTTTGGAATTGAAATACCTTATTATGATACAACGACTACAATTGATTCGGTATCATCGGATATATCCAACAGTTACATGAACATTCCTCTGAATGTAAGTTTTGGCGGAATGGTTTCTGAAGATATAGGAGTCAGTTTCAGCGGCGGACCATATTTAGGATTTCTGTTAAATCCGCCGAATGAATTAAGCGGATATAAGGATTTTGATTTCGGATTAAACGGAATACTTACCGGGCGATATTTTCTCAATCCATTCATGGCTGTAATTCTCGGAATGCAGGGTCAGTACGGAGGATTGAATAATCTTTTAAGTACAAGTTCAGTAGAAACTCTAAATACATTCAACTGGGGATTATTCACAGGATTGAGTGTCGGTTTCTGATGATAATTTAAATTTGTTAAAATATTTTTTTTTAAAGGAGCGAAAGCTCCTTTTTTACTATACCTGTTTTCAGACCAACTCTGTCCAAATAAAGAAAAAGCCTGACACGAATTTCACGAATGATCACGAATTAAATTATTATCATCTATTTTTATATAGAATTAACTAAATTATCCGGACAGTATTAGCATAACAATAAAATCGATTAGAGGTTTATTCTTTGCATCTACGTGGTTTGTTATGGAAAATTATAAAACCTTCCAAAACTACACTAAAACCTTCCAAAACTTCACTAAACCTTCTAAAACTTCATTAAAACATTTCCAGACATATTTAAAACATTTCCAAATATCATTAAAACATTTCCAAATATCATTAAAACATTTCCAAACATCATTAAAACATTTCCAAATATCATTAAAACATTTCCAAATATCATTAAAACATTTCCAAATATCATTAAAACATTTCCAAATATCATTAAAACATTTCTAAACATCATTAAAACATTTCCAAACATCATTAAAACATTTCCAGACATCATTAAAACATTTCCAGACATCATCAAAACATTTCCAGACATCATTAAAACATTTCCAAATATCATTAAAACATTTCCAAACCTCATTAAAACATTTCCAGACATCACTAAAACATTTCCAGACATCATTCACCTCTTTACACGTCAAAAAATAAACCACCAAGACACACACGAAGACACTAAAAAAATGTGTTGAAAATAGATTTACTTTGTGTCTTTGTACCTTAGTGGTTAAACATTCTTTATGTTTGGGGACATCCTTCAAAAAGGTGGTTAGGGGTTGTGCTCAAATCATTCTCATATTTTTTAAAAATAGAAAACTCGTTTTGCAAACGGGTGACAAATGCAATTGGCTAAAATTATTGAAACAATCGTTTTGGACGAATGTGAGAGATCATTCACTATTCAGCAGATATTTCATTTCATTTAAATATTCATATAAATATATTTGCTGACAGTGGCTAAAAAGAAACAGGTAAAAAACATTCCGGCAGCAAAATCTACTTCCCCTGATTTAGATTTACTGATTGATAAATACATCTGGTTATTGATTCCAATATTTACTGTCATTTATTATCTGAGCAGTAAATATTCTATTGGATTTTCACAGGATGATGAAATCGGTCATTTTGTTAATATGAAGGAATTCTGGACAGATCCTTTAAGCATAATAGGGAACTGGCCTAAGCCGGGTTACAAAATATTAATGGTTGTTCCTGCATTGTTCGGATATCAGGCGGTATTACTGGTTAATTCTCTTATCGCAGCTACAACAGTTTATCTGACTTACAGGCTTCTGAAGCTATACAATATAAACTATGCTTTCTTCGGGGCATTCATGCTTGGATTGCAGCCGTTGTTCTTCGATCTTTCATTCAGGTCTTACGCCGAAATATTTACAGCGCTGCTTTTTGTAGTCCTTATAATTTTATATAAAAAGGAAAGCTACTTTCTTTGCGGTCTGGTATGCGGATACATTTTTACTGTAAGGCAGGAAGCAGTTCTGATCGGAATATTTCTCGCGATAATATTTTTTCAAAGGAAAAACTATACTGCAATACTTTCAATCGGGATCTTTCCGTTCCTTTTTAATCTGTTCGGATATTTCAAGACAGGTGATTACTTATTTGTCATATCCGAAATGAGTTCACTCGGCGCAATGGATTTTGGAGGAGCGAGCAGGGGATTCTTTCATTATTTTAAAGTTTACATTTTCATAGTTGGTCCTGTTTGTCTTACATTATTTCTTCTGGGTTATTTTGGTTTTTTAGCAGACACGAAAAAGTTTAAAGAGTATATCAAAAAATATGATATAGTATATGTTGTCTTCACACTGACTTTCATGGTTCAGGTATTGCTTATGCTTAAAGGAACAAACCCGGGAACCTGGAGATATTTACTTCATATTTCCCCGCTGGCAGCTTTCTTTGCTACAGTTGGCCTGAATAATCTGGCGTCGGTTCAGTTTAAAAAAACAAACTATATAATAACAGGTACATTTCTGATTATCACTCTTGCGGTTTTATCCAGGATATCCAAGGGGCTTGATTTGTTTGAGATTCCTGAATACGGAAAGTTTGCAGTAGTATCGATTGTATTTCTGTTAACAGTTATTTTATTTTCAAATGATACAAGAGCTTACCTTAATAAGCTTTCAGTTACATTAATTATTTTATCCGCTGTGTATCTGTTCATGAGTTTTGAGCCGCGCGTTCTTTCCGCTGAAAACATTGCGGTAAAGCAGACAGCGGAATATTTAGCCAAGTCCGAATATGAGAATAAGGAAATTTATGTAACGGTTCAGCTTACAAACTCGATCATTTTATTCGGTGATGTTTCACCTGAAGGCAGAAAGAAGTTCATTCATCTAAACCAGGAAAACCTTTCAAAAGCAAAGAAAGGGGATCTTGTGATATGGGATACTCATTACGGATACAGACCTGAATATAAAAATGACGTAAAGCCCGATGACCTTGATGAGAACCCTGATTTTAAAATGATAAAGAAGATAACTTCTTCCGATAATATGTTTGAAGCATATGTTTATGAAAAAATAAATTAAATAAAAACATCTTATATGAAACCGACAAAGGAAACTTTTGAAAAATGGAATGAAGAGCTTGCATCCAAGCATGATCTCGATAAATTCTATAACCATCCGAATTTCGCATTCAGATACATTGAACAGAAGAGAATAGAAAAGTTAATTGAGCTTGCAGAGATAAAGCCGGAAGATAAAATACTTGAGGTAGGATGCGGAGCGGGACACATTCTTGAAAAGATAGAAACCGGAGAGCTTTACGGCATCGATATTTCGGAGATACAGATAGAGAGAACAAGAAAAAGAATGGGAGACAGGGTTGAACTTAAAAAGCGCCGGGTGAAGCTATTCCTTATGAGGATAAGTATTTCGATAAAGTCTTATGTTCGGAAGTAATAGAGCATGTGCTGGATCCGCGTGAAGTGCTTAAGGAAATATCACGGGTAATGAAGGATGAAGGCATATTGTCACTTTCAATTCCAAATGAGGAAGTCATCAATTCAACCAAGAAATTTCTCAAGAAAACAGGGCTGATAAAAATTATAGACGACAAAAAAGACACAGAGGGATGGGAGCTTGCAACCAAAGACAATCTCGATGAATGGCATTTGCACAGCTTTTCACTGGAGCTTGCAGAGAAATTTTCAAAGGATATTTTTGTAATGTCAAAAGTCGTTAAAATCCCGAACGCAGTATTCCCTGCAAGGTTTGTAATCCAATACAAAAAAGCATAATCAGAATGTCCGGAAAAGAAAGATGTCTGATCTACGGCGGCGGCGGTTTCATTGGTTCCCATCTTGCTGAAAAACTGCTTGATTCAGGATATTCTGTCACCATCTTTGACAAATTAAATTTCTCAGGAAAAAACATTTCTGATTTCGCAGATAAGGTAAACATCATCGAAGGTGATTTTAATAATGAAATAGATTTAAAAAATTCACTTAAGGATATTGATCATGTGTATCATCTTGTCAGCTCAACTTTACCTGCAAATTCAAATGAAAATCCTGTTTATGATGTTGAAACAAATCTCATCTCTTCGCTGAAGCTTATAAAGGAATGTATAAATAAGAAAATTCAAAAATTCATTTTTCTGTCCTCCGGGGGAACGGTATATGGCATTCCCGAAATAATTCCTGTTAAGGAAAATCACAGGACAAATCCAATCTGTTCATACGGCATAGTTAAAAAAACCATTGAAGAATATTTATTCATGTTTGAAAAGATCCATGGTCTTGATTATTTTGTATTCAGATTATCAAATCCATACGGGGAGCGTCAGAATCCGCTTGCAGCACAGGGAGCGATACCGGTCTTTATTAACCAGGCAATAAACGGACAGCCAATTAATATCTGGGGAAACGGTGAAGTGGTCCGGGATTACATTTATATCAAAGATGCTGTAAAAGTACTTGCAGATGCTTTAATAAAAACCGGCAGAGATAGAGTTTTTAATTTAAGCTCGGGGACCGGATATTCTCTGAATCAGATCATTGAGATTATAGAAGGAGTTTCAGGAATGGATTTAAATGTAATCTATAAGGAAGGAAGAAATGTAGATGTACCTGTCAGCATTCTTGATAATACATTAGTAAAAGAAACGTTTGACTGGAACCCTCAGACTGAAATTGAATCGGGAATTAAACATACATATAAATATTTATTAAAACACAATGTCTGATAATTCAAACCTTACTCTTTCCGTATTCTTTCCCGCTTACTATGATGAAAAAAACATAGAGAAGGTTGTGGAGTCCGCTCTCAAAGTACTTGAAGAGCTGAAATTAAAAGATTACGAGATAATTATAATTGAGGACGGAAGCCCTGACAAAACGGGAGAAGTTGCGGACAAGCTTGCATCTAAACACGGTAAAGTAAGAGTTATTCATCATGAAAAAAATCTTGGATACGGTGCAACTCTTAAAGACGGATTTTTAAATGCGAAATTAGATTATGTTTTTTATTCTGACGGTGATAATCAGTTTGATATGAATGAGCTTAAAAAATTTGTTGCGATGATCCCTTATTCGGACATGGTAATAGGTTACCGGAAAAAGAAACAGTATTCTACTTACAGAAAAGTTACTTCACTTGCCTATAATTTTGTTCTGAGATTTCTGTTTGATATTGACTATGTAGATGTGGATTGCGCTTTCAAAGTGATAAAGACGGACCTTTTTAAGAAAATACAGATAGATTCTGTAGATGCATTCATAGATGCTGAGATTTTGCTAAAGGCAAAATTACTTGGATATACTACTACAGAGATCGGAGTCAGGCATTTACCGAGAGTGGACGGAATATCAACGGGTGCAAGACCTTCAGTTATTTTCAGAACGATCAAAGAAATAAGGGAATACAGGAAAGTATATAAGGAAGAGATCAAAAAATTAAAAGCTTAGCTGCCGATCTTTACATATTTCAGTCTCATCGAATTACCTATCACAGTTACTACATCACTAAAAGCCATCAGCATTGCAGCCATCACAGGACTTATTATCAGTCCGAAGGAAGCGAAGACTCCCGCAGCGATCGGAATTGCAGCCGCATTATAAAAGAAAGCCCAGAAGAAATTCTGTTTGATTATGCTCACTGTTTTTTTAGAAATAAGAATTGACTTAACAATATTATTCAGATCGCCTTTTACCAGAATTACATCAGCAGAATCTATGGCAATATCCTGCCCGGTACCGATAGCAATGCCTACATTTGCCTTGGCAAGAGAAGGCGCATCATTAATCCCGTCACCGACCATTGCAACTATTTTGTTTTCAGACTGAAGTTTAGAAACTATTTTTTCCTTTTCTTCGGGAAGTGTTTTGAAGGAATAATTTTTAATTTTCAGCTCATTAGCGGTCTTCTTTGCCGCATTCTCATTGTCTCCTGAGATCATGAATATCTGCAGATCCATTGACTTAAGCTTACTGACAACTGATTCGGCATTTTCTTTTATGTTATCTTCAAGTTCTATGACTCCTTCAATCCGGCTGTCAATGCTGATGAATAAATTATTTTTGCTCGTCTGAAATAAAATATTGGAAAATGTTAAACCTTTATTTTTCATAAAACCCTCGTTTCCAATCATGACGGATTTGTCATTAAGTACTGCGCTTACTCCAAAGCCGGATTCATTCTTAAAATCTTTTACATTCTTATCGGACATTATGTCATTATCAATTCCGTAGTTTATAATAGATTTAGCAATAGGGTGATTGGAGTATTTTTCCACTGATACAGCATACTTCATTAATTCTTTTTTTGGTAAAAATTATTGAACACATATATATTTTTTACCTTCATTTCTCCTGTAGTAAGTGTACCGGTTTTATCAAAACAAATTGTATCAACCTTCATTAAATTCTCAATCGCATCAACGTCATTAAAGAGTATCCCGTTTTCAGCGGCTCTGCCGACGCCAATGATGATCGCTATCGGCGAGGCAAGACCTAATGCACACGGACATGCAATGATCAATACTGAAACAGCGTACAGAAGGGAAATGTCAAATTTTTCATTCAGTAAAGCATACCAGACAAAAAATGTCGTAATTGAAATGATAATTACGATCGGTACGAATACACCGGAAATTCTGTCAGCTAATTTTTGTATCTTTGGCTTATTATTCGAAGCATCCTTTACAAGGGCAATGATCTTTGAAAGCATGGTTTCATTTCCGACTTTTTCAGCTTTCAGTTTGACAAACCCGTTTTTCAATACTGTTCCGCTCATTAAAGAATCACCGGTTCTTTTTTCAACGGGAAGCGATTCACCAGTCATTGCGCTTTCATCGACAACACAAAATCCTTCAATGATCGATCCGTCAACGGGAATTTTATCTCCTGTCTTCACAAGCACAATATCATTCAGCTTTACTTTCTTGTACGGAATGTATAATTCATTCCCGTCCCTTATGACATTTACAACTTTCGTCTGGAGTTCCTTCAGCTTTTTTATGGAAGACTGTGTTCTTGATTTTAAAACCGCTTCGAGATAGTTACCTATGAGTATGAATGTTATTATCATTGCAGCAGTTTCAAAGTAAACTTCACCTGAATTGGCTAGTGCTGAAATTCCCAGTCCGAATACAATGTTTACTGCAATTATGATACTGTAAAAATATGAAGACAAGCTGCCTAAAGTGATAAGGGTATTCATATCTGCAGTTTTGTTCCTGAGGGCTGTAAAGGCACCTTTTATGAATTTGTCTCCGCACCAGAAAATCACGATAGTTGTAAATGTAAATAGTAAAATCAGTGATAGCTTTAATGAAACCGGAATGAGGTTTAAAACAGGCAGATGCTCTTTCATGCTGATACCGATGATCAATAGTGAAAGAGAAATTGAAGTTATTATTTTTACTTTTTGCTTTTTCAGATTGGATTTTCTTGACTGTTCAGCCTCATATTCCTCATCTTCACTTGAAGCTTCATAACCGATGTTCTTTATCTCTTTTTAATTGTCTCTCTTGAAATCAATTCCGGATCATAGATCACCTCACCGCTTTCAGCAGCGTAATTAATTTCAACACCTGAAATACCCTTTAATTTTGTCAGATATGTTTTGATATTTTTTGCGCAGGAAGTGCAGTCCATGCCTATGATATCGAATTCAAAGACTTCTGCAGTGTCAGATCCGGTATCGCTTACTTTTTTTGCTATTAAATTTTCCGATATGTTTCCTGTATTTTCCAATTACCTGGTTTCTAAAATTTTATCAGCTACTTTTACGGCTTTAATGTTTTCTAAAACGTCATGAACTCTTAATATATTTGCACCATTATTAATTCCGATAACATTTGCGGCAATGGTTCCTTCCAGACGATCACTGACAGTTGCAGGAAAGATCTTATCAATGAAACTTTTCCTTGAAACTCCAAGCAATACGGGATGGCCTAACTCTCTGAATCTATTTAAGTTTCTGAGTAATTCAATGTTATGCTCAAGGGATTTACCGAAACCAATTCCTACGTCTGTCATAATTTGTTTAATACCGTAATATTTTGCAATGGAAATAGATTCGTTCAAATAATTGTAAACTTCTTCAACAACATTTTCATAAACCGGATTTTTCTGCATGTCTCTGGGAGTTCCTTTGATATGCATAAGAATACAGCTTGCATTATGTTTTGATGTAATTTCTGCGATCTTATCATCAAATTTAAATCCGCTTATGTCGTTCACAATACAGGCGCCTGCTTTCAGGGCTTCATCAGCAACTTCACTTTTATATGTATCAATGGACAGTGGAATCTTTAATTTTTTCTTTAATACTGAAATGACCAGATCACTCTTTCAAGTTCTTCATCAATTGAAATATTTTCAGAACCGGGTCTTGTTGACTCACCTCCTATGTCGATGAAATCCGCACCGTCATTTTCCATTTGTATTGCATCGCCGGTTACTTTATCTAAATCTAATCTACTGTCAAAATATTTGCCGCCGTCGGAAAACGAATCCGGGGTAATGTTTAATATGCCCATTACAAACGTCCGTGAGTATAAATCGTATTTCTTCAATCCAAAATCGTAAATCAAAATCAGTTTGTAAAGTTTGTAAAGTTTGTAAAGTTTGTAAAGTTTGTAAGATTTATGTAGTTGTTACAAAGTTTTGATTAATCCTGAGAGCATTCGGGAAATTTCTTCAACTTTACTGATTAAATCTTTAAATTGTTGAGATGAAAGATAATTTAAATCTTCACCCAAATGTAACATACTTCTAATTTCTCCGGCACTTCCTTTTGAAATAAATAAAAAATGTTTAAACTAATTATTACTCTTTTTTTCAAATCCTTCTGCAATATTATTCATAACAGAAATTGAAGCCCGCAATATTTGATTTTTATAATTGTAATCTTTGTGATGATTAAATATTTTATATAGTTCTGAAACTAAACATTTTGACTTTTGCCAAACTAAAATATCTTCAAATCTATCAAATTTCATCTTATCCCCTCCTATGTATTAACATCATTTTAAAAAATCAGTACAACTTTACAAACTTTACAAACTTTACAAACTTTATAAACTTTATAAACTTTATAAACTTCCTAACTTACTTCCGCTCCCGTATCTATTTCACCGTCTATTGTAACTATCTTAAGCTCTCCGTTTTGCTTTGCTGCAAGCAACATTCCGTGTGAGTCAATGCCCATAAGCTTTGACGGTTTCAGATTATCAACTACAACTATCAATTTCCCTATGAGATCTTCGGGTTTGTAATGCTCTGATATGCCGGATACGATCTGCTTTTCAGAATCACCGACTTTTAATTTAAGCTTCAGAAGCTTCTTGCTTTTAGGGACAGCCTCACATTCAATTACTTTTGCAACTTTCAGATTTACTTTTTTGAAATCATCAATGCTTATTACATTTTCAGGAACAACTGTTTTAACATCTGTTTGTTCTTCCGTATTCACTGCTTCATTAATTTGTTTGTCTTCGATCTGCGGAAACAAAATCTCATTATTTCCCAGCTCTGTTCCGGCTTTTAAAACAAACTCACCTGCCTTATCCCATTTGAGATCAGACTTATCTTTATTAAGTGTCTTCAGAATTTTATCGGCAGTGAAAGGAATGAACGGTGACATCAGTATCGCAATTGAATGACAAATTTCCAGACAAATGTTAATGACAGTTTCACATCTTTTCTTATTATCTTTAATTAATTTCCATGGCTCAGAGTCATTGAAATACTTGTTGGCAGCTCTTGCAACGTTCATTGCTTCGAAGAGAGCATCACGGAATTTAAAATTATCAAGATGTTCTGAAATTAATACAGACTGTGATTTTACAAAATTCAATACCTCTTTGTCTGCAGTTTCTAATTCGCCTCTTTCCGGAATTTTATTTTCGAATTTGGTTTTTGTGAATACAACAGTTCTGTTAATAAAATTACCGAGTATCGCCGCAAGCTCGCTGTTATTCCTTATCTGCAGATCCTTCATTTCAAATTCCGAATCTTTATTCTCGGGCAGAATGGAAGTAAGTGTATATCTGATCACATCCGGGTCAAACTTCTTTACGATGTCTTTTACTAAAATTCCGTTATCCTTGCTCTTGGAAAGTTTTTCACCTTTGATGTTAAGAAATTCATTTGCCGGAATGTTATCCGGTAAAATAAAATCTCCGTGAGCCATCAGCATCGCCGGAAAAATAATTGCATGGAAGACAACGTTATCTTTCCCGAGAAAATGAATGAGTTTTGTATTCTCACCTTGCCAGTATTCCTTCCATTTATGAGGCTGATTTCTTTCTATGAACAGTTCTTTAGTAGCAGAAATATATCCGACCGGTGCCTCAACCCATACATAAATTACTTTGCCATCATATCCTTCCAGCGGAACTTTCACACCCCAGTCAAGATCTCTTGTTATTGCCCTGTCACGCAAACCCGCTTTAAACCAGCCTTTACAGTAATTGATGACATTTTGTTTCCAGTTAGTTTTTGAGAATATCCATTCGCTTAGTTTTTCCTGATACTTTTCCAGAGGAAAATAAAAATGAGTCGCTTCTTTTACGACCGGAGTGTCACCGGTGATTTTTGAACGTGGATTAATCAGTTCAAGGGGCGAAAGATTACTTCCGCAATTAGGACATTCATCTCCCCGGGCTTCTTCATATCCGCAGACCGGACAAGTTCCGATAACGTATCTGTCAGCTAAAAATCGCTGCTCTTTGTTAGAGAATAACTGCTTCTCAGTTTTCTGAACCAATATATTTTTATTATACAGATTCAGAAAGAATTCCTGAGCGGTTTTATGATGAATTTCATTTGATGTTCTTGAAAAAATATCAAACTCTATTCCGATCTCTTCGAAAGCTTTCTTATTAGAAAAATGGTAACGGTCGATGATCTCCTTAGGCGTTACATTCTGACTCAGTGCAGCCATCTCAATCGCTGTCCCGTATTCATCCGAGCCGCTGATAAATATTACATCATCATTCTTTAACTTGCGGTATCTCACATAGATATCGGGTGTAAGGTATGATCCTACCAAATGTCCGATGTGAATATAATTATTTGCTGTCGGCAGTGCTGCTGTGACTAAATATTTGGTTTTATTTTGCATGAATAAATATAGCTTATCTAATATTTTTTATAAATCTAATTAACCGTAAATTTAGACATAAAGACTCATTAAAAATATCGCAACAAATTATCGCGAAAGAATTTTCATTTCCCAAATATGTCATTTCTTAAAATTTTTAGAACCCGTTCAGATTTGTAGTCAATTACACGGGTTTTAAAATTTTTTAAAAAAATTATTCGTGTTTTATTAGAGAGAATTAGCGGCAAAATTTATCTATTCCTGACAGTAGTGATTGAATGCCTTGTCAATATTTCACAAAAATTTTTCTTTTAATTCCGGAGTCGGTACTCTGCAGGAATCTTTTTTCCCGAACCATTTATATCTGTTATCTGCTAATATGTCATATAAAAAATCACGGAGTGGAGAAGGGACAATGCTAAATAAATAGAGCAATTTCCAAATCCCGGGAAAACTTTTTACGATCCTCAGTACAGCACCTGAACGTACATAGCATTTATCATTCTCAATCAATACAATGGTATCAAAATCTTTTGTATCTAATTTAAATTTATTTAATAACGTCTGTCCTGCATCAGACTGGAGTGAAGCAAATTTAAAAATATTGTTTTTATCGTGATCAATTATAAAGTTGACACTTGAATTGCACAGATTGCAAATTCCGTCAAACAATATTATTTTACTTTTCAAGAAATATTTTTATTTAGATATAATTTACATTTATTAATATTTAAATTTTATTCAATAAAACTTCTTAATGAAAGATAATAACAGCATTGCGGTAATCGGTGATATTCACGGATGCATAAATTCTTTGAAAAAATTATATGAAGATATTAAGAATGTAAAAGAAATTTATTCTGTAGGTGATCTTGTGGACAGGGGTAAGTATTCAAAGGAAGTAGTGGAGTTTTGTATTGAGAATTCAATAAAACCGGTCAAAGGTAATCATGAAGACATGCTGATCAAAGCTGTTGATAATTCTGAAAAACTTTTCCGGTTCATGTTAAAGGACGCGAAACATTACTACAGCAACGGGGGAAGAGAGACTCAATATTCATATACCGGTTCGAGATTGTTTTCGGATTTTAAAAATTTTTCAACGGTGATCAGGAAATCCGGACATTATGATTATCTAAAGAATCTTCCTCTTAAATATGACATTCGTAAAGTCCTGATCTCACACGCCGGGATTATAGAAGGGGGAAATGATGTATCGATATTATGGAACAGGGATACACCGGCATTCATTCATCAGCTTCAGATATTCGGACATACGCCCCATAAAGAAATGGTCTACAAAAAAAATTATTATGCAAATATTGATACAGGGTGTGTCTATGAAAATAAACTTACTGCTGTGATCGTAGACACTTTGAATGGAAAAATTGATGAAACCATACAGGTGGATATTGATCTCCGTGATATTGACTAATCTCCTGCAAAGCCTTATTTAATCTCAATTTCCCCCACATCATTACATTGTAAAAGTTTGCAAAATTGAGTAAATTGTGACGATTTGGAATTTGGGATTGCGGATTTGGAATTTACAATGCTGAGTTTAGGATCTCAAATAACCAACTAAAAATTATATATATTCCAAATCCGCAATCCCAAATTCCAAATCAAAACGGGGGCTATAGCTTAGCTGGTAAAGCGTTTCGTTCGCAATGAAAAGACCACCGGTTCGATTCCGGTTAGCTCCACTCTTTCGAATTGAGAATTGGGATTTCGGATTTGGAATTTTTGATTTTAGATCTTAGATTTTTGATTAATTTATCTTAATTTTATTTAACCCATTCACGATTTCTGATTAACGATTTCCGATTAACGATTGCCGATTAACGATTAACGATTTTCAACTTTTAACTTTCAACTTTAAACTTTCAACTTTTAACTATATAAATGGCTAACGAAAAAATAATACCGGTGAATATTGAAGACGAAATGAAGTCTTCATACATTGACTATTCAATGTCAGTAATAGTAGCAAGAGCTTTGCCGGATGTAAGAGATGGCTTAAAGCCGGTTCACCGAAGGGTCTTATTCGGAATGAGTGAGCTGGGATTAGCCGCAAACCGGCCTCCGAAAAAATCCGCGCGTATTGTCGGGGAAGTTCTCGGTAAGTATCATCCGCACGGAGATAAATCAGTATATGATGCAATGGTGAGAATGGTACAGGAATTTTCATTAAGATATCCGCTTGTTGACGGACAGGGAAATTTTGGTTCGGTTGACGGTGATGCTCCGGCGGCAATGAGATATACGGAAGCAAGATTATCACGTGTAGCTGAGTCTATACTGGAAGATCTGGAAAAGAACACTGTTGATTTCATTGCTAATTTTGATGACACATTAAAGGAACCTTCGGTTCTTCCGTCTGTCATTCCCAACCTACTTGTCAATGGTTCGAATGGCATTGCTGTGGGAATGGCAACGAATATTCCGCCTCATAATCTGACCGAAGTGTGCGAAGGCATAATACATTTAGTAAAAAATTCTGACGCTGATATTAAGAAATTAATGAAGTTCGTAACAGCTCCGGATTTTCCGACAGGTGGAATTATATACGGATATGAACCTGTGAAGGAAGCATTTGAAACCGGCAGGGGAAAAATTATTTTAAGAGCCAAGGTTTCCATTGAAACTGAAAAGAACGGTAAGCAAAATATTATTATCTCTGAAATTCCTTATCAGGTAAATAAAGTCTCATTGATAGAAAACATAGCGCAGCTTGTAAGGGATAAAAAAGTAGAAGATATATCAGATATAAATGATGAAAGTGACAGGGACGGAATGAGGATCGTCATAGGATTAAAAAGAGATGCTAACGCTCATGTTTTAATGAATAAGCTTTATAAGTTCACACAGATGCAGGTAACATTCGGTGTCATAATGCTAGCGCTGGTGGACGGGGTCCCTAAGGTTCTGAACCTGAAGGAAATGATGGAACATTTTATTAAACACAGACTGAATGTAATTGTCCGCAGATCTAAATTTGAGCTTGATGCAGCTGAGAAAAGAGCGCACATACTTGAAGGTTACATAATCGCTCTTGATAATATTGATGAAGTAATTAAACTCATAAAAAATCTCCGGATACACCGACTGCCAAAGAAGGATTGATGAAGAAATTTAAGTTTTCTGAAATACAGGCAACAGAGATCCTTAACATGAGACTTCAGAGATTAACAGGTCTTGAAAGAAAAAAGATAGAGGACGAATACAAAGACATTCTTAAGGCAATTGAAAAGCTTAAGAATATTTTAAAGAGCGAGCAGCTCAGAAGGGAAATGATTTGCGATGACCTTAAACAGATAAAGGAAAAATACGGTGATGAAAGAAGGACAGAGATCATTTACGATGTAAAGAAAATATCTGATGATGAAATGATGAAAGAGCTGATAAAGGAAGAAGATGTAGTCATTACAATTTCCAATAAAGGATTTATCAAACGCATACCGGTGAATTCATATAAGTCACAGGGAAGAGGCGGCAAGGGCATTACCGCTGCATCCACAGGAAATGCGGAAAATGATGACTTCATCGAGCATATGTTCATTGGTTCGACCCACCAGTACATAATGTTCTTTACCGATAAAGGCAAATGTTACTGGCTGAAGGTCTATGACATTCCGGAAGGCAGCAGGACATCTCGCGGAAAATCAATTCTGAATTTAATAGAGAAAGAAAAGGATGAGGATATTTCATCGTTCGTAATGGTGAAAGATTTTACTGAAGAATTGTTTGTAACGATGGTGACTAAGATGGGAACAATAAAGAAAACGAAACTTGATAGTTACTCAAACATCAGGAGAAACGGAATACAGGCAATTAAATTAAACAGTACTGACAAGTTAGTTGAAGTAAAATTAACCAACGGTTCACAGGAAATCGTAATCGGTTCGCACGACGGACAGGCGATAAGATTTAATGAATCCTTAGTAAGAGAAATGGGCAGAACTGCAACAGGCGTCCGCGGCATCAAGCTGGCTAAAGGAGATTATGTTGTAGGGTTAGTAGCCGTTCAGAGACAAAGCGCAACGATACTTGTCATTACGGATAAAGGATTCGGGAAGAGAAGCGATCTTGCAGATTACAGAGTCACAAACAGAGGCGGTAAGGGTGTAATTACTGTCAAGACTACTGATAAAGTCGGAAAACTAATTTCAATTAAAGAAGTAACTGATTCAGATGATCTCATGATAATTACTTCAAAAGGAATTCTGATAAGACAGAAGATGAAGGATATAAGAGTTATGGGCAGAAATGCACAGGGTGTGAGAGTGATAAGATTAAGTGATACAGATACTATTTCTGCTGTAGCAAGAATTATGGAAGATGAAAAGGATGATTCACAGGAGAAGATGTTTTAAAGCAATTAAGAGATATGAGTTATTTATGAGTTTATGAGTTGAGAGTTGAGTATTTGGTTTTGCCTAAGGAAAGTTTGATTATCATTAATAATATCAGGTATAGAAAAGATGCCTGCAAAGATTTATAATTCTGATGACCTACATAGATCTCCGAAGCGACACAGTCACAAAGCCATCCAAAGCTATGCTCGAAGCAATGCTCACCGCAAAATTAGGCGATGATGTATTCGAAGAGGATCCGACCATAAACGAGCTTCAGGAAAAGTGTGCAAAGCTCACGGGGAAACAGGCTGCGTTGTTTGTTACTACAGGTGTAATGGGAAATCAGCTTGCTATAAAGTGTCATACTATTCCGGGTGATGAAGTAATAGTTGAAAGTGAATCACATATTTTAAATTATGAAACCGGTTCACCTGCGGTTATTTCCGGTGTTCAGTTGTTGGCGATTAAAGGTGAGATGGGAATTATGAGAGCTGATGAAATTAAGAAATTTGTACGAACTTCAGAATATTATTTCCCGGTAACGAGACTGATATGTCTTGAGAATACACATAACAGAGCCGGCGGAGTGATACAGCCTGTAGAAGTTATTAAAGACATTTCTGAATTTTCAAAGGAAAGCGCGTTAAAGCTTCATCTTGACGGTGCGCGCATTTTCAATGCGTACGTCGAAACAGGTGTATCGTTAAGAGAGTATGCTGACTATTTCGATTCGGTTTCATTTTGTTTCTCGAAAGGTCTCGGCTGTCCCATTGGTTCCATACTTTGCGGAGATAAAGATTTTATTGAAATGGCGCGTAAGTGGAGGAAGATACTTGGCGGCGGAATGAGACAATCAGGAATACTTGCAGCCGCTGCGATCTATGCGCTTGATAATAATGTAGAAAGATTAAAAGAGGATAATGATAATGCAAAGTTTTTTGCGAATGAAATAAGCTCGCTTGATGGAATTGATGTTGATCTCAGATCCGTTCAAACAAATATTGTTATATTCAGCAGTACAATTTTCCAAAAGAATGTTTTTATGCATAAAGCAAAAGAAAAAGGATTATTAATCTCTTCAGGAAGTTATGATAACATGAGGGTGGTTTTTCATTGTGACGTAAGTAAAACAGATGCAATGAAAGCAGTTGAAATATTTAAAGAGCTGATTGCTTAATCAGAATCATCTTACGATAAGAAATAAGTGCGATCCGAATTTTTGGTGTCAGGTATTAAAAATCTTACGCATTTACTCCCCAAACTTCTCGCTTTAATTCTGACCGGTTTGAGTTATGCCCTGTAACGCTATTTATTATAAATGTATTTCATTGTTATTATCCGAATATATGTATACTTTTTCAAAAATTTTTCGGTAAAAATAAATTACTTCGGACTGCACCTATTTAAGCCGGCTAGTCATTTCTGATAATTAAAAATTACTGCCTTATGAAATTGTTTATCTTCTCAATCCTGCTGGTAATAATTATGCCGGTGACAGGAAAGTATTTCTTTAAGAAAAAAGTTACTGATCTTAATCAAGGCGCTGCATCCAATGTTTATACCGGAACAAATTATTTAATATCACCAAGTCCATATGTACAGGTTGAGATTTCTGCCTATTCACATCCCGTAAATTCAAATGTAAAAGTAGCTTCTGCAATAACTGATTTTTATGAAGGGGGATACACAACCGGCTTTTATATTTCAACTAACAACGGGATGAACTGGACAGGCACGCCTAACATTAAAAATACTCTCGGTAATACTATCGTAACAGTAGGTGATCCGAGTATCTTAATTTCTCAAAATGGAAATTTCATAATGACATACATTGCCCCTTCTGTCACCAGCGGAGCCGATCTTAAAGCCGGAGCCTGCTACTCGACAAACAACGGAGCAAACTGGTCTTCTACAATTTATATCCCCGGAGTTGATACTGCGGATAAACCAATCTCGGAAACTGATAATATACTCTCAAGCCCTTATCTTGGGAGAAGCTATCTTGCTTATGATGAAATGGCTGACAGCGGGGAAGTCAAAGGTGTTTTTCTTTCATATTCAACAAACGGCGGTGTAAGCTGGGATTCTTCAAAACGTATAACTAATGTAAATCCGCTTTACAAATACAGACTGATCAGCGATGTATCTGTCGGAATCAACGGCGAATTAAATGTTCTGTGGTATACAAGAAAAAATAATTTAGGTTTTGCTAAATCAACAAACGGAAGCAGCAGCTGGATAATAAATAATGATCTGGCTGTATCAACAGATTCTACAGTTATATTTTATGAATACAATGACATCTATCTGACAGGTGTGCCGTCTCTTGAATCGGATGTCACAGGCGGAATAAGAAACGGCTGGATGTATATTGTTAACATTGAAAAAAGTTCTGATTTGATGTATGTCGTATTGCATCGTTCCACTGACAGCGGTTTAACATGGAATTATAAAAAGAAAGTTAATCAGGATAGTACCGGTAGTTTTAAAATTCAGACTAAACCTGTACTGAATGTCGACAAATATGGCGGGATAAATAGTTTTTATTATGATACAAGAAATTCTGTTTCTAATGATTCGTTTGAAGTTTATTTGTCACGTTCTGTTGACGGAGGAAATAGTTTTCAGGATACTAAAATATCCGATCATAAATTTAAGCTTGGAAGAACTGTGATTCCTCTGTTTTCATATGATCAGTATATCGGTTCTTATATCGCGGCAGTTTCAGGTGATGATAAAATCATTCCGCTTTGGTATGACAATTCCTCAGGTATTTATCAGACTTATACAACTTCAATTGAGCTTTTACCCGGTTTTGAAATAAAGATATTTCCGGAAGGGTTTTATAATTTAGTTAATAACCGTTTAAGAATGAAAGATACTGTTAGGGTGTATCTTCGAAATCCGGGTTCTCCTTTTGCTGTCATAGATTCATCCAAAGGTCCGATAGATTCAGTATCATTCAATGCGTCTTTGAAATTTAACCCCGGCTTAGCATCCGGTAATTATTATCTGGAAATGAAGCATAGAAATTCACTGGAAACGTGGAGTTCTGCCCCGGTAAATTATTCATTTGGTTCAAAAGTATTTTATGATTTTACAACGTCTGTAAACTCAGCTTATGGAGATAATATGAAATCCGTAAGCTCTAAGTGGGGAATTTACAGCGGTGATGTTGATCAGAACGGATATATTGATCTTGTGGATGTATTGAGTGTTTATAATGAAAGTAATAATTTTCTTACAGGCTATGTTGTGCAGGACTGCAACGGAGATTCAATTGTTGATCTTATCGATGTATTGATCGCCTATAATAATGCTCAGTTGTTTGTAGCTACGATTGTTCCGTGATAATATTTTTTAATTATGAATTGAATGCCATAATGATCTTCTTCACGTCTTCAATCCTGTGCATCGGAAAGTTAGCTATCCTGATTTGAGACTCTTTCAGTTTACCGTAACCTGACCCAACAATCATACCAATCTCTGAAAATGATTTTTTTACTTCAGCCTGTTTATCTGGAGTTTCAATTACGATAACTGTATTTGATCTGTCAGCTTTCTTTTTTACAAATGGTTTAAATGATTCATGTCTGTCAAAAAAATCGTAAAGCAAATCAGCTTTAGCTTCTGTCTCTTTTCTGATCTCTTCAATTCCATGTTTATTTAAATTTTCGCTGACTTTTCCAAGCAGATAAATAGCCAGAACATTTGGTGTCTCTGTTGTTTGATGCTTTATTGCGTTCTCATATAGTGAAATAAAATTATGATAACTTCCTATTGAAGCACCTTTGCTTTTGAGAAATCTTGCTTTATCCATGCATCTGTCATTGACCATAAGCACGCCAAGACCTGCAGGGAGTCCGAATCCCTTCTGAACAGAAAAGAATGCACAATCAATTTTATCATAATTCAGATCTATGTATGGAGAGGATGTTACTATATCAACAGACACAAGAGCATCCGGATGTCGTTGCTTCAATTCATAGATATTATCAGGAGATATTGCAACGCCGGTACTGGTTTCGTTTTGGGTAACACAGATCAACTCCGGATTATTCTTAATATCTGCATTGTTAAAATTAAACCCTTCTCCGTATGATGCTTCCACCTTCTCTGCATTCTTGTTTAGTTCAATTGCGGTTTTATAAAATCTGTCCGCAAATGCTCCGTTGACAAAATGAAAGCTTCTTTCCTCCACACAGTTCTGAATTATTCTGTCCATGCACTCTGTAGCAGAGCTGAGAAAAAAAATATGATAACTCTCAGGGATGTTTAAAAGTAATCTAAGATTGTCTACAGTCATTTTATAAAAATCCATAAACTCCTTACTACGGTGATTTATGGAACAAATATTATCAGCTAAAGCCTGCTGAATGTAATTATTTACTTCAGGATAAAGCTCAGTCGGACCCGGTGTGAAAAAAGTTTTGTTCATTTAGTTCATTAAGTTTGTATAGTTCATTAAGTTTGTATAGTTTGTATAGTTTCTTGAGTTTATAGAGCCTTAAGAATAATGTGATTCACAATTCGTAACTCGTAACTCGTAATTCGTAATGTAATAATTAATACAGTACCCTAAACTTAATCGTATGCGGAATCTTCTTTAAGTCGTGAATTACCTGAGGGTTATATTTTTTACTGATATCAGTTATTACATATCCAACCAGCTCATTCGTTTTTAGATACTGTCCTATGATATTTATGTTATGACCTGCAAGTACATTGTTTATCTGAGCAAGTATTCCGGGTACATTTTCGTGAATGTGAATCAGACGATGTGCATTCTGAAACTGCGGGAGCTGTATTTCAGGAAAATTAACACTGTAAAAGGTATTGCCGCTGTTTATGAAATCTATGATCTTAGCCGGTACAAAGTTACCTATGTTTTTCTGCGCCTCCTCAGTGCTTCCGCCAATGTGCGGTGTAAGTATTACATTTGGGAGATTTTGCAAACCTGAAATAAATATGTCATCATTTCCTGAAGGCTCCTCAGGATAGACATCTACCGATGCTCCCCGAATCTTACCGCCTGATATGTTTTTTACCAGAGAAGCAATATCAACTACATGACCTCTGCTGAGATTTAGAAAGATCACTCCGCTTTTCATCAGCTTAAATTCTTTTTCTCCGATGAAATTCGTATTCCCGGGATGCCCGTCGATATGTAAAGTTATTATGTCTGATTTTTTTAAAAGTTCATTAAGCGTCGAACATCTTTTTGCATTACCTAATGCAAGTTTATCAAGGACGTCATAATAATAAACTTCCATTCCAAGATCTTCAGCCAGCACCGAAAGCTGTGAACCTATCTTTCCGTAACCGATGATACCTATTTTTTTCCCGCGGATCTCATAGCTTCCTTTAGCAGACTTATCCCAGATACCTTTATGAAGCGCGTTACTTTTATCGATAATATTTCTCATTAAAATGATTATCTCAGCTAATGCAAGTTCGACTACACTTCGTGTATTACTGAACGGCGCATTAAACACTGCAATGCCTCTTCTGAGACATTCGTCAAGATCTATCTGGTTTGTCCCAATGCAAAACGCACCTATTGCTATTAGTCTGTTAGCGTGTTTTAA
This sequence comes from Ignavibacteria bacterium, assembly GCA_016710985.1. Taxonomy (GTDB): domain Bacteria; phylum Bacteroidota; class Ignavibacteria; order Tepidaquicellales; family Tepidaquicellaceae; genus JAGPCH01. The sequence continues at coordinate 21,589 of JADJTX010000031.1, forward strand.
CACTTCAGCGCTGACATGAGTCTTTGAACGTATTCCTAAAATTGAAACATCCCTGATCTTTTCTGAGAGAGCTTTTTCATCCGGACTTTTTGCTATCGACTCGACCTGGTATCCTTCAGTTTTAAAAATATTGAAAGCATCACTGTGAACATTCTCGAGCAATAAAACTTTGATCCTGTTTTTCGGATATGAAATTGACATAGGTAATTTATTTAAATATAAAAATTCATCCATGCTCGGAGTCACATGGTCAGCTTTTCTTGCGACGATTTCCCTTTCTATGTTTTCAGTGAAAGCAAAAAATTTGTGAGCGATACCCGCTTCTTTTAATTCATAGTCAGTATAACCGTCACCAATAACATACAGCTCTCCCTTAAGTCCGAGTTTTTTTAACTGTTTTATCTTTCCTTCATCCTGACTTAATAAATTATTTTTATCGAAGCCGGTGATGTTCCCTTTTTTATCAAATGTGAGAGTATTAGCGAAAACATTTTGCTCAGGAATGTTAAATTTTTTTACAATTGGAAAGATAATTTCTTTGAACCCTCCCGACAAAATAAAAATATTATTTCCGTATTTTTTAAAAAAAGACTTATTTCTGATTACAGATTTTGAAATCTTTGTTCCGAGTTTTTTTATTAATGAATCAAGATGAGACCGATTGGCTTTGAGCATTTCAACTCTTGTACTCAGTGAGTCCGCGAAAGAAAGATTGCCGTCCATTGTTCTCTTTGTGATTGCTTCAAATTCTTTTATCAGAACATTTCTGCCGGGATTCTTCTTTAGAGTAATTTTGCAAAGTTCATCAAGTGCCTCAAGACTAATGAACGTGCTGTCGAAGTCTATAATAAAATTTATGTTCCTGTCATTCATAAAGTGGTAATAAAAATTCTTTTTGGATTAATAAAATCGTTACTGTACAATCTGTTTCAGTAAATTCTAATAAATGGTTTAAACTATATTAAATGATATTGATAATTCTGACATTCTCATTTAAGCAGGTTTCTGATTATTAATATATCGTTGGTCAATCTCTTCTCCCAATTGTTTTAACTTATCGAAAACAATTTTTATATCTGATGGGGTAGTCCGGTGAGAACAAATCGACATCCGCAAAACAACTTTGCCATGTATCCGGGTTGTCATTATAAATGCAACTCCGCTAGCCTGGATCTCATCTGCAATATTCTGATTCAGCTGATCTAAATATTGATCTAGGGTAACATTCGTCTCATTGAGAAATTGATTTTCTATTCTGTATTTATTTGGGAAATATCTGAATGAATAAATAAACAGAACCGGTTTATGCAAAGCTTCAAATTCAGGTGATTCACGAACGAGCTTATCCATGTATTCCGCGCAACAGATGTTCTGCCGCCATAATTTTCTGTAACCTTCAGCACCGTAATGCTTAAGTGACATCCAAACTTTGAGAGCCCTGAAGTCCCGTGACATTTGCGGACCGTATTCAAGATAATCAATACCTGTGTATTCAGTCGGGATAGTTCCCCGCAAATAAGGAGCACTTATGGAAAATGCCCTGCGAAGTTTTTCCTGATCTCTTATCAATATGCAGCCGCATTCATACGGAATGTACATCCATTTATGAGGGTCAAGTGTAACCGAGTCTGCCTTTTCAAGTCCTTTGAATAATTCTTTCTTCTCCGGTAAAGCCGCTCCAAATGCCCCGCATGCACCATCAGCATGAAACCATAGATTTCTTTCCGAACATATCACGGCAATTTCTTCCAGAGGATCAACTGCTCCAACATTGATTGAGCCAACCTGCGCAACTACACAAAAAGGAGTGTCACCGTTTTTAATATCTTTGTCAATCATCTTCCCAAGTTCAGCAGTATCCATTGTAAAATCAGATTTAGATTTTACACGTCTTACAGAATTACGTCCAAGGTTAAGCATATCAGCAGCTCGGACAATTGCAATGTGTCCTTCATGATCGGACATGTAGACCGTAAACCGGCCTTTCTTTGCAATGCTTTGCAAGCCATCAGCCGTTGAATCGAAGGGTGCCTTATTTCTGAAAGCAGTAAGTAATCCGGTAAAATCCGCCATTGTTCCGCCGCTTTGAAAAAGTCCTCCGCAATCCGAAGGATAACCAATCAGTTCAGCTATCCATGATATCGTCCTGCGCTCAATTTCAGTAGCAGAAGGTGATGCTTTCAGCCGCCGGGGTTCATGTTAACCGAAGCGCCAAAGCGTCCGCAAGAGTACCGATCATTGTTCCGGAACCATTGACAAAGCCGAAATATCTTGGAGAACCGAGATGAGTTGCATTTGGAATGATCTTCTCATTCCAGTTTTTTATGATAAGTTCGGGATCCTGACCTGAGTCGGGAAGTTCTTCGTCAAACAGCTTTGATATTTCAGCAGAGCTGTGTTTGGGGAACACAGGAAAATCATCTATGGATTCATAGTATTCAGCGATCATATCAATTACCGAGTAGCCAAGCTTCCGGAAGGATTCTTTGTCAAGGTCAGGACTTTCAAATTTTATATCAGCATCAGATGACAATTTATTATCTTTCGCGGATTTCATAAATTTAAAATGGAATGAATATGTGAACCAATATTGGAGACTTCTGACTACAAAGTCTTATCTCTTAAAATAAAATATTTGTAATTTAGAAATTGAAGCGAGCGGGAGACGGGGTTCGAACCCGCGACGTCCACCTTGGGAAGGTGGCATTCTACCACTGAATTACTCCCGCGTTTCAATTATCTATTATAAATGTCAAATGAACAATAGTGATTGTGACTGTGTTCATTACCAAAAATATCTTCAAATACCTTTAAGCAATAGATTAAAAAGGATCAAAATACTTTGCTCTATTATTAATCATAGTTGATTCTAAAACACTATTAAGGCTACTTTAAAATCGCAATTAGTAACACTATTACAACCAAAACAAGTATTATCGTTATTAGTGTATAATTATCAAAGAAGGCTGTATTCTCAACTTCAACTACATCATATTTTTCCTGAAAAGTTTTTTTATCAAACCCGTCTTTCACAACACCAAAAACATCAACATCTTTATCTCCGTCGCTGTCAGCAAAGAACATAGGGATCAGCATTTTTGGCAAAAAAGAATTGACTTCATAATTGTCAAAGTTCTTATTTTCCAGAACAAAAAACGGCTGCTCAAGCGTGCCTGTGTTTCTGTAATATTCAACATTCCCTTTTGCTGTAAACTTGAGAATGTCAAAATTCCCGTCATTATCAACATCAATAATCATTGGATTTTTTACTTTGACATTATTATTGATGTACTTTGGAGCTAAACTTTGTATATCTTTCTTGCTGTAGGTAGTTTTTGTTTCTGACGGGGGATTTGCTCTTAGTGCAGAGCATGACAGAAATAGAACGGCGATGATCAGGTTTAATGTTTTCATTTTTTTCCGTTTTATTTAATGCAAAATAGCTTAATCTATATTTATAAAAAACAGAAATGTTATCACCGGTTTGGTGATTGGTTGATTGGTTAAATAGTCAATTGGTCAATTGGTTAATTGGTTAATTTGTTAATTGGTTTAATTTGTTGATGACATTTAGATGTTGAGTAACAAGTTAGCGCCAATCAACCAATCAACCAATTCACCAATTAACTTTAAATTTGAATTTTGCTTGAGTAAATTGTCCACTGAATTTATAAATCAAAAAAATAATAATTTGAAAGGTATCATATTAGCCGGAGGAGCCGGCTCCCGGCTTTATCCAGTCTCGAAAATTTACAGTAAACAGCTTACTCTGATCTATGACAAGCCTCTGATCTATTATCCGCTTTCAATCCTTATGCTGTCTCATATAAAGGAAATTTTAATCATCTCAAATGAAGAGACCATTCCATTATATAAAAAATTATTTGATGACGGCTCGGATTACGGATTGAAGATCGAGTATGCTCTTCAGACAGCTCCGAACGGAATCGCAGAGTCCTTTATTATAGGAGAAAAATTTATTGGGGATGATGGTGTAACATTGATCTTAGGCGATAATATATTTTACGGTAATCTGGATTTCATTTATAAAGCAATTCAAAAGAATGACGGAGCAACCATATTTGGTTACAGAGTAAATGATCCGGAAAGATACGGCATCGTAGAATTTGATGAAAAAGGAAAAGCCATTTCAATCGAAGAAAAACCAAAAAATCCTAAATCAAATTTTGCCGTTCCCGGACTGTATGTTTTTGATAATGAAGTAGTTAACATTTCAAAAAACATAAAGCCTTCAGCAAGAGGTGAGCTTGAGATCACGGATGTCAATAATGTATATTTAAAAAAGGGAAAACTTAATGTTGAAAAAATCGGCAGGGGAGTTGCATGGCTCGATACGGGAACACCTGAATCTCTTTTGCAGGCATCGAATTTTTTCGGAGTGATCGAGGACAGGCAGGGACTTAAAGTTGCGTGTATAGAAGAGATTGCTTACACAAAAGGGTTTATTGATAAAGCAAAATTCTCAGATATCATTTCAAAAATCCCGAAGTCATATTATAAAGAATATCTTGAAAGAATATTAAAAGAGAATTATTAAAAATGAAAATCATAGAAACTGAACTGTCAGGAGTGTTGGTAATAGAACCGGATTTTTTCGAGGATTCAAGAGGGTTTTTCTTTGAGTCATACAATAAAAAAAATATGAAGATGCCGGGATGCACTCCGATTTTGTACAGGATAATATTTCAAAATCTCAGAAAGGAACTATCCGAGGCTTACATTATCAGGTCGGGGAGTATGCACAGGGAAAGCTTTGCCAGGTGCTGACCGGTATGGTACTGGACGTAGCAGTTGATATTAGATTCGGATCTCCGACTTTCGGAGAACATTTTTCTGTGATTCTTTCGGGAGACAATCATAAACAGATATGGATACCTCCCGGTTTTGCACACGGATTTTCAGTTTTAAAAGAGGAGACAATTTTTTCATATAAATGCACTGCACTTTACAGCAAAAGAGATGAGAGAGCTATTCTGTATAATGATGCAGAGTTAAAAATTGACTGGCAGACTGACAAGCCGACCATTTCCGAAAAGGATCTTAAGGCGGAGTTGTTTAAAGATATTGAGAAAGATTTTATCTATTAGGGAAAAATATGAAATAATGATTTCATAATAATTCATCTTTTTTCAATCCTCTTTAATTAAAAACTATTTAAAATAATTTATGTAATAGTTAAACTTTACACACTCCACACACCCCACACACCCCACACACTCCACACACTCCCACTCTATACACTCTATATCCGGCTGACGCTGTTTGGGATCATCTGTCGGAAGCGGTGTATAAATAATTTTCTGACCGGTTCCCGTGAGCTTAATGATCTCTTCTGCAAATTCTTTAATGGTGATCTCGTCAGGATTCCCGATATTCACCGGAAATGAATAATCACTCAGCAGCAGTCTGTAAATTCCCTCGACAAGATCATCTACGTAACAAAATGAGCGTGTTTGGCTACCATCTCCAAACACAGTTATGTCCTGACCTTCAATTGCCTGGCTGAAAAAAGCCGGCAATGCTCTTCCGTCATTGAGACGCATTCTCGGACCGTAAGTATTGAATATCCTTACAATACGCGTCTCGAGTCCGTGATATGTATGGTAAGCCATTGTGATCGCTTCCTGAAATCTTTTAGCTTCATCATACACACCGCGCGGACCTATCGGATTTACATTTCCCCAGTATTCTTCATTCTGAGGATGAACTGTCGGGTCACCATATATCTCTGAAGTCGAAGCTATCAGAAATCTTGCTTTCTTTTCCTTTGCAAGTCCAAGAAGATTGTGTGTTCCGAGCGAACCTACTTTCAGAGTCTGTATCGGAATTTTCAGATAGTCTATCGGACTGGCAGGAGAGGCAAAATGCAGAATGTAGTCTAGCTTTCCCGGAACATGAACAAACTTTGTAACGTCATGAAAGTAAAATTCAAAATTCTTCAGCGGAAATAAATGCTCTATGTTTTTAATTGAACCTGTGATAAGATTGTCCATCCCTATTACATAATATCCTTCTTTAATGAATCTGTCGCAAAGATGCGAACCGAGAAATCCTGCAGCTCCGGTAATTAATATTCTTTTTTGAGTTGTATTATTTGTATGCATTAATATATTTGATTTGCTCAATTTAACAAATATGAGTTAAAGTTTTCAGATATAAATTATTATAGTTAAAAGTTGAAAGTTAAAAGTTGAAAGTTTGTGAGGAGTAACATTTATAACAATAAGTCAATTAACAACATGAAAAAATTTAATCCGATAAAAACCGATCCGAAAAAAGTAAAGCTGCTCGAAGTATTTGATAATTCATTTCCGGACAGGGATTATCTGATCGTTCACACAGCAGAAGAATTCACATCTGTATGTCCAAAAACAGGTCAGCCGGATTTCGGAGTGATAACTATTTCATATATTGCTGCTAAGAAATGTGTTGAACTGAAGTCACTGAAATACTATTTACAGTCATTTCGTAATGAAGGAATATTTTATGAGAATGTGATAAACAGGATACTTGATGACCTGGTGAGCTTATTAAAGCCGCAGTGGATGGAAGTGAAAGGGGAGTTTACAACAAGAGGCGGATTGAATTCGACTGTCACTTCTGTTTATAATCCGGATTGATCAGCTTAGTAATTCTAAAACACGCCTGGCAATTTCCTTTTTTCTTTTGACATAATTATCACCGTTATCTTTTCTGTTAATATACTTTCTGCAAAGTTCAGAAGCATATTTCAGTTCTTCTTTAGCTGATGGCAGATCAATATCTGTCAAAGCCAGTAAGGTATAGAAGAAAGGAAACCTTCTCCATTTACCTTTACCGTCGCGCATTGATCTTAAATATTTAATTCCTGAGTCTAAAGCTTTCTTATTTTTATTTACACCTTCAGCTGAAATATTTCTCCATAGAGCTGCTGTGCATTTTCCGCAGCAGAACATACCCAATGGATAAATTCCCAGCTTGTAATTTTTTTCCAGCACATTCTTTATCCCTGATCTTGCTTTATCAAATGCAGCTTGAACTTTCTTATCTTTAACATTTAGTAAATGCAATGCTCTTAAAGACTCTTCACCAAGTATATGCGCACTAGACGCTTTTGATGTAAGCTTATCACCTGTAAAAAGTATTATCCCTTTAAAATCATTGTCAGTTGGTGCAAACATATTTGTATAAGATCCTTTTAAACCCTGCCTTTCAGTTATCCATTTTGCAAGCTGATTTCTTTCCGATGAACTTAAAACAGTGCCATCGAAAAATTTTTGATTCAGATTATCGAGTGTTTTGTAAAGACTTTTTGTGTGGATAATGCTCATGTTGAATAATTTTTATTATTTATTAGTTACTCGGATAGATTTTACTATCAGGTAAATCATGAATATGATTGCTGCTGCAGTAAGAAGAATGACAAAAATAATGCATGCAATTAACATAAAGAACACGGCAATCAAAAAAACAATAAGGAATGTAAAAGCAACGAAGACAAATAGTTTGACAAGAACTTCCATAAATATATTTACTGAATACGGGTTTAAACTCAATGAACTCAATGAACTCAATGAACTCAATGAACTCAATGAACTCAATGAACTCTATGAACTCTATGAACTAAGCGCTCACATACGGACAGGCGGCAAAGTGCTCAACAGTTTTTAATTCAAGAACAGGTATGAAGTCAGCGCACTCGGGTTTTGCGATCGGGCATCTTGTTCTGAAGACACATCCGCTGGGTTTATTCATAGGACTCGGTACATCTCCTTTTAAAATAATTCGTTCTTTGTTTTTAAGTTTTGGATTAGGAAGAGGCACTGCAGAAAGCAAAGCCCTGCTGTATGGATGGATCGGATGGTGATATACTTTTTCGCCCGGACCGAGCTCGACTATTTTCCCGAGGTACATGACAGAGATCCGCGAACTTATATGTTCTACGACAGACAGATCATGGGCGACGAACAGCAAAGTCAGATCAAATTCACTTTGTAATTCCTGAAGTAAGTTTATAACCTGCGCCTGTATGGAAACATCGAGAGCTGATACCGGTTCATCTGCAATGATGATCTTGGGATTTGTAGCTAAAGCTCTTGCAATTCCGATCCGCTGTCTTTGACCACCTGAAAATTCGTGAGGATATCTTTTTGATTGTTCTGCCTGTAAACCGACTTTTTCGAGAAGCCAGGCTACTCTATCCATTCTTTCATTCTTAGACATTTTAGTATGATAAAGCAAAGGTTCTTCAATGATCTGTCCGACCGACAGTCTTGAATTTAGAGAAGAATAAGGATCCTGAAATATCATTTGAATCAGACCCCTGTATTTTCTCATTTCATTATTGTTCAGCCTCAGTAAATTTACTTCACCTTCATCTGTTCTGATCCATACTTCCCCGGAGATCTCAACGCCCGGCGCAGAAAATTTAAGAATGTTAATTACAGTCTTACCTATCGTTGATTTTCCGCAGCCTGATTCTCCAACCAATCCCATGGTCTCACCTTTCTTAATTTCCAGATTGACATCATCAACGGCTTTTACTTCCGCTACTTTTTTAAGAAACAGTCCGCCCGATACAGGAAATTTCACAACTAAATTTTTTATCTCTAAAATATTTTCAGGCTTCATCTTTTAGTATTGGGTATTGAGTATTGAGTATTGAGTATTGAGTTTTTATTCATTTTCATTGTTCATTATTCATTGCTCATTGTTCATTGTAAAGGTGGCATCTCACAAAATGTTTTGGCTCTATTTCCAAAAGCTCCGGCTCTACGTCCCAGCATTTTTCAAAAACTTTAGTACAGCGTGTGGCAAACTTGCATCCTTTTGGTAATTCAAGTATATGCGGTATGATCCCCGGTATTGCCTGAAGAGTTTCCTTCGGCTTGTCGGGATCAGGTAAAGATTCCAGCAGTCCTACTGTATAAGGATGTAAGGGATTTTCAAAAAGCGGATCAGCATCAGCGATCTCCTGAATTTTCCCGCCATACATGACGATCACACGATGACATGTTTCAGCTACAACGCCAAGGTTGTGAGTTATTAATAGTATAGCTGCTTCCTTTCTTTCATCTTTAAGTTTTAACATGAGATCAAGGATCTGAGCCTGAATGGTTACATCAAGTGCAGTTGTCGGTTCATCTGCAATCAGCAAAGCCGGATTGCATGACAGAGCCATCGCTATCATAACTCTCTGCCGCATTCCTCCGCTGAAAAGATGAGGGTAGTCATTCATTCTTTTTTCTGCAGACGGAATACCAACGAGCTCAAGCATTTTAACACCTTTGGCAATAGCTTCCTCTTTAGTTACTTTTTCATGCTGAAGAATTACTTCAGTTATCTGATCTCCGATTTTCATTACAGGATTCAGAGATGTCATCGGCTCCTGAAATATCATTGAAATATCCTTGCCGCGGTACTTCCGCATTTCATCATAAGAAATTTTCAAAAGGTCAGTTCCTTTATAAATAACTTCTCCGGCTACAATTTTTCCCGGAGGATCAGGTACTAATCTTGCTATTGAATATGCGGTCACTGACTTCCCTGAGCCTGATTCACCAACGATCCCCAGAACTTCACCTTCATAAATATCAAAACTCACACCGTCCACCGCCTTAGCCGGAACCTTACCGGTCAGATATTTATCAGATGCATATAATTTATTCAGATCACTGTCATGAGAAATATCATGCACAGAAATTTGCTTATCTGTAGCTTCTACAAAAAAGTAAGTTCGTAAATTTTTTATTTCAAATAGTTTATTCTTTTCCATTTCTTTTAATAATCTAATAAGCGGTAATTAAATCTTATGAATCTTATAAATCTTATGAATCTTATAAATCTTATAAATCTTATGAATCTTATAAATCTTATGAATCCAATTTATCTCAATCTTGAGTATACCTTCGGATCAAACGCTTCCCGTATCGCTTCACCAATGAAAGTAATTGACAGCAATGTCAGGAACATTGCCAGAAGCGGTGTAGCGATCAGCCACCATTTCTCAATGTTCTGCATTCCCTGATTCATAAGCTGCCCCCAGCTTGGTGTGGGAGGCGGTAAGCCAAATCCGAGATAGTCCAGCGCTATCAGAGAAAAAATGTTTGCGACAATTATAAATGGTAAAAATGTTATCACAGGTGTCAAAGCGTTAGGCAGAATGTGTTTAAAAATTATTGTTGAACTTTTTGCTCCCATGGATATTGCAGCTGACACATAATCCCTTGCTTTCTCACGGTAAAATTCACCTCTGATGTAATAGGTCATGTTCATCCATCCGAACAATGTCAGTACAATTGTAAGAAGCAAAAAATTAGGATTAAGAATGGAACTCAGAATGATCATTACAAAAAGGAAAGGAAGTGTACTCCAGATTTCAATGAATCTCTGTCCGAAAATATCAATCTTTCCTCCGAAGAATCCGAGCATTGAGCCTATTGAAATTCCGACGAGGTAACTGAAAAATGATACTACCAAAGAGAAGCTCAGACCGATATTAAAACCGTAAACCAGTCTTGCAAAAACATCCCTGCCTCTGTCATCAGTACCGAATATGTGCTCGCTGTTAGGAGGAGTGGGAGGAATTTCAGTTAATTCATCAAGCAAATTTTCATTAGGTCCGAAAGGGTACAACGGCATTAATACCCAGTTATCTGAATCTGCCTCTTTAAACTGTTGCTTTAAAAGCCTGTAGTTAGCTTCCCCCTGTACTCCCTGCTGTTTGAATGTTTCCGCCGAATAAAATTTAACTACCGGGAAATAATATTCGCCGTCATACTTTACAATCAAAGCATCCCGGTTTACAAAAAAGGGAAGAAAAAATGATAAGATGAAAAAGAATACAATTATTAAAAACGAATAATATCCTCTTTTTATCGTCTTAAATTTCTTCCATCTCTTTTTAAAAATCGATGTCGAAACTTTTTTCTCTGCTTTGTCTGACATTTGGGTATTAAGTATTTGGTATTAAGTAGTATTTCAAAATGTAATACTAACTATATAAACTAAATAAACTAAATGAACTATATAAACTTAACAAACTTTAAAGAACTTAAAAACTCTAAAAAACTTAAAGAACTTAAAGAACTTAAAGAACTTAAAGAACTTAAAGAACTTAAAGAACTATTTAAACCGTATTCTCGGATCGACGAACGCATAAATTATATCTGAAATTATATTACCTATAAGAAGTAACAGCGAAGAAATCACTAAGATACCCATCACAACGGGGTAGTCACGCTGAACAATGGATTTAAAGCCGAGCAATCCGATGCCGTCTATGTTAAATACAGTTTCAATCAAAACTCCACCTGCTAATATTAAGCTTAAAAAATGTCCGAGTCCGGTTGCTATAGGTATTAAAGAATTTCTCAGGGCATGATGAAATATTACTCTCTTTTCAGAAATACCTTTTGAAAAAGCTGTCCTGATATAATCCTGTGAAAGATTTTCTATTACAGAATTTTTTGTTAAAATAGTTAAAGTAGCAAACCCGCCAGCAACATAAGCCAGTACAGGGAGAACCGTATGGTGTATCTGGTCGGTAATTTTACCAAAGAAAGACAGATCATCCCAGTCCTGTGACCTGAAACCGCCAAGAGGAAACCAGTCAAGAAAGCTGCCTCCTCCGAAAACTACAAGTAAAAAAGCGCCGAGAGCAAATCCGGGAATTGAATAGCCGATGAATACAAGAACAGAGCTTAGTATATCAAAAGTAGATCCATTCTTAACCGCTTTATAAACACCAAGCGGAATACAAACAATATAGGTTAGTATGAAACCAATAAATCCGAAGTAAATTGAAACGGGGAATCTGCTTGTGATCACGTCCCATACAGGTTCAGCATACACATAGGACTTTCCTAAATTCAGCTGGAGTAAATTCCCCAGCCACAAAAAATATCTTTCATGGATCGGCTTATCAAAGCCATAGAATTTTTTAATTTCTTCCATGGCAGACTCGGGAATGTTGATTCCGGTACTTGTATTCGATGATGAGGGACCATCTCCCATAGCGCCTCCCATGCGGATCTTCATTATTTCCATTTCAAGAGGTCCGCCGGGAACAATCTGAAGAATTACAAAAGTAATTAAAGTGATACCTATAAATGTTGGTATGATAAGTAAAAAACGCCGAACGAAATAATTGAACATAAAAAATTATGTTTATGAAAAATACGCTGCAGAATTAATTTAGTTTTGCTTCCAGTTGTTTTTTTACATCTAGCCAGTATTTATTTTCCGCAGGAAGAATAGGCATTGTTAATTTATTATCCTTAACTGCCGCCTGATATTCTGAATCTTTTTCAGCATCCAGATACCATAATCTCGGGACTACAAGGTAGTCGTCGGTTTTTGTGATCATACCCGGAGGGAAACCGAATTTATTGTGAAATGCAATTCTTTCAGCAGGATAATACCAGGTAAAAGCATAACCAATATAATCAGTTGCAATTTTATCTATCTGCCTTATAAGCTTAATTCTTTCCGTTCTGTCAAATTCTTTATTGTATTTTTCGATCAATTCATCAATTCGCGGGTCTGCAATTCCCGGCCAGTTTGTGCTGTTGTCTGCTTTTGCTGAAGATGTGCTGAAAGATGTTTGCGGATTCGGATATCTTAATCCTCCCCATGCAGCAACCAACATTGTAAAATTTCTTTCGTTACCTAATTTAAAATTTGTTGTTCCGTCGACTTGTTTGAGATTTAATTTTACACCTGCCTTTTTTAGATCTTCCTGATATACGGTAAGGAATTTTTCAAGAGAAGCGCTTCCAAACGGTAATTCTACTTCAAATACTTTACCGTCTTTTGTAAGATAACCGTCACTGTTCTTTTGAGTGTATCCGGCTTCTGCAAGTAATTTTACGCCTTCATCAAAATTATATTCTATCTTTACATCTTCAGGGTTTTCATATGGTGAATTAGCATAATATGAATAGAGCAATGCAGCGGAATTTCTGAAAAGTTTTTCGAGGATCTTCTTTCTGTCAAGTAAATGTGCAAATGCCTTTCTTACTTTAATGTCATTAAAAGGAGGCTTTCTCATATTGAATGCAAAACCTCTGGTGCCGGCAGGATTCTCATTGTATACTTCCACCTTCTGAATCAATCCGCGTTTTGTTTCATCTATGTCAAGACCTTCTATCCAGTTATTTGCCCTGGTTACTCCTGTAAATGCAAGGACATCAATATCTCCTTTTTTAAACTTTTCAAATTCAAGTTTCTGATCTGTCACGACATCAAATCTTACAACATCAAAATTGTTCAAACCGATGTTTGCTGAATCATTTTCAGCCCAGTAATCACTCCTTCTCTTTATTGAAATGGATTGTCCTTTCTTGATGTCATTCTTGTCAATAACATACGGACCGGTACCCGGGACTGCATCAAACTGGAACTTTTCAAGATATTCTTTTCCGGTTATACCTCCGACATAATGTGATGGTAAAATTGCCATTGTACTGAAATATAAAAATAATCTCCAGTCCGCAAGTTTTTCATTTACTTTAGTTGTAACGATATACTTACTAACAGCAACCGGCTGATCATATTTTTTAAAAAGCTCGTTTGTCTCAGGTGTTAAAATTCCTTCGTCCACTCTGAGTTTCCATGTGTCAACTACATCCTGAGCTACAACAGGTTTACCGTCAGCCCATCTTGCTCTTGGATCAATTCTGAAAGAAAAATCTTTCTTATCTTCTGATATTTTCCAGTGAGTAGCAAGTGAAGGAGCAAAATCTTCTGTTACCGGATCAAGGGTTAATAAGCCTTCATACATCATGTCAGCTGCCATACGTGTAAAATAAGAATTCTCATCTTTTCCTACGCTTCTCAGTGTAGCTGGGAAATCCGGCATGGACATAACAATCATTCCGCCTTTGGTTGCCTTAGGATTTCCAAGTATACTTACCTTGCTGTTTGTTGTCCATCCCTCTCCTGTAAATCCGTTTCCGCCCATTTCAGCAGATACAGAGGGTCAGCTCCGGGAGGTGTATCGAATTGTTTTATTGAAATTGGTTTGGATTCTATCTTGGAAGTTGTTGATTTTTTTTTGTCATTGCTGCCGCAAGAAACTAAAAGGGTTGATAATATTAAAGCAATTGCAGGGAATAAAAAATATTTTATTCGCATTCGTTAATTCTCCTTAGTTAATAATTGTTTCCAATATAAAAAATGAATTATTAAATTAATAGTTTTTAAGTTATACATTTTATGTTTTGTGATTGGTTAATTGGTTAAATGGTTAAATGGTTAAATCGTTAAATGGTTAAATGGTTAAACGGTTAAATGGCTGTTTGGTTTTTGATTAATTATCTATCAAATTTCTCATTCTCATTACTCATTACTCATTACTCATTACTCATTACTCATTACTCATTACTCATTACTCATTACTCATTACTCATTACTCAAATACCTGTTATTAACTTCAATTTGTAAAAAGCATTCTATATCTTTACTCAAATTAAAATTCACTGCAATAAATTAAACCGCTTGGAATTTATTTACCTGTGTAAAAGTTCAAAGCACTAAAAATCAGAGACAACATGAAAAAATTCAAACTTATCTTTACAGTTTTTCTTTTCTTAATTTTAATAAGAAATTCCTTTTCACAGCCTTATGAATTAGTTAATGCATTTCCAAATCTTTCATTCAGCGCACCTTTGTTTGTAACTCACAGTAATGACGGAAATAACAGGGTATTTGTTGTTGAAAAATCAGGTATAATAAGAGTCTTCCAAAATGATTCTAATACATCTGCGTCATCTAATTATTTAAACATTACTGACCGGGTAAGCTCTGCAGCCAGTGAAAGAGGGTTGCTGGGTCTGGCTTTTCATCCTAACTATGCTTCAAACGGATATCTCTATGTATATTATACAAGAGTAGGTGATTTTGCAAATGTTTTATCAAGATTCAGCAGAAGTGCATCCGACCCGAATAAAGCAGATTCATTAAGCGAACAAGTTCTTTGGGCTGTCAGCGATCCGTTTTCAAATCATAACGGCGGTATAATATTTTTCGGATTAGACGGATACCTGTATGTAGGAATGGGCGACGGTGGAAGTGCAGGAGATCCCGGGAACAGAGCTCAAAATACAAATGAAATGCTTGGAAAGATCCACAGAATAAATGTTGATACTGCTACTGGAGGAAATAATTATGGAATACCGCCGACTAATCCTTTCGCCTCAGGCGGCGGAAGACCTGAAATTTTTAATGTGGGTATGAGAAATCCTTGGAGAATGAGTCAGGATCCGGTTACAGGACTGATCTACTGCGGAGACGTAGGACAGGGTGCATGGGAAGAAGTAGATATTCTTGAAGTCGGGAAAAATTACGGATGGAGATGCTATGAAGGAAATCATGAATATAATACTTCAGGATGCGGTCCAATTTCAAATTACACTTTTCCTATTAAAGAATACTCTCACTCCGATGGTATTTCCATAACTGGCGGATATGTTTACAGAGGTCTCAGAAGACCGGAATTGACCGGAAGATATATTTACGGAGACTATGGAAGCAGAAAGATATGGAAATTAAAATATGAAAACGGTGTCGTCTCCGAAGACGAATTGATAATGACGGCTCCTTCAAATATTTATTCCTTCGGAACGGATCAGAATAATGAACTGTATGTATGCGGCTCAAATAATACTATTTACAGATTCAATAAAAGTAATATTGTAGGTATCAACGGTAATGTGAATACTGTTCCTGAAGGGTTCAGTCTGGATCAGAATTATCCAAACCCGTTTAATCCCGAAACTAATATAAGTTATTACATCCCGGAAATGTCAAAGGTTAGTCTCACTGTCTTTGATGCTTTAGGAAAAGAAATAAATACGCTCGTTAATACAAATCAGCTGCCGGGTAATTATAAGATCAGATGGAACGGAAAGGATGCTTACGGAAATAATATTCCGAGCGGTGCATATTTTTATAAACTGACTGCAGGAAATAATTTCAGTGAAACGAAGAGAATGATAATGCTGAAGTAGTTTATAGTTGATAGTTTATAATTTATAGTTATAGCCGGAAGGAGAAATTTTTCCGGCTTTTTTATTTCCGGTTTCGCATAACGGTAAACCTATGAAATACTGATATTAATCTATGTTCACGACCAAAAATTTTCACGCAGATATTCGCAAATTGTTACCGGCAGAATTTCGCAGATAACAATCTTCCTAAAAAACCGAAATCACCACAGAGGTGCAGAGAACACAGAGTTACACAGAGAAATTTTTTATTAACTGAAGTTACGCAGCTACCGAATCTTAATAACTGAAGTTACATTTTTGTCATTCTGAACGAACGGAGCGTAGCGGAGTGAAGTGAAGAATCCAATAATAGAATGAAATAAAATGATTGAATTCTTCGCTTCACTCAGAATGACAAAAAAGAAACTTTTTGCGTAACTGCTTTTGATTTCTTAATTACTGCTTTTGATTTCTTGATTATTGAATCTGAATTCTTGATTATTGAATCTGATTTCTTGATTACTGCTTCTGAATTCTTGATTATTGGTTCTGAATTCTTAATTCCTGATTCTGAATTCTTGATTCCAGGTTCTGAATTCTTGATTCCAGGTTCTGAATTCTTGATTCCAGGTTCTGAATTCTTGATTCCAGGTTCTGAATTCTTGATTCCAGGTTCTGAATTCTTGATTATTGGTTCTGAAAAGTTGATTACTGATTCTGAATTCTTGATTACTGCTTTTGATCTGCTCATTACTGCTTCTGTTCTGCTCATTCCTAATTCTGTTCCCGGAAATACTGAGTCAGTTCCGGTCATAACTGCATCTGTTCCGTTCAATGCTGCTTTTGATCTTCTTGTAACTTTTTCATGACAGCTGACTGTCATTCCGTTTCCTGTTAACCTGTAATCTGCGCTTACTGTGTCATAGATTAATCTACCCCCGCCGGAATTCTGTTATATTATTATAGAAAAAGTAACAAAATAACAAACACCGAAGGGGTTATATTATTGTAGAAAATGAAATAAATTAGAAACCCCAAGGGTTATATTATTGTAGAAAAAAGAAAACAGAATAACAAACCCCGAAGGGGTTATATATTATTATTTTATCCGTGAGAAATCAGTGTTATCTGTGAGAGATTAACGTTCAAAAAATAAATTTTTATATCCGGAATTTCAACGTTTGGACGGATATGTTATCGATATTAACTATTATTAATATGAAAATAAAAGAAAATGAAAAATCAGTTGCATCTGAATGCAATAATATTTATTTTAGAATAATTCTTAAAAACTTCAACAGAATATTTAGTTTACAGCCCTCTTACTGTTCTTAATTTCCTGCATGACTTTATTTTCATTCAGTCAAAGCAGTGATAAGCCGTCAGGTAATCCGGATGCCAACGGATCGAACAACAGTGCTTTCGTTGTGACCCAAAGCAAGCTGGATGCAAACAACATCAGCGCATGGTTCAGAACAAACGGAAGCTATAACAGGGATCCTTCAACAGGGAATGCAGGATTTGAATGGCCTAAAGGATCCGGAAAATTCGCAAGGTACGCATCAGGGATGTGGATTGGCTGCATATCAGGCAGCGATACTCTCATAGCCGTTGCAGACTATGCTTACGATTACCAGCCGGGATATGTGGATAATTCAGGAATGCCTCAGGGGAATAACGATCCTTTATACCGGATCTACTCCATTATAAAGGGAGACACTACATCACCTGATTATCTGAACTGGCCCGTATCTCAGGGTGCCTATTTAAACTCAAACGGAAAACCATTTTTTATGGGAACTCAGACAATGTTCTTTTCCATGACGGATGCATATCCTCATCAGTCTAAGCAGGGCAGCGTTGTTTCATTGAAAGCGCAAATCCTCCAGACCAACTGGTGTTATACTAATACAGGTTTGGGTGATGTTGAGTTCATCGAATACAGGATCATTAACCGGAGCAGTTCTGCATGGACAAATGCATACGTTTCTGTCTGGACTGATGATGATTTGGGTGCGGCAGTTGATGACGCGATCGGATGTGACACAATGAGAAATCTTGGATATACTTATAACATAACTGACAATGACCAGGAGTATGGTACCGCTCCTCCGGCGGTCGGAACCAAGCTTTTAAGAAGCCCGGTTGTTGCTACAGGAAATAACAATGATACTGTAAAATATTACAGCCCTCCGGGATCGCAGAATCTGATCGTTAAAGTTGGATATAAATTTACAGGGATGAATATTTTTAATACCTGGAATAATGGCTCTCCTCAACCTTCAGACCCTAATACTTATTCTGAAACTTACAAAGTACTTGAAGGTATGTGGGGAAATGGTTCTGAGTGGATAGATCCTATAAACAATCAGCCGACACAAAAAACATATTCGGGCGATCCTGTTACAGGAACAGGGTGGATCATGTCCGACGGTAATGACAGAAGATTTTTGCAGAGCTTTGGTCCTTTTAATATGAATCCGAATGATACACAGTCGGTTATTGTAGCGCAGTTAATTGCGAGAGGTTCCAGCAATCTGAACAGTATATCACAGCTCAGAGCTTTATCTGATTATGTTCAAACTGTTTATGATGATAATTTGCAATCCGTAATTGCCGTGAATAATATCTCTACGGAAATTCCTTCTCAGTTTATTTTAAATCAGAATTATCCGAATCCTTTTAATCCGTCTACAGTCATTCGTTATTCATTGACCGCAAATGGGTTCATTAACCTCAAAGTATTTGATTATCTGGGAAGAGAAATAACTACACTTGTGAATGAAAAACAAAATGCCGGAACATATGAAGTGGATTTTAATGCAAGCGGATTATCAAGCGGAATTTATTTCTATACTATGTCTGCTGACGGATTCACCGAAACAAAACGCATGATTCTGCTGAAGTAGAAATTCAGTTAACAGTTAATAGTTAACGGTTAGAAGATATTTATTATTAATAGCAACACTAAGCCGGAAGTAGAAATACTTCCGGCTTTTTGATTATGTCTGAAAATTATTTCCGATAAACAAAAAATCTTAAATCTGAAACCTTAAACTTTAAATCTTAAATCTTAAATCAGTTTATTTTTGTTTTTCACAAATTGGAAAAAAAATATTTGCATTTAAGCTGTTTATGTTTTACCTTGCGGAGAATTTTTTAAAAATTAACCAGAAAGGAAAATGTAATGAAAAAGTTCAATTATTTTTTACCGTTATTCATTTCCTGTCTTATTTTTATTTCATTCAGATACATGAATGACAAGCCAAACGGCACTTCAGAAAATAAATCATCGCAGCACGAAATCTTCGCTGTTACTTCAAGACAGTTAAATGCAAACAACATCAGCGCATGGTTCAGAACAAACGGAAGCTTTAACAGGGATCCTGCTACAGGTAACTCCGGTTTTGAATGGCCTAAAGGTTCCGGAAAATACGCCCGCTTTGCATCCGGGATATGGGTTGGCTGTAAATCCGGAAATGATACACTCACGGCTGTTGCAGAATACCAGTATGATTATCTGCCGGGATATGTAGATGATGCAGGATTACCGCAGGGAAATGATAATCCTTTATACCGTATCTACTCTATTACAAGAGGAAACACAACTGATCCGGATTACTTAAACTGGCCTGTTAATCAGGGAGCTTATACTACTCCTTCAGGAACACCTTTCTTTCTTGGTACGCAAACAATGTTTTATTCATACACTGACGCCTATCCGCATTCATCAGGCCAAACCAGCTTGCTGTCTTTAAAAGCTCAGATCCTTCAGACCAACTGGTGCTATGCAGACGCCGGTCTGGAAGATGCTGAGTTCATTGAATTTAAAATTATAAACCGCAGTAACTCTCCTTGGGCAGATACATATATTGCTTTCTGGACCGATGATGATCTTGGTGACGGCTCTGATGATGCGATCGGTTGCGATACTTTAAGAAACTTAGGATTTACATACAACATTACAGATAGTGATCCTCAATATGGCGCGGCACCTCCTGCTGTCGGAACAAAGCTTTTAAGAAGTCCGGTAATTTTTACAGGAAACAATAATGATACAGCAAAATATTATAATCCGCCGGGCTCACAAAACCTTGTAATTAAGGTTGGTTATAAATTTACTGAAATGAAAATATTTAATACATATAATAATGGAAGTCCGCAGCCATCTGATCCCAACAGCAATGTTGAAACTTACAGAGTGCTTGAGGGTAAATGGAAGTTTGGTGATTCATGGGTAAATCCGGTTAACGGACATACAACAACCAAAGCATATTCCGGAGATCCGGTATCCGGTACCGGCTGGGTAATGACAGGCGGCAACGACAGAAGATACTTACAAAGTTTCGGACCTTTTAATATGAATCCTGGTGATACTCAGTCAGTCATTATTGCGCAGCTGATAGCAAGAGGATCAAGTAATCTGAATAGTATAAGGGATTTAAGGACATTGTCTGATCATGTTCAGACAGTTTATGATAATAATTTTCAGAGTGTCCTGGCGGTGAATAATATCTCATCTGAAATTCCGGATTACTTTACTTTGCGTCAGAATTATCCGAATCCGTTTAACCCGGCAACGAATTTGGAATTTGGAATTGCGAATTTGGGATTTGTTTCTTTGAAAGTATATGATGCTTTGGGAAAAGAAATAAAAACATTGGTGAATGAAATGAAAAGCCCGGGGACTTACAGAGTAGATTTTGACGGTAACGGTTTGGCGAGCGGGATTTATTTTTATAAATTAAGTACTGATGTATTCAGTGATACAAAACGGATGATACTTTTGAAATAAGTTTGAGTGTATAAAGTGTATAGAGTGTATAGGAGTGTATAGAGTGTATAGAGTGTATAGAGTGTATAGAGTGTATAGAGTGTATTGAGTGTATTGAGTGTATTGAGTGTATTGAGTGTGTAGTGTGCTGAGTAAAATATTAGCCGGAGGGTCATTAAAGTCTTCCGGCTATTTTATTTTGAAGGTTGCTTCCTAAAGCATTTTCTGCCTTTAAGGTGAAATTATAACTAAGGATACAGGAATCTGAATAAAGTATCGGTGCTTAGCTTCAGGTCTTTGATAGCAGGTTGATTAAATTGCAAATTCGGAAATTGTTTGATATTTTGATGAAATTCAGATTATTAATGCGCTTTGGTTGTCACGGTTTTACCCGGTAAGCCTGATAAAACACTGAACTCATTGTCAATCTGAAAAAAAAATCAGTATGGAAAATTCCAAGATCATAAAACTTTTGAAGAGTTTAAATCAATATGAATTCAGGCAATTCAGGGATTACGTTTATTCGCCTGCATTCAACAAAAAGGAGATCGTTACCAGACTGTTTGACGAGCTGAGGAAACATTATCCTAGATTTGAAAGTGACGAACTTAGTAATGAAATACTCTTCCATAAGATCCTGCCGGGTGAGAAGTATAATTACTTTAAATTAAAGAATGCAATCTCGGATCTGTTTATTCTTGGAAAAGATTTTCTTTCCTTTCTTGGATTTAAAAAGAAAGAAAGGTTAAAGGAGATCTTATTGCTGGCTGAACTGCGGGTAAGAAAACTTGATTCGCTTTTTGAACAAACGCATAAGGCTGCTGCACAGAAAATTGAAAGCTCAAAAGTTAAGGATGATGAATATGTTTACCATATGCTTGAACTGGCTGTCGAGAAGATTGGCTACCTAACAGTACAGGCTCCCAATAAACACGTGAACATTCAACAGGAGATGTTTGATTTATTTCTTACTTATTCTATTATAAGAATTTTAAAATCATATACTGTAATGATGCACGAGGAAAAGCAGAATAATTATAAATATGACAAATATCTGTTCGATGAGATCATGTCTTTTGCGGAGAAAAAAAAGTTTGATAATCCTACACTGAATGTTTACTATCACACTATTTCACTCGAACGTGACAGAAACGATGTGAATTTTTATAAGCTTAAAGAAGCGCGTGCAAAGTATCTTGATGAGTTAAACGAGTACGATGAATACATGGTTTTTCTTCATCTCAATGGATACTGCACAAATGAGTTTAACATTAATTGCAGAACCGACCTGATGCGGGAGCATTTCGATCTCATCAAAAATAAAAATACTAAAGTATATACAACCATCGGCAAACTAATTTATCTGGATTTCATTAATGAAGTTAAGATTGCTCTTCGTGTTGACGAAATAGACTGGGTTGAAAAATATATAGAGAAGAATAAATCGAATCTCACCGGAGAAGAAGAGGGTTCACTTAATTTTTGTAATGGTTTGCTGAATCTTAAAAGAGGAAATCATGATAAGGCTCTGGAGCTTCTAGCAAAAACAAACTTCCCGAATTTCATTATAAAACTTCAGGTGAAAATACTGCAGCTTCAGATCTTTTATGAGAAAGGATATTACGATCAGGCAATTTCCGCGATCGACACATTCCGGCACTATCTTAAAAGGGAAACGACGATAAAAGAAAATTTTAAAAAAACGTTCTATGAATTTGTTAATATTCTAAACAATCTGATTAAACTTAAAACCGGTTCCTCAGGCAATGATACCGGCTATGAATTGTATAAAATTAAAGAAGACATTGAATTGATGACATCAAATCAGTTCGGTGTAAAGCTGTGGCTGAAGCAGTTGACAGTTGACAGTTGATAGTTGACAGTTGATAATTGAAAGTTGATAGTTGATAGTTGATAGTTGATAATTGATAGTTGACAGTTGATAGTTGACAGTTGATAATTGATAGTTGATAGTTGATAATTGATAGTTAATTGATAATTGTATGTGCCTATCTGAATATTTGTAAATTATAGTTAGATAATTGGTAGTTGATAATTATAATTGATAATTGTATCCATTATCCATTATCCATTATCCATTATCCATTATCCATTATCCATTATCCATTATCCATTATCCATTATCCATTATCCATTATCAATTATCCATTATCCATTATCCATTATCCATTATCCATTATCCATTATCAATTATCAATTGCTTCAGGCTGTTTTCAATCTTTTCCTGTCCCTGCTTGAAAGAATTTCATCCGCCTTTTTCAAAAGCCAGTCTTTGCTGCTGATGGTTATTTCAAGAGCAAGATCATCTCTCAGTTTAATTATCTCCGATTTATCTTTTTTCTTTTGTATGTTGACGAGCTTATTCATGTATTTATGAAAATTAAGATAAAGCTTTTTCTTGTTATCGGGAAGCATTTTGTTATTCTGCAGAAAATGCCTGTAAGCTTCGAGTGATGAAAGTAAGGATTCAACGGAACCGGTTTCGTAATAGATCATCATCTGTAAAATTTTCGACTCATACTTCAGATACAATTCATCTAATTTTAATCTCGACAGCATTTCGGAAGCTTTATCATAATTTTTCATATAAAATTCATACTGAGCGCTGCAGTACAGAAAGGTACTTTCACGGTGTTCCGGCTGCAGATCGTCTTTGAAATCATGAATAAAATCCTTCACCCATTTGTGTTCATTCAGCCTGAGTGCGATCGTAACCGCAGTCCTGTAAAATATTGAATGCATGCTGCCGTTCACAATGTATGTCTTTGACTCGAGCTGCCTTGACAGTATTTCGAACTCTTCCCTTTGGAAATGAAGCTTTCCTTCTGCGAGTCTGCGCTTACAGAAATTCTGCATGTTAATGTGAATTTCAATAAGATCATCATAAAACAGATCGTCAGAAATTCTTTTCAGTATCTCTTTGACTTTGAAATAGTATTTCTCATTATTTTTATCTCCAAGCATCAGAATAAGGTAGTAATAGATCTGAACGATCGGAGCATCAGTGTAATCCTTAATATCAATACTCCTCATCATTTTTTCAAATTGTTCTTTGGTGTATTGTTTGTTATAAATTTTTTCAATGTGCAGTATATTGATATACATCCGCATTGACCTGAGCAGATAGTGAAGATGAAAGTTGCGGTACATCCCCTGAAAGTCCAGCTTATTCAGAAACTTTTCATAAACCCCGGTGTTAAGCTCGAAATGATAAAACATAGTTTCATATTCCAGCCTGTGCTTAAGATTGTAATAATCTTCCGACAGATGCTCAGAAGGGTCAAGTTCTATAAGATGCTTTTCAAGATTCTTATGAGGATTGGAGGTCTGTTTTCTCCTGAGTAATTCAGACTCGAGTTTAAGGTCATATTCCAGATTGTCTTCCTCGAACGTTTTTATCACAATGAATCTCTTTGCAAGCTCATGCAGGTAATGCACCATGACTGCGATCGAACTTTCATTATATGCTTTCCCGGGAAAGAGTTTCCGAAACAAAAATTCCTTATCCACCTCTTTTCCGCTGAATTCCGGATAATGCTTCCTGATTATTTCATAAAGTTCTTTCACAGCTTTTCTTTTGTTGAAATAAGAATTAGAAATGAACTCGCCGAATTCTTTGATCTCCTCTTTCGTAAATGTTTTCAATAACTGAACTAAGGCATTGTCTTTCATTTCTTCTGAATTAGTTTTTGTATGTTCAAAATTTACTTTAGAAAGTTGAAAGTTGAAAGTTAAAAGTTGAAAGTTGAAAGTTGAAAGTTAAAAGTTGAAAGTTGAAAATTGAAAATTGAAAGTTGAAAGTTGATAGTCAAACCTTTTGTCATTCTGAACGAACGGAGCGAAGCGGAGTGAAGTGAAGAATCCAATCATAGAATAGAATTAAAGAACCTGGATTCTTCGCTTCGCTCAGAATGACAAGAAAATAATTTATCATACTCAATTGATAGTTGATAATATATTATGTCATCGTCTTAAAATAAGTAAATTCCGTGTAAGAAAGATCATCGAAAAAACTGCAATTCTGTCCAAATATTAGATAATCTCTAATTATTACAAATCGGTATTCTGTAAAAATCAGCATAATCTTTACTTGTACCTGCTGCTTTAATTTATATAATTTTGTAAAGAAAGCGAAGAAAATTTAAATAAAAAATTAAAACAAAAATTTAATATTATGAAATACTTCAAAACACTTTTGATAATTGCATTCAATTCATTCCTTGTGCTAACATTGAATGCACAGGTCAGTCCGCAATGGGTAAGTTATTATAACGGTCCTTCCAATAATTCTGATATTCCCGTGGCGATGACGGTTGATAATTCTGGTAACATCTATGTGACAGGAGTGAGCCCGATGCCTTCACAGAATGATGATTATCTGACAGTAAAGTATAACTCCGCCGGGGCTGAACAATGGACGGCAAGGTATCATACAGCCGGAAGTAATGACGACGTTGTGAGAGCAATCGCCGTGGATAATTCCGGAAATGTGTATGTAACCGGATCGGTTAGTTATGGAGGATCTAATGGAGTGCAGATTACAATAAAGTATAATTCGCCGGAGTGGAGCAGTGGGTCAGGCAGCTGGGTGAACCGGTAGCAAGTCCGGCAGCTCCGGGAGGATATAAAAGTTCGATGGGGATTGATGCTTCGGGAAATATTTATATCGGCGGTATCAGAAAATTCGGAGGAGGTGATAACGGGGGAATGCTTCTGATCAAATACAATCCGGACGGTGATTCATTATGGACAAGAAGATATAAGGGAACACAATTTCTTCAGGGTTTGGGTTCAGCGATCGGATGTCTAAAGGTTCAGGGAAGTTTCGTTTATGCGACCGGAAAAAGTTTTGACATGAATCCTAACAGAACTTATGCAACAACCATTAAATATGATCTGACGGGAACTATGCAATGGATAAGGCATGACAGCCTCGCATTCGGAAGTGATGATGTCATCGCCATTGATACTGATGCATCCGGCAATATCATTATTGCGTGCAATTTTGCTTATGACATTCTTACAATAAAGTATGATGCATTGGGAAATAAATTATGGAGTAAAATCTATAGCGGCATTGGCGGAACACGCTATGATCTTGTCACGGGAATGGAAGTTGATCCGCAGGGAAATATTTATCTTACAGGAACCAGTGACAGGGAAGTGAGTGAGGAAGATTTTCTTACATTAAAATATGATGCAGCGGGAAATGTGCAGTGGGAAAGTTTTTATAACGGAAACAGGAACGTCGGGGATTACTCAAAAGGAATTGCATTAGACGCTTTGGGTAATGTTTATGTCACCGGGCTTACATATGAAATTCCTTTTAATGATAATTATATGACGATCAAATATAACTCCGGCGGAGCTGAACAATGGAGGATAAATTATGACGGCAGTAATAACAATCGTCACGATGAAGCCGTTGATATCGGAATCGATCCTGAAGGAGATGTAATTGTAACCGGCTTTGAACAGGAGTAACCAGGATGATTATGCCACCGTAAAGTATTCCGAATCAGTCGGGATCACGCAAACCTCTTCAGACATTCCGGAAAAGTTTGCTTTGTCACAGAATTATCCTAATCCTTTTAATCATGCTACAAAGATCAGTTACAAATTGCAAAATACTAATTATGTTTTGCTTAAAGTTTATGATGTCCGGGGAATTGAAGTAGCTGAATTAGTTAATGAAAAACAAACAGCCGGAAGCTATACTGTTGATTTTGAAGCAAGCAATCTGCCGAGCGGTATATATTTTTATAAAATACATGCCGGAGAATTTTCGGATGTAAGAAGAATGAGCTTAGTGAAATAGTATTGGGTATTGAGTATTGGGTATTGAGTATTGAGTATTGAGTATTGTTTGACGATTAACGATTAACGATTAACGATTGACGATTCACGATTAACGATTCACGATTAACGATTCACGATTAAAAAGTTGACGTTTGACGTTTGACGTTTCACGTTTGACGTTTTACGTTTCACTATTAACTATAAAAACATTAACTAAAACCCAATATGAAAAATCCAAAACTGTATTTGATCATCGCTTTAATGCTCACTTGCTTTACCGTTGAAATGAGTTTTGCTCAATCCACATTAGACTGGGTAAACCGGGTTAACATTGGCGCGAGCAGCCAGACTGCTTATGATGTTGCGACGGATACGCTCGGGAAATATTTATGTTACCGGTTCGCACTCTAAAGGATATTCCGAGACTGATATGGTAACTGTTAAATATAATTCAGCCGGACAATATCAGTGGGGAAGGACCTTTAATTTATCGCCCGATTATACAAGCGAATTCGGGAAGTCAGTTGCTGTCTACAGGAAAGGTACCAAGACTTACATATATGTTGCTGGCGAAGTTAATTACAGCGGCGCAACTCAATACATTACAATCATTAAATATGATGAGAGCGGCAATCAGATTTGGCAGAGAAATTACGATCCGGGTGTTCCGGGTGTAAGCGATTTCGTCGCGAAGGTGATGACTGATGCTTCGGGAAATTGTTACATTACCGGCGGTGCAGTTACAAATCCGTTCATCGCAAAATATGATTCAGCGGGTGTAATCAAATTTACAGCCGTAGTTCCGATGCCTGCAGGCTACAGTAATGGATCGGAAATGACATGGACATAGATGCTTCCGGAAATGTTTATGTGACCGGCAGCTGCGATACCAGCAACACGAAACACTTTCTGACATTAAAATATAATTCGACCGGTACTCTGCAATGGTTAAAATTATACAAGAGTTCTCCCACGTATCAAAGTTCGGGCAGGAGTATCAGGGTTGGGAAGTCCGGAAAGATATATGTTACCGGTGATAATTATAACACTTCTACATTCAATGATCTGCTGACCATTAAATATAATCCGGCAACGGGTGATACGATCTGGACAAAAAGATACAGCAGAGCTTCAAACTCATCTGAAGAAGCAAAGGTAATGGCGCTGGATGCAAATGATAACGTCTATGTATCCGGTATGAGCTACTTCGGATCTTATGCGAATATTTACACGATTAAATATGATTCCCTCGGAGCGGAGAAATGGGTGAAGACATATTCGGGTACCGGCGGTTATACTGACATTCCTAAGGATATAGTATGTGATAACTCCGGTAATGTCTATGTCGCGGGAATGTCTGATTATTCATATTTCGGAAGTTATGTAACTATAAAATATAATACACTTGGCGATTCTTTATGGACAAGGAAGTATGAGTTTTCAACATCCGATTTTGAAGCGGTAAGTGCGATGTCTCTGGATAATGGAGGAAATATAATAGTAACAGGAACCGTTGGAAACTCGGGCACAGATCTCGGAACGGTTAGGTATAATTCTTCGGGCTCTCAGCAGTGGGCTGTAAAATTTTACGGAGCGCAGATCATTGAAGACAGAGCAAACGGCATTGCCCGTGATAAGAACGGAAATATATATACAGTCGGAAAAGCAAAGACAGGACAGGGCGGAGATAATATTGTCATTGTTAAGTATGATCCTCTCGGAGTTCAGAAATGGGTTTATAATACCGGCGGTACTTTTGCAGGATATAATGCTTATGACGAAGGAAAAGCCATTGCAGTGGATTCGAATGGGTTTGTTTATTTTACCGGAACAGTTTATAATTATCCAAATACTAAAAATGATATCTGCACCGGTAAGCTTGACTCTAACGGTAACAGATTATGGCATTCGGTTTGGGTACCTACCGGACCTCAGCATGGAGATGACATTGGGAATGACATAGTTGTTGATACACTTGGTAATGTTTACATAACAGGTCAGTGGACTAACACTGCTGGTAATCTCGATTTCATAACGATCAAATATAATTCAGCCGGAGCCGAGCAATGGGCAAGAGGTCACGGTGCGAATCCCGGCGGCAATGATATTGCTAATGCAATTACACTTGATCAGAACCTGAATGTATTTGTTACAGGATTCAGCGACGGTGCAGCTTCAGGAATGGACATCGCAACGATCAAGTACAGCGCTGCCTCGGGTTTACAGCAGTGGGTGAAATTATTCAACGGCGCCAGGAACGGGCATGATTTCGGAAATGATATTGGAATAGATGCTTCCGGTCATGTTTATGTTTGCGGAGGAACCGATACAGGCGCATTAAATTCACATGCAATGTTAATAAAATATCTGAACAGCAGCGGCGAACAGCGCTGGGCAAAATACAGAAACGGGGAAGTTATCAGGAATTACTTACTTCAATTCATTGACACTCAATCCTTCAAAGACTTTGATCTTTGCAACGGGCATTGACAGATTTTCAGCAACTGAGATCGGTGAAGCTTTCATAAGATCTGATACAAGCATAAATGACATTTATTATTCCATACCGCATTATGGTATGAATGCAGAAGGAAAGTCAATAGCATGGCATGACAATTATCTATACGTTGCAGGGAATTCATATTCGCAATCTGAAGGTAAGAAATTGTTTGTTGCAAGGCGTACTGAATTCGGAAATGAGATTTTTACTAAATATCTCGATGAAAATTCGCCGAGCGGAATGACAAGCAACAGCGGAGTTACCGGCGGAAAGGGAAATAATTTTTATGTTGCCGGTAACACTTACGATTCAACATCGGGAAATAACATAACCACTTTGAAATACTCATTTCCGTACTTCCGGCTTACAACGCAATATTCGCTTGAAGGTCCGCAGTCTGCATTTCCTATTGGATTTCAGGATACAGTGAAAGTTTATTTGAGAAGTGCTGCGCCGCCTTACAACCTTGTTGACTCATCTAAAGGTGTCAATGAATACAGTTCTTTCCTTGAGTTTATGTATGTTTATTCTTACTTCAATAATGTCACTGCATCGGGCAGCTATTATGTAGTTTTAAAACACAGAAATTCCATAGAGACATGGAGCAGGCAGCCTAAACAGTTGTTCAATGCTGTAATTCCAAGCTATGCATTTAATGACTCCGCATCGAAAGCATACGGGAATAATCAGAAGCTGCTTACTACAAATCCGTTTCCATTATATGGCATATACAGCGGCGACGTGAATCAGGACGGCGGGATTGACCTTACGGATGTAACGTTGATCTATAACTCAGCAAATAATTTCGTAACCGGCTATGTCGCGGCAGATGTGACGTGCAATAATTCGGTTGACCTTACTGATATTACAATTGCGTATAATAATTCGGTGGGATTTGTGAGTACTAAAAGACCTTGAGCAATGAGTAATGAGTAATGATCAATGAGTAATGAGTAATGAGTAATGAGTAATGAGTAATGAGTAATGAACAGGTTCAATGTTCAATGTTTAATGTTCAATTCCTCCCCAGCAGAGTCGCTCCTTGCTAGCATTTGCAGGGTTAAATAATTTTTCAACGGGGGCTCTGCGATGAAGCGCGTCCCTCCTTTGCAACTTTAAATAATCTCTCGTTTCCAATCGGGGCGGTTGGGAATGGAAATATTAAAATTATTTTTACAAAAATACTACTGGTGGCAATTGCCCTGAGCACCTGTAAATAAAGGGTTTACAGGTGCTCTATTAATAATTAATTTCACACAAATAAAAAAAATGTCCTTTGACAATACCATTAAATATTTTTAATTTTGTTTAATTCAAATTTAAATAAATAAAGCTTTCTTAAGATAATGAGTATTGATGCAACCGGTCTGACAAAAAAACTTAATTATGGATAAGCAAAAAGAAATACAAAGCTCTTTCAGTTATATTAATGGGATTCCATCCGGATGTTTAAATGAATATAATAATATTAAGAAAGATATTCATCTAAGTGAGGACCATTTGAAAGAATGTTACGGACAATTCATTTATAAACTCATGCATATTCATAAGACCGTGACAGAAGTACTTGTGACATTCAAAGAAGAAATTTTAAATAAGGGCACTACATCTCTGACCGGCAGGCATTCCCCTGCGGTAAGCAGACAAGTCCCTGCAATTCTCAGTCGTCTACCTCAGAGTCAGAGCCGCATTCCGGCAATACTCCGCCAAACCCCTGAGGTACTCAGCCAAATGTCTGAACACAAGAGACAAGTCCCTGCAATACTCAGTCGTCTTCCTGAGAGTCAGAGCCGCGTTTCTGAGATGCTCCGGAGTATGTTTTACTATGTGAGACAGATCCCTGACACTCTCAGTCGCGTTCCCGCATACCTGAGACAAGTTCCTGTGACTGTCAGTGGAGTTCCGGCGGACCACCGGAAGTCCGCTATGGGTCAGAGATGTATGACTGTCACATACAGGGGTATGGTTTTATATGCCGGGAGTTTCCCTGTGCTGAACGGGGGAATTTCTCAGGAGTCGAGGAGAAAAAAATATGCAGATTTGACAATGAAATAAGCCATTTTGTATTTCTTAACCTTATTGATAAAATACAGTGACACAGAGGTAAGAGGAAATCGAGACGGATTTTAAGCGCTTTGTGTCAGTGTAGCTCAGTGTTATATTAAAACTTTACCACAGAGTCAGAGAACACAGAGCTGCGCAGAGATTGAAGTTAAACAATAAAATTTATGAATTATTATAAAGAAATATGCAGGGCAGCTCAACTTTGTTCATAATAAAAAATTTTTAGAACTCCTTCAATGTCTGGAATTGCCTTTGCCATCTGAACTTACTAAGTCAATAATTACAGCTGAGAAAACGTTATGTCAAGGCAGTGATCCAACTGTAAAGACATAAAAAAGTTAGTTTATTATACTGACGGAGGATTCTGCCATACGAATGTAGCAGAAGATTTTCCTGCGACCGGAAAAATCAAAAATTTGTTTTCTGTCTTCTGAATTCCATACCTGCTTTTGATCTGCTCAATGTTACGTTGTCTGTTCAATTCTTCTTTTATACTTCTGATTCGTAGCCAAAAATCAACCCCAAAGACACTTTTGAAATAATAATTTATATTCAGGAACTCTTCGTGTTGTTATCCTAAATTTTGGTTCAATCTCCATACCTGAAACTAATGAAATCGATTATCAATCTATGATACTTATCATAAGAAAACTTGATTCAAATCATACTGCCTTAAATTGAGTTTGAGTAATTTCAATGTACCGGATAGTGAAATTATTACCTGCCTGCATGATCCTGATATTGAAATTGAAAGTATTTCATAGTCCGCAATTAATAAATTAAAAATGAGGATAGTAATAATGAAAAGGATATATTTTCTAATAATGGCTTTATTTATAAATTCTATGGTACTTTCACAAAGCCAACTGCCCGCATCCGACACAAAAGATTGGCTGAATTCTTTGACAGATGAAAATGGAAAACAGATAATGTCAAATAGCAGCAGAGTTTCTAATAATTTTATGGAAAACGTGACAATACCTGATGTTACTATGACAGGAGATGCAGATCATGCTCGCTTCGGATACTCAGTATCATCCGCGGATGTGAATGGCGATGGATTATCCGATGTAATTGTCGGCGCATATAGTCAGGACAAAGTATTCATATTCTTCGGTGACACTTCAATGAATAATACTGCCGATGTAATTTTGACAGGTGAGGAAGCAGGCAGCTACTTTGGTTACTCAGTGTCATCTGCAGGTGATGTGAATGATGATTGTTTTTCGGATGTGATTGTCGGTGCTATGCAATATTCATCAAATACCGGTAGAGCATATATATACTACGGAGGCGCTTTAATGAATAATACCGCCGATGTGATTTTGACAGGTGAGGCAGAACTTAACCTATTTGGAGGTTCGGTTTCATCTGCCGGTGATGTGAACGGTGACGGATTTTCAGATGTAATTGTCGGAGCTTTTATTATTCATCAGGGTATCGGCAGATCATACATATTCTTCGGCGGTTCATCAATGAACAATACTTCAGATGTAATAATGACAGGAGTGGCAACAGACAACATGTTTGGAAGCGCGGTTTCATCTGGCGGTGATGTGAACGGCGACGGATATTCTGATGTGATTGTCGGCGGTTATCGCTATTCATCATGGAGAGGCAGAGCGTGCATATTCTTCGGTGGCGTATCAATGGATAATACAGCCGATGTAATAATGATTGGGGGGCAAGCATACAACTACTTTGGGATACTCTGTATCCTCTGCCGGTGATGTAAACGGCGACGGGTATTCGGATGTAATTGTCGGTGAACATGTTTATTCTTCAGAAACCGGACGGGCACACATTTATTTCGGAGGCGATTCGATGAATAATACTGCAGATGTAATAATGACAGGAGAGGCAGCAGACAACCAATTTGGAAGCGCAGTTTCATCTGCCGGTGATGTGAACGGTGACGGATATTCGGATGTGATTATCGGTGCCAGCCTTTATTCATCATATAGAGGCAAAGCATATATATTCCTGGGCAGCCAATCAATGAATAATACTGTAGATATAATAATGACAGGAGAGGCAGAATTCAATCGTTGGTAACGCCGTTTCATCTGCAGGTGATGTGAACGGCGACGGATATTCGGATGTGATTGTCGGTGCTTTTGAATATTCATCTGAAACCGGCAGAGCATATGTTTATTCAGAGGGACTTATGGAACACTTTAACGACGTAGGTGTATCCTCTATTGTTCAGCCTGTCCTTAATTCTATTTACAATTTTGATTGCATTAATGGAAGTAATATAACACCGTTCATTAAGGTTTCAAATTTCGGGTCTAATGATCAATTAAATTATTTTGATGTATTCTGTGAAATAAAACATGGCAACAATGTCGTTTACTTTAATTCAAAACAAGATACAATAAGCGCACGGCAATCACATATGTTAAGTTTTGATCCGTTTGTTATTACAAATTATTTTTATGATGAAGATCTGACCAAAACATACAGTATAAAGTCATGGACAAGTCTGTCAAACGATGTTAATAACTATAACGATACTGTAAATTCTACATTTAAAGCATCAAATCCAAACTACGGCTACTCCGATGAGAGCGGCTACTATGCTCTTAACTCTTCACAGGCTGCAAGCTGTATTCCCGAACAGCCGTCATATAGCTGGGAAGATACTACAGGAAGTGTAAGTCTTATTGTCAACGCACAGCCTGTTGTTCCATATACTCAATACAACAGCTTTTATTTCTGCGGAAGCTTCAGACTGCCGGATGTGCTTCCCGGCGGAAGAAAATTTAAATTCTTCGGTACATGCTATGACACAATAATCATTGCAAACAACGGCGTCATTGGATTTGGAGATGCATCACTTTCGAGAATGAATGTTCCTTTTCCTGAAACAATCCCGTCGGTCAACGCTCCTCATCCGGCAATATTCCCGCTTTGGTATTGGGTGAATTATCAGGATCCGGAAATTACAGGGAGAAATTTGAAATACAAAATTACGGATGACAAATTCATAATTACCTATGACAGAATACCTCTTTATAATGCGACAATTGATCCCAATGACTATGTTACTTATCAGGTTATTCTGGAAACAGATGTTGATTGCTCATCGGAAAACGGGAACATAAAGGTTCAGTATAACTATGATAAATGCGGATCAACTTTTATCAATCATTACAATAATAATGAACTGAATGAAATGACTGTTGGTCTTCAAAATTCAACCGGAACAATTGCGCTTCAATACAGGAGATCTGAATCAAATCATACTGTTACCGTTCCGGGTCCGCTCTTCGGATCTCCGCTGGCAGTTGAATTTGCACAGGTTAACTCTGTTCTTCCCGTCGACCTTCAGGCATTTACTTCAACGGTCAACAAAAACAATGTCGTACTTAACTGGTCAGTAAATTCAGAACTGAATAATTCCGGTTTTGAAATTCAAAGAAGAAAATCAGAATCAGAATCCGGATCAGAATGGATTAAAATCAACTTTGTAAACGGAAGAGGAAATTCTTCTGAACCAAACAATTATTCTTACGAAGATAAAAACCTTTACCATGGTAAATATGAATACAGACTGAAACAAATTGATTACAACGGAAGCTTTAAATACTATGATCTTCAGAATGAAGTTGTAATCGGTATTCCTGAAAAAATTCCGGCTTGGACAAAATTATCCTAATCCGTTTAACCCGGTAACGAAAATTGATTTTGATATACCTATGAATTCGAAAATCAGTTTAATAGTGTATGACGTATCAGGAAGGGAAATTAAAAAATTGGTCAATGAAATTAAAGAAGCTGGATACTATTCAGTCAATTTTGATGGGACAAACTTAGCAAGCGGAGTCTATTTATATAAACTTGAAGCAGGAAGTTTCTTGAAACAAAACGGATGATATTTTTAAAATAATGGTATTGAGTGTGTTGAGGTATGAGTGTGTTGGAGTGTATTGAGTGTATTCAGTGTATTGAGTTTATGGAGTTTATGGAGTTTATGGAGTTTATGGAGTTTATAGAGTGTATAGAGTGTATAGAGTGTGTTGAGTTGTAACATAAAAGCCGGAAGATCTTAAAAATTTTCCGGCTTAATATTAACTTGTAACTCGTATTGTAATTTGTAACTTGTATTGTAACTTAATTATTAACTCGTCAAACTGCTAACTGTTTTTGTATCTTTCCTCAAGTTTGCTCAGCTCTTCATTCATTTCTTCAGGAAGACGGTCTCCGAATATTTTATAATATTCCTTCATCTCATTTACTTCGGCTAAGCCTTCTTCTTTTGATATTTCAAAAAGCTTCTCTTCGTTGCCGTTCATATTTAAACCGCTGAAATCCAAAACACCTTTCTTCGGAACTCTTCCGAAAGGTCTTTCTTCAAAAACATCTTTACCTTCGAGTCTTTCAAATACCCATTTCAAGACCCTGATGTTGTCGCCGTATCCGGGCCATACAAATTTTCCGTTCTCATCTTTCCTGAACCAGTTGACATAGAATATTTTCGGAAGCTTGGATGCATCTGATTTCTTACCTATGTCGAGCCAGTGATTGAAATAGTCTCCCATGTTATATCCGCAGAAAGGAAGCATTGCAAAAGGATCGTGTCTTACTTTACCAACTGTTCCCGCATCTGCCGCTGTCATTTCCGAAGAAACGGATGTACCGAGGAATGTTCCGTGCTGCCAGTCCAATGCTTCGGTGACAAGAGGAACGATCGAGGCTCTTCTTCCGCCGAACAGTATTGCTGAGATCGGAACTCCCTTTG
Source organism: Ignavibacteria bacterium (assembly GCA_016710985.1). Classification (GTDB taxonomy): domain Bacteria; phylum Bacteroidota; class Ignavibacteria; order Tepidaquicellales; family Tepidaquicellaceae; genus JAGPCH01. Next base: position 57,480 of record JADJTX010000031.1, read on the forward strand.
GATTTTCCCAGTCTTTATCTATTACCGGGCACTGTGAAGCAGGAGCTGTGAATCTTGAATTAGGATGTGATGATGGAGTTGCCGAATCCGGTGTCCATTCTTTTCCGTGCCAGTCAACCAAATGTTTTGGTTTCTCTTCGGTCATTCCTTCCCACCATACATCACCGTCATCGGTCAGAGCGACATTAGTAAAAATTGAATTCTTTTCCATTGATTTCATTGCATTGCCGTTAGTGTGAAAGGATGTTCCCGGAGCAACACCGAAGAATCCGTATTCCGGATTGATCGCATATAGTCTTCCGTCATCACCGAATTTCATCCATGCAATATCATCGCCGACAGTTTCAACTTTCCATCCCGGAAGAGTCGGGGTCAGCATAGCGAGATTTGTCTTTCCGCATGCACTTGGGAATGCTGCCGCAATATATTTTTTAACACCTTCAGGTGAAGTGATACCTACGATCAGCATATGTTCAGCCATCCATCCTTCTTCTCTTGCCATTGAAGATGCAATTCTCAGGGCAAAGCATTTTTTACCCAACCGAGCATTTCCTCCGTACCCGCTTCCGTAAGACCAGATGCTTCTTTCTTCCGGAAAGTGGACGATATACTTTGTATCACTGCAAGGCAACGGGATATCTTTCTTTCCGTCTGTCAAAGGATATCCGACACTATGCAGACACGGAACAAATTCACCGTCACCTAAAACCTCTAAAACTTTCTCTCCGATCCTTGTCATTATCCTCATGTTCAATACTACGTAAGGGGAGTCGGTGATCTCAACTCCGATATGCGCGATCTTTGAACCAAGCGGTCCCATGCTGTAAGGGATCACATACATCGTTCTTCCTTTCATGCATCCGTCAAAAAGTTCATTGAGCTTCTTTTTCATTTCGGCAGGCTCCATCCAGTTGTTGGTCGGACCGGCGTCCTCTTTATTCTTTGAACAAATATAAGTCCGGTCTTCAACCCTTGCCACATCCGTAGGATCCGATACAAAATAATAACTGTTTGGTCTTTTCTTTTCATTTAACTTTTTCCCTGAGCCTTTTTCAATGAGTATGTTTGCAAGCTTATCAAATTCTTCCTGTGAACCGTCGCACCAGTGTATGTTGTCAGGTTTGCACAGCTTAGCAACTTCATCAACCCAATTCTGTAATTTTTTACTGATAGTCATTTTATCTCCTTAGTTAGTTAATTTTGTTAATTGATTATTTGGTTAATTTGTTAATTCGTTATTGGTTAATTGGTTAATCGTGAATCGTGAATCGTTAATCGTGAATCGTTAATCGTGAATCGTTAATCGTGAATCGAATCGTAACTCGTATCTCGTATCTCATATCTCATATCTCATATCTCATATCTCATATCTCATATCTCATATCTCATATCTCATATCTCATATCTCATATCTCATATCTATTTCTTAATCTTCTTTTCCGGAATCGGATTATTACTCATTAAAATAGCAATCGGTTTTGTCGCCGGAATATTCATCAAAGTTATTTTTATCATGCTCATGATCGGAACGGAAAGGATCATTCCTACGATGCCCCAGATGTATCCCCAGAATATAAGTGAAAAGAAAAGCAGCAGGGGACTTAAGTCCAGCCTCTGTCCGAAGATCCTCGGTTCGAGAATGTTTCCTTTCAGATTCTGTACTAAGATCAGCACAACGACAATGAAAACAGGCATCGCAAGACTTTCAAACTGCAGAAGCGCAACAATTGCAACGAAAATTGTTACTATCATCGAACCAATATTCGGAATGAAGTCCGAAAAGAAAAACATGAATCCCCATATCACAAAAAATCAACTCCGCAGATCCACAGGAATGTTCCGAGTATGACCGCCTGAATCAGACTTAATAAGGTCTTTCCTGCCATGTATCCTTTAACTCCACCGAAAATATCCGATAAGATCTTGTTCAAATTATTTTCATCTTCATTCGGAAAAGCAACGTCTATTCTTTGCTGTATGCTTTTTACTTCAGATAAAATGAATATTACATAGAACATTATAAGTATGTAGTTGCCAAGTATGCCCGTAACACTTGTAAAAATTCCGCTTATAGTTGAAGTGAACGTACCGTTGGTCAGTAATTTCTTAATATCAAAAGAATTGTTAAAGCTTTCCTTCTCCGCTTCGCTTAGATTCAGTTTTGAAGTTACATCATCATAAATGTGAAGGAACTTTGTTTCGTATTTTGGAAACTCTGATGAAAATGAATTTACACTTGTGAAAATGAATACGCTTGTAATGTTTGAGATCAAAAAAATTGACAGGACAATGATCAAAATGGCGACAGCCGATGGAAATTTTTTACTTACCATTAAATTGTAAAACGGCAGGAATATGAAGGATATTATTACTGCAATAAACAACGGAAGAAAAATTGACTGAAGTTCTTTTAATACAAATACTAAAAATCCAATCAGAAAAACTGCAGCTACAAGGTTTAAAAACTTATTTGGATTATTGTCTTTCAAACTTATTCATTAAATTTTAAATATCTCTTTGCCTATGACAGAAGGCTTATAACTCATCATAATGCCCATTGGTCTTGTAGATTTGAAATTCATAAATACGATCTTCAGCATGCTTACGATTGGCACAGATAAAACCATTCCGACAATTCCCCACACATATTCGCCGGCAAACAGAGACAATAACAGCAGCAGCGGACTGAGATTTAACCGGTCTCCTAATATCTTTGGTTCTAAAATATTTCCTATCACATTATCAAGCGCTATAAGAATTACAGTCACTAAGATCGGAGTAAAGACAGTATCGAATTGTAAAAACATCAGAATTGAAGGCAGAGTAATCCCGAACACAGCTCCGATGTTAGGTATATAGTGAGTAATAAAAATAAAGAACCCCCAGATGAAATAAAAATCAACGCCGAATATCCAAAGTACAAAACCTGACAAAGTTCCGAGAATCAGGCTAATGATCGTCTTTCCTGAAATGTATGTCCTGACATCTTTAAATATCGAATCCATCGTTTCGGAAATCCTTTCTGCCCGTTTAGCATGGAAGGCATATTTTATTCTTTCCCTGATGCTTCCCAGTTCGGACAGAATAAATATTATATAAAGGAGTATCAATAAAAAATCACCGAATATGCTCAGAAATCCGGTTAAGAATCCTGCGATGAAAGATGTGATCGAACCCTCTTTTAATAAATTTGATATCTTAAGTGAATCACTCAGTTTTTGAATTTCCTGTGATGAAAGGTTCAGTGATACTATCAGTGAGTTTACCATTTTCAGAAATTTCTCTTCATATACAGTAAAATTTGACGAGAAAGTATCCACGCTTGCAACGATAAACACGCTGGCAATATTTGCGATTATGATTATGATGATAAGTATGATCACAATTGCAACCGGCTGAGGTACTCTCTTTGATTTGAGCCAGGCGAAAAACGGAAGAAAGACGAAGGAAATTATTAGTGCAAGGACGAAGGGAATTAAAATTGTGCTGAGCTCTTTCAGTGCAAAAATTATAAATCCCGTCAGAAAGAATCCGGCAGCAACATTAAGAAATTTATTATCGTCCTTTACAGTCAACTTAATTGTAATTTAGTATTTTTTTGTATCTCAACGGATCTTCAATACCCGCCTGCTGAAATCCCCTCAGTCTTAATGCGCAGCTGTCGCATTCACCGCATGCAATTTTATTTTCCTTATAACATGACCAGGTCAAATGCAGCGGAGCATTTATCCTGACAGAGTTCAGAACAATCTCTTTTTTTGAGAAATTAATGATAGGAGTTTCAACTTTAATGCCAGATCCGGGCTTAGTTCCTTTTGCGATCATTTTGTTGAAAGCATCAAAGAATTCTTTTCTGCAGTCCGGATATCCGCTTGAATCTTCTTCTACAGCTCCGATGTATATTTTCCGGGCATTTATCACTTCAGCCCAGCTGACGGCTATGGAAAGTATGTTTGCATTTCTGAAAGGAACGTAACTTGTCGGAATTTTCCTGTTCTTTAAATCTGCTCTTGATACATTTAATTTTTTATCAGTCAAAGAAGAACCGCCTATATCTTTTAAATGGCTGATGTTGACTACAAGCCTTTTCTTTACCTTATAATACTCCGCGATATCATTGAAAGACTTAAGCTCTCTTGCCTGAGTCCTCTGTCCGTAATTCACATGAAGAATGTTAAGTGTGTGTTTCCTGTCTGCAATCCCGGCTGTCAAAGCGCTGTCCATACCTCCGCTCACCAAAACAATTGCATTACCGGATTTTTTCATTTAAAACAATTTACTTATTTGATGAGCAAAGTTAAATGTGAAAACAGTTGATAATTGATAATTGATAATTGATAATTGATAATTGATAATTGACAATTGATAATTGACAATTGATAATTGATAATTGATAACTCTATATAGAATTAACGATTCAAAACCACCCCTTAGCTCTCTTTTGCAAGGAGGGGGCACCCAAACAATCTGATATCAGCAACCAACTACTAATTATCAATTCAACTGTAAACTAGCAACTATCTATTATCAAAATTCAACTACCAATTATCAATTCAACTGTAAACTAGCAACTATCTATTATCAATATTCATCTACCAATTATCAATTCAACTGTAAACCAGCAACTATCTATTATCAATATTCAACTACCAATTATCAATTATAAACTGTCAACTGTCAATTGTCAATTATCAATTATCAATTATCAATTATCAATTATCAATTATCAATTATCAAAAGTACTTTATCTTCAGCACCTCAGAAGCATACTTCAGCAGCTCTTCTTTGAAATTTGGATGAGCGACTTCAACTAAACATTTAACTCTTCCCCTGATGGTCTTTCCATACAGTTCGGCAATTCCGTATTCTGTAATTATATAATGCACATCAGCCCTTGTTGTTGTTACTCCCGCTCCCTGTTTCAGGTAAGGAACAATCCTTGAAAACGTTCCGTTTTTTGCTGTAGAAGTAAAAGCTATTATAGGTTTTCCGTTTTTGCTTTTCGTGGCTCCGCGGATGAAATCCAGCTGACCGCCAAATCCGGAATAGTTTTTGGGACCTATTGAATCCGCACAAACCTGTCCTGTGATGTCAATTTCAAGAGCTGAATTGATGGAGACCATGTTATCATTCCTTGAAATAGTGAAAGGATCATTGACGAACTTTGAAGATCTGAATTCAAAAACCGGATTGTTATCCATGTAGTCAAAACATTTTTTTTGAAGCCAGGACAAAAGAAGATACTACTTTTTCCGGAAGTAAGGTTTTTTTCTCGCCATTGATAACTCCGGACTCAATCAGATCAATCAAATGATCAGAAAACATTTCCGTATGTACGCCAAGGTTCTTTTTCTCGGTTAAGTATTGCAATACGAAATCAGGAATTAACCCAATGCCCATTTGTAAAGTAGCGCCGTCGTCAATCAAACCGGCAATATTCTGTCCGATCTTTTCATAAACATTTGTCTCTTCAGCAGAGATATTCTTTGCATGCATGAACTCTGTGATTGGCTCATCAATTTCAACTGCAAAATCAATTTTATCAATATGTATAAAATTATCACCGAGGACTCTCGGCATCTGAGGATTGATCTGCGCGATTATAACATCTGCATGTTCCGAAGCAATTTTTGCACAGTCATTGCTTATCCCGAATGAACAATAGCCATGTTCATCAGGAGGAGATAACATCAGAATGCAAACATTGATAGGTACATGTTTTCTTTCTATGAGCAGTGGTATTTCTGAAAGGAACACAGGTATGAAATCTGCTTTACCTTCATTTACTGCTTTCCGCACATTTGCTCCCGTGAACATGGACACAACACGGAAGTGTCCTTCCATTTCAGGCTGAACGTATGGAGCTTCTGTAAATGTTAAAAGCTGAAGTATTTTGACATCATTAAGTTCTTTATATCTTTTGCAGAGACTGTCGATAATTTGCTTAGGAAAGGAACAGTTACCGTGTACAAAAATGTAGTCACCTGACTTTACTATTTTGACGGATTCATCAGCTGTAACGAATTGAGTCTTGGTTTTTCTCTTAGCCATTTAGTTTTAATATTTAAATTGTAATAGGAAATTGTTATGTGATTTTGAATGGAATTCTTGATATACATCTGCAGTGTTATTCAGTTCTTGTGTATACAAATTTACTTCTGTTTCATTTAATAATAAAGACAAAATGAAATTATCTTTATGTGTATTTCCATTACTGCCCTTACGAGTTACGAGTTACGAATTACGAATTACGAGTTACGAGTTACGAATTACGAATAATCGTACGAGTTACGTACCAGTTAACCAGTTCATAACCAGTTAACCAATTAACCAATTAACCAATTACTGAGTGTCTTTTAAACCATTTATAAAACAAAAGTATTAGTTTATATTGCTTTCAAAAATTTTAAGTGTGAATTCAGAATTCCAATCAAAGCTTCGGGAGGACATCAGTCTTTCGGGTTTAACAACAACAGGACTTGGAGGCAGGGCGGCGTATTTTGTTTCCTGTGTTTCGTGTGATGACATACGGTCTTCATTAAAGTTTGCGGAGAAAAATAAACTCCGTGTTCAGGTGATCTCAGGCGGAAGCAATATTATATTTCCTGATGATGGTTTTGACGGACTTGTTTTGAAAATTGATATGAAAGGAATTGAATTTTCTGATGAGGGAAATTTTACTAACGCTTTTGTGAAAGCAGGTGAAAGCTGGGATGAATTTGTTTTGAAATGTATAGGGAGGGGACTTTCGGGAATTGAATGTCTTTCAGGCATACCGGGCAGCGCAGGCGCCACGCCGGTTCAGAATGTTGGTGCATATGGTCAGGAGGTAAAGGATTCAATTGTATCTTTAAAAGCAATTGACAGATCATCTTTGAAAGAAATAATTTTTGAAAATAAAGATTGTAATTTTGGCTACAGGCAGAGCAGGTTTAAAAATCAGGATAAAGATAAATATGTTATTACGGAAGTAAGATTCAGACTTGAAAAAAAACGTGTACCTGTAATAAAATATTCTGAACTTCAGAAATTAATAGATTCAAAGTATAGTCTGAGCTCTGATATAGCTTTAAAGGATAAATTAAAAATAATAAGAAATTCAGTATTCGAATTAAGGAAAGGAAAATCAATGATCATTGACAGAAAGGATCCCAATTCAAGATCATGCGGTTCATTTTTCATTAATCCTGTATTAAACGAAAACGAATTTGAACAATTCAAATTAAGATCCGGAAAAAAATCTGAAGAGATACCGGTATTTAAATCCGGAAATGAACATAAAATATCCGCTGCCTGGTTAGTCGAGCAGGCGGGTTTTCACAAAGGTTATATAAAAGGAGGAGCAGGCATTTCACAGAATCATTCGCTGGCTCTCATCAACATTAAAGGCACAACAAAAGAATTGCTGGATCTTGCAGAAGTCATTGAAAAAAGTGTATTTGATACATTCGGGATCAAACTCCGCAAAGAGCCGGTGATAGTCTAAGTCTGTTAGTTTAGAATCTTTGGATACCTGAGATAAATTTTTTTTCAGATAGTCCCTGTTTTAGTTTATTCGAAATTACGGGCAGCAAACAACCGGTGTACAATTTATAGTTCCTTTAATATTGAATCTTTCAAATATTGAATTTATATTGCACAATCCTAAAAAAACAATTTAAAACACGAAAGGAACAAAATGAAGAAAAAACTTCTAGTTTACTCGACTTTTCTTTTTTTGATTATTGGTGTAATGCTTGGATTTACAAGCATAAACGATAATCCGAACAAAGATAAATCTCAAGTTTCCAGTAAAACTAAAACTACAAAAACTATTGATGTAAAAAAATTAAATAGTTTTGAATCTGATAACAACGGCGGCGTATATCAGACTGACGGACTTCCTTATTATACCGATAACTTTGACGGTGCAAATGATACTGTAGCCTTAAAGAGCAGAGGTTATCTCGTTTATTACAGGGGTGGCGGACCACAATCTGTATTTACATGGTTTCAGGGAAATTCAACAGTTTTCGTTGCATTCAACGGACCTGCGACAGGTTATGTTGCAGCAAATTATCAGGTAGTATCAGGTACAAATAATATTGACAGCTGGCTGGTTCTTCCTAAGAAGAGTGTTGCAGCAGCAGACTCAATAGTATTTTATTCAAGATCTCCTACAGCAAGTACTTTCCCTGATTCAATAAGAGTTATGTATTCTGCAGCAGGAGATTCAATTCCTGAAGCTGCATGGACAGAGCTTGGAAGATTTAAAGCTAATGTTGCCGGAGTTTGGGAAAGAAAAGCTTTTGGCGCACCTGTAGCCGGTGCAAATGCAAGATATGCCATAAGGTATAATGTTGTAAACGGCGGACCTTCAGGAGCTAACAGCGACTTCATAGGTATTGACGCTTTGACACTGGAAACTACACCGGTTGCCAATGATGTAGCAACAACATCAATTGATTCTGTTTTTAACTATGCATTACCTGTTGACGTAATTGCACCGAGAGCAACATTCTCAAATAATGGAACAGCGAATCAAACAAATATCCCGGTTACATATAAAGTCACCGGACCTGTAAATTACACAAACAATAAAGTGATTGCTTCTTTAAATTCAGGTGCATCCGCTCAGGTTGTATTTGACAGCACATTTTACCCTAACTTACCGGGAACCTACAATATTACTGTGTATTGCAGTTTAGCCTCAGACCAATTCAGAGGAAACGATACATTAAGAACAAGCTTCTTTGTAGTTCAGCCAAATTATGGCGGCGGCGGTCCGGGATCAGGCGGATATTATTTTGCAAATTCAACACCCGGAGCCTCACTTGCACCTTCACAGCCTTCATTCTGCTGGGTTGATACAGCGGGAAGTACAACGCTTGTAAGTAATAGTGTAGCAGCAGTACCACTCGATTCCGGATCTTTGGACGATGGCCGCTGGACATTAACAGGTGTTACAGGTTTAAAAAGAATTAAGTTCATGGGCACATTGTACAGCGATGTCTATGTTGGCACAAACGGCATTATTAGTTTTGTTCCATTCACTGCCGGTAATGGTAACTGGTATCCTCCTTCAACCGGTTTACCCGGTCCGGGAGCAGGTGCACCTGTCAGACCGGCTATCTATCCTGCATGGAATGATCTTAACTGGGGAAATGCATTACAGCCGATCAACAGACTTAGCTATAAAATTGATGCAGCAAAAAACAGATTAATTGTTACATATGACAGAGCTCCTATTTTTGGCGGTGACGCTACCGAATGGGAAACATTCCAGGTTTGTATTGATTTAGTTGATAATAATGTCGGTTCTTCAAATTCAAATTTCACCATCAGTCATTCCAATACCACGACAGTTCTTCAGACCAATTATCTTGTTGGAATGCAGGATGCAACCGGCGCTAATTTCTTACAGTATCTTTATATAAACGGTTCAGGTCAGTTCTTAGCAGTTGGTCCATTATTTGATACAACAGCTAACGGAGGTGTTTCAATTGCATTCGGTCCTGATCCAACTCTTTTAAACGGACCTTGCGAAAAAATACTTGGTCTGACAATGAACTTTGAAGTGTGCAACAGTCCTTCACAGGTTTTTGTACTTTTAAGAAATGCAACATCTCCTTACGCAATTGTTGATTCAGTTGTCGGAACAGCAGGTATTGACCTTCAATACCCGATCTATTTTGACAATGCAGGCAACGGTGTGCCTTACTATGTTGTTGTCCGGTCTGTGAATGCCGTCGAAACCTGGAGTTCATCTACCGTGACGTTTAACGGCGGATCTACTACCTATGACTTCACGACCGCTTTAAATAAAGCATACGGTTCAAATCAGATATTAAACATCGGAGGAGTTCCTTCACTCTATCAGGGAGACACAGATCAGGACGGAAACGTAAGTTTAACTGACGTTCTTAATGTCTATGGTGTACTTCAAATATTTGGTTCAACACCAGCAACCAATCTGGATTGCACAGGAGGTACAGATCTCTCTGACCTTATAGTTGCTTTCAATAATTCAAAGAACTTCATTATTACACAAAGACCGTAATTTACTTTTCACATATATAAAAAAGAAACCGGAGAAATTCCGGTTTCTTTTTTTATATACAAAACTTTCATCAGAAAAAGCGTAAACTCCACCCACTCCACCCACTCCATACACTCCACCCACTCCACCCACTCCACCCACTCCACCCACTCCACCCACTCCATACACTCCACCCACTCCACACTCCATACACTCCACCCACTCCACCCACTCCACCCATCCACACACTCCACCCACTCCACCCACTCCACCCACTCCACCACCCACCCACTCCACCCACTCCACTCCACTTAAACACACTAATAACTTTATTCTTGAAAATTCAGTTATAAAAATCTAAGTTTCACATGCCTTCTTAAATTATTTAAAACACAACAAAGGAGATTTATTAATGATCAAGAAATGGTTCTCATTTTCTTTAATAATGTTAATTACTACAGGCGTTTTTTTAGGATTTAATTTTCTGAATTACAGCAGTTATAATGATGATCCGACCGGAAGCAGGAACAGCAATTCAAAAAGCTTCAATTCCCAATCTCAATCTAAATCTCAAAAACAGAATTTTTCAGAGCCCGACCAGTCAACCGGTAATGCCTATTACACTGATAATTTTGACGGAGCAAATGATACTGCATCTTTAAAGAGCAGAGGATATAAAATTTATTACAGAAGCGGAGGCGCACAGGGAATCGCTCCACTGTGGTTTCAGGGAGCTTTGTTTCCTTCGTTTAACGGACCGGCCAACGGATACGTTGCTTCTAATTTCCAGACAGTGAACGGTAACAATAACATAGACAACTGGCTTGTCCTTCCGAAGAAGAATGTTTCAGCAGGGGATTCGGTAATATTTGACGCAAGGTCAGATCTGGGATCAACTTATCCGGATTCAATCAGAGTCTTGTATTCAAATGCAGGAGATTCAATTCCTGAAGCAGCCTGGACAGAGCTCGGAAGATTCAAAACCAATACTGCCGGGCAGTGGGAAAGAAAAGCTTTCGGTGTGAGTTCATCAGGAGCAAATGCAAGATATGCGATCAGATACAGTGTTGTCAACGGCGGACCGTCGGGAACAAACAGCGACTACATTGGCATAGACGCTCTTACTTTAGAAACAGCCGCCCTTACAAATGACATTAAATCCGTTTCAATAAATTCTCCTTCAGGCAATCTCTCAATACCCGGTTCGCTCATTGCACCGAAAGCAACTTTTGAAAATACAGGCATTTCAAATCAGACAAACATACCGGTAACTTTCAAAATAACGGGTCCGGTTAATTATACAAGCAATAAAGTTATTACAGGCTTAACTTCAGATTCAACAGCTCAGGTTACATTCGACAGCACTTTTAATCCTGTCGTTGGAAATTACAGCATTGCTGTTTATTCCGGATTAGCCTCTGACGGCAACAGACTCAATGATACCATCAAATCAACATTCTCTGTTACAAATGCAAATTTCGGAAACGGAGCCGGTTACTTTTATGCAAACTCCACAACGGGCGCCGCAACCGCTCCGTCTCAGCCGCTGTATTGCTGGAAAGATACTACGGGAAGCATATCGCTTGCAGTCAATAAAGTAAATGCATTACCCGGAATTTCGACAGGGGATCTGGATGACGGATACTGGAAAGTACTGCTTCCGGCGGGTAAGAAGGTGAGATTCTTTGGAGTAAATTATGACACAGTAAGGATAGGGACTAACGGGATCATAGCATTTCAAAGTTACGTTCCGGATGCGGGAAACTGGAGTCCGCCCAATTCCGGCGTACCCGGCGGCTCAGTATTAAATGCAATTTACCCGCTTTGGTTTGATTTTGATTTTTCAAATGATACTGCTTCCGTAACAAGCAGGATCAGCTATAAAGCAGCCGGAGATCAGCTTGTGATCACCTATGACAGGGCGCAGGTGTTTTCGGGAACACCGGGACAATACGTAAGCTTTCAGACAGTAATTGATATTTCAGCAGCACCTGCTGTGAATTCAAGAATACTTTTTCAATATGCAGATACAACTGGCGGAAAGACCGGTTCAGCATTCATTAACTTATTAAACAATAACAATCTTGAAACGCATCTTGCCGGTTTTCAGAATAATACCGGAACATCAGCGCTGACTTACAGATTCAGAAACACTTCTTCAGTGATCACACCCGGCAGTATATTCAATACTCCATCCGGAAGCCTTGCTGTACAGTTCGGTCCGGTTGCGGCAAATTTAAACGCATCCTGTCAGAGCCTTAACTTAACAAGCCGTCTTCAGGCAATTCAGCTTACAAGGAAAGACACTTTAACAGTTACATTAAGGGAAAGCGTAGCTCCGTATCCGTTAATTGAAAGTAAGAAAATTGTTTATGATTCAATAACGGGAAGCGCATCCGTTCCTCTTTCACTTGCGCAGAACGGCAGTTCATACTATTTATACATATCACACAGAAATTCAATTTCAACCTGGAGCGCAGCGCCGGTGCCGTGCACTGCAAATCTTATGACATATAATTTTACAACTGCCAATTCACAGGCATATGGCAGTAACATGATCGTCGTAAACGGTAAATCATCTTTTTATACAGGTGATGTCAACAGAGATAAGATAGTTGATCTGAGCGATATTGTTGCCATCTATAATAGTGTATCAGTATTTGAAACGGGACCATATTTATTGAATGACGTGAACTTTGACAAGATAGCCGATCTGACAGACCTGATCTCAACTTATAACAACTTATCGAATTTCGTTGCAGAAGTCCCGCCTCCCGGAGCGCTTATTTCTCAGGAGAATATACTTTATGAAAAGGACTATATGCCGAAAACGGAGAAAATAATTGATAATTGATAATTGATAATTGATAATTGATAATTGATAATTGATAATTGATAATTGATAATTGATAATTGATAATTGATAATTGATAATTGATAATTGATAATTGATAATTGATAGTTGATAATTGATAATTGATAGTTGATAATTGATAGTTGATAATTGATAGTTGATAATTGATAGTTGATAATTGATAATTGATAATTGATAATTGATAATTGATAGTTGATAATTGATAATTGATAATTGATAATGGATAGTTGATTATTCATTATTCATTGTTCATTGCTCATTACTCATTGTTCATTGAAAATTGAAAAGCCGTGGGATGAAGAATCTCACGGCTTTTTTATTTTGGTATTGGGAATTTGGGTATTAGGTATTAGGACAATCTCTCGATTAACCATAAAAGATTCACGGTTGACGATTCACGGTTGACGATTTTAAAACCCTAATTATTAATTATCAATTATCAATTATCAATTATTAATTATCAATTATCAATTATCAATTATCAATTATCAATTATCAATTATCAATTATCAATTATCAATTATCCTTTTGTTAGGTTTTTGTTAGGATTAAATTTATATTAATGTATACAAATAATATCCTTAAAAAATCTTTTATAATATATTTTTATATATCAATATAATTATTATCTTGCATTAAACAACTAAATCATAAAAACGAAAGGAGAAAGAAATAAAGTTCATTTTACTCTTTTAAAAAATTTTTCTGATTTACCCAAGGAAGACGAGTCTGAAAAATTCTTTAAAATCATTTCTGTAGTAAAATCCCGAAATACAAGGTCTTCCTAAAAAACATTCAAAAAACAATTTATTAATTTAAACAAAACAAAAGTTATGAAAAGACTAATTTCAGCTTTATCGGTATTTGTTTTTGTATTTGCTGTATGCTTAAGCGCATATGCTCAACCGGCAAACACATATACATATTCAACTACCACAGGTGCTACACTAGAAGATATGACAGGAGCTACTGTCCTTCAATCAGCGCCAAATGATGATACGCCATCACTTCTGACCACCTTCCCGGGTGGATTCGTTTTTTATTATGAAGGAATTGGATATTCTCAGTTCTCTACATCACCAGACGGTTTCCTAAAGTTAGGTGCTCCTGTAGCTGTTTCTCAGTTTTCTAATTCAGTAACAAGCACAACTAATGTTCCAAAGTTGTTTCCTATGTGGGATGATTTGGCATTAGGTTCACTTGCAGGCGGTGGAAATATCAGCTATAAATTAGTTGGTACCACACCGAACCAAAAATTGGTTATCCAATGGTTTTGCACAATTCCAAGAGCAACCGGCGGTGCTGCAAACAGTACTTTCCAGGTTTGGTTAAATGAATCATCATGCGGTTCAGGTGTGATTGATTTTGTTTATGGAGCAGGTGGAAACGCACCGAGTTCTTCAGTTGGAATCAACGGAGTTCCTGCAGGAACTAATTTTCAAAGTATTACAGTCAGTACAAATACCAACAGTACAGTTACTGCCAATAATGCAAATGCAGTCTGGCCGGGTAGCGGAAGACAGTATACTTATACTCCTCCTCCAGCAGCCAATTCCATCAGTGTAACAGGTACAAATTTACTTAACGGAAGAATATTTTCAACAGGTAAATGTTATGATTTCACAGCAACAGTTACAAAATCAGGACCTTCTGTTGAATCAAATGTGCCTGTAGTATTTTCAATTGACGGTGTTGACGCCGGAACATTGAATACCGGTACATTAGGATGTAACAATACACAAATCATGGCTTTTACAAATGCATTATGTAATCTTTCTGAAGGACCTCACACAATAGCCATCAGAACAGAATCTCCAAACATTACAAACGGAGCTCCGCTTTCTGTTGTAATTAATGTTGGACAAAAAATTACTACATTGCCTTATGTTCAGAATTTCTTTAGTGCGGACGGAATGACAATATTAGTTACCAATCCGGTTGGAACAACAGGAATATGGTCAATATTTTCCGGCGTTAATCCGGATGGATTGGCAGCAAATCCACTTGAAAAGCCAATTTCTTTACAGGTGGCAGAGGTAGAGTTGAAATTCTAAGAACAAGAGAATTTGATCTTTCAAATTATTCAAATCCAGTTCTTAATTTTTATGTAGCATACAAATCTTATATTCCTGCGGAAAATGACATACTTGAAGTTCTTGTTTCTACAGATAACGGTTTAACATTCTTCCCTGCTTCAACACCATATAACAAAACAAGAGCAACAGATCCTGCGCTTCCTACATTAGTAAGTGCGACAGCTAATTATACACCATCAGCTGAAGGACAATGGAGACATGAAACAGTAAAGCTGACAAATGTAGCTAACTTGGCGAATGTTGTTATTGGTTTCAGAGCAACATCCTCATTTGGAAACAATTGTTATATTGATAATATAATTGTTGATAATCCGACCGGAATTTGTGATAACGATGTAACAGGACCGGGAGTTTATAGCTGTGATGCAGCTGTAACTCTTGACTTTACAGCAACACCGGTTCCTCCTCCATCAGGCGGTAATGTAACGGACAATCAATCAAACGGAAAAAATACAGAAAAAGCAGAATTTGTAGAAAGTAATATTCCTACAGTTTACGGAGAAGCAAACGTTACTTCATCCAGTGTTCAGTCAGATAATCCAAACGGCGGAACAGCTTTTGTCTGGAGATATGATAACAACGATCCGGGCCAAAGTATCAATCCTGTTTCAGGAGGTACTAACCCGCAAGGCGATCCGGGACCACCGACTACAGTTTATTATGTTAACGCAGCATGGTTCACAACCACCTATGACGGTAATGATACTTCAGGTTATGCAACTTATAACATTGATATTAACGCAGCAGCCTACGGTATCAGCGACGTTAGTTCATGGATCTTAAAGAGAACAGACAGAACAGGTGCATGGACTTGTTTACCAACAACAAACCCTGCTCCGGGAATCCTAAGAGTAACAGGATTAACAGATTTCTGTGACTTTGCATTAGGCGGCGATCAGGCACAACCTGTTGAATTAGCTTCATTTGTTGCTTCAACAAACGCAAACAGCGTGACATTAAACTGGGCAACAACAACAGAAACCAATAACGCAGGATTCGACATCGAAAGATCCTCAGTTAACGGAAGCTGGACAAAGATAGCTAACGTTGCCGGAAACGGAACAACAACATCACCGCAAAGCTATTCTTACACAGACAGAAACATTGCAACAGGAAACTATAGCTACAGATTAAAACAAACAGACTTCAACGGTAACTTCGAATATTTCAATTTAAGCAATGAAGTGATTGTTGGAATACCTACAAAGTACGATCTGTCACAAAACTATCCAAACCCATTCAATCCATCAACAAGCATTACTTATCAAATTCCGTTTGACGGACAAGTAAGCCTGAAGATATTTGATATGTCGGGTAAAGAAGTTGCTTCACTTGTAAATGAAGTAAAGACTGCAGGTTATTATACATATAATTTCAATGCATCAAGCTTATCAAGTGGTGTTTATTTCTATAGTTTATCAGCAAACAACTTCACAGCAACAAAGAAGATGATGCTGCTGAAATAATAATTACGAATTACTAATTACGAATTACTAATTAGTAGTTTATTTAAATCTAAAGCCGTGGGATGAAGAATCTCACGGCTTTTTTATTTTGGTATTGGGTATTGGGTATTGGGTATTGAGTATTGAGTATTGGGTATTGAGTATTGAGTATTGAGTATTGGGTATTGAGTATTGGGTATTTGGTATTTGGTATTTGGTATTTGGTATTGAGTATTGGGTATTTGGTATTTGGTATTTGGTATTGAGTAGTGAGTATTTGGTTTACTCCACACACTCCACACACTCCACACACTCAACACTTTAAAGTCATTGTTTGCAGCTGAAGAGTCATTATTGACAACTGAAGATGCTCTACGAACAGTTTTTGGAGCGAATTTTTCACTAATTGGCGGATATCCGACAGTTAATTATTCGTTTTACGATTTACGATAAAGCAACCCCACCCCCGGACCCTACCCTTTTAGGAGTCTGTCTCAAAACCAGTAAAATTTTTTAACCACGAAGTCACTAAGGCACAAAGACTTCTCTTTTCAAAACATTTTATCTTTGTGTCTTAGTGACTTCGTGGTTTAAAAAATGTTTTGAGACAGACTCTGAAAAGAAAAGGGGAGGGGAGAATGGAGTGGTTGACAGTTAACGATTAACAATTAACGATTAACGATTAACAATTAAATTAACGATTCACTATTCAATTTGTCGTGTATGAGTTGAACATTGAAAAACTGATTTTGTTGTTGACTTAATATAATAAGTTTCATAATTTGGCTTACCCCAAATAGTTCACCCCAAATAGTTCATTCAAAGCAATTTTAGTTCATATTTTTTAAATTAATTGAGTAATGAATTCTTCATTTGACAATGTTGTTTTTCCAGGGACAATAAATCATAGTCAGTTTAATTAGGTTTTAAAATTTTATTTATACCGCAATATAATTCACTTATTTATTAATTAAAAGAAAACAAAAATGAAAAAATCTACCAATCAAGAAAGAACAGAAATAAATTTTAGATTTACCGGAGTCAAAAATTTATTTGCTGCAATTTTTTTTCTTACAGTTTCCATAACGGGAATTTTACCAAATGATGCAAACGCAATTGTGTTTGGCGTCAGACCAAATACAATTTTCAATCCTGCAACTCCGACAATTCAAGCCTTTGTAGAATTTATTTGGGCGCCTGCCGGTCCTGCAATTGTATTAACCATGCCCGGATATGTAGTAGCCAGCGCTACAGCCGTAACCTGGAATTCAGATAATCTTCTTTATTATGCGGTCATAACAGATGATAACGGAGTAAGACATCTTGCTACTGTAGATCCGTTGACGGGAATTTGTGCGGAAATAGGAGTCCTCCCGCAAAATCTTTCATCACTTACTTATAACTCTGATCTTGGGATTCTGTACGGGATGTCAGGTTCAGGTGGTCCAAATCCTTCAACTCTGTATAGTATAAATATATCAACTGCAGCGGTTACAACACTCGGCGGACCTTATCCGATCGGGACAGAAGGTGAAGTCATAGCATACAATTTTATTGATGCGAAGATCTATCACTGGTCTTCAGGAGGAATGGAAACCATTGATCCTATAACATTCTTATCCACACCGATCACATTATCCGGAGCACCTATTAGTGAAGTTCAGGGTGCCGTATTTTTAGGTGACGGTACATTTTCAGTAACTGATTTTAATTTTGTTGCCGGTACATTTACGGGATTTACTGTTAGTACAGGAGGTGTTGTAAGCTTCCCGGTTGCACTCCCTTATCAGTTAAGGGGATTAGGTTTTTATAATTCTTTGTTGCCTGTTGAGTTGTCATCTTTTGTTTCAACAGTTACCGGCAAAGATGTTACTCTAAACTGGGCAACAACAACAGAAACCAATAACGCAGGATTTGATATCGAAAGATCCTCTGTTAACGGAAGCTGGACAAAGATAGCTAACGTTGCCGGAAACGGAACTACAACATCTCCGCAAAGCTATTCTTACACAGACAGAAACTTAGCTTCAGGAAACTATAACTACAGATTGAAACAAACAGACTTCAACGGTAACTTCGAATATTTCAATTTAAGCAACGAAGTAATAGTCGGAATACCTGTAAAGTACGATCTGTCACAAAACTATCCAAACCCATTCAATCCATCAACAAGCATCAATTATGAAATTCCGTTTGACGGACAAGTAAGCCTGAAGATATTTGATATGTCGGGTAAGGAAGTTGCTTCACTTGTAAATGAAGTAAAGACTGCAGGTTATTATACATATAATTTCAATGCATCAAGCTTATCAAGTGGTGTTTATTTCTATAGTTTATCAGCAAACAACTTCACAGCCTGTCTCCTTTGAAAAGAAAAGGGGAGGGGAGAATGGTGCGATTAACGATTAACGATTAACGATTAACGATTAACGATTAACGATTAACGATTAACGATTAACGATTAACGATTAACGATTCACGATTCACGATTCACGATTCACGATTCACGATTCACGATTCACGATTCACGATTCACGATTTACGATTCACGATTCACGATTCACGATTGACGATTGACGATTCACGATTAACGATTAACGATTCACGATTGACGATTCACGATTGACGATTCACGATTGACGTTTGTTAGGATTTTGTTAGGATCCGGATTATATTTGTAGTAGTTATTTTATATAAATAATTTCTTTCTAAAGGAAGAACAGGTATTGAATCCTTCAATATTCACCATCTCAGAGGTATATTCAGTAAACTCCCTTTAGTAAGTTTCTAAGTTCCCCAATCAAATTGAATTTTATAAAATTTAATTAAGGAGGTACTATGATCCCACATTAACCGTCCTTCAATCCGATCGGAAGAAGGGTTGCAGGTCAGTGAATTAAATATTAACTCTTCCGGTATTAATTAAAAAATTATTTATTAATTAAAATTAAAAAAACCCATGAAAAAGTTAATTGTTATCATCTGTATTTTATTACTGACCACACCAAAATCTTATTCACAGTTATTTGAGGAGAATTTTGATTATCCTGTTTTAACTTCAATTTCTTCGACTGCCGCATGGACAGCTGTTCCGCTAAGCGGACTTGTACCTATTCTTGTTACGGTTCCATTAGGCGGTTTGACATTCCCTTTGTATGCCGGTTCAGGTATGGGAAATGCCGCCACACTTCTTCCCGGTGTGCCAGTTGTAGGAAGTGAAGATGACTTCGCTTCTTTATCATCCTCACAAACTTCGGGCAGCGTGTATTCTTCATTTATGATCAATGTTGTTGCAGCACAGCCAACCGGAGATTATTTTTTCGCTTTGAGATCATCTGCCGGTTTAGTTTATTCGAGGGTTTATATCAGACCTGACGGACTTCTTGGCTATAATTTGGGAATTGAAAAAGCAGCAAGCTCCGGTGTTGTATATGCATCACCAACATATTCAGTACTTACAACATATTTAGTCATTGTAAAATATACCTTCGTGCCGGGTTTTGGTAATGATGAGATGAGTTTATTCGTATTTGCCGCTGCCTCTCCGCCGCCTATGATAGAACCTACTCCGACGCTCGGACCAATTCCATTCGGATCAGGACTTGACCCCGCGAATTTAAGTCAGGTATTATTGAGACAAGGTGGAGAGAGCATTTCACCGACATTGATAATTGATGGAATTTATGTTGAAACTTCATGGAACAATACAACACTTCCTGTCGAACTTGCTTCTTTCACATCAGCCGTGAACAAAAGGAATGTAACTTTAAACTGGGCTACCGCTTCTGAAAGCAACAATTCAGGATTCAGTATAGAGCGGTCAGATGTCCGGGGTCAGACGTCAACCGTATGGACTAAGATCGGAAGTGTTACAGGAAACGGAACAACTACAACACCGCAAAGCTATTCATACACTGACAGGAACTTAGCCTCAGGTAACTATAACTACAGACTGAAACAAACAGACTTCAACGGTAACTTCGAATATTTCAATTTAAGCAATGAAGTCGTCGTCGGAATTCCGGCTAGTTATGATCTGTCACAAAATTATCCGAACCCGTTCAATCCGACTACAAATATTAATTATGAAATTCCGTTTGACGGAAAAGTAAGCCTGAAGATATTTGATATGTCGGGTAAAGAAGTTGCTTCACTTGTAAATGAAGTAAAGACTGCAGGTTATTATACATATAATTTCAATGCATCAAGCTTATCAAGTGGTGTTTATTTCTATAGTTTATCAGCAAACAACTTCACAGCAACAAAGAAGATGATGCTGCTGAAATAATAATTACGAATTACTAATTACGAATTACTAATTACGAATTACTAATTACGAATTACTAATTACGAATTACTAATTAGTAGTTTATTTAAATCTAAAGCCGTGGGATGAAGAATCTCACGGCTTTTTTTATTTTGGTATTGGGTATTGGGTATGTGTGGTGGGTTGGGGTGGGTGTGGGTATTGGGTGGGTAGTGGGTAGGGGTTAGATCGGTCTGACGTCCGCGAAAAGAACACCGCTCCTTGAAAGAAAGGGAGGGGAGAATGGTGCGTTAACGATTAACGATTAACGATTAACGTTAACGATTAACGATTAACGATTAACGATTAACGATACGATTCACGATTCACGATTGACGATTCACGATTGACGATTCACGATTGACGATTCACGGTTCACGATTCACGATTCACGATTCACGATTGACGATTCACGATTGACGATTCACGATTGACGATTCACGATTGACGATTCACGATTGACGATTCACGATTGACGATTCACGATTGACGATTCACGATTTTAAAACCCTAATTATCAATTATCAATTATCAATTATCAATTATCAATTATCAATTATCAATTATCAATTATCAATTATCAATTGCCCTTTTGCTAGGTTTCTGTTAGGATTGGAATTATATTACAAATTAAAAAGTACACTTTAAAAAAAGTATGGAAATATATTTTTATATTTCAAGAAAATTCTTAATTTTGTAAAATTATTTTAATAAAAAAAGAAAGGAGACTTACCCTCATAGATCAGTATAGATCATTTTACTCTTTTCAAAGATTTTTTGATTCCCCAACAGGAAGATGAATCTGAAAAATTCTTTAAAATTCTTGTTATTAAATTCAAGCACCAACATGTCTTCCTGAAACATTCAAAAAACAATTTATTAATTTTTCCCAAAAAAAAAGCTATGAAAAAATTAAATTTTCTATTTAGTTTCATTTTTTTGTTTATTGCAACATCGGTTATAAATTCACAAAATGTAAATGTTAATCCCGGAGCGGGATCTTACCCTACATTAAAAGACGCTTTTGATAAAATTAATGACGGGACTCATACCGGAGCAATTACTATAGATGTAGTTGGCAATACTACAGAAACTGCAACTGCCGTTTTAAACGCCAGCGGAACAGGTGCTGCAAGCTATACTTCTATATTCATGAGCCCTTCAGGAGGAGCAAGAATTATCGAGGGATCTTTAGCCGGTGCAACCACAGGTTCAATAATCAGATTTGCAGGCGCTGACAATGTTACAATTGACGGAAGAATCGGCGGAACAGGAAGAAATCTTACCGTAAGGAATAATTCATTATTAAATACTCAGGGTTGTATTTTCCTTTCAACAATTATTCCGGCTTTGGGTGATACAAACGGATGTCAGAATAATGTCATAAGAAATCTTGAAATATCCTGCGGTATTGATCAAACATTAAATACAAGTAATTTTTCTATCGGAATTACAAGTGGATTAGCAACCGGAGGACTTGGTACAGCAGCAAGAAATAACGACAACAACCAGTATCTTGATAACAGAATCATAAAAGTCAGATACGGTATTTTTCTTGGAGGCGGTGTTGCATTAAATTTGAATGAGAATAATGTTATTTCCGGGAACATAATTGGTCCTGATACTTACGGACCGGACCAAATAGGAAAAATCGGAATATATGTCAATTTACAGAATAATTGCCTTATCTCGTGTAATACAATTCAGAATGTAGGGAGAAATGATTTGGCAGCCGGATTAACAGGCGGTGCAGACAGATGCGGAATTGGATTAGGACAGGAAAACTGGTCAACTTCGACAACAGCTACTTTAGCAGGAACAAACAATGTTGTGAACGCAAATACAATTATTAATGTAGTTGAAACACGTACGTTCTCAGCGGTTGGTATTATCCTTGCTTGTTCAGCTCCTGTATCAGGTGGAGTCACAAATAATTTAATTAGCAATAACGTCATCTACAATGTGAAGACAAACGGAACTGCAGGTGATGATGGAGTTGGTATCGGACAAACCGGAGGTAATACTACAGTTAATAATAATGGCGACCGAATTGTTTATAACTCAATTTACATGTCAGGGCCAATAGATCCTTTACCGGGTGATGCCTCAACGCAGAATTCTGTAGGTATTAAAATAAATGGCACAAATACAGTATCTTCTAATCTTACAGTAAAGAATAATTCCATATATGCGGATATATCTTCAAGAACAACTACAGTATTACATTATTGCATCTCCACACCAGCTACGTTTTCATGGGGAACTGGTGAATGTAATAATAATGATTACTATTTTCCAACTGCTAATACTCAAATGCGAACAGGTGGTTTAGGAACAACATCTCCTATTGCAACGTCCTTTCTTACTCTTCCTAACTGGCTAACAGCATTTGTTCCTGCTCAGGACGGAGCCTCAATACAGGCGGATCCTATTTATACTCTACTGCCGACTACATATCCATTAATTCCAAACACAGGGTCACCGTTACTTATGGCAGCAGCTCCAATACCCGGAGTAACTTTGGACATTTATGCCTGCACAAATCCGGAATTAAGAAGTGCAACTACACCAACTATCGGTGCTTATGAATATACACAACAGACACTGCCTGTTGAACTTGCTTCATTTACATCAAATGTATCAGGAAGAGATGTTACTCTTAACTGGACAACAGTTTCTGAACTGAATAATGCAGGTTTTGATATCGAAAGAACTGTTAACGGAAGCTGGACAAAAGTAGCTAATGTAACAGGTAACGGAACAACGACATCTCCGCACAGCTATTCTTATACAGACAAAAACTTAGCCACCGGAAACTACAACTACAGATTGAAACAAACAGACTTCAACGGTAACTTCGAATATTTCAATCTGAGCAATGAAGTTAATGTCGGAATTCCTACAAAGTACGATCTGTCACAAAACTATCCAAACCCATTCAATCCATCAACAAGCATAGCTTATCAAATTCCGTTTGACGGACAAGTTAGCCTGAAGATATTTGATATGTCGGGTAAGGAAGTTGCTTCACTTGTAAATGAAGTAAAGACTGCAGGTTATTATACATATAATTTCAATGCATCTAACTTATCAAGTGGTGTTTATTTCTATACAATATCGGCTAATAACTTCACAGCAACAAAGAAGATGATGCTGATGAAATAGTAATTACGAATTACGTTAATTACTAATTACTAATTACTAATTACGAATTACTAATTAGTGGTTTATTTAAATCGAAAGCCGTGGGATGAAGAATCTCACGGCTTTTTTCTTTTTGTATTGGGTATTGGGTAGTGGGTATTGGGTAGTGGGTATAGATCGTCTGACGTCTGACGTCTCGCGATAAAGCAACCCCACCCCTGTCCCCTCCCCTTTGAAGAGTCTGTCTCAAAACCAGTAAAATTTTTTAAACACGAAGTCACAAAGGCACAAAGATTTCTCTTTTCAAAACATTTTATCTTTGTGTCTTAGTGACTTCGTGGTTTAAAAATGTTTTGAGACAGACTCTGAAAAGAAAAGGGAGGGGAGAATGTTGCGATTCACGATTCACGATTAACAATTCACGATTCACGATTCACGATTCACGATTCACGATTCACGATTGACGATTAACGATTCACGATTAACGATTCACCAAATACATTTGCATTTTTACATATAAATATTTACTTTAATAAAAAGCAAAACAACGCCTGAAGTTCTTTTAAAGGAAACAGCAACTATGAAAGACAAAAGACATATAAACAGCTCCCCAAAAGAAAGTATATAAAGTTATTATAATCTTTCCCCAAAGAGATTTTGTATTCCCAAACGTTCATTAGAAATTCCATATTTGTTTTCACAGCACCTGAGGCTTGCCTGCTATTGTATTGCGGAAAAGTTTTATTTGCAATTTTACGAAATTAAATGAATAAGTATTTATCCAATTTCTTCACGAACTCTGTTATAAAATTTGAAACAATTATTTCAAACTAAATAAATTACAATAAGGAGGGTCTATGTAAATTTAAATTGTTTAAGATTATTATGACCTTCTTTGGGAAGGCGGGGAAATAATAATTTTAAATATACCGTGAGTTTCAGTCAATCAGCCTTCCGAAAATTATCATTAATTTAAATTTAAAAGTCATGAAAAAAAATCATTTTCATCCGAAGAGCTTTTTAGCTGCGATCCTGCTGATCACATTATCGTTATTTATTCAGCCCGTAAAAACAAGTGCAGACATTGTCGGCACCAACCGCGCACTGCCGGTAATAAACGTTTTTCAGGATCTTACGTGGAATGTGCTTTCATCAAACCCAATTACACTGACAGGTTATACAATTGAAAGAGCCCCTTCAATTACATGGAATTCAGATAATCTCCTGTTCTACATTATCTTAAGAACAACATCATACGCCACTTCACGGAGGCTGGCTACAATAAACCCCGCACCAGGTATCTGTACCGATATCGGTGACATGGGCGGTAATTTTTCTTCATTAACATATTCAGCTGCAACGAGGACTCTTTGTACAATGGGAGGAACGGGAAGCGGTCTCGAAGCTAATTCTCTTTTACCGTAAACATCAATCCGGTGTCCCTACATATCTTGCAGGTCCGTTTCCGTTAGGAACAGGCGGCGGTGCAATAATTGCATACAACTATATTGACGGATACATTTATCACTGGTCCGGATATCCCGTTTCATCCATGGAGAAAATTGATCTTAATACGTTTACAGCTACACCAGTTACAATGACAGGTGTATCTACAAGTGAAGTATTCGGAGCGGTTTTTACAGGAACGGGTGATTTCATTATTACTGATTTTGGTTATAACGCTTATACTGTCACTTCAACAGGATTTACGACACTTCAGCAGTCCGGTTTAGTATTTCAGGTCAGAGGACTTGGATATGTTGATGCATTGCTGCCCGTAGAGCTTTCTTCATTTATGTCATCTGTAAGCGGCAGGAATGTTGATTTAAACTGGACTACATCATCGGAGACGAACAATGCAGGATTTGATATAGAGCGGCGAGACGCGAGAGGCGGGACGCAAGATGTCTGGATGAAGATCGGAACGGTTTCCGGTAACGGTACAACCTCGTCTCCGCAGAACTATTCTTACACTGACAGGAATTTAACTTCAGGAAACTATAACTACAGACTGAAACAAACAGACTTCAATGGTAACTTCGAGTATTTTAATTTGAGCAATGAAGTAATAGTTGGATTACCTGTAAAGTATGATATGTCACAAAATTATCCGAACCCGTTTAACCCGTCAACAAAATTGGAATTTGGAATTCCGGAATTGGGATTTGTATCATTGAAAGTATATAATGCTTCAGGAAAGGAAGTCGCAACACTTGTTAATGAAATTAAGACTGCGGGATATTATACAATTAATTTCAGCGGATCGAACTTGCCGAGTGGAATTTATTTCTATACTTTACAGGCAGGCAACACTACAGTTACAAAGATGATGATGCTTCTGAAATAAGGGCATTTGTCCTGTGATAAATGTTAAATGATTAAAATTTATTATCAAAAATTTATAAAATATCCCGTAGGGATGAAATATTGGTAACAACTAATGGAATACTAAATCATCCCGTAGGGATGAAATGACACTATCAGGCTGTATCACATCTAATCCCTACGGGATTGGTTTTGTGTGTCATTAATTCCTACCAATATCTAATCCCTACGGGATTGGTTTTGTGTGTCATTAATTCCTACCAATATCTAATCCCTACGGGATTGGTTTTGTGTGTCATTAATTCCTACCAATATCTAATCCCTACGGGATTGGTTTTGTGTGTCATTAATTCCTACCAATATCTAATCCCTACGGGATTGGTTTTGTGTGTCATTAAATCCTACCAATATCTAATCCCTACGGGATTGGTTTTGTATGTCATTAATTCCTACCAATATCTAATCCCTACGGGATTAGTTTTGTGTGTCATTAATTCCTACCAATATCTAATCCTTACGGGATTGGTTTTAACACATCTACAGAGTTGCAAAATTGATGAATGAATTATTAAGATTGATTACAGGACAAATGTCCGTATAGTAAATGATCACTAATTAGTTGTTGATCATTGGAAAGCCGGGGATGAAGAGTCTTGCGGTTTTTTAATTTTGGTATTGGGTATTGGGTATTGAGTATTGAGTATTGGGTCTTGGGACATTTGACGTTTCACGTTTCACGTTTCACGTCTCGCGTCTCACGTTTCACGTTTGTTAATAACTTCAAAACAATTGTTAACAAAGCCTAAACTATTGTCAGCAACTCCAAAGCATTGTTAGTAAAGCACAGTTTAATGTTAGCAACTTTAGTATAATTGTTGAAAACTCGCGGTAAGCTGTCTGACTCAACCCGAAGAATTACCATAGGATAGCCTTTCCTGTTTTTCAAAAGAATCCCGCCGATGTTGGTGTTCCAAAAAGCTTGCCTGACGTGTTAGTTAGTCCTTAGAGTTCACATGCAAACTTTTTGGAACACCAACAACGGCGGAACGCAAGAATTCAAAATTTTTCTTTCTTTAAGAATTACTATAATAAAATTATTTATCGTCGTAGTAAGTTTGATTTTAAATTTCACACTAAGTTAGAATCAAAGTTATTTTACTTCGCACATTTTCCTGGGGTTTTTTGTTGGTGACCAAAAAAGTTTGCCTGAGGTGTTAGTTAGTCCTTAGAGTTCACATGCAAACTTTTGGAACACCAACATCTATTAACAAATAAGTACATATCCTCCCACACCAAAATAATTTTTTTTTTTTTTGCTCTGTTTTTGGCTTATGGGGCTCACTATTTTGAAGAAAGTCTATCTCTCAATAGAATTATTAAAGCTGATCTTTTGATCTTTAAGATTGTCCTGATCTTTCTTTACTTTTTGGTTTATTTGGTTTTTAAATTATACGTCTATATGAGCCTCGAAGGCTATTGTAAATTATAATTTTAAACCGGAAGCGGTTAAACGACGGTTGACTCTCTTAAAGGAGTATGTTGGGGTGAACCTTTCTTCCAGATTATAGATCATTATTAAATTCTTAAAATAGACCGGCTTTATTTCCCGAGATCTTATTGCTTCTTCTTCCATTGATAGGGCCGGTAAATCTGTTTTTTTTTTCATTACCGCATAACTGACTTTGCTATATATCTTGCTATCATTTCGTGCATCTTCAGCTGTAATTGTTTTGTAACAAGTATCCATAGTATTTCTGATGTCATTCTTGCCTCCGATTGCTGTGATTTGCCGCTATCTTGTAACATCTCTTATCCCGCTGTGCCTGGCTTTTTTTGCCGTAGTCCTTTTACCACTCTTTCAAATGTTTTACTAATCCGCAGTAAGCATAGTATTTGTACTTGTTCTCAAAACGCCTCGCATCAGTTACAACAGCCAATATCGCTACCGCCAGTTGCTATCCGGATATCTTAACCAGTTGCTTTATCGTCTTCTTTGGTATTTTGCCAAACAACTGCTCGAATTTTTTCTAATATGGGCAACATGTTCTATTGTTAAATTTTGCTTTTCAGTAATGAACTTATTAATTGCATTGCCGGAAGTACATTCTCTTTTTGTGATTTTTCCTTCCGATAGAAACATCGATGACCTTTGATTCTTCATTCTTACCGATGCTGTCACGAAATCTTCATAAGCGCTGACTAATTTTCTTAGCTTATATAATTCATCTGTCGTATGATACACTTCCTTTAATGATCCGTTTCCCAAAGGGTGCATAGCTTTACTGCATCGATCTTATCATTCTTCGGACCGCTTTGCAATAAGCTGTTATGAAAGGATCGCAATCAGAATTTTATCCACATAATCTTTCAGTTCAACATATACCATTAGAAGATGTTGTTTCTTCAATTGTCAGGATCTTCTTTCCCGGAAGCTGCCAGACATTGTTTCAATAGCTTTAAGTCAGCCGGATGTTCTAATACTTTATACTTTGTTCCCGTATCACGGATTGAGGCTAAAGCAAAATTTACTTTGACCAGTCTAAAGCAATGTGTGTTTGTAAAATTCATTTTGTAATTTGTTGCATAAGGGTTCCATTCAGTTAAGAAGTTCATTTTTCTACGAAGAATCGTATTACTACGAAAATAATTCGTACTAACTCAAATTGAAAGTGAGCCCTTTTGTTAATTTACCGACGGCGGAAAATTATTAATTCTTAATTATTAATTATTAATTCTTAATTATTAATTCTTGTTTCTGTTTTCTTCGTTTTCAAAATCGGAAATTTTACCATTTGACAAAACGGAATATTGGTAATAAATTGTCATCGGTTATTTATTAACTTAAAATAAAAAAACTATGACAACGAAAACTTTCTTTACCGCAATGTGTATTGTTGCTTTGATGACAGTAACATTAAAAGCTCAGTTAATTGAAGAGAGCTTTGACTATCCTGCCGGGGATTCAATCGGCGCTCACGGCTGGGTGCATTTCAGTCCTAACTCAGGGACATTGAACAGAATAATGGTGACTGATCCCGGTCTGCAGTATGCCGGTTTCAGACACAGGGTATTGGTAATGCAGCTACTCTGACCAATACAGGTCAGGATTCTTACAAACCTTTGTCTTCGGTTCAAAACTCGGGAAGTGTTTATTCATTTTTCCTTGTGAGAGTTGATACGGTAAGAACGACAGGAGATTACTTCTGCGCATTTCTTACATCGACTTCATCAACTAATTTTCGAGTGCAGTGGAGTGATACAGTTTATAAAAGGGACAACGTATCTCGCTGTAATGAAATATACATTTAACAACGCTTCAAATACAGATGATGAAGTAAGTCTTCACATCTTCTCATCCGGAGTTCCTTCAATAGAGCCTGCGCCTGTGATCGGTCCGCTTACAGGTGCGGGTACAGACGCTGCAGACATCGGAAGATTCGCATTGAGACAAGGTTCGGAATCTTCAGCTCCGAATTTAAAGATCGATGAAATATTTACCGGTACAAGCTGGAACGGTGTGCTTCCCGGTCGAAATGTCTTCCTTCGGTTCATTTGTAAAAGGAAGAGACGTCAATCTGTACTGGAGCTCGGAAGGGGAAATCAATAACCTGAGATTTGAAGTAGAGCGGTCAGATGTCAAAGGTCAGATGTCAAACGAATGGACAAAGATCGGAAGTGTCGCAGGAAACGGGACAACATCTTATCAGAATAGTTATACATTTACCGACAGAGGATTGTCAACGGGAACATATAACTACAGGTTAAAACAAATTGACATTAACGGAAACTTCGAGTATTTCAACTTAATGAATGAAATTAATATTGGTATTCCGGTAAAGTATGATCTTTCCCAGAACTATCCGAATCCGTTTAATCCTGTTACAAAAATAAATTTTGATCTGCCGTCAGACGCAATGACCGTTCTCAGAATATTTGATGCATCAGGCAGGGAAGTATCAACACCGGTAAACGAAGTAAGAACTGCCGGATACCATTCGGTCATTTTCAATGCATCCGGTATGTCAAGCGGAGTTACTTTTATACCCCATCCGCAGGAGACTTTGTATCAACAAAGAAGAAAGCTGCTTGTTAAATAACACTATCAATAATATTTTATTTGTAACTGTTGCCGTTTCAAAAAATGAAAACAGCGAAAACACATAGCCCTTCCCCTCCTCTCTGAAGAGTATAAAGGGAGGGGCCTTGTTAATAGATGGAACATTTCCTACAGCAAATAAAAACAATCCGTTATTTTTCCGCTTAATCATCGTTATCTGCAATGCAAAGGCAATTTGATGCGACAAATAGCGACAAATGCGACTTGGGAATATGCGGTCTTTTTTATTGGATTAATAATTATATTTATATCAAGTTCTATTTTTTTATCTTTGCGGCAAAAAATTAAATCTGAAAATTTAAAAGATTATTAAATAACTATTTATAAACTTCAAAAAATAATACTTATGAAAAATTAGTTCTCATTTTATGCTTTGCTCTTTCTACTACAATTTCCTCTAAAGCACAGTTACTGACAGAAAGTTTTGACCATCCTGCCGGCGATTCTTTGCAGCAACTTTGGCTGGGTTCCTTCAGCGGCATGCAAACGGCTTGTTTGTAACAGCGCCCGGATTGGATTACGCCGGATATCAGTTACCGGGTATAGGTAATGCAACGTCTCTTGTAAATACAGGTCAGGATTCTTACAGCGCTTTCTTCTAATCAATCATCCGGAATGTCTATTCTTTTTTATTGTAAAGTGGATACAGCAAGGATATTAAACGGAGTAGGCGACTTTTCTTCGGATATCTGCCATCAACTAGTACATCAAATTTATGCCTGCAGGGTATAGTCTTCGAAGATCAATTACACTAACAAATAGATTCGCTTTTGGTATTTCAAAAGTGCCATATCGGGGTGCTGTTATTTTGGAGCGATTCTATCTATACAATTGGGACAAAATATCTCCAGTTACGCTAAATACACTTTCGTAAGTACAACAACAACCGATGATCTCGTGAGCTTATTTGTGTTCTCATCCGGAGTTCCATCTATCGAACCGACTCCACTTGGACCTGTTACAAGTACAACAACAGATGTTGCTGATATAGGAAGATTTGCTTAAGGCAAGGACTTAACACTACATCTCTGCAAGTATGGTATTAGATGAAATTTATGCGGAACAGACTGGACAACTTTACTGCCGGTGGAATTATCTTCCTTTTCATCATCAATTATTAAAGAGATGTAAAAATTAAACTGGGTAACAGCTTCTGAAACAAATAATTCAGGATTTGAAACAGAGCGGTCAAACGTCAGGGGTCAAATGTCAAACGAGTGGACAAGAGTTCGGAAGTGTATCCGGAAACGGAACAACAACCTTCTTCAAGCTATACCTTCACAGACAGAGGATTAGCAACAGGAAATTACAACTACAGGTTAAAACAAATTGACTTCAACGGAAATTATGAATACTTTAATCTAAATAATGAGGTCAATATTGGCATTCCGTTAATATTTGACCTGTCACAGAACTATCCGAATCCGTTTAATCCTGTTACGAAAATAAATTTTGATCTGCCGTCAGACGCAATTACCGTTCTCAGAATATTTGATGTCCAGGCAGGGAAGTCTCAACACTCGTAAACGAAGTAGGAACTGCCGGGTATCATTCGGTCATTTTCAATGCATCCGGAATGTCAAGCGGAGTTTACTTTTAT
>JADJTX010000032.1 GCA_016710985.1 Ignavibacteria bacterium
TCAGCATTGATCCTGTAGAAATACATCCCGCTGGATAAGTTAGAGCCATTGAACTGAATCGTATGATAACCTGCTGTTCTGATTTCATTCACTAACTTTGCGACTTCCCTTCCGGAAATATCATACAATGAAATGCTAACCTTTCCGTCGTGCGGCAATTCAAAGTCGATCTTAGTAGTTGGATTAAAGTTGGGATAGTTTTTGCGAAAGAGAATAAGCTGTCGGAATTCCTACAGCGACCTCATTTTGTAATGAATGAAATTTACACCGCCGTTGAAGTCGATCTGTTTTAATCTGTATTTATAATGTCCTGTGTTCAGTCTTTCGGAAAATGTATAGCTCTAGTCTCTGTAGTTGTTCCATTACCGCAAGATAACCGGCTTTACCCAGACGTCCTGCGCCTCGCCGCCCGCTTCCTGCCTTTGAATATCAAATCCCTGATTATTTGTTTCTGAAGTAGTTGTCCAGTTTAACACAACAGTATTTTTATTCACATTCGAATTAAACACGGATAACTCAACTGGTAAAAAATAGTTGGGGTTTTCTATCCAATAAACAGGGTTCACATAAGGAGGAAGCGGGTGGCTGTTCATTGTATCCATCAACAATACCGCATATTGATTCGGGAAAAGTTCACTGTCAACCGAATCAGGATATGGCTTAAAATAAGCTACAAGTGTTTGGGGAGCTGCCCCGAGTTTAAAACGCAAATTAAGCGGAACAAGAGGAAATGCAAGTAAGCTAGTTCGGAGTTTGGCTGTTAAAATTTTGTACCGGGCCAGGTTCCGCTTATGAAAAAGTTTACTAAAGGATCAAAGAAATTGCCGGCCATTTTTAAATATCCGTTGGCAGAATCAACCTGGAATGTAGGCGGACGTAGAGACGGGGGTAATTCACATCCCGCAGGTAATATATTAAAGGATAAATTTCCGTTACCCTGAATTGCTCTGTTATATGACCATACAAACTGCCCTCCGCAATATTCAAAGTCATTCACTCCCGGTTCTCCCTGATTGATCTGCTGTAAATAAATGTCAAAAAGAATGATACTGTCACGTTCAATACTGACAGGATTTGTTGTTCTTATGTTTTTGACTGTCATTTCAAAACGCGGGTCGGACGGGCTTGTCTGAGCATTGATAGTTCCATCGGACGTCACAAGAGTTAGCAGGAATATTACAAGTATAGATCTGAATGAATTTTTCATTATTAACTCCTTTAATTTACTATTTATTTTTTATTTAATTTGGATTAATATAACTACTCAATACTCAATACTCAATACTCAATACTCAATACTCAATACCCAATACAATAAAAAGAAGTCTTCGACCCTCACCAAAGACTTCTTATATGTTATGCAGAATGTTAAGTTAACTGACCACATGTAGCTTTTAACATCCCGCAGTTTTTTGTTTTTTCCTTTAATAATTGCGAAAAAATTATTTGTTAAGGATGATTTTCTTTGTCTCAGAAAAACTCCCTGCCGTCAGCTTATAAAAATATATACCGCTTGAAAATCCGCTTCCGTCGAAAGCGAATTCTTTCTCACCTGCAGTCAGGTATCCATTATAAAGAACAAATATCTCCTTCCCGCTGATATCATAAATGACCAATCTTACACTACCGGATTTTGAGAGATCGAATTTTATCTTTGTCACGGGATTAAAAGGATTCGGATAGTTTTGATATAGTTTATATCTCACCGGTAATTCTGAAATTCCCGGATCACTGACCGAAACTGTACCGAAATTATTTTCAAATAGATTTCTTATTAATGAACTGCCTGACTTTAGTGATGTAATACTCTGTAAATTATTCGCACCTTTCGCCACGAGCTGTGCAACAATTATAGTCTGAGTGTCACCGGGGTTTACGTTTGCCGGACCTGAACTTATCAAAAATTTAAAATCTCCCGCGCCGAAATTCTGATCAGGAAATCCGGTCGGCAGATTAGTCATAGAATTTATCCAGACACTTCCGTCTTTTTTTAATCCCTGAAGAACATTAAAATATTCCCTGTCATTTACAGGCGGACTTATCAGCGGGTTGCCGTTAAGGAACGGATTGTAAGATGTTAAATACAGATTTTTATAACCTCTCTTTACGATCCTGTTATTTGAAGTGACCGGTCTGTATAATATTACAGAGTCATTGTTGCTGCCCGTGTATGATATATTTCCGGACAGAACATTAAACGATATTGCAGGCGGCGCTGCTCCATATACACCGTCATTGTTTGTTGAGTTGTAAGTGTAACTTATGTTAAGACTGCTGTCAGGTGAGATGCGGTCATCTGTAGCATTTCCAAGGTCATCGTCGGTATATATTCCGGCATAAAAATTATTCCAGACGTTTGAACTTCTGTTTATAATTCTGAATTCAGAAAAAACGGTATATCCCTGGGGACCATTCAGATCAAAGACCCAGTCTGTTTCAAGTATCTGTGCCTTCATTGGAAATGTATTTGAATAGCCGTCTGTACAGGAAGAAAATAAAGTCTGCTCTCCGATCAAAACGGTTTTGCCGGTATTCCGTACATAAGCGCCCTGACTGCCGGGCCATTGAACATAATCAGAGCCCGTCGTATCTCCGTTAACGATCTTATAAACTCTGTAAGCCGGATCGTCAATACCCTGCGGATTTCCGTTGTTGTCAATGTAGCCCGGCTTAAAATCTCCTTCAGCTGATATAACAGTATCATTTCCGATGACCGCTCCTATTACTAAATTCGAACTGTATCTGAGAAACATCCCGGAATTCGCAGGCCACTCAAAAGCCCGGCATTCCCGTTCTCAAAGTTTCTGTTGAATATGCCGTTATTCTGAAAGTATGTCGACACATTGTTGCCGTCAATTTTCTTATAGGATAAAATCAGATTACTGTCTGACATGAAATTAAATGATAACAAAACAAGTAACATCATCGGGATTAAAAGATTTGTCTTTTTCATGATAGTTTTTGTTTTGGTTATTAAATTTTTTTTAAAATTATTTACTCAAGATCATTTTCTTTGTCTCTGAAAAGTTACCGGCTGTTAATTTATATAAATAAATCCCGCTCGAAAGATCACTGCCGTCAAACGTAATTGTTTGCTTCCCTGCTGTCTGAATTCCGTTTATTAATGTCCTGATCTCCTTTCCGCTGATGTCATAAACTTTAAGAGTTACATATTCACTTTTTCTTAATTCAAAGGTAATATTTGTATTTGGATTAAAGGGATTCGGAAAATTCTGGAATAAACTGAAACCCTCCGGAAGCACTTCTGAATGGGTTTCATTTATGGAAACTGTAGTAAAATTATTCTCAAATACATTTTTTATATAAACGGAATGCTGTTTAAGCAAAGTCACACTGTTAAGATTATTTATTCCCTGACTGACTAACTGCGCTACCACAATTGTCTGCGTATCTCCGGGATTGAAGTTTAGTAATCCAAAATTCATGAGCAGCCTTCTGTTACCGTAACCCATAGTTGCAGACTGGTACCAGCCGCTGCCGGATTCAGGATCACCCGGGAAAGGAAACTTAGTGGCTGATGATGTAAGAGGATTTATCCAGCTTTCACCGGTTCTCCGTAATCCCTGCATAGTCATATAAATTTCATTGTAAGCAAGAGGCAGTCCATAAGGAAAGCTTGCATTTTGAAACATATTAAATGAACTAAACCCGGTTTCTTTGTAACCTATTCTAATTCTCCTCTTATTTTTTCCGGGTATGTATAGAGAAACAGTATCACTTGAATTACCTGTATACTTCGCCGGACCCTGGAGTAAAAGAAAACCATGTGCAGGAGGATTATCCCCATATGGTGAAGCATCGGGTTCTAAATAAGAATATCCTAGATTTAAATTCGTGTCACAACCTATTGCTAACCATGCACCGGAACATTCATCAGACCAAACCGAAATTACTGCATCTATCCAAGCAGATGGATTTTTGTTAATTATCTTAAATTCTGAAAAAATTGTATTTGAAATAACAGGATCATTTACACTGCCATAACACCAGCTTGTAACCTGCACCTGCGCTCTCATTGGATTTGTATATTGATGAGATTCCGGATATCCATCAGTCATGCTAAAGAAAATAGTTTGAATGCCCGGAAGGAAAGGTTTATTCAGACTGTCAAGATACGCACCCTGACTAACAGGCCAGTTAATGTAATCCTGACTTAAAGTATCACCCTTAATAATTTTATAAATCTTAAATTCAGGATTATCTTTACCTTCCGGAACTCCGGATGAATTTATATAGCCCGGTAGAAATTCAGTACTAAAATTTGTTATCGCAACAAGAGTATCTGACATAAATTTTCCCGCGAGCCATATACCCGATGTATAAGGTAAAAACATTCCTGATCCCGTGGGCCATTCAAATCCTGAATTTGAAGTAATGGTGTTATAATTAAATCTGCCATTATTGGTAAACCAGGCACTGATGTTATTCCCGTCAAGTTTTTTTGAATCAATTAGTTGATTACTTTCATACATTCCTTTTTGCTTTCCTTCATTAAAAGTAAATGATGCTATCAAAATACATCCCGCTAAAATGATTAAAGCTCTCATGTTATTTTTTAGTTTTCACTTTATGTTTGTTATTCTTCAAAGGTGAATCGTGAATCGTGAATCGTCAATCGTCAATATTTGTAATTTGTAATTTGTAATTTGTAATTTGTAATTTGTAATTTGTAATTTGTAATTAATCTCGTGTGAACACGGCAATTTTGAGCGTCTTTACTCCTAGTTCCTTACAGTCAACATACACAAGATACATTCCGCTGGCGACATTATTTCCGCTGTCGTTTTTCAGATCCCACTTCTCCAGGGAATTGTTGGGATCGCTTTGGTT
The DNA here is from genome assembly GCA_016710985.1 of Ignavibacteria bacterium. Lineage (GTDB taxonomy): Bacteria > Bacteroidota > Ignavibacteria > Tepidaquicellales > Tepidaquicellaceae > JAGPCH01. The sequence goes on from JADJTX010000032.1 coordinate 4,852, forward strand.
ACGGTCTATTCTTTTTACCAATGTCCCGTCCAATGTGTAAAAATAAATACTGCAGCTTTGCGGAAGATGGGATACATAAATGAATCTCGCGCCGTCGTCATTGTATTCAAGATCGGATAAACCGTAATAAGGATTCGGGAAAACATTTATGCTGTTCACTTCGGAAGAAGCAAGCTGCCTGTTGCCGAATTCCGTTCCCTTTACTTCCCAGCTATACTTCACAGGATATCCCGGAACAAAATCGGGACGCGTGATCCTGTAAGGCGAAATAGTCAGCGCATCACCGTTTGTCCACTGAGCAGGAACTCCGTTTACATTCTTTACACGGGGAAGCCATGCATACATTATGTCGGTCGAAACAAATCCATTTGAAGATGTGCCAATGCCAAGATCCTTTGTAGTGTAAATCGTAGCAGGTACAGAATCATAAGAGGAAGCAAGGATATAAGTAAAATGATATTTTCCCAAAGAGGTAGTATCAGGATTCCATAAGCCGTCGTTATCAGCATCAATGTAAGCAACATTCAGCTGCCTTGGATTTCCGTTGGATGTATCAAGTTCATCGACAGCAAATATACTGAATGGTATTTCAGTCATGTCTGCATACGGAGTACTATTCAAATTAGTATCCGTCAGCAGTACATTTCCCGTTAAAGGTTTATATCTGTATGCTTTTTGATTTTGACCGAACACAATTTTTATTTTTCTTAATGGTCCGCCATTTAACATCGGATTGTTAGATGAGACAGGCTGAAAAGAACTACCATTGGCTTTTACCCTTGTGACCAAACTTCTGAAAGCTCCGACAGTCGTAAAACTCATCCCGAGACTTCTGCTTTGAAATTGTCTTCCCGTAATTAATTTTGCTGACTTTATTGCTGTAGTATCCGGAGCTATGAACCATTCTTTTCCCTGAGGTTCATAAGTCCAGCACTTTTGATTTGTTTTGATATTGTAACCGTATGCATTGTAAAATGCGTCATCAGGATCCTTCACTAAACCTGAGTCTTTCACCATCTGATGATTAAATATCAGACCATCGGCTCTTTTTACAGAATCCTGTGTCCCGCTGAAATTGTAGACGTTCTCAAATAATACTGAAGTTGTTCCGTTAATTACTTTCGTTACCGTCCAGTTGGGATTTGCATTCGTCCCGCCGAAAGCAGAAGTGTATCTTGCGCTTACTAATTTCAATGGATCATAAATGACAGGCATCACTCCTAAGTCTGTCTGATCAGTTTGTATAGTATCCCCGGGTTCGTAACTGACCTGTGTTCCGGTGCAATATTCTGCGGGACAACTCTTATTATATTTGATTTCGGCGATTCATTTACTTTAGGATAAGTAAAAGCCGCCTGATGAATCATAGTAATATGAAGTAACAGCGAATTTATATTCAGTGCCGTTGATAAAGTTTTTGTTACTTATTGTATCTTTATCAATTTCAAAATATCTTATTATGCCGTTGTTACTGCCTCTTTGGACTATGCCGTAGAATATTCCAGCATTCGGCGGGAGATAAATGCTGTCCAGTATGTTTGTAATGACGTCTTTTAAATCAAAAGTTTTTAGCAGAACAGTGTCACTTGCGATCGGCTGGTTTGTATAAGTTCTGATCTGATAAATATTGTATCCCTGAAATTTATATGTCCCGCCGGTCAATATATTTTTAAAAGAATTATTCTGATTAGTATCATTCCATGTTAAAGCAATTTTTCCATTGCCGGGTGCATAAGATGTTATTTCCGGAGAAGGTGAAATAGTTTGCGGAGCCATATTATTATCATAAAAATTCTGTATGATCTTTGCTGTATTTCTTAAATGAGTAACGCTGTTCAGATTGGAATTCCCCTTTGCAATGATCTGAGCTGCAATTATTATGATAGTATCACCCGGATTTACATTATCAAACGGACCTGTACTGGTAAGAAAGCGTCTGTCATTATCCCGGGATTTAACCATCCGGTCCCTGTTACAGGATCACCGGCAAATGGTGATTGTAGTTGTATCTTTCCATTCGGACTTACCCAACTCGGTCCTAGTCTCCACCATCCTTTAAGAACCGGTATACTTCTATATTTGACCGGGATCTGAAGGCTGAGGAAGCTCCGTTATAATAATTAAATACTGTCATGCCTTCATCTATATACCCTGTCTTTTTAATAATATTATTACTTCCGAAGGGCTGAAAATATTTTACAGTGTCGTTTAAGTTTCCGGTATACCTTAAACTTCCTCTTATAAATTTTAACCCAACTGCCGGAGGAGCTATTCCGTATATCCCGTCATTGTTTGTTGAATTGTAAGTATAGCCTATTTGTAAATTCGTGTCACATCCGACTTTATCATCAGTAGCAGTTCCGAGATCATCATCAGTCCACTGTCCGACCCACATATTATTCCATGTCTGATCACTCTTATTTATGATCCTGTATTCCATGAAGATAGTGTTGTTGAAAGGATCGGCCGGGTAACCGGAGTTAAATTCAGTGTGATTGTAAGCCCAGTTGGTTTGAAGTATCTGAGCTTTCAGTGAGCGCAGGCTTGAAGAACCTGAGCTGTGAGGAAATCCGTCTGTATAAACATAGAACATTGTCTGGTCTCCCATAAGGTAAGGTTTACCGTCGGAGGTAAAATAGGCACCCTGATTACCGGGCCAGTGTAAATAATCATAACTGTTTATATTACTTTTATTGATTTGATATATTCTGTAGGTAGAATCGTTCTGCGGATTTCCAAAATTATCTACATACCCGGGTTTATAATCATAGTCATATTCAGCAATTGCAGTCAGCGTATCATTTCCAGAAACACATCCGAGCCAGATACCCGATGCATACCGGGCAGTCTTCCTGCTCCTTTGGCCATTCGAATGCCCCGTTACCTGTAGACGGATCGCGGTTGAAACTGCCGTTCGTCCTGTATGGTGTCAGTATAGAATTAACATCCATCAGCTTAGTGTCTATGACAATGGATGAATTACCGGAAATTGTAATTTGACTTTTTTTCATCGGACCTTCATCGTTTATATCAAATGAAATAAAAACAAAAGCTGTAAAAAGTATTAGTATTAAAATTATTCTTTTCATTGTCAGAAGATTATCTCATGGATTTTAACTGAGTTCATACCTTTGAATGTTGATCTTTCCTGTCCTGTCTTTTTCCTGAGCACAGACTTTTTAGCTTTGACCTTTTTATCTTTTTTATTCCGGGGTTTTGTCTTTTGAACTTTAGCCTTCTGCATCTCACTTATTAATTTTATACAAAAATACTTACATTTTTATATGCGATGCAAAGATATTTTTTGAGTTTTGAGGAGGGTTTTCGTGAAAAGACCGGTATGAAGAAAGTATAATAAAGGAGCAGATAGTTTGATTTCGGTTTGTTTTCAAAGGAAATTCAAAGAAATTCTCAGGACACGAAATGCGATTTGTGGAAACCAGCGGATTTGGAATTTCGGAATTGGATTTTGCTGATTAAGTCTCAAAAGCTTTTACCACTGAGGCACAGAGAACACAAAGGTACACAGAGATTATAACCGGTTTATTATTACTAATCTGAAGTTAGGCACTTTGTCATTCTGAACGAACGGAGCGCCCGCCTGATTGATAAACAGTTGATTTATACTTACAATCCGGGCATGAAGCGGAGTGAAGTGAAGAATCCAATAACTAAGATAGAATTGAAGTATTTGGATTTTTCGCTTCGCTCAGAATGAAAAAAAACATGTGTTCTGCGTAAATTGAGTTACTAATTAAAATATTAAAAAATTTGCTTAATCTAAAATAAATAAAATTAAATTCACTAAAGATTTCACCGTGAACTCTGTGTTCTCTGAGTCTCAGTGGTGAATTTTAGTTTTGAGACAGATATAGCTACAGGATTCCAAATCCGAGATCCCAAATTCCAAATTTGTATATTCTTTAATTCGTATATTTATTTTATGTTAAATGGCAAATCAAATTTCCCGATGCAGAAATTAAAACTCACTGAACTCGTACTAAGCTTCACGCCCTCTGAACTGAGAAGATTCGGAGATTTCATTCGCTCTCCTTTTTACAATAAAAACAAAAAGCTGATATTGATCTATGAGTATTTTGAAAATACAGTTGCATCTTCATCTGAGATATTATCAAAAGAGGAGCTTTGGAACTACATTAATCCCGGCGAGAAGTTCAGTGATTCCGGAGTACGGTCCTACTTATCTGATTTTAAAAAGCTGCTTGAAAAATTTGTAATTGTCATTGAAGAAGAAAAGAATCTGATGAATCAGAAGAATATACTGCTGAATTCATATGCTGAAAGAAATTCACACAAAAATTTTGAAGTGCTGTCGAAAGAAATGGAAAGAATACTGGCAAATGACTTCACAAAAAATTTTGATCATCATCTGCATAAAATAACTTTTGAAAGGACTTTGATCTTTAACGAAGGAAAAATGTGGAGGTCAATCTCGACGAGATATATTACCGGCTGTCTGATTCGATTGATTATTATTTTCTTTCTTCAAAGCTGGATCTGATCAATTCTTTTCTCAGCAGAAAATATCACGTACTGGGCGGTTTTAAGCTGAACTTAAAATTCACTGATGAGATCATTTCTTACATTGATAAAAATCTGAGCGAAATAAAGAAGAACAATCCTTTCATCTACAGCGAATATCTGATCTTTAAGATGATGACTGCCGATAACAATGATAAGTATTTTTCCGATCTTCAGTCTTTTGTGTTAAAGAACATCCAGAAGTATGATCAGCAGTCGCTTGAACAGGTTTACTTTTCAATGATAAATTTCGGGTTCAATAAAGTTGCCATGGGTGAAAGCGAATACCTTAATAAACTGTTCGGTATTTACAGGTCTTTTGAGATAAAAGGATTCTATTCAGACATGGAAAATTTTCAGGACATAGATTTCATCAGCATTGTAATTGCATCACTACGTCTGAATAAGATCAGCTGGGTGGAAAGCTTTGTCGGGAAATATAAGTCTAAACTGATCAATGAATTTAAGAAAGATACGGTCAATCTCATTAAAGCTTTGATTAGCTTTGAGAAAAAAGAATATGACTCAGCCATAGAATTCCTTAATAAGGTGAATTATCAGAATTCATATTATTACTTAAAATCCAAAGAGACACTCATGCAGGTTTACTTTGAACAACAGGAATATGAAGCTCTTCAGTCGCTGATAGACTCGACAAGACATTACCTAAACAGAAGGCGTGATGTATTATCTATTCATTATGAACGATATATGATGTTCCTAAAATATCTCGGAATGCTTCTGAAGTCTGTATACACGGATAAGAGTAATCTGATCATTTTAAAAAAAGAGCTTAAGAAAAATATTAATGTCATCGCGAGGGAATGGCTGATGGAGAAAACGGAAGAGATAGTTGATAATTGATAATTGATAATTGATAATTGAGTTGATAGTTGATAATTGATAATTGATAATTGATAGTTGATAATTGATAGTTGATAGTTGATAATTGAAACAAGGCAATGCTTTCAAAGGAAGATAAATGAATATAATTTCCTCAATTATTTTTTAACTTAAGAGCAAACCATTCTTAATTCTTAATTCTTAATTAAAATTGTCAGAGTACATTCACCTGCATAATCATTCCCATTATTCACTGCTTGATGCTATATCCACTATCAACGGGCTGGTGGATGCTGCTGTGGAGAATAAGATGAAGGCGGTAGCGCTCACGGATCACGGCGTTATGTACGGAGTAATGGATTTTTATAAGAAGGCAAAGTCTAGGGGAATAAAACCTGTTATCGGATGCGAAGTTTATGTCGCGCAGTCAGGTTCACGTTTTGATAAAGGAAAAAATTCGTAAAGGCGGTCGAAGACATAGAAGAGCAGAATCTGGAAAACTCGGACGGACTTACTTCTACCAATATTAACTACGCTCACTTAATTTTACTTGCAAAGGATGAAGCCGGCTACAAAAATCTCATCAAGCTGACTTCCATCGGACATACAGAAGGATACTATTATAAGCCGCGGATTGATATAGAGGTTCTCAGCAAATACAGCGAAGGACTTGTTGCAACTTCAGCATGCGCCGGCGGAGTGATCTCGTGTTACATTACAAGAAATGACATGGCTACTGCGGAGAAGATGACTGGAGTCTATAAAGATATTTTCGGAGAAGACTTTTTTATCTCGAGATTCAGGATCATGATATTCCTGCCGAGAAAAAAGTAATGGAAGCCATGCCTAAGCTAGCTAAGAAATTCGGACTGAAGCTGATAGCGACTAATGATGTTCATTACATAAAACGGGAACATGCTATAGCACATAATATCTATCTTAACATCAGCGCGAAGCAGTCAGCAAAGTCAATCCGGAACTACGGGCAAACTGACGTTATAAATAATCTCCGGTACGGAACAGATCAGATCTATTTTAAGTCTGCAGGCGAGATGTGCGAGCTTTTCAAAGATTATCCGGAGGCTATAAGATCAACTATTGAAGTCACTGAAAAATGCAATCTCGAACTCGACACTTCGACCAACTTCATGCCGAATTATAAAATACCGGATGAAGAAAAAAAAATAAAAACTTTTGATGATTACCTTGAAAAGCTTTCCATAGAAGGTCTTAGAAACAAATTTGTGAATGTAACGAAAGAAGCTGAGGACAGACTTAACTTTGAGCTTGATGTGATAAGGCGTATGAATTTCTCGGATACTTTCTTATAGTTCAGGATTTTATTAATTATGCTAAGAGTAAAGGAATTCTTGTCGGTCCGGGAAGGGGAAGCGCTGCGGGAAGTCTTGTATGCTTCTGTATTGGAATAACAAATGTAAACCCGCTTGACTATGACCTGCTGTTTGAAAGATTTTTAAATCCTGAAAGAATTTCCATGCCGGACATAGACATTGATTTTCAGGATGACAGGAGAGATGAGGTCATTCAATATGCAAAGGAAAAGTATGGTGAGAGTTCGGTCGCGCAGATCGTCACCTTCAATAAGCTCGCGCCCCGCGGGGTTTTAAAGGATGTCGGAAGAGTTTTGAATTTTCCGTTCCAGGAGATCAACGATCTGACCAAGACCATTCCGATTATCTTCGGGAAAGTGAAGAAGCTTGAAGAATGTATGAAGGAAGAACCGGACTTTAAGAAGTATTTTGAGACCGGCGATACTTTTCAAAAAGAAGAGAAGAAAAAATTATTTGAATACTGTACCGTTCTCGAAAATCTGAATAAGAATTCTTCAATACATGCATCCGGACTTGTCATAGCTCCGGGAAACGTAACAGATTATGTACCGCTTTCAAAAGTAACTGGTGAAGACAATGTCTTCTGTACGCAGTTTGACATGAATCAGCTTGAAGATGCAGGTCTGATCAAAATAGATTTTCTCGGTTTAAAAAGAGCTGAAGGTTTTGGGAAGAGCTCTTGCATTGATCAACAAAAAATATAAGACCAGTCTTACGACAGACGATATTCCGCTTGATGATCCAAAAACATACGAGCTGTTTTCATCAGGCTCAACAATCGGGATATTTCAGTTTTCAAAAAGCAAGATGCGGGAATCTCTTGCCAAGCTGAAGCCGAAGAACATTAATGACCTGGCTGCAATGAATGCTCTTTACCGTCCGGGTCCGATGAAACTCATTCCGGATTTCATTGACAAACGTTTCGGAAGAAAACCGATCACATATCTTCATCCGAAGATGGAAATCACTTTAAAGGAGACTTACGGGATCATAGTTTATCAGGAACCGGTGATGCAGATAGTGCGGGACGTTGCGGGATTTTCACTTGCAGAAGCTGATAACATGAGAAAAGCCATGGGAAAGAAGAATAAGGAAACGATGAACAAGGTAAAAGAAAAATTTATTTCTGGCGCGGTAAAGAATGAAGTTTCAAAGAAAGTTGCAACGGAAATTTTCAGTTTGATGATTGATTTTGCGGACTATGGATTTAATAAATCGCACGGAGTTGCATACTCTATACTCGCATTTTATACTGCTTATCTCAAGACGCATTATCCGCTTGAGTATCTGACTGTTTCAATGGCGTGCAGAAAGATGATGAAGTCAATTACAGCAGCTGGCAAACGAGTGCCTGCAAGATGAAGATAAAATTGCGTCCGCCTGATGTGAATGAAAGTGAAAATGGATTTCGCGATACGGTATTTTAACGAAGAAGATAAAGTGGGAGAAGTTCTTTACGGGCTGAGCGCAATCAAAAATGTAGGTGAAAAGGCAGCTCTGAATATTATCAGCGAAAGAAATGAGAACGGTAAATACACAGGGGTTCATTGATTTTTAAAGCGGGTTGATCTGAGACTGAATTATAAAAAATGCGTGGAGAATTTGATTTTCTCGGAGCTTTTGATACAATTGGACCCAACAGGAATAAATTATTCCTCAATCTTGAGCGCTCGACAATGTATGCCTCAAGATACGCTACAAGCCAGGAGGCAAAAGGTCAGGAAGGTTTATTCGGAGACAGCGGTAATTCAAAAGTAGTAAATCAGGATTATATTATTCAGGACTATGAGGAGTTTCCTGAAACGGAAAAATATAACAGAGAAAAAGCAATTGGTTTTTACATAACAGGTCATCCTCTTGCAAAAATGAAAAAGGATATTGAGGCTTCATTGACCTGACTTTCAGCGAAAGATCCCGGGAGCTTGATTTCAAACGCCTTAAAACTGTTACAATGTGCGTCGTAATAAATGATTCACAGGTAAAATTGTCGAAGAAAGGAAATAAGTTTGTAGTATTTAATCTCGTTGATTTTTATGGTTCAGGAGAGTGCGTTTGCAGCTCGGAAGTTATATGAAACAAAGGCTCACTTATTCCAGCAATGTAATCTTGCTTAATAGTGGGGGACACCTGACGAACGGTGACTAAGATAAAATTACTGGTAAATGAAATTTACAGCATAGATGCATTCTAAGTGTTTAAAGGAATCTGACAATTTATCTCAATGAGAAGAAAACAGATGTTTTCGGATCTGTATCTTATAAAAAACACTTCCCGAAAACAATCCCGGAACATCAAACTTATTTTTCAGCTTATGAATTCCACTCACTCACAAGCATATGTTTCGAAAGAATGCAAAATTAAAGCAACAAGGAATTAATTTCAAACTTGAAAATATAGTTGGAGAAAATAACTTAAAGCTAAATTAAATCATTCATAAATTTCATTATATAAAGAGGAATAAATAAATGCCAACAGTCGAAATAACAATCGCTAACTTCGAAGAAGTAATAAAATCAGAGATCCAGGTACTCATAGATTTCTGGGCGAGTATGGTGCCAGTTGTGCAAACCAATTGCTCCTGTAGTAGAGGATCACTGACGGAATACAGCGGAAAAGCTGAAGTCGGTAAACTGGATATTGATATTAACCAGGCAGTCTCTCGGTAAAATACGGAATCCGAAGCATCCCGGCATTATTGATCTTCAAGGAAGGAAAGATAGTCGAGCAGATAGTCGGAGCTGTTTCCAAAATCGCAGATCATTGCCGCTTGATCACGTAACGAAAAGAAACAGTCAGTTAAGAAAATTAGTCAGCTTTTTGTGAAAATCATTGCGCGAATCTTCGCAGCCAATTAACATAATTGCAATCATATTTTTTTCAGGTCAAAGACAATCTTTAGCCTGATTATTTAATAATTTGTGTCCTATGGATTTTCTAAAAAGAACTAATATAAATTTTCCATCCTGATCCTGATCTCAAGGTGGTCTTTATTCCTGCGAGAAAGAAAGCGAAAATGAATCCCAAAACAGCAAGACAGGTTCGCAAACCACGAAAACGGAAAATCTGAGACAAGCAAAAAGGAAACTGGTTTTTATCCAGTATTGATTTAATATCAGCTATGATGCTTGAAGGTAAACGAAGAATGGTATTTTCAAATGGGAAAAGCTAAGCAGTACATGAACATACAGAGATCATGGGATGAAAATACCCATTACGGTTTACTAAATTGATAATAATGTATACAGTGTAATTGATCTTGAGGGAGACTAAGATCGGTAACAAGACTGACCTTTGGAAATTTTAATAATTAAAAGAAAACCGGAGAGACTTGAACTGATTTTAAAGAATTTGAGAAATTTCTCGAAGACAAAAAATCACGAAGACCAAAAAATATACTTTCAGGACACAATTGTGATATTTGTTGATATTTCCGGCGGAGTCAGATTGTCAATTGTGATAAAATTTATATTCTGAAAATTAATTCACCCCGAGTTTACGGCTGTAGCAACTACATTAAACACAGAATTTTTTATATTACAAAGAATGAATTTGAGTTGCCGGCGGGTGTTGATTTTAACAGCATTAGACATGAAAGGACTAAATAAGAAAAATCTGGATTCTCTTGTTAGTAAATATAAACGGTAGCTACGGCAGGAAATGTTTTAAGACTGACATTTATTCACCGATAATTTTCGAAATCCGCTTCTGTTTTTACCGTGCGACTCCCCATGAAAATTTGAACCACGGATAAAATCGTTGCCCTTTGTCACGGCTACTATAACTTCTCTTCCCATGATCATTCCTTTTCAAATGAGCGATCACATTGTCTTATAAGTGTTATGCTTATATCTTGCGTGAGGTTTTTCGGTTGAAGTCCTTAGAACCAGAGAGTTCAGAAGTCATTATGAAGTCCTGACTCATCATCATTTCTAAAGCGCTTGCAGATATGCATAGCATTGCAAAGGAAGAAGTACTTCCCCGATTCCGCTTTCAGCAAGACGTTGCTCGATATCCGAGAGTTATGTTTATAAACTCCCGCCTGTTTTTAATGTCAAACCAGAGTTCTTTTGTAAGATTTCATTAATTTTATTCCTATAAACTTACAACCATCCGGATCAAAATATTTTGAGGTCAGGACAAAGCGGTTAATTAAA
>JADJTX010000033.1 GCA_016710985.1 Ignavibacteria bacterium
GCTAAAGCAAAGCACGTTGAATAAAATTAAAAATGTTATTTTGTTTTTCATTTTACACCCTAAGTGATTTTTATTTTAAATTGCAAAATATATATTATTTTAACTTTAACATTCATTTTATTTCATTAAAGTCATTTTCTTTATTTCACTGAAGTTATCTGTTTGAAGTTTATAAAAATAAATTCCGCTTGAGAAATTGCTCCCGTCAAAATCAACTTCATAACTTCCTGCATTTTGCTTTTCATTAACGAGGACAAAAACTTCCTTACCTAAAATATCATATACCTTAAGCGACACGTGATTCGTAACTCGTAATTCGTAATTGATTTTCGTAACCGGGTTGAACGGATTTGGATAATTCTGCGAAAGATTATACCGTTCAGGAATAAGTTCACTGATTTGATTTATTCCTGTGATTACATCGGTTGCTTTTAAAACCAACCCCCAACAAGTCCACCTCCGTTGGAGTTAGCGTATCCATAAACATTCGAACCAATTCTCTTCGTATCAAAATTATATATTCCAAGTCCGGTAGTTGACATAGGAGACCATGTTAATCCCCCATCAGTGCTTTTTAACATTCCACCTATAGACGAATCAGTGGCATTTATATAACAAATATTAGTCCCTTCTATCCATCTCATTCTCACAGCAAATCCACCGGTGATACCATTTCCTACATCTATATTTACCCAATTCAACCCTCCGTTTGTGGTTCTTGCGATAACCGGTAAAACGGATCCCGCTATACCCGTTAATTTATCCTCTTTAAAGGCAATACCGGTTGTAGAAAAGCCGGAGACCGGAAGATTTAACTCTCTTAAATTCCAGGTTAATCCTCCATCAGTTGTAATTATTATCGAGGATGAGGTTCCGTTTGTACCGTGTGCATAAAACAAACTGTCAATTACATTTAAACTTCCAAGTGCGCAATTGTATCCGGCAAATCCTGTTACCTGGGTCTTACGTCCATGTATTTCCTCCGTCTCTTGTCTTATAAATATAAAAATCTGCATCTGGTGCACCACTAACTCCTATACCAAAAGAAGGATCCGAATTAGAAAATTTTATTCCTGTAAATGTTGCTATTTCCGCGAATTTAGATTCAATAACTGTCCAGTTAATTCCGCCGTTTATAGTTTTATACAATCTTACTGTGTCCGGTCCACAGCTTCCGTTAGCGCCTGCAAAAACAGTATTAGCATCTTTAGCCCAGATACTCCAGAATAAATTAAATGTACCGGTATTTAATTGAGTCCAGTTTGTTCCTCCGTTTGTAGTTTTATAAGTAGCATTGATATTCTTACCTCCGGTAACAAACGCTGTATTTCCATCCACAACAGATAAGGTTGGTCTTACTTCAACTCCGGCTAAGTCACCAACAATTGTCCATTGCGGGTAAATGTTTTGTGAAGAAATAAGAATTGCCAAAAAAAGAATTACAATTTTGAAATGTGAATTTAGTTTTTTCATTTTTATATTTTCCTTAGATTTTAGTTTATAAAATTATTTGGTAATTTTTAATTGTTAACTGCTAACTGATGATCTGATATTTGAACTTTGTCAATTTATTTTTGCCTTAGGTTTTTTAGGAACAGGTTTTTGTTTTAAGATCTTATTAATCTTTTTTTCCTTTATGGATTTTGATTTAGCTTCTCCATTTTGATTTATCTTTAAAAAATCATTTTAACTGTTCAAAAATTATATCATTTACTTTCACTGTCCAAACAAAAATGAGCTCATTCATAGAACTCATGTTCCATTATACAATTGTAATTAACTTTCAATAAGTTTAATTTTAGGACGGAAATAAGGTTTAAATAAATATATTAAGTCGCTTTTTTTGTTTTTTTTTCATTGAGCGTTTTGTATTTTCAGCCAAGCATTGGTTTGGCTAACTCTTTTATGAACAGTCACGTAAATATTTATTAGAGGATTATGAAAGTAACAGATGATTTATTTCAACTGATCAAATCATTAACCCAATCGGAAAAGAGATTTTTTAAAATATATGCTTCCCTTCATCATGTAAAAGGTGATGATAATATATATTTCAAGCTCTTTAACGCAATAGATAAACAGAAAACTTACGATGAAGAATTGATAAGAAAGCAATTCGGGAATGAAAAATTCTTAAAGCAGCTTTTTGTCGTTAAAAACTACCTTTACCAAACCATCTTAAAGAGTCTCAGATTTTATAATTCGGATAAATCAAAACAGTCGGAACTCATTGATCTGTTAAAAGACATTCAGACTCTTTATGACAAATCACTTTTCAAACAATGCCGGAAGTTTTTGGATAAAGCAAAAAAAATTGCTTATGATTACCAAATCCATTCGCAGATCCTTACTGTGCTCGATTGGGAAAAAAACTCTTGCAAGGACGAATTCTTATGCTCATACCGACGAAAAGGAATTGATTGAAATCTATCATGAGCATAATGAAACAACTAAAAACCTTTGAGAACATCAATGATTACTGGAACCTGACAATGAGATCCTTTCTGCTGATAAAAAACACGGAGACCTAAGAAATAAAACCGACCTGAAAAATTCAATGAAATTCTCAAACATCCTCTTCTTCAATCCGAACAAAAGGCGAAAACTTTTCTTTCAAAAACATTTTACCTGAATATAAAAGGTTTGTACGATATTACCAACAAAGACTATAAGAGTTTATTGGTTCACTGTTTAAGATTAGTCAAAATATCGGAAGAAAATCCATTACTGAGGAAAGAAGATAATTATATAGCAGCACTTCATAACCTTCTTATTGTTCAGATTGAATTGAAAAAATATGAAGATGCATTTGTTACTTTTAAAAAATTGAGAGGTATTCAAACCAAATTCACTAACATTGCAGACAAGAATTTTTGTTACCACTTATGATATGGAGCTTAATCTTTATTTAAAAACAGGTGAGTTTGAAAAGGAATTCCTCTTATAGCTGAAATTGAAGAAGGACTGAAAAGATATAAAGGAAGGATAAATAAAGAATCTGACGTTATGTTTGCATACAATATTGCTTATTTGCTTTTGGTCTTGGTGATTATGAGAAATCGCTTAAAGGTATAAATGAAATTATTAATGATAAAGAGCTGAGTATTCGGGAAGACATTCAATGTTTTGCCAGAATTCTGAACCTTCTTGTTCATTATGAATTGGGAAACTATGTTCTGATGGAATCCATAATGAAATCAACTCTCAGATACCTTTCAAATAAAAACAAGCTGAATAAATTTGAACTGATTACATTGAATTATATGCGTAAACTTATAAATGCAAATATAGATGATGACAAGATGTTCATATTTAATGAATGGAAAAAAGAGCTGAACACAATTTCAGACGACATACTGGAAATAAAAGCATATGAATACTTTGACTTTATGTCATGGCTCGAAAGTAAACTGGGAAAGAAGAGCTTTGCCGAAGTCGTAAGAGCAAAGAAGAAATAATCTTGATTCATAAGATTTTAGATTTATAAGATTCATAAGATTTATAAGATTTATAAGATTTATAAGATTTATACTAAAACTATTAACTACTAACTTTAACTTTCAACTTTCAACTAAAATAATGCTTGTCCCGGAAGCTCTTCACAACTCTGAAATTCTACACTAAAGAACAATTCTACAAAGACATTTCCGCAGGGATAATTGTCGGGATAGTAGCTCTTCCGCTTGCGATTGCATTCGGGATTGCCTCAGGTGTATCTCCGAGAAAGGTTTGTTCACTGCAGTAATTGCGGGATTTATTATTTCCGCATTTGGCGGAAGCCGGGTACAGATAGGCGGTCCGACCGGAGCTTTATTGTAATTGTTTATGGGATAGTTCAGACATACGGACTCGACGGACTGATGATAGCGACGATCTTAGCGGGTATCATTCTTATTATAATGGGTCTGGCAAAGTTCGGTACACTGATAAAATTCATCCCGCTTCCGCTTATAACAGGCTTTACCTCAGGTATTGCAATAATAATTTTCATAACACAGGTAAAAGATCTGCTGGGATTGAAAATTGAAACATTGCCTTCAGAATTTTTAGAAAAGATACCGGTGTATATTGAAAACATAAGTACTTTCAATCCGCAGACAGTAATAGTTTCAGTCATTACACTCGCAATAATTATTTTCTTTCCTTTCATTACAAAGAAAGTCCCGGGGATATTTGTTGCGCTGATTGCCGGAACTCTTATATCACAATTCTTCGGAATGAATGTTGAAACCATCAGCTCAAAATTCGGCGCAATTCCGAATTCAATTCCATCACCTGCATTTCCGGAGATCACTTATGCAAAAGTTTATGCTTTGATCGGTCCGGCATTTACAATTGCTCTGCTCGCTGCGATAGAATCTCTATTGAGCGCAGTTGTAGCGATGGTATGACCGGGGAAGCACCGTTCAAATATGGAACTTGTCGCAAACGGAATCGCTAACATTGCTTCACCTATGTTTGGCGGAATCTGGCAACAGGTGCGATCGCCAGAACAGTTACCAATATTCGAGCGGGGAAAAACTCTCGTAGCGGGAATTACACATTCTTGTTCTGCTTTTGATAATGATTTTTTCGGTCAGTATGCGGGAATGATCCCATTATGTGTTTTAGCGTGCATACTTGTAGTCGTGTCTTACAATATGTTTGAATGGAGAGAATTCAAAGCTCAGCTGAAGATGCCTAAGAGTGATGTGATAGTTTTGCTCTCGACTTTTTTCCTGACGATCTTATTCGACCTTACTGTAGCAATAGAAATAGGAATGATAATGTCGGCGTTCTTATTCATGAACCGTATGGCGAATGTAACAAACATAGGAATTATCACTCGTGAGTTTGATGAAAGCGGTGAAGCTGATGACTCCGGCGAAAGTTCTTCACAGCCTAACGATATTCCCGAAGGTGTAATCATTTATGAAGTGAACGGACCTTTCTTCTTCGGAGCTGCAAGTAAGTTCAAGGAAACATTAAGGACAGTAGATAAAAAATCACGTGTTCTGATATTGCGGCTTAGAAATGTTCCGGCAATAGACGCAACGGGATTAGCAACAATCGAGGACATATTTGATGAATGCAGAAAAAATAATTCTACGCTTATACTTTCAGGGATACACGCACAGCCGTTATTTGCGGCTGAGAAGGCGGGGCTTATTCAAAAGATAGGTGATGAAAATGTATGCGGGAGCATAGATGATGCTCTGAACCGGGCTCGTGAGCTAATTGATAGATGATAGTTGATAGTTGATAATTGATAGTTGATAATTGATAGTTGATAATTGAATTGATAATTGAACTCGATCCTGCGCAAATTACAGTTTTTAACTGTCAACTATCAATTATCAATTGTCAACTAATTAGATTTCTATTAAAAAACGGTTTAGTAATTTATCACCCGAAAAACAAAAAAATAACAGAAAGGAAATAATGTCAGAAAACACACCAATCACAGTCGCTTATGGAGACGGAATCGGTCCTGAAATAATGGAAGCAACACTTAATATTATTAATTCTGCCGGAGCAAAAATTGATATTGAAACAATAGAAGTCGGCGAACAGGTTTATCTCCGAGGAAATGCAGCAGGAATTGAACCTAGTGCCTGGGATTCCTCAGAAGAACAAAAGTTTTTTCAAAGCTCCAATTACTACTCCGCAGGGAGGCGGATATAAAAGCTTAAATGTAACCACAAGAAAAACCTGGACTTTATGCAAATTTCAGTCCATGCATATCTTATCATCCTTATGTTTCAACCAAACATCCCGTAATGGATCTCGTGATTGTAAGGGAAAATGAAGAAGATCTTTATGCCGGAATTGAATACAGGCAGACTCAAGATGTCTATCAGTGTCTGAAAATGATATCACGCCGGGTTCCGAAAAAATAATCCGTTATGCTTTTGAATATGCTGTTGCAAATAACAGGAAAAAGGTTACCTGTTTTGTCAAAGATAATATCATGAAACTGACAGACGGACTGTTTCAAAATATTCATAGAAATTGCCAAAGAATATCCTGAGATTGAAAATGAAGTATGGATAGTAGATATAGGGCTGCAAAAATGGCAAATACTCCTGAAGATTTTGATGTGCTGGTAATGGAAAATTTATACGGCGATATACTTTCCGATGTAGCTGCACAGATCACCGGCTCAGTAGGGCTTGCCGGCTCTTCAAATATCGGAGAAAACTTTGCAATGTTTGAAGCCATTCACGGTTCTGCGCCGAGAAGAGCGGGACAAAATCTTGCCAATCCATCCGGACTTTTACTTGAGCTGTTATGATGCTGAATCACATCGGGCAGAATGAAATTGCCTCCAAAGTTCATAATGCCTGGCTGAAAACTCTTGAAGACGGAATACATACTTATGATATTTTTAAAGAAAGATAAGCAAAGAAAAAGTCGGCACAAAAGAATTTGCCAAAGCTGTAATAGCAAGGATCGGAGAAAAATCAAAGCTGAAAGTAGTTAATTAAAAAAATTAGAAAAAGAAAGCAAAAAGAAGGAAACTAAAAAACCAATAAAGCAGAGAAAAGATCTGGTCGGAATAGATGTTTATTTAGACTGGAGCAACGGAAGCGCGGAAGACCTCGGAGAAATGATAAAGAAAGTAAAATCGAAGGCCTTACGCTTGGCTTTATCAGCAACCGAGGGGTAAAGGTCTGGCCTGACTGTCATCCTGATATTTTCTGCACAGATCACTGGAGATGCAGATACCTCGCAACAAATAAAGGGGAAAAAGTTAGTCATACTAATATTACTAAACTGCTTCAAAAGATTAATGATTCAGGATTTGATTTCATAAAGACTGAGCATTTGTATAACTTTGACGGAAAGCCGGAATATTCCGAAGCCAATCAGGATTAGATATGAAGTAAAGAATCTCATCTCAGTAATAAATTAGAATCAGTTCAAAAATCCCGGAAAATTTTTTTCAGGATTTTTTATTTAGGCTTGACATTAAAGAACAAAAATATATTTTTGTAAAGCACTTTAAATACAAAGCACTTTAATAAAAATAAAATGGAATCTAAACAAGCAGAACTGGAACTATCTCTGATCAAAAAAATGATGGAAGATACAAGAAAGCTGAATATCGATAACGGTATTCATTATATCTTCTGGGGTACTCGTAACAATTGCTTTATTAATTAATTATTTAATGCTTTACAAAGAACCTGTTAATTATATCGGATTGATGTGGTTGATACTGATGATCCGGAGCAATAGTGGATGTTTTCATTGGAAAACGTCAAAGCAATAAAAAGTCCGGCTCAGACATTTACATCAAGAATACTGGGATCACTATGGCTGGCTTCCGGAATTTCAATGTTCATTTATGGATTTGTCGGGACATTTTCGGGAGCTTACAATCCGGTCTTTATATGTCCGATCATTGCAACTTCTCTGGGTATATCCTATTTTACCAGCGGAGCAATACAGCAGATAAACTGGCTTAGATACGTTTCATTCGGCTGGTGGGCAGGAGCAATTGTTATGTTTTTATTTCCGGGAATACATACGTTACTTATATTTGCATTAATGATAATTATATTTCAGATCGTACCGGGAATTGTATTAAATAAAAGATCAAAAGAAATTCCGGAAAAAAAGCATAATGAATTATGACTATCAGCAAATTGACGATGTAATACATTCCCGCATCAGGACTTCCATAATGGCTGTTCTTGTTGGAGTTGACGATGCTGAATTTAATTTCCTGAAGGATAAAGTAAATGCTACTGACGGGAACCTAAGCGTTCATCTCAAGAAACTGGAACAGGCAGGTTATATCAGCGTAAAGAAACTTTTTGTTGACCGTAAACCTCTTTCAAAATATAAGATCACAGTTAAAGGATATAAAGCTTTTGAAAATTACATAAGTAATCTCGAAAATATTATTAAGTCCAATAAGAAATAATTAACTAAATTAAATTATAATACTAAAATGGAAAAACTTTCACAGGAACAGATCGAACAGAATTTAAAAGAACTAAACGGATGGAATTCTGACGAATCTCAATAAAAAAAACATTAAAAAAAAAGGATTCCTCAGACAATGGGACTTGTCACTGCTATCGGAGCTTTTGTCAGCAGCATGATCATCATCCTGATTATCTGACTATGAAATATTCAGAAGTAGAAGTATCATTTTCCACTCATTCAGCAAAAGGAATTACAATAAAGATTTTAAAATTGCAAAAGATATTGATACTTTAAATTTTAATTTCAAAATAACATGATAAAACTATTTATAAATTTTATCATTTTCATATTAATTTCTGCGGAAATATTTTTCACAGAAAAGATTCAACTGAGTCAGCAAAAACAACGCTTATCACAGGTAAAGTAACCGGCGAAAAAGAGGAAATAAGCGGCGCAAATTTTGTTATAGAGGGTACCATAGACGGCGCAACAACCGATGAAAAAGGATTCTATGAATTTGAAACTGAAAAGACAGGAACCAGAATTTACTTATTTCAATATGGACTACACTACAAGAAAATTCCCTTGACATTTTCGCCGGGTTTAAATATCGGACTTAAAACTCGAAAGAGTAAGTACAGATGAGATAATAGTGACGGCAAGTTCATTTACATCCGGAAACAATACAGCTGTCACCTTAACTCCTCTGGAGATCGTAAGGATCCCCGGCGCTGACGCAGATCTTTACAGAGCAATTACGACTTTTCCGGGATCCAATCAGGTGAACGAAGGAAGCCGAATTACTGTCCGCGGAGGTAATCCCAATGAAGTCCTTACTATCATCGACATGGCTTCTCTGTATAATCCGTTCATCTTTGATGATGACTTTAACGCTTCTTCCTATTCAACAATTAATCCCTGGGGACTGAGGGAATCAACTTTACCAGCGGCGGATTTTCCGCAAAATACGGAAACGTCTTATCAGCAGTACTGGATCTGAAATCATACGACATGCCTCAGGGTAAAGGAATGTTTGCATGGCTTGGTCTTGCCAATGCTCTCTTGACGGGGTTACCTTTCTAATGACAGAAAATTCGGAGCGACATTTTCACTGGGAAAATTATTTTTCGAACCTTACTTCGCAATAAACGGAAAGCATTCCGAATATGATCCATTCCTCAGTCAAATCAGTTCGGTGGTACCATCTCATACAACATCGGCGCGACAGGAAATCTCAAAGCTTACGGAAATTACAGTGATGATAAAGTAGGAATAAAAATGCAACGCCAACTTATGACGGATACTTTGAAGGCAGTTCAAATAATTTTTTACAAATCTTAAAATTATACTTCAGCACCTTCAGTCAACTCTACTAAACATCGGGGATCATACAGTCTTAATGAAAATAAATCGGCTACGGAATACTGAACACAAATACAAAAAGTATTATCCAAAAGGACAGAGCCAGCTTACCATTCAGGCAAATAATAAAACCGATATAAATACAGGTGTTGAATATGAATATAACGGTTATGATATTGCCGGAACTGTACCGCAGTTTCAATACAATCTCAACCTAACGCACCGTCCATTAATCTTGATACCAATGCAAACACGGAAGGATCGGTGCATATGTCGAAGCGCAGATCAGACTTAGTAAACAAATTCATTATCCCCGGCGTAAGATCCGATTATCAGACCCTCTCGGAAAAAGTAAGTTTTGATCCGAGATTTTCATTCGGATTTCTGCTTGCAAAAAATCAAACCATCAGAGGAGCAATCGGTATCTATCACCAGTATCCAAGACTGAATGATTATTTCTCTGCTGACAATAACAATCTGAAGCCGGAAGAAGCAGTTCACTATATTCTCGGATATGAATTTAACAAAGAAGGAAACATTGTATTCAGAATTGAAGGTTATTATAAAGACTATTCAAATCTTGTTCTTCGTAATACAACAGATTTTTTTTATGGCAGTGAAGGAGAAGGTTTTGCAAAAGGCATAGACGTATTTTTAAACAAAGATCTACAATAAATTCACGGGATGGATATCGTATGCATACTGCGATTCAAAGAGAAAGCAGTATGAAACCGTAAATTTGACACCGGCGAATTATGACATCACAAATGCTTTAAGTGTGATAGGAAGTTATAGTATAAATGATCAGCTTGTTGCAGGTATAAGTTATAAGATATCTACTGGAAAACCTTATACACCTGTTAACGAAACCTATTTTGATCCGACATGAATTTATACATTCCGGTTTACGGAGAAAATAACAGCGCGAGATTTTCCAACTTACGACAGGCTGGACATGGAACATTCAGTATATATTTGCTCTGTTCGGAAAATTTGCCGTAGCGGTGGCGGCAGTGAATAATATTCTAAATGTGAAAAATGTTTATAACTATACTTATAATTATGATTATACCGAGCAGGTTGCAGTGATATCAAATAATCAGAGATCGCTGTATCTCGGGCTGGGACTTCAGTTTAATTACATTGAGCTATGTACTAGTTTACAGATTACGAATGTGACTAGTTACAATACAAATTAACCAATTACTAATTAAAAATTAATTAACTAATTACCAATTAACTAATTAAGAGTTCAATTATACTAAATATGGAAAATGGTTTACTCAAACCCCTACTCAATACTCAATACTACAAGGCTTAATACCAAAAAAAAAGGAGATAAAAAAAAATGAAAAACAAAATTACATCCATGATCATCTTGTTGATCATGTTCAGCTTTGTCAAAGCAAATGCAAGCAGTGATTTTGATAAGGCAATGCTGAAAGCAAAGAAGAACCTGAAAGCTGCAATGAATAAAAGTGATGCAGCACAGCTTATAAGGTCAGAGGCGAGTTTGAGAGGATTCTTCAGCTGAAAGAAAAGACATGGCTTGTAATTACTATATTGCATTGTCCGATTACGGTCTTGGAACTGCTTCAATGGTAAAAGAAGATAATGCAGGTCTTAAAAAGTACACTCAGTCAGGAATAGATGTTATAAACAAATCAATAGATGAATATCCTGAATTTGCTGACTCATTCGTTTTGCTGGAGGCTTTGAACTTCAACAGATGGCAGTATGAACAGGAAAAAATGCAGGAAATAATTGCAGCAACAGGAAGCGCCGACGAATCAGCCGCTAAGCTTGATAAGAATAATCCGAGACTACTGATGCTGAACGGAATGTCAAGCTTTATACACCGGAAGCATTCGGCGGCGGCGTTGATATTGCAATTCCAAAACTTGAAAAATCTGTTGATGCTTTTAAGACAAGAAAGGAAGTTAGCGAGCTTTATCCTGACTGGGGATATGATCTTGCGGTCGGATACCTTGCAATGTCACTTCTTAAAAGAAATGATGACGGTGATATGAAAAAGCAAAGACAATTATAGATGAGGCGCATCAAGATGAATCCAGATTCGGGGTTTCTAACTGAATATGTAATGGGTGAATATAAAAAGAGTTCGGGAAGTAAATAATATTTTATCTTTTTCTTAAGCTGCAAAGGTCCGAAATGATTTTTGCAGCTTTTTATTTAATATTATTTGAAGATTAGAATTTTTATTTTGTTAACAAATTAAAAACACTAATGTCACGAACAACAGCACCAACTGGATCAAAACTCACATGTGGAAAAACTGGATCACCGGAAGTTGCAATGAGAATGTCTATGAACAATCTCGATCCTGATGTGGCGGAAAGGCCAAAAGATCCTGACCGTCTACGGGGGCAGCGGAAAGTGCTGCACGCAACTGGGAATGCTATGATAAGATCGTAGAGTCATTAAAAATTTAAATGAAGATTGAAACTCTGCTTGTTCAGTCAAACCTGTCGCGATATTTAAAAACACATACAATCCACCGAGATTGCGTCAAATTCGCAGCTTGTACCTGCGTGGGGTAACTGGGATGAATTCAGAAGACTCGAAGCGCTCGGACTTACTATGTATGGACAGATGACAGCAGGAAGCTGGATCTATATCGGAACACAGGGAATTCTACAGGGAACTTATGAAACATTTTGTTTGCGCGCAGACAAACATTTTGACGGAACACTTTCCAAGTTTGTTCTAACCTGCGGATTCAATGATGGGCGGCGCGGCTTCTTGTCATGACACTTAACGGCGCTGCATTTCTCGGAGTTGATGTTGATAAAAGCAGAATTCAAAAAAGAATTGATACAGGATATTGTGATGTAATGACAGATAGTTTAGATGAAGCTTTGAAATTAGTTCTTGAAGCTAAAAAAAATAAGAAAGCATTGTCAGTCGGATTGATCGGT